>NZ_JAHBDQ010000021.1 GCF_019956555.1 Pseudomonas sp. A-RE-19 | reverse complement strand
GTCCCCAAAATGATGGCGTTAATGGGCTGAAAAGCCTTTTTTCGTCTGCTTCCCGCACAAAAGCAAACGCCCCGAACAAGTCGGGGCGTTTGCTTGATCCGCTAATATTGCGTTTTCACACAGTCTGCTTCGGCAGCTCCTACAGAGGAATTGCGTACACCCTGCAGGAGCTGCCGAAGGCTGCGATCTTTTGATTTTGAATTTAAAAGAGTTTCAATGGCTCTTCATTCAGCGCAGCCAATTGTTCACGCAGCGCCAACACTTGATCGCCCCAATAGCGCTCGGTGCCGAACCACGGAAAGCTGCGAGGGAAGGCCGGGTCGTCCCAGCGACGGGCGAGCCAGGCGCTGTAGTGCATCAGGCGCAAGGCGCGCAGCGGTTCGATCAGCGCCAGTTCCCGTGGGTCGAAGTCGTGAAATTCGTTGTAGCCGTCCATCAATTCCGACAACTGCCCCAGACATTCCTGACGATCACCCGCCAGCATCATCCAGATATCCTGTACGGCCGGGCCCATGCGGCAGTCGTCGAGGTCAACGATATGGAACATCTCGTCGCGGCACATCATGTTGCCGGGGTGGCAATCGCCGTGCATGCGGATGTTCTGGTGCGGCGTGGCCTTGTAGACCTCTTCCACGCGCTTGAGCAGGTCGCGGGCCACGGACTCGTACGCCGGCAGCAGGCTCTTGGGAACGAAATTGCCTTCGAGCAATGTGGTCAGCGAGTCATGACCGAAGTTCTTCACCCCCAGCGCTTCACGGTGTTCGAACGGTTTGGTAGCTCCGACCGCATGCAAACGACCTAGCAGTTGGCCCAGGCGATACAGCTGATCGAGATTGCCCGGCTCCGGTGCGCGGCCGCCACGGCGGGGAAACAGGGTGAAACGGAAACCGTTGTGTTCGTGCAGGCTGGCACCGTTGTGGATCATCGGCGCGACCACCGGCACGTCGCACTCGGCGAGTTCGAAGGTGAACTGATGCTCTTCGAGGATTGCTTCGTTGGTCCAGCGCTGCGGGCGGTAGAACTTGGCGATCAGTGGCTCGGAGTCTTCGATGCCGACCTGATAGACGCGGTTCTCGTAGCTGTTGAGCGCCAGAATGCGCGCGTCGCTGAGAAAGCCGATGCTTTCGACGGCATCGAGCACGAGGTCTGGGGTGAGGGTTGCAAACGGGTGGGCCATGCTGACTCCTGCGCGCAGCAGGCTGCCGCGTCCGGCCAGACATGGTAGCGCAGACGGGGCTTCTTTAGGGGGTGGGGTTGGAGTTCAGTGTTATGTGGCCTGACGCCATCGCGAGCAGGCTCGCTCCCACAGGAGATCTGCCTTGTGTCACGAATAGTGTGCACAACGTAGATCCATTGTGGGAGCGAGCCTGCTCGCGATACGGCCTTATCAGGCGCCGACGATCCCGCCATCCTCGCGGGTAATCGCCATCACCGAAGACCGCGGCTTGCCGTTGGGCAGGTGCTCGGGGAACGTCGACCCACCGTTTTCCCCCGGATGCTGAATCCCGACAAACAAGGTTTTCTGATCCGGCGAGAAACTGATCCCCGTCACTTCGCAGCCTATCGGCCCCACCATGAAGCGGCGGATCTCACCGGTCACCGGGTCGGCGCAGAGCATCTGGTTATTGCCCATGCCGGCGAAGTCGCCTGCGTTGCTCATATCGCCATCCGTGAGAATCCACAAGCGTCCGGCTTTATCGAAGCCCAGTCCATCCGGGCTGTTGAACATGTTCTGCGGGGTGATGTTCGACGAACCGCCCTTTGGCGTGCCGGCGTGGACACCCGGGTTGCCGGCGACCACAAACAGGTCCCAGGCAAAGCTTTTCGACGCGTGATCGTCGCGGTCGGTGCGCCAGCGCAGGATCTGCCCGTAGACGTTCTTCTCGCGCGGGTTCGGGCCGCCCACCGGTTGGCCTTCTTCACCGCGTTTGGCGTTGTTGGTCAGGGTGCAATAAACCTGGCCGTCCTTGGGGCTGACGACGATCCATTCCGGACGGTCCATGCGCGTGGCATTCACGACGCTGGCTGCGAGGCGTGCATGAATCAGCACTTCGGCCTGATCGGCAAAACCGCTGCTGGCATCGATGCCGTTCTGGCCGTGGGTCAGCTCGATCCACTGGCCCTGACCTTTCGGGTGATCGGCGTTACCGTCACCCGCGTCGAAACGCGCCACGTACAAGGTGCCGTGATCCAGCAGGTCGCGGTTGGCTTTGGGGTTTTTGTGGTCAATCTTGTCGCGGCTGACGAATTTGTAGATGAACTCGCCACGTTCGTCGTCGCCCATGTACACCACGGCGCGACCATCGTTGGTTTCGGCCAGCGCGGCGTTTTCATGTTTGAAACGGCCCAGCGCGGTGCGTTTGACTGGCGTTGACTGTGGATCGAACGGGTCGATTTCCACCACCCAGCCGTGACGGTTGAGTTCGTTGGGGTTTTTCGCCAGGTCGAAACGCGGATCGTGGTGATGCCAGTTGATCTCTTTGCTGGCAACCGCCGCGCCGTAGCGTTTCTGCGCCGCGTCGAATTTCTGCTCGGCATTGCTGCTGCCGAAGCAGTCGGTGAAGTTCTCTTCGCAGGTCAGATAAGTGCCCCACGGCGTCTTGCCGTTGGCGCAGTTCTGGAAGGTGCCGAGGACTTTCTTGCCGTGTTTGTCGGCGCTGGTTTTCATCAGCTCGTGACCCGCCGCCGGACCGCTCAGGCGCAACGGCGAGTTGCCGTGGATGCGGCGGTTGTAGCGCGAGCCCTGGACGAACTGCCACTGGCCGTTCTTGCGCTGCACTTCGATCACCGATACACCCTCGCAGGCCAGGGCCTTGCGCACATCTTCCGCCGATTGCGGCGTGCCGCCGTGGGGATAGAGGTAGCGGTAGTTGGTGTATTCGTTGTTGATCGCCATCAACGCCCGGTCTTGTTCGCCGGGGAACTCGAACAGGCTCATGCCGTCGTTGTTGTCGCCGAACTGGACTTCCTGGGCCTGGGCCGTGCCGTTACCGCTGGGGTCGAACGCCGGGCCATTCTTTTGCAGTGGCTGGCCCCAGCTGATCAGCACCGAGGATTTGTAACCCGGCGGCAGGGTGATGGCGTCGGTCGTGGCAGCGGCGATGCTGTCGAAGCCCAACAGTTTGCTGGAGCCGGCGCTGACGCTGGCGGCCAGCACGCTGCGACTCAGCAGGTTGCCACCCAGGAACATCGCTGCACCGCAGAGGGCGCCGGCGCTGATGAAGCCACGACGGCTGAGGCCGACCATCTTTTCGAGGTCGGTGGATTGGTTGTCTTCTAATAGGCTCACATCAAGCTCCCTGCGGGTTTTTGCAGCCACCTTAATGGTGGTCGATGAAGGTTTTGTTGCAGTCGTCATAACACAGCCCTCGTAGGAGCTGCCGAAGGCTGCGATCTTTTGATCTTAAAATCAGAAGCAAAAGATCGCAGCCTTTGGCAGCTTTTACAGAGGTTGCGATGTGTTTGAGCTAGAGCGGTGTACCCAGCAGGATGTTCGACGGCGCGAACTGCACTTGCACCGGTTTACCGGCGGCAAGCCCGAGGGTTTTCAAGTGCAGCGGCTCGGCCAGGGCGCAAAGTGTCTGGCCATTGGGCAAGCCGATACGCACTTCGCTGGGGCCGTCGTCGGCGTCGAGGATCTTTTCGATTGTGCCCTTCAGGCAATTATTGCCAGGTGTGGCGGTTTGATCGACGCCCAGCAGTTCCAGCCAACCGGCCTTGATCAATGCAACCACTTCGGTGCCGGTTTGCAGTTCCAGGCGCAGGGTGCTGTCGTGAGTGATCTGCGCATCGATGTGCAAACATACGGCCAGTTCAAGACGGACGCGGTCGTTATGTCCCTGGGCGTCGATCGCCACGACCCTGCCATGCAGTTGATTGCGTGCACTGGTTCTGAGCATCAGCCGACCAAGCAGGTCCAGGTCACTGGCCTGCTCGGCGGCTTCCAGCACTTGGGCCTGCAAGGCTTGCAGCTTTTGATACAGGCGCAACACGCGTTCACCTTCGCTGGACAGTTTGGCGCCGCCACCGCCCTTGCCGCCGACACTGCGCTCCACCAACGGTTTCTGCGCGAGGTTGTTCAACTCGTCGATGGCGTCCCACGCCGCCTTGTAACTCAGGCCCGCGCTTTTCGCGGCGCGGGTGATCGAGCCTTGTTCGGCGATGTGTTGCAGCAATGCGATGCGCTGCGGACGACGGACAATGTGCTGGGACAACAACGTAGGCAAGGACATGGCAAGGCGCTTTGGGCTGTGGCGATGGGACGACGTTGGCGGCTTGGCGTGCGGGAGTCAAGTCAGGCCACGTCGCCAGGTTTTGGGGTACGGGCCAGGCAGTAAACGTCGACCCGCGCGGCACCCGCATCCATCAACAAGCGAGCGAGGGCTTGGGCGGTGGCGCCGGTAGTCAGCACGTCGTCGACCAATGCGAAGTGGCGGCCCTTGATCGAGGCCGTGGGCGCCAGGGCAAAGGCGTTACGCAGGTTCTTCTTGCGTGCTTCGGCGTTCAGGTCTTGTTGCGCGCTGGTGTCCTGAGTCCTCAGCAACAGCGTTTCATCACAAGGAATGTCGAGCTTGGCGCTGAGCCAGCGAGCAAGCATCGCCGCCTGGTTGAAACCGCGCTGGCGCAGACGTTTGACGGCCAGCGGTACCGGTATCAGTGCGTCGGGCCGGTCCAGATCCTCATCGAAACGATGTTGCAGGAATTGAGCGAGAAGTTCGGCGAGCAGGCGACCAAACGGCCACTTTGCGCTGTGCTTGAAACGAGTGATCAAACTGTCGACGGGAAAGCTGTAGGCCCAGGGCGCGGCGACTCGCTCAAATGCTGGCGGTTGTTTCAGGCATTGGCCGCAGGTCAGGCCCGTGTCGGGCAAGGGCAGGGCGCAGGTTTGGCATTGGTCGCCCAGCCAGGGCAGTTCGGTTTCGCAGGCCATGCAGATCGGCGTGGCGCCGTCCGCAGCTTCTGCGCAGAGCAAACAGGATTGTTTGTTTTTTAACCAGATGTAAACCGGCCCTTCGTATCGTGGTTGACAGCGCATGACTCTTCCTTAAATATGCCGAACATCCGTGTCGCGTCTGTGGGTATTCCATCTCCCCAGTCGCTTGCCAAGCATAAACAAGGAAACGCCCATGAGCGCCAGCACCACTGCAACCCTGCGTCATGACTGGTCTTTGGCCGAAGTCAAAGCACTCTTCGTTCAGCCATTCAACGACCTGCTGTTCCAGGCGCAGACGGTGCACCGCGCGCATTTCGACGCCAACCGCGTCCAGGTGTCGACGCTGCTGTCGATCAAGACCGGCGCCTGCCCGGAAGATTGCAAATATTGTCCGCAGTCCGGTCACTACAACACCGGCCTGGAAAAAGAAAAACTGATGGAAGTGCAGAAGGTCCTCGAAGAGGCCGCTCGTGCCAAGGCCATCGGTTCGACCCGTTTCTGCATGGGTGCGGCGTGGAAACACCCGTCGGCCAAAGACATGCCTTACGTGCTGGAGATGGTCAAAGGCGTGAAAGCCATGGGCCTGGAAACCTGCATGACCCTGGGTCGTCTCGATCAGGACCAGACCGTTGCCCTGGCCGACGCCGGCCTGGACTATTACAACCACAACCTCGACACCTCGCCGGAGTTCTACGGCAGCATCATCACCACCCGTACTTACAGCGAGCGCCTGCAAACCCTGGCCTACGTGCGTGAATCGGGGATGAAGATCTGCTCCGGCGGCATTCTCGGCATGGGCGAGTCCCTCGACGACCGCGCCAACCTGCTGATCCAGCTGGCCAACCTGCCAGAGCATCCGGAATCGGTGCCGATCAACATGCTGGTGAAAGTCGCCGGTACGCCGCTGGAAAATGCCGACGACATCGACCCGTTCGACTTCATCCGCATGCTCGCGGTCGCTCGCATTCTGATGCCCAAATCCCATGTGCGCCTGTCCGCCGGCCGCGAAGCCATGAACGAGCAGATGCAGGCCCTGGCGTTCTTCGCCGGTGCCAACTCGATTTTCTACGGCGAAAAACTGCTGACCACCGCCAACCCGCAGGCAGACAAGGACATGCAACTGTTCTCACGCCTGGGCATCCTGCCGGAAGCCCGCGAAGAGCACGCCGACGAAGTGCATCAGGCCGCCATCGAACAGGCACTGGTGGAGCAGAAGAGCAGCGAGCAGTTTTATAACGCTGCTGTCTGATCGACGCCAGACCTGTGGGAGCGAGGCTTGCCCGCGAATGAAGCGCCTCGGTCATTCAGATTGACCGAGGTGCCTGATTCGCGGGCAAGTCGGATCGCCGCACCGCTCGCTCCTACAGAAGCTATGTCTTTTGCCTACTCGCGAGGTCTGCATGTCTTTCGATCTCAGCGCGCGCCTTGCTGTCCGTCGTGCCGAAAACCTTTATCGCCAGCGCCCTCTGCTCGAAAGCCCTCAGGGCCCGGAAGTGGTGGTCGACGGTCAGCCGTTGCTGGCGTTCTGTAACAACGATTACCTGGGCCTGGCCAATCACCCGCAAGTGATCGAAGCCTGGCGGGCCGGCGCGTCGCGTTGGGGCGTGGGCGGTGGTGCTTCGCATTTGGTGATCGGTCACAGCAGTCCGCATCACGCATTGGAAGAAGCCCTCGCCGAGTTCACCGGCCGCCCGCGCGCGTTGCTGTTCACCACCGGTTACATGGCCAACCTCGGCGCGGTCACCGCTCTGGTCGGGCAGGGTGATACGGTGCTGGAAGACCGGCTCAATCACGCATCGTTGCTGGATGCGGGGCTGTTGTCCGGTGCGCGTTTCAATCGTTATCTGCATAACGACGCGACCAGTCTGGCCAAACGACTCGAGAAGGCCACCGGCAATACGCTGGTAGTCACCGATGGCGTGTTCAGCATGGACGGTGACATCGCCGACCTGCCGGCGCTGGCGCGGGAAGCCAGGGCCAAAGGTGCCTGGTTGATGGTCGACGACGCTCACGGTTTTGGTCCGCTGGGTGCCAACGGCGGCGGGATCGTCGAGCATTTCGGCCTGAGTCAGGAAGACGTGCCGGTACTGGTCGGCACCCTCGGCAAGGCTTTCGGTACGGCGGGTGCTTTTGTCGCCGGTAGCGAAGAGTTGATCGAAAGTCTGATCCAGTTCGCTCGCCCTTACATCTACACCACCAGCCAACCACCGGCGCTGGCCTGCGCAACACTCAAGAGTCTGGAGCTGTTGCGCAGCGAACACTGGCGACGTGAGCATCTGCAGACGCTGATTCGCCAGTTCCGCCAAGGTGCCGAACAGATTGGCCTGGAGCTGATGGACAGCTTCACGCCGATCCAGCCGATCATGATCGGCGATGCCGGGCGTGCGGTGCGACTGTCGCAGATGCTGCGCGAGCGCGGGCTGATGGTGACTGCGATTCGTCCGCCGACCGTGCCCGCAGGCAGCGCACGCTTGCGCGTAACCCTGACCGCCGCTCACAGCGAGGCGCAGGTACAGCTATTGTTAAATGGACTGGCCGATTGTTTTCAACAACTGGGACCGGAGCCAAGCCATGCGTGATCGTCTGATTCTGCTGCCAGGCTGGGGCCTCGGGATTTCGCCGCTGGAACCCTTGGCGGCTGCCTTGCAGGGTTTGGACGAGCACCTGCGCGTCGAGATCGAGCCGTTGCCGGAACTGGAATCGAGCGACCTTGAAGAGTGGCTCGAAGAGTTGGACTCGACATTGCCACAGGATGCCTGGCTGGGTGGCTGGTCATTGGGCGGGATGCTGGCGTCCGAATTGGCGGCGCGACGGGGTGACCGCTGTTGCGGCTTGGTTACGCTGGCGAGCAACCCTTCTTTTGTCGCCCATGAGCAGTGGCCGAGTGCGATGCCCGGTGAGACCTTCGATGCGTTTCTGGCCGGCTGCAAGGCTGACTCGCGCATGACGTTGAAACGCTTTTCGCTGTTGTGCGCCCAAGGTGCCGAAGACCCCCGCGGGATGTCGCGACTGTTGCTCGCTGGCGCACCGCATACGTCTTCGCCGGTGCTGATGAGCGGCCTGGAGTTGCTTGCACAACTGGATACCCGGCAAGCGCTGCAGGCATTTCGCGGCCCGCAATTGCACTTGTTCGCCGGCCTCGACGGGCTGGTCCCGGCCGAAGCGGCGGAGGGTTTGCTGGCACTGCTGCCGGATGTCGAAATCGGTCTGATTGAACAGGCCAGTCACGCGTTTCTTCTGGAGGACCCCCACGGTGTGGCGGGGGCGATTCAGGCCTTTTTGCATGAGTTCGGTGATGACTGATTTATCCTTTCCCAACCTGCCCGGCGGCTTGCCCGACAAACGCCAGGTGGCAGCGTCGTTTTCCCGTGCGGCGGCGAGCTACGACAGCGTCGCCGAATTGCAGCGCGACGTGGGTAGCGAGTTGTTACGTCGGTTGCCGGAAGATTTTGTCCCTGCTCGTTGGCTGGATATGGGCTGCGGCACCGGGTATTTCAGCCGTGCGCTCGGTGAGCGTTTTCCTGCCGGTCACGGACTGGCCCTTGATATTGCAGAAGGCATGCTCAATCACGCCCGTCCCTTGGGTGGCGCCACCCATTTCATCGCGGGTGACGCCGAGCGCTTGCCGTTGCAGGATTCGACCTGCGACCTGATCTTCTCCAGCCTGGCGGTGCAATGGTGCGCGGATTTCGCCTCGGTGCTCAATGAAGCGTATCGGGTACTGAAACCGGGCGGCATTTTCGCGTTTGCTAGTCTGTGTGTAGGCACGCTGTACGAATTGCGCGACAGCTGGCGTCAGGTGGATGGCATGGTGCATGTCAACCGCTTCCGCGAGTTCGGTGTTTACCAACAGCTTTGCGCGGGCAGCGGCTTGAAGGTCGTCAGCCTCGAAACTCAGCCGCATGTGCTGCATTACCCCGATGTCCGCAGCCTGACCCATGAGCTCAAGGCACTTGGGGCGCACAACCTGAACCCTGGTCGGCCGGGCGGTTTGACCGGCAGGGCGCGAATCCTCGGCTTGATCGAGGCCTATGAGCAGTTTCGTCAGGCACAGGGACTGCCGGCGACTTATCAAGTGGTTTACGCCGTGTTGGAGAAACCCTTATGAGCGCAGCCTATTTCATCACCGGTACTGACACCGATGTCGGCAAGACCACCGTCGCCGCAGGTTTGCTGCATGCCGCGCGATTAGCGGGTTTGAGCACTGCGGCAGGCAAACCGGTGGCCTCCGGTTGCGACCTGACGCCCAAGGGTTTGCGCAACGCCGATGCGCTGGCCCTGTTGGCCGAGTGCTCGATACCGTTGACCTACGATCAGGTTAATCCTGTCGCGTTCGAACCGGCGATTGCACCGCATCTGGCGGCCCGGGAGGCTGGCGTGGCGTTGACCGTGCAATCCCTGTTGACACCGATGCGGCAGATTCTCGATATGCAGGCGGACTTCACCTTGATCGAAGGCGCTGGCGGCTGGCGAGTGCCGTTGGCGGATCAGGACAATCTGTCGGACCTGGCCATGGCGCTGGGTCTGCCGGTGATCCTGGTGGTCGGCGTACGGTTGGGTTGCATCAATCATGCACTGCTGACAGCCGAGGCGATCGCACGGGATGGCTTGCAGTTGGCAGGGTGGGTGGCCAACATCATCGATCCGAAGACTTCGCGTCTGGAAGAGAACCTCGCGACGCTGGCCGAGCGCATTCCCGCGCCGTGTCTGGGGCGGGTGCCGAAACTCAAATCGGTGACAGTCGAAGCGGTGGCCGAACATCTGCAGCTGGATCTGCTGGACTGAGATTGATGGCTTGGGTTTTACCTATGACAAGGCACTGTGCCATTAGTGTTATTGTCGGGTCTTTTGGCGACAGGTCTGGTTCAATGGCCGCTGTTGATCCTTTGTAGGACGAGTTCTCCCATGGAAATCTCAGGTAGCACCGCTTTTTATGCCGGTCTGAGCACTATTCAGACAGGGCAGAACCGTGTCGATCAGGCTTCGGGTCAGATCGCCAATAACACCATCGAACGTTCGGTCACCAGCCAGTCTTCTGAGGTTCAGGTCGATCGTCTGCGTTCGGTAGACCGCAGCCAGCAATCGGACCTGGCCAGTAACATGGTCGAGATGTCCCAAGGCAAATTCCAGGTGGCGCTCGGCGTCAAAGTTGCCAAGGCTTCCGATGAAATGCTCGGTACGCTGATCGATACCTACGCCTGATCCCTCGCTGAATCCGCTACTCCAACGCCGCGCCTGTTCGCGGCGTTTTTCTGCGTAAGTCCTTCTCCCTCAACTAATCTCTCCTACATGGCGTGTTGCTCAGTCAACGACGTTGCGCAACTGCGTGGCCGAGGTTTTCATGGTGCGATGACGAACGGCAAAAGATCGGCGCTTGACAAGATTTGGGCGTAAACGTATGTTTCAAACAACTGTTTGACCGCCACAACAAATCAACGCGGTTGTTCATTCCCGGTTACATCAGCAGAGGTTTATCGCTATGCCTGACTACAAGGCCCCCTTGCGTGATATTCGCTTCGTTCGTGACGAACTGCTCGGCTACGAAGCGCACTATCAGAGCCTTCCGGCTTGTGCAGACGCAACTCCGGATATGGTTGACGCCATTCTCGAAGAAGGCGCCAAGTTTTGTGAGCAGGTGCTGGCTCCGCTGAACCGCGTGGGTGACACCGAAGGCTGCACCTGGAGCGAGTCTGGCGTTAAAACCCCGACCGGTTTCAAAGAAGCCTACAAGCAATTCGTCGAAGGTGGCTGGCCAAGCCTGGCTCACGACGTAGAGCACGGCGGTCAAGGCCTGCCGGAGTCTCTGGGTCTGGCTGTCAGCGAAATGGTTGGCGAGGCCAACTGGTCGTGGGGCATGTACCCAGGCCTGTCCCATGGCGCGATGAACACCATCTCCGAGCATGGCACGCCTGAGCAGCAAGAGGCTTACCTGACCAAGCTGGTCTCCGGCGAATGGACCGGCACCATGTGCCTGACCGAACCGCACTGCGGCACCGACCTGGGCATGCTGCGCACCAAGGCCGAGCCCCAGGCCGACGGTTCCTACAAAGTGTCCGGCACCAAGATCTTCATCTCGGCCGGTGAACACGACATGGCCGACAACATCGTCCACATCGTTCTGGCGCGTCTGCCGGATGCACCGGCGGGCACCAAAGGCATTTCGCTGTTCATCGTTCCGAAATTCCTGCCGAACGCAGACGGCTCGATCGGCGCGCGCAACGCTGTGAGCTGCGGTTCGCTGGAACACAAGATGGGCATCCACGGCAACGCCACTTGCGTGATGAACTTCGATGCGGCCACCGGTTACCTGATTGGCCCGGCGAACAAAGGCCTGAACTGCATGTTCACCTTTATGAACACCGCCCGTCTGGGAACTGCGCTGCAAGGTCTGGCACACGCCGAGATCGGCTTCCAGGGCGGTCTGAAATACGCTCGCGATCGTCTGCAAATGCGTTCCCTGACTGGCCCGAAAGCGCCGGACAAAGCCGCTGACCCGATCATCGTTCACCCTGACGTACGTCGCATGCTGTTGACCATGAAGGCTTTCGCCGAAGGCAACCGTGCGATGGTTTACTTCACCGCCAAGCAAGTCGACATCGTCAAGTACGGCGTAGATGAAGAAGAGAAGAAGAAAGCCGACGCACTGCTGGCGTTCATGACGCCGATCGCCAAAGCCTTCATGACTGAAGTCGGTTTCGAATCCGCTAACCATGGCGTACAGATCTACGGCGGCCACGGTTTCATCGCCGAGTGGGGCATGGAGCAGAACGTTCGCGACAGCCGCATTTCGATGCTGTACGAAGGCACCACCGGTATCCAGGCACTCGACCTGCTGGGCCGTAAAGTGCTGATGACTCAAGGCGAAGCGCTCAAAGGCTTCACCAAGATCGTCCATAAGTTCTGCCAGACCAACGAAGGCAACGAAGCGGTCAAAGAGTTTGTCGAGCCATTGGCTGCGCTGAACAAAGAGTGGGGCGAGCTGACCATGAAGGTCGGTATGGCCGCCATGAAAGACCGCGAAGAAGTCGGCGCCGCGTCGGTGGACTACCTGATGTACTCCGGTTACGCCTGCCTTGCCTACTTCTGGGCTGACATGGCGCGTCTGGCTGCCGAGAAACTGGCTGCCGGCACCACCGAAGCGGCGTTCTACACCGCCAAGCTGCAGACTGCGCGTTTCTACTTCCAGCGCATCCTGCCGCGTACCCGCACTCACGTTGTCACCATGCTGTCGGGCGCCAACAACCTGATGGACATGAAAGAAGAAGACTTCGCACTGGGTTACTAAGCCCTACGCGGTCCTTCATAAAGCCGCTGCTTCCTCGGGAGCAGCGGCTTTTTTGTGCCTGTAAATATTCCTGACTAAAACGCTAAGAAGAACGGCATTGCTGCCGTTAAAGAGGATGGCGATGTGACACACATCACATCGTATGTGCTTAATTGCCCCAAGTGCAGGCACAATGCCATCTCTGTTTGCCGGGTCGGAGCTCTACCCTTGCCGCGTTCTTCCGCTGTACGTTTCAGTCATTTTCTGCCATCGCTGCTGTTGTTACTCGCGGGGCTTGCGGCTGCCTACGTCAAGGATCTCAACGTCTTCTTCACTTCGCTGTTCAACGTGCTGCCCACGCTGGTGCTGTTGCTCGGCGGTGCGTATTGCGCGGTTTACCGACGTCAGCGTGAACTGTTTCTGATGGTCACGGTGTACATCGCCTACTTTCTGCTCGACACCCAGACCGACTATTACCGCGACAACGGCAAAGTTCGTGAAGACGCCGCCGTGGTCTTCCATCTGTGTTGTTTGTTGCTGCCGCTACTCTTTGGCTTGTTCGCCGCCTGGCAGGAGCGCACCCATCTGTTCCAGGACATGGTGGCGCGCTTCGCCGTGTTGCTGGCGTTCGGCAGCGTGGCGCTGGGGCTGGAACAAAGTTACCCACAGGCGCTGCTGATGTGGCTGTCGGAGATCCGCTGGCCAGCCCTGCATGGTGCCTGGATGAGCCTGATCCAGTTGTCCTACCCGGTATTCATCGCCTCATTCCTGTTACTGGCCTGGCAATACTGGCGTAACCCAAGACCCTTGCATGCTGCGCAATTGGTAGGGCTATTGGGATTGTTCTGGATGTTGCCGAAAACCTTCATCCTGCCGTTTACCCTGAACATCATGTGCAGCCAGGTAATGTTGATGATCGCCGCCGCGGTTGCCCATGAGGCCTATCAGATGGCCTTCCGCGATGAGCTCACCGGTCTGCCGGGCCGTCGTGCTCTGAACGAACGCATGCAACGGCTGGGGCGCAATTACGTGTTGGCCATGGGCGATGTCGATCACTTCAAGAAATTCAACGACACCCACGGCCACGATGTTGGCGACCAAGTGCTGCGACTGGTCGCCAGCAAGCTGTCAAAAATCAGCGGGGGCGGTAGGGCCTATCGCTACGGCGGTGAAGAATTTGCTCTGGTGTTCGCAGGCAAAACCCTCGAAGAGTGTATGCCGCACCTGGAAGTCATCCGTGAATCCATCGCCACCTACAATATCCAGCTGCGCAATCAGGACAACCGTCCTCAGGATGACCAACAGGGACGCCAACGCCGCGCAGGCTCTGGCGCCTCGAGTGTCTCGGTCACCGTCAGCATCGGCGTCGCTGAACGGCTGGAACAGCGCACGCCGGAAGAAGTCCTCAAATCCGCTGACCAGGCGCTCTACAGCGCCAAAGGCGCGGGGCGAAACTGTGTGATGGCTTTCGGTCAGAATCGCCGTGGCGCGGTGCGCATGGAGTCCGCTGCGGGTTGAGTGATGATGGCGCATTCAGCGTCTGGACTGTGATTGTGAGGCGTGGTTCGCGGCAGTAGGTTTGAGCAAATCTGCTGCCGGAGAAATGACCATGCCCGAGTACAAAGCTCCCCTGCGCGACATGCGCTTTTTGATCGACCATGTCTTCGATTTTCACAGCAACTACACCGCGCTGGGCGCCATCGATGCCAGCCCGGACATGATCAATGCGATCCTTGAAGAAGGCGCGAAATTCTGTGAGAACGTTCTCGCACCGCTGAACCGCAGCGGCGACGAAGAAGGCTGCCATTTCGACAACGGCGTGGTCACAACGCCTACAGGCTTCAAGCAAGCATTCGCACAATACGTTGAAGGCGGCTGGCATGGTCTGGCGGCGGATCCAGCTTACGGCGGCCAGGGTTTGCCAAGTTCTTTGGGGTTGGTCATCAGTGAAATGGTCGGCTCCAGCAACACCTCCTGGGGCATGTACCCTGGCCTGACTCACGGTGCGATGTCAGCCATCCATGCTCATGGCACCGAAGAGCAGAAACAGACCTACCTGAGCAAGCTCACCGCTGGCCAATGGACCGGCACCATGTGCCTGACCGAAGCCCATTGCGGCACCGATCTGGGCATTATCAAGACCCGCGCCGTGCCTCAGGCCGATGGCAGTTATGCGATTTCCGGCAGCAAGATTTTCATCTCCGCTGGCGAGCACGACATGAGTGACAACATCATTCACCTGGTGTTGGCCAAACTGCCGGACGCTCCTGCCGGTACCAAGGGCATTTCGCTGTTTATCGTTCCCAAATTCCTACCCAATGCCGAGGGCGAGGCAGGCGAGCGCAATGGCGTTTCTTGCGGCTCGATCGAACACAAAATGGGCATCAAGGCGTCGGCCACCTGCGTGCTGAATTTCGACGGCGCCAAGGGTTTCCTGATCGGTGAGCCGAACAAGGGCCTGAACTGCATGTTCACCATGATGAATCACGCGCGGCTTGGCACCGGCATGCAAGGTTTGTGTCTGGGGGAGGCAAGCTTCCAGGGCGCGATCAGATACGCCAACGACCGCCTGCAGATGCGCTCGCTGACCGGCCCGAAAGCCCCGGAAAAAGTCGCCGACCCGATCATCGTTCATCCCGATGTGCGCAGGATGTTGCTGACCATGAAGGCCTTCAACGAAGGCAACCGTGCGCTGACTTATTTCACCGCGCAGTTGCTGGATGTCGCTCATTTGAGCCCGGATGAAACGGCGCGTCAGGATGCCGAAGACCTGTTGGCGTTCCTGACACCGATCTGCAAAGCCTTCATGACCGACACGGGTCTGGAAGTAACCAACCTCGGCATGCAGGTGTTTGGCGGTCACGGTTTCATTCGTGAGTGGGGCATGGAGCAACTGGTGCGCGACTGCCGGATCGCGCCGATCTACGAAGGCACCAACGGCATTCAGGCGCTGGATCTGCTTGGGCGCAAAGTCCTTGGCAGTCAGGGAAAACTGCTGCGCGGCTTCACCAGAATCGTCCACAAGTTCTGTGCGGCAAACGCTGAACATCCGCAACTCGGCAGCTATGTGGCGCAACTCAATAGTCTGAATCAGCAGTGGGGCGAGTTGACTGCCAAGGTCGGCATGGCCGCGATGAAAAATCCGGATGAAGTCGGCGCCGCCTCGGTGGACTACCTGATGTACAGCGGCTACATCATCCTCGGTTACCTGTGGCTACGCATGGCGTTGGTGGCTCAGGCGCAGTTGGAGGCGGGCGGCGGCGATGCCGATTACTGCCAGGGCAAGCTGGCGACCAGCGAGTTTTACTTCAAGCGTTTACTGCCACGCACCGCCACACATCGGGCGGCCATCGAGGCGGGCAGTGATTGCCTGATGAAGCTGCCGGCGGAGTTGTTTGCGCTCTGACGGTTGGGCTTGAAAAGCTTCGCGGGCAAGCCTCGCTCCTACAGTTTTCTGTCGTTCGCGCAATGTGCATACAGCGCAGACCTGTAGGAGCGAGGCTTGCCCGCGAATGCGTTTTGTAGGGACTAAAACATTTGCCTAATCCTCAGTGACTAAAAATTACAAAATGGTCACTAGCTGACCCTATGTGTCGTAAAAGTTGTTGGGGTACACTCGGACACAGCGAAATCACTATTCCTACGAACCACCTGTTTAGATCTTGCGAGGTTTGCCATGGCTGACTACAAAGCGCCCCTGCGCGATATGCGCTTCGTCCTCAATGAAGTTTTCGAGGTCGCCAAACTCTGGGCCCAACTGCCTGCGCTCGCCGAGACTGTCGATGCGGAAACGGTCGAAGCCATTCTGGAAGAAGCCGGCAAGGTCACCAGCAAAAGCATCGCGCCGCTGAACCGTGCCGCCGACGAAGAAGGTTGCCGCTGGGCCGACGGTGCCGTCACCACACCAGCCGGTTTCCCACAGGCTTATCAGACTTACGCTGAAGGCGGTTGGGTCGGTGTCGGTGGTGATCCGACCTACGGCGGCATGGGCATGCCCAAGGCTGTTTCAGCGCAAGTCGAAGAAATGGTCAACTCCGCCAGCCTGTCGTTCGGTCTGTACCCGATGCTGACCGCCGGCGCTTGCCTGTCGATCAATGCCCACGCCAGCGAAGAGCTGAAAGCCGCGTACCTGCCAAATATGTATGCCGGTATCTGGGCCGGTTCCATGTGCCTGACCGAGCCGCATGCCGGTACAGACCTTGGGATTATTCGCACCAAGGCCGAACCTCAGGCCGACGGTTCCTACAAGGTCAGTGGCACCAAAATCTTCATCACCGGCGGCGAGCACGACCTGACCGAGAACATCATCCACCTGGTACTGGCCAAACTGCCGGATGCGCCAGCAGGGCCGAAAGGTATATCGCTGTTCCTGGTGCCGAAGTTCATGGTCAATGCCGACGGCAGCCTGGGTGCACGCAACCCCGCGAACTGCGGTTCGATCGAACACAAGATGGGCATCCAGGCGTCCGCGACCTGCGTGATGAACTTCGACGAAGCCGTGGGTTACCTGGTCGGCGAGCCGAACAAAGGTCTGGCGGCGATGTTCACCATGATGAATTACGAGCGTCTGGGCGTTGGCATACAGGGCCTGGCCTCTGGTGAGCGTTCTTACCAGAACGCCATCGAATATGCCCGAGATCGCCTGCAAAGCCGTTCGCCGACTGGCGCGCAGAACAAGGACAAGGTTGCTGACCCGATCATCGTCCACCCGGACGTGCGTCGCATGCTGCTGACCATGAAAGCCTCGAACGAAGGCGGCCGTGCATTCTCCACCTACGTGGCGATGCAACTCGACACCGCAAAATTCAGTGAAGACCCCATCACCCGCAAACGCGCGGAAGATCTGGTCGCCCTGCTGACCCCGGTGGCCAAGGCGTTCCTGACTGATCTCGGCCTGGAAACCACGGTTCACGGCCAGCAGATTTTTGGCGGCCACGGCTATATCCGTGAGTGGGGCCAGGAGCAACTGGTTCGTGATGTGCGCATCACTCAGATCTACGAAGGCACCAACGGTATTCAGGCGCTGGACCTTGTAGGACGCAAGATTGTCGGCACCGGCGGGGCGTTCTACAAACTGTTCGCTGACGAAATTCGTCATTTCACCGCGACGGCCAGTGCTGACCTGGCGGAGTTCACCAAGCCGCTGAATGATGCGGTGGACACCCTCGATGAGCTGACCGCGTGGTTGCTCGACCGTGCGAAAAACAATCCGAACGAAATCGGCGCGGCGTCGGTCGAGTATCTGCAAGCATTCGGTTACACGGCCTATGCCTACATGTGGGCATTGATGGCCAAGGCAGCCTTCGGCAAAGAAGCGCAGGACGATTTTTACGCGAGCAAGTTGGGCACGGCACGGTTCTATTTCGCACGTCTGCTGCCGCGCATTCACTCGTTGAGCGCGTCGGTGAAGGCTGGTAGTGAGTCACTGTTCCTGCTGAATGCGGAACAATTCTGACAAAGTAGCGTCATGTAAGCATTCTCTTACATGACGTGCTGCTGTTTTCCCATAGGCGTAGATTGGATCCAGAGCTAATCTACTTCACATGGACGTCGCGCAGGAAGCGCAAAGCAACAACACGGACACGTAGGATTCTGCCAGGACGGCGGAGTGAAATGGATGTCAGGGAAACAGTCTGCAAAGCCCCGCTTCGGCGGGGTTTTCTTTTGCCTGCGAAAAAGTGCTCAGCTCAAACCGTCCAGTGTCGTCGGGCCATTCAAGTGGTCATCCGGCCGATTCATCACTTCTTCCAGCAGTGCCCGCAACAACGTCAGCGAAGCCTGTTGCCGCTGCACATCCCGACACACCAATCCGACTTTCAAGGGTACACGCGGCTCGCTAAGTGGCTTCCACAGCAGTGCCTGGTCGCCATGGGTCTTTTGCGAGCGCCCGGGCAGAACCGTCGCCAGCCGCGTGTGCGGCAGGCTGTCGAGAATCCCCGCCATGTTGTTCAGTTCGGCCTGCACCTGTGGGCGGCGTCCCAGATTGGCCAATTGTGCCTGCCAGATCTGCCGTACCTGGAACTCTTCACCCAATAGCAACATGGGTAACTCGGCGGCCTGACTCATGGAGACTTTCTTGAATTCGCGCAATGGGTGGTCCGCCGGGATGACAAGGGTCAGTTCATCTTCGTACAGCGGTACGCCGTGCAAACCCGGCTGACGGGGCGGCAGGTAGCTGATACCGATGTCCAGCGAACCATTGAGTAGCCGCCGCTCGATTTCCAGGCCAGTCAGTTCATAGATCTGCACCACCAGATGTGGCTGCGCCTTGCGCACGCGTTCGAGCATTTGCGGCACCAGGCTGGAATGGACGGTCTGCAGGACGCCGATGGCCAGGGTTCGCAACGCCTTCCCCTTGAAGTTGCCCAAGGCTTCGCGTGCGCGTTGCAGACCATCGAGCAAGGGTAGGGCATGGTTGTACAGCGTGTGGGCAGCCAGGGTAGGCAGCAGACGTTTGCTGCTGCGTTCGAACAGGCTCACGTCGAGGTTTTTTTCGAGTTGGCGGATCTGCTGAGACAACGCGGGCTGAGAGATTGAAAGTCGCTCGGCAGCCCGACCGACATGGCCTTCTTCATAGACCGCGACGAAATAACGCAGTTGCTTGAAATCCATAAGTAATACTTATCGAAAATGCTGGGAAATCGAAATGGCTCAATGCCTTGCCTGAGCCTAGTCTAACCGCATTCACAAGGCTTACAGGGCCAGAGAGCACGATGAACAGCTTTTATGTCGAGGGTGTTTACATAGGCAAGGCAAAAAACCTCGGACGAGGTTTCATCCAATGAATCTATTCAACCTGCGACGTAAACCACCGAGCCTTGACGACCTCGCGATGAGCACCTCCCTGCCATCCAGAAGCGACAACTTTTCCAGCGAGTGCCTGATGCCCAGTGTCGAACGGCCGAAACAGATGTTCGTGCGTGGCCAAGGCTCCTGGTTGTGGGACCGCGATGACCGCGCTTATCTGGACTTTTCACAAGGTGGCGGTGCCAATAGCCTCGGGCACAGTCCTTCAGCACTGGTCAAAGCGCTCTCGGAGCAAGCTCAGGCGCTGATCAATCCAGGTTTCGGTTTGTATAACCGCAGCATGCTCAACCTCGCCGACCGGCTCTGCACCAGCACCGGAAGTGACCAGGCGTACCTGCTCAATACGGGAAGTGAAGCCTGTGAAGCGGCGATCAAACTGGCGCGCAAATGGGGCCAGCGACATCGTGGCGGAGCTTCACGGATTATCGTTGCCAGTAAAGGTTGTCATGGCCGTAGTCTGGGGACGATTTCAGCGTCGGACAGTTCGAATCTGATCAACCGATTCGAGCCGCAGTTGCCGGGCTTCAGTCATGTCCCGTTCAATGACCTGCCGGCACTGCATGCGGCGGTGGACGCCCAGACTGTCGCGATCATGCTCGAGCCGATCCAGAGTGAGGCCGGAGTGATTCCCGCCATCGAGCACTACCTCAAAGGGGTCGAGCGTCTGTGTCGTGAGCTTGGCATCTTGCTGATACTCGACGAAGTGCAAACCGGCATCGGTCGCTGCGGCACTTTGCTCGCCGAACAGTCCTACGGCGTGCGGGCAGATATCGTCGTGCTTGGCAAAGGGCTCGGCGGTGGCGTGCCGTTGGCGGCGTTGTTGGCGCGAGGCAAGGCCTGTTGTTTCGAAACCGGCGAAATGAGCGGGACCCATCACGGTAATGCGCTGATGAGTACTGCCGGTCTTGTCGTGATCGACCATGTGCTGGACAACGCTTTTCTTGAGCATGTGCGGGAAACCGGTCAGCACCTGCGCGAAGGCCTGAGTCGGCTGGCCCATCGCTACGGTCACGGCGAGTTGCGCGGGCAAGGGCTGCTCTGGGGGCTTGGCCTGTCTGACGATTCGGCTGGCGCCGTAGTCAAAGCCGCGTTGTATGAAGGCTTGCTGCTCAACGCCCCGCAACCCGATTGCCTGCGCTTCACCCCGGCCCTCACTGTCAGCAAGGCCAATATCGACGAAATGCTCCTGCGTCTGGCTCGAGCATTTTCCCGCGTACGCACCGCGCAATTGCAGTGCCGCAAAGGTATTGCGGTCTGATCAGACCCGTCTGCACGAATTCCCGAACCGTCTCGCGGTATAACGCATCGCTCCACGCCTGATTATTTTGGCGTGGGGCGTTTTTTTATCTTCAGCGAGGTCATTGAGGGCGCTGTGATCCGAATCCATAACTGAACCCTGATGAACGGCGCAGGTCGATTGGTTGTGTGGCTCGTGCGAGCCAACTTCATTCAGGAGCTACCCCATGGACTTTATTCGAATCATCATCGCCATTCTGTTGCCGCCACTGGGTGTGTTTCTGCAAGTCGGTTTCGCTGGGGCGTTCTGGCTGAACATTCTGCTGACGTTGTGCGGTTACATTCCCGGGATCGTGCATGCGGTGTACATCATCGCCAAGCGCTGAGATTCGCTGCGTCAGGTAAATAGCATTCGCGGGCAAGCCTCGCTCCTACAGGTATGGTGTTATCCCTGTAGGAGCGAGGCTTGCCCGCGAAGGGGCCGACGCGGTTTCAGCCCGCGAGCGCCATCACCCTTCGATAAAACACCCACTCCTGCTCCAGCGCATGGGCCTGATTGCCAGCCTTGCGAAAGCCGTGGCGTTCGTCGGCGTAGTAGTGAGCTTCGACCAGAATGCCGTTGTGCTGCAACGCCTTGACCATGTCGCGGGTCTGTTGCGGCACTACCACGGCGTCCAGTTCGCCCTGAAAGAAAATCACCGGAACGCTGATGTTGCTCGCGTGCAGCAACGGCGTGCGCGCGGCGTAGCGTTCGGCGTCCTGCGCCGGGTCGCCGATCAACCAATCCAGATAATCGCCTTCGAACTTGTGGGTGGCGTGGCCCAGCGCGACGGGATCGCTGACGCCATACAGGCTGGCGCCCGCACGAAAGACCTTGTGAAAGGCCAGTGCGCACAACGTGGTGTACCCGCCGGCGCTACCGCCGCGGATAAACGCTTTACTGCCGTCGATCAGTCCGCGTTCGGCCAGGTAGGCGACCACCGCGCAGGCATCTTCCACATCCACGTCGCCCCAGCTCAAATGCAATGCCTGGCGATAAGCGCGGCCATAGCCGCTACTGCCTCGATAGTTGAGGTCGGCCACGGCGAAGCCGCGCTGTGCCCAATACTGGATTCGCGGGTCGAACATCGGGTAGCAGGCCGATGTCGGGCCACCATGGATGAACACCACCAACGGCGGTTTCGTGTCGCCTGTCATCGCCGGGTAGAAGAAACCGTGGGCCTCACCCGAACCGCTCGGATAGCGCAGGGTTTGCGGGCGGCTGATCTGTTCGGCGGGTAAGGGGGCAACACCGCCGGCGAGTGTCTTCACCTGCCGGTTCTGGCGATCAATGGCAATCACCGCCGACGAACTGACCGGCGAAGCGGCGATGCAGTAGATGAACCGTTCATCCTGTGCGAGATGGCGGAAGCGGCTGTAGTCACCCGTGAAATCGTCACAGGCACCATCGCCATGACAAAGCCCCAGTCGACCAAAACCGCCTTCGGTCCAACTCGCCAGATAAGTGTCTTTGCTCAACGGCAACCAGGTGCAACCTCCCAGTTGCCAAGGTGCCGGTCCATGGTCGGCGGCAGCGCTTGGCAGTGGGCTCAGACCGTTGCTCGACTCCACCCACGGCTGCCAGAAACCACCGCGATCCGTCAGACAAAACAAGCGGCCGCCGTCATCGAATCGAGGTTGTTGCAGTGCCTCCTGGGCACCATCGCCGGCCACACAGTGCGGCTGAGTAAAACCGCGATCGCTCTGGCGTTCGGCGACCATCAGGCGAGTGGCGGTCCAAGGCTGATCCGGGCGATTCCACTCGATCCAGGCCAGACGTCGACCGTCAGGACTCAGGGTCGGAGCCGCGTAGAAATCGGCGCCTTCGGCCAGTAGATGACGGTGGCCGTCAGCCAGATCGATAGCCACCAGCCGATGTCGATCGCGGTTCTCTTCCACCGCCAGCACTTGCCCATTGGCGAATTGCAAATCGCCGTAGCGGCATTCATTTGAAGTCAATGCTTCAGGCGCCTCGCCTGCCAGCGATTGCCGATACAGCTGCTGGTCGGCCTCGTTGACGAAAACAAGCCCGTCATCGGTCAGACAAAACGCGCCACCGCCATATTCGTACACCCGGCTGCGCACACTGAAGGTGGGTGGCGTCAGGCAATGAGCCTGGCCGTCGCGCCACCGCCAGATTCGGCACGCAGCGTCCTCGGGGCGGTATTCGTTCCAGAACAGGCCATGTGGCCCGACCTGCAACTCGGCGAAGTCGATGCCGGCCGCTACAGCCCTGGCGGCGCTCAAGGGTTCAGCTTTTGGCGATGAGGCGTGAGTTTCGTTCATTGCGAAAGGCCAGTTGTTCAATGGTCTGGGTCGCGTGCTCGGCTTCTTCGCGGGCCTTGAGAATCACGCCGTGATGTTCTGACTTGCTGCACACCGGGTCGGCATTGCTCGCGTCACCCGTGAGCATGAACGCCTGACAGCGGCAGCCGCCGAAATCCTTTTCTTTCTCGTCGCAGGAACGGCACGGCTCGGGCATCCAGTCGTAACCGCGAAAGCGGTTGAAGCCGAACGAGTCGTACCAGATGTGCTGCATGCTGTGGTCGCGCACGTTGGGAAACTGCACCGGCAGCTGTCGGGCGCCATGACAGGGCAGGGCGGTTCCGTCCGGCGTGACCGTCAGAAAAATACTGCCCCAACCGTTCATGCAGGCTTTCGGACGTTCTTCGTAATAGTCCGGTGTGACGAAAATCAGCTTGCACGGATGCCCTTCGGCTTCCAGTTTTGCGCGGTATTCATTGGTGATGCGTTCGGCGCGAACCAATTGTTCTTTGGTCGGCAACAGGCCAACCCGATTGAGCTGGGCCCAACCATAGAACTGGCACGTCGCGAGTTCGACGAAGTCTGCCTCAAGGGCAATGCACAGCTCGATGATCCGGTCGATTTTGTCGATGTTGTGCCGATGGGTGACGAAGTTCAGCACCATCGGATAGCCGTGCGCCTTCACCGCACGGGCCATTTCGAGCTTTTGCGCGAAGGCCTTTTTTGAGCCGGCCAAGAGGTTGTTCACCTGCTCGTCGCTGGCCTGAAAACTGATCTGGATGTGGTCCAGCCCGGCCTTCTTGAAGTCGCTGATTTTCTGCTCGGTGAGACCGATGCCGGAGGTGATCAGGTTGGTGTAGAAACCCAGCTTGCGTGCCTCGGCGATCAGCTCGGCGAGGTCCTGGCGCACCAGTGGTTCACCGCCGGAAAACCCTAGCTGCGCCGCGCCCATCTCCCGCGCTTCGCGGAACACCTTGATCCACTGTTCGGTACTCAGCTCTTTGCCTTGCTCGGCGAAGTCCAGAGGGTTGGAGCAGTACGGGCATTGCAGCGGGCAGCGATACGTCAGTTCGGCCAGCAGCCACAGCGGCAGGCCGATTTCGGGCTTGGGTGGTAACTTGTCTGACACGGAATCAGGCAAGTTCGATCCAGTGCTGAGCACGGGCAACCTCCATGAATTGCTCGATGTCGTCACCGAGCTCAGGCACGCCGGGGAACCGCGCGTCCAGTTCGGCGATGATTGCCGCGACATCGCGTTCGCCGTCGATCAAACCGCCGATCAGCGCGGCGCTTTCATTGAGTTTGATCATGCCTTCCGGGTAGAGCAGCACATGGCCTTTCTGCGCCGGTTCGTACTGGAAGCGGTAGCCGGTGCGCCATGTCGGGGTTTTGCTGCGATCGAAACTCATAAGGTGATTCCTTTGTGCCAGACCCGCTGTTCGGTCACGCTGTGGTACGGCGGGCGGTTCAGTTCGTAGGCCATGCTCATGGCGTCGAGCATGCTCCAAAGAATGTCCAGTTTGAACTGGAGAATTTCCAGCATGCGTTCCTGGCCTTCCCGCGTCGTGTAGTGCTGCAAAGTGATCGCCAGACCGTGCTCTACATCCCGGCGCGCTTGCCCCAGGCGTGTACGGAAATATTCGTAACCGGCCGGGTCGATCCACGGGTAATGCTGCGGCCAACTGTCGAGACGCGATTGGTGGATCTGCGGCGCGAACAGCTCGGTCAGCGAACTGCTGGCGGCTTCTTGCCAACGGGCCCGGCGGGCGAAGTTGACGTAGGCATCCACGGCGAAACGTACGCCAGGCAGCACCAGTTCTTGAGAGCGCAGTTGATCCGGGTCGAGACCGACCGCTTGCCCAAGACGCAGCCAGGCTTCGATGCCGCCTTCTTCGCCGGGGGCGCCGTCATGGTCTAGCAGGCGCTGAATCCATTCGCGCCGAATCTCGCGGTCCGGGCAGTTGGCCAGGATGGCGGCGTCCTTGAGCGGGATATTCACCTGGTAGTAGAAGCGGTTGGCGACCCAACCCTGTATCTGCTCGCGGGTCGCCCGGCCTTCATACATCGCCACGTGATACGGGTGATAGATGTGGTAATAGGCGCCCTTGGCGCGCAGGGCCACTTCGAATTCGGCGGGGGACATTGCGGTGTCAGTCATTGCGGTTCTCCGGGGAATAACCGTTGGATTTGCGGCGTCTAATCTGGCGTCATCGCGGGCAAGCCACGCTCCCACAGGAACACGCGATCACTGTAGGAGCGTGGCTGCCCGCGATGGGGGCATCCGCTACAGCACAATACTCATGCCGTCATACGCCACTTCAACATTACGCCGCGCCAATTCAGCACGCTCCGGCGAATCCTCATCGAGAATCGGGTTGGTGTTGTTGATGTGGATAAGCACTTTGCGCAGCTTGGGCAATTGTTCCAGCACTTCGAGCATGCCGCCGGGGCCGTTCTGCGCCAGGTGGCCCATTTCCCGGCCAGTGCGCGTGCCGACACCACGGCGCTGCATTTCATCGTCGTCCCACATCGTGCCATCCACCAACAGGCAATCGCTGCTGGCCATGATCTTCATCAGCGATGCGTCGACCTTGCCCAGGCCCGGGGCATAGAACAGTTTGCCGCCGGTGCTCAGGTCTTCGACGATCAGGCCGATGTTGTCGCCCGGGTGCGGGTCGAAGCGATGCGGCGAGTACGGAGGGGCGGCGCTGCGCAGGGGGAGCGGGGTGAAGCGCAGGTTCGGGCAGGCCGGGACGGTGAAGCTCTGGTCGAGTTCGATGCGGTTCCAGTTCAATCCGCCATTCCAGTGAGTCAGCATGGTGAACAATGGGAAACCGGTGCTCAGGTCTTCGTGGACCATGTCGGTGCACCAGACCTGATGCGGGCAACCTTCGCGCAGGCTGAGCAGGCCGGTGGTGTGATCGATCTGGCTGTCCATCAGGATGATTGCGCTGATGCCGGTATCACGCAGTGCGCGACCTGGCTGCATCGGCGCGAAACTCTGGAGCTGGGCGCGGATGTCCGGCGAAGCATTGCACAGCACCCAGTTCACGCCGTCATCGGAAATCGCGATGGACGACTGGGTACGTGCCACGGCCCGCAGGCTGCCGTCGCGAAAACCTGCGCAGTTCACGCAGTTGCAGTTCCACTGAGGGAAACCGCCGCCGGCGGCGGAACCTAGAATCTGGACAAACATGGCCGCTCCATCATTGAAAGCTGAAAATAAAAACGCCCCGGCGAGCCGAGGCGTAGCACTGCATTCTCTACCAGACGGCAGAGCTTAGCGGCTTGCGAAGTACATGGTGACTTCAAAGCCGATACGCAGGTCGGTGTAAGCAGGTTTGGACCAGGACATAAGAGCGCTCCTTCAGGTGGATGGGACAGTTGAGACCTATACATATAGTCCACCTCCAGTTGGAGATGTTCAGATAGTTAGGCGGCTATGTTACTCAAAATTACAGAGCGATTGGCCACGAATCTTTGAGAAAGCTAATTGCAGCGCAGGTAATGATCATTTTGCCACTTGCCAAAGTGTAGGCGGGCACGGTCCGCTGGCCAGACAACGCCATCCACCGTCGGCCCGATTCAGTCGTTGTGCCGCCGCTACCAGGGCTTCACGGTCGATCATGAGAATCGCCTGAGGCAGACGCTTCAGGTAATCCGACGAGTGGCCGGCCAGTTTGCCCTGCCAGATCAGATCGGCGGCTTGGGCATTGGGCAGCGCCTCGTTATCGAATTGATCGGCCAAGGCTTGGCGCTGAGCGATGAAGGTTGCGTCATTGATGCTTTCGATCATCCCTGCCAATCCGCTGAGGAACTGCTCGATATGCTCCAGCAGGTCCAGAGGCGCGATGCTCGGCGATTGCACGCCAAACAGCAGCCCGGTCTGACCGTTTATCTGGCGTAGTCCGCTGAATACGGCGTAACCGAGCTGTAGCTCCACCCGCAAGCGCTGGTAGAACGGCGTCTGGCACACGTGCGCGAGCAAACGCCAAGCGGCTTCATCAGCGATGTCATGGGTTGCTGTCGGACAAAAGAGCAACAGCGCATGTTCGCTGGATTCGGTGGCGACGGTACTCCAGAGACGCTGCGAGCAAATCGACGCAGACGGCGTCAGTTGACTGTCCGCAGTGCCGGGAATACGACTCAAGGCAAGCCCCATCACGGCTTGTGTCTGGGCAGACAGGCCTGCCGCCAGGCCATCCCAGCGTGCGTTCGACCAGAGTTGCTGTAGGTCATCTGAGGCCACGCTGTGCTCAAGGCATAGGTCGGGCAATGCCTTGAGCAGCTGTCGAATCGGCATCAACGCAATGACTGTCGGTTCTTCCTGTAAGAAGCGGGCATCAGGGTTTGTCAGTTCTTTCAGCGCATGCTCGAGGATGGTCGGCATCGGTTCCTGCAGGCCCGTCATTTTCAACAGCCATTCATTGCCCGATGCGCTGAAGGAAACGTCGACACCGGCCTGACGTGCATCTTCGCGCAACGGGCGCAGGTGGTTTTCCAGGCTCGACTGAAGGCGGCGGTGAGGTGCGCACTCCAGGCGCCAGCGCAGATAAACCGCACCTTCATCTGTGTTATCCGGCAACGCCTGACTGAACTGCATCGGCGATCGTTCGCGGCGACTGCGTGAGCGATCCTGAGCAAAAGTCCGCAGGCCGCGGTGGGCGCTGGTTTGGCCGCGAATCAATCCGGCATTCGGGGCTGGAGTCTCGGCGCGCAAAAACGGGTTGGGGGTCGGCAGCTGCCACTGGCCGGTGAAGTTATCCACAGCGCCGATTTGTTTGAGGATTGCCTTGAGGGCGACAACGCCCTGTTCGGACAGCCCGGCTTCAAGCTGTTCGCGGTCTCGTTGGGCCAGTTGCAAGGCGCTGCTGACTTGCTGTTGGCGTTGCAGCAGGGCTGAGTATTCTTCGCGCAATTGGGCCCAATCCCGATGGGAGGCAAAGAAGCCCAGCCAATCCAGAAGCCGTTCGCGGATCACGTTGTCCGGTTGCATGGCATGGGCGGGCCGTGTGAATTCGATGTGCAACAAGGCTTGGCCGGCGTAGTGATAGAGCGGCGCGGCTTTCAGGTTGTCTGCCAGCCCAGAGTCTTGCAGCAGTGCCAACAGGCCGCCGGGTTTTTCGGCGTTCAGCCAGTGGCACAGGAACGCCAGCGCTTCGGGCGATGAGTCGGGCAGTGCTTCGAAGGCGAACAGCAGATCCAGCCGACGCTCTCCAGTCTGTTGATAACTATTGTCTGAAGAATTCATCAACAGGGTGGGTTTTGTCTGAGGGACTTTCTCGCCAGGGGAAATGGCAAACGCCTGCGCCATCTCCTTCAATTCATCGAGACTGTGCGGCCCGGCCAGGCTCAGCGTCATCTGCCCGGTCTGGTAAAACCGCTGATGGAAATCCTTCAGCGCTTGCTGAAACTCGGGCTGCGGCACCGGCAGGCTGTAGCGGTTTCCAGCATGAAATGCCCGCAATGGATGAGCCGCCGAGAGCCCATCAAATAACGCAAATTGCTGTTGGGCCGTCGCATCCCGCGACCAGGCGACAAATTCGGCGTGCAGCACTTCCCGTTCCCGCCGCTGATCGTCCGGATTCATACGCGGATGAGCGAGCATGTCTGACAGACGCTCCAGCCCACCCCTAAACGCCTGAGGTGGCAGCTCGAAAAAGAAGTCCGTCGTACGTTCGCTGGTTCGCGCATTTACTTGCCCGCCATGACCTTGCACGTAGGCCATCAGCCCTTGCTCCGCGGGAAAGCGCTCTGTGCCCAGAAACAGCAAATGCTCAAGAAAGTGCGCCAGCCCCGGCCAGGCCAGTGGCACGTCATGACTGCCGGCAGCGACCCGCAAGGCAGCGGCACTGCGCTTCAAACCGGGCGCATGACGCAGCGTCACCCGCAAGCCGTTGGCCAGGGTTTCAGTGTGAAGGCGGGGGGGATTCAGCGCAGGCATGAGCACTTCCAGAACAGAGAAGCGCTAATGCTAGCGGATTAGGGGGGCTAAGTGGATCAGCGCTTGTTCAGCTCGCCGTAAAGCTCTGGACGGCGATCGATGAAGTAGCGATTGGCGGCGCGGGAATCGATCATCAGCTGACGATCCAG
Source organism: Pseudomonas sp. A-RE-19 (assembly GCF_019956555.1). Lineage (GTDB taxonomy): Bacteria > Pseudomonadota > Gammaproteobacteria > Pseudomonadales > Pseudomonadaceae > Aquipseudomonas. The sequence continues at coordinate 67,430 of NZ_JAHBDQ010000021.1, read as the reverse complement.
TTCACCGACAATCAGTGCTTCATCAAGACCGGCCTGGGCGATGCGGCTGCCATCCGGCGCGGCGATGCTGCTCTGGCCGCAATACTGGATCTCGCCTTCGTGCCCGCAGTAGTTGGCGTAGGCCACATAACACTGGTTTTCGAAGGCCCGTGCCCGAACGGTGACGTCGGCGATGAAATCGTAGGGAATCATGTTCGCCGTCGGCACCAGAATCAGCTCAGCGCCGGCCAAGGCCAGACGCCGGGCGTTTTCCGGGAACTCCAGGTCGTAGCAGATCAAAAAGCCAAGCTTCCAGCCGTTGAGTTCAACCAGCGGAAACTCATCCGGCCCGGCGCTGAACATCGAGTGATCTAGATCGCCGAACAGGTGAGTCTTGCGGTAGTTGCACAACCGCTCGCCATTGGCGTCGATCAACTGCACGGCGTTGTAGATCTGCCCGTCTTCGGTACGCTCCGGGTAGCCATACAAAATGGCGATCCCCGTCGCTTTGGCAATGCGCGCGATTTGCTGCGCCGATTCACCGTTGTGCACCTCCGCCAGCACGCTGACCGCATCGATGCCGATGTTATAGCCGGTCAGGAACATCTCCGGCAGCACCAGCAAGTCCGCGCCCTTGGCCTCCAGCGCCAGTTGATGCAGGCGTTGCAGATTACCTGCGACATCCAGGGGCTGCGGTGGGCATTGGTAAAGGGCTACGCGCATTTCGGATTCCTCTTACTCGGGCAGGGCGATCGGACCGATCTCGTTGAACACATCTCCTGGACCGGGGTTTTCGGCGTGAGTTTCACCGCCGAAGTGTTTCATGATCCCCCACACCGCGTTGAGCGACGTCTGCACCGCGCCTTCAACCCAGGCCGGCGTCCACGAAACGTCGTCGCCGGCGATGAAGATCCCGCGTTGCTCGGCTGGCATGTCGTCTTGCATGAAGTGCGCGTACATGCGCTGGTTGTAGCGGTAGTGGCCGGGCAGGGCGCCTTTGAAGGCCCCGAGGAAATGCGGGTCGGCTTCCCACGACACAGTGATCGGATCGCCGATGATTCGCGCGGCAATGTCGACTTTCGGGTAGATCTTCTTCAGCGCGTCCAATGCCAGCTTCACGCGTTTTTCCACCGGGTGCGGGAGCATTTTCAGCGCGTCGCTCATCCACGAGTACGACAGGCAAATCACGCCGGGCTTGTCGTCGCCGTTGTCGAATAAATAAGTGCCGCGGGTCAGGCGATCGGTGAGGGTCATGCTCATCAGGTCGCGACCGGTTTCCGGGTCCTTGTCCTTCCAGAATGGGCGATCGACCATCACGAATGTCTTCGACGATTGCATGTAGCGGGTGCGGTCCAGGGCCATCCACATCTTTTGCGAGAACAGGGTTTCGTCGCATTCGATCTGGGTGGTCAGCAGCCAGCTCTGGCAGGTGGTCAGTACCGCCGCGTATTCGCGTGTGTCGCCATAGTTATCGGTGACCGCAAAGCGGCCATTCGCGGCATGGGCAATTTTTTTCACGCCGGAGCGCGGAGCCCCCCTGTGCAGCGAGCTGAGGCTGGTGCCTTCAGGCCAGTGCACGCAACGCTCCGGCACATGGCGCCAGATGCCCAGCGGCACTTGTTCCACGCCACCGACCACCAAGTGCTGGTGATCGTCGCAGTTGGTCATCACCACGCGGAAGATTTCCAGCATCGAGTTGGGGAAGTCCGAGTCCCAGCCGCCAGTACCGAAACCGACTTGGCCGAATACTTCGCGGTGATGGAACGAAAGCTTGGCGAAGGCTTTGGAGGTGGCGACGAAATCGTAGAACGTGCGGTCGTCCCACAGTGGCACCAGGGTATTCCACAGTTCCTTGAGGCGTGGCACGTCGCGGTCGCGGATGGCTTGCTGGATTTCGCCGAAGCGCGAACCGTCTTCCAGAGCATCCGCCCAGGCGTCAGCGACTTCCTGGAACAGTGCAGGAAGATCCGCCAGTTTCTGTGCGTAATGGGTTTTGCCTTCCAGATCGATCACCGTGCTGCCCGAAGCGGGTGTCAGCGGGTTCGGGAAGGGCTTGGTCTGGAGGCCGAGCTTGTCGACGTAGTGATAAAACGCGGTGGACGACACCGGGAAACGCATGCCGCCGAGTTCGGCGATGATGCCTTCGGCGCCGTTGAACGCCTGGGAGCGCAGACGACCGCCCATCTTCGAGGCTTCATAGACGACGGGTTTGAGGCCCAGCTTCATCAATTCGTAGGCGGCCACCAAGCCTGCAATGCCAGCCCCGACAATCGCCACCTCGGCGCCGTGATTGTGTGCCGGAATGCTGCCCAGCCCGGCCGGGTGCTCGATCCAGTCGTCGAAAGCGAAAGGAAAGTCCGGGCCGAAAATGGTGACCGGTTTTTTACCGTCTGCAGGATGGCGATTGTTCTTGTTCATGGCTGACCTTGCTGGCGACCTGACGCAGGGTACGCGTCTGAGTATAGGAAAAGATGGCAGCCATTCTAGAGAGCGTAGAACACGTTAATAAGACGCAATGTGTCGTCGTTTTGCCAGTTGTCTGATCAATATGACGATGAGTCGCTACATAGTGTAGGAGCGAGGCTCGCCCGCGAAGAGGCCCGACCAGACACCCAAGACCTATTGGCGGAAACTCAAACCGGCTGCCCCCGATCAATCTTGCTGCTCAAGATGATCGAAGTCGTCGTCTTCTCCACTCCATCCACACTGCCAATCTGATCCAGCAACTGATCAAGCTGCTCCGGCGAGTCGGTGCGCAACCACGCCACATAATCAAATTCGCCACTTACCGCACACAACTGCTGAACCTGAGCCATAGCGCTAAGACGACGCAGCACTTCCTTGCCGGAGCGCGGTTGCACGGTAATCCCGACGTAGGCCTGCAATCCGCCATCCACCACGCGCTGACCCAGGCGCACTCCGTAACCGGTGATCACCTTGGCCTTTTCCAGCCGTGCCAGGCGCGACGTGACGGTGGTGCGGGCGATCCCCAGCTGGCGGGCGAGCATGGCCACGCTTTCGCGGGCATTGATCTGCAGGGCCGCGATCAATTGGCGGTCGATTTCGTCGAGAGCGGGCGGGCGGGTGTCAGGCAAAGGGGCATCTCCAGCGGTACAGAGCAATGGGCAGGCATGTTACAGGCACATCCTGCGCGGTGCTCGTGGCGGTTGTTTGAACGATGACTGATTTAGATTGGCGGAATGCCTGGGGTAATGATGCGGAACGAGTTCTACATCGATAGCATGGACACGAGCCGTTACTCTCATAGTCGAATACGCAACGGAGGGCTGTGACGGGAGATGATGGGAATGATGAAGAAGATGCCTCCCGCTATACGGGAACATGCATTGCAGATTGCGAATCACGAAATGGGGCACTACGTGGTTGCCCGAGCCTTGGGCTTTGAAACGGGTGATGTGACCCTGAAAGTCACCATGGACTTGAGGCATCAGGCCGGGGCTTCCATTATCTTGATGCGGTCAATTTCCTCGATAGAAGAAATGAAGGAACATTTGGAAGCTCGGCTGATCGTCCTCTTTGCTGGCGCTATGAGTCAGACATTACCTGCAAAGCATTCAGCCAGGAAACTCGTCGATAAATCGAAAGCGTCAGCCATCCTGAATGGAGAGCTTGGGGCGGAACAGGATTACGCAAAAGTAAGGGAGTTACGGCACTTGTTGCGAAATATCTCCTACCCCGATACGGATCCAGCGTCGTCCGAGCGCATAACTGCCGAGCTTAAAGAGATTACTGATCGTGTGTGGTTGCGGACCCAACAAATCGTAGAGGCATTGGCCGATACGATTACCGACTTGGGCGCGGTACTGGTTGACGGCATGGTCATTGTGGAGCAATGGGGTAGGCCGGCGGATACGTATGAGGTCGTGTTGACGGGTGAAATGCTTGAGCGGCTGCGACCAGTGCAGGCCATTCCATCGTTGAGTGTTTGGGCCTGAAAGTGCCAGGCGCTGACTTCAATTTGTAGGGCAGATATCCTGTTTTGGCATAAAAAATCGAGCAAACAACTCGGGTTGTGATTTGATGTTTAATTTGGCGTAAATATTGCGGCGGTGGACTTTTATCGTTTCTGCCGACAGGGAAAGTTTTCCTGCTATCTCTTTGTTGGAAAAACCGCTAAGTAGTAGTTTGAGTACATCCTTCTCGCGCGTTGTTATTTGTGTGCCAAGCTGGAGAATCGTTTCTGGCCATGGAGCTGGTTCAGGGGGGGATTTTTCTACATCAGTCTCAAAACACATGCGTTGATGCATTAATGCAGTTACCCATGGCTTGATAATGTCAAGTATTGTTATTTGCTCTTGATTGAAGCGGGCGTTACTACCAAAGGAAATGCATAGCGTTCTATCGGAGTCGAGCTGGACGTTGTACTGCGCTTCATCGACAGAGATATACTGTGCGAAGTATTGATGGTAATACTCGGTTTCAAGGAAGTGCTCCGGTGCAATATCCAGCATATGAAAAAAACCGCTCTGTGGGTTTTCTCGATTAGCTATATAAAATGGGTCCAGCATATAAAGTCCCTTCACGTAGCGATGAGTGAACGCATCTATCTCTTCTGCGTCTGCTACTTCAGGAAGACTAACAACTTGCACTTGTTGGTTGCTGAATATTAATACAGCCCAATTATCGATTTGCACATATTCATTTAACGTACGGATAAGTGAGCTCCAGAATTCTGGACGGTTCAACTGCATGATCAGCTTTCCAATCGATCGGTGCCAAGCCAGGCTATGAAGGTCGAGTGGCATTTTCTACCCCTTTAGGGTTAGGGATTCGTAGGTCGCGGGTAAGTATTCGTAGGTATTTACTATTCGTCAATGCCGGGTATATTCACGATCAGGATTCACGATGGCCATGAGGGCATATCGTCTTGACAAGGATAGTTGTATGTACAAATCACCTTTGCGGGCCCTTTTTGCAGCCTCGCTTCTGGGTCTAGGGATAAGCACATCAGTGGGGGCTGTAGAGCCTGGGGTGTATCTGTACAACTGGTTCGGGTTTATCGCACCGGAGACCCCAAAGGAGTTTGAACAGGAAACCGGCACCAGCGTCCATATGGATGCGTTCGACAGTGCCGAAATCATGCAGAGTAAAGTGATGGCTGGCCGCACGGGGTACGACGTGGTTGTGGCCACCTCCAATGTGCTGCCAGACCTGATCCAGGCGGGAGTCCTTCAGCCGTTGGATCGCAATCAACTGAGTAATTTGTCCCATATCGATCCTGATATCTTGTCCCAGGTTGCGGTCAATGACCCTGGTAATCGCTACGCTGTGCCCTATTTATGGGGCACCACCGGCATTGGCTATGACGTTGATAAAGTCAGAGCGGCATTGGGTGATAATGCGCCGGTGAATAGCTGGGACTTGATCTTCAAAGAAGAAAATATCAGCAAACTTAAGTCGTGCGGTGTGGCAATGCTCGATTCTCCAAGTGAGATCATTTCAATTGCATTGCATTACCTTGGGCTCCCTAGTAACAGTAAGAATCCGGATGATTACCAGAAGGCTCAGGCCCTGTTGTTAAAAATCCGTCCCTATGTCCTCTATTTCGACTCGTCCAGAATCGACTCTGACCTGGCTGATGGCAATATTTGTGCAGTTGTGGGGTGGGCTAATGGTGCCCTTGCAGCGCAGGCCCTCAACGAGAAAGCCAACACTGGACGCAAGATTGCCTACAGTCTTCCTCGCGAGGGAGCGCTGGTTTGGTCGGAAAATCTGGTTCTGTTAAAAGATGCGCCCCATCCAAAGGAAGGCATGGCGTTTATTAATTATATGTTGCGGCCAGAAATTATTGCCAAGAGCTCAAATCACACTTTGTATCCTAACGCTAATAAAGATGCCACAAAATTTGTGGAGCAGAAGTTACGCGACAATACTTGGGTTTATCCCGGCAAAAAGACCGTTGCTACACTTGTTCCACTTGAGCCCCTGCCATTGAAAATGGAGCGAATCCGCACCCGGGTTTGGATCAAAGTGAAGAGTGGTACGTGATCTGACTGGGTTATCGTCTTTATTGTTCTATGGGGATCTTTATTTTATATGAGGGTGCTGTGGGCATTTACAGAGAAATTAAAAGCGAAATTAAAGAGTTGGTAGTGTTGATAAAAATGGTTGAGAGACATGAGGCGCTAATTGCAGGCGGCTTTATGTCGCTGGATAACCAGTCAATTGTTTTTAATGATCAGCGGTTGAGCCGTATTGAAGAATTGCTCCGTAAGTATGATGTGGGTTTGTAATTGAAAAGGAGGTTAATCTGTTTCGGTTCTATGTGGGTTAATTGGTCTGCACGCTAAACTGGCTTTTCTGGGTTTTTCGACTTGCCAACTTGGGGAGTTGGTAATCACGTAGGGAGCAGGAGCAGCCCTTATCAGCCGACTGACTCAGGGGTTGTCACAGAGGTTCCAGGGAAGGAGAAAAATCATGTACCAAGGTGATTGCCAATGCTACTTGGAGTCGGACGAATACAAAGCCTACAAGGAGATTGAGGAGCAGATCGGCCACTGCACGCCCGAACAAGCCTGGGCCATGTACTACGTCTCGGTGGGGATGGTGCGTGAAAACATCGCCTTGGCGGTGATGGAACACATCGCCAGGGGTAACAAGGCACTGCTGGTTGAGTTCCCCGAACTTGCACCGGCTGAAAAGGGAGTTCACGAATCGAGCTAAGTCGGATCACGCAAGCCTTTACAACAAAGGAGTCATCAGTCCTGGATCGCGACGGTGCCCATAGGGCTGTATCAGCGACTGCTGACCAGAAAACGCGAAAGCCGCGCAATGCGCGGCTTTTTTGTTTGGTGGGCCCAGTAGGACTCGAACCTACGACCAAGGGATTATGAGTCCCCTGCTCTAACCAACTGAGCTATAGGCCCTCAGTAGGCCGCGGATTATAGCGATGGTTTCTCGGCTGTGCTATCCGAAAAATCCAATATGACTGTACGAAGAAACGTCGCGGCGAATTCATCCGGTGGCAAGGGCAGGCTGACGATGTAGCCCTGGATCTGTTCACAGCCTTCCTCAGTCAGAAATTGTTGCTGCGCCTGGGTTTCGACGCCCTCCGCGATGACGGTGAATTGCATGCTGCGGCCCAGGGCGATGATTGCGCGAACAATGGCTGCGTCGTGCGGGTCGTCCGGCAGGCCGCGGACGAAGGACTGATCGATCTTGAGGATGTCCAGCGGCAGGCGTTTGAGGTAGCTCAGGGATGAATAGCCAGTGCCAAAGTCGTCGATTGCCAGCTGCACACCCAGGCGTTTGAGCTGGTGCAGCACCGCCAGCGCCTCTTCGGCCTGGCTCATGATGAAGCTTTCAGTGATCTCCAGTTGCAGGAAATCGGGTTTGAGGCAGTTGTCCTTGAGCAGTTGCTCGATCCGACTGAGCAGGTTCGGCTGGCGCAGTTGAGCGCCCGCGAGGTTGACCGAGAGTGGGCCCAGGCACTCATAGACCTGATTCCACTCGTACATCTGTCGGCAGGCGGTCTCAAGTACCCAATCGCCGATTTGCAGGATCATGCCGTTTTCTTCGGCCAAGGGAATGAAGTGCTCGGGAGGCACATCGCCGAAGGTGGGGTGATGCCAGCGAATCAGCGCTTCGGCGCCGACCACTCGATGATCGTCCAGGCTGATTTTGGGTTGGTAGTACAGAAACAGCTCATTGCGCTCGATGGCGCGCCGCAGTTCGTGCTCCAGCGCCACGCGCTCACTGGCCTGGGCGGTGAGGTCGCGGGTGTAGCTTTCAACCCGGTTACGGCCCTTGGCCTTGGAGCGATACATTGCGGCATCGGCGTTCTTGACCAGCGTGGCGACATCGCAACCGTCTCTGGGGTACAGGCTGGTGCCGATGCTGGCGCTGATGAAAAACTCGTGCTCGCCGGCCTGGAAAGGGGCAGCGAAGCAATTGAGCAGCTTGGTGGCAATGTTGTCGGCATCGCTGGACTGTTGCAGGCCGGGAAGCAGGATGATGAATTCGTCGCCACCCAGCCGCGCCACGGTATCGATATCGCGCAGCTGCTCCTTGAGGCGCACGGCGATGCCTTTGAGCAACAGGTCGCCGACCGGGTGGCCGAGGCTGTCGTTGATGTGCTTGAAACGGTCCAGGTCGAGGAACAGCACGGCGCCCTGGCTGCCGTTCTCCTGTTGGCTATTGAGCGCGGTCAGTAGTCGGCTCTCGAACAACGTGCGGTTTGGCAGGCCGGTCAGCGGATCGTGGTGCGCCTGGTAGTCGAGTTTGGCCTGAGCGTGCTTGAGACTGGAAATGTCCGCGAACACGGCAACAAAGTGAGTGATGAATTTGTCCCGGTTGCGCACCGCACTGATGGTCAGCCAGCTAGGGTAAAGCTCGCCATTCTTGCGCCGGTTGGAAATCTCGCCTTGCCAATGACCTTCGGCGGTCAACTGATGCCACATCGCTGCATAGAACGCGCTGTCGTGCAGGCCTGAGGCGAGCAGGCGAGGGGTGTGGCCCAGCGCTTCGCTTTCGCTGTAGCCGGTGATTTCGGTGAATGCCCGGTTGACGGCGCTGATGTGCTGTTGGGTGTCGGTGATCAATACACCCTCGGCGGTGCTCTCGAACACAGTGGCGGCCTGCTGCAGTTTCTCCTGCATCAGGTGCCGTTCGGTAATATCCCGGGCAATGGTCAGCATGCAGTCTTCATTGCCAATGGGCAGCGGACGGCTTGAAAGCTCGCAGAGCCGGATCTGCCCGTCTTTACGGCGAATGTGGCAACTGAAATCGCGGACATAGCCGTTTTTCTGCAGCAAATCGAGCATTTGTTTGCGTTCGTTGAGATTGACCCAGATGCCCAGATCGAGGGTCGAACGATCCACCGACATCGCGCTGTTAAAGCCGGTAATACGGCTGAAGCCTTCGTTGACCTCCAGCAGTAAGCCGTCGCTCTGCCGGGACAGCAGCAAGCCGTCGGGCGAGGCATGGAAGGCCTTGGCGAATTTTTCTTCGGAGGTTTGCAGTTGTTGCTGGGTTTCCTTGAGCTGACTGATGTCCCGCACGACAACGACCAGGGCAGGGGTCGTATCGAGATCGAAGGGTTCGGCGGAAATCAGGCCGGTAAACACTTGGCCATTGCTGCGGCGAAAGGGCATCTCCAGGTTGCGGATGCTGCCGGCCTGCAATCGCTGCAACAAGCCAGGCCCCACGCCAGATACGCCCCAGATGTTGAGGTCGGTGGCGGTCTGGCCTATGACGTCTTCGGCCTTGAGGCCGATCTGTTCTTCGAACGCTTCGTTGACTTCCAGCAGGCAGCCGTCGGAAAGCCGCGCGATCACCAGAATATCCGGGCATTGCTGGAACACCGAGGCGAACTTCTGTTCCGACAGGCGCAAGGCCTCTTCGGTGCGTTTGGCTTCGCTGATGTCGATCATCAGCCCGCGCAGCACCGGTTCATGGCCGTGCTCGATCAAGCTGACGATATCGCGCACCCACAGGCAGCGGCCATCGGCAGTAATCACCCGGTAATCGACGCTGTGATCGCGCCCGGCCGCCACTTCACGGTCGCAGAAGGCCTGAGCCCGGGTGAGGTCCGCGGGGTGGATGATGTTGCGCCAGAAGCCCGGAATCAGCCAATGGGACAGAGGATAACCGAGTAGGTCCTGAGCATGGGGTGACACGTAGCTGTAAGTGTAATCGCTGATCTGCGCTTCCCAGGCAATGGCCGAAAGACTCTCCACCAGCCCGCGGTAATGGTATTCGCTGCTGCGCAGCTCCTGTTCCAGATCTACCCTGCGGGCGATTTCCGAACTCAGTCGGCGATTGATCCGGATAACCACTGCCAGCACGATCATCAGAAACAGTAGCCCTGGTAGGCCGTAAATCAGCACGTCGGACCAGAAAGTCCGATGATCCAGCACGTTGCCGACCCAATGTTCCTGTATGGCACTGATTTCACTCGGGCTCATGTCTGCCAGGACTTTGTCCAGAATCCCGACCAGCACCTTGTCGTTCGGAGGGACGGCCATCGCCAATTGGTAGCGATAGGGTGTCTCACCGCTGACGTAGAGCCCATCAAGCTTGAGCTGGCGCAGGCTCCAGACGCTGGAGGCGAGATCGCCCACGACTGCGTCTACTTGGTCGGTAGCCAGTGCCTGCAACGCCGAGCTGACGTTGGGCAGGGCCACCAGGTTCAGGTCGGGATGGTGGGTGCGCAACAGTTCATGGGGCGCGTAGTTTTCCACCACGGCAATTTTCAGCCCGTATAAGTCATTGATTTCGCGCGGTTGAGGACCCCCGACGTGAGCCAGAATGACAATCGGAAAATCCAGATAGGGGCGGGTGAACGACAGATAGGTCTGGCGTTCGGGGGTGGACATGATGCCCGGCAAGATGTCCAGCTTGCCTTGTTTGGCTTGCTGCAGGACTTCGGTCCAGCTAACCGGTTCGATCGGCGTGAGTTTGATCGCCAGCCGTTGACGGATGACGTTGATATAGTCCGCAGCCAAGCCTTGATAGCGGCCATGTTCGTCGCGAAATTCAAATGGCGGCCAGGACGCGTCGACACCCAGACGCAACTCCGGGTGAGCCGTCAGCCAGCCACGTTCTTCGTCGGTCAGAGTCAGCGCGCCAGCCGTTGCGGTCCAAGTTATCAGCGACAGCAAAAAAAGCACGGTCGACCATCTGGGCATAACGGTCTCGTTATGGCTTGGGGGGAATGTTTCGAGTGTAGACGGGCAATTCGGCGGGAGGGACGTGCGGGGCATTTAATCTGCATAAAGCAAAACCCCCGGCCTGGGCCGGGGGTTCTGTGATCACTCGTCGAGGAAGGAGCGCAAATGCTCGCTTCTCGTCGGGTGGCGCAGCTTGCGCAGCGCCTTGGCTTCGATCTGGCGAATCCGTTCACGGGTCACGTCGAACTGCTTACCAACCTCCTCAAGGGTGTGGTCGGTATTCATGTCGATACCGAAGCGCATGCGCAGAACCTTGGCTTCACGGGCAGTGAGGCCGGACAGGACTTCGCGAGTCGCTTCTTTAAGGCTCTCAACAGTGGCGACATCGATTGGCGACTGCATGGTCGAGTCTTCGATGAAATCACCCAAATGAGAATCTTCGTCATCACCGATCGGGGTTTCCATGGAGATCGGCTCTTTAGCGATCTTCAATACCTTGCGGATTTTGTCCTCAGGCATTTCCATGCGTTCGCCCAGCTCTTCCGGGGTCGGTTCGCGACCCATTTCCTGCAGCATCTGCCGGGAAATACGGTTGAGCTTGTTGATCGTCTCGATCATGTGCACCGGAATACGGATGGTGCGGGCCTGGTCGGCGATCGAGCGAGTGATCGCCTGACGGATCCACCAGGTGGCATAAGTCGAGAATTTGTAGCCGCGGCGGTATTCGAACTTGTCTACCGCTTTCATCAGACCGATGTTGCCTTCCTGGATCAGATCGAGGAATTGCAGGCCACGGTTGGTGTACTTCTTGGCGATGGAGATCACCAGACGCAAGTTCGCTTCGACCATCTCTTTCTTCGCGCGGCGGGCCTTGGCCTCACCGATCGACATGCGACGGTTGATGTCCTTGATCTCGGCGATCGTCAAACCGGTTTCGGTTTCCAGCGCGGTCAGCTTCTGCTGGCAACGAATGATGTCCGGTTGCAGGCGACCAATGGCTTCAGCGTATTTGCTTTTGCCTTTGGCCAGTGCATCGCTCCAGCTTTCGTCAACTTCGTTGCCCGGGAACTGGCGCAGGAAGTCGGCACGCGGCATGCGGGCATCACGAACGCACAATTGCATGATCGCGCGCTCTTGCTGACGCAGACGATCCAGGGCACTGCGAACACGCTCGACCAGGCCTTCGAATTGCTTCGGCACCAGTTTGATCGGCATGAACAGCTCAGCCAGGGCGATCAGCTCGGCGATTGCCAGCTTGTTGCCACGACCGTGCTTTTTCAGGGCCTTGCGGGTGATTTCCATCTGATCGGCGACAGCGCCAAAGCGCTGTGCGGCGATGACTGGATCCGGACCGCTTTCGGCTTCTTCTTCGTCATCGGTCGCTTCGGCATCATCGTCGTCGGCGTCGTCGGCAGCTGGAGCGGCTTTCGGGTCGACAGGCGGTGGTACTTCGGCTGCAGGCGGCGCAATGCCGTCGTCCGGGTCGATATAACCGCTCAGGACGTCGGACAGGCGGCCACCTTCGGTGGTGACGCGAGTGTACTCGGAGAGAATATGGTCAACCGTGCCAGGGAAGTGCGCGATTGCGCCCATCACTTCGCGGATGCCCTCTTCAATACGTTTGGCGATTTCAATTTCGCCTTCACGTGTGAGGAGCTCTACCGTACCCATTTCACGCATGTACATGCGCACCGGGTCGGTGGTGCGACCAATGTCGGTCTCGACCGCTGCCAACGCTGCTGCTGCCTCTTCGGCCGCGGCTTCGTCGGTATCGGCGTCGGCCAGCATAAGGGAATCCTTATCTGGCGCAACCTCGAATACGTTGATCCCCATGTCATTAATCATGCGGATGATGTCTTCCACCTGTTCCGGATCTGAAATATCCTCCGGCAGGTGGTCGTTGACCTCCGCGTAAGTCAGGTAGCCCTGCTCACGACCAAGTGTGATCAACTCTTTGATACGAGACTGCTGTTGCGCTTTTCCGGACATAACACCCTATCCACTGAAGGTCTTGGCGGGCAAAAAACAAGCCGAGGATTATACCTGAGCTATGACCTCACGCGCCAGTTGAGGTCGGGCTTGATGCGGAAACATTGCGACTTAAAAGGTCGCGCAGTTGATTCTTCTCTTCGGTGCTCAATTCACTTTGACGTGCTTTTCGAAGAAGTTGTTCCAGGTTTCGCTCGCGTTGGCGGGCTGACAAGCTAGTAATGGTGTCGAAAAACTGTTGTTCAAGGTTATCTCCATCAATCAGCCATTCCTTTTCTGCCAGCGCTTTGAGCAATCGGCCTTGTTCGGTGCCGTGCCAGCGCGCAATCAGTTGAAATGAGTTTAGCTTGGGATTCTTCTGTACGGCTTCGAGCAGGGCGACCAACAGTTGCGTGTTGGTATGGTCCTCGGCAGCGAAGTGCCCGGCGTCCTCGACTTTCTCAGCCAGTTGCGGGTGATGCAGCAGTGTGCGCAAGGCTGCCAGGGTGGGCGGCTCTACAGCGGCCGGAATCCGTGGCGCGCGCGGCTGATCACGATCGCCGCCGCGTTTGCCGTTCTTGTCCCACGGCTTCTTGTCCCATTTCTTGCCGCCTGCGCCAGGCTTCTTCGGCGTCCATTCCTGCTGCGGCACGTACATCTCTTGTGCCTGCGGCTGATGGTAGTCGCTGTAATCCGGCATGGCGTCGTAATCGATGCCCGGATCGTAAGCGGGTGGCGCTTCCTGAGGCTGTGGCGTGCTTTGCACCAGTTGGCTTACGGCTTCACCGCTAAGCCCGGTAATTTCGCTCAGGCGCTGGCGCATCAAGATGCGCAGGTTGGCGCCCGGGACTTTGTCGATCAGCGGCGCGGCGAGGGTGGCCATGTGGGCCTTGCCTTCAAGCGAGCGCGGGTCCGATTCCTCGGTCAACTGCTGAAAAAAGTAATCGGCCAATGGCTGGGCATGCTGATTGATTCGCGCGCGGAAGGCGTCAGTGCCCTCGGAGCGGACCAAGGTGTCCGGGTCCTCGCCCTCGGGCAGGAACAGAAAACGCGCCCGACGCCCGTCCTGCAGGCACGGCAGGGTGGCTTCCAGTGCTCGCCAGGCGGCATTGCGGCCAGCCTGGTCGCCGTCGAAGCAAAACAGCACGCTGGGCACGACACGAAACAGGCGCTTCAAGTGTTCTTCGCTAGTGGCGGTGCCCAAGGTTGCGACGGCATTGCGCAGGCCTTGCTGGGCGAGGGCGATGACGTCCATGTAGCCTTCGACGACGATGATTTCGTCGAGGTTGCGGTTGTTCTTGCGTGCTTCGTAAAGGCCGTAGAGTTCCTGGCCCTTATGGAAAACCGGGGTTTCCGGTGAGTTCAGGTATTTCGGCTTGTCGTCGCCCAGTACCCGGCCGCCGAAGGCGATGATGCGCCCGCGACTGTCGCGGATCGGGAACATCACGCGATCGCGGAAGCGGTCATAGCGCTTGCCGGTTTCAGCGTTCTCGATCAGCAGGCCGGCATCGATCATGGCTTTTTGCTGCAGGGTGTCGCTGCTCAGGTGCTTGAACAGATTGTCCCAGCCCGGCGGAGCAAAGCCGAGGCCGAAGTCCCGGGCGATCTCGCCGGTCAAGCCGCGTCCTTTCAAGTAGTCCACAGCTGCTTTGCGCGCCGGATGGCTTTTCAGGGCCTGACGGTAGAAGTCGGCGGCGGCGGTGAGCAGCGGATACAGGGGCGAATCGGTGGGCTGCCGCGGTTTGTGCGGTCGACCGCTTTCTTCGCGGGGGATTTCCATGCCGGCGGCTTTGGCCAGTTCTTCGACAGCCTGGACGAAATCCAGGTTGTCGTGGTCCATCATGAAGCCGAGGGCGTTGCCGCCAGCGCCGCAGCCGAAGCAGTAATAGAACTGTTTGTCGGGGCTGACACTGAAGGACGGGGTTTTTTCTTTGTGGAACGGGCAGCAAGCGGTGTAGTTCTTGCCGGCCTTTTTCATTTGCAGGCGCGAGCTGACCACATCGACGATGTCGGTGCGGTTCAGAAGGTCGTCAATGAAGCTCTGGGGAATTAGCCCGGCCATGGCGTTCTCGTCATCTGCGCTGAAAATGGACCCAAAACGAAGGGCGGCCGAACGCGGGTCGTTGTTTGAGGCGCGCAGGGTATGCGGCTCGACCGGTGTCGTCTGCGTATCGCTGTCGGGAAGTGTATCTGCCGAAAATCCACTGACGTTAGTACCAATCAGTAATCGACTATTTGAAAGTGTTTCGCTGAATCCGGCGACGGCCAGTCATTGGCCTCGGATAGCTCATAAGCGGGCACGCAAGAAGGTGCCTTGGGCTGATCGTCGTGAGAGGAATCAGTGGGTGTGCTCGTCAGTAGCCTTGGAAGGCTCGTCAGAAAAGACGTGCACCGCTGGCAAAAGAGCCAGGTCTGACGCTGTGAAGCAGGTTTGTCTCGGTCGCGTCTGCGGCTTTGACGGTGAAGCATCAAGCGTTGTCCGCAAATGCCATTAGCCCGGCTGAGGGCCGGGCTTGGCAGAAGCTTGCTACGATCGTCTGTGTATTAGTACAGACGAACGGCGCGGCGCTGTTCGCGCTGAACTTTCTTGGCGTGACGCTTAACAGCGGCTGCTGCTTTACGCTTACGCTCAGAAGTTGGCTTCTCGTAAAATTCGCGGCTACGAACTTCAGCCAGTACACCGGCTTTTTCGCAGGAGCGCTTGAAACGACGCAGAGCTACGTCGAAGGGTTCGTTCTCTTTTACTTTGACGGCTGGCATCCAGAGCTACCTTCATTCATTACCGGGGTCAACATCCTCGCGGCAAAAGAGCACTTGAAGACGTCGGTTTTTAAGGGTTGCGGATGTTAACCCCTCATCGCTCGGAATGCAAAGCCTCTGATCGAAAACCGCTGGTCGGGGCATCACGCGACGACTATTATGCGCGCCTTCGAATTCAGCCTCTACAAGGCGCAAACCCATGCTAGTACTGGGATTAGAAACCTCTTGCGACGAAACCGGTGTCGCGCTTTACGACAGTGAACGCGGGTTGTTGGCCGACGCACTGTTCAGTCAGATCGACCTGCATCGCGCCTATGGCGGCGTGGTGCCGGAGCTGGCTTCGCGTGATCACGTCAAGCGCATGCTGCCCTTGATCCGTCAGGTTCTGGCCGAGGCCGACTGTGTGCCGACCGAGATCGACGCCATCGCGTATACCGCCGGCCCCGGCCTGGTCGGGGCCTTGCTGGTGGGGGCTTCCTGCGCCCAGGCGCTGGCGTTTGCCTGGGGTATTCCGGCCTTGGGCGTGCACCACATGGAAGGTCACTTGCTGGCGCCGATGCTGGAGCCGCAACCACCGCAGTTCCCGTTCGTCGCTTTGTTGGTATCGGGTGGTCATACGCAGCTGGTTCAGGTCGACGGGATCGGTCATTACACGCTCCTGGGCGAGACGCTTGACGATGCTGCCGGCGAAGCGTTCGACAAGACCGCGAAAATGATGGGCCTCAATTATCCGGGAGGCCCGGAGATCGCTCGTCTGGCGGAGCAGGGCGTTGCAGGACGTTTCACTTTTCCGCGTCCGATGTGTGATCGTCCAGGCTTGGCTTTCAGCTTCAGCGGCCTGAAAACCTTTGCTCTGAACACCTGGCAGCAGAGCGTCAGCGCCGGGGACGACGGCGAGCAAGCCCGTTGCGACATCTCGCTGGCGTTCCAGCAGGCCGTGGTGGAGACTTTGACCATCAAGTGCAAGCGTGCCCTGAAACAAGCGGGCATGAAGCGTCTGGTGATCGCAGGAGGCGTCAGCGCCAACAAGGCGTTGCGGGCTTCACTGGAGAAAATGCTCGGCGACATGAAGGGCGATGTATTTTATGCCCGTCCGGAGTTCTGCACCGACAATGGCGCGATGATTGCGTTTGCTGGCTGCCAGCGCTTACAGGCTGGTCAGCATGAAAGCCTGGCGATCAGCGTGCAGGCGCGCTGGCCGATGGAGCAGTTGTCGGCCCTGTGATGAGCGGCGTTCACGAGCGGTATTTAAAAATGCCGTTCGCGCCCGGCAAACAGGTCGCGTAGATTGCCGCGATGGCGCCAGACGATCAGGCCCGTGAGCGCGCTCATGGGCAGCAGTGCCGCCGGTTCTTGCCAGGCAAGTAACGGCAAGGTCAGTGGTGTGGCAATCAGGGCGGCGAGTGAGCTGGTGCGGGTCAGGTAGAACGTCAGCGTCCAGGCGCAGACCGCCAGCAACGCGGCGGGGGGGTAGAGCCCCAGCAGCATGCCGGCCGCGGTGGCGACACCCTTGCCACCGCGAAAGCGGAAGAACAGCGGAAACAGGTGGCCGATGACGGCACAGACGCCGATCCAGGCCTGTTGCGGCAGCGAAAGGCCCGCTGCACCTGCGATCAACACTGGCAGCAGACCTTTGTTCAGGTCGCCGAGCAAGGTCAGGATGGCGAGTTTCTTGCCGGCCAGACGCAACATGTTGGTGGCACCGGCATTGCCCGAGCCACTCATTCGCGGATCGGGGTTACCGGTCAGGCGGCTGAGCAAAATGGCGAAGGACAGAGAGCCAAGCAGGTAGGCGAGGATCGCCAGTAACCAAAACATGCTAACTATTCCGGGCGAGGACGCCCTGATTCTAACGGCGCATTGCGCCCTTGTCGTGCAGCGGAGAGAAGTGCTTGGACAGAGTGTTTATCGAGGGCCTGGAAGTCGACACCGTGATTGGTGCCTACGACTGGGAACGAGGCATCCGACAGTGTCTGCGACTTGATCTGAGCTTCGCCTGGGACAACCGTCCGGCCGCCGCCGGTGATGACCTGACCCTGGCGCTCGATTACGCGAGCGTTTCGGCACGCATCCAGGCATTCGCCGAACAGGCGCAGTTCCAGCTGGTCGAGACCTTTGCCGAGCGTCTGGCAGAAGTGCTGATGAGTGAATTCAAGATCACCTGGATGCACCTCAAGCTGACCAAGCCAGGTGCGGTCCCGGCGGCCACGGGCGTGGGTGTGGAGATCGAGCGCGGATGTCGCTGACTCAGGTGTATCTCGGGCTCGGTAGCAATATCGAGCGCGAAGCCCATTTGCAGGCCGGCCTGGACGCCTTGGCGGGTTTCCTGGTGGATATGCACTGCTCGGCAGTGTTTGAAAGCCAGCCGGTGGGGATCAAGAGCGGGCCGTTTTTCAACTTTGTGGTCTCGGGCTTCACCGATCTGCCGCTGATGGAGCTGGATCGACGGCTGAAATTCATCGAAGCGGATAACGGCCGTTACGCGCCCGACCGCAAGGGGTTGCCGCTGGATATCGATGTGCTGCTGTTCGGCGATCTGGCAGGTAATTTCGATGGTTTGATCTTGCCGCGTGCAGAGATTCTGAAAAACGCCTTCGTGCTGTGGCCGTTGTCGCTGATTGCGCCGGATAGGGTGCATCCGGGCGTAGGCAAGAGCTTTGCGACCCTGTGGGCTGAGGCGCAGATCGATCAGGTGTTGGCGCCGGTGGCGTTTGAATGGCGCGGCCAGCAGTTGACCCCCTCCGATATGCTGTAAAACAAAAGATCGCAGCCTTCGGCAGCTCCTACAGAAGTTCACCATTTCTCTGTAGGAGCTGCCGAAGGCTGCGATCTTTTGCTCTTGCTTACGCTTGTTCTTTGTAAGCCTTCAACGCCTTGAGCCTCTCGCGCTTGATCGCCTCGCCCAGGTCCGGCCCCTTGAATCCCTTCTCCAGCAACGGCTGAACGGCAACACTTCGCGCCGCGGTTGCCGCGCCACGTAAATAATCCGCCTGTGGATAACTTCTTTGCTCCAGGCCTTTACGTCCCCGAGCGTCCATCTCGCAGGCTGCGATAAATTCCTCAAAGCGCTGAGGCCGACGATAGACGTCGAAACTCTGCAGCAACTCCTGCAAGGTTGACGGTTTCAGCTCCAGGGCGCGATGGCCGTGGGTGTGATACTCGCCCACCAGTAGCGCCAGTTCCTGACAATCCTTCGGTGCCTTGAAGCGTTCGTTGACTGCTTTGATCAGCTTCAGGCCTTTGTGTTCGTGAGCAATGTGGCGGGGCCATTCGTCCTTGGGTGTCAATCCTTTGCCCAGGTCGTGCAGCAGGCAGGCCCAACGCACGGTCAGCGGTTGTTTGTGCAGCGCCGCCTGCTCCAGCACGCTCAGGGTATGCACGCCCGTGTCGATTTCCGGGTGATGGGCTTCGGGTTGCGGCACGCCGAACAATGCGTCGACTTCCGGCATCAGCACTTTGAGCGCGCCGCACTCGCGTAACACCTCGATGAACACTTGTGGCTGATCTTCCATCAAGGCACGGGCGATTTCTTTCCAGCTGCGCTCGGCGGTCAACGCCTCCAATTCACCTGATTCGCTGAGGTGGCGCATCAACTCCAGCGTCTCGGGCGCGACGGTGAATCCCAGGCCTGCATAGCGCGCAGCGAAGCGGGCAACGCGCAGAACACGGAGCGGATCTTCGGCGAACGCGGGGGAAACGTGACGAAGCACGCGAGCCTCGAGATCCTGTTGGCCATGGTAGGGGTCGGTCAGGTTCTGCTGATCGTCTTCGGCCATGGCATTGATCGTCAGGTCGCGACGAATCAGATCTTCTTCGAGCGTGACCTCGGGGCTGGCGTGAAAGGTGAAGCCGCCATAGCCGCGCCCGCTTTTGCGCTCGGTGCGGGCGAGGGCGTATTCCTCACCGCTTTTTGGGTGAAGAAATACCGGGAAGTCCGCGCCCACCGGACGAAAGCCCTTGGCGAGCATTTCTTCAGTGGTGGCACCTACCACGACCCAGTCGATATCGGTGACAGGTTTGCCCAGCAGGCGATCGCGTACCGCACCGCCGACTTTATAGATCTGCATAAAAAACCTCCGTTAGCCCGACAGAATAACCTTTGCGTCGAACTTCCGGAGGCAGAAACAGGATCAAAGATGAATGACAGCCAGGTCCAGTCGACCGTAATCCCCTTCGCTATGTTCGCCTCTGGGCGGAACATGGTGGGTTTTCACTACCTGGTCTCCTTGCAGGGTTTCCAGGTGAATGTCGAAGCCCCAGAGCCGGTGCAGGTGTTTGAGCACTTCCTCGGTCGAGTCGCCCAGTGGTTTGCGGTCGTGTTGCTGGTGGCGCAAGGTCAGGGAGCGGTCGCCACGCCGATCGATGCTGTAGATCTGTATGTTGGGTTCGCGATTGCCCAGGTTGTATTGCGCCGCCAGGGTTTCGCGAATGGTTCGATAGCCGTCTTCGTCGTGTATCGCTGGAACCAGCAGATCATCTTTCTGATCGTCATCGAGGATGCTGAATAGCTTCAGGTCACGGATCACCTTGGGTGACAGGTACTGCAGGATGAAACTCTCATCCTTGAAGCTGCTCATGGCGAATTTGATACTGGACAGCCAGTCGGTGCCGGCGATTTCCGGGAACCAGCGGTAGTCCTCCTCGGTGGGTGCTTCACATATCCGCCGGATATCGCGATACATGGCAAAACCCAGGGTGTAGGGGTTGATTCCGCTGTAGTAGGGGCTGTCGAAGCCGGGTTGAAAGACCACGCTGGTATGGGACGTCAGGAATTCCATCATGAAGCCATCGGTGACCAGGCCTTCGTCGTACAGGTCATTCATCAGCGTGTAGTGCCAGAACGTGGCCCAGCCCTCGTTCATCACCTGGGTCTGGCGCTGTGGATAAAAATACTGCGCGATCTTGCGCACGATCCGTACGATTTCGCGCTGCCATGGCTCCAGCAGTGGGGCGTGTTTTTCGATGAAGTACAGGATGTTTTCCTGAGGTTCGGCAGGGAAGCGCGCGTTGTCCTTGTCGCTGTACTTGTCCGCGCCTTTTGGAATGGTTCGCCACAGATCATTGATTTGCTTCTGCAAATGCTCTTCCCGATCCTTCTGTCGACGACGTTCTTCTTCGGCGGAAATCGGATAAGGGCGTTTGTAACGGTCGACGCCGTAATTCATCAGCGCATGGCAGGAATCGAGCAAGTCTTCCACCGCGTCGATGCCGTGGCGTTCTTCGCACTGCATGATGTACTGCTTGGCGAACACCAGGTAATCGATGATCGAGCTGGCATCGGTCCAGGTGCGGAACAGGTAGTTGCCTTTGAAGAAGCTGTTATGGCCGTAGCAGGCGTGAGCCACCACCAAGGCCTGCATGCAGATGGTGTTTTCCTCCATCAGATAGGCGATGCAAGGGTCCGAGTTGATCACGATTTCGTAGGCCAGTCCCATCTGGCCGCGACTGTAGGATTTTTCGGTGCTGAGGAAGTGTTTGCCATAGGACCAATGGTGATAGCCCAAGGGCATGCCGACAGAGGCGTAGGCGTCCATCATCTGTTCGGCGGTGATCACTTCGATCTGGTTGGGGTACGTATCCAGCGCGTAGCGGGCCGCAAGGCGACTGATTTCGCGGTCGTAGGCCTGGATCAGCTCGAACGTCCATTCAGAGCCGGTGGAAATGGGTTGGCGCTTCTGCTCTTTGGCGGTCATGTCACTAACCTGCGCTGGAAGAGTTCACGGAAGACCGGGTAGATATCCCCGGCCGAGACCAGCTGTTGCTGGGCAAAAGTGTCAGAGAAGGCTTCGGCGATGCGTTCGTACTCGAACCACAGAGCCTGATGTTCGCGCGGGGTAATCTCAACATAAGTGTAGTACTGCACGAACGGCATGATCTGGTTGATCAGAATGTCGCGGCAGATCGGCGAGTCGTCGTTCCAGTTATCACCGTCGGACGCCTGGGCAGCGTAGATATTCCATTCGTTGCTCGGATAGCGCTCAGCCATGATCTCCTGCATCAGCTTCAAGGCGCTGGAGACGATGGTGCCGCCGGTTTCCCGGGAGTAGAAAAACTCTTCTTCATCCACTTCACGGGCACTGGTGTGGTGGCGGATGAACACGACGTCGATCTTGTCGTAGTTCCGCTTGAGGAACAGGTACAGCAGGATGAAGAAGCGTTTGGCGATGTCCTTGGTCGCCTGGGTCATGGAGCCGGACACGTCCATCAGGCAGAACATCACCGCTTTGGAGCTGGGGTTCGGCTGCTTGATGAGCAAGTTGTACTTGAGGTCGAAGGTGTCGAGAAATGGCACTCGATGAATGCGCGCACTGAGTTTCTCGATTTCGGCTTCGAGATCCTGGATATCGCCGAAGTTGTCCGGTTCTTCCCGTTTAAGTCGGGCCAGTTCTTCTTTGGCTTCACGCAGTTTTGCCCGGCTGCTGCCGGACAGGGCGATTCGTCGGGCATGGGCCGAACGCAGGGTACGGATAATGTTGATCCGCGACGGGTTGCCCTCGTTGCTGATGCCCGCGCGTACGGTCTTGAAGGTATCGGTGCCGGTCAGGTTGCGCTTGACCAGGTTCGGCAGTTCAAGGTCCTCGAACATGAATTCGAGGAATTCCTCCTGGGTGATCTGGAAGACGAACTCGTCCATCCCTTCACCCGAGTTGCCAGCCCTGCCGGGGCCCCTGCCGCCGCCACCTCCGGGTGGGCGGGCGATATGCTCGCCGCTGGTGAACTCCTTGTTGCCCGGGTGCACGACGGTCTGCTTGCCGCCGCGGCCATGGTGAAGCACCGGCTCGTCGATGTCGCGGCCGGGAATACTGATTTGCTCGCCGTGTTCCATGTCGGTAATGGAGCGCCGGCTGACCGCCTCCTCGACAGCCTTTTTGATGTGATCACGGTAGCGCCGCAGAAACCGCTGGCGGTTTACCGTGCTCTTGTTCTTGCCATTGAGACGTCGGTCGATCACATAGCTCATGACTGCTCCTTAGAAGCTGTCCTGAAAGGGGCGGGCGTTAACGCAGCTAAGCCAGAGCCTGGGGTGTTCACGCTCCCCCAAGCGCTTGGGTTGCTGCCTGAACCTCGCTACCGCATTTTCGGACACCTCCAGAGGCCTGTGTAACAGAAAAAACGTAAACAGGCCTCGGGCTAACGACAACCGGTCTGACCGGCAGCGGGTTACTGTGATTTTCTGACCCGCAGGTACCACTCGGACAGCAGTCGTACCTGTTTGTCGGTGTAGCCCCGCTCGACCATCCGTGTGACGAAGTCGTTGTGCTTCTGCTGGTCCTCTTTGCTGGCCTTGGCGTTGAAGCTGATGACCGGCAGCAGGTCCTCGGTGTTGGAGAACATTTTCTTCTCGATGACCACCCGCAGTTTTTCGTAGCTGAGCCAGGTTGGGTTCTTGCCGTTGTTGTTGGCTCGGGCGCGCAGTACGAAGTTGACGATTTCGTTGCGGAAATCCTTCGGATTGCTGATGCCGGCCGGTTTTTCGATTTTCTCCAGTTCTTCGTTCAGGGCTACGCGGTTAAGGATCTCGCCGGTTTCCGGATCGCGGTATTCCTGATCCTGAATCCAGAAGTCGGCGTACAGCACGTAGCGATCGAAGATGTTCTGACCGTACTCGCTGTAAGACTCGAGGTAGGCAGTCTGGATCTCCTTGCCGATGAATTCGATATAACGCGGCGCCAGGTATTCTTTCAGGAAGCGCAGATAGCGTTCGCGGGTCTCGGCCTGGAACTGTTCCTGTTCGATCTGTTGTTCCAGCACGTAGAGCAGATGCACCGGGTTGGCGGCGATTTCGTGTGGATCGAAGTTGAAGACCTTCGACAGAATCTTGAAGGCGAAGCGGGTCGACAGACCATTCATGCCTTCGTCGACACCCGCCGCGTCCCGGTATTCCTGGATCGACTTGGCCTTCGGATCGGTGTCCTTGAGGTTTTCGCCGTCATACACGCGCATCTTGGAGTAGATGTTGGAGTTCTCCGGCTCCTTGAGGCGCGAGAGTACGGTGAACTGCGCAAGCATCTTCAGGGTGTCGGGCGCGCAATGAGCCTTGGCCAGCGAGCTGTTGAACAGAAGCTTGTCGTAGATCTTCACCTCGTCGCTGACGCGCAGGCAATACGGCACTTTGACGATGTAGATCCGGTCGATGAATGCTTCGTTGTTCTTGTTGTTACGGAAGGTGTGCCACTCCGATTCGTTGGAGTGGGCCAGCAGAATCCCGGTAAACGGAATCGCCCCAAGACCTTCGGTACTGTTGTAGTTGCCTTCCTGGGTGGCCGTCAGCAATGGGTGCAGCACCTTGATCGGTGCCTTGAACATTTCGACGAACTCCATCAGGCCCTGGTTGGCCCGGCACAGCGCACCCGAGTAGCTGTAGGCATCGGCGTCGTTCTGCGGGAATTCTTCCAGTTTGCGAATATCGACCTTGCCCACCAGTGCCGAGATGTCCTGGTTGTTTTCATCTCCCGGCTCGGTTTTCGCGACCGCAATCTGGTTGAGGATCGATGGATAGAGTTTCACCACGCGGAACTGGCTGATGTCGCCGCCGAATTCGGCCAGGCGCTTGGTGGCCCATGGCGACATGATGGTATTGAGATAGCGCCGTGGGATGCCGAAGTCTTCCTCGAGGATCGCGCCATCTTCAGTGGCGTTGAACAGACCCAGAGGCGACTCGAAAACCGGAGAGCCCTTGATTGCGTAGAAGGGCACTTTCTCGATCAGTTGTTTGAGCTTTTCGGCCAGCGACGACTTACCGCCACCGACAGGGCCGAGCAGGTAGAGGATCTGTTTCTTTTCTTCCAGACCCTGAGCGGCATGGCGGAAATACGACACGATCTGGTCGA
The DNA here is from genome assembly GCF_019956555.1 of Pseudomonas sp. A-RE-19. GTDB lineage: Bacteria > Pseudomonadota > Gammaproteobacteria > Pseudomonadales > Pseudomonadaceae > Aquipseudomonas. The sequence continues at coordinate 43,261 of NZ_JAHBDQ010000021.1, read as the reverse complement.
TGCATTCTTCCATCCCGTGGAAGTCTTCAAAGGCCGGATAGCGACGGATCACCTTGTTGGAAAAGATTCGCGACAGCCTCGAGTTGGTCGAGGTGTCGAGCAGCTCCGGTTCACCGATGGCCAGCAGAAGACGCTCAGCTGCGGAAACGTAGGCGCTGCGGTCCTTTTTGCACAGCTCCAGGTACTCCTGCAGAGAGAGTTCTTCCTGGCGCGTGGACTCGAAGCGTTGTTGGAAGTGGCTAAAGATACTCATGACGTCACCTCGCTCGATACGTGGAGCCGACGCCGGATCAGTCAGTCGATGCTGGCAAGCAACTGAATATGCAGTTGCTGTTTACCCCCCAGAACACCTCCAGGGTATCAACCCTGAAAGCTACTCCCGATGACCCGCGCGCCGGTGTACCGGCTCTCCCCTGTTTTGGATGGCCTGCGCTTAAGGATAGTTCGGAATCTTGAAGGTAAAGGCGCAATAAGTAATTAGTTGTGGCAGACCGTTCGTCTGCCAGCGCGCAAGCCCAAGGGGGCCGGGCCTTGCGCGCTTTGAAAAAAATTATTCGGAAGTGCCTTGCGCCGTTTCCGAAGGATAGGTCGTACGCCACAACTCAAAACCGCCGTCCATGCTGTAGACGTCGGAGAAGCCCTGACTGATCAGATAGGCCGCCGCGCCCTGACTGGAATTGCCGTGATAGCAGACCACGACGGTTGGCGCGTCCAGATCAGCGCCCTGGATGAAGGCGTGCAGGGAATGGTTGTCCAGATGCTTCGAGCCGGCGATGTGCAGCGCGGCAAAAGTTGCCGGGTCACGGACATCGACCACTACCGCGCCTTGTTCGCGCAGGGCCTGGGCCTGTTCTGGGGGGATACGTTTGAATTCGCTCATGGCGGGCTCCTGTGGCTCGGCTGAAAGCGCAGTCTAGCGCGGGGCGCTGGCTGACGTTGGTTCGGGAATGGGCGTGGCGACTGGCGGCCGAATGTTGCCATGGGCGTCGCATTTGCATTGCAGCTGCTCGAAGGTGTCGACGTTCATCAGGGTCATGGCGCCGCCCCAGACACAACCGGTATCGAGCGCAAACAGGCCTGGCTCGTTGCACTGGCCTTCGAGCGCTGCCCAATGGCCGAAGATGATCTTCAGGCCTCTGGCCTTGCGCTCCTTGTGTGTAAACCACGGCGCATAACCCGGTGGCGCGGTGTCGATGCCTTCCTTGCCTTTTAGATCGAGTTTGCCGTCGCTGGTGCAGAAACGCATCCGGGTGAAATAGTTGGTGATCACTCGCAGGCGGGCCGCGCCTTTGAGGTCGTTGTTCCATTTCACCGGTTCGTTGCCGTACATGCCGTCCAGGTAAGGGGCGAAGCGGTTGTCGTCACGCAGGGCTTCTTCGACTTCGGCGGCGCACTTCAAGGCTTTACGCAGCGACCATTGTGGCGGGATGCCGGCATGGACCAGAGCGATATCGCGCTGTTCGTCGTAATGCATGAGCTTTTGTTGCCGAACCCACTCCAGCAGATCACCGCAATCGGGTGCTTCAAGAATCTCGCGCAGCGTGTCGGCCTTCTTCAGGCGTTCGATGTTTTGCCCGACGGCCAGCAAGTGCAGGTCATGGTTGCCGAGTACGCAGATCAGCGATTCGCGGATGCTATAGAGGAAGCGCAAGGTTTCCAGCGACTGTGGACCCCGGTTGACCAGATCGCCCACCAGCCATAAGCGGTCGCGGGCCGGGTCGAAAGCGACCTGCTTGAGCAGGCATTGCAGCGGCTCAAGGCAACCTTGCAAATCGCCAACGGCATACGTCGCCATCAGTGCAGGGCTCCGGGTACTGCCAGACGAAACGGAGCGATGACGGCATCGAAGTGTTTACCGTCATCGGCAAGCATCTGGTAGGTGCCCTGCATCGTACCGACCTTGGACGTCATGACGGTGCCGCTGCTGTAAGTGTGGCTCTTGCCCACGTCGATCAACGGCTGCTGGCCGACGACGCCTGCGCCGCGAACCTCCTCGACATGTCCGTCGCCGTCGGTGATCACCCAGTGCCGTGAAAGCAGTTTGGCCGGTAGCTCGCCATTGTTCTGCACGGTGATGGTGTAGGCGAAGGCAAAGCGATTGTGCTCGGGTTGCGATTGTTCTGCCAGATAGCGGGTGACGACGCTGACGTCGACCTGATAACGAGGATCGGACATGCAAAAGGCCTTAAAAACGAAGCGGGACGCGGGGCGTAACTGATGGATCTCAGTCTAGGCCAAGTATCGGGTAGTAGACCAGAGTGGCGTCCTACCCGATAGCGCTCATCGCCTGTCAGTCGGTGGCAGGCTTTTGTAGGACTTGTTCGCTGAGCTTGTCGGCCAGGCGCACGAAGGCGGCCAGGTCGAGCTGCTCGGGGCGCAGGCTGCCATCGACGCCGGCGGCTTCGATTTCGGCGTTGCTCAGCAACAGTTTCAGCGTGTTGCGCAGGGTCTTGCGGCGCTGGTTGAAGGCTTCGCGCACGACGCGCTCCAGCAGCTTGTGATCTTTGGCTGGATGCGGGAGTACCGCGTGAGGCACCAGACGCACGATGGCCGAATCGACTTTCGGCGGCGGATTGAACGCCCCCGGGCCAACGTTGAACAGATGCTCGACCCGGCAGTGGTACTGAACCATGATCGACAGGCGACCCCAGTCACCGCCGCCAGGCCCGGCCGCCAGACGCTCGACCACTTCCTTTTGCAGCATGAAGTGCATGTCGCGAATCAGGTTGGCGTTGTGCAACAGGTGAAAGATCAGCGGCGTAGAGATGTTGTACGGCAGGTTGCCGACGACTCGCAGGCTGTTCGGCGCAGCGTTCAGACTATTGAAGTCGAACTTCAGCGCGTCGCCCTGATGCAGGTTGAAATTGCTCTTGCCGGCGAACTGCTGGTTGAGGATCGGGATCAGGTCCTTGTCCAGCTCCACCACGTCCAGTTGGGCGCCGCTGTTGAGCAGGCCTTGGGTCAATGCACCCTGGCCCGGACCGATTTCCAGCAGGCGGTCTTCGGGTTTAGCGTGAATGGAGCGCAGGATGCGGTCGATAACGCCGGCATCGTGCAGGAAGTTCTGGCCAAAGCGTTTGCGCGCCTTGTGTTGGTAATGCTCGGTCATAAACGGGTCTCGGCCATCTGGTAGGCGGTTTCCAGGGCGACTTGCAGGCTGCCGGTGTCGATTTTTCCGCTGCCGGCCAGGTCCAGGGCAGTGCCGTGGTCGACCGATGTGCGGATGATCGGCAAGCCGAGGGTCACGTTGACTGCCGCGCCGAAGCCTTTGTACTTCAGCACGGGCAGGCCCTGGTCGTGGTACATCGCCAGCACCGCGTCGCAGTGCTCCAGATATTTGGGGGTAAACAGAGTGTCGGCGGGCAGGGGACCACGAAGGTCCATGCCCTCGCCGCGCAGGCGCTCTAATGTGGGTTCGATAATGTCGATTTCTTCATGGCCCAGGTGGCCGCCTTCACCGGCATGCGGGTTCAGCCCGCAAACCAGGATGCGTGGCTGGGCGATGCCGAATTTTTCTTGCAGGTCGGTGTGCAGAATTCGCGTGACTCGTTCCAGGCGCTCCGGGGTGATCGCATCGGCGATCTCGCGAAGGGGCAGGTGAGTGGTGACCAGCGCCACGCGCAAACCGCGGGTCGCGAGCATCATCACCACTTGCGCGGTATGAGTCAGGTCAGCGAGAAACTCCGTGTGCCCGGAAAAAGCGATCCCGGATTCATTGATCACGCCCTTGTGTACGGGGGCGGTGATCATGCCGGCGAAGTGCCCGTCCAGGCAGCCCTGGCCAGCACGGGTCAGGGTTTCCAGAACGAAAGCCGCATTGGCCTTGTCCAGTTGCCCGGCGATGACCTTGGCGTTGAGTGGCGTATCCCAGACGTACAGGCTGTTGGCCGGCGCAGGAACGTCCGGCCAGTTGTCCGGCGCTACCGGCAACAGATCGACAACCACGCCCAGCTGCGCGGCCCGCTCGATGAGCAGGTCGCGGCTGGTAATGGCAATCAGGGGGTGTGGCTGGGCTTGCGAGGCGAGCAGCAGGCACAGGTCAGGACCTATGCCGGCCGGTTCGCCGGGGGTCAACGCGAAACGCTTGGGTTTCACTGCGTTGCCTGGTCTGCACCAGGGAGTTTGATTTCTACGTACGCTTCGTCACGGATCTGACGCAGCCAGGTTTGCAGCTCTTCGTCGTATTTGCGGTTACGCAGTACGGTCATCGCTTGCTGCTCACGGGCCTGGGTGGTGCTGTCGGTGGCGCGACGGCCAAGGACTTCCAGAACGTGCCAGCCATATTGGGTCTTGAACGGCTTGGACAGCTGACCTTGTGGGGTCTTGGCCATCACTTCGCGGAATTCAGGCACCAGTGCATTCGGATCGATCCAGTTCAGATCGCCACCGTTGAGGGCGGAACCCGGATCTTCCGAGAAGCTTTTTGCCAGCTCGCCGAAATCTTCGCCCGCTTCGATACGGGAGTAGAGCGATTGAGCCAGGGCTTTGGTTTTTTCTTCGTCGCGGATCGGGCTTGGTTTGACCAGGATGTGACGCACATGCACCTCATCACGCACCTGGCTCTCGCCGCCACGCTTGTCGAGGATCTTCAGGATGATGAAGCCCCCCGGAGTGCGCATGGGCTGGGTCACATCGCCAACGGCCATGGTGCCCAGCAGGCGATCGAACGGAGGTGGCAGTTGAGCGGCTTTACGCCAGCCCATGTCGCCGCCTTCCAGTGCGGTTTCGCTGGCGGATTTGGCGATTGCCAACTGACCGAAGTCAGCGCCTTGCTTGAGCTGCTGGTAAACCGCGTCCGCTTGCTTGGCTGCATTCTGAATCGCGTCGGAGTTGGCGCTTTCCGGCGTAGGAATCAGGATGTTGGCCAGACGGAATTCTTGGGACAGCTGCATTTTGCCCAGGTCGGAAGCCAGGAAGTTCTTCACTTCTTGCTCGGACACCTGGATGCGTTCGGCCACACGACGCTGACGCACACGGCTGATGATCATTTCGCGACGAATCTGGTCACGGGCGTCGTCATAAGACAGACCGTCGTGAGCCAGGGCGGCGCGGAATTGTTCAATCGACATGTTATTGCGCTGGGCAATGGTGCCGACAGCCTGGTTCAGCTCTTCATCGGTGATACGAATGCCGGAACGCTCGCCGATCTGCAATTGCAGGTTTTCGACGATCAGGCGCTCGAGCACCTGCTGATCCAGTACGCCCGTAGGCGGTACGGCAGCACCGCGTTTGGCGATGGTTTGCTGAACTTCGTGAACACGCTGGTCCAGTTGGCTTTGCATGACCACGTCGTTGTCGACAATGGCCACCACTTTATCGATGGACTGTACCGCGGCGTTGGCCGCGGTACCCAGGAACAGCGCGCCCAGCATGAGCGGGCGCAGACAATCAGAAAGCTTGGTCTTCACGTTCACGATAACCTTGGATGCCTTTGTCGAGGAAGCTCTCTACTTTGGCGCCGGTGAGGCCGCCGAGACCTTTCAGAACGATTTGTAGGAAGACGCCGTGGTCGCCTTTTTCGTTTTGCGGAGCTTCCTGACTGAATTCGTCATAGGAAACCCAGTAACGGTTGATCAGGCGCAATTTCCAGCAGCAGTTGTCGTATTCGAAACCACCGAAGGCTTCCAGAGTACGGTTGCGGTTGTAGTCATACTGCCAGCGGCTGATGGCGTTCCATTGCGGCACGATCGGCCACATCACCGAGAAGTCGTGCTGCTTGATCTTGTAGTAGTCCTTCACGTAGCCAGGTTGGCCCGGGGTGCCATAGTCACCGCCGCCCACCGACCATTGACCGGTGTTCTGGTCATAACGGACCTGGTCATTGCGATAGCGATAACCGGCGTTGATGATCTTGTTCGGGTTGTCTTCAGGCTGGTAGTGGAACATCGCGCTGCCCGAGCGAGGGCTGCGGCTGTCCGGGTCCCAGTTGTAGTCGGCCGTGGTGCGCCAGTCGCGGTTCCAGCGGTATTCGTATTCCAGTGCATACGGCGAGACGTTGGCTTGAGCATCGGCGCGGGTTTTCGCATCGATACCTGGCAACTGGACTTCGCGGTCCTTGAAATACAAAGCCTGGCCGACGCTGATGCGTTGACGTTCGAAGCCATTGTCTTCGATCCAGCGGTTGGTGATGCCCAGCGACAGTTTGTTCTCGTCGCCGACACGGTCGGAGCCGGAGAAGCGGTTGTCGCGGAACAGCGACGCGTAATTGAAGGTGTATTCGCCGGTGTCGAATACCGGAATATCCTTCTGGTCTTCCTCAGGTACATAGAGGTAGAACAGGCGCGGCTCGAGGGTCTGGCGATAATTCTTGCCGAACCATTGAGTGTTGCGATCGAAGTACAGGCCGCTGTCGATGCTCGCGATCGGCACGCCACGGTTCTGGTTGCTGCCGAAATGACCATTGATGTTTTCAGTCCCGGCTGCAGCTGCGGCTTGATCCTGGGCCGCTATCTGGCTTTTTCCGGTGCCATCCAGATCCAGTTGGTACTGGGTGTACTGATACTTGAGCGAAGGCTTCAGGAAGCCATAGGTCCAGTTCAACGGCAGGCTGACAGCCGGTTTGAGATTCAAGCGGTCGCCGTTGGCACGTGCCAGGCCGGTCACGTTGTTATCAAGGCGCGATGCGACAGTGCCGTCTTCATTCACGAAGTTGCCGTTCTTCAAATCACGGTCAAACCGCACGACCTCGGTCTCGTAATCGAAATTCAGACCTTCCGGATGATAAGGCAGCTGTCCATTGAAGGTGATCTGCGGCAAACGATCGTACGGCGTAATGTTCGAAACGGTTGCCAGCTGATAAGCCTGGGCATTCACACGAGCGGTATAGCTGTCGCCACGATAGGTGACAGAACCCTGCTGGTTCACGTAATCGGCGCTTTTCACCCCGATTTGATCGGTCTGCAGATCCTGGAAGTAATACGGATCGCTGATCTTGGTGTAGTCGACCTGCGTGAAGACGCGCGAGTCGAGACCACCCTTGTGCTGCCAGTTATACATGTAGCGATTTTTTTGGTAGTCGGTCTGACCACTGCGATCGGTGTCTTCGTCGTTGAGGTACGCGGCGCCGAACTGACCTTCGCTGGATTTGGTCAGGTAGCGGAACTCGCCTTCCATCAACAGCCCGTGCTTGCTCATGTAGCGCGGGTACAACGTGGCATCGTAGTTCGGTGCCAGGTTGAAGTAGTACGGAGTGACCAGCATGAAGCCGGTATCGCTGCCGGTGCCGATGGTCGGCGGCAGGAAGCCCGACTGGCGACGGTCGTCGATCGGGAAATAGATGTACGGCGTGTACAGAACCGGAATGTCCTTGACCCGCAGCGTCACGTTGGTCGCGGTACCGAAACCGGTCGCCGGGTTCAAGGTGATGTTGTTGCCCTTGAGCTGCCAGGCGTTGCTGTTCGGTTCGCACGTGGTGTACGTACCATCCTTGAGGCGGATGATCGCGTTCTCGGCACGTTTGGCGTACAGCGCGTTACCGCGGATACGGGATTTGTGCATCACGTATTCGGCGTTGTCGACCTTGGCTTCACCCGTGTCGAGTTGCACGTCGGCGTGGTCGCCCACGATCAGTGCGCCGTTGTCGCGAACACGGACATTGCCGCTCAGTTCGCCACGGCTCTCGGCCTGGTAGAGGTTCGCTTCGTCAGCTTCGACCTGCATGCTGCCTTGACGCATGACCACGTCACCCGCCAGGGTCGCGACCTGCTCATCCTGCTTGTAGCGAGAGGCTTTGGCGCCGAGGAAGGTCGGAGCGTCACTTTTATTCGTCTTGTCATTCATGCCAGGACGAATCGGTTCGATATAGGAACCAGAGCAGTAAGGACCGGTTTCGGCCAATTGCGCTGCAGTGAGGTTCTCGCGCGGAACCCAGTCGAGGTGGCTGTAGTCTGCACTACGCGACTTCAGGCCGCGGCCCTTGGCCTCGGTAACCAGCACGGGCTTGGCGCCGGTATCTTCGCTGGAGCCAGGCTCCGACGGGGTTTCGCCAGTGGCGGAAACTGCGCTGCCGTCATGGACGGGACGTGGTGGCAATGCAGCTGCCGGCGTCTTTGGCGCACAGTTCCAGGCACCCGAAGCAGAGACTGAGCAGTCATACTGTTCCGCGGCGACCACGAACGACGTGGCCAGGGGTTGCAGGGCCAGCAGACTGCCGGTGACCAACAACGGAAATTTTTTACGAAACGCGGGGGATTTCAATGCCATCTTATTAGTCCGGGCTTCCTGCGTGCCATCTGCCCGCGGTGTGGGCCGCACGCCTCTCGATGGTCTGAAAAAGATGCTGGATAATAAAGCATGACCCGCTTGACGGCTAGCGCCGTCGGAGACCCTTGCAATGCCTGATCAAGATGTACGCTTGCAACACCTGAAAGTTTGGCTCGATGAACAGTTGGCTATCCTCTTTGCAGAACAAGGTTGGGGCACCGTGCCCCCGGCCACGTTGACCGCGGCCAGCAGTGACGCGAGTTTTCGGCGCTATTTCCGCTGGGAAGGCGCAGGAAGAAGTTTCGTCGTGATGGACGCGCCGCCACCCCAGGAAAACTGCAAACCCTTCGTGGATATCGCTTTTCTGCTGGCGAAATCCGGAATAAACGTGCCGAAAATTTATGCCGAAGACCTCGAGCGTGGTTTTCTTTTGCTCAATGACCTGGGCAACAAGACTTACCTGGACGTGATCGACAGCGAAAACGCCGACGATTTGTTCAAGGATGCCCTGCAAGCGCTGCTGGCTTTCCAGCAATTGCCGATGGTGGCGCCTCTGCCGAGTTATGACGTGGCGCTGCTGCGTCGCGAGCTGGAACTGTTCCCCGAGTGGTACGTGAAGCGAGAGTTGGGCATCGAGTTCGACTCGGCGCAGCAAGCGCTCTGGCAGCGTGTCAGTGACCTGCTGATCGACAGCGCCCTGGCTCAGCCAAAAGTGCTGGTGCATCGCGACTACATGCCGCGCAACCTGATGATCAGCGAGCCGAATCCCGGCGTGCTGGATTTCCAGGACGCGGTTTACGGCCCTGTGACCTACGACGTGACTTGCCTGTTCAAGGACGCGTTCCTCAGTTGGCCCGAAGAACGCGTGCGCGGTTGGCTGGCTGATTACTGGCAGCAAGCCGGCGCGCTCGACATCCCGGTGCAACCAGACTTCGAAGACTTCCTGCGCGCCAGCGACCTGATGGGCGTGCAACGGCACCTGAAAGTCATCGGCATCTTCGCCCGTATCTGCCATCGCGACGGCAAGCCACGCTACCTCGGCGATGTGCCGCGCTTCTTTGCTTATATAGAGGCGGTCGTCGCCCGTCGCCCTGAGCTGGCGGAGCTGGGTGAATTGCTGGCCAGTCTGCGTGCCGGAGCGACTGCATGAAGGCAATGATTCTGGCGGCGGGCAAAGGCGAGCGTATGCGTCCGCTGACCCTGACCACGCCCAAACCGCTGGTTCGCGCCGGCGGAGTGCCCCTGATCGAATATCACCTGCGCGCCCTGGCGGCGGCGGGGTTTACCGAAATCGTGATCAACCATGCCTGGCTCGGTCAGCAGATCGAAGATTATCTGGGCGATGGCTCGCGGTATGGCGTGAGCATTCAGTACTCGGCGGAAGGCGAACCGCTGGAAACCGGTGGCGGAATATTCCGCGCGTTGCCGTTGTTGGGTGACGAAGCCTTTGCGGTGGTCAACGGTGACATCTGGACCGACTACGACTTCAGCGTGTTGCATCAGCCCATCGCCGGGCTCGCTCATTTGGTGCTGGCGGACAACCCGGCGCACCACCCGAGCGGAGATTTCACTTTGCTCGATGGCCATGTGCAGGACGGTCAACCGGACGCATCAACCTTGACCTACAGTGGTATTGCCGTGCTGCACCCGCGTCTGTTTGACGGGTGCACCGCCGGTGCCTTCAAGCTTGCGCCGCTGCTGCGCAAAGCCATGGCTGACGGGCAAGTGACGGGCGAGCGCCTGAATGGGCATTGGGTGGATGTCGGGACTCATGAGCGCCTGGCTGAAGTGGAAACTCTGATAGAAGCGAGACACTGACATGTTGTGGCCAGGGACTCTGATTGGAGCCGGTGCGGGCTTTGCCATAGCCAGCATTCCGGGGGCCATGCTCGGCGCGTTGTTAGGACAGGCGCTGGATCGGCGCCTGCACCTGCAGAGCTGGGCGCATTTATGGGAAAAATTCGGTGGCCGCTCGGTGCTGCGCAACGATGAGCTGCTGTTTGTGTTGCTGGGCCGATTGGCCAAGAGCGATGGGCGGGTAGTGGATGGCCACATCCAGCAGGCGCGGCAGGAAATGCGCTCGCTGGAGATGACCGAATCGGCACAACGTCGGGCGATTGCGGCATTCAATCGCGGTAAGTCGGGAGATGACCGGTTGCGTGGTTATCTGCGACGCTTGAGTGCCCAGCCCCACGCGGCGGAAGGCGTATTGCGTGCCTGTTGGCGGATGGTCTGGGCCGATGGCCGCGCCGGTAGCCGTGAGCGCGAGCTGATTGCCCAGTGGGGCAAATGGTTGGGATGGACGTCACAACAGGTGCAGGCCTTGGCGGCAGACTATGAGCTGCAGAAGCGCCCATTGGTCAACGCCGCCCTGACTTACCAGGATGCCTTGCGGCTATTGGGGGTCTCGGCGACCAGCGAGCCGGCGCAAATCAAGCGCGCCTATCGACGCCTGCTCAGTCGCCATCACCCGGACAAGATTGCCGGCAGTGGTGCGACGGCGTTGCAGGTTCGCGAGGCCACGGACAAGACTCGTGAATTGCACAATGCTTACACGTTGATTCGGGAGCGGCGGGATTTTCGTTAGCAGGATAGGTATGTGTTGTTTGTGATGCCGCCATCGCGAGCAGGCTCGCTCCCACATTAAATCGTCAGGGGACACAGAATTTGTGTACGACCGAGATCAATGTGGGAGCGAGCCTGCTCGCGAAGGGCGCGACGCCGATCTATCAGTCCGCCGCAGGCTGCGGATTCAACCAACCCCGCACCCGCCGGACCAACTGCTCTTGCTCGGCCTTGGCATTACCCGGCAGTGCCTTGAGCGATACCTGACTGAACCCCGAAGTCTTCAAGCGTTTGCTGGCCTGCAGGCGTTCGAGTGCCGCGTTGCGCTCCACCGGCTTGTCCATATAGAAAATGTCGACGGTAGGCAGCTTGATCGTCGGTGTCAGTTCGGCCAGTTCGGGCTTCGCTGTAACGGGCGTCTGGACGGCGACCATCACGAACTTTTCGACTTGCGATGGCTGCTTTTCGCTCAGATAACGCGCGGCCCAGTAAGCGCCGGTACCATGGCCCAGCACGACGATGCGGCGAGCGCTTTGCTGTTCGGCGTAGGCGATGGCAGCGTCGATGCGGGCGAAGATTCGCTCGGCGTCGGCTTTGGCCTGTTCTTCGGTGGTTTCGACGACGGCCTTGTCGGCCACATCCGCTTCGCCGCCGGCCGCCTGTTCGATGGGCGCCGCAGTGGTGGAGTCTTTGCTGGCGGCATCAGGCGCTTTGGGCGCTGGCGCCACTTCGACGATACGTGGCGCAATGGTTTCGCTTTGCAGGTCCGGCAAGGTAATACTCAGGCTGCTCCACTCGGCGTCCGGCAATTTGCGCCGCAATGGGCTGATTGCTTGCGGCCAGTCAACGGTTTCACCAGCGCCGGGGATGATAATCACCGCGCCTTTGGGCTCGGCGGTATTGGCCGGTTTCCACAAGGCGAGGAAGTTGTCGGCACCGGCTTGCAGTTGTTGCTGTTCCTGTGCAGGAATTTTTCGCTCAAGTGCGCTCGCTTCTTCCTGACTACGCTCAAGCAGCGGCTGACGTTCGACCGGTTTTTCTTCGGCGGGTTTTTCCGCAGCGGCAGGTGCCGGGTCGGCCGCCTTGACGGAAAAGGCGCACGGCAGGATCAGCGACAGGCACAATGCTGGCAGTGCCAGGCGGTAGACAGGGGGCATCGGATATTCCAGGCCAGAAGTTATTCCGGCAGCCTAATGGGTTGGTCAGTATTTGTCAGTGTGTGAGAACTTCGATGATGCGTTTTCGCTGCCTGTGGGTTATCGGCTGTTTGTGGTTTCCCTTGATGGGCTGGGCGGCGCCCGCGCCACCGGTGCACATCGTGCAACTGTCTTCTGCGCAGCAGCAATGGCTGGCGCAGCATGGCGAATTGCGGGTCGGGTTGGTGCTGCAAACGCCCTATGCCCAATACGATCGCCGCTTACAACGCTTGTCCGGGGTTAACGTCGAGCTGATGAAGTGGCTGGCCAAGGCGCTCAAGGTCGAGCTGAGCTGGCGTAATTATCCCGATCTTGCGCAACTGGAAGCCGCCGCCCGTGAAGGCGACATCGATATCGCGCCGGGGCTGACGCAAACCCCTGCCGGTTTGCGGTTCTGGCAGTTTTCCGATCCCTATATGCGGGTGTCGCAACTGGTCGTCAGCGACCAGAAGAGCACCGGCACGGTGGAGCTGGAAAAACTCGACAGCCAGACCCGCGTCGCCGTGCGCATGCCCAGCGCCACTGCCGATTATTTGCGCAGCAACTATCCCCATCTGAACCTGCAAGGCGTGCCCCTGGAGCGCCAGGCGCTGCAACTGTTGTTGAGTCAGCAGGCCGGTTACGCCGTGGTCGATGAAGCGCAGTTCGGGCGCCTGTCTGCCGAGACTGAGTTCTCCGGGCTGGTCGTGGTAGGCGACATAGGTTTCCCGCAACTGCTGCGAGTGGCCACGCGCCGGGATTGGCCTGAGCTGGCCGACATCGTTGAAAGCGCGCTGCGGGCGATCCCGGCCAAGGACCTCGAACAACTGCACAATCAATGGCTGCAACCCAAGTATCCGCGGTTGTCCGAGTCGCCGGGGTTCTGGCAGAACCTCAGCCTGCTCTTGGTGGTGTTGCTGTTGAGCTGCATCGCCATTGTGTTCTGGCAACGTCGCCAACAACACAGCCTGGAGCACCGATTGCTGGCAGCGCGCGAGGACATTGCCCTGCGCGAGGCCAGCGAAGAGGCCTTGCGCCTCACGCAGTTCTCCATCGATCAAAGCACTGTCGGCATCCTTTGGGTCAACTGGGACAGCCATGTACGCTACGCCAACCGGGCAGCCGAAACCATGCTCGGCTATCCGGCGGGCGGGATCATTGATCGGCCATTGATCGACTTTGAGCCCGGTTTGCACATGGACCGCTGGCTGAACCTGTGGAAACGCGCCCGTGCCAGTGAGGAAGGGGTGCAAAGTTTCGAAACCAATTGCGTGCGAGCGGATGGCAGTATTCTGCCGGCGGATGTTTCGTTGAGCTTCTTGCGTTTTCGCGATGGCGAATACCTGGTGGTTTACCTCAATGACGTCACCGAACGTCGTCGCGCCCTCGCCGCATTGCAGGAAAGCGAAGCGCGGCTGCAAGGGATCGCCGCCAACGTTCCCGGACTGGTCTTTCGTCTGGAGCGGGCGCCGGTAACCGGGCAGATCGACTTTGCCTACATCAGTGAAGGCAGCGAGAGCCTGGTGGGCTACTCGCCGGCCACCCTGGCTCATCGGGACAAAGGCCTGCGCAGTCTGGTGCACCCGGATGACAAAGCCAGTTATCACCAGACTCAGGACCATGCGCTGGACACCGACAGTGACTGGTCGTGGCAGGGACGGATTCTGACCCGTCAGGGCGAACAGCGCTGGGCCGAAATCAAGGCCATCACCCGCCGCCTCGACGACGGCGCCTATGTCTGGGACGGGATCGTCTGGGACATTACCGAGAGCAAGCGCATCGAACTGGAACTGGCCAGCTCCCGCGAGCAATTGCGTGAGTTGTCCGCCCACCTGGAGAGCGTGCGGGAAGAGGAAAAGGCGCGCATCGCCCGGGAAGTTCACGACGAGCTGGGTCAGATGTTGACCGTGTTGAAATTGGAAACGTCCATGTGCGAACTGGCCTACGCCCAGCTCGATCCTGGTCTGAACGAACGCTTGAACAGTATGAAACGCTTGATCGCTCAGCTGTTTCAGCTGGTGCGTGATGTGGCCACGGCGCTACGGCCGCCGATTCTCGATGCCGGGATTGCCTCGGCCATCGAATGGCAGGCGCGGCGGTTCGAGGCGCGCACGCAGATCCCGTGCCTGGTACAGGTGCCGGATAACTTGCCGGTGCTCAGCGACGCCAAGGCCATCGGTTTATTCCGGATCCTTCAGGAAGCGCTGACCAATGTCATGCGCCACGCCCAAGCGCATACTGTGGAACTGACGCTGGCCCTTGAGGGCGATGAACTCTGTCTGACGGTCAGCGACGATGGCGTAGGATTTGTCGCCGCTACTGGCAGGCCGACATCCTTTGGGCTGGTCGGCATGCGTGAGCGGGTGTTGATCATGGGCGGGCAGTTGTCGCTTGAGAGTGAGCCGGGGGAGGGTACGACCTTGACTGTGCGAGTGCCGCTGGACCGCTAAAAGATCGCAGCCTTCGGCAGCTCCTACGCCGAACGCGTATCTCTGTAGGAGCTGCCGAAGGCTGCGATCTTTTCGGCGACAAGGCAATTATTGAGGAGAGGCAAGTGATCCGTGTACTGGTAGCCGAAGACCACACCATTGTTCGCGAAGGCATCAAGCAATTGATCGGCCTGGCCAAGGACTTGCTGGTGGTAGGGGAGGCGAGCAATGGCGAGCAATTGCTCGAGACCTTGCGCCATGTTCCGTGCGAAGTGGTGTTGCTGGATATCTCCATGCCCGGGGTCAACGGCCTGGAAGCGATTCCGCGGATTCGCGCGCTGAACAATCCCCCGGCGATTCTGGTGTTGTCGATGCACGACGAAGCGCAAATGGCGGCCCGGGCATTGAAGGTCGGCGCCGCAGGCTACGCGACCAAGGACAGTGATCCGGCATTGCTGCTGACGGCAATCCGCAAAGTCGCGGCGGGCGGGCGATACATCGACCCGGACCTGGCCGACCGCATGGTCTTCGAAGTCGGCCTGACCGATGCGCGACCGTTGCACTCGTTGCTGTCGGAGCGTGAATTCTCGGTGTTCGAGCGCCTGGCCCAGGGCGCCAACGTCAACGACATCGCCCAGCAACTGGCCTTGAGCAGCAAAACCATCAGCACCCACAAGGCGCGGCTGATGCAGAAGCTCAACATCACCTCCCTGGCCGAACTGGTGAAGTACGCCATGGAGCACAAACTCCTCTGAAAACCGTTCGCGATCCCCTGTAGGAGCGAGGCTTGCCCGCGAAGCTTTTAGCGTCAGTGAGGACCCCTTCGCGGGCAAGCCTCGCTCCTACAGGAATTTAGTGGCATGTCCAATTGCGACATGCACTCAAAGCTGTTTTTACCGGTTCTTGCGGCTTGCAGCTCACCGCCTGTCGCCATCACGAATCGACATATCCATCCCCGCCATCCTTGTAGGGCAATCCCTACCCCGATTCTTCCATCCGGCTGAGGCGATTCTCTCCTGCGCCCCGATTTGCGTGGCTCCCAGCGTCCACTAGGCTTAGTCCACAGCAGTCATCAATAACAAAGGTGTGGGTATGAGCCAGGTTGATTCAAGCGCAGGGGCCAGCGATATTCTGGTCAGCTTTCGTGGAGTGCAAAAGAGCTACGACGGCGAGAACCTGATCGTCAAAGACCTCAACCTGGATATTCGCAAAGGCGAATTCCTCACCTTGCTCGGGCCGTCCGGCTCCGGCAAGACCACCAGCCTGATGATGCTCGCCGGTTTTGAAACGCCAACCGCCGGGGAGATTCAACTGGCCGGGCGTTCCATCAACAACGTGCCGCCGCATAAACGCGACATCGGCATGGTGTTCCAGAACTATGCATTGTTTCCGCACATGACCGTGGCCGAGAACCTGGCGTTCCCGCTGACCGTGCGCGGCTTGAACAAGAGCGACGTCAGTGACCGGGTCAAACGTGTGCTGAGCATGGTTCAGCTCGACACGTTCGCCCAGCGCTATCCGGCGCAATTGTCCGGCGGTCAGCAGCAGCGTGTGGCTTTGGCCCGGGCGTTGGTGTTCGAACCGCAACTGGTACTGATGGACGAACCCCTTGGTGCACTGGACAAACAACTGCGCGAACACATGCAGATGGAAATCAAACACCTGCACCAACGCCTCGGCGTGACCGTGGTCTACGTGACCCACGACCAGGGCGAAGCCCTGACCATGTCCGACCGCGTCGCCGTGTTCCATCAGGGTGAGATCCAGCAGATCGCGCCGCCGCGCACACTCTACGAAGAGCCGAAAAACACTTTTGTCGCCAACTTCATCGGCGAGAACAACCGCCTCAACGGTCGCTTGCACAGCCATACCGGCGACCGCTGCGTGGTCGAGCTCGGTCGCGGTGAAAAGGTCGAAGCCCTGGCGGTCAACGTCGGCAAGACCGGCGAACCCGTCACGCTGTCGATTCGCCCGGAGCGCGTGAGCCTCAATGGTTCGAGCGAGTCCTGCGTCAACCGCTTCTCGGGAAGGGTGGCGGAATTCATCTATCTGGGCGACCACGTCCGGGTTCGCCTGGAAGTCTGCGGCAAGACCGACTTCTTCGTGAAACAACCGATTGCCGAGCTCGATCCTGCGCTGGCTGTCGGCGACGTGGTACCGCTTGGCTGGCAGGTCGAACACGTTCGCGCGCTCGACCCACTTTTAGAGGCGCATTGATCGCCCCCTGCTTCACCAACACCAACCCTGCACGTGGAGAGAACAATAAATGTTGAGATCCCTGAAATTCACCGCCCTGGTCGTAGGCATGATGGGTGCGGCACACGCGATGGCGGCGGGCCCGGACCTGACCGTGGTGTCCTTTGGCGGGGCGAACAAGGCGGCGCAGGTCAAAGCCTTCTACGCACCGTGGGAAGCGGCCGGTCACGGCAAAATCGTCGCTGGCGAATACAACGGCGAGATGGCCAAGGTCAAAGCCATGGTCGACACCAAGAGCGTGTCCTGGGATCTGGTGGAAGTTGAATCGCCAGAACTGTCCCGTGGTTGCGACGAAGACATGTTCGAGCAACTTGACCCTGCGCTGTTCGGCAAGAGCGAAGACTACGTCAAAGGCGCTATCCAGCCGTGCGGCGTGGGTTTCTTCGTGTGGTCGACTGTGTTGGCCTACAACGCCGACAAGCTGAAAACCGCGCCGACCAGCTGGGTCGATTTCTGGGACACCAAGAAATTCCCGGGCAAACGCGGGCTGCGTAAAGGTGCCAAGTACACCCTGGAATTCGCCTTGATGGCTGATGGTGTGGCGCCCAAAGACGTCTACAAAGTGCTGGCCGGCAAGGACGGTCAGGACCGTGCGTTCAAGAAGCTCGATGAGCTCAAGCCAAGTATCCAGTGGTGGGAAGCCGGCGCACAACCGCCGCAATACCTCGCCTCCGGTGACGTGGTCATGAGCTCGGCCTACAACGGCCGGATCGCAGCGGTACAGAAAGAAAGCAACCTGAAAGTGGTGTGGAACGGCGGCATCTACGACTTCGACGCGTGGGCGATTCCAAAAGGTCTGGATAAGACCCGTGCCGAAGCGGCGAAAAAATTCATCGCGTTCTCGGTGCAACCGCAGCAACAGAAGACCTACTCGGAAAACATCGCCTACGGCCCGGCCAACACCCAAGCCGTGCCGTTGCTGGCCAAGGATGTCCTGAAAGACATGCCGACCACCCCGGAAAACATCGCCAACCAGGTGCAGATCGACGTCAGCTTCTGGGCTGACAACGGTGAGCAACTGGAGCAGCGCTTCAATTCCTGGGCTGCGAAGTAATCCTTCGCCTGTAGGAGCTGCCGAAGGCTGCGATCTTTTGACTTTGGCTTTTCAAGATCAAGAGATCGCAGCCTCGTTGCACTCGACAGCTCCTACAGGAGCGAGGCGTTTTTTGAGTATTGATGTAATGCGGCATCGCTGTGTGCGATGCCGCCCATCCAAAGATTTCCGGAGTACGCCATGGCTATCGCCATTCCCGTGAACGCGGGCACCGACCCCACCTTGAAGCAGCGGCTCAAGCACGCCGAGCGGATCAACCGCTGGAAAGCACAAGCCTTGATCGCGCCGCTGGTGCTGTTTCTGTTGCTGGTGTTCCTGGTGCCGATCGTGGCGCTGCTCTACAAAAGCGTCGGTAACCCGGAAGTGGTCGGCGTCATGCCGCGCACCGTGGCGGCCATCGCCAGCTGGGATGGCCGAGGCCTGCCGGCAGAGCCTGTGTACAAGGCCGCCAGCGAAGACCTCGCCGAAGCCCGCAAGAATCAGACCCTGGGCGACTTGTCCAAGCGCTTGAACATGGAGTTGGCCGGCTACCGCAGCCTGCTGACGAAAACCGCACGTGCCTTGCCGTTCGCCACGCCGCCGACTTCTTATAAAGACGCGCTGGAAGGCCTCGACGAGCGCTGGGGCGACCCGGCCTATTGGCAAGTCGTACGCCGCAACACCAGTGGCGTGACACCTTATTACCTGCTGGCCGCCGTCGATCACCGTATCGACGACCTCGGCGAACTGGCCCCGGCCACCCCCGATCAAGCGATCTACCTCGATATCTTCGCCCGTACCTTCTGGATGGGCCTGATCATCACCGTGATCTGCCTGGTGCTGGCCTATCCATTGGCCTACCTGCTGGCGAACCTGCCATCGCGGCAAAGCAACCTGTTGATGATTCTGGTGCTGTTGCCATTCTGGACCTCGATTCTGGTGCGGGTCGCCGCGTGGATCGTATTGCTGCAATCGGGCGGCTTGATCAACAGCGGCCTGATGGCCATGGGCATTATCGATAAGCCGCTGGAGCTGGTGTTCAACCGCACCGGGGTCTACATCTCGATGGTGCACATCCTGCTGCCGTTCATGATTCTGCCAATCTATAGCGTGATGAAAGGCATCTCGCCGACGTACATGCGTGCGGCGATTTCCCTGGGCTGCCACCCGTTCGCCAGTTTCTGGCGGGTGTACTTCCCGCAAACTTATGCCGGTGTCGGCGCCGGTTGCCTGTTGGTGTTCATCCTCGCCATCGGCTACTACATCACCCCGGCGTTGCTGGGCAGCCCGAACGATCAGATGGTCAGCTATTTCGTCGCCTTCTACACCAACACCAGCATCAACTGGGGCATGGCGACCGCACTCGGTGGGCTGTTGCTGCTGGCGACCGTGGTGCTTTATCTGATTTACAGCTGGCTGGTGGGCGCCAGTCGCCTGCGCCTGAGCTAAGGGGAGAATGAAATGCTGAGTCCTTATATGTCGCCCATCGAACGGGTGTGGTTCTACAGCTTGCGCACGCTTTGCGGGCTGATCCTGTTGTTCCTGATCCTGCCGGTGCTGGTGATCATTCCGCTGTCGTTCAACTCCGGTAGTTTTCTGGTCTATCCGCTGCAAGGTTTCTCGCTGCACTGGTACCAGGACTTCTTTGCGTCGGCGGAGTGGATGCGTTCGCTGAAGAACAGCATGATCGTGGCCCCGGCAGCGACGGTACTGGCGATGATCTTCGGCACGCTGGCGGCGATCGGCCTGACCCGGGGCGACTTCCCGGGCAAACCGCTGGTGATGGCGCTGGTGATTTCGCCGATGGTGGTGCCGGTGGTGATCATTGGTGTGGCCAGTTACCTGACCTTTGCTCCGCTGGGGTTTGGCAACAGCTATATATCGCTGATCGTTGTGCACGCCGTGCTGGGTGTGCCGTTCGTGATCATCACGGTGTCGGCGACCTTGCAGGGGTTTAACCAGAACCTGGTGCGAGCCGCTGCAAGCCTGGGGGCCTCGCCACTGACGACGTTCCGTCGGGTGACCTTGCCGTTGATTGCTCCGGGCGTGATTTCCGGTGCGCTGTTTGCCTTCGCCACCTCGTTCGACGAAGTGGTGGTGACGCTGTTCCTGGCCGGCCCCGAGCAAGCGACCTTGCCTCGGCAAATGTTCAGCGGTATCCGCGAAAACCTCAGCCCGACCATCGCCGCTGCCGCGACGCTGCTGATTGCATTCTCGGTGATCCTGCTGCTGACGCTGGAATGGTTGCGCGGGCGCAGCGAAAAACTGCGCACTGCCCAAGTCTGACGCGGTCCCCTGTAGGAGCTGCCGAAGGCTGCGATCTTTTGACTTTGATTTTTAAGATCAAAAGATCGCAGCCTTCGGCAGCTCCTACAGAAGTACCTCGATCATTCACCAACTTAATAACAGACAAACCCCAATCCCCGGCTACTCTTGTGCCCAGCTCCCCTATCTATAAGAGGCTGCGCACATGAGTCTTTCCTCTTTCAAAATCGCTCACAAACTGATCACTGGTGCAGGGGCCATCGAGCAACTGGCGGCTGAGCTCACGCGTCTGGACATCGACAACCCACTGATCGTCACCGACGCCGCACTGGTCAAGTCCGGCACGGTAGAGCTGGCGCTGGCGCAGTTGGGTGAGCGCAGTTACGAGATTTTCGATCGAGTGCTGCCGGACCCGGAAATCGCCATCGTCGAAGATTGCATGCGGGTGTACCGCGAAGGCGGGCATGACGGGCTGATCGGTCTCGGTGGCGGCAGCGCCATCGACATCGCCAAGAGTGTTGCAGCCTATGCCGGTTACCACGGTGCGCTGGAGGATTTGTTCGGCGTCGATCAGGTGCCGCGCAAAGGCCCGCCGCTGATCGCCATCCCGACCACCGCCGGCACCGGGTCGGAAGTGACCAATGTGGCGATTCTTTCCGACAAGGTCGCGCAGCTGAAGAAGGGCATTATCAGCGACTACCTGTTGCCGGACGTGGCGCTGGTCAGCCCGCAAATGACCCTGACCTGCCCGCGCAGTGTCACTGCCGCCAGTGGCGTCGATGCGTTGGTGCACGCCATCGAGTCCTACCTGTCGCTCAATGCCTCGCCAATCACTGACTCGCTGGCCATTGGCGCGATCAAGCTGATTACCAAGGCGCTGCCCAAGGCCTATGCCAACCCTGCCCATCTACAAGCCCGCGAAGACATGGCCACCGCCAGCCTGATGGCCGGCATGGCATTCGGCAATGCCGGGGTCGGCGCGGTGCATGCGTTGGCGTATCCCCTGGGTGGGCGTTTCAACATTGCCCATGGCGTCAGCAATGCCTTGCTGCTGCCGTATGTCATGACGTGGAACAAGATGGCTTGCGTGGAGCGCATGCAGGATATTGCCGAGGCCATGGGGGTGAAGACCGCTCATCTGAGCGCCAATGAAGCGGCGGACAAAGCCGTGGAGGCGATGACCGAGTTGTGCGCCGCAGTGGAAATCCCGCTGGGCCTGCGCAGTTTCGGGGTGCCCGAGGACGCGATCCCGGCCATGGCGGTGGAAGCCGCCGGCATCGAACGCCTGATGCGTAACAGTCCGCGCAAATTGAGCGCCGTCGATATCGAGAAGATTTACCGAGCGGCCTACTAGGACCTGCCCCAATCATCGCAGCACGGTGCGCGCGTCAAAGCATGAGGTATACAATGCGCGCCATCGTGATTCTGCTCAAAAAAGGTGCGTCATGCAGCCCTTCGTCATTGCTCCATCGATTCTCTCCGCCGACTTCGCCCGCCTGGGGGAAGAAGTGGACAACGTTCTGGCCGCCGGCGCCGACTTCGTGCACTTCGATGTCATGGACAACCACTACGTGCCGAACCTGACCATTGGCCCGATGGTCTGCTCCGCGCTGCGCAAGTACGGCGTGACCGCGCCGATCGACGCGCACCTGATGGTCAGCCCGGTGGACCGCATCGTCGGTGACTTCATCGAGGCCGGTGCGACCTACATCACCTTCCACCCGGAAGCCACGCTGCACGTCGATCGCTCCCTGCAACTGATCCGCGAAGGCGGTTGCAAGGCCGGCCTGGTGTTCAACCCGGCGACCCCGCTGGACGTGCTCAAGTACGTGATGGACAAGGTCGACATGATCCTCCTGATGAGCGTCAACCCGGGCTTCGGCGGGCAGAAGTTCATTCCCGGCACCCTCGATAAGCTGCGTGAAGCGCGGGCGCTGATCGATGCCTCCGGGCGCGACATTCGCCTGGAAATCGACGGCGGCGTGAACGTGAACAACATTCGCGAAATCGCCGCTGCTGGCGCCGACACCTTCGTCGCCGGTTCGGCGATCTTCAATGCACCGAACTATCAGGAAGTGATTGAAAAAATGCGCTCCGAACTGGCGCTGGCCCGTCCATGAGTGGTTTTGAGCAGCTGTTCCCGGGGCGTCTGCCGCGGCTGGTGATGTTCGATCTGGATGGCACGCTGGTCGATTCGGTCCCCGACCTCGCGGCGGCTGTGGATAACATGCTGCTCAAACTCGGGCGTAAGCCCGTCGGTATCACACCGGTGCGAGAGTGGGTTGGCAACGGCGTGCATATGCTGGTGCGCCGGGCCTTGGCCAACCACATCGACGGCGAGGGTGTCGATGAGGTCGAGGCCGAGCATGCCCTGGAATTGTTCAACGGCTTTTATGAGGACGGTCACGAACTGACGGTGGTTTACCCCGGCGTGCGTGACACCCTCAAGTGGCTGAACAAGCAAGGCGTTGAAATGGCGCTGATCACCAACAAGCCGGAGCGCTTCGTCGCGCCGCTGCTGGATCAGATGAAGATCGGCCGTTACTTCAAATGGATCATCGGTGGCGATACCCTGCCCAATAAGAAACCCGACCCGGCCGCGCTGTTTTTCGTGATGAAAATGGCCAACATTCCGGCGTCGCAATCATTGTTCGTCGGCGACTCGCGCAGCGATGTGCTGGCGGCGAAAGCGGCGGGGGTCAAATGCGTGGCCCTCAGTTATGGCTATAACCACGGCCGGCCGATTGCCGAAGAATTGCCTGCGCTGGTGATCGATGATCTGCGCAAACTAATTCCCGGTTGCCTGGATCCGGCTGCTGAGATAACGTTGCCCGACGCTGTTCAACCCCCTTCTGGAAACGCCATCGTGGTGGTCACTCGCAAACTCTGGATGAAAGTCATCAAGGCCCTGGCCCGCTGGCGTTGGCGCGCCTGACTTGTTCCTGGCCGGCGTACCGGCGCGTTTGCACACCTGACTGTTAGACCCTCAAGCCACGAGGCACCTCATGATCCGCGAAGAATTCCTGCGTTTGGCCGCTGCCGGCTACAACCGCATCCCGCTTGCCTGCGAAACCCTGGCCGACTTCGACACGCCGCTGTCGATCTACCTGAAACTGGCCGACGAGCCCAACTCCTACCTGCTGGAGTCGGTGCAGGGCGGCGAGAAGTGGGGCCGATATTCGATCATCGGCCTGCCGTGCCGCACGGTGCTGCGGGTTCATGATCACCACGTCAGCGTGACCCACGACGGCGTCGAGATCGAAAGTCACGACGTTGAAGACCCGCTGGCGTTCGTCGAAGCCTTCAAAGCGCGCTATAACGTGCCGACCATCGCCGGTCTGCCACGTTTCAATGGCGGTCTGGTGGGTTACTTCGGTTATGACTGCGTACGTTATGTGGAGAAGCGTCTGGGCAAATGCCCGAACCCGGATCCGCTGGGCGTGCCGGACATTCTGCTGATGGTCTCCGACGCGGTAGTGGTGTTCGACAACCTCGCCGGCAAGATGCACGCGATTGTCCTGGCTGATCCGTCGCAGGCAGACGCCTTCGAACAAGGTCAGGCGCGTCTGCAAGCGCTGCTGGAACAACTCCGTCAGCCCATCACTCCGCGCCGTGGCCTGGACTTCAGCAAGCAGCAATCGGCTGACCCGGTATTCCGTTCGAGCTTCACCCAGGGCGATTACGAAAAAGCCGTCGACACCATCAAGGAATACATCCTGGCCGGAGACTGCATGCAGGTCGTGCCGTCCCAGCGCATGTCGATCGACTTCAAAGCCGCACCTATCGACCTGTACCGGGCGCTGCGCTGCTTCAACCCGACGCCTTACATGTACTTCTTCAACTTCGGCGACTTCCACGTCGTCGGCAGTTCGCCAGAAGTGTTGGTGCGGGTCGAAGACAACCTGATCACCGTGCGCCCGATTGCCGGCACCCGTCCACGGGGCGCCAATGAAGAGGCTGATCTGGCGCTGGAAAAAGACCTGCTGTCGGACGACAAGGAAATCGCCGAGCACTTGATGCTGATCGATCTGGGTCGCAACGACACCGGTCGTGTTTCGGAAATCGGCTCGGTGAAACTCACCGAGAAGATGGTCATCGAACGTTATTCCAACGTGATGCACATCGTGTCCAACGTTACCGGCCAGTTGAAGGCCGGGCTGACCGCGATGGACGCACTGCGGGCGATTCTGCCGGCCGGCACCTTGTCGGGCGCGCCGAAGATTCGCGCGATGGAAATCATCGACGAGCTGGAGCCGGTCAAGCGTGGCGTCTATGGCGGCGCTGTCGGGTACTTCGCCTGGAACGGCAACATGGACACCGCCATTGCGATCCGCACGGCGGTGATCAAGAACGGCGAACTGCATGTGCAGGCTGGCGGCGGCATCGTCGCTGATTCGGTACCGGCGCTGGAATGGGAAGAAACCCTGAACAAACGTCGCGCCATGTTCCGCGCCGTGGCCCTGGCCGAGCAGACGCCGGAAAGCTAAGTGCGCAAAACCTGCGGGAGCAGGCTTTTGCACAATAAGTGCTCACCATGAAAAAACGCGGCACCTGTGAGGGCGCCGCGTTTTTTATTGCCCGGGATTTAGAAGTCCAACGCTACCCCAACGTTAATACCTTGCTGGGTAAAGTCATCATCTTTGCGGAAATCGTAGCTGGCCCGCAACGCCAGGTCCTTGGTGAGGTTGTGGCTCACGCCCAGGTTCAAACGGTTCAGGTTGGTCTGCGGAGTGTAGCCGGCCAGGGTGTAGTGATTGTTCGGCAGGCTGTTGAGGTTCATGGTCACGCCCTGGGTGTCGTCGTTGTACTCACGTTCGTGAGCCAGTTCGCCAAACACCTGGGTCTGCGAGGTGATCTGGTACTTGCCCTGAATCCCGAGGCCCAGGCGCCGAGAGATGCGCGACTGGTCATCGAAGGTCAGCGCGGTGGAGTCAGCGCCATTTTCCGAGTACCCGTCGACTTCAACCTTGGCGAAATCAGCGCTGACGAACGGCGACAGGTGCCAAGGGCTGGTTGCTTCTGGTGCGATGTCGTAACCCAGCCGACCGCTGAAGGCCAGTACATAACCGTCGGTATCGCCTTTCTCCCCTCGCTCGTTGACCCCCAGTTGGAATTTGCGTTTGAGGCTGTCGTAGTCCAGATGCCCGGCCGTCAGTGCCGCGTCACCCCACCAGCGGTTCTGCTGGTACTGGGCGAAAGCCGTACCCATGTAGGTGTTGAGCTTGTAGTCCGAATCGTTATCACCGGCTTCCAGTTTCTGATTGTAGAAACCAGCCGCCAGGCCAACACGCCACGCTTCATTCAGCCGGTAGCTGCCACCGATGTTCAGGTTGTAGCCGTTGCCGTCAGCACTGGCGCCGCTGCGCTGACTGTCGAAATCCTGATGCTGGCCGCCGCCGGCGACAATCGCCCGCCATTGACCCACGCCTTGCCAGTTTTCCCAATCGGCCAGCCACTGGTTGCGCAATTCATCCTGATGCGCACGCAGGGTGCCTTGAGCCATTTCCGGCAGGAGGGTCGCTTCCCATGGCGCGGCCAGCAGCGAGTAGGCGTAATCGGCAATCAGGCGTTGCCCGGCTTCGGTCGGATGCACCGAGTCGTTGTAGATCAGTTTGGTCGGGTCCGGAGTGGCACTGTTGATCCCGTAACGGGCGTTCTCGGTGCAACTATTGCCGCTGAAGCAGGTGGCGCTCAGGTTCTGGTCGGCGGCCAGACCGAATTGCGTCGGGTTGGCGAACGTTTCTTTGAGCAGCACCGGAATGTTCAGTGGAATGACGTTGGCATTAACGCTTTGCAGCTGGCTCACCAGTTCGCTGTTGAACTGGTTGCTGAGCTGGGACGTGAACGCTTGCAGCGGCGTGCCGTTGAAAGCCGGGGTAAAGCCGATGTCCGGCAGCAACCAGACCATGATGTAGCGGGCACCGGCCTGTTGCAGGGTTTGCACACTGCTGGCCAGGCGATCGGCGGCGGCGCTGGCCTGAGTCGGACTGTTCACGCGACCTTGAAGGAAGTCGTTACCCCCACCGGAGAGGTAATACAGTGCGTTCGGGTCGGCGCGGAAGTTGTTCGATGGCAGATAGCCTGCGCGTGTACGTTCGCCGGTGGCAGAGGTGCCGGTGATCGAGTCGAGAATCTGGTCGGTGCGATAACCGCCAACCGCCCAGTTGTTGCCATCGGGCAAGCCTTCGTTGGCGCGTACCGCCGAGGAAGAAGACGCCGTCTGGTCCGGTGAGAACCCCAGTCTCCCGCCGAGAATTTGCGTGGCATTGAGCGAGCGCACTTCACCGCTGCCGTCCAGGTAGACCGGGCCGGTGCGATTGGTGAAACGTTGGGTCGCCCCGGCAGGCCCGCCGGTGTCGGTGTAGGTCCCGGCATCGCTGAGGCTGTCGCCGAAGACGACGAAATTCGAATAAGGGTTGGGCGCAGCGATCGCCTGGGCACAGGCAGCAGCGAGCAGGCATCCGGCGAGCGGTACAAACAACGTCTGTTTGATCATGAGCAAGTCCGTTTGTTTTATTTTTGTAGTTAGCGAAACGACAGTACCAAAAACTTTCGGCCTTTTGCCATCTGTCGTGAACCCTTCGATTGTTTCGCAAGCTGTCGCCCCGGCCATATTGCACGCTCTGCCCAGCTAAGTTACTGTGCCGAGACGTATGAATGAGACCTTCCCCGTGTTGATCGTCAGCAAACTCCTGGATCAAGTCATCAAGGCACACGCCCGTTGGCGTTGGCGCGCCTGAATCTTTTCTGCCGGCCTGGCCGGACCTGTACCGCTTTGCCTTCTTTACCTGTGTGAAATGCCGCTTTGCTGGCGCCACTCCAGCACCTGACAAAGCGCAGCGCACTGCGGGTAAATCATTCGAAGGCCGTATTAAAAGTCAGTGAATTCAAGAGGTTCTTAACGCCATGTTGCTGATGATCGATAACTACGACTCTTTTACTTACAACGTTGTGCAATACCTCGGCGAGCTGGGCTCCGAGGTCAAAGTCGTGCGCAACGATGAACTCACCATTGCCGAAATCGAAGCACTCAACCCTGAGCGCATCGTCGTGTCTCCTGGTCCTTGCACCCCGACCGAGGCCGGTATTTCCATCGAAGCGATCAAGCACTTCGCCGGCAAGCTGCCGATTCTCGGTGTTTGCCTGGGTCACCAGTCCATCGGCCAGGCCTTTGGTGGCGATGTGGTCCGCGCCCGTCAAGTCATGCACGGTAAGACTAGTCCGGTATTTCACGAGGATAAGGGCGTCTTCGAAGGTCTGAATCGCCCGCTGACGGTCACCCGCTATCACTCGCTGATCGTCAAGCGCGAAACCCTGCCCGATTGCCTGGAACTGACCGCCTGGACCCAGCTTGAAGACGGCTCGGTCGACGAAATCATGGGCCTGCGCCACAAAACGCTGAACATCGAGGGTGTGCAATTTCACCCCGAATCTATCCTCACCGAGCAGGGCCACGAACTGTTCGCCAACTTCCTCAAACAAACCGGCGGCACGCGCTAAGGACTTTCCATGGATATCAAGACAGCCCTGAGCCGTATCGTCGGCCACCTCGATCTCAGTACCGATGAGATGCGCGATGTCATGCGCGAAATCATGACCGGGCAATGCACGGATGCGCAGATCGGCGCGTTCATGATGGCCATGCGCATGAAGAGCGAAAGCATCGACGAGATCGTCGGCGCCGTGACGGCGATGCGCGAGTTGGCGGACAAGGTTGAACTCAATACCCTCGACGGCGTGGTCGATGTGGTCGGCACCGGCGGCGACGGTGCGAACATTTTCAACGTCTCCACGGCGTCATCGTTTGTCGTCGCAGCGGCCGGTTGCACCGTGGCCAAGCACGGTAACCGAGCGGTGTCGGGAAAAAGCGGCAGCGCCGATTTGCTGGAAGCGGCCGGTATCTACCTGAACCTGACGCCGGTCCAGGTGGCGCGCTGCATCGACAACGTCGGCATCGGTTTCATGTTTGCCCAAACTCACCACAGTGCCATGAAGCACGCCGCCGGCCCACGCCGCGAGCTGGGCTTGCGCACCTTGTTCAACATGCTCGGCCCGCTTACGAATCCGGCCGGTGTGAAACATCAGGTGGTGGGTGTGTTCAGTCAGGCGTTGTGCCGGCCATTGGCCGAAGTCTTGCAGCGTCTGGGCAGCAAACATGTGCTGGTGGTGCATTCGAAGGATGGCCTGGACGAGTTCAGTCTGGCGGCACCGACCTTTGTGGCAGAGCTGAAGAATGACCAGATCACCGAGTACTGGGTCGAGCCCGAAGATCTGGGGATGAAGAGTCAGAGCCTGCACGGTCTGGCGGTGGAAAGCCCGGCGGCCTCCCTTGAGCTGATTCGCGATGCCTTGGGCAAGCGCAAGACCGAGAACGGTCAGAAAGCCGCCGAGATGATCGTGCTCAATGCCGGTGCCGCGTTGTACGCCGCCGACCATGCGACAAGTTTGAAAGAGGGCGTTGCCCTGGCGCACGATGCGCTGCACACCGGCCTCGCTCGGGAAAAACTTGAGGAGTTGGGTGCATTTACCGCGGTATTCAAAGTGGAGAATGAGGGATGAGTGTACCGACGGTTCTGGAAAACATTCTGGCCCGCAAAGTCCAGGAAGTGGCCGAGCGTAGCGCCCGTGTGAGTCTGGCGGAGCTGGAAAGTCTGGCCAAGGCAGCCGATGCGCCCCGTGGTTTTGCCAAGGCGTTGATTGCACAGGCCAAACTCAAGCAGCCGGCAGTGATTGCTGAAATCAAGAAAGCCTCGCCGAGCAAAGGCGTGATTCGCGAGAACTTCGTTCCCGCCGACATCGCCAGAAGTTACGAGAAGGGCGGCGCCACTTGCCTGTCGGTGCTCACCGACATCGATTACTTCCAGGGTGCCGACGCGTATCTGCAACAGGCCCGGGCGGCGTGCAAGTTGCCGGTGATCCGCAAGGATTTCATGATCGATCCGTACCAGATCGTCGAAGCCCGTGCATTGGGTGCTGACTGCGTGCTGTTGATCGTCTCCGCACTGGACGACGTGAAAATGGCCGAGCTGGCGGCCGTGGCCAAAAGCGTCGGTCTCGATGTGCTGGTGGAAGTCCACGACGGCGACGAGCTGGAGCGGGCCTTGAAAACCCTCGACACGCCGCTGGTCGGCGTGAACAACCGCAATCTGCACACCTTCGACGTCAATCTGGAAACCACCCTCGACCTGTTGCCGCGTATTCCGCGTGATCGTCTGGTGATTACTGAAAGTGGCATTCTTAACCGGGCCGATGTCGAGCTGATGGAAATCAGCGACGTGTATGCGTTCCTGGTCGGCGAAGCGTTTATGCGCGCCGAAAGCCCGGGTACCGAACTGCAGCGCCTGTTCTTTCCCGAGCGTGGCGTTCCAGTGAGCGGTTCTACGCTCGACTGATAACACGCAGACCGAGTCGACCCCATCATGAGCAGGCTCGCTCCCACAAGAGATCTACTAACATCAGAGATCCAATGTGGGAGCGAGCCTGCTCGCGATGGCGGCATAAGTAGCACCACAGACTTCATGTCCTATGGAATACCTTATGACCTCACCAACCCCTCTGACCATCGAAGCCGGCCTGCTCGCCGAACAGGATCTGCTGGCCCATGTGTGCACCGGTGAGTCGGAGTTCGGTCTGCTGTTCTGGCAACCCACTGACCGCGCGTTGGTCATGCCCCGCCGCTTGAACCGTCTGCCACAGTTCGACGCCGCGTGCGAAATATCCGCTGCCGCCGGCTGGCCGGTACTGCTGCGTGAAACCGGCGGTGAGCCGGTGCCGCAATCGGCCTCGACGATCAACATCGCACTGGTTTATGCCCCGCCGCGCGGCGAAGGCGATCTGAACCGCATCGAAACCGGCTACCGGCGTCTGTGCGATCCGATCTGTCAGTTACTGGATGAGCTGGGCGGCACTTCGTCGTTGGGCGAAATCGAGGGCGCGTTCTGCGACGGCCGTTTCAACGTCAACCTGGATGGTCGCAAGATGGTCGGCACCGCTCAGCGTTGGCGCCAGAGCAAGGGGGGGCAGCGTCCGGTCGGCCTGGTGCACGGGGCGATGTTGATTGATAACGAGCGAGAGTCGATGGTTGCGGCGGTTAATCGCTTCAATGAAGCCTGCGGCCTGGAACAGCGGGTTCGCGCGGAAAGCCACATCGCCCTGCATGAAAAGTTTGCCGCTCCCGACGCGCTGGAACGGCTGGACACGCTATACCGACAGTTACTGGCAGAAATGCTCGGGGCTTAGATTTCCGAGCTTAGCGCGTACCGAAGACCACCATGGTCTTGCCTTTGACGTCGACCAGGTTGCGCTCCTCCAGATCCTTGAGTACGCGGCCGACCATTTCACGGGAACAACCGACAATCCGGCCGATTTCCTGGCGGGTTACCTTGATCTGCATGCCGTCGGGGTGGGTCATGGCGTCTGGCTGCTTGCACAGCTCAAGCAGGCAGCGGGCAACACGACCGGTCACATCGAAGAACGCCAGATCGCCGACCTTGCGCGTGGTGTTGCGCAGGCGCTGTGCGATTTGTCCGCTAAGGACGTAAAGAATGTCTGGATCCTGTTGGGACAGCTCGCGGAATTTCGCGTAGCTGATTTCCGCGACTTCGCATTCGACCTTGGTGCGTACCCAGGCGCTGCGTTCCTGTTCCAGGCCGGCTTGCTCAAACAGACCCAGTTCGCCGAAAAAATCGCCGGAATTAAGATAGGCAATAATCATTTCACGGCCGTCGTCATCCTCGATCAGGATGGTCACTGAACCTTTGATGATGAAATACAGTGTGTCCGAGCGGTCGCCAGCACAAATGATGTTGCTCTTGGCGGCATAGCGACGGCGCTGGCAGTGCATCAACAGTTTGTCGAGGTTCTTGATTTTGGGTGTGGGGGTAATAGCAACCATGGTTGTATCCCGAAAAGACTGCACGGTATGTTTATTTTTTTGTAGGCGCTGGCGAAGCCTGCGATCGTTTATTCGCTACAAAGTTGGCTGCGCGCCATTGAATTGGCGCCAGCTTAACAGACGCATTCCTTCAAGATTCGAGAATTTACCTACAATGCGGATGGTTATGTCTTAGGACGGCGAAGCGCTGTCAATCATGGGCCCTGTGCTAAGCTGGCGACCCTTTTTTAGACAGTGGAGTCTTGGCGATGAAGGCACGCATCCAATGGGCTGGCGAAGCCATGTTCCTCGGTGAATCCGGCAGCGGTCATGTCGTGGTCATGGACGGTCCGCCCGATGCCGGCGGTCGTAACCTGGGTGTCCGGCCGATGGAAATGCTCCTGCTGGGTGTTGGCGGTTGCAGCAATTTCGATGTGGTCAGCATCCTCAAGAAGTCCCGTCAGGCCGTCGAAAGCTGCGAAGCCTTCCTCGAAGCCGAGCGAGCGACCGAAGATCCGAAGGTTTTCACCAAGATCCACATGCACTTCGTGGTCAAGGGGCGCGGGCTGAAAGAGGCTCAGGTCAAGCGCGCCATCGAGCTGTCGGCCGAGAAGTATTGCTCGGCCTCGATCATGCTTGGCGCGGCTGGCGTGGCGATTACCCACGACTACGAAATCATCGAACTCGGTTGAATCGACATTCAACTATCATAAAAGCGGTGCAGACTCTGGCGATCCATCGCTGACGTCTGCACAGGTCGCTTGCCTGAACAGAAAACAAAAATCGCCATCGCGAAGAGGTGTTAACCGTCCTACGCAGGTGCGTCGTTCGCATCTGACGGGCATGCTTGATCACGCGGCCAGCCCGCAATACATAGAGAGTTTTAAACGGTGAAAAGCAAACTCAAGCTCCACGGGTTCAATAACCTGACAAAGACCTTGAGCTTCAACATCTATGACATCTGCTACGCGGAAACCCCGCAAGACCAACAGGCTTACGTCGAGTACATCAATAAAGAGTACAACGCCAAGCGCCTGACGCAGATACTCACAGAAGTTGTCGATATCATTGGTGCCAACATCCTGAACATCGCGAGTCAGGATTATGAACCCCAGGGCGCCAGTGTCACGATTCTGATCTCTGAAGAGCCGGTGACCCCGACCGACAGCCAGATCGAAGAGTCTCCGGGCCCATTGCCCGAGATCATCCTGGCCCACCTCGACAAGAGCCACATCACGGTGCACACCTACCCGGAAATTCATCCGGTGGACGGTATCGCGACCTTCCGTGTGGACATTGATGTGTCGACCTGTGGCGTCATTTCACCGCTCAAGGCGCTTAACTTTCTGATTCACCAGTTCGATTCGGACATCGTGACTGTGGATTACCGCGTGCGCGGCTTCACCCGTGACGTTGAAGGCAAGAAGCATTTCATCGACCACGAGATCAACTCGATCCAGAACTACTTGTCCGAAGACACCCGCGACGCGTATCAGATGACCGACGTGAACGTGTACCAGGAAAATCTGTTCCACACCAAAATGCTGTTGAAGAACTTCGAGCTGGATAACTACCTGTTCGGCGACGCCACCAGCAACTTGTCCCCTGAGCAACGTGCTCAGGTGACTGAGCGTGTGAAGCACGAAATGCTTGAAATCTTCTACGCGCGCAACATGACGAGCTAAGATTTCCGAGTACAAAAAAAGGCGACTACCTTGCGGTAATCGCCTTTTTTATTTGTTGGAATACAGAGCCCTTGTAGGAACGAGGCTTGCCCGCGAAGAGGCCCTATTTAACAACCTGATCCTCAGATCCGATAAGTACTCTTCGTCATCACCTTAGCCAACAAACTCATCCCGAACTTCACCGGCGCCGGAAAGCGAAAACCACCCGCATCCAGCGCACTTTCAGCATGATGCTCTTCATCGATGCGCATCTGTTCCAGGATTGCCCGGGACTTTTCGTCCTCGGCCGGCAGTTGTTCAAGGTGTTCGTTCAGGTGTTTGCAGACCTGATGCTCAGTGGCGGCCACGAAACCCAGGCTGACTTTATCGCTGATCAGCCCGGCGACCGCGCCAATCCCGAACGACATACCGTAGAACAATGGATTGAGGATGCTGGTATGGCTGCCCAACTGATGAATGCGTTGTTCGCACCAGACCAGATGGTCGATTTCTTCTTCGGCGGCATGCTCCATGGCGGCGCGCACTTTCGGCAGCCTGGCGGTCAGGGCCTGACCTTGATACAGCGCCTGGGCGCACACTTCGCCGGTATGGTTAATGCGCATCAAGCCGGCGACGTGTCGGGTGTCCTCGTCGCTCATCTGTGCATCCGGCTGCACGATGGCGGGCGACGGACGGTAGGGCTGACCACTGAAGGGCAGCAAAGTACGCATCGCGGCATCGGCTTGCAGCAGAAGACGGTCAATCGGCGAGTAGTGACGTTGGGTAGTCATGCTGACCTCCGGAAAGAATCTCGGCGGCCAGTTTAACTCAATCGGCCGGGGGAGGGTTTGCGCTGGGTCATTTCCGGTGGGAGCGACACCAATCCTGTAGGAACGAGCGGTGCGGCGATCCGACTTGCCCGCGAAGGCGTCCTCATGTGCACCAAAAGCTTCGCGGGCAAGCCTCGCTCCTACAGGGGGAGGGCAGTGATCAGCCCGGCGGCCAGTGCATCTGGCGCTGACCCAGTACATGCATATGAATGTGATAGACGGTCTGCCCACCCAGTGGATTGCAGTTCATGACCACGCGGAAGCCTCCGTCACAGCCCAATTCCTTCGCCAGGCGCTGCGCGGTGAACAGAATATGCCCGGCCAAAGCCTTGTCGTCCTCGGTGAGGTCGTTAAGGGTGGGCACCGGTTTCTTCGGGACTACCAGGAAATGCACGGGGGCCTGTGGTGCGATGTCGTAGAAGGCCAGTACCTGGTCGTCCTCGTAAATGATCTTCGCCGGGATTTCCCGGTTGATGATCTTGGTGAACAGAGTATCCACAGCTGTTTTCTCCGTTGTTTGGGCTGGCCTGAGTGTAACCATGGGTTATCTCAGAGCCCAGTCTTTTGCCTTGAGGATTGATCAGCGCGGGCAATAGGTTTTGTTGACCATGCCCGCGATTGTCCGGGTCAGCCAGCGCGAGCCGAGCCGCGGCAGGAATGCGAGCCACCGATTCAGGCGACCCGGGATAATAATGGCGCGGTTT
The DNA here is from genome assembly GCF_019956555.1 of Pseudomonas sp. A-RE-19. GTDB lineage: Bacteria > Pseudomonadota > Gammaproteobacteria > Pseudomonadales > Pseudomonadaceae > Aquipseudomonas. Next base: position 9,265 of record NZ_JAHBDQ010000021.1, on the reverse strand, counting down.
TTGTCCAGGGCTCGCACGGCATAGAGCGCGACCTCCTCGGGGCTCATCAGCCTTTTGCTCTCGTCCACTTTTGCGCTGTCCCATTGTGCAGTACGAAAAAACGCCGTACGGGTCGGGCCAGGGCAGAGCACCGACACCTTGACCGCGCATTTTTTCAGTTCAACGCGCAACCCTTCGGAAAAATGCAGCACATAAGCTTTGCTGGCGTAATAAGTGCTCATCCAGGGGCCAGGATGGAACGCGGCCATCGAGGCGACGTTCAGAATCTGCCCGCCGCCTTGCAAAGCCATGCTGTTGCCGATGGCATGACACAAGCGAGTGAGGGCCAGGATGTTCACTTCGATCAGGTCTTGTTCGGTCATCCAGTCCTGGGCCAGGAACGGGCCGCAGGTACCGATGCCGGCACAGTTGACCAACAAATCGATCTGTCGATCACCTTCCTCAAGCTCCAGCAGAAATCCGGACAGCCTCAGCGGCTCGCCCAGGTCACAGGCACGAAACAACACTTCCACGCCAAAACGTTGAGTCAGTTCAATCGCAATGCTTTCCAGCTGATCACGCTGTCGGGCCACCAGAATCAGGTTGCGGCCGCGCCGGGCCAGCGCTTCGGCCATCGCCAGGCCGATGCCGCTGGAAGCGCCAGTGATCAGAGCGTAACGGGTCATGCAGTTCTCCATCGCAACGGCTCCGCGCCGGCGACGCAGGTGTCACGGGCGGGGAGCGCTGTTCATTCTTTCGCAGAGTCTACAGGGGGCTGGGCGTCTTCGGCTGCATCGTCTGCGGAATCGGGCGCTTGTTCGGCCTCTGCGGCCGGTTCGACTACAACTTCGTCGGTGGTCACCGAGGCGCTGCCATAGCTGTTCTCGGTAGTGTTTTCATATTCATTCTGCAAAGCACCGATGCCGCCAGTGAGAGCGCTAATGAACACAACAGTGACGAACACCAGCCAAAGGGCACAAAGCACTTTTACCGCGGTGCTGTTGGGTGGTGGCGGTGCGCCGTATTGGTTGGCTGCAGTGTTGCCGGGCAGTACCGCCAGTAAAATCGGCAAGAGCCCGCCCACGAATGGCACCAATGTCAGTAGGTAAAGCCAACCGGACCAACCCAGATCGTGCAGGCGCTGAACGCTGATCTGAATACTGACGACGAGAAACGCGATGCATATTGCCGTGCCAACCAGCCCGCCGATTACCAGACCAACCGTTGACGTAAGGGCGATCAGTGACAAACCGATGGAGACGAACACCCCGGCGACACCCATCAGCACCAGCATCAAGGCCATCGTCCAGGCTAGATAGCGCAGACGGCCGATGCGTCCTGTGAATGTGAAGGCCTTGAGCGTGCCGAATTCGGGTAACGCCTCACCGACGTGAGCGCGCGGTGGTGCATAAGGTGATTCGGCGTCTGTCGATCCCCATTGGCCAGACGCAGGGGAGGAGTCGTGAACGTCGGACAGGTTCAGTTCTATGGCGGATTCGGTTTCAATTTGGGCATCGATCCCGGTTTTCGTCAGTGCCTGAAGATAAGTCTGCGCGTCCGCGTGTGACAGGTCGCGTTTGAGCGCAACCTGCCGGCCACTGAACAGGCGTTCGATGGCTGCGACATCGCTTTTGAACAGCTCGGCGAGATTGAGCTTCGCGGTAGTGGCGTCCACACCTGGCAGCAGAGCACCATCGAAGACGATCTTGAAACGGTTTTCGCTCATGGCCGAGGCATCCTTGTCGCGAGAGTATGTAATGGACAGTGTCGCAAGTATGGAGTGTAAGACCCGCCTGTCAGCGCGGCCAGCGCTTGGGCAGCGCCGCCGCCAATTCCAGCGCCTTGCGGTATTCGGTGTCGAGACGTGCGACCAGTTGATCGACACTTGGCAGGTCCTCGATGTCTCCAACGCCCTGGCCTGCGGACCACACGGTTTTCCAGGCTTTGGCTTCATCGCTCAACGGCTTGAGCTTGGCACCGAAGTTCACCTCGCCCTTGCCTTGCAGCGCCGTCATGTCGAAACCGGCGGCCTCCAGGCTCTGACGCATGAAGCTTGCCGGTACGCCCGACACCGCTGGAGTATGGACAATGTCAGCGGCTTTGGAAGTCAGGAGCATCTCTTTATAAGCGTCAGGCGCATGACTTTCAGTGGTGCCGATAAATCGCGTACCGAAGTAGGCCAGATCCGCACCGAGCAATTGCGCGGCGAGAATCTCGTGACCGTGGTTCAGGCAGCCTGCCAGCAATAGGGTCTTGTCGAAAAACTGGCGAATCTCGGCGATCAGCGAGAACGGGCTCCAGGTACCGGCGTGACCACCCGCCCCAGCGGCAACGGCAATCAAACCGTCAACACCGGCTTCGGCGGCTTTTTCCGCGTGGCGACGCGTCGTCACGTCGTGAAACACCAGGCCGCCATAGCTGTGCACGGCATCCACCAGTTCCTTCACGGCGCCGAGGCTAGTGATCACGATGGGTACTTTGTGCTCGATGCAGATCGCCAGATCCGCCTGCAATCGCGGATTGCTGTGGTGGACGATCAGGTTCACCGCGTAAGGCGCGGGATTTTCCAGTGCCGCCAGTCCTGCTTCGATTTCTTCCAGCCAGGCCCTGAAACCGCTGCTCTCGCGCTGGTTCAGCGCCGGGAAACTGCCCACCACGCCATTACGGCAGCAGGCGAGCACCAGCTCAGGATTGGAAATCAGGAACATCGGCGCCGCCACCACGGGCAAACGCAAACGTTGTTCGAGCAAAGCGGGCAGCGACATTTGGAAGTACCCCGGTGAGTTGTGCTTGTCGGATTAAAACGGCCGAACGACGACCAGAATTACGATAGCCAGCAATATCAGAACCGGCACTTCATTGAACCAGCGATAAAAGACATGGCTGCGGGTGTTCTCGCCACGGGCAAAACGCTTTACCTGGGCGCCGCACATGTGGTGGTAGCCGATCAGGATCACCACCAGGGTCAACTTGGCGTGCATCCATGCGCCCTGGCCGAAGTAGGCGCTCGGGTTGAGGCTGATCAACCAGATGCCGAATGCCAGCGTCGCAATCATCGCCGGGCCCATGATGCCCCGGTACAACTTGCGCTCCATGATGCTGAAGCGTTCCTTACTGACGGTGTCTTCGCTTTGGGCGTGATAGACGAACAGGCGCGGCAGGTAGAACAGGCCGGCAAACCAGCAGACCAGGCTGACGATATGAAGCGCTTTGAGCCACAGATAAAGCATTTTCAGGTATTCCCAGGTTCACGGTAGCGGGGATAGTAGGGGGTAGAACGCCCGCACGTCACCTTGAAGGTTGTCGCAGGGCCGCGCGGCCCCTATTATCGACGGCTTTCCAGTGGGTTCGTTGAGGGCAGGTTTATGGTCAAGGTCGGTATCGTCGGCGGCACGGGTTACACCGGTGTCGAACTGCTGCGTCTGTTGGCACAGCATCCGCAAGCTGAAGTGGTAGTGATCACTTCCCGATCCGAGGCCGGCCTGGCCGTGGCCGACATGTACCCGAACCTGCGAGGCCATTACGACGGCCTGGCATTCAGCGTTCCGGACATCAAGACCCTCGGGGCCTGTGACGTGGTGTTCTTCGCCACCCCGCACGGTGTTGCGCATGCGCTGGCCGGTGAGCTGCTGGCAGCCGGGACCAAGGTCATCGACCTGTCGGCAGACTTCCGTCTGCAAGACGCTGATGAGTGGGCCAAATGGTACGGTCAGCCGCACGGCGCGCCGGAACTGCTGGAGGAGGCGGTCTACGGCTTGCCGGAAGTCAATCGCGAGCAGATCAGGCAGGCGCGCCTGATTGCTGTGCCGGGTTGCTACCCGACTGCCACTCAATTGGGGTTCCTGCCATTGCTTGAAGCCGGTCTGGCAGACACCACTCGTTTGATTGCAGACTGCAAATCCGGCGTCAGCGGTGCCGGTCGTGGTGCTTCTGTAGGTTCGCTGTACTCCGAGACGTCGGAAAGCATGAAGGCCTACGCTGTCAAAGGGCACCGTCACTTGCCAGAAATCCGCCAGGGCCTGCGTCGTGCAGCGGGCAAGGACGTGGGGCTGACCTTCGTTCCGCACCTGACGCCAATGATTCGCGGTATTCACTCGACGCTTTACGCGACCGTGGTCGATCGCTCGGTGGATCTGCAGGCGTTGTTTGAAAAGCGTTATGCCAATGAACCGTTCGTCGATGTCATGCCCGCAGGCAGCCATCCGGAAACCCGCAGTGTTCGCGGCGCCAACGTTTGCCGTATCGCCGTGCATCGTCCGCAGGATGGTGATCTGGTGGTGGTGCTGTCGGTGATCGATAACCTGGTCAAAGGCGCGTCGGGTCAGGCGGTGCAGAACCTGAATATCCTGTTCGGCCTGGATGAGCGCCTGGGCCTGTCCCATGCCGGCATGCTGCCGTAAGACTTTATCCCGCTCAGCAAAAAGGCCCGTTGAACGGGCCTTTTTGCGTTCTGGGCCGGCAATCGGGTTTATTGATATACCGTAACAATAGTTGACCGATTTTCTGGGAGAAGCGGATAATGCGCGTCATCACGCATTATGGCGGCGTAACGCCGGGAGATAGTCAGCATGAGCGTCGAATCCTTCACCCCCACGGCTTTGCAATTCACTCACGGTGCTGCGCACAAGGTGAAGAGCCTGGTCGATGAAGAGGGGAATGATCGCTTGAAGCTGCGCGTATTCGTTACGGGCGGCGGTTGTTCAGGGTTTCAATACGGCTTCACCTTCGATGAAGAAGTGGCCGATGACGACACCATCGTCGAGCGCGAAGGCGTCAGCCTGGTGGTCGATCCGATGAGCTTCCAGTACCTGGCAGGTGCCGAGGTGGATTACCAGGAAGGTCTGGAAGGTTCGCGTTTCGTGATCAAGAACCCGAACGCTACCACCACGTGTGGCTGCGGCTCTTCGTTCTCGATCTGATCGCACCTCACCGCATGACCAGGCGCCGCAGAGTCCCAGGACTCTGCGGCGTTTTGCTGTCTGAGGTTCAGGCTCAGGCGGGGTAGATGGCGCCGAGTACACGCAGGCCGCGGGCGCCGGTGACACTCGGACGGTTGGCCGCGATACCCTCCAGGCAGCAATGGGCCAGCCAGGCGAAGGCCATGGCTTCGACCCAGTCCGGGTCTACACCATAGGCAGCGGTGCTGCTGACTTTTGCATTCGGCAACAGGCAGGCCAAGCGCTTCATCAACGTGGCGTTGTGCGCGCCGCCGCCGCAGACAAGCAGTTCCTCGGTATCCGATTGGGCGCTTTGCAATGACTCGACGATAGTCAGCGCCGTCAGCTCTAGCAGCGTGGCCTGTACGTCTTCGGCAGCGAAGGTCTGTAACTGCGACAGATGCTGCATCAGCCATGGCAGATTGAACACTTCGCGGCCGGTACTCTTCGGGCCTTGAGTTACAAAGAATGGATCGCTGAGCAGTTCGTTCAACAGAGCAGGTTCAACCTTGCCGCTGGCGGCCCATTGGCCGTCGCGATCAAAGTTGTCGCCGCGTTGCTGGTGAATCCAGGCGTCGAGCAGGACGTTCCCCGGGCCGCAGTCAAAACCGGCAACAGGCTTGCCGGGTTCGATCAGGCTGAGATTGCTGAACCCGCCGACGTTCAATACCGCGCGGTTGCCAGACCGTTCTTCAAACAGCGCTTCGTGAAAGGCTGGAACCAATGGTGCGCCTTGTCCGCCAGCGGCTACATCACGGCTGCGAAAATCGCTGACCACGGTGATGCCGGTCAGTTCGGTGAGGAGGGCAGGGTTGCCGATCTGTACCGTGAATCCTCGCGCCGGTTCGTGGCGAATGGTCTGGCCGTGGCTGCCAATCGCGCGAATGTCTTCAGGCTTCAGGTTTTGTTGATCGAGGAGGGAGTGAATGCCCTGTGCGGCCAGTTTCACCCAGTTCTGTTGGGCAATGGCGGAGCGGGCAATCTCGTCCGGGCCGCTGGCGCACAAGCCAAGCAGCTCGGCGCGCAGGGAATCAGGCATGGGGATGTAATGGGTGGCGATCAGCTTGATCGCCGGGGCTTGCTCGATCAGCGCAATGTCCAGGCCATCAAGGCTGGTCCCGGACATCACACCTATATAGAGCGCCATGGCTAGCGTTTGCTCGAAGCCAGCATGGTGGCTTTCTCTTGATCCATCCGTGCCATCAACGGTTGGCTCTGCGCGAGGAAGCGTGCGCGTTCGGCCTTGGAGATCGGATCGGCCATCGCCACCTTCTGACCCAGCGGGTCAACGTGCACGCCATTGACCTGGAATTCATAGTGCAAGTGCGGGCCGGTGGACAAGCCGGTGGTGCCGATGTAACCGATCACCTGACCTTGCTTGACGCTGCCGCCAGTTTTGATGCCTTTGGCGAAGCCCTGCATGTGCCCATACAGCGTGCGGTAGGTGCTGCCGTGCTGGATGATCACGGTGTTGCCGTAACCGCCGCGGCGACCGGCCAACAATACCTGGCCGTCGCCGGCAGCCTTGATTGGTGTGCCACGCGGAGCTGCGTAATCGACACCTTTGTGGGCGCGGATCTTGTTCAGAATCGGGTGCTTGCGGCCCATGGAGAATTTCGAGCTGATGCGGGCGAAGTCTACCGGGGTACGGATGAACGCCTTGCGCATACTGTTGCCGTCAGCCGTGTAGTAGCTGCTGTTACCTTGCTTGTTGGTGTAGCGCACGGCGGTGTAAGTCTTGCCACGGTTGGTGAACCGCGCGGAGAGAATCGGGCCGTTACCAACGGCTTTGCCGTTGACGACCTTCTGCTCGTAGATGACGTCGAACTCGTCACCCTGGCGAATATCCTGGGCAAAGTCGACGTCATAGCCAAACACACTGGCCATATCCATGGTCAGGCTGTGGGACAAGCCGGCTCGGGCGGCGGATTGCGACAGCGAACTGTTGATCACGCCATGGACGTAGGCGGAGCGAACGGTGGGCTTGGCGGTAATACGGTTGAACGCATAACCCTTGCCATTCTTGGTCAGGCTGATGCTTTCCGTGTCGCTGACTTTGCTGTGCAAATTGGTCAGTTGGCCATCCGGGCCCAGTTCGAACTCGAGCTTCTGGCCATGTTTGAGCTGGCTGAACTGTTTGGCCTGCTTGTCGCTGGCCAATACTTCATGCACCGAAGCGGCCGGAAGGCCGACTTTCTCGAACAGCGTCGAAAGAGTGTCGCCTTTGGCTACGATCACTTCCCTGTGGCCTGGCGCCTTCTTTTCTTCGACGACTGGCGCGGGGGCGACCTGGGCGGTTTCCTGGGGGGCTTCGGCGCTGTTTTCGATCTGCGCGAAAGGAGGCGCTGCCGGCTCATTTGTGGCTTGGACAGCGTCGGCGGCGTCTTGATCTTGTGTCAGTTGTTCTGCAGGGCTTTCCAGTTCAAGACTCAGGGTCGTCTTTTTTGCTTCAACGTCACTGGAAGGGAATACCAGAAGCGCCAGGCTGAGAAGGGCGGCGATACCACTTGCGGCAAGCAGGTGGGTCTTCGGGTAAAGCGGCGGCGCTTTAGACGGTTCTGTGGTCATAGGTAGTTTTGACTTTGAAAAAATGAATTGGAAAAGATGAATGACATGATGAAGATGAAATAACTGTATAAAATATAACCAAATCATCTCTGAAGCAAGCTCGCGGACACTCTGTCCGCGGATTGGCATCCGTGCGCCGGGCAAAACTTGTATTTGGTGCACGATCTTGTATGGTTGTTCCCCTTTGAATTCGAGCCTTGCGGGTCTGTTATGAAGTCGGTTGAAGAGCAGCTAGCGCTGATCAAACGTGGTGCGGAAGAACTGTTGGTCGAGTCCGAGCTGATCGAAAAGCTCAAGCGTGGCCAGCCGCTACGTATTAAGGCAGGCTTCGATCCGACCGCGCCGGATCTGCACCTGGGTCACACCGTGCTGATTAATAAGCTGCGCCAGTTCCAGGAACTGGGGCACCAGGTGATCTTCCTTATAGGTGACTTCACCGGGATGATCGGTGATCCGAGTGGCAAGAGCGCGACACGTCCCCCGCTGACCCGCGAGCAGGTTCTCGAGAATGCCGAGACCTACAAGACTCAGGTCTTCAAGATTCTTGATCCGGCCAAGACCGAAGTGGCGTTCAACTCCACCTGGATGGATCAGATGGGGCCGGCGGACTTCATTCGCCTGACTTCGCAGTACACCGTCGCTCGCATGCTCGAGCGCGACGACTTCAATAAGCGCTACTCGACCAATCAGCCAATCGCCATTCACGAGTTTCTCTATCCGCTGGTTCAGGGGTATGACTCGGTTGCTTTGCGTGCGGATGTCGAGCTGGGCGGTACCGATCAGAAGTTCAACCTGCTGATGGGCCGTGAGCTGCAACGAGGCTATGGTCAGGAAGCTCAATGCATTCTGACCATGCCGTTGCTCGAAGGTCTGGATGGCGTGAAGAAGATGTCCAAGTCGCTGGGCAACTACGTCGGTATCCAGGAGGCGCCGGGTGTCATGTACGGCAAGCTGGTCTCTATCCCGGATGCGCTGATGTGGCGTTACTTCGAATTGCTCAGCTTCCGCTCCATGGAAGAGATCAATGCTTTGCGGGCTGACGTCGAGGCGGGTGCGAACCCGCGTGATATCAAGATCAAGCTGGCCGAAGAGATCGTTGCGCGCTTCCATGGTGAAGAGGCTGCGGCCAACGCTCATCGTGCGGCGGGTAATCGTATGAAAGACGGTGAGCTTCCGGATGATCTGCCAGAGATCGAACTGACCGCTGCCGAAGATATGCCGATCGCTGCCGTCCTTAATAAAGCAGGTCTGGTGAAGAACTCCGCCGTGGCGCGCGACCTTCTGGGTTCTGGTGGTGTACGTATAGATGGTGAGGTTGTTGATCGCACCTTTATATACGCGCTGGGTGCGACCCATGTTTGCCAGGCCGGGAAGAAGGCATTTGCGCGTATTACGCTCAAATCCGAATAAAGCTGAAATCAGGGGTTGACGGCAGATTCTGGAAGTCTATAATTCGCCCCACTTCCGGCGCAGTCGAAACGGAAAACTCCTTGGTAAACAAAGAGTTACGCAGTTTTCGGCAGCGGTTACGCTTCAGTTCATCGAGGCCAGAAGGAGTTGAAAGAGCGGTGTTGTTTGGCTCTTTTAACGGTTCGATCTTCTCGGTCGAAAGCGGAGAAAAAGAGGTGTTGACAGCAGCGAGTAACGCTGTAGAATTCGCCTCCCGCTAACGAGAGATCGGAAGCGCAAGTGGTTGAAGTTGTTAAAGATTTCCAAGCGAAACTTTGAAAACTTCTGAAAATAACCGCTTGACAGCAACAGAGGCTGCTGTAGAATGCGCG
>NZ_JAHBDQ010000020.1 GCF_019956555.1 Pseudomonas sp. A-RE-19 | reverse complement strand
GGGTTTGGGGTTTGGGGTACATATCCGTTTCTGCGGTCACGGCGGCTATTGGTTCCGCTCTTACAGCGGGTTACTTGGAAAAGCGCCAAGTAACCAAGCGCTTTTGCCCCTGACGTTCGGTGGCTCGCTTAGGCTCGCCATGCCCTCGCTCCGGTCCTGCTCCGTGGGCCCGCCGCGATCGGCCATCCATGGCCGTGCGCGGCTAACCCGGCATCCATGCCGGGTTGCCCACTACGCAGAACCTCCACTCGGCCTCTCGAGGGGGCGGTGCGTCAACATCAAAAGCTGCAGGCGAGCTAACGCTCGGCCTGTTGAGTGGTGAAAAGCAAGGCGGATGTGCTCTGATTTTGGATGTGCTCTGATTTTTTGTGGGAGCTGGCTTGCCTGCGATGGCGGCCTGTCAACCGACCAATCTTCCCCCGGATGTACCCAGTCCAACTGTGGGAGCGAGCCTGCTCGCGAAGCTGTTGATCTTGCGGTTGCTGTTGCTTTGGCTTTTGATCTTGATCTTGATCTGTCTGCCCCTTTCCCAGAGGCCGAACGCAGGTATTGCGCAGGGGGCACCGCGGCAAGGATGCCGCGGTAGCCGCCCCCGGCCATGGATGGCCGATGGCGGCGGGCCCCCGGAGCAATGCCGGAGTGAGGGCATGCCGAGCCTAAGCGAGGCACCGAATGGTGGGGCAAGACCTTTTGGTTACTTTTGGGGCGTTTGCCAAAAGTGACCCGCTGTAAGAGCGGAACCATAAGTGGCCGTTACCGCAGGAATGGATATGTACTCAGCCAACAAAAAACAGGTCGGCTATCAGGCCGCCATCGCAGGCAAGCCAGCTCCCACAATTTTGATCGGTGTACATCTGCGAGAGACAGGTCGTCCGTCAGGTCGCCTTCGCAGGCAAGCCAGCTCCCACAATTTTGATCGGTGTACATGCAAGAGACAGGTCGTCCATCAGGCCGCCTTCGCGAGCAAGCCAGCTCCCACAAATTGATCGGTGTACATCTGCAAGAGACAGGTCGTCCATCAGGCCGCCTTCGCGGGCAAGCCTCGCTCCTACAGGGTCCGTGTGAACCCTGAAGGAGCAAGGCCAAACTCAGGCCAGGCTTTTGCTGACCACTTCAAACACATCGCTGGACAGTTGCCCCGAAGCGCGAATCCGCTCCAGTTCGCCCTTCATCAACGCCTGACGAGCGCTGTCGTATTTGCGCCAGCGAGTCAGTGGCGCCAATTGGCGAGAGGCGATCTGCGGATTGAAGCCGTTAAGTTCAATCACCAGATCCGCCAGGAAGCGATACCCGGAACCGTCAGCCGCATGGAAGTTGATCAGGTTCTGCCCGGCAAACGCGCCGACCAGTGCGCGCACCTTGTTCGGGTTCTTGATCGTGAACGCCGGGTGTTGCATCAAGGCTTTGACCCGTGCCAGACCACCCGGCAACGTGCTGCCGGCCTGAACGCTGAACCACTGATCCATGACCAGCGGATTGTCCTTGAAGTGCTCGGCGAAGCTCGCCAACGCCGTGGCTTTCTGTTCTTCGAATGGCGAATTCACCAGTACCGCCAATGCAGTCAGGCGTTCGGTCATGTTGTCGCACGCCTCGAACTGCTCAAGGGTTGACGCCAAGACTTGCGGCTTGCCGCTGAGCATCAGGTATGACAACGCGATGTTTTGCAGCGCGCGGCGGGCAAAATGCTCTGCCTCGGCCACATACGGAGTCTTTTTCGACAGATCGCGATTAGCTTCATAACGCTGCCACAGCGGTTCGAACAGATTGTCCGCCAGCTGCTTGCGAGCAAATTCGCGAGCGGTATGGATGGCCTCGACATCAGCCACTTCGCTGATTTCGGTCAGATAGGCTTCGCTCGGCAGCGAAAGCATTTCCGCAACCATCGCCTGATCCAAAGTCTCGTCGGACAGCACGGTACGCAGCGCTGTAACCAGACGCTGATCCAGTACCAACGCTTCCCCCTTCTGCTGCTGGACAATCAGCTCTTGCAACACCTGCACCGACAATTGCTGACCGGCATCCCAACGATTGAAACCGTCGCTGTCGTGCTGCATCAGGAACATCAGCTGATCGCGGTCGTACGGGAAGCTCAGCTTCACCGGCGCCGAGAAGCCACGCAACAACGACGGCAGTGGTTTTTCAGCCATGTCGACGAAGGTGAAGGTCTGCTCGGCTTCAGTCACCGAGATAACCCGCGAAGTGCCCTGAGCGCTGGCTTCGCCGGACAGACGCAATGCAATCGCCGCGCCTTTCGAATCAAGAAGCCCCAGCTCCACCGGAATCACGAACGGCAGCTTCTCAACCTTGTCCGGGGTTTCCGGGCAGCTCTGGCGGAAGGTCAGGCTGTAGGTTTTTGCCGCGGCGTCGTAGGACTCGCTCACCGCCAAACGCGGTGTGCCGGCCTGGCTGTACCAGCGTTTGAACTGAGTCAGGTCAACGCCGTTGGCGTCTTCCATGGCCTTGATGAAGTCGTCGCAGGTCACGGCCTGGCCGTCGTGGCGTTCGAAGTACAGGTCACTGCCTTTGCGGAAACCGTCAGCGCCGAGCAAGGTGTGGATCATGCCGACCACTTCCGAGCCCTTTTCGTACACGGTCAGGGTGTAGAAGTTGGAAATCTCGATGAAGCTGTCCGGGCGCACGGCGTGGGCCATGGGGCCGGCATCTTCGGCGAACTGGTGGGTACGCAGGTAAGCAACGTCCTGGATGCGTTTGACCGTGGCCGAGTTCATGTCGGCGGAGAACTCCGAGTCCCGGAACACGGTGAAGCCTTCCTTGAGCGACAACTGGAACCAGTCGCGGCAGGTCACGCGGTTGCCCGACCAGTTATGGAAGTATTCGTGGGCAACGATCGCTTCCACCCGTTGGTGCGCGGCGTCGGTAGCGGTTTCGGCGCGGGCCAGTACGGCGCTCGAGTTGAAGATGTTGAGGCCCTTGTTCTCCATGGCGCCCATGTTGAAGTCGTTGACCGCCACGATCATGAAGATGTCCAGGTCGTACTCGCGACCGTAAACCTCTTCATCCCAGCGCATGGACTTCTTCAGGCTGTTCATGGCGTGCTGGCACTTGTCGATGTTTTCTGGCTCGACGTAAATGCGCAGCGCCACGGAGCGTTCGGTCATGGTGGTGAAGGTGTCTTCGACGCACCACAGGTCACCGGCCACCAGCGCGAACAGGTAGGCAGGTTTCTTGAACGGGTCTTCCCAGGTCGCCCAGTGGCGGCCATCTTCGCCGGGACCCGAGGCAATCGGGTTGCCGTTGGACAGCAGCACCGGATAGCTGTGTTGTTCGGCGACCACCGTGGTGGTGAAGGTGCTCATCACGTCCGGGCGGTCGAGATAATAGGTGATCTTGCGGAAACCTTCGGCTTCACACTGGGTGCAGAACATGGTGCCGGATTTGTACAGGCCTTCCAGTGCCGTGTTGGTTTCCGGGTGGATCCGGACGCTGGTGTCGACCGTGAAGCTTGTGCTGGTCGGATGCAGGGTCAGGTGGTTCTCGGTCAGTTGATAGTCGGCGGCGCTCAGCTCGCGGTCGGCCAATGTCACCGACAGCAGGTCGAGTTGCTGGCCGTCCAGTACCAGCGGCGGCAGGCCCGGGCCACGTTCGGGATTGCGGCGCATCACCAGTTGCGCATGGACCAGGCTGTGGTCCTCGAACAACTCGAAGGTCAGGTGTGTCTCGTCGATCAGGTACTCAGGCGCCTGATAGTCCTTCAGGTAGATCATCTTCGGTTGTTCGGTGCGCATGCTGGAATCCTTACTGATGCACGGCGAGCTGGTAGGCCGTGTATTTACGAATATTGATCACGCCGGTGTCGAAAATCAGGTATTGGCCCTTGATCCCCAGCAGCGTGCCTTCGGCAATCGGGTTCTTGTCCAGGTTGAAGCTGACAATCTTGGCCGGATATTGCTCGACCGGATAGCGGATCTCGAGCGGCTCGACATCGGTAATGGTCTGGATTGCTTGCAGGCCAAATCGTTCCTGCAAACCTTGCAAACCTTGCGCACAACTTTCAAACAGCTGATCGCGAACCTGCGCCAGGTCGACCGACACCGCATCGCCCTTGAGTAAAGCACGCCAATTGGTCTTGTCGGCGACCTGGCTGCGGAACAGGTCTTCGACGAAGCCCGACTGCTGACGGGTCGAGACGCGCATGATCGGCAAGGCCTGGCTGGCGCCCTGATCGAGCCAGCGGGTGGGCAATTGTGTGGCGCGGGTGATGCCGACCTTGATCCCTGACGAATTGGCCAGATACACCACGTGATCGGTCATGCAGAATTTTTCGCCCCACTCAGGCTCTCGGCAAGTGCCTGCGTCGTAGTGGCAACGCTCCGGGCTCATGATGCAGATGTCGCACTGCGCCAGTTTGGTCATGCACGGGTAGCAGTAACCCTGGCTGAAACTGGTTTTGGTCTTGCGCCCGCAATGGGTGCAGTGGATCGCACCCAGGTATTCCAGACGCACCGTGGTGCCGATCAACGGATTGACCGGTACCTCGGCGTCGTCCAGACGAAAAGCGTACTGAACGTTCGACCCGTCAAGGCGCGCCGACATTTTGCTGATTGCACCGCGGCCAATCTCGATCAATGGATGGCATCCGATTTGAACAGAATATTCGGCACTTCAATCGACTTCGACTGGCATTCCTGCGGGCCCATGTAGCCGGTGCGCTCTTCCTCGGGCAGGTTCTGGATTTCCCAGGCGATCATCGCTTGCAGGGACAATTCGCGTTGCTCGGCGGTGAGTTTGCCACCGTCGGACCATTTGCCGATTTCCACCGCCAGTTTCAGGCTCTGGTAGATATCCGGGGTGATGTTTTCGATCATTTCGTTAAAAGAGGACATCAAGGGCTCCGCGCTCTTTAATTCACATAGCTTATTTGGAAGTCAGTTTACGGCGGTTGTACAAACCGCCCAACAGACCGGTGAAGCATCCGATGAGTAACCCGCTGACGTGGGCCGCGTTGGCAATCTGGCCGAAACCGATCATCGACACCAGCCCGGACAGGCACAGCAGCAACCACACCAGCATCATCACCAACACCCCACGGGGCAGGCGATACGCCGGGTTCGGCGACAGGACCTGGAAGATCCAGCAATGCCCGAGCAGGCCGTACAGCACGCCGGACAACCCGCCAAACAGGCTCGGGCCGCTGAAAAGGTATTGGGTATAGTTGGACACCAGGCTGAACAGCAATGTCAGGCCGATCAGGTTGATGCTGCCCTGACGCGACTCGATGCGCCGTCCCAGTTCCCAGTACCACATGCCGTTCATGGCCAGGTGCAAGATGCCGAAGTGGATCAGCATCGGCGTCACCAGACGCCACCACTGCCCCGCCGCCAGGCTGTCGGCCAGGGGTGTGAAATGGATGTACTCGCCGACCACGCGAAAATCGAGGAAGGTCAGCCAGCGCATCATCTCGAGATTTTCGCCCAGCAGCGTCACCATGCTGACGATCAGGCTCAGCAACAGCACACACGCCGTGGCCTGGCTATGGCGCAACTGCTCGACGAAGCCCGGACGCTGCGACGTCTGCGCCATCGGGATGTCCAGTTGCTGATCGGGGTCGCCGGCGGGAAAGCGTTCATACAACGAACGCACGTCTTCGCTGATGTTGGCCGGCACCCACAGCACTTGCTCGCCCGCCTCTTCGCTGACCCGATGGGGCACTTGCATGCGCTGCAACAGTTTGACGAACCCGCTCAAATCCACCGCCAGAGGCAAACGCAATACCGCCACCGCCGTCATCGCAACACCTCCGGCCGCTCGACATCGACCCAGACGAACTTATGTGGATCGAGACGGGTTTCCTGATCCAGACGATAAGCGACCAGTTTGCCGTAGAGCACCGCGCTGTAATCCAGGCACGCCAGGTTCGGGCGGATTGGCGCCGGTTTGCCGCTGCGCCAGTAGTGGCCGACGAACAACAGCGGCTCATCGACGCCGTAGCGCAGCAAGTTGTCTTTTTCAATGGACGACAACGGCGTGCGGGCCACCGGCTCAGGCAAGGCGTCGGGCTGGAACACGATGTCTCCGTAGGTTTGCGGGTCGTCTTCCCAGAATTTGGTGCGGAAAAACGAACGCGTCAGGCCGTCGCCACTGGTCATGGTCAACCCATGGGGCAAACGCATGTCGGTGCCGCGCAACAGGCGATCGAACACGGTGCAGGCAAAACTGCCCGGCACCGCGGAGGCCTGGAGGAAGTGCTCATCGATGCAGCCATCGGGGAACAATCCGCGCAACGGCTCGATCAGGCCGGCATCCCAGCAGGCATGCACGACGCGAAAGCGTCCGGCATCGACGAACAATGGCAGTTCATAGAACCATTGCAGGAAGTCATGCCAATCTTCGGGATGATCTTCGAACTGGGTCAGGGTTTCCTGGAGCAGGCGGGCATGGCGCGGCGTATGTTCACGCACGAACTGCTTGCCGCTGCCCGGCAACGCCGGGGTGCTCCAGCCGAGCGCGTTGAATTCATGGTTGCCCATGATGCACAGCGCCTGACCGGCCTCGACCATGTCGTGGACGATGTGCAGCGCCTCGCGAATCCGCGGGCCACGGTCGATGATGTCGCCGACGAATACCGCCATGCGCGACGGATGCCGCCAGACACCCGCCTGTTTGTGGTAACCGAGCCGGTCGAGCAAGTGCTCAAGGGTCAAAGCGCAACCGTGCACGTCACCGATCAGGTCGTAGCTACGCGCGGGATCGAGCATCAGTCGCCTCCACCACCTAACTTGCTGCCCCAGCCAAGCTTGGTCCGGCAGACTTCATAGTAGTTGTGGTCGAGCGGATGAATCAGCCGCAGCTTCTGCGCTTTCTTGCTGACAGTGATGGTGTCACCGGGCGCACAAGTGAAGTGATTCTGCCCGTCACAGGAGACTTGCGGGTAAATCTGCATATCTTTGGACACGACGATTTTCAGCTCACTATTGCCATCGACCACAATCGGCCTACCTGACAAGGTATGGGGGTACATCGGCACAATCACAATAGCGTCGAGCTTGGGATGCATGATCGGGCCGCCCGCTGACAAGGCGTAGGCGGTTGAACCGGTCGGTGTGGCAACGATCAGGCCGTCGGCCTTCTGACTGCAGACAAACTGACCGTCGATGTACAACTCGAACTCGATCATCCGCGTCGATTTGCCGGGATGCAGCACCACATCGTTCAGTGCATCGCCCTGGCCGATGGCTTCGGCGTGGCGCCGAACTTCGGCTTGCAGCAGGAAGCGGTTTTCCACCAGATAGTGGCCGTCGAGCACTTCGGCGACTTTCACTTCCAGCTCATCGGGACGAATATCGGTCAGGAATCCCAGGCTGCCACGGTTGATACCGAGCACTGGAATATTGTGTCGGGCCAGCGCCCGTGCGGCGCCCAGCAGGCTGCCGTCACCACCGACCACAATCACCATGTCACACACTTCACCGAGCATCTTGCGCGACGAGGTTTGCAGGCCATGGCCGGGCAGGACTTCGGCGATGGTGTCTTCGAGGATCACGTGCAGGTGACGATCGAGCAGAAACCGTTTCAGTCGGCGGACGGTATCCAGCACCTGAGAACTGCCCAGGCGACCGATGATGCCGATATTACGAAATTGCTCCATGGGGCTCCTATCAGGACGCGGGGCCTGCGACGGCGAAAAACACGATTATGGGCGAAAGCGCGGCGTAGACAAAACCCTTTCAGCTACAACGGTGTGCTCGCGTTTCAGGCTATGCTCGCAACATGATCCTATTTCCAGACTTGCTCCAGTTACCCCATCAGTTGCGCCACCCTGAAGTGCGCGACCTGGCCTGGGTCATCCTCGCGCCGCCGATGCTCAGCGTCACCCCGTGGCCGCAGCGTCATCCGCTGGCCGGCAGCGATTGGGTGCAGGCGCCGGAGCGCCTGGAACACTGGCTCAGGCAACTGGATCGTGACAGTTACGACTTGCTGCACTGGCTGGCCCAGGCCAGGACCCGGCGCCTGGGTTTGTACTACGAACGGCTGTGGCAGTACGCCGTGCGGCACGCGCCGGGCATCGAGCTGATTGCCGCCAACCTGCCGATCCGCCGTGAAGGCCACACCCTGGGCGAGCTGGACATGCTGCTGCGTGATCGCGATGGCGTGCATCACCTGGAACTGGCGATCAAGCTCTATCTTGGGCCGCAGAACGGTGACGGCCATGACGCCGCGCAGTGGCTCGGGCCAGGTTGTCATGATCGGCTGGACCGCAAACTGAAGCACCTGAGCCAGCATCAATTGCCGATTTCCGCGCGGGCGGAAAGTCGTGCAGCGCTGGCGTCGCTGGATATCCAGCAGTTCAGTGCGCATCTGTGGCTGGGCGGCTATCTGCTCTATCCGTGGCCGGGTCAGTGCGAACCACCGAGCGGCGCGCACCCTCGGCATTTGCGCGGCAGCTGGCTGCACCAGAAGGACTGGGCGGATTTTGTCGTGCAGCGGCCATACGGTCGCTGGCAACCCCTGCCCCGCCATGCCTGGCTCGCGCCGGCACACTATCCCGAAGAGCAGACCTGGAGCGTTGAGCAGCTGAAGGCATGGCTGAGTGATCTGGACCCGCTGGCGCCAGCGCAATTGATGGTGCGGCTGACAGAGAATGCCAAAGGGGATTGGGAAGAAGCCGAACGGCTGTTTCTGGTGTCCGATCTTTGGCCGAATGTGCCGGGCAGTGGTTGAGTTTTGTAACGTCTGGACTGGCCTCTTCGCGGGCAAGCCTCGCTCCTACAGGTCATGCGACACAAAACCGCAGGAGCGAGGCTTGCCCGCGAATGGGCCGACACGGTCTAGATGGATAACCGCAACGCCAAAGCCGCCAACGTCACCAACAACACCGGCACCGTCAACACAATCCCGACCTTGAAGTAATACCCCCAGCCAATCCGGATATTCTTGCGTTGCAGCACATGCAGCCACAGCAAGGTCGCCAGACTGCCAATCGGGGTAATTTTCGGCCCCAGGTCGCTACCGATGACATTGGCGTAGATCATCGCCTCTTTCACCACACCGGTCGCCTGACTGGCATCGATCGAAAGCAAACCGATCAACACCGTCGGCAGATTGTTCATCATCGACGACAGCAACGCCGTCAGTACCCCCGTGCCCATGGCCGCGCCCCATAAGCCGTAACGGGCAAAGCCATCCAGCCAACCGGCCAGATACCCGGTGAGCCCGGCGTTGCGCAGGCCATACACCACCAGGTACATCCCCAGGGAAAAAACCACGATCTGCCACGGCGCTTCTTTCATCACCTTGCGCGTGGAGATCTTGTGGCCACGGGCAGCGATGGCCAGCAGCAAGGCGGCGCACACCGCAGAAATCGCGCTGATCGGAATGCCCAGCGGCTCAAGGGCAAAACAACCCACCAGCAGAATCGCCAGCACCACCCAACCGGCATAAAACGTCGCGTTATCGTGAATCGCAGTGGCGGGGTCTGCCAATTGCTCAGGATCGTATTCGCGGGGGATGTCGCGACGGAAGAACGCCATCAACATCGCCAGGGTCGCCGCCACGCTCACCAGATTGACCGGGACCATCACCGCGGCGTAGCGGTTGAAGCTGATGCCGAAGAAGTCTGCGGAAACGATGTTCACCAGGTTCGACACCACCAGCGGCAGGCTTGCGGTGTCGGCGATGAAACCGGCGCCCATCACGAACGCCAGGGTCGCCGCCGGGGAAAAACGTAACGCCAGCAACATGGAAATCACGATCGGCGTCAGTATCAGCGCCGCGCCGTCATTGGCAAACAACGCCGACACCAGTGCACCGAGCAGCACCATATAAGCGAAAAGTTTGCGCCCGCGGCCCCGCCCCCAACGGGCCACATGCAACGCGGCCCAGGCAAAGAACCCCGCCTCATCCAGCAGCAGGCTGATGATAATCAGCGCAACAAAGGTGCCAGTGGCATTCCAGATGATCTGCCATACCAGCGGGATATCGCTCAGGTGTACCACCCCGAAGAGCAGCGCCAACACCGCGCCAAATACCGCACTCCAGCCAACGCCCAGGCCTTTGGGTTGCCAGATCACCAAGGTGATGGTCAGCAGGAAAATCAGCGACGCTATGAACATGGAGACCTGGATCCAACTCGAGGAAAAACGAAGCGTGGAATATATGGATTTTCGAATATGTAGTAAAGCGAAGACCTGTCGCGGGAGAGGCTTGCCCCAACGCCAGTCAGTCAAAGTGCAGAACCTGTGGGAGTGAGCCTGCTCACGATAGTGGCGGATCAGCCAACATCGATGCTGGATGTACCACCGCTATCGCGAGCAGGCTCACTCCCACAGGGGTTGTGGTTTACCACACGGATTATTCAATGCAGGGTAAAGAACTCATTGCTTTTTATGTTGCTCAACCCACAGCGCATACGCATCGATGAACTTCTGCAAGAACGGCTTGACCGACTCTGACAACTTGCCCGCCTCATCGAACGCTGAACCGGCGCCGCCCAGATAGGCTTCCGGCTGCTGCATGCACGGCACATTGAGAAACACCATGGACTGGCGAATATTGTGGTTGGCCCCAAATCCGCCGACCGCACCGGGTGAAACGCTGATCACCGCACCCGGCTTGCCGTTCCAGGCGCTCTTGCCATAGGGACGCGAACCCACGTCGATCGCATTCTTCAACGGCGCCGGCACCGAACGGTTGTATTCGGGGGTCACGAACAGCACCGCGTCGGATGAGCTCACTTGTTGTCGGAAAGTGCTGTAGGCTGCCGGCGGTGAATCGCCATCGATGTCTTCGTTGTAGAGCGGCAAATCACCGATTTCGACGATATTCAGTTTCAGATGGGCAGGCGCCAGCTCGGCCAGCGCCAGTGCGACCTTGCGGTTGATTGACGCTTTTCTCAGGCTGCCGACCAGAACGGCGATCGTATAGACGTTGCTCATGGAAGATTCTCGACTGTCCGATGGAAAGAGCCTCTAGTTATAGATGATCAAATGACGATTCAACCAGCGGGCGACGGAAAATCACCGCCCCTGACTATTTTTTTCCTGTAGGAAAACTTACCTCGCCCAACCACGGTCTACAGCACCGCAAATTGAGTGATTTATCTCCAGAGGTTCTAAGCAGATGGCAGCAGTACTCGTCGGTCAGTTCCATGCAAGAGACGCGGAAGGCCGTGTTTATTCCGTGCATGAGTTCCAGGAATCCACCCCATCGCACGACGGCCTCGCCGGCCCTGCGTCGGTCACCACCTATAAGCTGGCCATTGGCGACCGGGTCAATAAACTCGACGACAACGAATTTGTGCTGGTGCAATCGGGCGTCACCCTCACTCGCGAACCTGTAACGAACGTTGCCTCATAACCCGCTGTTATGAGCAGAAGTCATATGCTCGCACTTGAGTTAGGATTCAGTGACTGACTCCCTCACCTGCTGAACATGGACTTCACGCATGCGTTTACGTCATATCGAAGTGATCCAGGCGCTCCTGCAGACCGGTCACCTGGGCACCGCCGCCGAATGGCTGCAGCTGCCGGTGACCGAGGTTGAACGCACACTGCGTGATGCCGAGGATCAGTTGGGCTTCATGCTGTTTGCCAGCGTGCGTGGCCGTCTGCAAGCCACGCGCGAGGCGCGGGAGTTGCAAGTCGAGATCGCCCACGTCTACGAAGCCCTTGAGCCGGTCCAGCGACTGGCCAGCAGCCTCAAGCAATATTTGGCCCCGCCCCTGCGAATTATCTGTACGCCGCCTCTGGCGCAACAACTGTTGCCGCAGAGCATCGCGGCCCTGCGCCGACGCCTCCCCGACGCACCTTGCACCCTATTGAGCCAACCGACCCGCGAGATTGTCAGAAGCCTGCTGCTGCGTGAAAGCGATCTGGGCCTGAGCCTGCATGACCCGGAACACGCCGACATCCATTGCCAGGTCATCGCTCAGGGCAAGCTCCAGCTGCTGGCGCCCCATGGCTGGCTGCAACCGAAGCAGAAGTACATCTCGCTGCAAGACCTGGCCGGCCAGTCGATGGTCGGCCTGGAAGGTCACGACCCGCTCAGCCCGGCGCTGGACAACAAACTGCACGCGCTACGCCCTGCCCCGGTCATCCAGACCCGGGTCCAGACTCATCAGATGATGCGCAGCATGGTCGAGGCCGGTGAAGGCCTGGCGGTCGTCGATCCGTTTACCGCCCTCGGCGCCAGATCGGCAGGGCTCGATGTCTGTCCGCTGGCGCCCGCCGTCCCGATCAGCCTCTATGCCTTGAGCCTGAAGAACCACGAGCCCTCTCCGGCCGTTCAGGCCTTACTGGACATCATCACGGAACAAGCCGTGGCGATGCTGGCGAGCTGAGCGGGTTTTCCAGCGGATTATCGAACAACCGATACCAGAACAACGCCACCTCGGCGGTGTTCGGGTCGATACCGCGATAGCGTAGATGATCGATCCCGCCGACGGTGTAGCCGCAACGCTCATAAAGCCGGCAGGCACCCAGGTTGTTGTTCTGGGTTTCCAGCATGATGCCCGTCAGTTTCTTCTTGCGACTCCAGAACTGCGCCACGTCCAGCAATGCCTTGGCTACGCCATGACGGCGGGCCGGCGCATGCACCGCCAACTCATCGATATGAGCGAAACCGTTCCAATTGGTGCTGACCACCAGGTGACCCACTGGCTCGTCGTCCAGATAGGCCATGAAAATCGCGCTGTCGGCGGCATCGCGAAAACTGCTGAACTCCTCGGGATCGATGCCATAGCACTTGCGATACGGAGTAATCGGCGTCACCGGCCACTGCGCCACCGGCTTGCCGATTTGCGCGGCGCCATAGGCGGCGACTTCAAAACTGAAATCACTGCCCCAGATATAGGCCGCAAAACCCTCATCGGCGACACGCACCGAGAGGCCTGGGTACTTGGGATTCATGACGGGTTGCATACTCGCAAAGGTCCTCATTCCTTGATGCAATCGACGGTGTAGTGCCGTCCATTGCCCTCGTCTTCATGTTGCAAGCCATGCACATCGGCGACAAACCCGGGGAAGCTACTGTCGAACGTACGGGCAAACGCCAGGTAATCGATGATCGAGCGGGTCGACTCGGTAAAACGCTCGCCGGGCATGATCAACGGGATCCCCGGCGGGTATGGCACCAGCATCACCGCCGCGATCCGCCCGTCCAGAGCATCGATCGATACGGCCTCCACTTCCCCGCGTACCAATTGATCATAGGCGTGCGCCGGCTTCATCGCGACTTCCGGCAGTACCGTGTACATGCGTTTGAGGTGTTTGGCGGTGGCATTGGTGCGATAACAGGCGTGCAGTTGATCACACAGATCACGCAGGCCCATGCCCTGATAACGCGCCACATTTTCCTGCGCCACGCACGGCAGGCAAGTGGCGAGACTGATGTTGGCGTCGTAACTGCGCTTGAACTCCAGCAACTCGGTCAGCAACGTACTCCATTTGCCCTTGGTGATGCCCATCGAGAACAGCACCAGGAACGAATACAGCCCGGTCTTTTCCACCACCAGCCCGCGTTCCCAGAGGAATTTGCTGACCACCGCCGCCGGAATCCCCCGCGCACTCAGAGCGCCGCCCGCCGTCAACCCCGGCATCACCAGCGTGACCTTGATCGGGTCGAGCAGCACATAGTCGTCGGTTACGCCACCAAAGCCGTGCCAATCGGCGTCGGGTTGCAGCAGCCAGTCTTCGGTGATCACCTGTTCGATGCCTTCCACCGAGGGCGGCTGCCAGATGGAAAACCACCAGTCATCAGCGGCGATGTGCTGACGCAAATTGGCCAGGGCCCGACGAAAACTCAGGGCTTCGTCGAACATTTCCTGCAACAGCGAACGCCCGGCCGGCCCTTCCATCATCGCCGAGGCCACGTCCAGCGAAGCGATGATGCTGTACTGCGGCGAAGTCGAGATGTGCATCATGAACGCTTCGTTGAAGCGGTCGCGATCGAGTTGCCGGGCACCACCATCCTGAACGTGAATCATCGACGCCTGACTGAACGCCGCCAGCAGTTTGTGCGTGGAGTGCGTCGTGAACACCAGCGGGCTGTCTTCGCTGCGGGAGGTGCCCATGCCGTAACGGCCGGCGAAAAACTCGTGAAACGCCGCGTAGGCGTACCAGGCCTCGTCGAAATGCAGCACCTCGACGCTGTTGCCCAGGCTCTGCTTGATCAGTTCGGCGTTGTAACACAGACCGTCGTAAGTCGAGTTGGTCACCACCGCCAACTTGACTTTGGGCTCGCGGCCCTGGGTCAGCGGGCTGGCGTCGATTTTGGCCTGAATCGATTCGCGACTGAATTCGCTCAACGGAATCGGGCCGATGATCCCCAGCTCATTACGCTCCGGGCACAGGTACAGCGGGATCGCGCCGGTCATGATGATCGAGTGCAGCACCGACTTGTGACAGTTGCGATCCACCAGCACCAGATCATCGCGGGCAACCATGGAGTGCCAGACGATCTTGTTGGCGGTCGAGGTGCCATTGATCACGAAAAAGGTGTGATCGGCGCCGAAGTTGCGGGCGGCTCTCGCTTCCGCCTCGGCCAGCGGGCCCGTGTGATCGAGCAGCGAACCGAGTTCCGGCACTGACACCGACAAATCCGAACGCAGCGTGTTTTCCCCGAAAAACTGGTGAAACGCTTGCCCTACCGGGCTCTTGTGATACGCCACGCCGCCGCCATGCCCTGGGGTGTGCCAGGAATAATTGGAGTCGGCGGTGTGTTGCACCAGCGCCTTGAAAAACGGCGGCAACAGACCGTCCAGGTATTTGCGCGCCGCGCGAGCGACCTGACGGGCGAGGAAGGGCACGGTGTCTTCGAACAAATAAAGAATGCCGCGCAGCTGATTGAGCTCGGCCATGGCATCGGCCGGGGTGTTTTCCAGGGTGACCTGCTCGCCTAGGGCGAAGATTGGCAGGTCCGGCGCCCGAACCCGTGCCAGGCGGATCAGTTCGGCCATGTTATGTAGAAGATGAGCATTCGTGCTGGCGTCTTCGGCGGCAATCAACATGCAGGAGAGGCCGTGATGAGTCGAGGCGACCAGACGCCCTTCGCTGTAATCGACCGCCGACACGATACTGAAGCCTTCCTGCTCCAGCTCCCGGGCGATGCCACGCACACGATCACCGGCAACAGTGTCGGTCTTGATGTCACGGTGGACGATCAGGACCGGAAATTTCAAATCTTTATACATGAGGCTCGGCGTCCTGGGACGGCAGACCATGGCCTGCCAATAACCTCAGGGTAGAGGGTTGGAGCGCATGTGGCGAGCTCGATGCCCTGAAGTGAGGCGTTGAGTGCATGCCGGTGGTGCGTTTATGAAGATCAAAAGATCGCAGCCTGCGGCAGCTCCTACAGGATCGGGGCCCACCGTTGATTGATGGTCGACACGGTTGGCGTAGGCGCTGCCGAAGGCTCGGGCCGCGTTCGGACGATCTTTTCAGGCCTGAGCCTTGGCCTCGGCCAATTGCTGCCACAGCGACGGAGCGCCGGCGGATTTGGCGATGGCTTCAAGGCGCGCAATGTGCTGGGCCAGGTCATCCTCACTGGCGCGGATGATCCGGGTTGGCTGGCGATCGGCCGGCAGACGACGGATTTCCGTGGCGGAGTTGTCCGCGCCCTCGCCGGAACCATTGCCATCAGACGCATTGCCAGCCAGCGACAGGCTGGTCTGGCCGCCAGTCATGGTCAGGTAAACGTCGGCGAGAATCTCGGAGTCGAGCAAGGCGCCGTGCAGTTCACGGCCGGAGTTGTCGACGCCATAGCGTTTGCACAAGGCATCGAGGCTGTTGCGCTGCCCCGGGTGACGTTCCCGGGCCATCATCAGGGTGTCGAGGATCGAGCAGTGTTGCGTGATGTCCGCGCGATCGTGGTGGCCCATCAGGGCGAATTCGTTGTTGATGAAGCCAACGTCGAACGCCGCGTTATGGATGATCAGCTGCGCGCCCTTGATGAACTCGAAAAACTCATCAGCCACTTCGGTGAAGCGCGGCTTGCCCACCAGGAATTCGTTAGTGATGCCGTGGACGCCGATGGCGCCTTCGTCACTCTCGCGATCCGGTTGCAGGTAAACGTGGAAATGCCGGCCGGTCAGGCGCCGACCGATCAACTCGACACAACCGATTTCGATAATCCGGTGGCCGTCGGTCACCGGCATGCCGGTGGTTTCGGTATCGAGTACAACAGATCTGGTGGCCATCAGTGATCAGCTCTCAACGGGTCAATCGTGCAAAAGCGGCGATGTTAACACGCTCGCCGGGGTCTTTCAGATACACCGTGTGGCACCCATCGCGAGCAGGCTCGCTCCCACATTGAATTCGGGGGTTCACAGCATTTGTGCTCAACGAAGATCAAATGTGGGGGCGAGCCTGCTCGCGATTGGCCACGACGCGGTGCATCAGCAGTGAATCAAGCCTGCTTGTACCCACGCACTTCATCAACACCGCGATTGGCCAGTTGGTCGGCGCGTTCATTGCCGTGATGGCCGATGTGCCCGCGCACCCATTTCCAGGTGACGTTGTGGCGGTTGACCTGCTCATCGAGCAGTTTCCACAGGTCGGCGTTTTTCACCGGTTCCTTCGCCGCGGTTTTCCAACCTCGCTTCTTCCAGTTGGCCATCCACTCGTTGATGCCTTTCATCACGTACTGGGAGTCGGTCACCAACAGCACGTCGCAGGAGCGTTTGAGTTCTTCCAGGCCCCGGATCGCGCCCATCAACTCCATACGGTTGTTGGTGGTGTTGGCTTCGCCGCCCCAGAGTTCTTTTTCAACGCCCTTGCACACCAGCAATGCACCCCAGCCACCCGGGCCAGGGTTGCCTTTACAGGCGCCATCGGTGAAGAGTTCTACGCTATCGCTCATGCCAATCTATCCAGAAAATGCGGTGGCTCGCCGATCGGTGACCGACGATGCCCGAGGCCGGGGCAAACCCGACCGGGAATATTCAACGTTATTACGGTTCGAGATGACGACGGTTGACCTTGGCCATCGGCAACGGAATCAGCTTGCCCATTGGTTCGCGCCGTTCCTGACGCAACGGCCGCAGGCCCACCACAATCTTGCGTGCGACCAACAAATAGAAGCCGCCACCCGAC
This sequence comes from Pseudomonas sp. A-RE-19, assembly GCF_019956555.1. Lineage (GTDB taxonomy): Bacteria > Pseudomonadota > Gammaproteobacteria > Pseudomonadales > Pseudomonadaceae > Aquipseudomonas. The sequence continues at coordinate 80,492 of NZ_JAHBDQ010000020.1, read as the reverse complement.
AATTGCCAGTCACCGGCCTTGCGTTCCCAGCCAGCCAGACGAGCCTGCCAGGCGGGCGACGCAAGCGGCGGACGATAGCACCCGAAGCGGCGTTTCTCCAGCGCGAAGCCCAGCAGGTTCAGCCAGTCGCCGACTCGCGACGGCGAAATGCAGCGAGCCTTGCTCAAGGCATCATGGGCAAATACGTGGCGCAATCCCCAACTGCTCCAGGGATTGATCCCGATAATCAGCAGATGCCCGCCGGGGCGCACGCTGCTCGCCGCCTCGCGTAGCAAACCGTGGGGCGACAGGCAGAAATCCAGCCCGTGCTGCAACACCACCACATCGGCGGCGTGCTCGCTCAATGGCCAGGCCTGCTCTTCACAGACGATCTCCACCCCTGGCAATGGCGCGCCGAGCCGCACATTGCGCTGAACCTGCGGCGCCGCCGGCGGCGTCTGAGCCGAAGGACCGTAATGCACCAGATAACCGCCGAAGAAGCGCCCCAACTCGTCTTCGAGCATGCGTCGTTCTTCGTCCAGCAGAAATTGCCCAATGGGGCCGGACAGCCATTCACGGGCCGCGCTGATCAATGCCAGCCAGTCAGGATCAGCCTGAGCGAACGCTTTATCGGTCATTGCATTCTCCAACGCGCCAGGAAGTTCTAAGATGCGCCAATGTTTTCCGCTTGGCGAATCCGACGATGATACAGATCAGTGCCCTGCCCGCCTTCACCGACAACTACATCTGGTTGTTACAAGACCACAGCACCCAGCGCTGCGCCGTGGTCGATCCGGGCGATGCCGCGCCAGTACAGGCCTGGCTCGCGGCGCATCCGGGTTGGGTGTTAAGCGATATTCTGATCACTCATCACCACCATGACCATGTCGGCGGCGTCGAGCAGCTGAAAAAAGCGACAAACGCGACGGTCTATGGCCCGGCCAGTGAAACCATTCCGGCGCGGGATAGGGCTCTCAAGGACAATGACCGTATTAACGTGCTCGGCTGGGACTTCGACATCATCGAAGTCCCCGGCCATACCCTGGGGCACATCGCCTTCTATCACCAGGGCCATTTGTTTTGCGGCGACACCCTGTTCGCCGCTGGTTGCGGACGGCTATTCGAAGGCACGCCCGAACAAATGCATCACTCGCTGAGCCGCCTCGCGGCGCTGCCCGAAGACACGCGGGTCTATTGCACCCACGAATACACCCTGAGCAATCTGAAGTTTGCCACTGCGGTCGAACCGGGCAACCCGGACACCGCCGAACGCCTGGCCAAAGTCACTCGGCAACGCGAAGCCGGAATCATCACATTGCCTTCAACGCTGGCACTGGAAAAGCTCACAAACCCGTTTTTGCGTACTGGCGAAACATCCGTTAAAGAAAAAGTGGACGAACGGAACGGAACCGATAACCGGGCTCCGAGTGCGGTTTTTGCTGCTCTACGGGCTTGGAAAGATACGTTCTAAGCAGTCCCCCCGATGGTACAAAAATTCTGAATGGTTGACCGCAGGGGGTACGCTTTCTAGAATCGCTCGACATTTTTGCCCGGAACTTACTTCCAGCCAATGTCGTCACCTATTCGTAAAGCCATCAATTCAGACGCATTGACCCGCTTGGCTCAAGCCATCGCGGTGGCTGTGTCCGCCACTTTGGCGGGTTGTTCAAGCCATGCGCCGCAGACCGACGCGACGCACACTCCGAATATCGCCGCTCGAGCCAAGCAAAAACCCATCTGGCTCAGCGAAAAACCGACACCGCAAATTCCGCAGGACATCTGGGAGCGCATGCGCCAGGGCTTCCAGTTGCAAGACGGGCTGGGCGTCAACCCGCGCATCGAGCAACAGCGCCTGTGGTTCGCCAGTAATCCGTCCTTCCTCGAAAACGCCGGCGAACGCGGCAGCCTCTACATTCACTACATCGTCGAACGCCTTGAAGAACGCAACATGCCGCTGGAACTGGCGCTGTTGCCAGTGATTGAGAGCGCCTACAACCCGATGGCCTATTCCCGGGCCGACGCGGTGGGTCTTTGGCAATTCATTCCGTCCACCGGGCGTTACTTCAACCTGCGTCAGACCCGTTTCTATGATGGCCGTCGCGATATCACCGCCTCGACCACCGCGGCCATGGATTACCTGACCCGCCTGCATGACATGTTCAACGGTGACTGGCTGCTGGCGCTGGCGGCCTACAACGCCGGCGAAGGTACGGTCAGCCGGGCCATCGAGCGTAACGAGAAGCTCGGTCTGCCGACTGACTACTGGAACCTGCCGCTGCCAGCGGAAACCCAGGCCTATGTGCCGAAGCTGCTGGCCCTGTCGCAAGTGGTCCTGTCGCCCGAAGCCTATGGCGTGAACCTCAACCCGATCGCCAACGAACCGTATTTCCAGGTCGTCGAAATCAACCAGCGCATGGACCTGTCCAAGGTTGCCGCAGTGGCCAACATCGACGAAGACGAACTGTTCCAGCTCAACCCGGCCTTCAAGCAGCGCACCACCATCGACGGCCCCCAGCATCTGCTGGTGCCGACGTCCAAGGCGCAACTGCTGACCGCCAGCCTGTCGACCATGCGCCCTGAAGAGCTGATCAGTCAGCGACCGCTCAAGCCGGTGTTCGAAGGGGCAGACGACAGCGAAATCGCCAGCATCAAGCGCGCTTACCGGGTCAAGCGCGGCGACAACCTGGCCACTATCGCCAAGGCCAACAAGGTCGACATCAAGGACCTGCAACGCTGGAACAAGCTGAACGGCAAGAACCTCAAGGTCGGCCAGACCCTGGTGATGCAGGACACCGCCAAGCGCGGCTCCGGGCGTGTCAACACCGTGGTGGCAGCCAATTCCAAGAAGCAGCAGGCTACCCAGCAGCCCACCCAATACAAAGTCAAGCAAGGCGACTCGCTGTACATGGTTGCCAAGCGCTTCAACGTTGAGATGCAACACCTCAAGCGCTGGAACCCTCGGGTTGGCCAGGCGCTGAAGCCGGGTCAGATGCTGACGGTTGCTTCGCCGAATTGAAATTGATGTAAAGCCGAAAAGATCGCAGCCTTCGACAGCTCCTACAGATAATGCGTACATCCAATCATCGCGGGTGTACATGATCGGTGTAGAAGCTGCCTCAGGCTGCGATCTTTTTTATGCCGCGACATCGCTTTCAGGCCCCGTCTTTTTCCTGTCGATACAAGCTGTTACTGTACGGGCCACAAAGCCCAAGCCGCCTGGATCGGATCTCTGACTTGAAGCGTCCCCTCCTCCTGCTCCTGATCAGCCTGGCCTTGAGCTCCCCCGCAAGCGCGACGATCAGCGAAAGCCATGGTTATGCGCAGTTCGGCACGCTCAAGTACCCGGCCAGATTTACCCACTTCGACTGGGTCAACCCGCAAGCGCCCAAGGGCGGTACGTTGCGGGTGATGGCGTTTGGCACCTTCGATACGCTCAACCCTTACACATTCAAAGGCACAAGCCCGGTTTCCACCGCCAACTTCCTGCAGTACGGCATCAACGAGCTGAACGAAACGCTGATGGTCGGCACCGGCGAGTACGCGCCGTCCGGCGATGAGCCCACCTCCAGTTATGGCCTGATCGCCCAATCGGTGGAATACAGCGAGGACCGCAGCTGGGTGGTGTTCAACCTGCGCCCTGAAGCACGCTTCCACGATGGCACGCCGATCACCGCTTATGACGTAGCGTTCTCTTACCGTTTGCTGCTCAAGGAAGGTCACCCGCAGTACCGCACCAACCTTCAGGAAGTGTCGCGGGTCGATATTCTCAACCCACGGCGCATCCGTTTCGTCTTCAAACGCGCCGGCAATCCGCTGCTGATCCTGCGCCTGGGCGAGTTGCCGGTGCTGCCCCAGCATTACTGGGAAGGTCGCGATTTCAAAGCCACCACCTTCGAGCCGCCATTGGGCAGCGGACCGTATCGCATTACCTCGGTAACGCCCGGGCGGCAGATCGTCTTCGAGCGGGTCAAGGATTACTGGGGCAAGGACCTGCCAGTCAATCGCGGCAAATACAACTTTGATCGCATGGAAGTCGAGTTCTACCGTGACAGCGACGTGGCCTTCGAAGCGTTCAAGGCCGGCGAGTTCGACATCTACATCGAGCATCAGGCGAAGAACTGGGACAACGGTTACAACTTCCCAGCCGTGCGCCGTGGCGATGTGATCAAGGCGCAGATCCCGCACCAGATCCCGACGCAGAGCCAGGGTCTGTTCATGAACACCCGACGGCCAACTTTCGCTGAGGCCAAGGTCCGCGAAGCGCTGGGGCTGATGTTCGACTTCGAGTGGACCAACCGCACGCTGTTCAGCGGCGCCTACCAACGCGCCATGAGCTACTACCCCAACAGCGAGTTCTCCGCCACCGGGCTGCCTGTCGGTCATGAATGGCTGCTGCTCAAGCCCTATCGCGATCAGTTGCCCGCCAAGCTGCTCACCGAGCCGTTCAGCCTGCCGCAGACCGAAGGCCGCGGCATTCCCCGGGAAACCTTGCGCAAGGCCTTGAGCCTGCTCGCCGAGGCCGGCTGGAAGCCCAACGGTCAGCGGCTACAAAACACCATCGGTCAACCGTTGCGTTTCGAGATCCTGCTGGTCAATCCGAACCTGGAACGCATCCTTCAGCCTTACGTCGAGAACCTCGCCAGCATCGGCATCGACGCACGGCTGCGCACGGTCGATCGCGCCCAGTACAAACAGCGCCTCGATCAGTTCGATTTCGACATGATCCTGATGACCCTCAACCAGACCCTCAGCCCGGGCCTGGAGCAATGGCAGTACTTTCACTCCAGCCAGGTCGGGATCAAGGGCAGTAAAAACTATGCAGGTATCGCCAACCCGGTGGTCGACTATTTACTCGAACAACTGCTCGCCGCCCAGACCCGCGATGCACAAGTGGCCGCCGGCAGGGCGCTGGATCGGGTGCTGTTGTGGCAGCACTACATCATTCCCAACTGGTACCTCAATTATCACCGCCTGGCCTACCGCAACCGGTTCGCCTTCGTCACGACGCCGCCCTACACCCTGGGCCTGAGCGCGTGGTGGCTGAAATCTTCGGAGAAAGATCGATGAAACCCGTACGCGCCCTGCTCTTGCAGGCCAGCGGTCTGTTGTTCGCCGGGCTGGCCTGCGCCGCCCCGCAACATGCCCTGACCCTGTACAACGAGCCGCCGAAATACCCGGCCGATTTCAAACACTTCGATTACGTGAATCCCGACGCGCCCAAGGGCGGAATCTTCCGTGAGGCCGGATTCGGCGGCTTCGACAGCCTCAACCCATTCATCAACAAAGGCGTACCGGCCGACGACATCAACATGATCTACGACACCCTGACCAAACAGGGTCTCGATGAGCCGTTCACTCAATATGGCTTGATCGCCGGCAAAATCGAAAAAGCCCCGGACAACAGCTGGGTGCGCTTCTACCTGCGTCCAGAAGCACGCTTCCATGACGGCCATCCGGTGCGTGCCGAAGACGTGGTATTCAGCTTCCAGACCCTGATCAAGGACGGCGCCCCGCTCTATCGCGGCTATTACAGCGACGTGGAAGAGGTGATCGCCGAAGACCCGCTCAAAGTCCTGTTCAAGTTCAAGCACAACAACAACCGCGAACTGCCGCTGATCCTCGGCCAATTGCCAGTACTGCCCAAGCATTGGTGGGCGACCCGCGACTTCAACAAAGGCAACCTGGAGTTGCCGCTGGGCAGCGGCCCGTACAAAGTCAGTGAAGTGAAGGCCGGACGTTCGGTGCGCTATGAGCGGGTCAAGGATTACTGGGGCAAGGACCTGCCGGTCAATCGTGGCTTCTACAATTTCGACGTGATGACCACCGACTACTACCGCGACAACACCGTCGCGCTGGAAGCGCTCAAGGCCGGCCAGTTCGATTACTGGCTGGAAATGGCCGCAAAAAACTGGGCCAATGCCTACAACATCCCGGCGGTGACCGAGGGTCGGTTGATCAAGGAACAGATCCCGAATGGCAACCCTACCGGCATGCAGGGCTTTGTATTCAACCTGCGTCGTCCGGTGTTTCAGGATGTGCGCGTGCGCCACGCGCTGACCCTGTTGCTGGACTTCGAATGGACCAACAAACAACTGTTCAACGGCGCCTACGCGCGCACCCGCAGTTTTTTCGAAAACTCGGAAATGGCCGCCACCGGCCTGCCGGACGCCGATCAACTGGCGATCCTCGACCCGTTCCGCGGCAAGATTCCCGAGCAAGTGTTCAGCGAGGCGTTCCAGAACCCGGTGACCGACGCCAGCGGCATGATCCGCACTCAGCAGCGCCAGGCGTATCAATTACTGCAAGAGGCCGGCTGGCGGATCGTCGACGACAAAATGGTCGACGCCAACGGTAAGCCGGTGACCATCGAATTTCTACTGGCCCAGACCGAGTTCGAGCGGATACTGCTGCCGTTCAAGCGCAACCTCAGTGATCTGGGCATTGATCTGGTGATCCGTCGGGTCGACGTCTCGCAATACATCAACCGCGTGCGCTCCCGGGACTTCGACATGATCGTCGGCAGCTTCCCGCAGTCCAACTCGCCGGGTAACGAACAGCGTGAGTACTGGATGACTGACGCCGCCGACAAACCCGGCAGCCGCAACTCCATGGGTTTGAAAGACCCGGTGGTGGACCAACTGGTCGAGCAACTGATCAACGCCGATTCGCGCCAAAGCCTGGTGGCCCATGCCCGAGCGCTGGACCGGGTGCTGCAATGGGGCTATTACGTGATCCCCAACTGGCACATCAAGACCTGGCGCGTGGCGTACTGGAACCACATCGGCCATCCGAAGGTTTCGCCCAAATATGACATCGGCATCAATACCTGGTGGGTCAAGCCCAACGCGACATTGCCGATAGAAGTCGAAACCAAACTGCAAGCCGACCCTGCGGGCACGGAGTAATCAGATGCTGGCGTATATTTTTCGGCGACTGCTGCTGATCATCCCGACCTTGCTCGGCATTCTGCTGATCAATTTCGTGATCATCCAGGCCGCCCCCGGCGGGCCGGTGGAACAGATGATCGCCAAGCTCGAAGGCTTCGAAGGCGCCACCAGCCGCATTGCCGGCGGCGGTGCCGAGGTGTCGGTGGCCGGTTCCGCCTATCGCGGCGCCCAGGGCCTGGACCCGGCGCTGGTCAAGGAAATCGAGCACATGTACGGCTTCGATAAAACGGCGCCGGAACGTTTATGGATCATGATCAAGAACTACGCCACGCTGGATTTCGGCGACAGTTTCTTCCGCGACGCCAAGGTCATCGACCTGATCAAGGAAAAGATGCCGGTGTCGATCTCCCTCGGGCTGTGGAGCACGCTGATCATGTACCTGGTGTCGATCCCGCTGGGGATCGCCAAGGCGACGCGACACGGCAGCCACTTCGACGTCTGGACCAGTTCGGCGATCATCGTCGGTTACGCGATTCCGGCGTTCCTGTTCGCCATTCTGCTGATCGTGGTGTTCGCCGGCGGCAGCTATTTCGACTGGTTCCCGTTACGGGGCCTGACCTCGAACAACTTCGATGAGCTCAGCACCGGCGGCAAGATCCTCGATTATTTCTGGCACCTGGCACTGCCGGTGACCGCACTGGTGATCGGCAACTTCGCCACCATGACCTTGCTGACCAAGAACAGCTTCCTCGACGAAATCAACAAGCAGTACGTGGTCACCGCCAAGGCCAAGGGCCTGACCCGCCACCGTGTGCTCTACGGCCATGTGTTTCGCAACGCCATGCTGTTGGTGATCGCCGGCTTCCCGTCGGCGTTCATCGGGATCTTTTTCACCGGCTCGTTGCTGGTGGAAGTGATTTTCTCACTCGATGGCATGGGCCTGATGAGTTTCGAAGCGGCGATCAACCGTGACTACCCGGTGGTTTTCGGCACGCTGTTCATCTTCACCCTCATGGGGCTGGTGGTGAAGCTGATCGGCGACCTCACTTACACCTTTGTCGATCCGCGCATCGACTTCGAAAGCCGGGAGCATTGAGATGAACCTGTCCCCTCTCAATCGCCGACGTTTCGAACTGTTCAAGGCCAACAAGCGTGGCTGGTGGTCGCTGTGGCTGTTTCTGATCTTGTTCGGCGCAAGCCTTGGCGCCGAACTGATCGCCAACGACAAACCGCTGGTGGTGCACTACGACAACGCCTGGTACTTCCCGGCCCTCAAGCGCTACCCGGAAACCGCGTTCGGCGGCGAATTCCCGCTGGAAGCCAACTACAAGAGCCCCTACATCCGCGAACTGCTCAAGGCCAAGGACGCCTGGGTCTTGTGGGCGCCGATCCCCTACAGCTACCAGAGCATCAACTACGACCTGAAAGTCCCGGCTCCCGCACCGCCGTCCGCCGATAACCTGCTGGGCACCGATGACCAGGGCCGCGATGTATTGGCCCGGGTGATTTATGGCTTCCGTATTTCGGTGCTGTTCGCTTTGACGCTGACCATTCTCAGCTCGATCATCGGCGTGATCGCCGGGGCGCTGCAGGGCTTTTATGGTGGCTGGGTCGATCTGGCCGGGCAGCGCTTTCTGGAGATCTGGTCCGGGCTGCCAGTGCTGTACTTGCTGATCATCCTCGCCAGCTTCGTGCAGCCGAACTTCTGGTGGCTGCTGGGGATCATGCTGCTGTTCTCGTGGATGAGCCTGGTGGATGTGGTGCGCGCCGAGTTCCTGCGCGGCCGGAACCTGGAATACGTGCGCGCGGCCCGGGCGCTGGGCATGCAGAATGGTGCGATCATGTTTCGCCACATCCTGCCAAACGCGATGGTCTCGACCATGACGTTCATGCCGTTCATTCTGACCGGCGCCATTGGCACCCTGACCGCCCTGGATTTCCTCGGCTTCGGCCTGCCGCCGGGCGCGCCGTCCCTGGGTGAACTGGTGGCCCAGGGCAAATCCAACCTGCAAGCGCCGTGGCTGGGCATGAGTGCGTTTGCGGTGCTGGCATTGATGTTGAGTTTGCTGGTGTTCATCGGCGAGTCCGCTCGCGATGCCTTCGACCCGAGGAAGTGAAATGAATCAGGACAATCTGATCGAAGTGCGCGACCTGGCCGTCGAATTTGTCGTTGGTGAGCACGTGCAGCGGGTGGTCGAGGGCGTCAGCTTCGACATCAAGCGCGGCGAAACCCTGGCGCTGGTGGGTGAAAGCGGCTCCGGCAAATCGGTGACCGCCCACTCGATCCTGCGCCTGCTGCCCTACCCGCTGGCCCGGCACCCCTCCGGCACCATCACTTATTCCGACCGGAATCTGCTGGACCTGAAAGAGAAAACCATCCGCCACATCCGCGGCAACCGGATCGCAATGATCTTTCAAGAGCCGATGACCTCGCTCAATCCGCTGCATTCGATCGAAAAGCAGATCAACGAAGTGTTGGGCATCCACAAAGGCCTGACCGGCAAAGTCGCGACCAAGCGCACGCTGGAACTGCTGGAAATGGTTGGCATCCCGGAGCCGGAGAAGCGTCTCAAGGCCCTGCCCCACGAATTGTCGGGTGGCCAGCGCCAGCGGGTGATGATCGCCATGGCCCTGGCCAACGAGCCGGAACTGCTGATCGCCGACGAACCGACCACTGCGCTGGACGTGACCGTTCAGCTGAAAATCCTCGAACTGCTCAAGGAATTACAGGCCCGTCTGGGCATGGCGTTGTTACTGATCAGTCACGATTTGAACCTTGTACGAAGAATTGCGCATCGCGTATGTGTCATGCAGCGCGGTTGCATCGTCGAACAGGCATCGTGCGAAGAATTGTTCCGCGCGCCGCAGCATCCGTACACGCGGGAACTGCTGGCAGCGGAGCCCAGCGGCAAACCGGCGACCAATGTCATTGGCCCGCCGTTGTTGCAGGTCGAGGACCTGAAAGTCTGGTTCCCGATCAAGAAAGGCTTTCTGAAAAAGACCGTGGACCATATCAAAGCGGTCGACGGGATCAATTTCAGCCTGCCCCAGGGCCAGACCTTGGGGATTGTGGGAGAAAGCGGTTCCGGCAAGTCGACGCTCGGCCTGGCAATATTGCGGCTGATCGGTAGCAAAGGCGCCATCCGTTTTGAAGGCAAGCAGCTAGACTGCCTGACGCAACATCAGATTCGACCGCTGCGGCGGGAGATGCAGGTGGTGTTCCAGGACCCGTTCGGCAGCCTGAGCCCACGGATGTGCGTGAGCCAGATCGTCGGCGAAGGCCTGCGGATCCACAAGATGGGCACCGAGGCAGAACAGGAACAAGCGATTATTGCGGCACTCAAGGAGGTAGGTCTGGACCCGGAAACCCGGCACCGCTACCCCCACGAATTTTCCGGTGGGCAACGGCAGAGAATCGCCATTGCCCGGGCATTAGTGCTAAAACCGGCGTTGATTTTGCTGGACGAGCCGACTTCGGCTCTCGATCGCACCGTGCAACGCCAAGTGGTGGAGCTGCTGCGTTCACTGCAAACCAAGTACAACCTGACGTATTTGTTTATCAGCCATGACCTGGCTGTCGTCAAAGCGCTGAGCCACCAGTTGATGGTGGTCAAGCATGGCCAAGTGGTCGAACAGGGAGACGCGCAAAGTATCTTTGCCGCCCCCAAACATCCGTATACACAGCAGTTGCTGGAAGCCGCTTTTCTGGCACCAGCCACTGCGCAATAAACCTGAAAAGAGGAGCAACACATGGGTTTTCTCGCCGGTAAGCGCGTACTGATCGTCGGTGTCGCCAGCAAGCTGTCCATCGCATCCGGCATCGCTGCCGCCATGCATCGCGAGGGCGCTGAGCTTGCCTTCACTTATCAGAACGACAAACTCAAGGGTCGTGTCGAAGAATTCGCACAAGGCTGGGGTTCGAGCCCTGAACTGTGCTTCCCGTGCGACGTGGCCAGCGATGAAGAAATCGCCAAGGTCTTCGAAGCACTGAGCAAGAAGTGGGACGGCCTGGACTGCATCGTGCACTCCGTCGGCTTCGCCCCGGGCGACCAACTGGACGGCGACTTCACCGAAGCCACCACCCGTGAAGGTTTCCGCATCGCTCACGACATCAGCGCCTACAGCTTCGTGGCCCTGGCCAAGGCTGGCCGCGAAATGATGAAAGGCCGCAATGGCAGCCTGCTGACCCTGTCGTACCTGGGCGCCGAGCGCACCATGCCGAACTACAACGTGATGGGCATGGCCAAGGCTTCGCTGGAAGCTGGCGTGCGTTACCTGGCCGGCTCCCTGGGCCCGGACGGCACCCGCGTCAACTGCGTATCGGCTGGCCCGATCCGCACCCTCGCCGCTTCCGGCATCAAGAACTTCCGCAAGATGCTGGCCGCCAACGAAGCGCAAACCCCGCTGCGTCGTAACGTCACCATCGACGAAGTCGGCAACGCCGGCGCCTTCCTGTGCTCGGACCTGGCGTCCGGCATCAGCGGCGAAATCATGTACGTAGACGGCGGCTTCAACACCACCGCCATGGGCAACATCGAAGAGTGATCTTCGGTTAGCCGTGAAAAACCCGCCTCTTCAGGCGGGTTTTTTATGCCTGCCATTTCAAAATCGATGCAATCCCTCTGTGGGAGCGAGCCTGCTCGCGATAGCGGTTCGTCAGTCGATACATGCAGTGCGTCTGACATTGTCATCGCGAGCAGGCTCGCTCCCACACGGGTTAGTGTTCAGTCGTCGATCGGTGTCAAACACCGCGCAAACAACTGCTGGATCGGTTGTGTGCGCTGACTATAACGCTGCAACAGCACGATCTCCCGGTAGAACGTCAGCTCACCCAACGGGATGATCCGCACCTTCGCCCCATGCTCAAGCCACAGCCCCGCCTCGGGCAACAGCGAAACACCCAGCCCGCATTCGACCATTTTGACGATGGCCTCCAGCTCGTCCAGCTCCAGAGCCACCTGCACATCAATCTGCTGCTCGCGCAAAAAGCGAGTCACCAGGCGCCCACCGAACGAATTGCGGTCGTAGCGCACGTGAGGGTGGTTGGCGAGTAACAATAGCGGGTCGTCTCCCTCAAGATCTGCCGGTACGATCAGCACAAACGGCTCCCGGCGGATGACTTGCGCCGACAATTCCTTGGGTAACTCAAATGGCGGCTTGATCAGAATCGCCAGGTCCACTTCGCCGGTGTCCACCTGACTCAACAGATTCAGGGAAACCCCCGGCACCAGTTTCGCCTCCAGCAACGGCGCTTGTTGCCTGAGTCGCAACAATGCTCGCGGCAACAACCCGGTCTGGACGGTGGCCACCGCGCCGATCTTCAATTCGCCACGAAACTCGCCGACGTCGTCACTGACCGCCATGCGGCTGAAGGTCTCAAGCATCTCCCGAGCCATCGGCAACGCCCGCTGCCCCGCCGCGTTGAGAATCGCCTGACGTCCGGTGCGATCGAACAGGCGTATCCCCAACGCTTGTTCGAGGTTGCGGATCTGCGCGCTGACCGCCGACTGGGTCAGGCCGATGTGCATGCCGGCCGCCGCGAACGTGCCATAACGCGTGACGGCAATGAAGGTTTTCAGTTCCCGCAGCATGCGGCTCTCCAATTGATCGAAATAATTTGAGCTCGCTGCAAAAACTATCGTCTTTCAATCAAAAAGCACAGGACTAAACTCGATCTCAACTCTCAACCTGTCGAGGCACGTCCGATGCAACTGTCCCCTTTTCATTTGGCTATCCCGGTTTACGATTTGGCCGCCGCCCGGCGTTTTTACGGCGAAGTGTTCGGCCTGGAAGAAGGTCGCTCCAGCGATCACTGGGTCGATTTCAACTTTTTCGGCCATCAACTGGTGATTCATCTGGCACCGAAAAACGCTTCTCAGGAAGCCGCCCATACCAATGCCGTGGATGGCCACGATGTACCGGTGCCGCATTTCGGTGTGGTCTTGGGGATGGAGGAATGGGAGACCCTGGCCGAGCGCTTGAAAGCCCTTGGCACGCGCTTCGTGATCGAGCCGGGTATTCGCTTTCAGGGATTGGTGGGCGAACAAGCCACGATGTTTCTCTTCGACCCCTGCGGCAACGCCCTGGAGTTCAAGGCGTTCAAGAATATCGATCAGTTGTTCGCCAAATGATCCGCCCGTCCCTTGACGCCACCAGCCTCAGCGAAGCGGTGGGCAATGGCGATACAACCGCTGCCGCCATCGCCGAAACCTTTCTTGAGCGCATTCAGGCGCAGGAGCCGGATATCCAGGCCTTCGTCTCGTTCGATGCTCGCCAGGTACGCGCCGATGCTGCGCAAAACAACGGTCATGGCCTGCTGGCCGGTGTCCCCGTGGGCATCAAGGACATCTTCGACACCGCGGCCTATCCCACGCAATTCCATTCACCCATTTATACCGGCCATCAGCCGTCCCGGGACGCCCACGCAGTGGCGCTGCTGCGCCAGGCCGGAGCGCTGATCATGGGCAAGACCCACACCACCGAGTTTGCGTACATGCACACCGGCCCGACCCGCAATCCCCATGACCTCGCTCGCACGCCGGGCAGCTCCAGCGCGGGCTCGGCGGCCGGGGTGGCGGCGGGGTTCTTTGCCTTGGCGCTGGGCACCCAGACCGCCGGCTCGTTGCTCAAGCCAGCGTCCTACTGCGGCCTCTTCGCCTTCAAACCGTCGTTGGGCCTGGTGTCGCTGGAAGGTGTAAAGCCGCTGGCGCCGAGCTTCGACACCGTCGGTTGGTATGGACGATCGGTGCGCGATCTGCACCTGGTGGCGCGGGTGTTGATTCCCGGGTTCGTGGTACCTGACGTCGAGCGGCTTCCGTTGCAATTGGGTTTCTGCCGCACCTCGCGCTGGGATCAGGTGGACCCCGAGGTGGCCCGCGCTTTGGAGCAGGCCGCGGACCAGTTGCGCAGCGCTGGCCATCATGTGAGCGAAGTGCCGCTGCCGGATGAGTTTGCCGGTGTGTTCGACGATCATCAGTTGATTAACGATTGCGAAGGTGCCCGCTCACTGGCGAAGGAATTTCAACAACAGCGGACACAATTGAGCCCTTCGACACTGGCCATGTTCGAGCGGGCGGCGGCGACAACTTGGGAACAGGAATCCGCTGCCAAGGCGCGTCTGGCCAATCTTGCCCCCCGTCTGAATGAGCTTTGCCAACCCTTCGACGCCATGCTCGGCGCCTCTTGCGGGATGGTCGCGCCGGTAGGGCTGGAAAGCACCGGACCGTCGGACTTCATCAAGTTCTGGGGGGCCTTTGGCTGGCCGCAAGTGAATATCCCGCTGAGGCGCGCCCAAGCCCTGTTACCGGTCGGGCTACAGATGATCGGAAAGTTCAGAGACGATGGACGGCTGTTGCGAACGGCCGAGCACGTTGCAGCGGTCCTGCAGGGCGCCATTCAACAATGACGAGCGTCGAACCGCCGGGCGCGCAGCGCCTCATCGACCAAGGCCAGCAAGTCTTGCGCTGTCTGGTGCAGCCCTGAATCAAACTCGATCTGCCCGATACTGAAGCGAATGTCATAGCCACGATGCGCCGTGGCATTGCGTTCATCGAGTATTTCTTCGAGGCGCGCTCTGATCGCGGCGATTTCCACGGTGTCGGCGCCGGTCAACAAGGCGGCAAACTCATCGCTGCCCAGTCGGCCGATCACATCGCTTTCGCGAAAGGCGATGCGTAGCACATCGGCGAAGGTTTTCAGGGCATTGTCGCCCTCGGCTCGACCATACAGCTGGTTGATGTGCTTGAAGTCATCAAGGTCGAAGAACAGCAGCGTCGCGGGCTTGCCCAACTGCTGACAGGCCTCCAGCCCCAACTGAGCCAAGGCCTCAAAGCCATGACGATTGGAGAGCAGCGTCAGCTCATCCATGCTCGCCATCTGCACGCCCATCAGCGCTTGCTCGGCCTTGCGCGCCAAGTCGCGCAGTACATCGCGATCCTGCACGGCGCTGTCGAGGACGTTCGGCGCACGCAAAGTGTCTGCGCCAGCGCCGCGTTTAACCGGTTTGCCTGGGGTTAACATCACTCACTCCTTGATGGATATGAACGTTAGAGTCGTTCACACCCGATATGACTCCCTATAAACGCGCCGCTGGTCAGCTACCCGCCACCGGACACGGCCCTCCAGCATCGGCCCAGAGTTTGAACTGGGTGACAAAGATATCGTGGGGCACCGGCACCGGCGCCCGCCCCTCACCCGGATTCCAGCCCCAAAGCACCAGCTTGTCGTCGCTGACGTGCTTGATCAGCGCCGCAAAATCACGATCGCCGTTACTGGAACGGTCCTTGATCATCGCGCACAACTTGTCGGCCGGCAGGCCGATCCAGGCCATCTTGTGTGTGGCCGGCGGCAGGCTCCAATGCGGCGCTCCGGGTGGCGCGTGAGGGCCATAGCTGGCCGGCGGGTTGCTTTCAGCATGACAAGTAGAGCAAGGCAAACCGGCCGAGCCCTTGCCATCCAGGCCGCGAACTACATTCATGGCGTGAGGAATACCGGCGGCGAACTGCAACGGTGAATCGCCCGGGATATGGCAGTTCTGACAACGCGGACTCTGAAACACTTTCTGCACCGTCTCGAACGCCTTCACCGCCTCTTTATCGTCAGCGAACAGGTCCGAAGCATAGCCACCCAGGCCGATCAGCATCACCGCGCCAAGAAACACATGTCGTCTCATCTCACACCCCCGACAGTTGCAGCGGCAGTTCCCGCAGGCGCTGCCCGGTCAACGCAAACACCGCGTTCGCCACGGCCGGTGCCACGGGCGGTACACCGACCTCGCCGATGCCGCCGGGTTTGTCGCTGCTGGGGACGATATGCACCTCGACCACGGGCATCTCGTTCAGGCGCAGGACCTGATAGTCGTGATAATTGGACTGCTGCACCTGACCGTCCTTGAACGTCAGTTTGCTGTGCAAGGTAAATCCCAGGCCAAAGGTGATGCCTGACTCCATCTGCGCGGCGATGCTCTGCGGGTTGACCGCAATGCCGCAGTCCACTGCGCACACCACCCGGTGCACGCGAATCGCCAGGTTGTCCTGCGACACCTCGGCCACCTGGGCGACATAACTGCCGAAAGACTCATGCACCGCCACGCCCAATGCATGGCCGTCCGGCAATGGCGCTTTCCAGTTGGCTTTCTCCACCGCCAAGTTCAGCACGCCCAAATGCCGTGGATGCGCCTTGAGCAAGGCTCGCCGGTATTCCACCGGATCCTTTCCGGCCGCATCTGCCAGTTCATCGATCAACGACTCCATGACGAATGCGGTGTGGGTGTGCCCCACCGACCGCAGCCACAGCACGCTGATGCCGGTTTGCGGTGAATGCAGATCTATCTGGTGATTGGCCAGCCCCTCAAGGTAAGGACTGTCGGCCACGCCTTCGACGGAGGTTTTATCGACGCCATCCTTGACCATGGTCGCCGCGAACGACGTCCCGGCCATGATCGACTGCCCGACCAGCACATGTTTCCAGGCCATCGGCATGCCGTCGGCACCCAGCCCGATGCGCGCCTGATGCAGGAACGCCGAGCGATAGTAACCGCCGCGAATATCATCCTCTCGGGACCAGACGGTTTTGACCGGCTCGCCCGCCGCCTTGGCGACATACACCGCTTCGCTGACAAAGTCCGAGGTCGGGTTGGCCCGACGACCGAAACCTCCGCCGAGGAATTGGGTGTGGATTTCGACCTGTTCGGGTTTGAGCCCGGTGATCTTCCCCGCGATCATTTGATCCAGGGTCTGGAACTGTGTGCCGGTCCAGATTTCGCATTTGTCCTTGGAGATTTTCACCGTGCAATTGAGCGGTTCCATCGGTGCGTGGGCCAGGTACGGCACGCTGTATTCAGCCTCAATCGTCTTCGCCGCTTTGCCCAGCGTCGCCGCCGTATCGCCGGCCTGGCTGACCGAGGTGCCCGGGGTGGCGGCGAGTTTACGAAAGCTTTCCAGCAGCTGTTGGCTGTCCAGTCCGGCGTTCGGCCCCAGGTCCCATTCGATCTTCAGCGCATCGCGCCCCAGCTTCGCCGCCCAATAATGATCGGCAATCACCGCGATCCCCGTGGGCACCTGCACCACTTTGTGCACGCCCGGCATCGCCAGCGCTTCAGCGCCTTCGAAGGATTTGACGCTGCCACCGAACACCGGTGGACGAGCGACCATCGCCGTCATGAGCCCGTCGAATTGCACGTCCATGCCGAACTTGGCGCGCCCCGTGATTTTCTCCGGGGTGTCGAGGCGCTTGGTGGGTTTGCCGATGACTTTCCAGTCCTTGGCCTCCTTGAACTTGATCGAGGCTGGATCCGGCACTGGCAGCTTGCCGGCGTCATCCGCCAATTCGCCGTAAGTGACGCGTTTGTCGCCGGCAATGACCACGCCCGATTCGGTGAGAATCTGCGAAGGTGCCACGTCAAAACGCTTGGCCGCCGCCTCGATCAGCATCAGGCGCGCCGCCGCCCCGGCCTGGCGATAGCGATCGAACTCCATCCAGGTCGAGGTCGAACCACCGGTGATCTGCATTCCGCCAAACGCCGGCAGGCCATACTCGGCCGCCGAGGCCGGCGCATGTTCGACGCGGATTTTCGACCAGTCGGCGTCCAGCTCTTCGGCGATCAACATGGTCAGGCCGGTCCAGATGCCCTGGCCCATTTCCGAATGGCCGAGCAGCACGGTGATGCTGTTGTCATTGCCAATGCGTAAAAAGGCATTGGGCGCGAAGACGTCTCCTTGATTCTCGGCACCGAAGGCAAAGCGATTGGCACCCGGGATGACAAACGCCACCACCAGACCGCCGCCCAGCACTGCGCTGCCCTTGAGAAAACCGCGACGTGAAACAGGGTTGATACGGTTCATTGGTCAGCTCCCTTCGACGTGGTATCAACCGATTTCGGCGGCGCGTTTGACCGCGGCGCGGATTCTTGGGTAGGTGCCGCAGCGGCAGATGTTGCCGGACAGCGCCTGGTCGATGTCACTGTCGGTGGGCTTGGGGATCTTCGCCAGCAAGGCTGCCGCCGACATGATCTGCCCGGATTGACAATAACCGCACTGGACCACATCGAGTTCGGCCCAGGCTTGCTGGACGGGGTGCGAGCCATCGGCGGACAAGCCTTCGATGGTGAGAATTTTCTGGCCGTTGGCCACTGCCGTGGCGGGCGTGATGCAGGAGCGCAGCGGCGCGCCGTCGACGTGTACGGTGCAGGCGCCACACTGGGCCATGCCGCAACCGAATTTGGTGCCCGTCAGGTGCGCGACATCGCGCAGTACCCAGAGCAACGGCATGTCCGCGGGGACATCCAGTTCCTGGTCTTTGCCATTGATGTTAAGGGTCAACATTGCGGGTTTCCTCAGACTCACGGTGTTCTGAAGGGGCGCTTCTGCCTCGACGCCATCATTTTTATGCAGGAGCGAGCGGTGCGGCGATCCGACTTGCCCGCGAAGAACGATAACGCGGTGTGACAGCAATGACGCCTTCGCGAGCAAGCTTCGCTCCTGCAAGGTCGGCGGTTACGCGCGCCTTGGGTTATCCCTACAGCTAAGCGCAATTTGCCCCACAAGCCATGTTCATCGACCACCGGTCGCTGCCGATTCTCACGACTTGTCGATCTATGGCACAACCGGACCACCACAGGCTGACTACGCTGATAAGCCAGAGTGATTAACCCGCAGAGGAGCACCGCCATGCACCGCGTTCAAAAACTCACGCCCTGCCTGTGGTTCGACGATCAGGCTGAGGAAGCCGCGACGTTTTACTGCGCGATCTTCGATCATTCAAAAATCGCCGCCATCACCCATTACGGCAAGGCGGGTCAGGAAATCCATGGCCGGCCGGAAGGTTCGGTGATGACGGTCAGCTTCGAACTCGATGGGCAGAGCTTCACGGGCCTTAACGGTGGCCCGGTTTTCAAGTTCAATGAGGCGATTTCATTCCAGGTCAATTGCCACACACAGGAAGAAGTCGACCACTTCTGGGGGCGCCTGTCCGCGGGCGGTCCCGTTGAAGCCCAGCAATGTGGCTGGCTCAAGGACAAATTCGGCGTGTCGTGGCAGATTGTGCCGGTCGTGCTGATGGACATGATGAAAGACCCCGACACCGCCAAATCCCAGCGCGCCATGGCGGCGATGCTGCAAATGAAAAAACTCGACATCGCCACGCTGCAACGAGCCTTTGACGGCGAGAGCTAATACACTCCAACGCTGAACTGCCGAGGACGCCAGGATGAAGCACACCATCGCCAAAGATGCAGACAAAGCCCCACGCTTCTGGCGTGACGACGCCCTGCCCTTCATCGAAGCCCGCTCCATCGCTGACGGTCGCGAGGTCTGCTACGCCCGGCATTCCCACGCACACTTTTCCATTGGCGCGATCACCGCCGGGCGCAGCACCTATATCCACGAGCAATCGGAGTATCAGGTCAGTGCCGGCACCGTGGTGCTGATGAATCCAGGCGATGTACATGCCTGCAATCCGATCGACGACCAGCCGTGGTCGTACCTGATGCTGTACGTCGAGACACCCTGGCTGACCGATTTACAGCATCAGCTCGGCTTCAGCCAGGACTCGGCGTTTCGCCGGTTTTCCATCACTCACAATCGTGACCTTGGGCTGTTCGCCGGTCTGAAGAACCTGTACGACGTATTGGTCGATCCGCAACAAGACGTGCTGCGCAAGCACAGCGCGGCGGTGGAGTTTTTCACCGACGTACAACAACGGCTCAACCCCGTTGATCAACCCCTGCGCGAGCCCAATTTCAAGCTGGAGCGGGCCGCCGACTACATCCGCGACAACTGCACGCAAACGCTCAAGCTCGAGGACATCTGCGAAGCGGCGCAACTGTCGCCGTCCTACCTGATCCGCGCCTTCAGGCAGCATTACGGCATGACGCCTCATGCGTTCCTGGTCAACCAGCGCATCCAGTTCGCCCGGGATCGACTGCGTAGCGGCCAGTTGATCGTCGATGTGGCGCTGGAAGCGGGGTTTGCTGATCAGGCGCATTTTCAGCGTGCGTTCAAACAGCACCTGGCGGCGACACCGGGGCAGTATCGCGGCTGACTCAAACGACCCAGATTCCCTGTGGGAGCGGGCTTGCTCGCGAAGGCGTCAGGTCAGCCAACATCATTGTTGAATGACACGCCGCCTTCGCGGGCAAGCCCGCTCCCACAGGGGAACTTGGTGCAAATTACGTTGTGATCGGCGCAGGAACACTCTCCAGACCTACGGCAACAGCAAATACACCGCACTCACCGCCAGCAACAACGCCATGACTCGGTTAAACAACCTCATCCCCGCCGGATTGCTCAGATAGCCGCGCAAGAACGTCCCGGCATACACCCAGCAACCCACCGACACGTAGCAGATCACCAGATACACCGCCGCAAACTGCCACACCAGCCGCGCTTCGCCATCGGCGACAAACGCGCCCATGCCCGCCACGCAGGCCAGCCAGGCTTTCGGGTTGAGCCATTGCATCACCGCGCCATACAGCATTGACGGCGCCTGACCTGACTCCTTGGCATCGAGCTGACCGTTATCGGTGGCCAACTTGAAAGCCATGAAAAGCAAAAACGCCACCCCCGCCCATTGCACCACCCGTGTCAGCGCCGGCCATCGCTGCAACACCTCATGCAACCCCAACCCCATCAACACCAACAACAGCACGAAACCCAGGGTCGCTCCGGCCACATGCCGCTGACTGGCACGGAAACCAAACTGTGCGCCAGAGCTCAACGCCACAATATTCACCGGCCCCGGAGTAATGGAAGCCGCCAGGGCAAACGCGGCCATGGAAAGAATCAGACTCATTGCATACCTTCTTCAATTCAAGTGAACCAGGCCTCAAGGTAATGAGATGCCTGAACGACGTATTGAAGAAAACACCCCTCGAATGTAGCGCGATGCCTGTCCGCCACAGACATGCGTCGGCCCAATGCGTAAAGACCGCTAAACCGGCTCAAGGGCAGGTGCAACACCGTCTAATCTGAATAGAGCACGACCAAACGCACGCCTCTAACCTCTTGATGCCGGGGAAACGGGATGACCAGAAAAACAGCGCGCCAATACTCGTCATGGATCCTGCCTTCCCTGCTCGCCATCAACTTGGCGCTGACAACGGGATGTGCAGGCCATTCGGCTTCAAACAAAGGCTCAAGCTGCTATGCCGAAGCGCTACCCGCTACCGGCGAGGGCGGCCTGGCTTGGGGCTCCACCCTGAACCTGGCTCGCCAAAAATCCCTGGATAATTGCATGCGCTATGCCGGCCGATCCGGTGGCGCACCGAATACCTGCCATGTGGTGGCGGCGGAGTGCAAAAATTAAGAGAGCGCCAGCGAAACGATTTCGGCCATTTGTCGCCTGTATCCTGTAAATGCAGATCATCTGTGCCTATCGAAAGCGCCACTGCAGAGGTAGGGTCCATGGACGCTCCTTTATCGATGAGGCAACGATGGATCTGACGGCAATTCCCTTTGGTACGACCGATTGGTCGACTGTCGAATCAGTCAAGCATCCCGGACAAACGGGTACAGCCTACTGGCGGACTTGCCAGTTTGGCTCGACCCGGGTGCGAATGGTTGAATACAGTCCCGGTTATCTGGCCGATCACTGGTGCTGGAGAGGCCATATCCTGTTGTGCCTGGAAGGCGAGTTGCATACGGAACTGGAGGATGGCCGCCAGTTCACCCTGACCCCCGGGATGAGCTATCAGGTGGGCAACGACGCCGAGGGACATCGCTCGTTCACCACCAGTGGCGCGAAGCTTTTCATCGTGGATTAAGCCAGGGCAATACTGTTGCAGCGATCCGAACCGCATTGCCCTTTTGGGTTGTGGATTCGGAATGCTGCTATCGAACTTTTCTCATGCGCTGGATCGGGATGGGATGAGGACGACTAAATCTGTATCACCGATGTCGATACCAGCCTGCGAAAGCAGGGTAGTCACCTGGCCGCGGTGATGGGTCTGATGGTTGAAGAAATGCATCACCAGGCTGTAAAAATCCTTCTCGGACACGCCCCCCTTCAAGCTGGCGTAATGGAGGGTATGGTCCAGATCGGGCTCTGTCATTGCGTGAGCCCACTCAACGATTATCTGATCAAGCCTCTCGCGATGTACTGAAAGCTCTCGAATCGTAGAGAACAACAATTGGTCGAGGCTTTTCGGATCAGACAGTTGCCTCACCGGCTCCAATGCCGAGTAGTTCGCTGGATGCTTGGCGAATCGCTTTAGCCACACCGTGTCTCCGGCCGCTACGTGGTTTAGCGTCCCGAGAATCGAGCCGAAGAACGCTTTTTTATCAGCTGAGAGTTCATCATCGGACAAGCACCCCGCCGCCCCATAGATCTTTTCGTTCATCCATTTGTTATAGGTCGCCATCAGGCAGATATGGCCAGTACGGCTCATGTGCTCATCCTTTCAGTGGGTATTTGATAAGCGCTCCACGCTCCGCGGGATTCTCGGGGCGCTCAGCTTGTCAGTATTTTCCGCCAACGCGATGCACTTCAATGCCAGGATCGTGGTCGGGTCAACAAGCGCCACGGTGTGCCCATTGATTTCAAACGCCTCGCAATGGTCGAGCACCAGGGGCAATTCCGTACACCCCAGGATCAGCACCCCCGCCCCCAACTCACACAGGTGTTCGGCTGCCAGCAGCAGCTGTTCCTTGCAGAGCCCTTCGGTGAATCCGGCCTTGATGCCTCGCTGGCCGTAGATGGCTTCCATGACCATCGCTTGGTAATCAACGCCAGGCGTGAGGATTTGCAGCCCGGCGCGACGTGCAGCCTGGTGATAAACCTGACTTTGCACGGTACCTGATGTGGCCAAAAGACCGATCGCCTTACCCGAACCATATTTTTGCACTATCCATTCCACCGTCTCGGTCAGCATGTTCACGATGGGCACCCTCAGGTGCGTCTGAATACGTTCGACGAACGCATGGGCGGTATTGCAAGGTATCGCGATGGCATTGGCGCCCGCGCTTTCGAGACGCTTGCAGGTTGCATACATCGCCATCGTGGGGTCCGTTTCATCTCGTAGCAGATTGGCCGTTCGGTCCGGTATTTGAGGGTTTTGCTCGACCACCATTTTGATGTGTTCCTGATCCTTCCCCGCAGGCGTATTGGCGACCACCTTGGCCATGAAGTCCACAGTGGCAGCAGGCCCGACACCGCCCACGATGCCCAGTTTGAAGGGAGGACGTCTTGGCTGTCCTCTCTCCAGTGTGGCGAAGTTCGCGTAGATTTCATTGATGTCCAGGACGGCCACCCCTCGACGCTGCAGGTCAGCGCAGACCAGCGAAAGCTCTGTCATGCCGGGCAGGATCACCGTGGCTCCCTGCGCCTGTAATGAGAGGCAAGCCTGGTAAACCGCTTCAAGAGGTACGCCTTCGAGGTGACCGTCCTTGATGCCGTTCAGGCCGTACATGGCCTCCATCAACGCCGATTGCGCTTCTGGGTCCGGGTAAACGACCTTGAAATCCTTTTCGAAATGTCGTTCGAACAATCCGCAATGACGGACAAAGTCAGAGGCAATGACACCCAAGGTCGTTTGCGGCTCGACGACGTGGCTAACGTGCCGGGTCAAAGCAGCCATCATGTCCAGCACAGGAATGCCAAGCTCCTCCTGGATTTCAGCGCGGAAGGTATGGCTGGCGAAACATGGAAGCATCACGGCATCGAAACCACTGTCCTCAAACGACTTGCACACCTGGAACACATAGAACTTGCGCGAAGTCATGCTCGCGCCCTTGTCCAGGGGCAGCAGCACGTCCTTGAAAGGGTGCTGCTCAAACAGGAAATGGTATCGGCCCTGGTCCTCCAGAACCGCTCTGGACTTGACCAACTTATAGAAAAGATCGCCCCCGGCCAGTGACCCCAGCCCACCGACAATACCCAGCTTGCGGACAACAGAAGCCTTGTTGGTCGACTTCGCTTTAACCTTCATGACCCACTCCTCAAGCAACCGAAACCGGTTCGGATCGAGACCGGACTGGAGCGTGTGCTTCGCCCTCCTCCACGGGTTCTTCGTGAGGCTCGGATCGGGCGACGACGGCCGTTGCGATACTGTTCCCCACAACGTTGGTGGCCGTGCGAGCCATGTCCAGAAACTGGTCAATGCCAATGATCAACAACAGGCCTGCCTCAGGAAGATTGAACATGGGCAGCGTCGCAGCGACTACGACAACCGAGGCACGTGCAACACCCGCCATGCCTTTACTTGTGACCATCAACGTTAGAAGAATCAGCAGTTGCTGGGTAAAACTCAGGTCGATGTTGTACGCCTGGGCAATGAACATGATGGCGAACGCCTGGTACATCATCGAACCGTCAAGGTTGAACGAGTAACCCAGGGGCAACACAAAGCTGGACACCCGTTTTGGAGCGCCAAACTTCTCCAGAGCTTCAATGGTTTTGGGGTAGGCCGACTCGCTGCTGGCGGTCGAGAACGCCAAGAGGATCGGCTCACGAATAAGCTTGCCGAGTTCAAAAACCGAACGTCCGAGGAACAGGTATCCCGCGCCGAACAGCACAGCCCAGAGGATGGCAATTCCCAGGTAGAACTCAGCAATCAGCTTGCCGTAATCGACGAGCAAACCAAGTCCTTGGGTAGTAATGGCGGAGGCGATGGCCGCGAAAACACCAATAGGCGCGAAAGCCATCACGTAGTCGGTGATCTTGAACATCACCTTCGCCAACTCCTCGATGGAGTCCGTTATCTTCGTGTAGCCAGCGCGTTTTACACCCGCCAGGGCGAACCCGAAAAACAGCGAAAAGACCACAATTTGCAAGATTTCATTGTTGGCCATGGCCTCGGCAATACTGCGAGGAAACACATGGCTGATAAAGGTCTTGAGACTGAAATCCCCCGTGTTGACTGGCACGGCAGCCGCCGCATGCTGGACAACCTCCATATTCAGCCCGGCACCGGGTTGAAACAGGTTAACCAGCCCCATTCCGATCATGAGTGAGATGACTGAAGCCGTCACGAACCACGCCATCGCCCGCATGCCGATCCGTCCCACGGAACGAGAATTGCCCATGCTGGCGATGCCACCGACCAGCGTCGCAAATACCAGGGGGGCAATGATCATCTTGATCAATCGCAGGAAAATGTCGGTGACCATCGAAAAGTAAGCGGCCATCTCTTTGGCACTTTGTTCGCTCCCTGCGAAATGGTGACACGCCCAACCCACCAGCACGCCCAGCGCAATGCCAATCGCAATTCGACGTGGAAGCTTATTTTTCTTCACGGAGCTGTCCTCAAGTAGTTTTTAGATTTTTTTACTTGGCAGGGTCAATTTGATTCGCCCAATGCTCTGAGGGGCATCGGTGCCGTGATGATTCTAAGGACCGGATCGACCAGGCATGATGAGTAATCCTGCTAGGCCCATGCGCTTTTGGAATAGTTTGTGAACAGCCGCGATGACCCAGGCAATTGCGACGTAAAATGGCGCTCTCACAGCGGGAGACCCCGATATGCAAATCAAATGGCTGGATGATCTTCTGGCGATTGCTGAATTGAAGAATTTCTCGCGCGCGGCGGAGGTCCGGTGTGTGACTCAGTCGGCACTGTCACGCCGTATCCGGTCACTTGAGGAGTGGGTGGGGGTCGAGCTTGTGGACCGTGGCACCTATCCCGTCCAGCTCACGGCTGCCGGAATCACCTTCTGTGAAGAAAGCAGAGAGGCGCTGGCAGGCTTACTGAGATTGCGCTCGACATTGCGCGAGGTAGAGCGGATGCCGGGACGATCCATCCAGGTCACGGCTGGCCACAGCCTCTCGATGACCTTTCTTCCTAAATGGCTCTCGCAGTTCCAACAACACAATGAGCAGTTCAATGCACGGGTGGTCGCCGCCAATATTCATGATGCCGTCATCGCGTTAGAGGAAGGCAGTTGCGATTTGATGATGGTCTATCACCACCCTCTTGCGCCCATCCTGCTGAACCCTGAGCGTTTCGGCAGCCTGGTGCTAGGCCACGATGCCTTCATCCCCTTGTGCGCGGCAAACGATAGAGGCGAACCGCTGTTCCGCTTGCCTGGCAGCGCCGGCAAGCCCGTCCCCTACCTCGCCTACACCGCAACGACTTTTCTGGGGCGCGTTGCTGACATCGTCATCAAGAACGGTCCAGCACCGGTCGCGCTGGAGCGCTGTTATGAAGCGGATATGGCGATGCTGCTGATGCGCATGGCTATCGAAGGCTACGGCGTGGCCTGGTTGCCGCAAAGCGCGGTCGTCGACGAAATGGAACGAGGACTATTGGTCAGAGCGGGTGGCGAAGAATGGAGCACGCGCCTGCAAATCCGATCGTACTGTGCAATCGCCAATCAAAATCCGACGATGCGCAATCTCTGGAAAACCCTGGAAAGTGCCTCGTTACGTTTGCCCACTAACGATCCTGAAACCGCGCCCGATACCGCCCCGGGCTCTCCCCCGTCCACTTCTTGAACGCCCGATGAAACGCACTCGGTTCCTGAAATCCCAACTGTTCGGCAATGTCGCTGATGCTCGCCTTGCTCTGGCGCAACCGTTCAAACGCCACCGCGCGTCGCACTTCATCCTTGATTTCCTGATACGAACAGCCTTCACGCCCCAGTTTCCGGCGAAAGGTACTGGGGCTCAGGTGCTGCTCGAGGGCGAAGGCCTGCAAGGTCGGCCATTCGCCGTAATGGCTGTGGCGCAGGCGCTGATGAACCTGCGATGCCAGCCCATGCTGGTTGCGGAAGCGGATCACCAGCCATTGCGGTGCGGTGCGTAAAAACACTTTCAGCGAGGCAAGGTCTTGAATCACCGGCAGTTGCAGGTAGTGACTGGCGAACTCGATTTCGGTGCGTTCAGTGCCGAAGGTCAGGTTGGGGCCCCAGAGCATGGCATCGTCACGCAGCGACAAACGCTGATGACGAAAGTCCGCCCGATCGATAGGAATGCGCCGCCCACCCAGCCAGCACAACAGACTGATCATCAATACCAGAAACGTTTCTTCGCCCAACCGGCTGACCTCGCTGTTCTGCGAAAGGGTCTGCAAGCTGATGACCGCACGCTTGCCCCGCACACTTAACGTGCCGTGAAAATCACGCAGGAACAGGGCGAAATTGGCCAGGCACTGACGTATGGCTTTTTCCAGCGTCGGCTCCTGAATCAATGCCCGACAGATCAAGGCGAAACTGCCCGGTGGCATGCCATGGGAGTCCAACTGGAAAAATTCGTCGTTCAACTCACGAATCTGCACCAGCCACAACGCGGCGAAAGCCGTGGCCGGCACCCGTGCCGTCGGCTGGTCCATCAGTGCCGGATCAATTCCCACCTGTTCAAGAACTGCCCGCAGACGCTGCGGTTCCTCGCGTAGCGCATGGATCATGGGGTACATGAAGTAAACCGCCACCGAATCCGTTTCCCGCATTTGAATGCCTCTCTCGTCACATCTGAATATGGCAAAAAACGCCATCACCCTTGAACAGTTTTGGCATAGGCCAGTGGCGCTGCTGATTCTAGACTCGTGCCCAACAAAAAAGACCTATTCAGAGAGCCAACATGAACCATTCCGATATTTTTGTAGTGAGCGCCGTCCGTTCTGCCATCGGCAGCTTTGGCGGTTCACTCAAGGATGTGCCGCCCATTCAGTTGGCAACCGACGTTTGCCGCGCCGCTATCGAACGATCGGGCCTGGCGCCCGAACACATCGGCCATGCGGTGATGGGCCATGTGATCCCGACCGAGGCGCGCGATGCCTACATCTCCCGGGTCGTAGCGATGAATGCCGGCCTGACGAAAGAGACGCCCGCCTTCAACGTCAACCGCCTTTGCGGTTCGGGTTTGCAGGCGATTGTCAGTGCCGCGCAAAGTTTGATGCTGGGGGATGCGGGCGCTGCGCTGGCAGGTGGCGTCGAGTCCATGAGCCGAGGCGCGTACTTGTTGCCGCACGCGCGCTGGGGCGCACGGATGGGCGACATGCAGGCCGTCGACTACATGCTTGGCGCACTGCAAGACCCGTTTGCCGGTTTCCACATGGGTATCACCGCTGAAAACATCGCCGAACACTATGGCATCACGCGCCAGACCCAGGATGAATTGGCGCTTCTCAGCCAGCAGCGTGCCGCCCGGGCGATTGCCGAAGGGCGCTTTTCCGGGCAGATCGTGCCGATCGAAATAGCGACCCGCAAAGGGACGGTTTCGTTTGCGACGGATGAACATGTACGGGCCGAGGTCGACGCCGAGCAATTGAGCCGCATGAAACCCGCCTTCAAAAAGGACGGTAGCGTCACCGCCGGCAACGCATCCGGCCTCAATGATGGTGCCGGCGCACTGATCATGGCCACGGGCCAAACTGTTCAGGAACAAGGCCTCAAGCCCATGGCCCGACTGGTGGGTTATGCCCACGCAGGCGTTGAACCTTCAATGATGGGGCTGGGACCGATTCCCGCCACCCGCCTGGTGCTCAAGCGCGCCGGTCTGACCGTTGCCGACCTTGATGTAATCGAGTCCAACGAAGCCTTCGCCGCCCAGGCCTGTGCCGTCGCGCAAGAGCTGGGCTTCGATCCGCAGAAGGTCAACCCCAACGGTTCGGGCATCTCGCTGGGCCATCCGGTGGGCGCCACAGGCGCGATCATCGCCACCAAAGCCATTCACGAATTGCACCGCTGCCAAGGCCGTTACGCCCTGGCGACCATGTGCATCGGCGGCGGCCAAGGCATCGCAGTGTTGTTCGAACGGGTTTGATCACAAGGACATGCGCATGAATCTTCAGACCATTGGCGTCATCGGCGCCGGCACCATGGGCAATGGCATCGCGCAAGTCTGCGCCCTGGCCGGCCTCCACGTGACCTTGATCGACATCTCCGAGAGTGCCTTGCAAAAGGCAATCGCGACCGTCGATAAAAACCTCGATCGGCAGGTCGCCAAAAACACGCTGACACACGAGCAAAAGCTCGCTGCGCTCGACAAGATTCGCACCAGTACCGATTACACCAGCCTGCAAAACGTGCAACTGGTGATCGAGGCCGCCACCGAAAACCTCGACCTGAAACTGCGCGTGCTGCAACAAATCGCCGCGCAGGTCAGCGCGGAATGCGTGATCGCCTCGAACACGTCGTCGCTGTCCATTACCCAACTGGCTGCCAGCGTGAGCCAGCCTGAGCGCTTCATCGGCCTGCACTTTTTCAACCCGGTGCCGGTCATGGGCCTGATCGAAGTGATTCGTGGCCTGCAAACCAGCGATGCCACCCACGCCCTGGCGCTGGACATGGCGACCGCACTCGGCAAAACCGCGATCACCGCCGGCAACCGTCCGGGATTCGTGGTCAACCGGATTCTGGTGCCGATGATCAATGAAGCCATCCTGGTGTTTCAGGAAGGCCTGGCCAGCGCCGAAGACATCGACGCCGGCATGCGCCTGGGCTGCAACCAGCCGATCGGCCCGCTGGCACTGGCGGACCTGATCGGCCTGGACACCGTGCTGGCCATCCTCGAAGCCTTCTACGACGGCTTCAACGACAGCAAATACCGCCCCGCTCCACTGCTCAAGGAAATGGTCGCCGCCGGCTACCTGGGACGCAAAACGGGGCGTGGCTTCCATGCCTATGCCTGAGCGTTGCTCACGTTTCGCCGAATACCGGGACAAGGTGCTGGTGCTCTTTGCCAGCAAGGGTTTCGGTCAGGTCGGCATGCGTGAGCTCGCGACCTGCCTGGGGCTCGCTCCGGGCTCGTTGTATTACCATTACCCCAGCAAGCAGCACTTGCTGCTCGATTTGATCGAGGAGTTCTACGAAGAGCTGCTGGCCACCCTGGGGCGCATCGAACAAGCGGCCCCGGCAAAACGCGACAGACTCAATCAATTGATCCGCGCGCACCTGAATCTGCATCAGGAAATGCCCTGGCATTTTCGCCTGGTGGAGCGCGACGGCGGCTGCCTGAATGAAGAGCAGCAGGCACGAGTCCGGCAACTGCGCGAGCAGTACGAACGCAAGTTGCTGCTGATGCTCGGTGTCCGACTCCGATTCAGTGAACAGGGCCTGTTGGCCGCCGGTCATGCCATTGCCGCCTTGCTCAACAGTGCGCCCAGTTGGCTGACGCACTATTCGCTGGATGAACGAGAGCGCAATAATCTGCTGGAAAACATGGTGAGTGGCGCCATCGAGCGGTTGCTGGCGCCAAGACGCCCACCTGAGGCGATAAGCCTCGCCCCGCCTCTAGAAAAAAAAATTTAACCGGCCCGCAGTACAGCGAGGATTGAAAGCGTTCCAGAATCACTCAGCGCTACCCCGCAGACTTTATTTTTTACACCAGCATTTGTCCTATCCTTTCACCACCCAACAACTCCGGACATCGAAATGCCTGCCCCCGAATCCACCCTGCTCCAGAGCTGGCACCACAACGCCCAATCCTGGATCGAGGCTATCCGCACCGGCACCATCGAAAGCCGCCTCAAGGTCACCGACCAGGCGATCCTGCTGGCGGTACTGGGCCGCCAACCCGAGCGTGTGCTCGACCTGGGCTGCGGCGAGGGCTGGCTGTTGCGTGCCCTGGCTGAACGGGCCGTCGAGGCGGTCGGTGTGGATGGCGATGCGACGCTGGTCGAGGCGGCACGGGCGGCGGGCTCTTCGCGGGTGCATGTGGCGAGCTATGAAGCATTGGTGGAGGCGAAGGTGGACGTCGGCAGCAACTACGACCTGATCTGTGCCAACTTCGCCCTGTTGCACCAGGACATCATCCCTCTGCTCGCCGCCATGAACGCCCTGCTCGCCCCTGGCGGCGCGCTGGTGATCCAGACGCTGCATCCGTGGGCCGCGGCGGCGGGCGACTATCAGGATGGCTGGCGGGAGGAAACCTTCACTGGGTTCAAGGGGCAGTGGCAACCCATGCCGTGGTACTTCCGCACATTGTCCAGTTGGCTCAATGCGCTGGACATGGCCGGTTTTCAGTTGGCCGGCCTGCAGGAGCCGCAGCACCCGCAAAGTCCTGTGCCGCAGTCGTTGCTGTTGGTGGCGGAGCAACGGGGATGATCAGCACGTCAGGCCTGAGCTTACGCTTGCCTGACAATATCGACCGAGATCTCCACCGCCGCAATCGTGCCTCTGTTCTCAAGCCAGTGCGTGGTGTTCCTGTCTTCGGGCCAGCCCACTCCCGGCCCATAGTCGGTGGCGACTCCATTTCGATGGTCAGTGATCGTTCCTTGCAGTATGTAGACGGTGCCTGGTCTGTCGATATGGTTGTGAATCGGCCCGAAGACGCCTCCAGGCTCGATGGTCACCTTACGCATTCTAAGTTGGCGCCCTGCCATGCCCTCGATCTCGGGGCTCAGGTCAATCGTTGCCAGTAACTGCACCGTAACGCCTTTCGTCTCAGGTGCCACCTGTTCGTTGCTCATAGTGCTGTCCTCTCAGTACATACAGGGCCTATCGAAAGAGTAGACGCCCTGAAAGGTGTGATCGCATGCACTTGTCACGGTAGCGATCCACCCTTGTCCTCCCGCCATGTAGGGGACATGCCTGCCTGGCCCTATGTATCACAGTGTGTCTGAATGACTGCTCCGTACATAAGCTTTCATCTGGCCTGCAATTCGACACAGGCCAGATACGTCGCCGCGTTCAAATGAAGCCAAGGTTTGAAGGGGATCAGCCTGAACCCCTGGCCAACGGTTTGCACCGGAGACATCACCATGAAGATGGCACTGCAGAACAACAAACCCGGCAAAACTCGCCGCCGCCTGGTCGGCTCGTCGATTCTCGCGTTTACCCTGTTCAGCGTTCTCGGTGCGGCCCACGCACAAACGACCGCAGCCGCACAGCCAGCCGTGATCAGTGCCGGCACCACTGATGCGGCACCCTCTGCGTTCGGCCCGCTGAAGCATGTCAACGCCGGATTGCTGAATGTGGCGTACGCCGAAACAGGCCCGGCCGATGGGCCGGTAGTCATTCTTCTGCACGGCTGGCCGTACGATATTCACAGCTATGACCAGGTCGCCCCCTTGCTTGCCGCAAAGGGCTATCGAGTGCTGATGCCGTATGCGCGTGGCTACGGCGATACGCATTTTCTGTCCGAAAAAACCGTTCGCAATGGCCAACCGGCCGCGCTGGCCAGTGACGTCATCGATTTTATGGATGCGCTGAAGATCAAACAGGCCGTACTCGGTGGCTATGACTGGGGCGCGCGTTCGGCCGACATCGTCTCGGCGCTGTGGCCAGAACGGGTCAAGGCGCTGGTCTCGGTCAGCGGCTATCTGATCGGTAACCAGGCGGCCGGCAAGAACCCGCTGCCACCCAAGGCCGAATTGCAGTGGTGGTATCAGTTTTACTTCGCCACCGACCGCGGTCGCTCCGGGTACGAGAAAAATACCCATGACTTCGCCAAGTTGATATGGCAACTGGCTTCGCCGAAATGGGCGTTCGATGACGCCACTTTCGACCGCAGCGCCAAGGCGCTGGAGAACCCCGACCATGTCGACATCACCGTATTCAACTACCGCTGGCGCCTGGGGCTGGTTCAAGGCGAAAGCCAATATGAAGCGCTAGAGCAGAAACTGGCGACGGCGCCGTCCATTAGCGTGCCGACCATCACCCTTGAAGGCGATGCCAACGGCGCGCCGCACCCTGCTCCCGAGGACTACGCCAAGCGCTTTACCGGCAAATATGAGTTCCGGTTGATCAACGGCGGCATCGGCCACAACCTGCCGCAGGAAGACCCACAGGCGTTCGCCAAAGCGGTGATTGATGCAGATCACCTTTGAATTCGATCTGACATCCGTATACTTCCCCCGATAAGCACCGTCACAACAACGGCTCGTTGATTTAACGAGCCGTTTTCTTTGCACGGTCTGAATCCGAAATACGAGCGGTAGCACTGGCTGTCGACAGATTGCAATTGAGCCAAAAGCGGTCAATATCGCTCTGCCTCGTCTACCCTCACAAAGCGCCATGCCGCTATCAGCGTGTGCCTGGCGCTCAATCATTCTTGCGTTAATGGACCGGAGATCTTCCATGCTCAAGCGTACCCTGGCATCGGCCATCGGCTTGACCCTGTCGTTTTGCACCCTGCTGACACAGGCCGCCGACACCCTGAGAGTCAGCGCGATTCCCGATGAAGCGCCTACCGAACTGCTGCGCAAGTTCAAGCCGCTGGGTGCTTATCTGGAACAGCGAACAGGCATGAAAGTCGAGTTCGTGCCCGTGAGCGACTATCCGGCCGTGGTCGAGGCGCTGGCCACCGACCGAATCGACATGGCCTGGCTAGGCGGCTTCACGTTCGTGCAGGCACGCCTGAAAACCGGCAACGCCATTCCGCTGGTACAGCGCGAACAGGACGCCCAATTCACCAGCAAATTCATCACTGCCGACCCAGCCGTCAAATCCCTCGCCGACCTCAAGGGCAAGACCTTTGCATTCGGTTCGGTGTCCTCCACTTCAGGCAGTCTCATGCCGCGTTATTTCATGTTGAAGGACGGCATCAAGCCTGAAACTTACTTCAGCCACGTCGGCTACTCCGGCGCCCATGACGCCACTGTCGCCTGGGTACAGGCCGGCAAGGTAGACGCCGGGGTGCTGAACGCCAGCGTATGGGAAAAACTGGTCGCCGCCGGCAAGGTCGACACCACCAAGGTCAAGGTGTTTGCGACCACCCCAGCCTACTTCGACTACAACTGGACAGTGCGCGGGACCCTTGACCCAGCGCTGGCGGCCAAGATAAAGGCCGCCTTCCTGGCGCTCGATCCGGCGAAGCCTGCGGACAAGGAAATTCTGGATCTGCAGGCCGCCAGCCGATTCATCGAAACCAAGCCTGAGAACTATAAGGGTATCGAAGAAGCCGCACGCGCCGCCGAACTGCTCAAATGACATTACACCTGACCCAGGTCAGCCTTACCCACGCCAACGGCGTCCAGGCGCTGCGTGGCGTGGACCTGCACATTGGTGCCAGCGAACAGGTCGCCATCATTGGCCCGTCCGGCGCGGGCAAGTCGAGCTTGCTTAACCTGCTGGCCACCGCCCTGCGACCGGGTAACGGCGAGCTGCAGGTGCTCGGCGAGCGAGCCTGGCAGCTTTCTGCCCGTCAGCGTCAGCGTCTGCGCGCCCGCATCGGTCTGATCCATCAGTCGCCTCCCCTGCCACCGCGCCAGCGCGTGGTCACTGCGGTTCTGGCCGGAAAGCTGGGTCAGTGGGGTGTTGGCAAGAGCCTGCTGAACCTGCTGCATCCGCTGGATATTCCGGGCGCACGCGCGGCATTGGCCAAACTGGACCTGAGCGACAAGTTGTTCGCTAAATGCCAGCAGCTGTCCGGTGGACAGCTACAGCGCGTCGGCATTGCCCGCGTGTTGTATCAAGCGCCCGAGGTGTTGCTGGCCGATGAACCTGTTTCGGCCATGGATCCGGTGTTGGCCCAGCACACGCTTTCGGTGCTCTGCAGCCATGCCCGTGAGCACAAGGTCACCCTGGTCGCCAGCCTGCATGCGGTGGAACTGGCCCTTGCGCATTTTTCGCGGATCATTGGTCTGCGTGATGGACAGATCCTGTTCGACCTTCAGGCCAGCGAAGTCGACCGCGAGCTGCTCGACAAGCTCTACGCCAATGAGCAACTGCAATCCTCGCCGGTTCCTCCGTTCCCGTCCCCCTTGAGCGTGCAGATTCCCCGATGCTGACACGCGATACCCGAGACCCTGCCACCCGCCCTCGCCTGCTGTTCACCTTGCTGGCCCTAGTCTTGCTGTGGCCGGGAATCCACTTCAGCGAGCTGGACCTCAGTGTGCTGGTGGCAAGTGACAGTCAGGGCGAGATGGGCCGGTTTGTATCCGCCTTCTGGCCGCCGGCCCATGGCGATGAGTTCATTGAACTGCTGTTACAAGCCACCCTGCAGACCCTGGCTATTGCCACGGCGGGCATGGCCCTGGCGTTGCTGTTGGCCATTCCCGCCAGCCTGCTGGCCAGTCGTGCTCTGTCGCTGTCTGCTGCCTCCCGTGCCGGCCAGCCGAGCTATTGGGGTCAACTGTTACGCTGGCCCGTACGCGGTTTACTGATCTTCCTGCGCAGCGTGCCGGAAATCGTCTGGGCCCTGCTGTTCGTGCGCGCCGTCGGCCTCGGCCCGACTGCCGGGGTACTGGCCATTGCCATTACCTACAGCGGCATGTTGGGCAAGGTCTACGCGGAAATTTTCGAGTCGGTGAACCAGCGTCCGGTGCACGCACTCCTGCAGTCCGGCAGCGGTCGGCTCGCAGCCTTTTGCTACGGGATCCTGCCCAATGTCGCAGCAGAGCTGCTGTCATACACGGTGTACCGTTGGGAATGTGCCATCCGCGCCTCGGTGGTGATGGGCTTCGTCGGTGCCGGTGGCCTGGGCCAGCAAATGGATCTGTCGTTGCGCATGTTCGCCGGCGGTGAAGTGGCCAGTTTGTTACTGACGTTCCTTGTACTGGTACTGCTCGCCGATCAACTCAGCCGCCTGCTGCGCTGGAGGCTGGCATGAATCGTCTGCTCAACGTGCTACTGGTCCTGTGCATCGGCGCAGCAGTCGTCGCCTCGTTCGACTATCTGGGCATCAATCTCGGCGAGCTCGGCGACAGCGGCAACCTGCACCAGATGGGCGCTTATGCGCAGCGCTTCCTCAGCCCGGACCTGAGCTCGAGTCATCTGCGAGCGATCGGCCACGGCGCCCTGGAAACCATTGCCATGTCCGCCCTGGGCACCCTGCTCGCAGCGGTACTCGGCCTGTTATTGGCATTGCCCGCGGCCGGGCGCTTCGGCTGGCCGCTGCAGAGCGCGTCGAGTCTTGTACTCAACGCTTTGCGCGCGGTTCCGGAACTGGTGTGGGCTGCTTTGATGGTCCTCGCCGCAGGGCTCGGCCCCAACGCCGGCACCCTGGCATTAGCCCTGCACACCACTGGCGTGCTCGGCCGGCTGTTCGCCGAAGCGCTGGAAAACACTCCACCAGAACCCGCCGAAGCCATCCGCCTGCAGGGCGGCAATCCCGTATGGGCTTTCTGTTACGGCACACTGCCCAACCTGTTGCCACAGCTACTGGCCTACATCCTGTACCGCTGGGAAAACAATATCCGCATGGCCAGTGTGCTCGGCTTCGTCGGCGCCGGTGGGTTGGGGCAAATGCTCTATGTCAGCCTCAGCCTGTTCCAGGAAGCGCAAGCCAGCACGGTGATTCTGGCCATGCTGTTACTGGTCTTCGCCGTCGATACATTGAGCAGTTGGAGCCGTCAACGTTGGGTCAAGGCCTGACTGCTGTCGCGCAACCGCGAGGCATTACCGGGCTGGCTTTATGACCTGCATCAAGAACTTCCCACTTGATTCATCAGATTAAGGTGGAGACGCTGAACATCGGTCTAAACTCTGAACCCCAGCTGTGCTCCGAGAGCGAGGTCAGAGTGCCATGCAGCCATCCATCAAGCTGCTCGATCAGCCCACCCAATACATGTTCTTCACGGGCAAGGGCGGGGTTGGCAAAACGTCGGTCTCCACAGCGGTGTCAATCGCATTGGCTGATACAGGCAAGAAAGTGCTTCTGGTCAGCACAGACGCCGCCTCGAACCTCGATGAGATGCTCGGCGTTGAGCTGAGCAATCAGCCTGTAGCCGTGCCGGGCGTGCCCGGAATGTTCGTGCTCAACATTGACCCCGGGGCCGCAGCAATCGACTACCGAGCCAGAGTGGTCGAGCAAATGGGCGCTCAGGCAAGCGATCAAGACATTGCCATCGTGCGCGAGCAACTCTCGGGAGCATGCACGACCGAAATCGCAACCTTCGATGAGTTCGCCCACCTCCTTGCGCAAGGCGGCGCGGCCTATGACCACGTGGTATTCGATACCGCTCCCACAGGGCACACGCTCAGGCTGTTGAGCCTGCCCAAAGCCTGGAGCGGGTTTCTGGAGGGCAATGATCGTGGTGCGTCATGCCTGGGGCCGCACTCGGGTTTGAAAATGCAGGAGCAGCTTTTCAATCAGGCGTTGGCTGCGCTCAATAATCCGGCCCTGACCACCGTCGTGCTAGTGGCTCGGCCTGACAGAGGCGCGCTCGCTGAGGCTGCACGTTCCTCCGACGAGCTTCGTGAGCTGGGTCTGGAAAACCAACGTCTGGTCGTGAACGCTGTGTTCAAACGCAGCGACTTGAATGACCCGATCGCAGCCGCCATCGAAGCCATGGGCAATCAGGCGCTCGACGAGATGCCCGCTTCGCTGCGCCAGCTTGCAACCGACTACATTGCGCTCAAGGCCGTGGATTCCGTTGGCTTGCCCGCGCTGCGCGGGCTACTTGCCCCGGAGCCTGCTCGGCCAACAAACACCGCAAACCACGTGCCCTCACGCCTCGAACATCACAAGCTTTCGGAACTGGTTGCCGAGCTTGCGAATGATAAGCGCGGGTTGATCATGGTCATGGGCAAAGGGGGTGTTGGTAAAACCACCATTGCCGCCGCCATCGCGCTGGGCCTGGTCCAGCACGGCAAGTCCGTGCACCTGAGTACGACGGATCCTGCGGCGCATCTGGCTATAACCCTCAACGCCGATGTGCAAGGACTCAGCGTGGGTCGCATTGACCCCAAGGTCGAGACCCGGAATTACGTGGACAAGATCGTAGCTTCCCGCGGACCAACCCTGACGGAAGATGAAAAAGCCTTGCTCATTGAGGATCTGCGCTCCCCCTGCACCGAAGAGGTCGCGGTCTTCCATGCGTTCTCCCGCGTGGTTGCTCAAGCCAGAACCTCGTTCGTGGTGCTGGACACCGCCCCCACGGGTCACTCGCTGCTACTGATGGATGCCACAGGCGCCTATCACCGCCAGATGGTTCGGGAATTCAAAGGCAAGGCCTCGGACCATATCGTCACGCCCTTGATGCGCCTGCAAGATGCGGACTACACCAAAATCGTCCTGGTGACGCTGCCCGAATCCACGCCGGTGTCTCAGGCGGCAGCGCTGCAGGATGACTTGCGCAGGGCCGAAATCGAACCGTTTGCCTGGGTGGTCAACAAGTCTCTGCTCGCCACAGACACCGAAGACCCATTGCTTGGAGCGCGCCTGGATAGCGAGCGCAAGCAGATGGCGCGAGTGGCCGGCCTGACCCGCCATGCCGTCATCGTGGTGCCCTGGACGGCGGAGCCGCCTGTTGGCGTCGCCGCGCTGAAGCACCTGTTGGATTGAGGCGGCCAGCTGTACTACGAGCTCGGCTGTCGGTGCCGGGCATAGAGTATTGAACCACCCACTCCCGACGTTCCTCTCGTTTGCAGTTCAAACACATCCGGATACCCCTTGATCAGCTCACTGAGTTTTTTATAACCATGAGTGCGGGGGTCGAATTCAGGTCTCAATTTGCTGATGTTAGTGCCCAGCGCACCCAGGGGAGCCCAGCCGTCCTCATCGGCAATGTCATCCAGGATCTTTGCGATGAAACTTACGGGTGCCTTGGGTTTCTTTTTTACCTCGGGGGTACTGGCGGGTTTGACGGCTTCGATAGCGGCGGATGGCTCAGGTTCGGGGCGATTATGTCCATTGCTCGCAGCAACAAACACTTCGCCACGCAGCAATTCGGTATAGATGAACTTGTCGCAGGCCGACACGAACGGTCTTGGGGTTTTTTCTTCACCAAACCCGTAGACGGTCAAACCTTCTTCTCGTAACCGCGAAGCAAGACGGGTGAAGTCACTGTCGCTGGAAACCAGGCAGAAACCGTCGAAGCGTCGGGTGTACAGCAGGTCCATTGCATCGATAATCAAGGAGCTGTCTGTTGCATTCTTACCTTTGGTGTAAGCGAACTGTTGAATCGGCTGAATAGAATGATCGAGTAGCACCTTTTTCCATCCACCCAACTGCGGACCGGTCCAGTCGCCATAGATCCGCTTGACGTTGGCGACGCCGTACTTGGCGATTTCTTCGAATAAACCTTCGACAATGGCTGCCGGGGCATTGTCGGCGTCGATTAACACTGCCAAGTGTTTTTGCGTGTGACTGGGGATGTGAGTGGCCATGGACAGTCCTTGAGTTGTGGCCTTCAACAGACCGTTAAATCACGGATGAACAAGCGGTCAGCGAATAACCTGCCATCGCCCCATAGCGGCCGATGGCATGAAGCTACTATAGGTCGAATTCGGCCACCCAGGCTGATGAGCCTGTCCCCTGTTGTGGCGGGCCTATACTTTAAAAGTTGGCACACCCGATGCGACCTGCAATCGTGTTTGATGCAGGGGGGCGCGTCGAGTGATCATTCCTGCAGGCCCCGGCCTGCCTTCGTCGTAAGGAGGAGAAGATCATGGCGCGTAAATACATCGACTGCCGCGAGTTTCCAAGCGATGCCAAATGCTCGGTCGCGCTGTCCGCAGACTCTGAAAACGAACTGCTCGAGGCCGCTGCACAGCATGCGGTCAGTGTTCACAAGCACACAGACTCACCGCAACTGCGTGCTCAACTGAAGACGATGTTTCACGACGGCACCCCGCCTGTTGAAGCACCGCGTACCGCTTAACAAAGAGATCCTCTGTAGGAGCTGCCGAAGGCTGCGATCTTTTGATTTTGATCTTTGGCGGTCTGGTGAAGAGCAAGATCAAAAGATCGCAGCCTTCGGCAGCTCCTACGGAGGATTTTTGGGGTTTTGGAGAGCTTGTGCGCCTTGATCCTGGCGGGCCAAAAGCAACCGGTGGAGGGAGCGATAGCCAATGAGTAGCTATGCTTGGTCTGTTGCGCAAACTGATTGTGCAGCCGGGAATTACAGACACCCGCGTCAATCGCCTCCTCACTGATATTCCATAGGCAGCCCGCGAAATATGACGCCCCTGGTCTCATCGATCATCGAGTTCCTGACGGCGCACCCGCATGTCGCCTATCTGGCGGTGTTTCTCCTGGCACTTTCCGAGTCAATCCCGATCATCGGTGTCGTCGTTCCCGGCACAGCCGTGATCCTCGCGCTCAGCACCCTGGTGCCGAGCGGCATATTATTGCTCTGGCCGTTGGTGATTGCCGCCACATCAGGCGCTATCGCGGGTGATGGTCTTTCGTTCTGGCTTGGGCACCGATACCACCGCGAGATTCTTGGTCTCTGGCCGCTGAACCGGCATCCCACACTGATTCAGCGCAGCGAAGCCTTTTTCACCCGTCATGGCGACAAAAGTGTCTTTCTCGCGCGCTTCACACCGGGCGTCCGCGCCTTCGTTCCGCTCCTTGCCGGCATGCTGGGGATGGCGGCCAGTCGGTTCTATGCCGTCAATGTCGCGTCGGCGCTCGCCTGGGCTCCGTCACATATCCTGCCGGGTGTACTGCTCGGCGTGACGTTCAGCATTCTCGGTGCGGCAGCAAAACCGCTCGCGATCCTGCTGGTCGTTCTAGTCGCAACAGGCTGGATAGTCCTGCATATCGTGCGCTGGACGCTACGTCGCGGCATACCCTACCTGATCGTCGCAATACAGCGGTTGCGAAGCTGGGCCAGCACCCACGACACCTGGCTGAGCCGCCGCCTCACTGGCTTCCTCGATCCTTCACGACCCGCAGCACGGGTTCTTGCGCTGCCGACGGTCCTGCTCGTCGGTGCCGCCTGGCTTTTCTTCGGTGTCCTTGAGGACGTCATCAACGGTGACCCGTTGCTGCTTGCAGATAGCGCGATATACCGCGCGCTCCAGGAGCTTCGCACAACACCAGGCGATGCGCTGATGATCGCCATCACAGAGCTTGGCGACACCAAGGTCGTGGTGGCGGTCACGATTGTTGTATTGCTGTGGCTCATGTGGAGACGCGCCTGGCGTACAGCAGCCTATTGGCTGGTTGCAATCGTTGGCGCTTTGGGGCTCAACACTGTCATTAAAGTCGCGTTGTATCGAACTCACCCCGCAGAGCTGCTCCATTCCGGGTGGAGTGCCTTTTCCTTCCCCAGCGGCCATAGCACGATCGATGTCGTGCTATACGGTTTCCTCGCCTTCCTCACTACGCGCGATAGCCTTCCGGCACTGCGCGTCGTGGTCACTCTTTGCGCAGCCACCCTGATATTTCTCATTGCATTCTCGCGCCTCTACCTCGGTGCGCATTGGCTTTCCGACGTGCTCGGGGGGCTGGCATTCGGATCCGCGTGGCTGGCGCTACTCAGCCTTTTCTACCTGCGACAGCAGGCCGAGCGCATTGGGTCAGCGGGGCTGCTCGCCCTCGGATGTGTGGCTCTTATTCTCGCCGGCGGTTTCAATATTCATCACAGTCATACGACGGACAGCAGTCGTTATGCCGTCAAGGTGGGGACGTTGACCATGGCCGCCACCGATTGGTGGGCGTCAGACTGGCAGCAGCTGCCGGTGCGACGTATCGATCTCACTGGCGAGACGAATGAGCCACTGACGTTCCAGTGGGCCGGTGGCCTGCAGGACCTGCAAGATGTCCTGCAGCGCAA
Organism: Pseudomonas sp. A-RE-19; assembly: GCF_019956555.1. Lineage (GTDB taxonomy): Bacteria > Pseudomonadota > Gammaproteobacteria > Pseudomonadales > Pseudomonadaceae > Aquipseudomonas. The sequence goes on along the minus strand of NZ_JAHBDQ010000020.1, from coordinate 39,308 downwards.
CGGATGGCGCACCTCGGCGACCTGGACACTGTTGAATACCCTGAATTGGTTTGGCACCCAGGCTGACCCTGCGGATCTTCCAGTCATTCCTCTTTTCGCCAGTGGTCGCCTTCCCGGTCTGACTCTCGTTCGACCGTATAGCGATGGTGCCCACACCGGTTCGCGCCTGGTGCTTCGACTGTGGGTCGTGGATTTCGAGCTCACCAACGGGCGAACTATACCGCTATGGATTGGCTCGGTTGTCGAGGAGCGCTTCTATCATCCCCTATCCCTCGTCACGTTGACGTCAACACAGCCCGATGCGAATGCACCGCGCAGAACGCTAGAGGCCGTACTTGACGGTGGGCGGCTCTTTTCGCGGACCGAAGGAGCGGCCGATGCGGATTGGGATGGGCAAGTCCTGTTAGCTCGCCACAAAGAGAAACAGGAATGAATGACCGTTCAGGGCTGTGGATTTAACTGGTCCAGAGGACCATCGATTGACGTTTGAATTCTCTGTCGATTTTCCGGTGGAGACCTTAAGCGACGCGCCCTATGCTCAGCCCATGAACCTACAAAACGCTGTGCTTCCGCCCCACGCCGAGATGGTTCGCGCCATGCTCGAACGCGACACCGCCTACGAGGGGGTGTTCTTTACCGCGGTCAAAACCACCGGCATCTTCTGCCGCCCCAGCTGCACGGCGCGCAAACCCAAGCCGGAAAACGTCGAGTTCTTCGCCCATGCCGATGAGGCGATGTCGGCGGGCTATCGGGCCTGCCTGCGTTGCAAGCCGCTGGACGCTGCGGCCATCGCGCCGGACTGGGTGCAGCGGCTGCTCAAATCCGTGGACGCCGATCCCGAACTGCGCTGGACTGATGCGCAGTTGCTCGTCGAGGGTATCGAACCGCTGAAACTTCGCCGCTGGTTCAAGCAGCATTTCGGCATGACCTTTCACGCCTGGCTGCGCAGCCGGCGCTTGGGCATCGCCCTCGGTGGCATCAAACAGGGCGAATCCATCGACAACGCGGCGTTCGACTCCGGCTACGAATCCTTGAGCGGTTTTCGCGATGCGTTTCAAAAGTCGTTCCACATCACCCCTGGCCGCGCCGCCCACAGCGAGCCGCTGCTGTTCACCCGATTGACCACGCCGCTGGGGCCGATGATCGCCATGGCTGAACAGCGTGGGCTGGTGCTGCTGGAGTTTCTCGATCGACCGGCACTGACCAAGGAAATCGAAGAACTGCAAAACCGTTATGGCTACGCCGTGGCCCCCGGTCACAACGGACATTTGCAGCAGATCGAAGAAGAGCTGACGCAATACTTTGCCGGCAAACGGACCGGATTCAATGTGCCGCTGCACCTGCCCGGCAGCGCTTTCGCCCGGCAGGTGTGGGCCGAGCTGATGAAAATTCCGTACGGCCAGACCAGCACCTACGGCGCCATCGCCGCGCAACTGGGCAAACCCGGCGCGAGTCGCGCCGTGGGCATGGCCAACGGACAAAACCGTCTGGCGATTATCCTGCCCTGTCACCGGGTGATCGGTGCGGACGGCTCGTTGACCGGCTATGGTGGAGGACAACCGCGCAAGGCGTTTCTGCTCAGGCTGGAAAGCGCCGCGGTGCAAATCACCCAACAACTCGCGTTCTGATCACTCCACTGTCTATTCAAACAACGTCATAAGGAGGGACATCCGATGGACACACTCGACAATCAATTTCACCAATTGCACCAGAGTGGCCTGCTGATTCTGACCAACGTCGCCGACGCTACCGGGGCGCGACTGGTGGAACAGCTGGGCAGCAAGGCCGTCGCCACCAGCAGCGCGGCGGTAGCCTGGGTTCACGGTTATCCGGATGGCAACACCCTGCCGCTTGAACGGCTGGTTTCCACTGTCGAATCCATCGCTCGGGTCATCACCGTGCCGTTGAGCGTGGATATTGAGGCGGGTTATTCCGATGATCTGGGTCGCGTCGCAGAAGTGATCGATGCCGTCATTGCCGCCGGTGCTGTGGGAATCAATATTGAGGACGGTGCTTCGCCGCCCGAGCTGCTGGCGCGCAAGATCGAAATCGCTCGCCAGGTCGCCCATCGCCGGGACGTGAAGCTGTTCATCAACGCTCGCACCGACGTGTACCTCAGGGGCTTGGTGCCGGCCGAAGATCGCGTCGCAGAGACACTCAAGCGGGCCGCGCTGTATCAGGCGGCCGGTGCCGACGGGCTGTTCGCAGCGGGTGTCACGGCGGCGTATGAAATCGAAGCGCTGTGCCATGGCACGACGCTGCCGGTGAATGTGCTCGGTTTCTCGGGCCTGCCTTCGCCTGAAGAACTGCAAGCCCTTGGTGTACGCCGTTTGAGCGCCGGTTCAAGCATCGCCGAATTCCTCTACGGCGCCATGGCGTCATTGGCCAAAAGCTTTCTGGAAACCGGAAAACTCGATAGCAGTGACCTCAAGGCCTTCACTTATGGCCAAGTGAATGCCTTGCTGACCTCAACCGGCAAAGTTTGACCGCAAGCAATGGAGTGCGGCGCTGCGGGGTGAGGGCTAATCTTCCCCGCAGTCACCCGCGCTTCAGGATGCTCCATGCCCGACACCTACCTACTGGCTAGCGAATTTCTCTCGGCCCTCGATGCCGACTGGCAACGCCACATCAGCGCCATCGGCCCCTGCCTCCATCAGCCCCATGCGGCCCGCGATCCTTATGAGTCGCTGGTGCGGGCGATTGCCTATCAGCAACTGCATGCAAGGGCCGGCGATGCGATTGTCGGCCGGCTGCTGGCGTTATTTCCGGCAAGCACCTTCCCCAGACCTGAGCAGATTCTGGCGACAGGCTTCGATCAAATGCGCGGTTGCGGATTTTCCGCCAGCAAGATCGCGACCATTCAGGGTATCGCTCAAGCGACTCTGGACGGCGTGGTGCCGGATTACGCCACGGCCCTGGCCATGGACGATGAAGCGTTGATCGAGCGCTTGATCAGCTTGCGCGGGGTGGGTCGCTGGACGGTGGAAATGCTGCTGATCTACAGCCTGGAGCGGCCGGACATTTTGCCGGCCGATGACTTTGGCGTGCGCGAAGGTTATCGACGGCTGAAGGGGTTGGAGGTACAGCCGACTCGTAAGCAGATGATTGATATCGGCTTGGCGTGGAGCCCTTATCGGACGGTGGCGGCGTGGTATTTGTGGCGGGTGCCTAACCGGTAGACCGCGTTATCGCTCATCGCGAGCAGGCTCGCTCCCACATTTGATCTTCAATGCTCACAAATAATGTATTCACCGAAAATCCCCTGTGGGAGCGAGCCTGCTCGCGATAACGCCGGCACATCCCGCACAAATTCAACGACCCAGTAACCCTGACGGTCTAGGCTGTCTTGAACCATCCCAAGCCCCGTCGGAGGTTCCCATGCAGCTCGAAGGCTCCTGCCATTGCGGCGCGGTGTCGTTCAGCCTGACCAGCGCCCACCCCTACCCTTATCAGCGCTGCTATTGCTCAATCTGTCGCAAGACCCAGGGCGGTGGCGGCTATGCGATCAACCTGGGGGGCGATGCCGGCAGCCTGAAGGTGCGCGGCCGTAAGCACGTCTCGATTTACCATGCGCGGCTCAAGGAGGACGGTGATAAGCGCGCCCGCCACAGCACTGCCGAGCGGCATTTCTGCGCGCTTTGCGGCTCGGGATTATGGCTGTTCAGCCCTGAATGGCCGGAGTTGATTCATCCGTTTGCCTCGGCCATCGACACGCCCTTGCCGGTACCGCCGGAACACACGCATCTGATGCTCGGCTCCAAGGCACCGTGGGTGGAAGTCGAGGCGCATCCGGGCGACCAGCAATTCGACGTCTATCCCGAAGAATCCATCGCCCAATGGCATGAGCGCCTGGGTTTGAGCCGTTAGCCTCCTTTCACACCCTGCAGGAGCTGCCGCAGGCTGCGATCTTTTGATCCTGGCGGCGGTGAAACGAACAAAGATCAAGATCAAAAGATCGCAGCCTGCGGCAGCTCCTACGGGGAATTATGCTGCAGCTGGAACACCGCTATGGAAACGAAACTCCACATCCGGCGACTCGATCAACGCCTGCTCGGCGTCACGGACCTTGTCGATCACCTGCGCGATGTCCTTGGCGTCACCGTACTGGTAGGCCAGTTTCAGGTAACCCTGGAAATGCCGCGCCTCGCTTTTCAGCAGACCGAAGTAGAACTTGCCCAGTTCTTCATCCAGATGCGGCACCAGCGCCTCGAAACGCTCGCAGCTGCGGGCTTCGATGAAGGCACCGACCACCAGCGTGTCCACCAGTTTCACCGGCTCGTGGCTGCGCACCACTTTGCGCAACCCCGAGGCGTAACGCCCGGCAGACAGCTGACGCAGCTCGATCTTGCGCTTTTTCATCAGGCGCATGACTTGTTCGTGGTGCACCAGTTCTTCCCGGGCCAGGCGCGACATCATGTTAATCAGGTCGACGTGGGAGTGATACTTGGCAATCAGGCTCAGCGCGGTGCTGGCGGCCTTGAATTCGCAGTTCTTGTGGTCGATCAGCAAGGTTTCCTGATCGGCCAGCGCAGCCTGGACCCAGCCATCGGGCGTGGGGCAACCGAGGAACTCGTGAATTTCGGGAAGGATCATGGGGCTCACGGATAAAAGGTTCAAAACGAAGGGCGCCGATTATACCGGCCTGCCGACAGACCACCAGTCGCGACCGTTGATATGCATCAAGTCACGAATGTCCGACCAGCAACTATAGTTGTCCAACGCAGTGTTTTTACCTTTCAGGAGAACCCGATCATGCAAGCCATTCGCAGCATTCTGGTGGTCATCGAACCCGAACACTCGGAAAGCCTGGCGCTCAAACGGGCCAAACTGATCGCGGGCGTGACCCAGGCTCATCTGCACCTGCTGGTCTGCGATAGAAAGCATGACCACGCCGGCATGCTCGGCGTGCTCAAGGCCTCCTTGGTGGCTGACGGCTACAGCGTCACCACTGAACAGGCCTGGAACGAAAGCCTGCACCAAACCATCGTCATTGTGCAGCAAGCCGAAGGCTGCGGGCTGGTGGTCAAGCAGCATTACCCCGACAGCCCGCTGAAAAAGGCCCTGCTGACCCCGGCGGACTGGAAACTGCTGCGCTCCTGCCCCACTCCGGTGCTGCTGGTGAAAACCTCGAAACCCTGGACCGGCGGCGTGATCCTGGCGGCCATTGATGTCGGTAACGTCGACGGCGAACACCGCACCTTGCATACCAGCATCGTCGACCATGGCTACGACATCGCCAGCCTGGCCAAGGCTCATTTGCATGTGATCAGTGCCCATCCGTCGCCGATGCTGTCGGCGGCCGACCCGACGTTTCAGCTCAGCGAAACCATTGAGGCCCGCTATCGCGAGCAGTGCAAAGCCTTTCAGGCCGAGTTCGACATTGATGACGAACACCTGCATATCGCGGAAGGTCCGGCGGATGTATTGATTCCGCACATGGCCCATAAACTGGGCGCGGCCGTGACGGTGATCGGCACCGTGGCACGATCCGGGTTGTCGGGGGCGTTGATCGGTAATACCGCGGAAGTGGTGCTCGATGCGCTGGAAAGCGATGTGTTGGTGCTCAAGCCGGATACGATCATGGATCATCTGGAGGAGATCGTGACCCAGCATTAAGCAAGATCAAAAGATCGCAGCCTTCGGCAGCTCCTACATGGATCGCATTCCCCTGTAGGAGCTGCCGAAGGCTGCGATCTTTTGACTTTAAAAATCAGCCGCCAAAGGCATCCTTGAGAAACCCCGGCGCAATGTAGCGCTGGTAATGCGCCTCCGAAAGCAGGAAAAATTCCCGATCAATGGCATCACGCAGTTCCGGCAGGTTCCAGTCGCGAAACTCCGGCAGCAGCACCATCCCGTAGGCTTCCAGATTGTTGATGACCCGCGCGCCCCGGGCGATCAGCTGATAAGCCCAGCAATATTGCGACTGATGCGGCACAAAGCGGATCTTGCGCTGTTCCAGCTGCAGACGCAGCAACGCGGGATCGAAAATCTCTACCTTGCTGGCCATCACCTGCGACAACAGTTGCTCAAGACGCAGCCACACCGCGCGTTTTTCTTCCTCGTTGTAACCGTTCCAGTGAATCACTTCATGGTGGAAACGCTTGCAGCCACGGCACACCAGGTCACCGTAAACAGTGGAGCAGAGGCCGACGCAGGGGGTCTTGATGGTCTGATTGGGCATAGGTAGGCAAAACACGGGAAAGCAGAACAGGTCGGCATGTTAGCCCTTTGTCTAACATTCATCACCCCTCAAAATTCAGGGCGGAGGGTCTATTGGACTTTAGTGACGGCCGCGTTGCGCGCCTACGTGCGCGAGGCTGCGTTGCGGGATTTGCCAAGGGAACAACCATTAGCAGCATCCCGCGCCTTGCCTCGCACACGTAGGCCCACAACGCGCCTCGCCACCAAAGTCCAATAGACCCTCACTTACCTTTAATTTTTTTTTGCCGTAGAATCAGCCAGCCTTTTAAGGCGCCAATGTCCGTTAGAAGCTGTTTTCAAAGCGTCACGAGCACAGTCGTTCCTTCAGAGCGGTGTTGGCGAAGGGTTTTTCAGCGGTGAAAAGCCCAACGCCAACCCTCATCAGCTCCCCGTTCTGCAGGCGTAAAACTTTGAAAGCAGCTTCTGTAAGGAATTGCCGGTAATTCTGGCTAAGCGGCCCACAACGCCACGCAGCGCATGAGTACGGCAATTTCGGGATGAGCGTCCCGGACACCCATTTGGGACCACTGATGAGGGTAATAACTGTGCTTGAAGCCTACCGCAAACATATCGAAGAGCGTGCAGCACTGGGTATCGTTCCCCAGCCGCTTAACGCCGAACAAACTGCAGGCCTGGTCGAGCTGCTGAAAAATCCCCCGGCTGGCGAAGAAGCTTTCCTCGTTGACCTGATCACCAATCGCGTTCCACCTGGAGTGGACGAAGCGGCCTATGTAAAGGCCGGTTTCCTCTCTGCCCTCGCCAAAGGCGAAGCCAAATCCCCTCTGATCGACAAGAAGCGCGCTGTTGAACTGCTCGGCACCATGCAGGGCGGCTACAACATCGTGACGCTGGTCAATCTGCTGGACGACGCCGAACTGGCGCCAGTAGCCGCAGAAGAACTCAAGCACACCCTGCTGATGTTCGACGCTTTCCACGACGTCGCTGAACGCGCCAAGAACGGCAACGTTCACGCCAAAGGCGTTCTGCAATCCTGGGCCGACGGCGAGTGGTTCAAGAACCGCCCTGTGCTGGCCGACAAGATCAGCCTGCGTGTGTTCAAGGTGACTGGCGAAACCAACACCGACGACCTGTCCCCTGCTCCTGATGCCTGGTCCCGCCCGGACATCCCGCTGCACGCCCTGGCCATGCTGAAAATGGCCCGCGACGGCATCGTGCCGGACGTACAAGGCTCCATCGGCCCGATGAAGCAGATCGAAGAAATGCGCAACAGCGGCTTCCCGATCGCCTACGTCGGTGACGTGGTCGGTACCGGTTCGTCGCGTAAATCGGCCACCAACTCGGTGCTGTGGTTCTTCGGCGACGACGTTCCTTTCGTGCCGAACAAGCGCGCTGGCGGCTTCTGCTTCGGCAGCAAGATCGCTCCGATCTTCTACAACACCATGGAAGATGCCGGCGCACTGCCAATCGAATTTGATGTGACCAACATCAACATGGGCGACGTGATCGACCTGTACCCGCACGCTGGCAAAGTCTGCAAGCACGGTACCGACGAAGTCATCACCACCTTCGAAATGAAGACCCCTGTGCTGTTGGACGAAGTCCGTGCCGGCGGTCGTATCCCGCTGATCATCGGCCGTGGTCTGACCGACAAGGCTCGCGCCGAACTGGGTCTGCCAGCGTTCGACCTGTTCAAGAAACCGGATGCCCCGATCGAAAGCACCAAGGGCTTCACCCTGGCGCAGAAAATGGTCGGCAAGGCGTGCGGCGTCGCAGGCGTTCGTCCTGGTACTTACTGCGAACCGAAAATGACCACCGTGGGTTCTCAGGACACCACCGGTCCAATGACCCGTGACGAACTGAAAGACCTGGCGTGCCTGGGCTTCTCCGCTGATCTGGTGATGCAGTCGTTCTGCCACACCGCGGCGTATCCAAAGCCGATCGACGTGACCACCCACCACACCCTGCCTGACTTCATCATGACCCGCGGCGGCGTTTCCCTGCGTCCGGGCGACGGCATCATCCACAGCTGGCTGAACCGCATGCTGCTGCCGGACACCGTCGGCACCGGTGGTGACTCGCACACCCGTTTCCCGATGGGCATTTCGTTCCCGGCCGGTTCCGGTCTGGTCGCATTCGCCGCTGCCACTGGCGTGATGCCGCTGGACATGCCGGAATCGATCCTGGTGCGCTTCAAAGGCGAGATGCAACCGGGCGTCACCCTGCGTGACCTGGTTCACGCCATCCCTTACTTCGCGATTCAGGCTGGCCTGCTGACCGTCGAGAAGAAAGGCAAGAAGAACGCCTTCTCCGGCCGCATCCTGGAAATCGAAGGCCTGGACAACCTGAGCATCGAACAGGCTTTCGAGCTGTCCGACGCCTCGGCCGAACGTTCGGCTGCCGGTTGCACCATCAAGCTGTCGAAAGAGTCGATCACCGAATACCTGCAATCGAACATCACCCTGCTGCGCTGGATGATCGGTGAAGGCTACGGTGATGTGCGTACCCTGGAACGTCGTGCTCAAGCGATGGAAGCCTGGATCGCCAACCCTGAGTTGATGGTTGCCGACGCTGACGCCGAATACGCCGAAGTCATCGAAATCGACCTGGCCGACATCAAAGAGCCTGTGCTCTGCGCGCCAAACGATCCGGACGACGCCCGTCTGCTGTCCAGCGTTGCTGGCGAGAAGATCGACGAAGTGTTCATCGGTTCGTGCATGACCAACATCGGTCACTTCCGCGCTGCCGGCAAGTTGCTGGAACAGGTCAAGGGTCAGCTGCCAACCCGTCTGTGGCTGTCGCCGCCGACCAAAATGGACGCTCACCAGCTGACCGAAGAAGGCTACTACGGCATCTACGGCAAGGCCGGCGCACGCATGGAAATGCCAGGCTGCTCGCTGTGCATGGGTAACCAGGCACGCGTTGAGCCGAACAGCACCGTGGTGTCGACGTCGACCCGTAACTTCCCGAACCGTCTGGGTGACGGCGCGAACGTCTACCTGGCTTCGGCCGAGCTGGCGTCCGTTGCGTCCATCCTGGGTCGCCTGCCGACCGTCGAGGAGTACATGGAATACGCTGGCAAGATCGACAGCATGGCGGCCGATGTTTACCGCTACCTGTCCTTCGACCAGATCGCCGAGTTCCGTGAAGCTGCTGCGAACGCCAACATCCCGGTCGTTCAAGCCTAACGTTACACAGCAATAAAGAACGCCGCCCATCGTGAGATGAGCGGCGTTTTTTTATGCCTGCGACACCCGTCCGGCCAACGTGAGCGCTTGTTGTACGGCAACGTCGACACTCAGGTCGCTGAGAATGACCTGTTCGCGCTCCCGTGCGGGCAATATCGAGAGTACCGCTTGAGCCTGGTCCTTGAGCCGCGCCAGGATCAACAACATGTTCAGCGCCCGCACCTGCAAAAAGAACGCTTCCAGCGCTTCGATGCTGGTGCCGTCCAGGTCGGGCGACTCTTCGAGACTGAGAATAATCGTATGCACCGGTGACTCTGAGTGCCGGGCCAGGTGCAGCGCACCACCCAGAATGCGTTCCACGTTAGCGAAAAACAGTGGCTCGCTGGGCCTGACGATCAATATGCCGGGGGTTTCCACGGCGTGAGGATGACGTTGCAGATCGACGTAATCGTGACCGCTGCCCATTTTCCCCAACACTTGAATATCCGCCGAAGACATTTGTTTCAGCATCAGCATCACGCTGATCACCACCGCCACCAGCAAGCCGTCCAGCACCCCCAGCACCAGCACCGCCGCCACCGCGCAGATCACCAGCAAACGGTCGCGGCGCCAGATGAAATAGCGCCCCAATGGCTGCAGGCTCAAACCGCGCGCCAAGGCATGAATGACGATGGCGGCCAGCACCGGCTCGGGGGTCAGGGCGATGTAGGGCAGTACCGTCAATACGATGAGCAAGACCACCCCCGCCGCCACCGCGCCGGCCATGCGCGAACTGGCGCCCGCTGCCTCATTGGCCGCCGTCGCGGAGTAACCGGCACCCGCTGGCATGCCATGGAATAGCCCGGACAACAGATTGGCCGCACCGAGGGCCAGCAGATCGCGGTTCGAGGAAACCCGGTCACCGTGCTTGAGCGCAAACGAGGTGATCGATCCGTAAGACTCGGCATACAGAATCATCACCATGGCAATCGCCAATTCCCCCAGACGCAGCCAGTCGGTAAACGGCAACACTGGCAGCCCGGGCACTTCAAGGCTCAGGTCGATCACACCGATCAGATTCACCCCGTAGGCCGGCAAGTTCAGCCACTGGCCGGTCGCAATGCCGAGCGCCACCACCAGCAAACCTCCGGGCAAACGCCGGACCCGCGCGCACAGCCACAGCACCACCAATGACACAACCGCCACCAGCGCGCCGACGCGATTCCATTGTGGCAACTGCTCCAGCAACTGGGGCACGAGGTGGATCAGACTGCCGCTGTTCAAATGCACATCGACGGCGCTCGCCACCTGCTTGAGGATGATGGTCATCGCCAGGCCCAAGGCAAAGCCGCGCAATACCGGTTTGGCAATGAACGAGGTCACGCTGCCGAGCCTGAGCAGCCCGGCCAGCAAGAAGAACCCACCGGTTACCAGTACCAGACCGATCGCCAGGGTCATACGCAGGGCGGAATCACCGTTGGCCAGCGTGGCAGTGGAAGCAGCCAGAACGGCGGCGGAGGAAGAAGTCGCGGAAACGATGGCAAAACGGCTGGTGCCTAACAGCCCGTAGCACAGCAGACCGGCAAACAACGCAATGACCCCGGCCTGGGGTGGTAACGCGGCAATGCTGGAATAGGCGACCGCCTCGGGTAACAACAAACCGGCAATCGACAGGCCGGCCAAAACGTCCAGCCAGCGATTGGGTGTATCGGCACGGGGTTGCGCCGCTGCGCCAGTGGCACCTGCCATAAAGCGTCTCCAGAGAAAGCGCTCCACGATGATGCGCTAATGCAACCCGCAGCTTAGTCGTTAATCCCCTGGAATGGTGTGCTCTGGATCAGGTTGCACTGATTCCTGTAGGAGCGAGGCTTGCCCGCGAACCAGTCGTCTCGGTCCATCAGGCATACCGCGTTATCGTTCTTCGCGGGCAAGCCTCGCTCCTACAGGGCATGCATCAAGCCGTCAGGGAGTAGACCAACGCGGAAATCGCCACCAGGCCCACCGCCGTCACGAAGACATTGGACGCCTGACCACGGTAACGCGCCATGGCCGGCACTTTGCGGATCGCGTACATCGGCATCAGGAACAGAATCGCCGCGATGACCGGGCCACCGAGGGTTTCGATCATGCCGAGAATGCTCGGGTTCAGCGTGGCGACGATCCAGCACACCACCAGCATGAACGCCGCGGTCATACGGTCCAGGGTCTTCGGCGTCGGGCGTTTGCCGCTCTTGACGATCAGGCCCTTCAAGCCTTCACTGGCGCCGATGTAGTGGCCCAGGAACGATTTGGAAATGGCCACGAAGGCAATCAACGGCGCCGCAAAGGCGATGGTCGGATTGCTGAAGTGGTTGGCCAGGTACGACAGGATCGACAGGTTCTGCGCCTTGGCTTCCGCCAGTTGCGCGGGCGACAGGGTCAGCACGCAGCTGAAGACGAAGAACAGCACCATCACCACCATCAAGGCGTGGGCACGGGACAGGATCTGCGAGCTGCGCTCTTGGGCATGCACGCCATAGCGACGTTTCTGGTCCACCGAGAACGCCGAAATGATCGGCGAATGGTTGAACGAGAACACCATTACCGGAATCGCCAACCACAGGGTGTGCAGCAGCGCCGAGGGCTCAGGCAGCGTGGACGCGGTGCTGAGGATGCCGCCATTCCAATGGGGAATCAGGAACACCGCCAGGAACAGCAGCGCAACGATGAACGGATACACCATCAGGCTCATGGCCTTGACGATCACCTGCTCACCGCAACGCACCACCGCCAGCAGGCCGAGAATCAGCACGAACGACAGCACGGCGCGCGGCGGCGGCATGATGTGCAGTTGGTGTTCGAGGAAACTGCCCACGGTGTTGGTCAGGGCCACGCTGTAGATCAGCAGGATCGGGAAGATCGCGAAGAAATACAGCAACGTGATCAGCGCACCGGCCTTGATGCCAAAGTGTTCTTCCACCACCTCAGTGATGTCTGCGCCTTCGCGACCGGACAGCACAAAGCGGGTCAGGCCACGGTGGGCGTAAAACGTCATGGGGAACGCCAACACCGCCAGGACCAGCAACGGCCAGAAGCCGCCCAGGCCTGCGTTGATCGGTAAAAACAGGGTACCCGCCCCGATCGCCGTGCCAAACAGGCCCAGCATCCAGGTGGTGTCATGGCGATTCCAGCTTTCGAGGCTTGCTGGTGTTGCCGCTACATAGCGTTCGTCGACGCTATTGGCCTGATCATTCATCCGGTCGGATCTCCGCTTTCCGGTCACTTGCCACCCGGTCAGGACGAGTCGGAAAAACCCGACAGGCAGCGCCCTGGCCGAAACAGGGGCGCGATTGTCCGGGATTAATCAGCAGAAGCAAAGACTTAGCTGAGCAACGGTTATGCGGATCAGATGCCGTTGGCGCCTGCGTCCTCCTGTAGGAGCGAGCGGTGCGGCGATCCGACTTGCCCGCGAACCAGTCGCCTCGGTCCATCAGCAATACCGCGTTATCGTTCTTCGCGGGCAAGCCTCACTCCTACGAGCAGCGGACAAATCCTCTCAATCTGCCTCGCACTGATCTAGTGTTGTCTATAGAAGGATCGCAGGCTTCGCCAGCTCCGCCTCCGGGAGCCAAAAACCCTGGCCATTGCCAAACCGCTCTGAGGTCAGCAATCTGAAGCGACGTTCGAGCCCCCGAAATTCCGCTGCCCACAGGAGCCCAGCATGCCTGTAACTGTTCTGGTACTGGTTGAAACCATCAATGAATACCTGCCGATTCTCGAACATCAGGGGTTTCATTTGATCCTGGCCCCGACCCCGGCCGAACGCGCCGCCGCCATTGCCCGACAGGGCAGTCAGATCGATGCGGTGCTGACGCGCGGCCCGTTGGGCCTGTACGCCGATGAAATCGCCGCCCTGCCCAACCTCAAGATCATCTGCGTGATCGGTGCCGGCTACGAGCACGTCGACCTGCAAGCCGCCGCCGACCGCAGCATCACCGTTACCAACGGTGCCGGCGTCAATGCATCTTCCGTCGCCGACCACGCCATGGCGTTGTTGCTGTCACTGGTCCGGGACATCCCTCGGGCCGATGCCGCCGTGCGTCGGGGCGAGTGGCCGAAAATCATGCGCCCGTCCCTGGCCGGCAAACGCCTGGGCATCCTGGGCCTCGGTGCCGTCGGCATGGCTATCGCAAAACGTGCCGCCAACGGTTTCGACATGACGGTGAGTTACCACAACCGCCAGCATCGCAGCGACGTGCCCTACAGCTTCTGCTCGACGCCTGCCGAACTGGCACGCCACTCGGATTTTCTGATAATCGCCGCCCCCGGCGGGCTCGGCACCCAACACCTGATCAACAGACAGGTACTCGACGCTCTAGGGCCCAACGGATTTATCGTCAACATCGCCCGGGCCAGTGTGGTCGTCACGGCGGACCTGGTCAGCGCGCTGGAGCAACGACGGATTGCCGGTGCCGCGCTGGATGTCTTCGATAACGAACCCCAGGTGCCGGACGCCCTCAAGCGGTTGGCCAACGTGATTCTGACCCCGCATGTCGCTGGATTGTCCCCGGAGGCCACCCAAGGCACTGTGGAACTGGTCGGAAAAAACCTGACGGCGTACTTTTCCGGTCAACCGGTACTCACGCCCATTGCTTTACCGCCGCCGTCGGCAGCCGTCCAGCACACCCATTAAAGGACGCCCAACAGCGTCCAGAGTCGCCGGGATTCGGCATCGGCGCTGATCAGTTCTCCAAGCAACTCGCTCAAAGGCTTGTTGCCCCACTCCACGCCCCGTTTGATCAGATAGGGAACCGGGCTGTGGGGTTCGGTGCGCGCCAGGTAGTCGGCGATCAACAGCAGTTGCCTGTACGCCTCTTCACGACTCGCCGGCTCGCTGAACGCCTGAGGTGCGGGGATGAGGTCCGGCACGGCGACCGGGCTCGATGCCGCTACCGCAGGCGTTTCGACAGGCGCCGGGGTCGGTTTTCGTGGATGCATGGCGATGAACTCCTGAACCAGCGTCAACAATGCTTCGATCACATCCTGCAACGCTTTGAAGCCTGGGGCCTGGTTGCCGAGATAGGCGTCGCTCCACACCTCCAGGCGTTGCAGGTGCTGCTGGCTGAGCAGCAGCGTGCCCTGGCTGCGCAACCAGAAGGACAACGGGGTGGCGCGAATTTGTTCGGTGAGTTTTTTCTGTTCGTTACGCGCGTTCTCGGCCGAAGTCTTGGCCGTTTTACTGTCACTGGCCTGTACCTGTTGCAGCTGCAACCGACGCCAGGCATCCAGGCAGAAACTATCGAATTCATTGTTGCGCGGCTCGAACAACGGCACTCGGGTCAGCAACACTTCAGCGTAGCGTCGAGCCAGCCATTCGAGCGGTATCACCCGCCATGACTGATCGCCGTCCTCAGCCTGTGGGTGCAGATGCTCGGGATAGCGCTCGCATAACCCGGCAACCAGCGCCAGGCTGCCCGGCAAGCCTTCGAGTCCGTCCTGATGCAGCCAGGCCTCACCCAGCCAGGCGCTGAGCATCAAATCCTTGCTGCGTTCAAGCAGCAGGCTGGTGGTCAGTTTTTCCAGTTCCGGCCATTGGGCGCGCTTGATCGACGACTGCCACACCCCCGTGGGCAAACTGGTGTCATCTTCACGACGCAGTTCGCGCAACCGGTCGAACTCAGGCTCATAACGCAGGTCCTGGCCACAGGGGGCCTCCACGCTGATCGGTTCGAGCAGTTGGGTAATCAGTTCCGGCAACGGTGTTGAAGGTTGATTCACAAGCCCTCCTTTTGGGGGTCGATGTCAGGAGCTTCAATGCCCGCGGTCGATCTCGTCAACGTGAACGGTGAGCGCGGAGCCCGGGTTGGCAAGGGCTGAATGGACAGCGGCAATTTCGAGCCCTGGGTCATCAACGACAGGCGCACAAACATCAGGGTTTGCTCAGCAGTGCTGGACTGCGTCGTCACGGGCAGGCGCAAGGTCAACGGAAAATCCGTGTAGTCCATGCTCGGCTGGCGCTGCACCGACCCATGCGAACGCATCAAACGCAGTAACGACCACGGACCGCCGTACTCCCAGCCCGCTTCCAGATCCCGCACCACCAGGCTCGGCTGCAACGGATCGTTGGCCGGGCGCTGGTAGCCGTTTCTGGCCCAACGCAAGCTCAGCCGAATCGGTTGGCCGACCATCCAGCGCAGGTTCTGCTGGGGCTCGCCGGGGTAGCTGATCTGTTGATTGCCGGCATTCAAGCCCCAGGCAATGACCTGATCGGCACCGCGCTCTTCCTCTCGGTCGGTGCGCCAGCGCACGTCCATCTCCACCCCCAGCACCCCACTTTTATCGCGCACAAACATCGGGCCCAGCCAGGTGCTGGCTTGCTTCAGACGATTGAGAAAGTCCTCGGCGGCCAGGCGCTCCGGGGTCTGGCTCAGCAACAATCCGGCCTGCGCCACTGGCAAACGCTTGTCGATCAGTTCCAACAGATGCTGGACTCGGGCTGGGTCGGCATCAGAGGCCTGAAGGCCATTGGCAAACGGAAAGCGCTCCGCCAGGTACTGATTGAAATAGTTGGCGAGGTCGTTCCACGCTGCCGCCGCCTGTTGCTGTTGCAGAAACTGGCAGCGTTGCATGGCGGTTTGTTGCAGCTCCACCGCCCGCAACGCCAATGTTCCGCGTCCGCCAGACAGGTTGGCGGTTTGCAGGATCTGGACACAGGACGTCGCGTCCATTTCGATGAAGTCGCGGCTCACCAACTGCTCGATCTGCGCCGGCGAGCTGGCGGGATTCTGCTCCTTGTATTTGAGCAGTTCGTCGTTGAGCGCAATGAACTGCGTCACGCGCTCATAGTCCAGCGCCGAAAGATTCTGTTGCTGCACTTTCAGCCACTCCAGCGCCGAGGTGCGTCGCTCGGTAATGCCGAGCATGGTGTTGAATTGCTGCTTGAGGCTCAGTTTCAAATCCTGCACGTCGTTGGCGCCATACAATTGCAGCCCGAGGTTTTTCGAGCCGTCCCACTGGCTGATTTCGGTGCGCCCGCTGAACAGCGGCTGGGCGACGACCTCATCGAGGCCACTGGCGACTTCGGCCAGGGCGCGGCGGTTCAAGGCACTTTGCAAACGCGTGGCCAGATCGCTGCGACGCACCTCGATAAAGGCTTTCTGCAAGGCAATCGCCTGGGAAGCCTGCACATTGAAAACACCGCTATGCACCTGAGCATTGTGCTCGCTCAGGCTCGACAACATGGCCTTGACCACGGCGCCTTCGGCCGCTTGCAGCAAGGCCCCGCGATACGCAGGGGGAATGCGCGGCAGCTCTTCGGCGGCGTAACTCTTGTAGCTGGCGAAATAGTTCAGCGCACTGTCGAGGTCATCGCCATCAACGCCCTGCCCCTGCCCATCCGGGGCTTCGGACCGATCGGCCTGTAAGGCGATGGCCACAAAGTCACGTTTGAACAGCGCCTGCACCGCGTTGTTCAGCTGGCTCACATGCTCCTGTAACTCCAGCTGCCCGCTGCCTTGCTGCACCAACAAATTCCCTCTGGCACCGGCCTGTGCGATCCACTGATCACGAAAGCTCTGTTGCAGCTTCGACGCCTGCTGATCCAACTGCTGTTCGACCTGTGGGCCAAGCAGAGTGCTCTGGCGCACTTTGTCCATCATCACGCGGTAACCGGGCACCAGATCCTGCCCCTTGCCTCGGCTCCATGCTGAGTTGGTCAGGCCGATCAGCGCTTGCAAGTCATCGATCAGCGCGCGCAGATCTTCCAGCTCGGTGAGGGAATTGCCACTGCCGGCCTCCAGCCGCTCCAGATGCAAGCGCAGATAACCGGCCTGGCGCACGAAATTGTCGGCCAGGAAATACTGGTCCAGCCAGCGCTCCATCAGGCCGAGGAAATTCTCCTCGATCACCGGGCGCTCGACGGTCAGGTCCAGCGCTTTCAAGTCACTGTTGTCGGCATCAAGCAGTACCCGGTTGTAAAAGCCGGCGCGACGTAAGGTGCCGGCGTTGAGGTTCAAGGACAAGGCGTGGTTGCTCAGCAACACCAGGTCTTCGAGAGGCGCCTTGGTGTTGTTCAGGGCCTGATGAAACCACTGGTTCTGCTGTTCCAGATTCACCGCACGCTCCACCAGATCCGTGGCCTTGACGTAGTTTTGCCATTGGGCCGGATCTTCGCTTTCGACGTTGCCCCGTCGTTCGGTGTTGCGGATGGTTTTGAGTTGCGCCAGATCCGCGCTCAACAGCTCGCTCAATGGCAGCAACAAATGGCTGCGGGCGGTCAGGTGCAACTCGTTTTCCAATTGCACATCCAGCGATGAGAACCAGGAGGTCGGGAATACCACCGAGGTGAAGCTCCAGCCCGGCGCCTTTTCCAGCACTCGCCAGAAACCCTGGACATTGCGCCGGGTCGACTCCAGCCGATGAGACTCATCCGTGACCGCCGCGTAATTTTTCTGCGCCCCTTGCAACAGGCGCGACAGTTCATGGGCCTCCTTGACCGAGTCCTGCCAGACCCACAGCATGCCCGCGCTCCAGACCACCGCGACCACTAGCGCCACCCCACCGGTCACGCGCTGCCAGCGCTGACGTAGACGTAACAGGCGTGGCACCACCTGAGCCAGACCGCGCTCGGCGACCACCCGCCGCTGCCACAATTGCCGGGCAAAAGCACTCTGCTGCAACCCGCTGTCGTAGGCCGAAAACCCGTCAGCGGCGTCGTCCGAAGGCTGGTTGGCGGTGAAATAAACACCACGAAAACGCGGTGCCTCGCCTTGCGCATTGCCCTGGAAAACCGGCTCCAGCAGGCTTTGCAGATGGCGCCGCAAGGCTTCGAAACGTTCCGGCAAGCCATACAGCTCACTGCTCAACTGCCCGGACAAGGCGCCGATTTCGATGATCGATTCCGACAAGGCCCGATTGACCTGATCCAGCGCCTGATCGCTCCATTGCGTCTGCCAGACCGCATCGGGCCCGTGAGGCGAGGACCAGCCCAATGTGCGTTCGCGGGCCTCGACCGGCAGCGCACTGATCAATTCCTGAAAGCCCGGCAACTCTTCCATGCCGGTAATGATCACGTACACCGGCAGGCTCAGCCCGAACCGTTGCAACAGATCAATGAAGCGTCGACGCGCCGCCAACCCGAGGGTCGCGGCTTGCTCGACGTTGCCCAGTCGACTGACCGGCACCGTCCAGATCACCCCGTCCAGCGGACGCTGACTGCGCAAACGCAGGATCAATCCCAACAAGCGCCACCAGCCGCCCCGTTGCAGGTTCATACCCTCATCCGGCAAAAACAGCGCCTGTGGCACCACCAACACGGCACCTTCAGGGTCCGACCACCAGCGACCGAACCAGGCCGGTTTGTCGGTGGGCTGCAAGCGCCACTGAGTACATAACTGGGTGCCCTGGGTTTCGTTGCCGAGCATCAACAGCCATGGAATCTGGTAGCGGTCCTGGGCGCCCTGCTCCTGCTCCATGTGCCGCACCGCCAGGTAAAAACTGCGAATCGCCGCACCGCTTTGCGTGCGCAACCACCAGACCGCCACCCCGACAATCGCCAGCACCAACAGCACGGCGATGATGAGGCCGATAATTCCCAGCGTGCTCATGAGTCTTGCTCCGAGGCGGCGACGGAATCGGTCATCTGCAAGACCGGTTCGAGCTCCAGACGAATGTCACGCCAGAACAACTGCCCCAACCCGGTCAGCAGCAACACCATGGCGAAAATCCCCAGGCCCAGGCGAAAACCATCGGGCAACGAAAGGCGCATCGGCAATTGCACCGGCGGCACGACTGAAGGCTGTTCGAGCCGGGCAGTAACGTCGGCATAATCCGCCTCGTGCTGCCAGGCAAAAGTGAACAGCGCCAAGCGCCATTTTTCATGCTGGGCCTGATTCTGTTCACCGCGCAGGCGCCCCTCAAATCCCAGCACCAGACACTGCAAATAGACATTGGCCAGATCGCGGGTGGTGGGGATTTGCTCGTCCAGCAGTTCCTTGATCGCCAGCGGTATCCGTTCACCGGCCTGACGGCTGGCGTACAGCCGCGACTCCAGGGGTTTTTCCTGCCAGGCCGACTGGCCCGGCCAAGGCGTAAACAGCAAGGTTTCATCGACCAGCGCGACAAAGGCGTAGACCAGCGCTTTGACTTGCTCGGTGGCGGCGTCACCGACTTTGGCGAATGCGGTTCGCCAGAGTCGTTGGGAGATCTGCGTCGACAGTTCGACCACCGCGTCCACCAGCGCCTCGTCCTCGCTGTCCTTGGGCAACTGGTTCCAGTCCTGGGACCATTGCTGCCAGGCCTGGCGAAAAGCACTGCTCAGCGGCGCTTCGTGGAGACCTCGTGTACCCGAACCGACATTGCCCTCAGACATAGGACGTTCCTTCCTTGATCAGGCACTTTCACTCGCCTGGGCCACAAACAACACCACTTGCCATGGACTGCTGGCCAGCCTGGAAGCCGGTGCGGCAATCAGCAACGGCAACTGCCCGTCGAACCACTGGCCTTCGGCCGTCACCACAAACAATCGCGTGTCGTCGCCAACGCTGTAGGCCACTTGTTCATTGCGACTCATGGCTTGATGGGACAAACCGCTCATGCGCTGGCGGCTGAGCAGCGCAATGTGCGGCTGCGACGCGATGATCGCCCCGCCCAACCATTCGCTCGCGGCCTGCTCGCTGGCACCGTTGGGCATGCGCAAACCGATGACCAGCCGTTGGCTCGGCTGGTCGTCGGGCAATTGAATCGAGAAGGTCTGTTCATTGCGTTCGAACGCCAGGCTGCGATAACCGGCGCGAATCAGTTCGAGGGTCTTTTCAAGCCAGTCGAGCACCGCCTCATAGCCGCGCTGCAACTCAAGAAAATCCAATGGAGCGAACGCCGGAACACCGGCCAGTGGATCGAGCGCCGACCAGGCACCGGCCAGCCCGAGCAACAAGCCATATAGCGCCTGAGGCGTGGCCACTCGACTATTCAACAGGCCTTCGACTTCCGGCAGCCGCGCCCAGAGCGCCGTCAACTGGCGGCGAATTTCCAGCGAGTCGTCCTGATTGCCGGCCTGCTGCGCCTGACGCAAACGACCGGCGAGGAACATGCATTTCTCCCGCGCCCTGGCGCACAGCCCGGCCACGCGTCGCCCCAGTACCGACTCGGGCAACAGGCACGGTGTCGGCGGGGTGTAAGGCAACTGAAGAAAGCCACCGCCTTCCTTGCGAATTCTCAGCAGTGGCAGGCAGACGGAATCTGCCTTGTTCAACTGCGTGCACAAACGCGGATTCGGACGCCAGACCGTGATCGATTCGGGGTACTCGCCACTCGTGAGGTCCGGCAACGCATCGCCGACCACCGATTGCAATCGGCCCTTGAGCGGTAGCAGCTGACCGGCGCGCCACAGGGGACTGATCGCCAGGTAAACGGTAACGGTGGCGTTGTCCGTGGCGTCGATCGCTTCACTGACGTCGAGCTCCAGCATCGGCCCCACACCGGCTTGCAGATTGACCGGCAAACCGTCCGGCAAGGTCGCCTGTAAATTGATCAGTCGTACGAGCCCGCCGCTCAATGCCGAGGGATCGAATTCAACGCGAGTCACGCCCCAGAACCACGGATTACAGGCCTGGGCAAAATGCGCCACCAGCGCCTCGGCCCGCAGCCCTTGCAACTGAAAATGCTGGGGCAGTAACTGCATGCCCTCATGCCAGCAAACCGCGTCAGGTAGCAGACTCATACGATTCCCTTCGACCTCTCGTGGCGCCGCGCTAGGAATGGCGGCCTGGCCCTGCTTGAACACCGTAGCCCCTGTGGGAGCGAGCCTGCTCGCGATAGCGGTGGGTCAGCGAACATGGATGCTGGATGTGCTGCTGTCATCGCGAGCAGGCTCGCTCCCACATGTTTGCGCACCTTGACCTCTGTGTTCAGTTCGGGTGGTCGCTGACCAGCGTCATCTCGCGACTGTCGAACTTGAGCCAGGCGTTGCTCTGATCATCCAGCCGTAACCGGTGTGCTCCGGGAGTGTTATAGCTGGCGAAGACTAAAAGTCCAGCCGCCCGCGTGCCCCCCAGCGGGAAGGGTTGTTTGTCGATGAATTGACCGGGCACCAGCTCCAGTCCCCAGACCGTCATCAGCTGTCGGTAGTCGCGCTGGAACTGCTCGCGTTCGGCGAACCACTGCCGGGCGGTGATGCCCGACAACTGCTTGAGCAGATCCACATCGTTCACCGCAATGAAGTCCACCGCGATCGGCGTGTCATCGTTGGCGCGGGGGGCGACGTCCAGCGTCAGGCTATCGAGATCGACACGAGGCCCGAACAACGAACACCCGGCGAGTGACAGGAACAAAACGAACGAAAAAAAACGTGTGTCCAAAATGAATTTTCCTTTTCTCGACACGGTCCAAAATTGTTTTTTGTTTGCTTTTTTATAGACCTGTTCTAGCGTCTTGGGTAGTTCGGTCGGCACGACGAATGTGGAAGGTTCGTCAAAGGAATGACAGGTCCTCTGCCCTCCCTTTCTAACCTACGGTCCAGTAAGGGAATGCGATGAAACGGGCCTCCCGATGCATTGCGCCCGCCTCATGCATCGGAGTCAGCCACCATGGCAGAAAGTACTCAGCACAAGCTCGACAGGGTTCGCCCGCCCCGGGTCCAAATCACCTACGACGTCGAAATCGGCAACGCGATCGAGAAGAAAGAATTGCCGTTGGTTGTCGGCATCCTTGCCGACCTCTCCGGCAAGCCTCTGGAGCCACTCCCGAAACTGAATGAACGGCGCTTCACCGAAATCGACCGCGACAACTTCAACGAAGTGCTCGCCTCGATCGGCCCGCGCGCCACCTTGCAGGTCACCAACACCCTCAGCGGCGACGACAGCAAACTCAACATCGAGCTCAACTTCAAACACATCGACGACTTCGACCCGGTCAAGGTGGTCGAGCAGGTCACTCCGCTGCGGCGCCTGTTCGAAGCGCGCCAGCGTCTGCGCGATCTGCTGACCAAGCTCGATGGCAACGATGATCTGGACAAGCTGTTGCGCGATGTGATCGCCAACACCGAGGGACTGCAAGAGATCAAGTCGGCCCGCCCGGAAACCGCCGCCCCTGCCCCCGCAGGCGATGCAGAAGCACCGGCCGAACCGCAAGCTTGATCGTTCATCCACTTAGGGAGAATTCGCCATGCCCGCCTCATCCGCCGCCCAGAGCCAAGCCAGCGACAGTGCCGCCCAGACCTTGTCTCTGCTCGATGAAATAATCGCCAAAGGCCGCATGGCCCATGACGACAGCCAGCAGGATTACGCCCGCGACATGCTCGCGGAATTCGCCACCCAGGTACTCGACGAAGGCATGGCCATCGACAAGGACACCGTGGCGATGATCAACGACCGCATCAGCAAGATCGACGAGCTGATCAGCGCTCAACTCAACGAAGTGTTGCACCACCCGGACCTGCAAAAACTCGAAGCCTCCTGGCGCGGCCTGCATCTGTTGGTGAAGAACACCGAAACCAGTTCCCGGCTTAAACTTCGCCTGCTCAACGTGACCCAGAAAGAGCTGCAGAACGATCTGGAAAAAGCCGTCGAGTTCGACCAGAGCGCGCTGTTCAAGAAGATCTACGAAGAGGAATACGGCACCTTCGGCGGCCACCCGTTCAGCCTGCTGGTGGGTGACTACACCTTCGGCCGGCACCCGCAGGACATCGGCCTGCTGGAGAAACTCTCGAACGTCGCCGCGGCCGCTCACGCGCCGTTCATTGCCGCCGCCAGCCCTCGACTGTTCGACATGAACAGCTTCACCGAACTGGCCGTGCCGCGTGACCTGTCGAAAGTCTTCGAAAGCCAGGAGCTGATCAAATGGCGCTCGTTCCGCGAAAGCGAAGACTCGCGCTATGTGTCGCTGGTGCTGCCGCACTTCCTGCTGCGCCTGCCTTACGGTCCTGACACATCACCGGTGGAAGGCATCAACTACGTCGAGGACGTCAACGGCAGCGACCATGGCAAATACCTGTGGGGCAATGCCGCGTGGGCCTTGTCGCAACGGATCACCGAAGCCTTCGCCAAATACGGCTGGTGCGCGGCGATTCGCGGTGCCGAAGGCGGTGGTGCGGTCGAAGGCCTGCCGGCCCATACCTTCCGCACCACCTCTGGCGATCTGTCGCTCAAATGCCCGACCGAAGTGGCGATCACCGACCGGCGTGAGAAGGAACTCAACGACCTCGGTTTCATTGCCCTGTGTCACAAGAAAAACAGCGACGTGGCGGTGTTCTTCGGTGGCCAGACCACCAACAAGTCCAAGCTCTACAACACCAATGAGGCGAACGCCAACGCGCGGATCTCGGCGATGCTGCCATACGTGCTCGCGGCGTCGCGTTTCGCGCACTACCTGAAGGTGATCATGCGCGACAAGGTCGGCAGTTTCATGACCCGTGACAATGTGCAGACGTACCTCAATAACTGGATCGCCGACTACGTGCTGATCAACGACAACGCGCCGCAAGAGATCAAGGCGCAATACCCGTTGCGTGAAGCCCGGGTGGACGTGACCGAGGTGGCCGGCAAACCGGGCGCCTACAAAGCCACGGTGTTCCTGCGGCCACACTTCCAGCTCGAAGAGCTGACCGCGTCGATCCGCCTGGTCGCGACCCTGCCACCACCGGTAGCTGCCTGACCTGCCTCCCGCCGGCCAACCCGGCGGGATTCCCCCTGCTTATCTAGCACGATTACTTTCAGGAGTTTCATGCGATGGATGCAATCATTCTCGACCTCGGCGGCGACATCAAAGGCGATAGCCTGCTCGAGGGTTATAAGGACAAGATCGAAGTCATGTCATACAGCCACAACGTGGCGATGCAGGTGACCAACGACGTCAGCAACTCGGAGCGTACCTCCGGCAAGCCGCACATCGGCGAGTTCACCCTGACCAAATTCGTCGACAGCTCGACGCCCTCCCTCAACGAGTATTGCTGCGCCGGCAAACCGATCCCCGAAGCCAAAATCACCATCGGCCGCAACGCCGCCGAAGGCAGCGGTCAGCTGATGCCGTTCATCATCTACACCCTGAACAACGTCGTGCTGTCCAACGTCAGCGTCAGCGGCGGTACGGGTGGCAAACCGGTGGAAACCCTGTCGCTGAACTTCACCAAGATCAAGTGGGAACTCACGGCCCAGAAAGACGACGGTACCAAGGAAGGCACGGCCGCCTCGACCTGGGACATGGCCGCCAACAAGCTCGTCAAGTAAGCGGACGCGTCGGCCATGGCAGGCACCGGCATTCTCCCACCGTTGTTCGAGCGCCTCGCCTCAAGCGAGGTCGACACCGTGCAGGTGTTCGATCGCCAGGGGCTGCTCGACTCGGTGCACACGGAATTGCTGCGGCTGTTCAATACCCGACGCGGCCAACGCCCACTGACCTCTCCGCCGAGCATTCTCGACTACGGCATCGCTGACTGGACCGCCTTGCAACAGCAGCGCAGCGATGACCGTCGTCAGTTGGCGCGGGAAATCCGCGAGGCGATCACCCATTTTGAACCGCGCCTGCGACTGGGCGAGGTTCAGGTCAATCCGGTCCCCGGCCATCCGCAGCAACTGAGCATTCGGCTACTGGGCGAGTTGCGCAGCGGCCAGCAGCACTGGCCCGTGGCATTTGTCATCGAGAAGGTCAGCGATGGCCTTGAGGTGCGTCATGAGCGACTCGATTGACCCGCAACTGCTCGATTACTACCAGCGCGAACTGACCTGGCTGCGGCACGCCGGGAGTATTTTTGCCGAACGTTATCCCAAGGTCGCCAGACGCCTGGAACTGTCCCCCGGTGAATGCCCCGACCCGCATGTCGAACGACTGCTCGAAGGTTTCGCCTTGCTCGCCGCGCGCTTGCAACGGCGGCTCGATGACGACTACGCCGAATTCAGCGATGCCTTGCTCGAACAGCTTTACCCGTTGGCCATGCGACCGTTGCCGTCCTGCGCGATCGTGCAGTTCGAACCGGATCCGAGCAAAGGCAACCTGGCCGGCGGTTACCCGCTACCCAGGGATACACCGCTGTTTGTCACCACCCTCAAAGGCGAAAGCATCCACTTTCGTACCAGCGCCGCGGTTCGATTGTGGCCGGTGGAAATCAATGAAGCACTGCTGCTGGGCAGCGACGAAGCCCAGGCCTTGACCGGCGTGGCGCAAGCGCGCTCGGCCCTGCGCCTGAGCCTGCGCTGCCTCGGCGAAAGCCAGTGGTCGGCGTTGGCGATCAAACAGTTGCGCGTGCACCTGGCTGCCTCCCCGGTGATCAACGCCTGCCTGTATGACCTGCTCGGCGCCCATGCGGTGAAGGTGCTGGCCGGCCCCGTCGGCAGCGTGCCGAAAGTGCTGACGGGGCTGCCAGCTATCGTCGGGTTCGCCAGCGACGAAGTGCTGCTGCCGGACGAGGACGGTGTGCATCCGGGCATGCGCCTGCTCGCCGAGTATTTCGCCTTCCCGGACAAATTCAATTTCTTCGATATCCCGTTGGCCGGAGCCGCCAGCGACAGCCAGACGCTGTACCTGTACATCGTCTTCGACCGCGCCCCGGCCAACCGCCTGCATCTTCAGGCCAGTGACATTGCCCTGGGCTGCACGCCGGTGATCAACCTGTTTCCACGCACCTCGGAGCCCCTGCGCCCGGACGGCACCCGCAGCGAATATCGCCTGGTCGCCGACAGCCACCGGGAAAACAGCGTCGAGATCCACAGCATCCGGGCAATGCGCGCCAGTTCCAGTCAGGGTGTGCAACGCGTTCCCGCCTATTACGGCAGCCAGCATATTGGTGGTGAAAAGCAGTGCTACTGGCACGCGCGACGGGTCAGCGGCATGACCCCGAATCGTCTGGGCACCGACCTGATGGTGAGCCTGGTGGACACCCGGCTCGATCCGTTGTCCGAGGCCACTGAATACAGCCTCACCGCCGAACTGCTGTGTACCAACCGACACCTGGCCCAGAGCCTGCCGGCCGGCACACCACTGGGTTTTGAACGACCGGGGCCAGTGGCCTGGGCCCGCCTGCGCAACCCACCCAGCCCGCAGAGTTCGCCGCGACTGGATGGTGAATCCCGTTGGCGGTTGGTGTCGCAACTGACCCTCAATCATTTGTCTCTGGTCGAGGGGCCGCAGGCGCTGGATGCCCTCAAGGAAATCCTCCAGTTACACAACCTGCGCGACGAGGCCAGCGCCCTGCGGCAGATCGAAGGCTTGTTAAGTCTTGGTTGCGAACGGGTGATCGCCCATGTCGGCGAAGACGCCTGGCGCGGCTGGCGCAATGGGCTGGAAGTTCAACTGCAACTCGATCCGCAGCATTTTGTCGGCAGCAGCGCCGTGTTGTTCTCAGCGGTGCTGGCGCAATTCTTTTCACTCTATGCCACGGCCAATCGCTTCGTGCGTACGGTACTGGTCCAGTCAGACAAGGAGGTCAAGACATGGCAACCCCAAGCCGGCATGCCGCTGTCCCTCTGAGCCTGAGCCAGAAGCTGCGACGCGATCCGCAGGCGTTCGAATTGTTGCAGGCATTACTGCTGCTGGAGCGCGAACACCCGCAAGCCGAATCCCTGGGCAACGGCACCGCGCCCCAGGCAGAAGCCCTGCGTCTGCGCGGGCCATTGACGCCGCTTTTTTCCGCCAGCGAAATCGAAAGCCTGACCCAGGACGCGGGCCAGCCACCGACGCTCACCACCCCCGTGTTTGGCCTCGGCGGACCGGACGGCCCCCTGCCCTACGCCTACCAGGAATGGCTGCAACAACGCGCCCGCGCCAAGGACCATGCACCGGCCGAGTTCCTCGACCTGTTCCAGCATCGCTTGCTCAGCCTGTTGTACAAGGTGATGCGCAAACACCGGATTGCCGTCGGCTTCACGGCCCCCGGCGCGTCCCCGGTGCAGGCGCAACTGCGGGCGCTGACCGGGTTGTTGCCCAAAGCCTTGCAAGAACGTCAGGCCGTCCCCGATTCCGCCGTACTGGCGTGCAGCGCGTTGTTTGCCGACGGTCGTCGCTCCCTCGCCGGTTTCGCCGCGATCGTGCGCGAGCACTTCGAACTGCCGGTTGCACTCAGCGCCTACGAAGGTGCCTGGCGTGACATTCCACCGGCCAGTCGCAGCCGCCTGCAACCGGGTGGGCGCAATCTGCAGCTGGGTCGCAGTGCCGTCGCCGGCACCCGGGTCTGGGATGAACACGCCGGCATCCGCCTGACCGTCGGCCCGCTGACCTCGGTACAGGCGGCGCGGTTTCTGCCGGACGGCGAATCCCATCCAGCACTGGCCAGCCTCAGCGCGTTGTATTTCGGCCCCGATCTGGACTGCACGCTGGTGCTGTTGGTGCGTGGTGCCAGCCCGATGAAACTCGGTCGCCAGGCCCCGCCCTTGCTCAGTTGGAACGGCGGTCTGCAACGCCAGCCCAGCCTCGCCGTGCAACAGATCGAGACCCGCCTTCGTCAGCTGGAGATCACCTGAACATGGAACTGGCCAGCCTGATCGGACGCCTCAACCCGGACAACCGCCGCGCCCTCGAACGAGCCGCGCAACGCTGCCTGCAACGGGGTCACCATTACGTCGAAATCGAACACCTGCTGCTTGAGTTGCTGGACATCGAGGGCGGTGACTTCGCCTGGCTGCTGCCTCGCTTCGGTCTGGAGCGCGATGCCCTGACGGCGGAGATCAACAAGGCCCTTGAGCTGTTCAAATCCGGCAGCACCCGCACCCCGGCGCTCTCGGCGCAAACCATCGGCCTGCTCGAAGACGCAGTGGTTCAAGCCAGCGTACTCGGCCTCGAGAGCATCCGTTCCGGCTTGCTGCTGCTGGCCTTGCTCGACCGCGATGAACGCCGCAGCCTGCTGCTCAATAGCGCCTCTTCACTGTTGAAAATTCCGCGGGAAGCATTACGCAGCAACCTGCTGGAATGGACTGAAAGCTCGCGCGAACACGTCGGCGGCACGCGGCCTGTCAATGCCGGCCATCCGCAGCCGAAACAGGACTCGGTCCTCGACCAGTTCACCCAAGACCTGACCGCCGACGCCCACGCCGGGCGCATCGACCCCATCGTCGGGCGTGACGGCGAAATTCGTCAGTGCATCGACATCCTGCTCAGGCGTCGGCAGAACAACCCGATTCTGGTCGGCGCGCCGGGCGTGGGCAAGACAGCAGTAGTCGAAGGCCTGGCCCTGCGGATTGCCGCCGGCGATGTACCGCCGTCGCTGCAGGAAGTCAGCCTGCGGGTACTCGACCTCGGCCTGTTGCAGGCCGGTGCCGGGGTCAAAGGCGAGTTCGAACAGCGGCTCAAAGGCGTGATTGACGCAGTACGCAGCGCCGATAAACCAATCATTCTGTTTATCGACGAAGCCCACACCCTGATTGGCGCTGGCGGCGCGGAAGGTGGCAGCGACGCGGCCAACCTGCTCAAACCGGCGCTGGCCCGTGGTGAGTTGCGCACCCTGGCCGCGACCACGTGGCTTGAGTACAAAAAATACTTCGAGAAAGACCCGGCCCTCGCCCGGCGCTTTCAGTTAGTGCAAGTCGAGGAGCCGGACGAAACCACCGCCGTGGAAATGCTCCGTGGCGTGGCCGCGAAACTCGAACAGCACCACGGCGTTCAGGTACTCGACGCAGCGATTCACGAAGCGGTGAAACTGTCCCACCGCTACATCTCCGGACGCCAGTTGCCGGACAAGGCCATCAGCGTGCTCGACACCGCCTGCGCCCGGGTCGCCCTCGGCCAGCACGACGTGCCGCCACCGCTGGAAAGCCTGCGCCATCGCCAGCAAAGCCTCAAAGACGAAGTCGAGCGGCTGCGTCGCGAACAGGCCACGGGGCTCGATCACCGTGAACGCATCACCCTGCTGGAAACCGAATCCGTCGGTAACGTGCAGGCTATTCGCGACCTGGAAATCCGCTGGAACGAAGAACGGATTGCCGTGCGCGAACTGCTGGAAACCCGCCGCGAACTGCTCACCTTGAGTGAGCGCGCCGACAACGACAAACCGGACGAAGCCACCGATAGCCGCATCGATCATCTGGCCGCCGAACTGGTACGACTCGAGGCCGGTCTGGACGCCATTCGCCAGGATGATCCGCTGGTGCCGGAACAGGTCGACGCAAAAACCGTGGCCGCCGTGATCGCCGGCTGGACCGGCATTCCTGTGGGCAAAATGCTCGCCGACGAAGCCCATGCCGTACGTACCCTCGGCCAGCGCATGGGCCTGCGGGTCATGGGCCAAAGCACCGCGCTGAACACCATCGCCCAACGCCTGCAAGCCTACCGCGCCGGCCTCACCGACCCGCAAAAACCGGTCGGAGTATTCCTGCTGGTCGGCCCTACTGGCGTGGGGAAGACCGAAACCGCTTATGCGTTGGCCGACGCGCTGTATGGCGGCGAACGTAACCTGATCAGCATCAACCTTTCGGAGTACCAGGAAGCCCACACCGTCAGCCAACTCAAAGGCGCCCCGCCCGGCTACGTCGGCTACGGCAGTGGCGGCGTGCTCACCGAAGCGGTGCGACGCAAACCCTATTCGGTGGTGCTGCTCGACGAAATCGAAAAGGCCCACCCGGATGTGCTCGAAGCCTTTTACAACGTCTTCGACAAAGGCGTCATGGAAGATGGCACCGGGTTGGTGGTGGACTTCAAAAACACCGTGATGCTGGCCACCAGCAACGTCGGTGCTGAATTGCTGCTCGATACGCCGACCGCGCAACTGGGCACCGATGCCTTCAACGAGGCGTTGCACAAAGTGTTGCTGAAAGCGTTTCGGCCAGCGTTTCTGGCACGCATGACGGTGGTGGCGTATCGGCCGCTGGATGAGGCGACGCTGGAAGGGATTGTGTTGGCGAAGCTGGAGAAATTGCGCGGGCGGTATAAGGCCGCGACCGGGAAGCAGTTTGAATTTGACGCCGGGATTGTGCAGGCGGTGTTGGCCAAGTGCAGTGCGGCGGGTGCGAGGGATGTTGAGAATGTGTTGATGACGCAGGTGACGGGGAAGTTGGCGGAGTGGGTGTTGGAGTAAGGAATGAGAAACGCCCGGTTCATGATCATTTTCTAAACCACGGATTTTGCGTATGCCACATCTAACGCCCAAACAAATCAAAAGGCTGGGTAGTTTCACGCTTTCCAGAGATGGCATCGTCATACCCGGCGCCCATGCCATAGGTCCGGGGGCCTGTTGGAACTTCGCGCTGACGGGAACAGTGCTTGCGATGAGCGACGCGAACTCCCCTCAAATGATATGCGATGCCCTTTTCGACATCACACTGGATGAAGAAGTGCAAAAAGTGTTCGTTCCGGACGACGAAGAAGAAAATGTCGAATTCTTTCTTTATCACGGTATAAAACGGACAGCGACAGTTACGACCTTTCCTAATTGCGCAAACGAACTGAACACACTCCGGGCCAACTTTGCCGCCGCCAGCGGCGGCAACCCGGGCGCCCAAGCGACGTGTT
Source organism: Pseudomonas sp. A-RE-19 (assembly GCF_019956555.1). Taxonomy (GTDB): domain Bacteria; phylum Pseudomonadota; class Gammaproteobacteria; order Pseudomonadales; family Pseudomonadaceae; genus Aquipseudomonas. The sequence goes on along the minus strand of NZ_JAHBDQ010000020.1, from coordinate 8,577 downwards.
TAGAGGCGCTCGCCAGTATCATCGCAAAGCGTAACGGTTTGCGGCCAGGTGTTGTCAGCGATCAGTACCAGTTGCACATGCGAACCCATGCATGGTTCGCCTGGGACCACTTCGCCATCAGTCTGAAACCGGCACAGCCGGGCAGACCACGCATCTTTATTCAAAAGGTCACCGGTAACGACAAGCCCCTGAAGCATGCCTGTTGGGACATTTGGGATGAACATCTGGAGGAAGTCACCCTGAATATCGGCGAGTTGCATGCCACCCAGATTGCCTTCATCAACATGGTCAACACATATGGTGATCTGTGTGTTGAATGCGGCGAGGCCCATGGGTATTTGCGCAGCAATCCATTTCATGCCTGGCACCGATGCACGACCTGCGGAGCGATTTATTGCCCAAGGCACGGCGCAGCACTGCTGGGTAAACGGGCCTGGAATGATCGCACTCGCGCCTGTGGGCAAACCGCCTGCATGGGCAGAACAACCTTGATTTCCAATGTGTAAACGACTATCGGGACTGAATGCCAAAACACGCCGCCCCGACATCGGAACAACCTGTATTCAGAAAAAGGAATAAACGATGGCCGCCGCGGATACGCTTCACGCACGGAGCATGCTCCACAACCTGTGCACTCAACCACTAGGAGTTCTGAATGCAAATGCTGTCTATGTTATTGGGTTAGCGGGCGCAGATACTCAAAGCGTCCCTCTGTATTTCGGGGCCTATCAGGGTGAAATACGTATTTCACCCACTCAACATCATGTCTCGACGTTCCTCAATACCGGCCTGCCGGTAGTCGTACCCGATGCCGTCGTCCGCTGCACTGGCCTGATCAGTCCGATGCGCGGCCATATTGCAACGACACCCACTCGCCTGAATCTGACCGCACAAGTACCGGCCGCAACGAATAAACTATGGGTAACAGAACAACAGACCGGTTGTTCCGTATTAATTTTGAAGTGGACCGGAAATCTCTACTCGATGGTGCATTTGCAGCCCAATGCAGATAATGAGTTCAACCGACTGGGTAAACTCATCAATCAATCCGACATTGGGATGGCTTTGCAAAAAAACGCCTGGCTCAGACCCGAAGTCGCTGAAGTGGCTGAACAGTCCGGTAATGGGCAAAACCCCGACGCCTATATTCTCGTGCAGTCATTACATACAGCACGAAGGGGAAATGCATGCCAGGTCATCGGCATCAATATCAATGGAACCTTTAACTTTTACCTCCAAACCAGTATTCGAAACGGTTTGACAGAGACCTATAGCACGCAGTCTTTGCAATGGACATCCTGGGTCGATTACGTGCCATTTTTCACTTATTAGAGAACTCAGGAACCTCGATACCAGAGCCCGAGTGCCACTCTAAAACAGGAAGGCGATTGATCATGACTTACCGAGAGGCAATAGATCAGGCAATCAAAGCATGGGACTCGATCCGCTGGCACATCAATAAAAGTGAACAAAGCAAGTCTGCAGCCTTCGTCCTTCGTTTACTGCTTAAAATCCAGGGCGATGACAGGCTCCTCAAGCAAGCGATCGACACATTCCTCGGCGCCTGCCTTGAAGCATTCAACTACAGTGGGGTCAGTTATGTTCAGCTCAAGCCCACCTCGGCGCTTTACGCAAACCTGAACAAATACACTAGGGAGGCTAACCCACCCATCCTCTCTCTCCCGGTGGTAACCAGCTCGTCTTCGCCACGCCTTGGGATACCAACTGTCGCTATTGCTCCTTCGCGGCCGCCTGTCGGCTTGAACGTTGCAAGCTCCTCTTCCAGCAGCCCAGCCACTTCCTCCAGCAGCTCCTCCAGCCAAGACCCATCAGCCCTGCTGGTTCAAATCAGCAGGCATCAAGCAGAATGGTCGAAAATAGCTATTACTGATCTGCCCACCGGCAAACATGGCGTCTACAAATACACCGATGACAACAAATACGCTGATATCCCAAGAGGCGTCGTATCGGGTCTATTAAAAAGAGAACCGATCATCGACAAACAAGGGCTACGCGCTCCGGAGTTCTGGGCTCTGTTCGGTGCAATAGTCATGAGGGCCCCAAAAAAATTCGGTAGATGCCTGCACTGTTCAGCCGCGGTCGTGCATAGCTTGGTGTTCGACCAGTTTTTCGACAATTATGAAATCGCTGTTATGGGGTCGACAGAATATGACCATTATTTTGTTTGCGTGGGCTCCAGCTTGGGGGTGATACAGACAGGACTGGGTATTGCGATTGATGTGTGGGATTCCAATAACCCCGCGAAACCATCGAGCACCTCGACCCACCCCCTCGCAAAAAACTTCACTTACTGGTCCGAGGCCGGGCTCGAGATCCTTTGCCCCATACCGACTGTGTCACGGGCAGCGCTTCGATTATTTGTGAAAACAAAATTTCCAGACAGGGCATGACGCCGATGGACTTCTTATAAGAACAGCCAATGCAATCCTCACACCACCGTCGTGACTTAAACAAGGGTGACACATGCGAATCGCAAGCTTCAACATCGAAAAGAATGGCGGTTCTTCTACACTCGAAAAAAAGGCGCAGGTGGACTTTTTCATCAGCAAGTGCTGTTCGAACAAGGAGTGGAACGTTGACCTTCTGTTTTTGTGCGAAGTGCATTCAGCCCAAGTCAATAACTATGCATCCAACCTGGCGGAAATTTATCCAAGCTACAGGGTTGCCGCTTTTGCGGGTGGATACTCGAACGCCTACATTGTCATGGTCAGTGAATTCGCGCAGATCGAGATTTGTAGTCAAGGCAAACTATTTGGTTTGAACAGGGATCTGATTGCCATCGCGGCGACAGGAGTGAACGGCTACACCGGATATGTTTTTCTCGCACACTTCAAATCCGGACAGAACGGTCTCACCAAAAGCCAGCTCAAATCCTGCACAGCTCTGGGTGGGCGCTGGGTCGTGACGGGAGACATGAACCTGGATTATGCCAATGTCGGTCAAGTGGAAACCGCGGGGCTCGCATACGAATGCTGGGGCGGACAACAGACCCACGCCAAGGGCGGAATACTGGATTGGGTACTCGCATCCGCAGACGTGAAAGTCACCACAATTGACATCACCGGGCTGGCCAATGAATTCGATATGAGCGGGCCGGATCATCGTCCTATTCTGTTTGACGTCTCGTCCTGAAGCAGATGCCCCGCAATCGGTTATATCCACTTGAGGCCACCCAATGCCCCGCACCACCGACAGCAATACCAGCCTTTCCCTCACCGCCGCCTCGCTGTCGGCGCTATTCCCTGAGTCGCTGTCCGGCGAAGAAACCCTCAATGCGCTGGGTTCGCAGACCTTGAACGGACTCAACGATGGCGCCTCGCTCACTCTGACCAGCGCCATCGCCACCCACCTCACTACCACGTTGCACAACGACGCCCTCACCCGCCCGATAGATGCGCTGGTCGCCGAAATCCGCCAATTGCCCGCCGATGCAACCGCCGAACGCTATCAACTCGTGCTACGGCCCTGGCTCTGGTGGCTGACCCTGGCCAGCAACAACCGTGTGTTCCAGAACCTCAGCACTTCAGACATCGTCACCACGATTTTCAAGGCCCACGCCTTCACCGACTACAAACTCTCACTCACCGGCAGCTACACCCCGCGCGAATACTGCGTGCAGTACGGCGAAACCGATTTCGCGTTCGTTTCGCGGTTACTGGAAGAAGAAGGCATTTTCTGGTTTTTCACCCACGAAGCCGGCAAGCACACGCTGGTGCTGGGTGACAGTAACGATGCGTTTGTGCCGATACCCAATGGACCCAAGGTGAGCTATCTCGGCCAGCAGTTGGGCGAACGTGAACTGCACGGCATTCGCTCCGGGCAGGTCTGCGTACAGGCGGTGGCCGGGGTGTATCGAGCGACGGATTACGAGTTCACCACCCCGACCACTTCGCTGTACGGCCAGGCTGAAGCGGTGGCCGGGCCACGGTCGATATACGAGCATCCAGGCGGTTACAACGCCAAGGCTCGGGGCGATGCGCTGACCAAGCAACGGGTCGACGGTTTGCGCAGTCAGGAGAAGCGCTTTGTCGGTGAGAGCGACTGCCGCTGGCTGGTGCCGGGGCATTGGTTCACCCTCGCCGGGCACGATGATTCGACGTTGAATATCGATTGGGTGGTGACAGCGGTGACTCACGAAGCCAGCCATGACAGTTATCGCAACCGCTTCGAAGCCATCCCCAAGGCCACGCCTTTTCGCCCGGCGAGAACCACACTGAAGCCGCGAATGCACACCCAGACCGCCATCGTCGTCGGCAAGTCCGGTGAAGAAATCTGGACTGACGAATACGGCCGCATCAAGTTGCAGTTCCCCTGGGATCGCGACGGCAAGAACGACGAGGCCAGTTCCTGTTGGGTGCGGGTGGTGTTGCCCTGGAGCGGCAAGGGTTTCGGCATGCAGTTCGTACCGCGGATCGGCCAGGAAGTCATCGTGACGTTTATCGATGGTGATCCAGACCGACCGCTGGTGACCGGCTGCGTCTACAACGGCGACAACGCCCTGCCCTATGCGCTGCCGGCGAATCAGACCCAGTCCGGGATCAAGACCCAATCGTCCAAGGGCGGCGGCGGTTTCAACGAATTGCGCTTCGAGGACAAGAAGGACGCCGAAGAGGTGTTTCTCCAGGCGCAGAAGGATTTCAAGATCAACGTGCTGAACGACACCACTGCCACTGTCGGCCACGACGAAACCCTCACGGTACAGAACGCCCGCACCCGCACGGTGAAAGAAGGCGACGAGACCGTGACCCTGGAGAAAGGCAAACGCAGCGTGACCATCCAGACGGGGAGCGACACTCTCGATGTGAAGGACAGTCGCACGGTGACCGTGGGTGCTGATCAGACCCACAGCACCGGTGGCAATTACACGCACAAGGTCACCGGTGATTACAGCCTGACGGTGGACGGCAATCTGACCATCAAAGTGACGGGCACCCTGACCCTGCAAAGCGGCGGCAGCTTCACGATCAAGAGTGGCGCCGATCTGGCGGCTCAGGCCAGCACCTCGATCAGTCAGAAGGCCGGTACGTCCCTGAGCAATCAGGCTGGCACCTCATTGGAGAACAAGGCCGGCACGACAATGACCAACGATGCCGGGATCAGCCTGACCAACAAGGGCGCCGCTTCGCAAACCGTGGATGGTGGCGGCATGTTGACCATCAAGGGTGGTCTGGTGCAGGTCAACTGACAAGGAGAACCCATGGCCGTCACGCCGCTGGATTTGCAGCAGAACGATAAACAGCTCAAAGGTCGCTTACTCGATGGCCAGCTCGACGGGGCGCTGCACATCAAGGATGACGGGCGCGCACAAGCCGATTTGCACTACAGCCAGGGCGAGCTTCAAGGCATGACGCTGCTCTACCACCCTAACGGCAAGGTCTCGGCGCAGCTGCCGTTTGTCCGTGACAAGCTGCAGGGGATCGCCAGTTTCTATGCGGCGCAAGGCTGGCTGCAGCGCAAGGCGACTTACCGCCGAGGGCTGCTGCATGGCGAGGCGTTCAATTACTTTCCCGATGGGCAATTGGCCGAAGCCGAGTTCTACCGCGATGGTGTGCGCGAGGGCCGGTATCAGCGCTTTCATCCCAATGGCAAACCCGCCGTCGAGGCCCGTTATCTCAACGGCCAATTGCTCGAACCGGAACAAGGCTTCGCCGCCGATGGGCGACCACTGGACGCCGAGGGCAAGCCGATTTCGAGGGTGCGCTGGTGGTTCAGGCGCTGGAGTGATCCTGCTGAGGCCTGAGCCTGTTGTGGTGAATGTCATGGCCATATCGCGAGCAGGCTCGCTCCCACATTTTGATCTCAGTCTTACACCAATACTGTGTTCAACCGAAATCCCCTGTGGGAGCGAGCCTGCTCGCGATGAGGCCGGCACATTCAACTTCAATGCCGCCCGACATGCCGCCTTCGCGAGCAAGCCCACTCCCACAGTTTGATCGTGTGAGTCAGGGAATCAGCATCTGCATCTGGCCCGGCATCGCGATTTTGATCACTCCGGCCCAGTTGCACATCAGGGTGCTGTTGGCGTCGATGGCCGGCATGCCGCCCAGCAGCAGGGTCGGCGCGCCGCCAGGAATCCAGGGGGTGGCGGTGGCCGGGATGCATGGCATTGGCGTCAGTACTCCAAGCGCTGCGGCGGTGGCGGCCGCGACCATCGGGTTGGCCATGCTCATGCATGTGCCGAACGGCATGACGTTCACCAGCGGAATGTGGTCCATGATGTTCGCCGCCGGCATGCCACCGGTCATTATGCGGTTCACCGGCAGCACGTTGAGTACTGCCGGCGCCGCGCCGAAACTGCATTGCAGGGTCGCGGTGGCGCAAACTTGCGGACAGCCCATGTCGAATCTCCTTCCTCGAAGCGGTACTCCCCTGAACCATAGTCCGCCGAGCCTGTTCGCGCACATCAGGAACGCTGATTATCCGGCAACACGCTAACCTATAAGACCGTGCCGCGCTTGTGACCACCCCGGCGCACCATTAGATTAGCCAATGATGTCTGGCCTCCAAAATAAGCAGAAGGGATAAGCATGGCGCTTACTGACCAGTCCACCCGTATCCGCTCCGGCGAAGAGCTCGATGCCAGCCTGATCGATCCGTACCTCAAGGCGCACATTCCGGGCCTGAGCGGCTTGCCTGTGATCAGCCAGTTTCCGGGCGGTGCGTCGAACCTGACTTACCTGCTGGAATACCCCGAACAGGAATTCGTCCTGCGCCGGCCACCGTTCGGTCACAAGGCCAAGTCCGCCCACGACATGGGCCGCGAATTCCGCATTCTCAATCAGCTGCGGGACGGTTTCCCCTATTGCCCCAAAGCCTATGTGCACTGCACTGACGAATCGGTGATCGGCGCCGAGTTCTATGTGATGGAACGGGTCAAGGGCATCATCCTGCGCGCCGAACTGCCGCCGGAGCTGGGCCTTGATTCAGCGAAGACCGAAGCCTTGTGCAAGAGCTTCATCGACAAGTTCGTAGAACTGCATCAGGTCGACTACAAGGCCTATGGCCTGGGTGACCTGGGCAAACCCGAAGGTTATGTCGCCCGGCAAATCAAAGGCTGGAGCGAGCGCTACGAAAAAGCCCTGACCCCGGATGCACCGAAGTGGGAGGCGGTGAAGGACTGGCTCAACGACAAGATGCCGGCCGATCACCCGACGTCAAGCATCGTCCACAACGATTACCGCTTCGACAACGTGATCCTCGACCCGAGCAACCCGATGCAGATCATCGGCGTGCTGGACTGGGAACTGACCACCCTCGGCGACCCGCTGATGGACCTGGGCAACACCCTCGCCTACTGGATCGAAGCCGACGACCCGGCGCCGGTGCAATTGATGCGCCGCCAGCCAAGCCACGCGCCCGGCATGCTGACTCGCCGTGAGTTCGTCGATTACTACGCCGAGCGCGCCGGCATCCAGATCGACAACTTCGACTTCTACTACACCTACGGCCTGTTCCGCCTGGCCGGCATCGTGCAGCAGATCTACTACCGCTTCTTCCATGGTCAGACCCAGGACAAACGCTTCGCGCAGTTCATTCACATGAACAAACTGCTGGAGCAGATGAGCCTGCAAGTCATCTCGAAATCCAGCCTCTGATCACGGCCGCTGATCGGGCCCAAAAACAAGGAAAAATCATGTCCAAGACTCAGTTGTTCGACCTCGACGGCAAGATCGCTTTCGTCTCCGGCGCCAGCCGCGGCATCGGTGAAGCCATCGCCAAACTGCTCGCGCAGCAAGGCGCCCACGTGATCGTCTCGAGCCGCAAACTCGACGGTTGCCAGCACGTCGCCGACGCGATCATCGCCGCCGGCGGCAAGGCCACCGCCATTGCCTGCCACATCGGTGAAATGGAGCAGATCACCCAAGTCTTCGCCGCCATCCGCGAACAATTCGGGCGCCTGGACATTCTGGTCAACAACGCCGCGACCAACCCGCAGTTCTGCAACGTACTGGACACCGACCTCAGCGCCTTCCAGAAAACCGTCGACGTGAACATTCGCGGCTACTTCTTCATGTCGGTGGAAGCCGGCAAGTTGATGCGCGAACACGGTGGCGGCAGCATCATCAACGTCGCCTCGATCAACGGCATCTCGCCGGGGATTTTCCAGGGCATCTACTCGGTGACCAAGGCAGCCGTGATCAACATGACCAAAGTCTTCGCCAAGGAATGCGCGCAGTTTGGCATCCGTTGCAACGCCCTGCTGCCGGGTCTGACCGATACCAAATTCGCTTCGGCGCTGGTGAAGAACGACGCCATTTTGCAAACGGCGCTGCAACAGATTCCGCTCAAGCGTGTGGCGGACCCGAGTGAAATGGCTGGTGCAGTGTTGTACTTGGCAAGTGATGCGTCGAGCTACACGACCGGGGTTTCGTTGAATGTGGATGGCGGGTTCTTGTCCTGATCCGGTTCTGCGAATAAACCGAAGGCAGCCCAAAGGCTGCCTTTTTTGTTTCCCGTGTGCGCACATAATTCCCTCTGTAGGAGCTGCCGAAGGCTGCGATCTTTTGATCTTGATTCAGCTTTTAGAAACAAGATCAAAAGATCGCAGCCTTCGGC
>NZ_JAHBDQ010000019.1 GCF_019956555.1 Pseudomonas sp. A-RE-19 | reverse complement strand
TATTGCACCGCAGCACCCGCAAAGTCAGCCTGACTGCGGAGGGACAGTTGTTCTATGAACGCTGCCGCAAGATCCTCGACGATCTTCAAGATGCCCGGGCGATGCTTTCCCATGCAACACAGGAACCTCGTGGAAAGTTACGCGTCAGCTTGCCCACCATCGGTTATCGCTTTCTCTTGCCCCATATGGCGCGGTTTCGCAAAGCCTACCCGGAGATTGAACTGGAATTGGACTTCAACGACCAATTGGTGGATGTGATCGATGAAGGCTTTGACGTGGTGATTCGCAGCGGTGGGCAGGCCGACTCCAAGCTGATGGCCCGAAAGTTGGGGCCTTTTAAGTTTGTCCTGTGCGCATCGCCTGACTATCTGCGGCGTAAGGGACGGCCCGTCACTATCAGTGACCTCGAGCATCACGAGTGCTTGCGTTACCGATTTGTCACGACGGGTAAAATAATGGACTGGAGTATGTCTTCAGCCCCCCAGTTCACGCAGTTGCGCCTGCCAACCGCTCTGACATTGAACAATATGGAAGCCATGCTGATGGCCGTGGTGGATGGGCACGGTATCGCATTTGTCCCGGACTTCCTGGCGCGCGAAGCTATCGCCCAAGGGCGCCTGGAAACGGTGCTCGACGGTCACAGCGAAGATCAAGGGCAGTTCTGGGCATTGTGGCCGTCCAGTCGCCATCTTTCACCGAAAATCCGCGTATTCGTGGACTTTGCCGCAGAGCATCTGTTTGCCATCCCTTCCGTCGACAGACCAGCTGTAACGCGCTCATGAAGGCGGTAATCGCTGACCGTCCGTTGTGGGTCGATTGCGGGCCTTCGCGACAGGCAGAAATCGGCCGATTGTGTTGAAAAAGTCGATCCTTCCAGACTGCCCACCTACTGACTGCTGAAAACACCTTTTTTTCGCGCAGCTATGCGAAATCTGAGCCCGGAATCCTCTGCTCAAAGTAAAGATTTCAATCTCAAGCGCGTACTTTTCTGCCGTGGAAACCATGGCCGACTTTTTCAACACAATCGGCCAATAGCGGACATTCAAGCTAGAACAGCTTCCGACCGAAAGCTGCTGGGCACAAAGGGTGGGGGTCTATTCGAAACTGGCGACCAACGTCGATAGCAGTCGTCCATAAACACTCTTTAATGCCAGCAACTGTTGCCAGTTTGGACTATCTACGCATCCACCTACCCTATCGAATTACTTGTGGGCCGGGCTAGAAAGTCTAAAACTTGTCCAACGAACATCTGTAGTTCCTGTGGGCAGGTATTGGTATGGAGCGCTTGTAACGCGGCCTGATTCCACTTACTACCTTTGGACAGACCTAAGTTCATCCATGACTCCAATTCACCACATGGAACAACGAACAACCCGAGCGAAGCCAGTCGCGCTATGAGCTCACCTGCCTTGGCTGCATCAGATGGTGTCAAAAGCGAAACGCCGTTCTTCTTGGCCTGATCCCACTTATTCGAGCCAGCTCTTGCGAACGACACTAGACTCTTTCGTGCTCGTCTAAGATCATCACCAACCTGATCGAACCACGCAGTGACGTTAACCTTCAGTTCTTCTATGGATTGCGTCTGACTTTTGGTTTCAATCACAGAAGAGACTTCATCCCGGAGTTGCTTAATATCCTTATCAAGGCAAATGCCCTGAAGTCCCGTAAGGATGTCACTGAGCGTCGCTTCAGAGTTCAGGATGTCGAAGTCGGCAATCACACAGACTGCGGTCCCAGACTCCCTGAGCAGCTTAGCTGGAAATTTTGCTGCATCTTTACCGTTGCTGTGGATGAAGAGGAACTCCTCTCCATGCTGATCCGCATAGAAACGCTGGGCTACCGTCTGATACACAGCTCGATCTGGATCACCCTCACAGATAATCACGCCCCGATGAAACAACGAATCTAAAACGGGCTGACTAGATAGCAGTGGTGATTCAATAAGTCCTGTGGTAACCGCCCGTGGTATTTCATGAAAGCGAGTGGACATTTCGATTCGATTAAGCCGCAGGATTGTTGCGTCTTCACTCCCTGCGATAAGACCGGCCAAAAAGTCCGCACTATGTGTCGCTATTATGACTTGGGCTGGCCGCCTAGAGGCTTGTGCTCCAACCCATCGGCCCAGAACTCGTGCTTGAGCAGGATGAAGGAATGCTTCAGGCTCATCCAGTAGCAACACTCGGTTTGGGTATGTCAGCATCGCGAGTGCCACGCCAGCAAATGATCGAAAACCATCTCCTTGTTTCTCGAGCTCCTGTGCATCCGCCATAAGTGCATCTAGCGCATCACGGCTATCTGGAATAGAGCCAAAGTCATCCGCAACCCGCAAGTACAGTTGTGTCATTGCCGCCCAATCTAGGGCAATGTCCATTTTAAAAGCCGCCTTGAATGCGCTACGAAGCTCAGTCTGCACGCTCATTTCTGACGCAAATAGCGACTGGAGCGCGTTTGATGGGGATTCGACTCTAGGATTGAATGCCGCGCTACTGGTGGTGAGTTTGAAACGTGCTTCAGCTCCCAGATAGGCGATGAGACATGTTCCTAGATGTGGAAGTATTGCACGGTGTTGAGAGTCATCATCGGAAGCCCGCGCATAGACTTGATCAAACCACGACATCGGTTGCCCGATGTTCACTTGCGTTAGCAGATCATCCTTTACGCCCAAAATTGATATGTGATCCGTGGCACTCGGGTGTGGTCGAATGCGTACCGCGTCTCGAAGTTCATACTCTGTAGGCAACGTCACGCTAATTGCGTCAAGAACCACCAAGCGCTCACGCCCCCCCGTGCTGGAGAACTGTCGTATGTCCTTGAGTGTCTGGGACTTCCCGCAGTTATTGGGGCCGACCAAAACTGTCAATTGGCCAAGTTCGATCGGTACGGCGCCTTTGGGTTGGAAGGATTGAATTCGATACGGCAATGCCTAGACCTCAGTCTGTCGGTTTGAGAAGAGAGTTAGCGACGAGCGCGACTCAGCACATTTGGAACTGAGTATGCTGCGTAAGCTAAATCGGATCGAACCTTATTATGCGTGTCGACAGTCCACTCAGGGCTGAAACCGCATCTTGCGAAAGACCGCTTAGGGCCGTTTTCTGCCTATCGCGAAGGGCGGCAACCGGCCAAAAGCGGCCCGTTAAAGCGCCTACTAAACTAGGGGCGGCTCAGTGGTCCAGTCATGACAATCGGTGAGTAGAGATAGAGCGCCTTGCAATGCTTTAGCCCACTCACGCTTGCTTTCGGTAATATCCGGGATATCTCAGGATTGCCGAAGGTTAAGAAATGGACGTCATCCAGATGTCGTTATCGCTGCACGACCTTGGCCTCGCCTATCGCAAGGCCAAGGTTGACCTCTACTACTCAACCAACCCGTCGCTGTTCGACATTGCCAACTATGAAGACGACCTGAGCAAAAACCTCGCTCGCCTGAAAGAGCAGATCGAAGCGATGAACGAGGATTGGGTGAAAGACCCCGCATTTCTCGGCGCTTGGACGCTGGCACCAAAAGAAATCCAGATTGTGAAAGGAAAGCAGGATCAAAGTCTGATCTTCGCCTCACCGGAAGCCGAGTGGCTAAGCGCGACTGAGGTCGGCAACCATCCCACTGCCGTATTCCGCCTCATGGCCCGCTGCAGCATCGACTTTCACGTGCTGTCATCACTATGGATGATGGAAGTCGGCGATCTCTTCGACAGGCAGCTCAGCAGCAACGTCTTTGGCAGCCGCCTACGCCGTAACCGGCACGATGAGATCAACACGTGGGCCCTTGGATCATTCAAGCCCTATCTCAGACCCTTCCGTGAATGGCGCGACGGTGGCATCAAGGCGATGCGCACAGCCCTGAGCGAGAAGAAAAAAGTATTGGCACTCACAGCCGATGTAAGCAGTTTCTATCACGAGCTAAGCCCCGGCTTTATGCTCGATGATAGCTTCCTCAAGTTAGCCAAAATTGAACTGAGCGAATCGCAGTCAAAACTGAACCGCCTGTTCATTTCCGCCTTGTTGGCCTGGGCACAAGAAACGCCACTAGGAAAAGGTTTACCTGTAGGTTTGCCTGCGTCTGCCGTGGTCGCAAACGCGGCGCTAATCAGGCTCGACCAGTTCATCGAGCAACAAGTAGTGCCACTGTATTACGGTCGTTATGTGGACGACATTCTGCTGGTTATGGAAAACGCCAGCGATATCAAAACCACTGAGCAGTTTTGGGAGTGGATCTTCAGTCGTGACGGCGGCAAGGACCTGCTCAAAAAAGATAACGGCAGCATCTTGTTCAAACCTGGATACCTCAAAGAAGACCGCATCGCTTTTGAAAACAGCAAAAACAAGCTGTTCATCCTTGCAGGGTCTGCAGGTACCGCTCTGGTCAACGCCATTTCCGAACAGATCAACCAACGTGCAAGCGAATGGCGCGCGTTACCCGACCTGCCGAATTCGCCCAACACCGTGGCTACGGACTTGCTCAAAGCTACCAACCTTGCCGGAGAGCAAGCAGACAATCTGCGAAAGACCGATGCACTGACGCTGCACCGCGCCGGCTTTGCCCTAAGCCTTCGCAACTACGAAGCCTTCGAACGCGATATCCCCCCGGAGGATTGGCAAGCACACCGCCATGCCTTTTTCGCCGCAGTCATCGAGCATTTGCTCACCCCAGTTAAGTTTTTCGAACTGGCTCAATACCTCCCACGCATCATCCGCATGGCAACCGCCTGTGAAGATTTTGAGTACCTAGACAAAATCATCAATGCACTGGGTGGCCTGATCAATAAAGTAGAGAGCGACTGCACTCTAGCGATCAAAAGCCTGGCTGCTGCCAACGTGCCAGCCGAAGCCCGACATTTATGGAAGCGATCCATCTGGGAAGTGACAGCGCAGAGCATCGTCTCTGCGTTTCCGCCCCGCCTAAGCAAATCGGGGACTACCGCCTGGAAGAACCAAATGACCGGCCATATGGAGAGCCTTGCCTTCTCCATCTGGAATAACTTCCTTGACAGGCCAACGAACATCACCAGCCAGCACATACAGAAGCTGCAAGCTCGGCTGTTCAGCTTCGATCTCGCCCATATCCCCTTGCGCTTTACAGGCCTGCCTCAGGAAATGGTAAGCCAGCGCGGTATTCCACTCCGTAAAAACCTCTCAACTTTTGACGCAGAAGAGCTATTGCCTGACGAGATGACCGACGGCATCGCCACACTGGCGAACTGGCTCAGGCTTAAACGCGGTACCCCGCCTGGACTAACCTTCACCACTCGCCCATTCAGTCTCAATGAGCTCTACCTCATAGCCCCCACCCCTTTTGCCGCCTCCAGCCGCAAGACACTGGGGTTGGTGGTGCAAGCACTGCGCGGTTTTGAGCTGACCGAGCACAAGATGCCCCACCTCGACAAAAAGCAGGTTTTGCATATCCCGGACGGAGAACCCAAAGCAAAACAGACCATCGCTGTGGCCAGTTTGGAAACCAAAGATGAAAGCTTTACCGCCGCCATCATGGGGTGGCCCGATCCGGACGGCCTGCACCGTTACCAACGCATCAATCGCCTGATTAACGAACTGATCTCTCGGCCTGACGGCGCTGGGTACTTGATCCTCCCGGAAGTGTCTTTACCACCCCAATGGTTTATGCGTATCGCCGACAAGCTCAAGGGCCGTGGCATATCTTTGATCACCGGGGTGGAGTACCTCCATGCACCGAGAAAGTATGTGCGCCACCAGGTTTGGGCTTCGCTAACCCACGACGGTCTTGGGTACCCTTCGCTGATGCTCTATCGCCAGGATAAACAGCGTCCAGCATTTCATGAGGAGCAAGAACTCTTTCGCCTAGCAGGCCTGCAGATGCAGCCCACTCAAGAGCAACAGTGGCAAAAGCCTCCAGTCATCCAGCATGGTGATTTCCGCTTTGCCATCATGATCTGCAGCGAGCTGACCAATATTCGTTACCGCGCAGACCTACGCGGCCAGGTCGATGCGCTGTTTGTTCCAGAGTGGAACAGCGACACCGACACATTCAACGCACTGGTGGAGTCTGCCGCCCTGGATATTCATGCCTACATCATCCAATGCAACAATCGCCGCTTCGGTGATAGTCGTATCCGCGCACCTTATAAGGAGCGCTGGAAGCGCGACATATTACGAGTCAAGGGAGGTAACCACGACTACTGCATTACAGGTGAAATCGACGTACTGAGCCTGCGCCAGTTCCAGTCCAGCCACCGCTCGCCAGCCTCAGGTTTCAAGCCCGTGCCAGATGGCTTCAACGAGGACATGGCATCGGATCGGAGAGTATTACCCAAAGGTGCCTAGACCTGACTCGATCAAGCAGGGTTTATTGTTTTTCATCCGTGCTGATCCAGAATCGCGCCTAGTCCGGTTTTGAGTACCTGTCGCGCTCAAAAACGTTTTTACACAGCCTCGGCCGAGCACAGACATCGCTATGCTTGGGTACATAGATTCGCAATCACCAGCAAGGATAGGAGCAGGTGCGATGGAACAGACAGAACAGATACTTGCAACGGTCCACGCGCTCCTACGTGCAGAGGGCATGAGCGAAGCGGCTGCCATCGTACGCGAGTATCCGGCGCATATTGAGCAGACGGGTTACGACAATTGGAATGGTGGTACAAACATCTGTGATGTGCAGTTCAAGCTGCCCGCTCAGGATTACGCCCGGCTAGGAGCGAAACGCAGCCAATTAGAAGAGCAAATTACAGCTCGACTGAGGACTGCTATTGAGCCTGAAACACAGGATTGGTACTCAGCCAAGATCGTGCCGGCAAGAGAACAGCGTACTGACTGGCGATCTGACTCATCAGATCTCCCCCGGCAAGTCCGCGTTAACATCTTGGATGGCCTACGTTTGGAAGATGTGGCTTGGTATGGTCAGCTCGACGACGTCGAGTTCTTGAGTCGTCTCTTCGACCTTCAGCAACTTCCGTCCACAGACAGTAGGTTCAAGGATGCGGCAGGTGATATCTGGCAGCATCGTTATAACAATGATGATTGGGAAAATGACTGGGTCTACACAGATTCTCGCTTTCAGCTGATTGACGGCCCGGTGGAACAGTTCCTACGGTTTCTCTGTGAGGTCGTGCATCCAATTGTCCGTCCCGATCGCGATGAGGCACTTAAATTAGTGCTCCATTTCAACGACCAACTTCGATCTGCTGGTTGGGAGATCTATGAAGAGGAGCGCATTGCCGGTCGACCACGCTTTTCCTTCCGGCAGCGCAGCAGCTCGTCCCGAGCAGTTCTAAGAGCTAAGACCGTCGCAGAGGCCCTCGACGCAGGCTGGATGGCGAAGGAAATCGAGCGCCTGGAACATTCTATTGATCGAGACCCTGCCTTAGCGATTGGTACAGCAAAAGAGCTCATTGAAACATGCTGCAAATCCATTCTGACAAAGCGGGCTATTCCATTTACCAAATCCGAGGATCTCGGCGATCTCACAAAGAAAGTCGCGAAGGAGCTGCAGCTCGTCCCAGAGGGCATTACGGATGCTACGAAGGGGGCGGATAACATTCGTTTGATTCTTCGGAATCTTACCCAACTCACGAACAACCTTGCTCAGTTGCGTGGACTATACGGCACAGGACATGGGAGAGACGGTCAACATCGCGGACTTCAGCCGCGGCATGCTCGGCTTGCTGTAGCTTCCGCGGTTGCCTTCATCGACTTTGTATCGGAAACCTTCCGCCATAGAGAAGGCTTGAACTGAATCGCCACTAATTTCGTAGACGCATCGGAATGACTGCTTTTGGCCGATTTCTGTCGGTCATCACCATAGCTTTGGGTCGGGTGATCGGCTCCCGATAGACGCGCTCCAGAGCAGCAAGGCCACCTTGGTGATCAGAACAAATAGGTACCTGCTGGGAGCGGATGCCAGCCACCTTTGCTCAGCCGCTTTTCCACTAGAGCCTTGTACTCCTGCGGCTCAGGCGCGTCCTTGCGCTTATGACGGCGCTGATTGCACAGTAGGCAGGCGGCAGCAATATTGGACTGGGTATTTCTTCCGCCATCCTGCCTGGCTACTAGATGCTCGGCTGTGCACTGGAAGTGCCTAGCCTGCCGAAGGGAAAGGCCATGGCGGCTGGCGAAGGCCTCAGGAGTATCGCGCCACATCTGGAAGCCGCAGTAATAGCAGCGGCCACCTTGGCGATCGAACGCAGCGAAACGATGTTTGATAACAGATTTATGGGCCATGGCGGCCTCCTGTATGAAAATGGAGGTCCGCTGCGCCTAATAAGGCAAGAAACGGTACCAGTCGAGTCACTCGAACCGGCCCAACATCGCCCCCTTAAGGGAACGACAAGAGGAAATCTATGCCAAAACAAAAGCAGTGATCAAGTAGTCTGGAGGCAACCTGAACTGGTCAAGTATCCCCGGATACCCATGCAGGCGAAATCATCACCAATCAACTGTGTAAAAGTATAAAGCCCGGTAGTTATCCGGGCTAAACGTCACTCTATCTTCGCGTTAGGCCATCGCGTTCGGGCTTCAACCAAGGCTTCGGTATGAGTCATCGGCTCGCCGATCATTGTGAAGGAGCAGTACCCTGTCACGACCACTGTCCAGTGACTGCGGCGGGCCTCACCATCGTTGGCCGCAATTTCGACCATCAGCTCCAAACGGTGCAACTTGATATAGCGGCGCTCCTCCTGAGTCAGCCTGCTAGATGGTGAGACGCTTAAGCGGTTGCCCGCCACCTTGGCACTGAACCCACGATCATGGAGATAGTCGATAACCCTCATCAGAAGGCCTCCGCGTCGGATTCATCGAAGGCCATGTCCGGCAAAGTACTGGTGGTGTCGGGGGATAGTTGCCGACTCGAAGTCCTGCAAGTCCCAATGTCCTGCTCGGGGTGATCGTCTGGCAGGACATCAGGACTTGCAGGACATTGCTTCGATAACTTTCTCCCGATACCCCATTTCACCGTCCCCCCAGATTTACCCAGAGACTTGCACTCGATGCCTATCTGCCGAAGAGCGGGAGCAGCACGTCGCAGGGCGTCCCCTAGCCCCTTAGCGGAACGGGGCCACGAATCGCAGCCGGTTGGACGGTACTGTTCCAGGGTACGCAGAATATCCTTTGCCGGGGCGGTCACGTCGTGCGGACGCGCCTCGACCAGTTCCACTACGGCGGCAGCTACCGGGCTAGCGTCAATGGTGCGAGCCAGACTTTCCTGCCGACTGGCGTTGAACTCGCGCAGGAAGTCCTTGGGCTCATGTCCTGCTGCGGCGGCGACAGCCATACCGAGGCGAGCGAACTCAACCAGACGCGGACGCTCGTCGGCGGGGATGTGCATCTGCGGCAATAACTCCAGCGCCTTGGCGAAAATATCCAGCAGCGCCCCCAGCAAACACGGACACTTGGCTTCGTACTCCCGCCAAAGGTCTGTAACTTCTAGCCGTTCGCTGATAACCGGAGTCTCGATGGTGATCGTTCTGTCCACCAAATCTTGCGCCGTGACTGCTGCAGATATGCCGTTGAGCATGACCGGACGCTTCACGCTGATAACGCTTTCGTCGGCATCAGAGTACAACTTGCGCTTGGCAAAGCCGCCTCCGGTTGCCAATACACACATGGCATCCTGAGTTGCTGCGGGCAAGTGCGAGACGTTCTCCAGGCTCACTACCGCACACACACCAGCAGAAACGAATAGGTCCTCCGGCGACTTCGGTGCACTGCGCAATGGGCAGGAATTCGGATCAATGAGCTGGCGCAGCGCTGTTTGTGTCGTGCTCTTCGCACTACCCTGCTCGCCCAGCAGCTCCAGCACTGGATAAGGCGTATCAGGACGCAGGCATTCGATCAGCCAAGACAGGGCCAGCAGACGGGAGCCGTGCGGGATGTTCGCCACGTGCCAAAGTTGCTCGATCGATCCACCTGGAACTGGAGCTGGAATCGGCTGCATGGATTCAGGTCGAACGAACATGGCCTCGGGTGACTCGGCGATCTCCCACTTACCCGGCCGAATGCGAACCGCTCGGCTACTGCCTGGTACAGCCAGGTCGAGAAAGTAATCACCAGCGGCACCAGCAGTGCGCAGGTGTACCTCCTGACAGTCTCCATGGAATCGGCCGAGGCCGCTCAGGGTGCCCAGCGCCTCCCGGACCGATTGATCTCGGGGCGCCTTTCCACTGTCCGAGTAAAATCCGGCGACCAGTGCATCTCGGAACTGGCGTGCGGCTAGATTACGCACTTCGCCCGTCGTACGATCCCGGGCGAAGACGTCCTTGTTTTCATCGTGGAACAGCTCGAAGCGTTGCTCCACGAACTTCACCAGTAGAGACGCCTGGCTCTGCTTTTCCTCGGCATCATCACCGGGCTCGAAGTGCTCCTCGACTGGCTGCTGATCGTCGTCTTCGAACTGGTGATTGCAGGGAGCATCCACCATTTTCAGCAGTTGCTCGACGGTGCCGCCCGCGTCCAGCCAGTCGGATACGTCGCCCTTCGGCAGCAGCCCTGGGAGGCTCAGTACGCGAACTTCTGCCTCGGCCTGACTCAGTGCCCGACAAACCTTGTCGGCGTGTTGACGTCCCGGCTCGTCGTTATCCGCCAGAATCACTACGTGGCGGCGCGCGAAATGTTTGTTGAGCGCATTAGGCCACTTGCCAGCGCCGCCGGCGTTGCAGGTTGCGACCAACCCCAGTGACTCCAGGCGCAATACGTCCTTCTCGCCCTCCACGACAAACACTGGCGTATCCCACGGCGTGTCCAGCAATTGCGGCAGACGGTAGGGAACCTGACGCACCCCCTTCACTGACCACATCCAGCCGCCTTTTCCGTCCGGGCGGCGCTGGCGAAAGGCCTTTGGTTCGTAGCGGACAACTTGAAACAGATCGTTGCCGTCTTCGTCTGTGTAGTCATACCAAGCCGACATGCGACGGCTGGCCGGTAGGACATCAGGACTTCCAGGACATGGTGCCGGCTGCTTTTCTTTTAAGCCTTGCTGCTCAAGCCAGCCCATTTGCTCGGCCCGACTTGTGATGCCGGTTTGCCAGGCTATCAAATCCAATACGCCTCCACCGCGCCCGTCTTCGTGCGAGTGCCATACCCCCTTTTCCAGATCAACGGATAAAGAGCCATGCGCTCCGAATCGAAGCTCGGTCGGCTTGCTCATTGCGGGATTTGGCTCGCCAAGAAGGTACCGGGCTACTGGCCCAATCATGGATTTCAGCCAAGCCGATCCCGTCGGCGCATTGGCGCCGTTTTGACTTTTCATGGGTTACACCCCGAGCTGCTTGGCTTTGCGCCAGGACCAGAGAGAAGAAGACTGGGAGGAATCAGCGTGCAGGGCGGCCATTACGCGAAACTTCCAGGACGCTGTAAGCGATGATGAATGGCTCATACTGCATCCCTCGCTTCGATCTTGGCGCGCAGCCATGCATCCACCTCAGCCACGACGTAATACGCAGCAGCCTGGCGGGTGTCGCCGTCTTTGATCGGCTTCGGGAAGGTCGGGTCTTTCTTGCGGAGTTTGTCTAGGCCGGAGCGGGACAGGTCCAGCCATTGACAGAGCGCTGGCTGACGGATAAGAGCTTTCGGGGGAATTGTTACTGGTTGCATTTGTGCGCCTCCGTATCGGTACGGAGCCATTTTTGTTGAACCCCCGATTGCTGTCGCAGTGCTCAAAAGAGATTAGTTAGAGGCTTTTTTCCCCCCTTTTTTTGCACGTCGGATCAATTTTTCATATTCAACAACGTCCTCTGGCACCTCGACTCCTGCGGCAACGAGAAGCTCTCGGGCGAGCGCCGCAGCTCTGCGTTTGGTCATCTTCACTAAGGACGACTGCCGCAGCTTGTCCGCGGTATCAGCCAAAAAATCATCTCGCGGATACTTCGGCTTCACGCCACGAATAGTTGGAGCCTGCTCCAGTTTTTGCTCGGTAATGCTCAGAGCATCGGATACCGCGGCGGCCTTCGTCGTAAAGTCAGAAAGTAAACCGCCGCTGAAAAAGCACCCATGGTTACGCCAGCAGGCATCGTTGATGTAACCCTCGGCGAAAGGAGGGAGACTGTTTAGCCACCGGACCGCTTCCTGAAGATAAATTTGCGCCTGCTGTACATGTCGAATTTCTTCGTGGCGCGCCGGTCCTTTTTCCGTTTCGCTGATGACCGCTCTGTAGGACCCAAGCCTTTGCTTGAACCATTCCTGAAGATCGACGTCGTGATGTTCGGCCAAGTCAGCGATAATTGCCTGCGCAGCATCAGACAGGCTTTCATCGACCAAATCACCTGTACCCCACTCGGGTTTATTGTCGAATACTGGAAGTGCCTTTGATCGCTTGCCCCTTTTTATTGCCATGCTTGTAGCCCCCTCTCGACGCTCACCACATCGGTGTTCTGGTGCGCAAAATCATAGGGCGTGATGTGCTTTTTCCGGTTGGCGTCCAAGTAGTCAGCCCACCACGTCATCATCCGTCGGCGCTCTTCCAAGTGCTCAGCCTTGTGGATGTAGGCCGCGCGCACACCGTTGCGCTCTTGGTGGCTCATTTGCCGCTCAACCGCGTCACGCGACCATAGGCCGGACTCGACCAACGCGGAACAGGCCATAGTGCGGAAACCGTGCCCGCAAACCTCTATCTTGGTGTCGTATCCCATGCGGCGCAGTGACTTGTTTACGGTGTTCTCCGACATTGGCCGCCAGTGGTAGTGATCTCCTGGCAGCACCAGCTCAAAACGACCGCTCAGCCGACGTATCTGTTCCAGCACCTCAAGCGTCTGGCGTGACAACGGGACAAGGTGCGGAGTCCCCATCTTGGCTCCTCGGTGCGACCTCTTGACACCCTCGATTGGTGCCCGTTCGCCGGGAATCGTCCACATGCTCCGGGTAAAGTCGAACTCAGACCAGCGGGCAAAGCGCAGCTCACTAGATCGAATGAACACCAGTAGAGCGAGGCTTACAGCAAGACAGGTAAGCGGTCGTCCGGTGTCAGCCTCGCAGCGTTGCAACAACTCCGGCAACCGCTCAAGGGGCAAGGCCGGGCGGTGTTTGGTCTTGCGGGTGGCAGTCCCCCCCACCAGATCAAGCGCCGGGTTGTATTCGATGAATTCGCGCTGAACGGCGATTCGCATGATTCCGGCGATGCGCTGGCGCAGTCGCCCAACCACATCAAGCGCGCCGCGCTTCTCTACCGCCTTCAGACAGGCCAGCAGGTCGCGGGTTTTCAAGTCGGATACGGGGCGTTTGCCCAGCATGGGGAAAAGATCGACCTCGATCTCTTTCAACACCCTGACCGCGTGATCCTTCGACCATTTTCCGGACATGCTGGCGTGCCATTCCAGGGCCAGCACCTCAAAGGTGTTCCCCGCCTCATTGGCCGCCTCGATCTTTGCTTGCTTAGCGCTCTCGATGGGGTCTTGGCCATGCGCCAGCAACTCGAGTGCATCGGCTCGACGCGCGCGGGCGGCTTTCAGGGTGAGGGCCGGGTAGTTGCCGAACGTAGCCAGACCGGGTTTACCACTTGACTTTTTATACTTGAAGCGCCAGACCTTGGTGCCGGTAGCCCTTACAAGCAAAAAAAGCCCTTGCCCGTCGAACAGGGTGTAGTCCTTTGCGCGGGGCTTGGCGGCCTCGCATTTGGGGTCGGTAAGGGGGGTTACGGTGCGCGCCATAGGTATACGCCTCGATATCGAACCGATATATACCTAAACGTATACCTAAATCTTGGGGCTGTACAGGAACATACGGGGATATTCAGACACAAAAAAACCGGCTATAAGGCCGGTTTCTCTAGGTTTCAGGTGTTTACGGGAACATCTGAAATCATACTATTGGTGCCCGAAGCCGGAATCGAACCGGCACGCCCTTACGAGCGGGGGATTTTAAGTCCCATGCGTCTACCAGTTTCGCCATTCGGGCGGTAGCGCGGTAAGCAGTCTGAAGACTAACCAATAACGATCTGGCAGTTCTGACGCTTGTGCAACAGAGGTGGAAATATATACATCCCGCCCCGGTGAAGCAAGTTCGCAAAGATCCTTTTCAAGACTAAATCTTGCAGGACTGCGAAAATAAAAAAGCTCCGTAGATCATGGATCTACGGAGCTCGTTTAAAGTGGAGGCCGAAGTCGGAATCGAACCGGCGTAGGTGGATTTGCAATCCACTGCATAACCATTTTGCTATTCGGCCTCAAACATCTGATGTTCAGTAGTGCAACACCAAACGTGTAAACTTGCATCTGGAAACAAGATTCTAGTCTAGCTTCCAACCCTTTGAAATCTAAGGGGTTTTCGTCTTCCTGAATCAGGAATGGACGCAATTCTGGACTGGATCGAAAGGCATGTCAAGAACTGGAGAAAAATAATTCAAGGTCGCCAAAGTTCTGCCAGCTCACGCCTGGCGCAACAAGATCAAAAGATCGCAGCCTTCGGCAGTTTCTACAGATTCGATGTACGCCGCAATATCGCGGATCGAACACAATCCGGGGTAGGAGCTGCCGAAGGCTGCGATCTTTTGATCTTGTACCCTTTAATGACTGGCCACCACCGCCCGTTGCAACCGCTGTCGATACTGGCTGGGTGTCTCTTGCATCTCATGGCGGAAATGCCGATTGAAATTCGACAGGTTGGCATAACCCACTTCAAAGCAGATATCCGCAACGCTGAAGCTGCTTTGCGCCAGTAAACGGCAGGCGCGCTGGACGCGCAATTTGCGCGTCAGGTCGACGAAAGTATGGCCAGTGGCGCGTTTGAAGAATTTCGAGAAAGCCGGTTCGTTCATGTCCAGGCGCTGGGCGATGACGGACATCCGCAACTCATCTGCGAGGTCGTTGAGGATGTAGTCGAAGACGATACTCATGCGCTGGGCCGTCAACGCGTCGAGCATCGGCGCATATTGCAGGCTGGCCAGTGTCTGCCTTTCACTTTCGGGGGCCGATGCCAGCAACTGCAGCAATGACAGAAACAAGCACAGCCGCTGCAACCCGTGACACTGGCCCATGTCTTCCAGCAGTCGGGCCGCTTTCTTGCGGGTAACGCCGTGAAATTCGATGCCCTGCGCCGCCTGGCGAAACAGGCTTTGCAACTCGCTGAGTTCAGGGACCTTGTCGCGCAACTGCATCAGCATCTGACCATCGAATTGCAACACGACGTCACGACCCGCAATCACCTCCCCTTTGCCCAGATCACTGATCCAGTCGTGAGGCAGACCAGGGCCGATCAGGGCGACGTGACCGGCCTCGAACAGGCCGATGTAGTCACCGGCCAACAGCCGTCCGCTGCCTTCACGGATCAGGTGGATCTCGAATTCCGGGTGATGGTTCCAGCGCGCAAGGTCGAAGGGATAGTCATGCTCATACCAACGAAAGCTGTGCTGGGGCTCGTTCAGAATGACTTCAAGCGCTGGCGACTTGTCTGCGGTTACGTGATGGTTCATCACCCTGGCGATTCCATTTTTGTTGGTTTTATCAAGGCTACCGCGAAGCCCGGGACGAGTCGAAGCTGATTCGAAACTCCACGGCGCGGTCATCAGATTCACATTAAGCAGGCAGCAAGCCTAGCGCGCTCTATGGCGGCCACTGATACTTTTTTTCCATGGTCCTGCGTGGTTAAAAAAGTATCAGTGGCGCGTATGCCGTTCATTTGTTCAGCGCTTGAGTTGCTGTAATCCTGTGGTCATCCCGTTGCGGCTATGACTCGCACCGTGGACTACAACAACAATAAGAGCTTCTGCCGCCCAAGGCGCAGAGCGGAGAACACGATGAAGATCATTCCAAGCGCGCTTTTTCTGTCCGCCGGCCTGTCCTCTGCCCTGCTCTGCCAGGCTGCCGAAACGGTGACCATCGCCACCGTGAACAACAGCGACATGATCCGCATGCAGCGGCTGTCCAAAACGTTCGAACAGCAGCACCCGGACCTGAAACTCAACTGGGTGGTACTCGAAGAGAACGTGTTGCGTCAGCGCCTGACCACCGACATTGCCACTCAGGGCGGCCAATTCGATGTGCTGACCATCGGCACCTACGAAACTCCATTGTGGGGCGCCAAGCATTGGCTGGAGCCGATGAAAGACCTGCCCGCCAGCTATGACCTTGAGGATATTTTCCCCTCGGTTCGTCAGGGACTGTCAGTCAACGACACCCTCTACGCCCTGCCGTTTTATGGCGAAAGCACAATCACCTATTACCGTACCGACCTGTTCAAGAACGCCGGCCTGACCATGCCCGAGCACCCGACCTGGACGCAGCTCGGCGAGTTCGCCGGCAAGCTGCATCAGCCGGACAAAGAGCAGTATGGAATGTGCCTGCGTGGCAAGGCCGGCTGGGGTGAAAACATGGCCCTGCTGACCACCATGTCCAACGCTTTTGGCGCACGCTGGTTCGACGAACAGTGGCAGCCGCAACTCACCGGACCGCAATGGACTGCCGCCGCCAACTTCTACGTCAACACCCTCAAGCAGTACGGCCCGCCGGGTGTTTCAAGCAATGGCTTCAACGAGACGCTGGCCCTGTTCAACAGCGGCAAATGCGCGATCTGGGTCGATGCCAGCGTCGCCGGTTCCTTCATCACCGACAAAGCGCAAAGCAAAGTGGCCGACAGCGTCGGCTTCGTCGCCGCGCCCACGCAAGTCACTGACAAGGGCTCGTCCTGGCTCTATGCCTGGTCGCTGGCCATCCCCGCGACGTCCAAACACAAGGACGCCGCCAAAGCCTTTGTGACTTGGGCGACCTCCAAGGAATACATCCAATTGGTCACCGAGAAGGATGGCATCACCAACGTACCGCCAGGCACCCGTATGTCCACCTACAGCGACGCCTACTTGCAGGCCGCGCCCTTCGCCAGTGTCACGCTGAAAATGATGCAGCACGCCAACCCTGCGCAGCCGTCTGTCCAACCCGTGCCTTACGTCGGTATCCAGTACGTGACCATTCCTGAGTTTCAGGCCATCGGCACCTCGGTCGGCAAGCTGTTGTCCGCGGCGCTCACCGGGCAGATGCCGGTGGAGCAGGCCCTGGCCTCCGCCCAGCAAACCACCGAGCGCGAGATGAAACGCGCTGGTTATCCCAAATAGCTGCAGAACCTGTAGGAGCGAGGCTTGCCCGCGAAGAGGGCGGCACATTCAACATCCATGTCGCCTGACATACCGCTTTCGCGGGCAAGCCTCGCTCCTACAGGGAATCTTCGCAGTCTTACGACCGTTTTTAATGCCCTCGATGGGGGCGTCTCTATAGCTCTTACGAATGGATGGGAAAAATGAAACGTCTGGAAGGAAAAAGCGCGCTTATCACCGGCTCTGCCAGAGGCATCGGGAGAACCTTCGCGCAAGCTTATATCCGCGAAGGCGCTACGGTCGCGATCGCAGACATCAACCTGGAACGGGCGCAAGTCACCGCGGCCGAGCTGGGGCCGAATGCCTATGCGGTCGAGATGGACGTGACCGATCAACAATCCATCGACGGTGCTATCGCGGCGGTCATCGCCACCGCAGGCACGCTCGATATCCTGATCAACAACGCGGCCCTGTTTGATCTCGCACCGATCACGGAGATTTCTCGCGACAGCTACGAACGGCTGTTCTCGATCAACGTGTCCGGCACTCTGTTCACACTGCAGGCCGCGGCCGAACAGATGATCCGTCAGGGCCACGGCGGCAAGATCATCAATATGGCCAGTCAGGCCGGTCGCCGGGGTGAAGCGCTTGTCGCGGTGTATTGCGCGACCAAAGCGGCGGTAATCAGCCTGACGCAATCGGCCGGCCTCAATCTCATTCCCCATAAGATCAACGTGAATGCCATCGCGCCGGGCGTGGTGGATGGTGAGCATTGGGATGGCGTCGACGCGCTGTTCGCCAACTATGAAAACCGACCGATCGGGGAAAAGAAAAGGCTGGCGGGCCAGGAAGTGCCGTACGGACGCATGGGCACGGCAGACGATCTTGTCGGCATGGCGATCTTCCTGGCATCAAACGAGAGCGATTACATCGTGGCGCAGACCTACAACGTCGATGGCGGCAACTGGATGAGCTGACGGCCCTGGAAACAGGGCCAGACAATGCCTCTGTCGCGTTAGATCTTGTCATTCGGACGGTTCAGCTTAAAAAAAACCCCGCAACCGAAACCGGTGCGGGGCAAGGAATTGGTTGGTTGCGGCCAACCAAAGGAGCGCGGTGTAAAACGGCCTTACAGGCATTCCTGTGCGGCACGTTCGAAACTCGATGGCATGAAACTGGAGGTCAGCAAGCGGCGCTCATACACAAACACGTTGCCTCCGTTCGGGGCCTTGTAGGCTTCCAGCACGTTATCGGCGGCGACTTTGCTCGGCACGACGATCCGGTAGCTGCGCTGGGTCTGCGAAACGGTCGGATTGAGGGCGCTGTGCTGCAGCTTTGGCACCACGCAGTCGGCGTATTCGGCCGGTGTTTTTTTCGTCTGCATCGTCAGCGTCGGGTCATTCGGTGCGTGGGCGCAACCGGCCAACAGCAAGGAGGCGAACGTCATTGCAGGCACAAATAAAGGACGCATCGGTGAAATCCTGAAATAAAGGTCGGTTCGTTGTGCAACAGCCCGGCGTCACGGCGCCGCCGTTGCAGTCTCTTTAAGTGTTCAGCCAGCAGCCACCAGGGCCTTGAGCGAGTTGTCGAACTGCTTCAGGGCGCTGAGTTGCAGGTCACGTTGCTGCTCAATCTGCGCGGCAATCTCCGGCGCTGGCTGGTTGTGTACCCAGACCGAAGGCATTTGCTTCTCCACCGCACCCTCGGCCTTGCCGATGTATTGCAAGTCGGCGTCGTAGAACCGGGCGGCGAAACGCGCCTCGACCTGGCTGTTGCGCTGAGTCAGCAAGCGGTTGTGGGTGTCGAGCATCACCACCACGTCCGGGCGGGCCTGCACCAGTTCATCCAGGCTGTTGTAGACGGTCACGGCAAGAAACTGCTGTTGCAGCGAACTCATCAGCCAGTCGATGGCCAGTTCCGGGTCGGAGCTGTTGACGAAGGCGTCGCGAATCCGTCCGTCGAGCGCATCCTTCGCGACATTCAGGGCCACGTCGTGGTAGCGCTCAAGGTATTGCAGGTTGTCCAGGGTGTTTTCGCTGAACAGCACACCGACAGTCTGCGAGTGCTGCAATCCGGCGCTGCTGCCGGCGATGGGCAGAAAGTGGCACGACTGGGTGGCGTCCGCGTAGGCCGGTGCAGCGGTAGCAACTCCGCCCATCAGCAGGGCGACCAGGGCCAGTCGGGTCAATCTGTTCATCGCGCAAGTTCCTTGAGCTGCGTCTTCGATGGAGGCGATTTTCCGTCTTTGCACGCCAAAGCAGAACTTGCGATTCTTGATGGTCACTATCACTTGAAGCGATAGTTGTGACGCGTGCAGACTGCTCCACACTCAACCGCAACCCATCAGATGAATAAGGATGCTCTGTGCGAACCTTTGACTTGATCCGCGATGCCGTCCTGCCCGAGTTCCGTGACCGGGTGGCCGAATACCTGGTGCAATACGAAACCGAGCTGCGCGGCTACCTGCGTGGCCTGAACACCACCCGAGTGTTGGGCATGGCCGATTGGGAGGAACTGGATCGGCGCATCACGGAGTCGTGGCTCTGAGCGTTGAAGGCGCCCTGCCCCGGCGCTCCCACGCCGATTGTTTCAATGCCCGCGAATGTAGTGCTCCAGTTGCCGAATCAAATCGGCTTGCTCGACGATGGCTTCCTTGACCAGATCGCCGATCGACAGCAGCCCGATCAGTTCGCCGCTCTCCAGCACGGGCAGATGGCGCAAATGACTGTCGGTCATGACCGCCATGCAGCGCTCGATGCTCTGCTGACTGTCGGCAGTCACTACCGGTGCGCTCATGATCTCGCGCACCGGCGTGCCGACCGAAGAACGCCCCTGTAGAACCACCTTGCGCGCATAGTCGCGTTCGCTGATGACGCCCACCACCTGCCCATCTTCGATGACAGGCAATGCGCCGACGTTCTTCTCGGCCATCATTTTCAGGGCATCGAGGACCATCTGATCCGGCGCAATGCTATGCACCTGCTGGTTTTGCACGATTTTCAGTTTCAGCAACTGTGCGGCTGTCTTCATCAACGTTCTCCGATACGGTTCAGGGCGCCAGTCAAGCCGCCGCGACTTCCACGACGCCGGCGTTCAAGCGCACCGGCCAGACCCGCAGGCGCTGCTCCGGGTACTCCAGGCAACTGCCGTCTTCGAGACGGAAATGCTGCTTGTAGATCGGCGACGCCACCACCAGATCACCCTTGAGGCTGCCGATCAATCCGCGGCCAATGACGTTCGCGCCGGATTGCGGATCATGATTGTCGATGGCGTAAAGCGTGCAGCCTTCGGCCTGCGGCAGGTAGAACAGCGCCACTTGGGCGCCGTCGAGCCAGACGACGACGCCGGAGTTGCTGACCAGATCCTGCTGGCTGCACACCGCCTGCCAGGCTTGAGCATTGGCGGCCGTGGCATGGGCGTTGACACGCTGGGTATTGGACTGACTCATCAGGCATTCTCCTCGGTGACAGGGATAAGGTTGAGTTCGGCGGCCATGATTGGCCGGCGTTGACCGCGTTCCTGAACAAAATGGATGTCCGGGTCGGGGCGTTGATCGTTGACGAAGGTGCGGAAGCGCTTGAGTTTTTCCGGGTCCTTGAGGGCATTGGCCCATTCGCATTCGTAGCGGTTGACCACCAGTTGCATCTGCGATTCGAGTTCTGCGCCGAGCCCCAGGCTGTCGTTGATGACCACGTCCTTGAGGTAATCCAGGCCACCCTCCAGGCTTTCACGCCAGACCGAGGTGCGCTGCAATTTGTCGGCGGTGCGGATGTAGAACATCAGGAACCGGTCGATGTAACGGATCAGGGTTTCATCGTCCAGGTCGGTGGCGAACAGCTCGGCGTGACGCGGGCGCATGCCGCCGTTACCGGCCACGTAGAGGTTCCAGCCGTTCTCGGTGGCAATCACGCCCACGTCTTTGCTCTGCGCTTCGGCACATTCACGGGTGCAGCCGGAGACTGCGAATTTGAGTTTGTGCGGCGAGCGCAGGCCTTTGTAGCGGTCTTCGAGGGTCAGGGCCATTTTCACGCTGTCCTGCACGCCATAGCGGCACCAGGTGCTGCCCACACAAGACTTCACCGTGCGGGTCGATTTGCCGTAGGCGTGTCCGGTTTCGAAACCCGCCTCAATCAACTCGGACCAGATGTCCGGCAACTGATGCAACTGCGCGCCGAACAGGTCGATCCGCTGGCCGCCGGTGATTTTGGTGTAGAGGTCGTATTTCTTCGCCACCACGCCGATCGCGATCAGCTTGTCGGCCGTGATCTCGCCCCCGGCGATGCGCGGCACCACCGAATAGGTGCCGTTTTTCTGCATGTTGGCCATGAAGGTGTCGTTGGTGTCCTGCAACGGCACCAGCGAGGCGTCCATGATCGGCTGGTTCCAGCACGAGGCGAGGATCGAGCCCACCGCCGGTTTGCACACGTCACAACCGGTGTGGCCACGGCCGTGCTTGGCCAGCAGTTCTTCGAAGGTGATCACCCCTTCTACCCGCACCAGCGCATAGAGCTCCTGACGGGTGTAGGCGAAGTGTTCGCACAGGCTCTTGTCGACACTGACGCCGCGAGCAATCAATTCATGCTCGAACACTTGCTTGAGCAGCCCGGCGCAACCGCCGCAACCGGTGCACGCCTTGGTCTGCGACTTGAGCAGGCCCAAGTCGGTGCAGCCGCCGTCGATGGCCGAGCAGATCGAGCCCTTGGTGACGTTATGGCACGAACACACCGTCGCCGACTCAGGCAATGCGCCCGGGCCCAGGGTTGGCGCGCCGCTGGACGAAGGCAGGATCAGGCTGGCGGGTTCCGACGGCAAGGCAATGCCGTTCTGCATGTATTGCAGCAGGGTGTCGTAATAGCTGTTGTCGCCGACCAGCACCGCGCCGAGCACGCGCTTGCTGTCCGCATCCACCACCAGGCGACGGTAGCTGGCCGTGGCTTCATCGATGAACTGATAACTGCGTGCACCCGGCGTGTGGGCGTGAGCATCACCGATGGAACCGACATCGACGCCGAGCAGTTTGAGCTTGGTCGACATGTCGGCGCCCTGGAACGGCTCTGCGACTTGATTGCACAGCAGCGACGCAACGCCACGGGCCATCTGGTAACCGGGGGCGACCAGACCGAAAAGGCTGCCATTCCAGGCGGCACACTCGCCAATGGCATAGATGTTCGGATCGCTGGTCAGGCACTGATCGTCGATCACCACGCCGCCACGGGGACCGATGTCCAGCGCACATTGGCGGGCCAGCGCATCTTGCGCGCGAATCCCGGCGGAGAACACGATCAGGTCGGCTTCAAGAAACTCGTCATTGGCAAAATTCATCCGGTAGCGATATTGCTCGCCGGCACTGATCGACTGCGTGCCACGGGACAGGTGCACACCCACGCCAAGCCGCTCGATTTGCGCCTTCAGCGCCAGGCCACCCTGCTCGTCCAGTTGCACCGGCATCAGGCGCGGGGCAAATTCCACCACATGCGCTTCCAGCCCCAGGCTTTTCAGGGCGTTGGCCGCTTCCAGACCGAGCAGGCCACCGCCGACCACCACGCCACGCCGGGCATTGGCCGCCGCGGCACGAATCGCGTCGAGGTCTTCCAGGGTGCGATAGACCAGGCGCGAGTCGCCTTCTGCGCCTTCAATAGGCGGGACGAAGGGGTAAGAGCCGGTGGCCAGAACCAGTTTGTCGTAAGCGACGCAACCTTGCGCGGTGATCACCTGACGACGGGCGCGGTCGATTTCCAGCACCGGCACGCCCAGATGCAAGGTGACGCCCGGCGTCTGGTACAGAGAGGCTTCGCACAGGGCCAGCGACTCGGCATCGCGACCGCTGAAATATTCGGACAGATGCACACGGTCGTAGGCACGCATCGGCTCTTCGCTGAAAACATGCAGCCGATAGTGGTCGAGGGCGCCGCGCTCGATGAGCTGCTCGACACAATGATGTCCGACCATGCCATTGCCGATCACGATCAGTGTTTGCAGTTTGTTCAACGCGGCAACATTGGAATTCATAGTAAGCACCCAGCCAAAGCCAAATCACGGTTAAAAAAGCAAAAAAAAACGCCTGAAACCTCTCGGTTTCAGGCGTCTTTGCCTGTTCTTCGCGGTGTTCGACCTGGCGCCTTCGCCGGATCCACCGATGTTGCCCACGACCTGCTCGGCCGGTCGATCTTCGTTGATCGAGTGGGCTGCCCATCTGTTTTCAATGGACCTGAGGGGATCAATGCAGCCTTTGTGCCAGCCAGCGGCTTGATACTTCACCCGTACTGAAACCTAACGGCTGAACAATCGGCGAATAGGCTTGGCGACCGTGGGATAGGCCTGTTCTGGCGGGGGGAGGACGGTCTTTCAGAAGTGGTTGCGCGGATCGCTGGGGGCACTGGCAGAGGAGAAAACCCGGTGCACCGCTCGCGGCGGGTGCACGTTTTTATGGCATCGCGCTTTATAAAAGTGCATGTAGCGTTTTTTTCGAGGCTTTCACCGTTTGTAGGAAGTGCGCGCCAGATCATTAAACATCGGTTGAAGGCATCTGTTTAAGCGCTATCAAGGTTACTTCCTGCAAGCTACAAGATCTTGCGCCATTGCCTACGCTTACGCCAGAATCCGCCGGCTTGTACGCCTTGCTCCTGGCCTCTATTGTTTCCGTGCCACTGCCCATCAGTGGTCGGGTTTAGTCGCCCGTGTTAACTCGGTTGTGCGTGCATCTGTCATGCAGGTTTTTTATTACCTGTACTTGATGGTGGCTGTACGTAGGGCGCCCTCGGGCGCGCCGGATTGCTGAGTTTCCCGGTCGACTAACCTGCGTGCAGTTGCCTCCCCTTTCGTTTAGTCGCAAGAGGGGTGGCACATCATTAGGAAACTCAGCAAATGATAAAGCCTTCACCAAACCCACCGGACACCGATCCGGTCTCCCCGTACGAACCCGATTCAAAGAAACTCAACGAGGCCGCCGAACGGGCCCTCGACTTCCACTTCCCGTCGAATGCCGACATCAAAGCCACTGCGCGTAAACCCAGCAAGCTGTTTGCCGTGGACCCAGAGGCGACGACCGAAACCCTGGCGGTTTTCTTGGTCGAGACGCTGGCCTCGGTCGATGTGATGGTCCATCAGTTGGTGGATCATCTGGAGGGTGAGTCGCGTCACGCCCTGCTGGGCATTTCAAACAGCATCATGGTGGCGGAGATCACGGCGAACCGGGTGCTGGATCAAATCGATCAGCCTGAGCAGGCATGATCTGCAAGTGAGCGGGTCTTGTTACGTTGGCTATGCAGCGATCCTTTTTTGGGGCCGCTGCGTGGCCCAACGGAAGCAAGCGCCTTCGCCACAGGTTTTCATCGATTGAACACCTACCCGTCTGATCTTCCGGTGCTCGGGTGGTGTTCGCCTGCCCTCAACTGGTAGCCTTAGCGCCCTTGCCTGCATGTCTCTGATGGATCATCGGCGCGAGAAGACGCCTTGATGATCACTTCATTCCTTTCAATCAAGACAACGGTGGCTCTTTTGATCAGCAGCACCCCTGCACTTGCCCGCGATATCGACGGCAAAGCCATTTCTGCCCAGGTTCTCGACGAGGTCCGGGAAGAGGTTCTGGTCCTGGCCGGCCAGCAGATCTATCCCGCCCTGGCGGTCCTGTTGGTCGGCGACGACCCGGCCAGCCACGTTTATGTGCGTAATAAACTGCTGCGCGCCAAGGAAGTCGGCATCCGCTCCCTTGAATACCGCCTGCCGGAAACCGCCAGCCAGGCCCAGGTACTGGAACTGATTGCGCAGCTCAATGCCGACCCCACGGTGAATGGCATCCTGGTGCAACTGCCCTTGCCGGATGCTATCGATGAACAAGCAGTGATTCATGCCATCGACCCGATCAAGGACGTGGATGGTTTTCATCGGGAAAACGTCGGCGGGCTGGTGCAAGGCTTCGAGGTTCTGACCCCATGCACGCCCAGCGGCTGCATGCGCCTATTGTACGAAACCTGCGGTGCTGACTTGAGCGGTTTGCACGCGGTGGTTATCGGCCGTTCGAACATTGTCGGCAAACCCATGGCGACCTTGCTGTTGCAGGCCAACTGTTCGGTCAGCGTGGTGCATTCGCGCAGCGTCGATGCCCCGGCATTGTGCCGGTTGGCAGATATCGTGGTCGCGGCGGTGGGCCGACCACAGTTGATCGACGCCAGTTGGCTCAAGCCTGGTGCGGTGGTGATCGACGTTGGCATCAACCGCATCGCCAGTGAGTCCGGTGACCGTCTGGTAGGCGATGTCGATTACGCCAGCGCCCGCACCGTCGCCCGTGCGATTACCCCGGTACCCGGCGGCGTCGGGCCGATGACCATTGCCTACCTGCTGAAAAACACCCTGGTCGCCTGCCAGTTGCAGCGCTCCGCGCAGGCCCGCGGGCAGCAGCCTGTGGACGACCTGGCGTTGAACTGACACACAACGCACAGTCAGCTAAGGCGCGGAACCTGTGGGAGCGGCGGATCAGATCGAGTTGTTGCGTCAGTCAAAGCCGCACCCAGTTAGCTGACCGAAGGGGGGGAATCACTGACGATTTGCTACTGAACGCCAAGTCACGGGGCTGGCTCGGTATTTTGGCGACCGGTTGCAGAAAGCCCAGCAAGGCCTGCTGGGTATCATGCCAGGCCGTCGGGTGCTCCATATCGAGGAAGTGCCCGGCGTTCTTGATGGTCTGGAACTGAGCGTGACCGGAATGAGCGGCGAAAAGACGGGCGTCTTCCACCGAGGTGTATTCATCCCATTCGCCGTTGATAAACAGCAGCGGAACTTCGATGGCATCGGCGCAGGAAACGTAGCAGTGAGTGTCCTGGGTCAGCACCTCATTGACGTGAAAATGCATCTGCCGGTATTCGTGTTCGTCCAGGCTGCTGACATGGCGCTCATTGAAACGCTTGAACAGCGACGGAAGATGTTTGCCGATAGTGCTGTTGATCAAGCGCCCGACATTGCGCCGATCGCAGGCCTGAAGAAAATGCCGGCCGCTCTCCAGATAATCGCGCATCGGTGTGTTGATCCGCGCGGCGAATGAACTGATCACTGCCTTTTCGATTCGTCGCGGATGCTGCGCCAGCGCCAGCAAGGTCGCCGCCCCGCCCCAGGAAAAGGACATCACATGCTGCGCGCGAAAGTGCTCGATCAACTCCAACAGGATTGCGGCCTCGTCTTCCTTGCGGATCGGCTGGTCATGCTGGTTGTGTTGTTTCGATTGCCCGGCGTAGGGCTGATCGTAGAGGACCACATTGAAACGTGGCCGCAGGTAACGCACCGTTTGAGCAAAAGATGCGGTCGTTGCCAGCGAGCCATTGACCAGAATAATGGTCTTTTCGGCGGCGGAGTTGAGATAGTGCTCGGTATAAACCTTGTACTTCTTACCGATCTCGACGATGGCAGTCTTCAGCATCATTTCATTCTCTTCCTTGAACAAATTGGATCGACACACAGCGTGATTGACTATCCGGCTTCCTCCGGGCAAGCCTGACAGCAAGAACCAGCGACAACGGTACAAGGGCGCTGAGATGAACACCATGACCAACAAGTCACAAACCGACCAGTGGCTCACAGTTAAGCAGGGATTTTTCCATCTGCAAGTACGAAAGCTTGAAAGTGGCGGCCCTGACGCATTGCCAACATCCGCCTATGATTATTTATTGCCCCCACCTTCATCAGTTCCAGGGCTCTCGCCCCCTCACGTCAAATGAGGAGTTGAAAGATGTCGCTGACGCTTTACTACCATCCACTGGCGTCGTTCTGTCACAAAGTACTCATCGCGCTCTACGAAAACGGCACCGAATTCGAAAGAAGGATCATCGATCTCGCGGACGCTGCCGACAGCGCAGAACTTCAGGCTTTGTGGCCAATCGGAAAGTTCCCGATAATTCGCGACCATGCTCACCAGCGGAATCTGCCGGAGTCCAGCATCATCATCGAGTACCTGGATCGACTGTATCCAGGTGAGCACCGCCTGGTTCCAGACGATTGGGATAGCGCGCTGGAAGTCCGGTTATGGGATCGTTTCTTCGACCATTATGTACAAGTGCCGATGCAACAGATTGTCAGTGATCGACTACACGCGACCAACGGTGATCTGACCAGAGAACGTTCCACGCTGAAGACGGCGTACGCCATGCTCGAGCGCCGGATGGCAGCCAGAATCTGGGTCGCCGGCCCGGCGTTCAGCATGGCCGATTGCGCCGCCGCCCCGGCGCTCTTCTATGCCAGCACACTCGTGCCGTTCCCCGACGACTACCAGCACTTGAGCGCCTACTTCGACAGACTGGTGCAGAGACCGTCATTTCAGCGGGTGATCGACGAAGCCAGGCCCTGGTTTTCGTTCTACCCGTTTGCGGATGCCATCGAGCAACGGTTTCTGGCGCCGGATAACACATGAGCGGCGCTCACTGCCTTCGCGCCTGATGCCGGTCGGTTCGAAGCGCGAAGGGACAGTTGCCGGTTTGTCGATCTATCGAAAATGAACACCTGCCCGCAACACGATTCCCTTCGCGCGCGCCGTATCGATCTGGCCATCGTGCATAACCCCGTAGGAGCTGGCGAAGCCTGCGATCTTTTGATCGTCGGCAGTTTCAAAAACGGCAAAGCGCAAAATCAACAGATCGCAGCCTGCGGCAGCTCCTACATGAGCGGGTACATCCGCCATTGATCGGCGGTACTCATTCCCGGTAGGAGCTGGCGAAGCCTGCGATCTTTTGATCTTCGGCAGTTTCAAAAACGGCAAAGAGCAAGATCAACAGATCGCAGCCTGCGGCAGCTCCTACATGAGCGGGTACATCCGCCATTGATCGGCGGTACTCATTCCCGGTAGGAGCTGGCGAAGCCTGCGATCTTTTGATCTTCGGCAGTTTCAAAAACGGCAAAGAGCAAGATCAACAGATCGCAGCCTGCGGCAGCTCCTACATGAGCGGGTACATCCGCCATTGATCGGCGGTACTCATTCCCGGTAGGAGCTGGCGAAGCCTGCGATCTTTTGATCTTCGGCAGTTTCAAAAACGGCAAAGAGCAAGATCAAAAGATCGCAGCCTGCGGCAGCTCCTACATGAGCGGGTACATCCGCCATTGATCGGCGGTACTCATTCCCGGTAGGAGCTGGCGAAGCCTGCGATCTTTTGATCTTCGGCAATTTCAAAAACGGCAAAGAGCAAGATCAAAAGATCGCAGCCTGCGGCAGCTCCTACATGAGTGGGTACATCCGCCATTGATCGGCGGTACGCCGTAGGAGCTGGCGAAGGCTACCGTCGCGCCAACTCATGCCGGATGCATTGCTCGTAATATGTTTGCTTGATACCAGCAGGCTTGAGACGCGAGGGGCTGTTATAGGTTTGTTCGGTAATGCCCATGGCCGTCATGCGCATCCAGGGCCGGGGAAACTTGCGCGATTGCAGCTTCTTGCGTGCGCCGTAAAGCGTGAATCCGGAAAGCTTCGACGCTTGCGCGTCTGCAGCTATGTCCGAGCCCCAACTGCATATAAAACGATCATTCTTGCCCAGTTCCCTGGCCTGAGCCTCAAGCGAGATCGCCGCCAGGACAAACAATGCAGCAATCGATGCCAAAGTCCGCATATCGCCAATGCCTAACTTTTTGAAAAGAAAGCAAGTTTGACAACGAAGCGATGTTTGAGGGGCCAGCAGTTTGACTCATTTCATCGCTGACTCTCTCTGCCAGGCCCGGTGCAGAAGATCGATGACTTCGTCGTCCGAGGTTTGCGAAAAGTCCTTGTACCAATGCCCGATCGAGATCATCCAATCAGGGATGAGCGGGCAAATCAGTTCATCTACTTCGTCGCGAAGTGCCTCTGCCGTCTCAAGCGGAGCCACCGGCACGGCAACCACGATGCGCGACGGCGCTTGCAAGCGCACGGCCTGTATCGCGGCCATCATCGTAGCCCCGGTCGCCAGGCCGTCATCGACCAGAATCACCACCTGATCCTTGAGTGCCACAGGCGCACGCGACGCCCTGTATACACGCTCGCGACGCAACAATTCCTGGGCTTCCCGTGCAACCACGCCATCGAGTGTGCGTTGATCAATCCCGTGAGCCCGCAGTACGTCGTCATTCACAATTCGTATGTCGCCACTGGCAATGGCGCCCATGGCGAGTTCCTGATGGGACGGCACTCCCAGCTTGCGCACCAGCATCAGGTCCAGGCGAACCTCCAGCGCCGTGGCAATTTCATAGGCCACCGGAACGCCGCCACGGGGCAAGGCGAGGACGATGACATCGGCTCTTTTAGCGTATTTAAGCAACGGATCCACCAGGCCTCGGCCGGCATCAACCCGGTCACGCAAGATGGTTTGCAATGAAGGAATAGTCATTTGAAAACCTCCCTGGGGCTGAAACCCCAAAAACGGGCATTCCATTGACGGCAATCATCGCGCCAGTAAGGGCGCCTGCTCCTAAACTGCCAGAATGCTGCAAGGCACCTGATACAAAATATGTTCGGTCGTGCTGCCAAGAAGTTTCTCCAGGCCACTGTACTGAGCTCTGCCCATCACGATGACATCCACCTGATGCTCGTGGGCGAACTCACTCAATACCGAAACAGGTTGCCCCATGATGAAATGCCGACAGTCCGAAGGCACACCGAACCGACCGGCCAACTTGAGAAACGACTTTTCCAGGTCTTGGCGCAACTCCCTGGTAAGGTCCGCGAGCGTCAGACCGCCGCCCATCTCCGCCAGGAATGCTGCCGAAATGTCACACGCATGCAACAGATGCAACTCGGCATTGCACTGTATCGCGAGGCTGGAGGCCTGCAGGATGATCCGGTCATTGAGCTCGCTGTTCGAAGGTTCGGTCTCGGCCACGTCAACCGCGGCCACCACCTTCTGCGGCAAGGCATGGCTTTCGGCACCCACCAGATAAACCGGCACCGGACAATGGCGCAACAGGCGCCAATCCAGCGGCGTGAAGAACGCGCGCTTGAGCATGGGCTCATGCTGCACTTGCTTGATCAGCAGATCCGGCTGCATTTCCGTGACGTGATCAAGGATGTCTTGCCGCATGTCGTCGGCCCACGCAACTTCGGTGGTCACCTCGATCCCCCTGCCCTGCATCTTTCTCGCCTGGTCCTTGAGCCAGTCGCGATGCTCCTGCAGGTAGCTCGCCCGAGCTTTTTTCCGGTCGCCCTCTTCGAGCAACGACAGAATGCTCAATGAAGGAATCAGCGCGGCAATGTGCAAGCTCGCCCCGCTGGCCTTGGCCAGAGCAGCGCCATGGTTTATCGCGGGGGAATGGCGCAACAGCGGGTTGATGATCAGTAATAACTTTTGATACTGGCTCATGAGCTGACTCCAGACGGGTTGATCCTCGACGCCGGCTCGAGAATCCAGCATCAGGCCCAGACTCCTCCAAAGTCTCTTAGGCTTTGATTTATTTCAATTCCTTGAATGAGGCGTCGAAGGACCACTTGAAAAAGAATAGTTCACAACGGTGCTGTGCATCTCGTGCCGAACTCATCCGCGATGGCCGTTCGCCTGAAAATCGGCAATCTGTTGCCACATCGCGATCGGGTTGGAATAGAGGGGGAAATGCCCGCGATGCGCTTGGCTGACGGGGCGATCGCCAGGTTTTGTTTGTGACTCGCGAATTCGTCCTCCAGTCCCAAGAACAAACAACTCCAACATGGCCCAAACAGCATGCACCCGCAAAGACTGATCCTGCACAACGAGTTGCACGCGCGCCCGTCCCTGTATTTCGACGAGCCTGCCCACGTGTTTCATCTGGCGTTTCTGGCGAATGACGGGCAATGCGAGACCCTGCTGAGTCGTTGCTGCCCCGGCCCTGTCGACCCGGATGCGGCCCAGGGCATCACCGAGCTGGAGGGCCATGCCTTGAAGTGGGAACGGCACGCGGAGTTCCTGACGCTGACCCTGGTGGTGCCCTCCTCCAGTCCTGCGCCTGACTGGAGCCAGCCACCTGAAGCCTTGATGGACCGGGTCGAACCCTTCATGCCGCACATGATCAACGCCGTGCAGATTGTGGTCCGCAACGACGTGTCCTTTTCCGGCGATCTGTCCGTTTATGGATTCAAAGACCCTTGCGGCTCTTGCATTGGCGGGGGCGATGCGACGGTCTGGAGCGACTTTCGCCTGAGCGAGGACGGCACCAACCGTTTCCTGTTCGTCAACAAGCGCCTGAATGCGTATCGCCAGGGACGGATGATCCGCCGCCTGCTGGAAATCGAAACCTATCGAATGATGGCTTCGCTTTCCCTCACTACCGCCAAGGCCTTGAGCACTCAGCTGAACGTCTTCGACAAGACCCTGGTGAACCTCTCGGAGCGTAACGCCGGCCCCGATAGCGGAAATGCGAAAGCGTTGCTGACCGACATCGCCAACCTGTCGGCGCAAGTGGTCAGCAGCACCGCAAAAACCCGACATCGCTTCAGCGCCACCCAAGCGTATGCGCAGCTGGTTTTCGAACGCCTGGGCGAACTCCGGGAAAGCCACGTGGGCGATTGCCAGCGACTGGGCATCTTCATCGAAAGACGCTTTAAACCCACTGTCAGGTATTGTGACGTCACCGAACAACGCCTGGAGCAACTGGCCGAAAGCGTGGCCAACCTTGGGGACTTATTGCAGGCCCGTGTACAGGTTGAAATGGAGGAGCAGAACTCGGAAATCCTGAAGAGCCTGAACGCCCGCGCCGATACTCAAATCAAAATCCAGCGCGCCGTTGAAGGCTTGTCGATCATTGCCATCACCTATTATTTGTTGAGCCTGTTCAAGCTGTTCTACTCAGGGCTGCACGTCATGGGCGCGGACATTTCCGCCAGGGATGCCATGCTGGCCATGACCCCGCTCGCGCTTTGCATCCTGCTGTTTATTCTGATCAGAATCAGGAAAGCCAAAGAGCACTGATCCGCAACACCTCGTCCCTTCAGCGTAGATTCGCTACTATGTTTGCCCCGCTTTCCTTGCCGGCGGATTTCTTCATTCTGGAGCCCGAATGCCTAGTCAAAAGGACATCGCCGCCGAAAGCGGCGCACCGATGATCCCTGAACAGCGCCGTGAATTGATGCTGCGCCAGTTGCGCAAGCATCAGGTGCTGAGTGTTCATCAGTTGATGGACATGTTCGACTGTTCGCACATGACCATCCGCCGCGATATCGCGCTGCTTGAGCAGGAAGGCCGTGCTTATTCGGTAACCGGTGGCGTGCGAATCGCCAGCCAGCTCCACAGCGAGCCCAGCCATCAGATCAAGGCGGTGGTCGAGTTGCCGCAGAAGCAGGCGATGGCAAAACTGGCCGCACGATTACTGCATGCCGATATGACGGTGTATCTGGATGCGGGGACGAGCACCCTGGAAATCGTCCCGTACATCAAGGCGCTGTCCGGCATGACCGTGGTGACCAACGACTTCGGGATTGTCCAGGCGCTGATCGATGCGCCCCATGTCACGGTGATTCACACTGGCGGGCAGCTGGATCATTCCAATCAATCGTGCGTGGGCGGTCTGGCGGTGGCCACCTTGCGCCAGATCGTCACCGACATCGCCTTCATCTCCACCAGCTCCTGGGATTTGCGTCGCGGCCTCACCACCCCTTCGGCGCTGAAGGTGGAGGTCAAGCAAGTCGCGATGCAATCGGCCTCGCAAGTGGTGCTGGTGGCAAGCAGTTCGAAGTACGGCACATTCAGCATGTACAGGATCGCCGGGCTCGAGCAGTTCGACATCATCCTCAGCGACGACGCGCTGACCCCTGCCGCGGCCGATAGCATCCGCAAGCAGGGTGTCGAACTGTTGTTGCCTTCCGATAGCCGCGTGTAGGGCGTTAGCGCGCCTTCCAGTCACGCAACCATTGCAAGCCGGCCGAGGTGTTGCCACGCGGCCGGTATTCGCACCCTACCCAGCCGTCATAACCCAACTGGTCGATCAACTCGAACAGATACGGGTAATTGATCTCTCCCAGGTCCGGCTCATGTCGATCCGGCACGCCGGCGATCTGGATATGGCCGATGCCGGCGAAGTCCCGACGCAGTTTAGTGGCCAGGTCACCTTCGACGATCTGGCAGTGGTAGCAATCGAACTGAACCTTCAGGTTACTGGCGCCCACTTCCTTGCAGATGGCCTGGGCCTGATCCTGGCGATTGAGGAAAAAGCCCGGCATGTCCCGCGTGTTGATCGGCTCCAGCAGCACCGTGATGCCGGCCTTGGCGGCCTGCGCGGTGGCGTAAGCCAGGTTCTCCAGGTACACGCCGTGGTGCCGCGGGCGATCGCTTTCCGACGGCAGCAGCCCGGCCATCACATGGATGCGTGAGTTGCCCAGCACCGCGGCGTATTCCAGCGCGCGATCGAAGCCGCTACGAAATTCACTCTCCCGCCCCGGCAACGACACCGTGCCCCGCTCGCCCGCCGCCCAATCGCCGGGCGGTGCGTTGAACAGCGCCTGTACCAGGCCGTTGTCGCTCAAGCGCTGTTTGAGTTCCTGAGCGCTGTAGTCGTAGGGAAACAGGTATTCCACGGCTTCGAAACCATCGGCGGCAGCGGCGGCGAAGCGGTCCAGAAACTCATGTTCCGGGTAGAGCATGCTGAGGTTGGCGGCAAAACGAGGCATGGTAACTCCTATGTATGTTCTTTGTAGGAGCCGGGCTTGCCGGCGAAGGCGCTCTCAAGGACGCCTTCGCCGGCAAGCCGTGCTCCTACAGGTGTTCGATCGCGTCGACAATTTCCGTTAGACAAACGGCCAGATCAACAAGGTAATACCGAAACCCAACGTACCGAGCAAGGTGGTCAACACCGTCCAGGTGCGCAAGCCGTCGGCCACGTTCAGCCCGGACAGTTTGGTGAAGATCCAGTAACCGGCATCATTGATATGGGACATGGCCAACCCGCCACCGCCCATGGCCAGGCACAACAGCGCCATATGGTTCGCCGTGAGATTGAGGGTAGCGATCAATGGGCTGATGATGCCGGCGGTGGTCACCAGCGCCACCGTGGTCGACCCCTGAACCGCACGCAACAGCATGGTCAGCGCAAAGCCCAGCGCGAGCACCGGCAGACCGGTGGAGCGCAGCATATCGGACACCACCGCGCCGATTCCGGTATCTACCAACACCTTGCCGAACACCCCACCGGCACCGGCAATCAGAATCACCATGGCCACGCCAGGCAACGCCGAGCCGATCACGTCAGACACCTGAGTACGACTCCAGCCCCGACGCGAGCCCAGCAACCAGGCACACAGCAAGGTATCGATCAGCAGCGCCACCAGTGGCGCGCCGAGCACGGTCATGATGCCGCGCAGGACCGAGTCGGCCGGCAGCAACGAGGTGGACAGCGTCCCCAGCAGAATCAGAATGATCGGCAACACGATCAGGCTGACGATCAAACCAAAACCCGGAGCGGGCGCCGGCGGCAACTTGGATACGATGCTGCTGGTGGCCTCTTCCAGGCCCATGTGCGACACGGCCACAGCCGCTCGCTCAGCGCTCTTGCCGTTGCCATTGGACCAGGCGGCCAGGTCCTCGTTGGTGACATGCGGGCCGTAAACCTCGGCACGAATATCGTCCGTCATCGGGTACACCCGTCGGGTCATGCGCCCGGCCACGCGGTAACCGACATAACAGAGGAACGCGGTGATCGGCAGACCGAACATCAGCACGCGGCCGAGGTCAGCGCCCAACTGGCTGGCAGCGGCCACTGCACCCGGGTGTGGCGGCAAGAAGGCGTGTACGGTCAGCAACGCAGCACACATCGGCAGCGCGAACACCAACAGCGGCTTGCGCGCACTGCGAGCGACGCCATAGGCCAGCGGCATCAGGATGATTACGCCGACCTCGAAGAACACCGGCACCCCGACCATGAACCCGGCAATCGTCAGCGCCAGCGGTGTGCGTCGGTTGCCGAAGCGGCTAATCAGCGTTTTGGCCAGCGCCTCGGCACCACCGGAGAGTTCGATGATCCGCCCGATCATCGCGCCCAGGGCAATGATGATCGCGATATGGCCCAGGGTCTTGCCCATGCCGCCTTCGATGGTGGCGACCAGATCGGCCGGTTTCACCCCGGCCACCAGCGCCACCAGAATGCTCACCAGCATCAAGGCCACGAAGGGCTGGAACTTGTACTTGAGCACCAGAAACAACAACAGAGCGATCCCTAGCCCCGCGGTCACCATCAAGATTAACGGGCTCATTTCAGAAGCCCTCCACACCGGGTGAGCGAAAGGGATCTTCTGAAAATGCAGCAGTGAAGATGAGTCATGCCTGGATGTCCTCTTGTTATTGTATTTTTCAGGCCAGCCGGGGTCGTTGAGAGTCGCTGAGCGTCTCCCGATCAGGGCCTGCGTTATCGGTCTGTCGTGTTCTATCGGGTTAAAAAACCAGAGCTCTACCAGTGCGCGCCGAAGGTCTCTCGCAGCTCGTCCAGTGCTGCCTGATCGAGCGGTTCGGGCTTGGGATTGCTCATCAGCCACAGTCGCGCGGTTTCTTCGAGTTCTTCCAGGGCGTAGCTGGCCCTGGAGACCGAACTCTCCCAGACCACCGGCCCCAGCCGTTCAAGCATCACGCCGCGGACACTGTTGGCCAGCTGCGCGACCTGTTCGGCCACCTTCGGCGAGCCGGGACGCTGGTAG
The DNA here is from genome assembly GCF_019956555.1 of Pseudomonas sp. A-RE-19. Lineage (GTDB taxonomy): Bacteria > Pseudomonadota > Gammaproteobacteria > Pseudomonadales > Pseudomonadaceae > Aquipseudomonas. The sequence goes on along the minus strand of NZ_JAHBDQ010000019.1, from coordinate 70,213 downwards.
CCGATCAACGGGATATGCCCGACTTTCATCACCTGATACGGCGTCAGTGGCGGCAGGATGTCGTCCGGCTGCCAGACGCCGGCCAGCGTCAACGCCACCAGATGGGTGGAGTGGGTATGCACCACGCCACCAACACTCGGATTGCGGTCATAGACCTGGCGATGCAGCGCCAATGTCTTCGAAGGCTTGTCACCAGACACCCATTCGCCCGCCAGATTGACCTTGGCGATGGTCGCCGGATCGAGGCGGCCGAGGCAGACGTCGGTCGGTGTGATCAGCCAACCGTCATCCAGGCGCGCGCTGATATTGCCCGCGCTGCCGACGGTGTAACGGCGCTCATAAAGGCTGCGGCCCACCTGGCAGATTTCTTCGCGCAGGGCATTTTCATTACTCACTGTGCAGCTCATTGCACGTCTCCGGCCAGTTGCTTCAGCGCTTTGCTGAAGAAATCCCGAGCACCGAAGTTGCCCGATTTGAGCGCCAAGGCCAGTGGCTCATCCGTGCTGCTGACCGTCGCGGGCACACCCGGATCGATCTGCGCGCCGATCTGCAACAGTTGCACGCCCAACGCCTGAACCACGGCGCCCGAGGTTTCACCGCCGGCAATCACGAAGCGCCGTACGCCGTTCTGGCGCAGGCCCTCGGCAATTTCGCCAAAAGCGCTTTCCACCAGACTGCCAGCCTGTTCGACGCCCAGCTGCTGTTGCACCGCCTTGACTTCATCCGGCGAACTGGTGGCGTAGATCAATACGGTTTGTTCATTGTCCTTGGCGAACGCCAAGGCCTGGGCAACCACCGGTTCCCCGGCAGCCAAAGCCAACGGATCAATCCGCAGCGCCGGCCGACCGGCTTCGAGCCAGGCCGACACTTGTCCGTTGGTGGCGATCGAAGCGCTACCGGCCAACACCACTTCACCGCCCGAGACTGCCGGGAGTTTCGAAGCGTCGAGGTCGCGCAATTTGCCGGTGCGACGGAAGTTTTCCGGCAAGCCCAGGGCCAGCCCCGAACCGCCGGTCAGCAGCGGCAGGTCGGCGCAGGCGGTGCCGAGGGTGTACAAATCTTTGTCCGACAAGGCATCGGCAATCGCCATGCCGACACCTTGCGCGCGCAGCTCTTTGATTCGCTCACGCACCTGCTCGGCCCCTTGGGCGATGGTGTCGTAGCGCAACAGGCCAACGTTCAAGGCAGTCTGCGATTGCAGCACCCGCACCAGATTGGCGTCGGTCATCGGCGTCAGTGGGTGGTGCTGCATGCCCGATTCGCTGAGCAGTTGATCCTGCACAAACAAATGGCCGCGAAAGATCGTCCGGCCATTCTCCGGGAACGCCGGGCACGCCAGGGTAAAGTCGCTGCCCAGCGCCGCCAGCAGTGCTTCGCTGACCTGGCCGATGTTGCCGGCCGCTGTGGAGTCGAACGTCGAGCAGTACTTGAAAAAGATCTGCTCGCAGCCTTGCTCACGCAACCAGGCCAACGCGGCGAGGGACTGTTCGACGGCTTCGGCGACGGGAATGGTGCGTGACTTCAGCGCGATGACAATCGCATCGGCGTCGAGCCCGGCCGCCACTTCGCTGCTCGGAATGCCGATGCTTTGCACGGTGCGCATACCGCCGCGCACCAGCATATTGGCAAGGTCCGTGGCACCGGTGAAATCGTCGGCGATGCAGCCCAGCAATGGGCGTGCGGTGGTTGTGTTCATTGGGCGTTCCTCAAACCGGCTCGGTCTTGGCAGTCGGCAGTTCGATGCCGGGGAAAATCTTGATCACCGCCGAGTCGTCCTCACGGCCGAAACCTGCACTGGATGCCTGCATGAACATCTGGTGAGCGGTGGCCGACAACGGCAGCGGGAATTTGCTGGCCCGCGCGGTATCCAGCACCAGGCCCAGGTCTTTGACGAAAATATCCACCGCGGACAACGGTGTGTAATCGGCCTTGAGAATGTGCGGCACACGGTTTTCGAACATCCAGGAATTACCGGCGCTATGGGTGATCACTTCGTAAAGCGCATCGGCGTCGACCCCTTCACGCAGTCCCAGCGCCATGGCTTCGGCAGACGCAGCGATGTGCACCCCGGCCAGCAACTGGTTGATGATCTTGACCTTCGAGCCCAGGCCATGGGTGTCACCCAGGCGATAGACCTTGCCGGCCATGCCCGCAAGGACCGCTTCGGCCTTGGCGTAGGTGTCGGCCGGGCCCGACGTCATCATGGTCATTTCACCGGCAGCCGCCTTGGCCGCGCCGCCGGAAATCGGCGCATCCAGATACAGCAAGCCTTGCGCGGTCAGACGCTGACCCAGGTCCACGGCGTAGGTTGGCGCCACGGTGGCACAACCGATCACCAGGCTGCCCGGACGCAACGCGGCCACGGCACCCCCTTCGCCAAACAATACGGTTTCGGTCTGCTCGGCATTCACCACCACGGTAATGATCACGTCGCACTCAGCGGCCATGTGCGCCGGCGAAGAACACGCCACGCCGCCCTCGCTGGCGAACTGTTCCGTCACCGCCGCACGCACATCACAGGCATGCACATTAAAGCCGCTGCGCAACAGTGAGCGGGCAATGCCCAGGCCCATTGCGCCCAGACCGACAACACCGACATTCTTGTTATTCATGGGGGGACTCCTTAGCTACCGGTTTATGAGGAAAACAGCGGCTTATTCCACGCCGGCAAGGCGCAGACGGCGAGCCGCGTTGTAGATATGGGCACGGGCGGCATGCCCGGCGGCGAGCGGATCGCCCAGCCGAATGGCCGCCACGATCGCTTGATGTTCTTCGTGTACCTGCCGGGAGAAATCCGCCCGGCCCGCTTCATTGGTGCGGGTGATGCGAGTCGCGGCCTCCAGGTACTGACTGACGAATTCCAGGGTCTTGAGAAAGTAGGGATTGCCCGTGGCTTGAGCGATGGCACGATGAAAAGCCACGTCGGCGCGAACACCGTCGTGCCCTTCATCGACCTCTTCATCGATACGCGCCAGTGCCTCGTCGATCAGCATCAGATCGACTTCGCTGCGATTGAGCGCCGCCTCGCAAGCGATTTCCGCCTCGATGGCACGTCGCAGCGCCAACAGGTGAAAGACACTGCCGGGCAGATGGGCTTCGGCGTAATCGATACGCAGCGGGCGGATATTGGCGTTGGCCGTGACGAAGATGCCGCGCCCTTGTTGGGGCTGCAGCACGCCTTCGTTTTTCAGGCGGGAAATGGCTTCGCGGACCACGGTGCGACTGACACCGAAGGCTTCTGAAAGCATGGCTTCACTGGGCAGCTTGCTGCCGGTGCCAAATACACCGGTCTCAATCTTGTCCAGCAGCTGCTGAGCGACGCTGTCGCTCAGCACGTGAACGGGGACCTTGTCGAACATCGAGGCCATCCTGTTTTGTCTTGTTATCAGGTTGTCATACAGGTTGAGCAGATAATCCTCCAATGAACGGATTATGTGAAGTATTTTTTAAAATAACATTTTTTAACATGCGAACTGCGCGAAACCTGTGGGAGCGGGCTTGCCCGCAAAGGCGCCAGCACAATCAGCATTGATGTCGCCTGATACACCGCTTTCGCGAGCAAGCCCGCTCCCACATGGATCGCGCTCGACTGACAGGCATTACCCGAATACATGTGCTTTCAGAGGGCATCGCGGAAAAGATCAAATTGCCATCAGGCGAGCTTGCAAAAACACCGCGACCGTCTAAGTTCAAGACTATCTTCACAAGCGCAATCAACCGTACCTAACCAGCCCCTCAGGCGAGAGAGTCTATTGACCTGAAAAAAACCAGACGCTGCTTTTAATTGCTGACACGGAATCAGTCATAAAAATTAAGAGGGATGCTTGATGAAGCGCAGCCATGGGTATCGTGCGTTCTCGCAAAAAGGGCCCGCCGAACATTTTTGGGTGTCATTGCTTTGCTTCTGCGTTCTGGTGATCGTCAGCTTTCTGTTGTTCGAACAACAGATCCAGGACTTCCTGACCCATCTCAACCTGTACCTGCCCTCGACACCCGCCCAGAAATTCAACCTGGCGTTGCTGCTGATCGCCCTGCTGGCGCTGGACGTGGTGTTGCCGGTGCCTTCGAGCATGGTGGCGCTGCTGGCCGTGGCCATGCTCGGCAGTCTCGGTGGTTACCTGACGATTTTCATTGGCCTGTGCCTGGGTGCCGGGCTGGGTTATGTGCTGGGGGCCGGCTACTTTCGTCTGTTGTCCAGCCGCCTGCGCCTGCATCAGCGCCAACCGGGGCAAATGGCGTATCGGTTGAACACACTGTCGTTGATTTGCCTGCGCGGCGTGCCGGTACTGGCGGAAACCTCGGTGGTGGCCGCCGGTATGCAACGTTATCCGCTGCGCACATTTGTGCTGGTCACCACCCTGGCCAATGCCGGCCTGGCACTGGCCTACAGCGCCATCGGCACCTTCCTCGTCGAACAGAACGCGCTGCTGGTGACTATCCTCGCCAGCATGGTATTGCCCGGGGTGTTTATCGCCGGGTACAGCCTGTTCAAGGCCTTGCGCAGGCACGACGCGGAGCAACCACTGCACGGGCGCTTCGAGGTCAGTTACGACTACCCGGTGGTGTTCACCGATCACTTGTTCGAGTTGTCCAATTCCTGCCTGCATCGCCAGCTCACCGCACGACTCACCCCACAGCACAGGGGCCCGGTGACGGTGCTGGTGTTTGCCGATGAACAACTGTTGCAGAGCGCCCCACAGCTACTGGAACAGATCGATGCCTACTTTGTCGCCCATGCGGCGGATCTGCATTTGCAGGCCGCGCCGATTGCGGTTCCGGCTGGCGAACTGAGCAAGGGTTCACAGGTGTTGCAGCAGCTGTACACCGACATGCTGCACCATGGGCTGGACCGGCATTGCTATGTCCTGGCTCTGGGGGGTGGCGCGGTGCTGGATGCGGTGGGCTACGCCTGCGCCACCTTCCATCGCGGCATTCGTCTGATCCGCATTCCGAGCACGGTGCTGGCCCAGAACGACGCCGGCATCGGTGTGAAAAACGGCATCAATGCCTTCGGCCAGAAAAACCTGTTGGGGACCTTCTACCCCGCCACCGCCGTGATCAACGACTTTCAGCTGCTGACCAGCCTGACTCACCGCGACCAGATCGCCGGGCTGGCCGAAGCAGTCAAGGTGGCGCTGATCAAGGACGAGGCATTTTTCCAATGGATGGAGCTACAGGCCGACGCCCTCGCCCACTTCGATCACCCGGCCAGCCGCTATGCCATCCGCCGCTGCGCCGAACTGCACCTGGAGCACATCACCCGTTCCGGTGACCCCTTCGAACGCGGTAACGGGCGACCACTGGATTACGGGCACTGGGCCGCGCACAAACTGGAAAATCTCAGCCACCACCGGCTGCGCCATGGTGAAGCCGTGGCGGTGGGCATGGCCCTGGATGGACTCTATGCCAATGCCCTCGGACTGTTGAGCGATGCAGACACCGAACGTGTTCTGTCCCTGCTGCTCAAGCTCGGCTTCAATCTGTGCCCGCCGGAACTGTCCTTGAAAGATGCGCAGGGGCGTTCACAGGTTTTGCTCGGGTTGGAGGAATTTCGCCAGCACTTGGGCGGGCAGCTCTCCATCCCCATGCTCAGCCGGATCGGCGAGTCGATGGATTTGCACGAAATCGACGACGAACGGATGGAGCTGGCGCTGCAGCGGCTGTCCGCCCGCCTCGCCCCGGCGCTCACCCTGATCGAAGGCTGCGCGCAATGAGCCAGACATCGCCGAACCTGAAGACCTGGATGACCCTGGGCCGGGTGTCCAACCTGCCCACGGTATGGACCAACACCCTGGCTGCCGCCCTGCTGGCCAGTAGCGCCGGTGCCCTGGCGCCGCCGTCGACCCTGGCGTGGATTCTGCTGCTGGCCGCATTGTCGCTGTTGTATCTGGCCGGCATGCTGTTGAACGACTTCCTGGACGCTGACTGGGACCAACAACATCATAACCCTCGCCCCATTACCCTGGGCCTGGTCAGCCGGCAGCAGGTGGGCCTGGCCACGGCGCTGTTGCTGATGCTGGCCGCGGCGTCGGTGCTGGGCCTGAGCCGGTTGATCGACCAGCCGCACTGGTTGCTGGGCAGCGCCACTGTGCTGGTGGGCTGCATCCTCGGCTACAACCTGCTGCACAAGAAATACGCCCACAGCGTCTGGCTGATGGGCGCCTGCCGCTCGGCCCTTTACCTCACGGCGGCGGCCAGCCTGGCGGTGCCACCGGAACCGATCTGGCTTTGCGCCATTTTGCTGGGCGTCTACATCAGCGGCCTGACCTACCTGGCCCGCCAGGAACACCGCAATCAATTGCTCAGTCGCCTCCCCCTGATCCTGATGCTGAGCCCGTTGGCCCTGGCGATCTATGCCGACAATGTCTGGTTTTGGCCAGTGTTGCTGCTCTGGCTTGGCTGGCTGGGCTGGCACTACTGGCGCCACCTGGCCAACCCACGGCAACGCCAGGTCCGCGCCTTTATCGGCGCCGGCCTGGCGGCCCTGCCGCTGTTCGATGCCCTGGTGCTGGCGGTGGCCAACCAGCCGCTGGGCAGCCTGTTATGTGTTCTGGTGTTTTTCCTGCTTCCACACTTCCAGCGCTGGATCAAACCGACATGAACATGGACGTCACCGCGTCGCCATCAGCAGCCCTCGAAATGCGTCACGACTGCCTCGCCGACCAACGCCAGGCGCTCACCCAACAGCTCGATGATGTCGAGTTGCAGTGGTGGCGTCAGGCACAGGAGCGGCTTGACCAACGCCCGGACGCCAACACTGCCGCGCTCTTGAGCAGCCAGTGCAAGCGCAGCCTCAAGGAGCATGCGCTGCCCGACAATTGCGGCTGGAGCAACGTCCAACTGGCGCGGGCGTTGTTGCTGGCTCAGGTCCTGGAGCAACAACCGCTCACCGGACAACTGCCCTTACTGCGCCAGTTGTTTCTGTGGGGCGACGATCAGGAAAAAATCGCCACCCTGAAGGCCCTCGACTGGCTCGATAGCGATGGGCTCTGCGTGGAGTTGGCGTTGCAGGCCGGGCGTACCAGTAACAGCCAGGTGTTTGCCGCCCTCGCCCTGGACACCCTCTACCCATCGCGTCACTACAGTGAACGGGCCTTCCATCAACTGGTGCTGAAGGCACTGGGCATGGGGCTCGACGTACGACGCCTGCTTGGCCTGACGCAACGACAAAGCGTCACCCTCAACCAACTGGCCCTCGACCTGCTGGACGAACAGCTCGCTGCCGAACGAACGGTGTCCGCCGGGCTGTCCCGGGTGATTGACTTCAACCTGCTCAGCCCGGCGCAACACCAGCGTCTGGTCGGCCTGAGTCAGCAGCACCGCTTGCCGCCGCAATGGCGTGAGCACCTGACCGCACCTCTCTGAACCGATGCTCAACGGTTCCCTCCCCTTGACGAGGATTCACCATGCTCAAGTACTTCGACCCGCATATTCATATGGTCAGCCGCACCACCGATGACTACCAGAACATGGCCGCTGCCGGCATCACCGGGGTTATCGAACCGGCCTTCTGGCAGGGCCAGGCCAGGACCAGTGTCGGCAGTTTCATCGATTACTTCGATACCCTGTTGGGCTGGGAGCGCTTTCGCGCCAGCATGTTCGGCATCCATCACTTCTGCACCATCGGCCTCAACCCCAAGGAGGCCAATGACCTGTCGGTGGCCAATGAAGTGCTGGAGATTCTGCCGCGCTATCTGGTGAAAGACGGCGTCGTGGCGGTCGGCGAAATCGGCTACGACGACATCACCCCGGAGGAGGATCGCTTTCTCGCCGCTCAGCTGGAACTGGCCAAGCAATTCAATTTGCCGGTACTGGTACACACCCCGCACCGCGACAAGATCGGTGGCACCAAACGCACCCTGGCGGTGATTCGTGAAGTGGGGATTGCCGAGCACCTGGTGATCATCGACCACCTCAACGAACTGACCCTGCCCCTGGTGCTGGACAGCGACTGTTGGCGCGGCCATTCCATCTACCCCAACACCAAGATGTCGGAACAGCGCATGGTCGCCCTGTTGCAGGAATACGGCACCGAAAAAATGGTGGTCAACAGCGCCGCCGACTGGGGGATCAGCGATCCGCTCAAGGTGCCCAAAACGGGCCAGGCAATGCTGGCTGCCGGCTTCACCGAAGCCCAGGTCGAACAGGTGCTATTCCACAACCCGGTGGACTTTTTTGCCCAAAGCGGCCAACTGGACAAAGCCCTCGTCAGCACCCCGCTGCCCATCGACCAGCGTCGGCAGTGGCAGGACAACTCCGCTCTGCGCGGCCAGGAACCGGTGATCAAATGAGTGCCGGCACGGGTTGGGCTGCCGCGCAGGTCGGTTATTGCAGCAATGTGCACCCGACCCGTGACCTGGCGGGACTACGGTCATCCATCGAACAGCATTTTCAGGGCGTGCGAACCCTGCGCGGGCTGACCGAGCAGGACAGTGGCCTGTGGATCAGCGCTCTCGCCGCGGCCGAATTACAACAGGCGTCGGCTCGCACGGAGTTCCTGAGCCTGCTGCAACGTTGCGGGCTACGCCTGACCTCGCTTAACGGCTTTCCCTACGGCCAGTTTCATCAGGGCGCCGTGAAAGCCGAGGTCTATTTGCCCAGTTGGGCTGATCCGAAACGGCTGGCGTACAGCCTGAATCTGGCGCGGATTCTCGCGGCTGCCTTGCCGCCGGACTGTAAACAGGGCGTGATATCCACTGTGCCGCTGGGTTATGCCGCCAGTTGGAGCCCGGCCTTACAGCGGCGTGCCGAGTATCAACTGCGCCAGCTCACCGCCTCACTGGCCAGGCTGCATTTGGAGACGGGCAAGAAGATCGTGTTCTGCCTGGAGATGGAGCCCGACTGCGTGCTGGAAAACACCGACCAGGCGATCGCCTTTTTCCACCGCTGCCAAGCCACGGACCCGAACCATGACTATTTGGCGCTGTGTTTTGATGTCTGCCACCAGGCCGTGGTCTTCGAACATTGTTATCGGTCACTGGAAAAGCTGCGTCAGGCCCGGGTGCCCGTGGGCAAGATTCAGCTGTCCAACGCCCTGATCTGTCGCCTGCCCTCTCAAGACAATGATCGGCGCGAACACGTCCTCAAGACCTTGAGCGACTTCGCCGAAACCACCTACCTGCATCAAGTGAAAGCCCGTGATGCGCAGGACCGGTTATTGGCCTGGGCCGACCTTCCCGCCGCGCTCGACGATTGCGCAAATATTCCGGGGCAATACCCCGAGCTGAGGATTCATTTCCACATTCCGCTGTTCAGCGAACACTTGCTGCTGCCCGAGCTCAGTGGCAGTCAGATCGCCCTGTCGCAGACCTTCGACTTCCTGGCAGACCATCCGGATTTTCGTCCCGTGCTGGAAGTGGAAACCTACAGCTGGGGCGTCCTGCCCGCCCAGCTGCGGCCCACGACCGAGCACGCCCAACTCCAGGGGATCGCCGCCGAACTGCGCTGGGTCGAAGACCAATTGCGCCAGCGACAATTGCTGCAATCCCAGACGCGGGAGGCGTACGCCGATGCCCTCTGATCACTCGCGTCAACCGCTGCTGCTGATCAACGTGGTTGCGCTGACACCGGCGCTGTTGGGGGCGGCGACGCCTCACATCAATGCCCTGTTGAAAACGGCAAAAATGGCCAGCCTGCAACCGGTGTTTCCGGCCGTCACGTCTACGGTGCAAGCCTCGATCCTCACCGGTCTGCCACCGTCCGAGCACGGCATCGTGGGCAATGGCTGGTATTTTCGCGACCAGGCCGAAGTACGTTTCTGGCTGCAACCCAACGCACTGATCCAGGGTGAAAAAGTCTGGCAGCAGCTCAAGCGTGAGCTCCCCGGGTTTCGCTGCAGCCAGCTGTTCTGGTGGTACAACATGTATGCGGACGTGGATGCCGCCATCACCCCACGCCCGCACTACCCGGCCGATGGCCGCAAAATGTTCGGTCTGTATTCGTCCCCGGCCTCGTTGCATGAACGTATCGAGCAGCAGATCGGCGAGTTCCCCTTTCCAAGCTTCTGGGGCCCGGCAGCCGGCATCGCGTCGAGCCGCTGGATCGTCGACTGCGCCATCGCCGAATTCCAGCTCGACCGACCCGACCTGCAATTGGTTTACCTGCCGCATCTCGACTACAGCCTGCAGCGTCTGGGCCCCGATCATCCGTCGATTGCCGACGAGGTGCGGGCCATCGACAGTGAAGTGGGTCGCCTGCTGACCTTTGCCCAGGAGCAAGGCGCGGCGGTAATGCTGTTATCCGAGTATGGGATCGAAGCCGTGCAGCAATCTGTTTCCATCAACCGGCTGTTGCGCTCGGAAGGCTTGTTGCAGGTGCGCCAATCGCTCACCTGGGAATTGCTTGACCCTGGCGCCAGCGCAGCCTTTGCCGTGGTCGATCATCAGATCGCGCATGTCTACGTGAAGCAGGCGCAAGACATACCTCGCGTCAAAGCGCTGTTGCAGCGCCAGCCCGGCATCGAGCAGGTTTTGGATAAAGCCGAACAACGGGCCTGCCAGCTGGACCATCCCCGCAGCGGCGAGCTGGTGACCGTGGCGGCGCCGGGCTACTGGTTCGATTACTACTACTGGTTTGACGATCGCAAGGCACCCGACTTTGCCCGTACCGTGGACATCCATCGCAAGCCCGGCTACGACCCGCTGGAGCTGTTCATCGACCCGGCCATTCGCTTCCCCAAATTGAAAGTGGCGCGCCGCCTGCTGCAGAAAAAGCTTGGCTTTCGCTACTACATGGACCTGATTCCGCTGGACACCCGTCTGGTCCGCGGCAGCCATGGCCGCCTGCCCGGCAGCGAGAAGACCGGCCCGCTGCTCATCACCAATTGTGATCTGCCGTTGCCGCAGCACCTTGCGGCCACGGCGGTGAAACAACTGCTCCTACAGCATTTCCTGGGGCACCCACACACCGACCTGGCCAATGCCAAGGAGCTTCCATGCGGCGCGCCATTTCTATAACAGTTCTGAGTGCACTGGCCGGTTTGGCTCAGGCTCAGACCCCGAGTACCTTCGACTGCAGCAACTTCCTGCAGTTTGGAGGAAACGTCGACAAGACCCGAACCGAGTTTGCCCAGAGTCCCGAGACCCTGGCCTGGAACTGGTTCGTCTGCCTGAACCAGCCCGCCGCGGCGGGAAGCCCCAACCTCGAGTGGGAGTCCATGAAACCCTCCGACCAGGTCTACCTGATCAATGGCGCCAAACCCGCCCCTTATGGCACACCCGTGCCGCCCCCGGACGCGGTGCTGACTCAAGCCAAGGCGCAGGGAATGGACCTGTCCCGAATCTTCCATAACCTCAACGCCACGCAACAGGTCGATGGCATGATTCTGGAAATGGGCGGTGCGGTGCCGGCGCCAGAAACAGGCAAACCCGTGCGCTTTCAGCTGCTGATGGGCGAAGGCACTTTCGATTACATCGTGCAACGCCAGGTCTACAACATGAACGGCCAGGCGGCCTTGACCAGTAACCTGGAGTTCCCCTCCACCGCCTGGGAGTTGAAATCCGCCTGGCTGTGGATCGGCTCCGACGCGACTTACAAACAGACCCTGGAAAACGACGGTTACTACATCGCCCAGGCCTATTACCTGCAAGACGGTAAATACCAGGTCGGCTATGCAGCGCTGAGCGGCTTGCATGTCATCAACAAACTGAATCCCGGCTGGGTCTGGACCACTTTCGAAAACATTAACAACAGCAAGTACACCGTCACCAACGCCATCCCACCCACTCCGATGACCAACAGCACCGGGCCGATAGCCGCTGCCAAGCCCGTCAATAGCCAATTCCAGGCTCAATATCCCGGGTTGTCGCAGTACGAACTGATCGCAGTCCAGTCCAAGACCAACCCGACCTTGCTGGCCAACTCTCAGCTGGAGTCAGCTTTTCAGAGCCAGTCGTCGTGCTTTGCCTGCCACGACACCGCCGCATATTCGGCGAAAAAGGGCTATTTCAACTTCGCCATGAAAGAACAGGGCGGCATCGTCTACCCCACCGCCCTCCTGCCGGAATCGGCCTTCGTCGGTTACAACAAACTGGACTTTGTCTGGTCGCTCAAACGCGCCCAGTGGCAACGCTAAGGAGCATGACATGAGCGTATTGAATTTCCCCCGCATCTACCTCAACGGCCATATGTTCTGGAACCCGCCAACGGCCAATAACAACGACGTACTTCCGCTCTACGACGCGGTCAAGATGCAGATGAACTGGCGGTTTCTCGCTGAATACGGCATCGATCCCGAGAATGCCGCCAGCACCTTGATGCCCTGGACCATCGCCCCCCTGGCGATGAGCGATGTACCTGCTTATGTTCTGCAAGTGCCGGGCAATGCCAACCCGCAAAGCTACCCGATGATTCCCGCCGAATGGGACCTGTTCGGCGACAACGCCTGCGGCACCGTCAGCTATGACCAGACCCGGTCCGTGATCATTGGCGGCGAGCTTCCTGGCGGTGGTTACGTCGACCAGGATCCGCTGATCGACAAGGCTTACCAACTGTTCGGCAACCCCCTTGGCAGCACGAATCCCACCCCCGCCCGATTCGTCGACGTCAGCCCCTGGCAGAACACCTTCACCGCGCTGTACTTCGACAAGCTGGTGCTGGGTGACGATCAGTGCGGCGTGACGCTCAAGCGTCAGCACCGGATGCTCGATCGCTTTCTGAACTTCAACTGGGGGGCGTTGGGTGGCCTGATCTATGTCACCACGACGTGGCAGACCTGCTTTCCCAAAGAGAACCTGCAGTGGGTAATTGGCGACTCGCAACTGCTCAAAGACCTCCAGGAACAGATGGACCAACAACACGCCAAGGGGCTGATGTTCAGGTTCTCCACCTACCTGACCTGCTACGACAGAAACGGCATTTTCAACGATTACCCCCCCATCAACACCCATTCCACAGACCCGCAGATACAGGCGAACGTGCAGGCGATGTATCAAAAAGGCCTGGATAACGTTGCCGATATTTTCTTCAACCCGGCCTACAGTCGCACTGCCGGCACCCTGGGCCTGTGGTTTGAGGATGAGTTCCCGACCGCGCCGGCGGGACGGCGCCTGGTCCCCGCCTCCGCCATCAGCCCTTACAAGACCTCACCTGGCGATACGCCCCTTCCCCCCGGCGTAGAAATACAGCTGGGAGTGATCTCGGCCCAGGTCCAGCCTGACAGCGATACCCTGTCGCTGGATCTCTCGACCGCCTTCCCGTTCTATCCGCTCGACAGCAACGCTAACATTCCGGTGGCGGAGAAATTCCAGGCAGGCAATTACGTACTGGGGATAAACGACGCAGGCCAATTCAGCCCCCTGACCAGTTTCGGCTTCGAACAGTATCGACAGGCAGCCTTCGACAAACGCTCCGGCATCCTGGATTTGACGCTCAACCCCGGCGCCAGGAAAAAGCTGCAAACCGGATCGCTGGAACTGCAACTGCAGGGCACAACACCGACGCAGGCCGCTACCCAGCAGATGTGGACCGCCGAGGTGGTGGAAAGCGCCAGTTTCATCGATGTGGGAGACAGCAGAACACTGCAGATCATGGTGCAATACGACGGCCTTCCGGCGCCGGCCGGCACCGTGCTCTGGGTGGCGGAGTACGACAACGCCTTCATGTTGAGTACCAGCGATTACTACCTGGCGTTCAGCAACAAGGCCGACTTCACGCTGTTCTACGACTATCCGCTGAACCGCAAAAAGAACAAATCCAATCTGCCGCAATTCATCGATGCCCCCAGCGAACACAGCCAGGCAAGCACAGGCAGTGGCCGCCGGCTCATGGCATTACACGCCGAGGCGCCCTCCGAGGTGCCGATCCCCGTCACCTATCAACAATACCTCTCGACACCCGCCTCGGTTTCCCTGGCCCCCAGCCTGAGCTTCAACAATCCCGTCCCCATGGAAGGCAAGCTGCAGGATCTCCAGAACAGCACCGTGAATTATTGCGTGACGCAGATACAGACCGACGCCAAGGGCATCGCACGACTGACCGTTAAAGGCCGGGCCCCTGGCTTCCCGACCCTGCGCTTCTTCGTGCAGGAGGGTGAACAGCCTCCCGAGATCCCTTTCAGTTTCAACTACACGGACGCCTATACCGACTTCATGGCGCCTTTGCGTGTGCTGCCGCTGGAGCCGAAACTGCAGCAGGACTTCGTCAACGAATGGAACCAGATCTACACCAAACCCGAGGCCCGGGTCCTGATCTGGGAAAGCTTCATCTACCCACGCATCCTGCAGCCCTTCTATTACCTGTACCCGATCATGAGCAAATTCATGCCACTCAATTCCCTGGAGCGAATCGAAGGCGCCATCGACCAGCTCATTGTGTTGATCAGCAAGGAATATCAGGAGGAAAGCACACTCGCCATGCCCATCACCCGCGACATGTCGCAAAGCCGACGCGCCGTTCTGGAGCTCTGGGCACAGTCCCTGGTGAAACGCAATTACCCCCCTGTCCCTCTCAGCATGAGCGACTACAAGCAAGTCTGAAACAGCAACATTCGAGCAGGACCACCGGGTGACGAACCTGTCACCCGGCACTTCACAGGAGTGTCATATGAAAGCCAGCATCTTGAATCGACTGTTGCTGCTGACCCTGCTGCTCAGCCCCTCCCTTTTTGCCCAGGAGGACAGTGGCGCCGTCTACTTCACCATGGGGGTGCATAACACCGAAGGGTGCAATGCCCAGAACGGCAACTGCATCGCCAAACGCGCACCGAACGACCCTTCCGATCCGTTTTTTCCGGCCTACTGGATCAGTGACTGGACCATGTACCGGGTGATGCACAACTACGAAAAAAACCCGCCGCCCTACAGCAACCCACCCTCGACCCTCACCCCGGCGGACTACACCGTCTCCCGAGGCACCAGCTACTACGACACCGCCTATATCCCGCCGGATGGCGACGGCTTCGGCGCCATGATGGAGCACTACGAGAAATACTGTCTGCCGATCTTCCCGATCAAGAACAACAACTACACCTGCTCCTTCGTGTCCCTGGGCAATAAGGCGTACTTTCTGACCTATCCGCAAGACCGCCCCAAGGACATGCCGGCCTGTTGCATGTTTTCGCCAATGAATCATCCGCCGCGGCAAGATTTCATCCAGCACCTGCCCTACAGCGCCGAGCGCAGCAAAAACCTCGATGGCAGCGTGCAGGCCTACGCCCTGGACCTCGACTCGCCGCAAGGTCCCATCCTGTTCGGCTACGCCTTTTTCAAACAACTGTCAGGACAACCGCCCTACCGGCATCCCCAGTCGTTCTTTTTCTCCGGTGACACCAGCGTCGCCAATGCGCCCATCGTCAGCCAGAACTACACCAACTTCCGCATCGCCAAACCGGACCCGGCCAAGACCTGGGCGCAGGTGGCCGCGATGTGCCCGGCGAATCCGCCGCCCTGCCAATTGTTCGAGCCACCGGCTTCACAGAGCAACGGGCACAAGGCGCAGTGGAACAAGCTCATGCAGCGCAAACCCTGACCAATGACGAAGGATCGCCATGAAAACCACACTCCGTTTCACCGTGATGTTACTGGGCCTGACCAGCCTGCCGGGGCTAACCCTGGTGCAGGCCCGGGAACAGGCCATGCCGTCGACGCAGGCCACCAGCCTGAGCTGCCAGCCTCCCAGCACCGCGCCGGCCGCCACCGCCAGTCAGGACCAGTTCGATCAATACAGCTGGCAGATGTTCATCGCCTTGAACTGGCCCGCGCAGGACGGGCAGCGAGGTGATCCCGACTGCAACAAACAGCCTGGGGATCCCGGCTATACCGTCTGGCAGACCTACAAGACCGTGGAGGAAATCTTTCTGCCGCAAGGGGCCAACCCTGGCCCGTGGAATACCCCGCAGACCGCAAAAAGCCTGGGCATCATCAACATCGCCGCACTGAAGAACAGCACTCAGGTGAATGCTGTCGACCAGGCCGTCGGCGGCTGGCTGATCGACCAGGCCGGCAACCCGACCTACTACGACATCTCGGCCAACGAGACCTCTTACAACTACATCGTCACCAATAGTTTCTATAACGCTAATGTCGTTTCCAGAGCCAACAACATCAACTTTCCCTATGGGGTCATCGAGGTCAAATCGAGCTGGCGCATCCTCACGACCAGTGACAACGCCAGCCGCTACCTGACGATGCTGGCGCGCGTGGCCAAGTTCGATGACCAAGGCCAGCGTGTCGGTGTCACCGAGGCCTACCTGGGCCTGGTGGGCTTGCACATCATCACCAAGGTGAATGGCTATCCGCAGTGGATCTGGTCGACCTTCGAGCAGATCGACAACGTTCCGCCCAAGGTGCTGGTGAACGGCAAATGGGTCGACCAGCCGACCTCCGGCACGGCCTATTCCTACTTCAACCCCGCCGCCCCCGCCGCCTCCCTCAACCAATCACCCTGCGACTGGCAGACTCAAGGCGCGCATCTGGTCTGCGTGCCCAAACCCGGCACCACGTTCCAGACCCCGAACCCGCTGAACCGGTTTACCCCGATTGCCGAGATCACCAACGGGGTGAACACCAATTACCGCACCGACCCGGGCCTGCAAAAAAGCGTGTTGAAGTACTACCAGCTCATCACCACCCAGCGCCCGCTGATGCCGGACAACCCCAGTAACCCACTGGGCCAGCCGACACCGGCGCTGTCGGCCAACGTGACCATGGAGAGCTACATCCAGCCCAACAGCAGCTGCATGAACTGCCACTCCATGGCGACACCGGTCAAGAGCCCCTACAAGGCCGACTTTTCCTACCTGTTCAAATTCGCCAATGCGCCTGTCGGCAAAACCACCAAGGACGAGGAATAGATCATGAGCATTCTCAATGGACCACGGCTGAATTTCTGGGGCGGCATCCGCACGGACGTCAGCCTGCCGAACAACTCCCCTACCATCCCTTACGACGGCAATGAGAAATGGCCGCTCTTCGACCTGACCACCTCGACCCTGGCACCGAGTGCCCAGTCTTACACCGACGACCAGTTGAACAACATGATCAACGCGCCCGACGGCGACTACTACACCGCTGGCGGCTGGAATCACTACGGGCAGCATGTCGTCGACATGCAGAACGCCTTGATCAGTTCGCAGGGTAGTCCGGGCAGCATCAACACCACCGGCGATATGGTGGGCCAGCCGGTCTATCTGCTCGGTTCGGTGGACCCGGTGACCGGACAGGGGCCCGTTTCCGGCCCGATGATGGTGGACCTGGACCCCACCGCCACAAACACCACCCAGATATTCGTTGGCGGTCTGCAAATTGGCGGTAACAGCGACATCCAATTGCTGATTCGCGCGAACACGGTCTGCAGCAGCCTGGATGTCAAAATGCGGGTGTTGGAGCCAGAGGAGATGGATGCGCCGGGTTCTTTCCGCCTCAGCGGCACGTTTCAGTTGACCTTTCCCCTGAGCAGCATCGTCAGCTGGAACGAGAACAGCAGTGGCCTGCGATCGATCATCCAGGCGCCGGGTGCGACAGGCATTGTCCTGCGCTTTGTCATGTTCGAGATGTGCCCCACGATGACCACCGAGCAACTGGATGCCGATTACGCCGCCGGCCGATACACCCCCAACCCGAGCATCGGCCGGGTCATCGGTACACTGGCTCCGGCCTTCGCGGACGAACCGAAGAACTGTCAGCCGGGCCGGCAGCTGGTCAACCAGAGCACCAAGAGCACTGGCTATGCCGATCTGGGCGACAGCGGCATCCTGAGCATCGACATGGTGAACGTCATCCCGAAGCAAACCTTCAGGGCCGTCAGAGACGACATCACCAGCCCCATCGGGCCCAACGCGGATTACGGTCTCGTCACTATCTCTGCAGGCACAACCACCCTGACCACCCTCGACCCGACAACGAGTCCGTTATTCAACTACTACGTGTATGGTGGCATCGTCGACCTGCCCCTGAGTACTAGCCAACAGGAAGCGGCGCGGACCAACGAGTTGGCCATCACCGCACCCGACGAAGTTGCCGAAACCACGCTAAACGCAATCGAATCGACTTATCGGGTGTATGCCGATCAGCGCAACGTTTATCTGGAGGACTACCCCAATGGCCTGTCGATCACCCTGCAGGTGAGGTGTCTGGGCGGCCCGGTCCCCAAAGCCACCGAAATCGACCTGAAAGCCAGTCCACCTGCGGTATACAAAAATCCGCAGTACTGGAATTTCCTCGAGTTTCCGGCCTCGCTGACCGTAGAACCCGGCCAGCTCGCAGTCAGTTTCCCTGTCACCGTCAAACCGGGTACTGCCGCCCAGGCGGGCTTTGTCGCCCTGACCTACGCGATCAACGGCTTTAAAAGCGGTGGCTACTTCACCAGCTTTCGCAAATACGCACAGACCGACTTCGGCATCCCCGCGGGCACCACCATCACCTGGGAGCTGATGTACCCGAACGTCTTGCGTTTTCACTACCTGGCCTTCCCCGCCATGTCACGCTACATCCCGCTCAATCAACCCGACGCGGTCATGGGCGCCAAAAACCCCATCCTCGCCCGAACCTCGGACGCCTACAAAGGCACCACCCTGTTCATGCCGGTGGTGCGCTCGATGTCGCCCTGCCAGCGGGCGCTGCTCCGGGCCTATCTCACCGGTGAACCGTGGCAGCCGCCGCAGTAGTCGTGCCCCCTTATTCATGGAGAGAGCCCTTATGCCCGTTCCCATTCACATCCCGGCGCAACCGACTGAAACGTTGCGCCCGAGTACTATCATCGCTGAAGGCCTGCTGAACCCTCGGGGCCTTTGTGTGCAGGCCGATGGCAGCCTGCTGCTGGCCGAAGCCGGCTCCGGCCGGCCGGACCAGACCTTCAGCGGCCGTATCAGTCGACTGCGACCGGATCCACACAGACCCGGCGCCTATCTGCCCCGCGAAATACTGGCGCAAGGTTTTCGCGCCATGAACATGCAGGCCCGTATGCTGCGCGATGAAATCATGGGGCTTTCGGACATCGCCTGCGGTGACGGGCGCTGCCTGGTCAGCCAGACCGATTATGTCGAGGGTTCCAAACTGCTGGACCTGCAATACACCCCGCCCGAGCCGGTGTTTCACAGCCGTGGCAATCTGAATGCGCTGTGTTACCACCCGACTCGCCGCAGTTGGCTGGCGGTCAAACCCGATACCAATCAGCTGGTGGAGTTCATCAGCGGACAGGACGAGCGCGTGCTGGTCCAGTTGCCCGAACTGGATCAAGGCCAGGAAGCCGTTCCCGTGACCCTGGTGTACGAACCGGCGACCGACGCCGTGCTGATCAGCCTGTTCTCCGGAGAGCTGCAGGGCGACCCTGCGCGCAAGGGCATCAATTTTGCCGACAAGGCAGGCCAGGTGATTCGGGTCTGGCCCGCCAGCGGGCAGATCGAGCTCCTGATTCGCGGCCTGCAACTGCCCACCGGACTGGCACTGTGTCCGAAGGGCAACGTGCTGGTCCTGGAACTCTGCGACCGCCTGCAGCAACCCTTGCCGCCGGACTGGAACGGCGAACCCCTCCATGGCGGCTTTACCCGTTTCACCGGTCGACTGCTCAGTTGCAATCTGCAAACCGCCGAGGTCGCCGTGCTCGCCCGCGGTCTGGATACGCCTTCCAACCTGTGCCTGGTGCAGGATGCGGTACTGGTGAGCGAAGGCATGGGATTAACCGACCGGCCACTGCCCACACCAGATAACAGGGTCGCTCCGTTGAGCGGCCGACTGCGGCGGGTGCAGCTCTAAGAAAAGCTGCGCAACAACTCCTGTGTGGCCTTTATCGGTTTTTTGACACTCTTTCGAATCTGTATTCAACAAGCGCCGCTGAGCAATCACCGGCGCATTCCAGCCGCCTGGGCGTTTCATCAGCGCAGCGCTCCCTGTTTCAGCGCCTTCTTACCAAACCATCCTTGCACACCAACAATAAAAACCCCTTTCAAAACAAATAGTTGACGCTTTTGAATAGATTATTGGACAGAAGGCTATATTTTTGACTAGTGACATTTGACAGGCCGCCTTGAGTGATCAATACCTAACAGGGTCGACGTCTATTCGACGGAAGTTGACTTAGCAGATTCCTGTTGCCGCCTGCTTTTAAGGGCATGATCGAAAGTACTTGTTTTTAAAGGGCCGAAGGTTCGGACCATGCGGTAGCTTTGGCCATCATAAAGAGCATCCCCGCCTCTCACCGAAGGCGATATCACTTATAGCGTTAAGTCATGCTTACATTTTTCATTAAGAGTTCTGATTACAAAGCTGTAAAGCGAATAGAACCCTAGATGCGCCCCAATGAGAACGCCAAATTATTGACCAAACTTTCGCTCTTGCCGTTATTCGCATCTTACCTGCTTCATAATTGATACACCGTTTTAGAAACTTAACACTTTCGCGACACCTCAATAGCCTTCGCCGAAAGCGTAATGGCATCCCTGATGCACGAACAGGCATGCGTAAACCAATGTTACGGAGCTTGCCAGAATGCTGACGAGTACCCAAGGTTCTAATTGGTATCTTTTGCAATGCAAGCCGCGTCAGGACGAACGGGCACAAGTCAATTTATTGCGACAAAACTATGTCATTTTTTGCCCGCAAATCATCAGCCAGCGCCTGATTCATGGCAAACCCCATAAAACCCTTGAATCCCTCTTTCCGGGGTACCTTTTCATTCAGCTGAGTCGTGACGACAAGTGGGCGCCTTTGCGTTCTACCCGTGGTGTCAGCCGCATCGTCGATTTCAATCATGGCCCGGCGATGGTTCCTGACGATGTCATCGAGCATCTGCGTACCCGGTGTTTAAAGTTATCAGCAATGTCTGAATCCCAATTATTCAAACCCGGCGAAACACTGCAAATAACCAAAGGACCACTGTCGACACTCGAAGGTATTTTCCTGAGCATGTTGGGTGACGAGCGAGTCATGATACTGCTTCACTTTCTGAATAGAGAGCAGCATGTTCGCGTCCCGCTAACTGACATTGAACGATCACAACCTCAACTTAAAGTTTAGCGACACATTATCTGCAGCAGCGCATTCAACAAGCAACATGATTAACCCTGAGCTCATTAAGCCTGGCACTGCATTCCAAGCCTGACATTAATGCCTCTTTAATTCGTCACTCCTGGACAAGTTAATCAATCAACTTAGCAGCCTCTTTCATGAAGCCATTTTTGATTTCACCTGGCAGCGTGCCGATCACATTCACCCCTGTTTTTTCCGGTCTATAGTCATCGGGTTCATCCCCAGGAGCAATGATATGACCCTTAAGACCCACGGCCCTTTCGCACTGATCATGATCTATTTATCTCCCGGAACGGCCTGGGGTCTCGATCCTCAACCCATTAAGGTCTATGGATTTGACTTCACGCCCACGCTGCTGTTTTCAGAAAGTTATGATGACAATTTCCGGGAACTGGAGCGGGGGCGACAGTCTTCCATGGTGACCCGATTGGCGCCCTCTTTCGAGCTCAAGGCTGAAGACCGCAACAGTGCTACCCGACTTATCTGGCAGCCTACCCGGAACATTTATCATGACCATTCGGATGCCTCGAATACCGCACAGCGTGTGCGCCTCAACAGCATCATGGAATTCACTGACCGCCATCGACTGAAACTTGAAGCGGAATCGCGTAAATATGAGCGTACGACGTCGACCGCGGTCGAAGGCATCAATGACAAGATTCGCACTAACCGCGTCAATGGCCTCTATACCTTTGGCGCCAGGAGCGCTGACAATCAGATCGATCTGGGCGCAAGTTACGCTCAACTTCGCTACGACAATGCCGACGGCATCAATGACGACAAAGAGCGCAATACCACCGGCCTGACCACCACCTGGTACCACCGCATAGGCAGCAACACCCGTGGCCTGCTGGAGTACGACCACACTGTCTTCGACTACCTGCTATCGGACAGTCGCCTCAATAGCACATCCGATGCGGTTCTTGCCGGTGCCGAATGGGATTTCACCGCCCGCACCAGCGGCAAAGTCCGCGTGGGTTATGAGCGCAAGAACTTCGATGACAGCAGTGTCAAAGACCTCAATAACCCGACCTGGCAAGTGGATCTGCGATGGAAACCACGAACCTACTCCACCTTTTCATTTGTTGCCCACCAGGCCGTGGCCGAAGGCGACGATGGGGCTGACGCGGTAAAGACCAGCTCTGCCCTGTTCGGCTGGCGTCATGGCTGGACAGAACGCATCACCACGGTGGCTGAAGCAGGGTTGTCCCGCTATGAGTACGAGGGCCAGAGCCGCACCGACAACCTTCATGAATACAACCTCGCCGTGGAATACGCGATGCGCCGCTGGCTGGATATCGGTTTGGGCTATCGCTACCGCAACGACAACTCCGATGCCGACAATCATAGTTTTGAACGCAACATCTTCTTGCTCAGCTTCAACGTAAGTCTCTAAGAGGTTTTCCCCATGAACTCGCGAATGCTTGGCTTGTTGTTCGTGCCGTGGCTGTTGCCCGCGACTTTTGCAGCAGACACCGGCGCCCAGTACAAACTGGCGGCCGGCGATGTATTGCGTATCACCGTATTCGGTGAGCGGGATCTGAGCTTCGAGAAAATCCGTCTCAACGATGCCGGAATGTTTTCCTATCCATTTCTGGGTGAGATTGCCGCCAAGGGGCTCACCCCCAATCAGGTGGAAAAGATCATCGTCGATGGACTCAAACAAGGTTACCTGGTCGACCCCAAGGTCAGCCTCAACCTGATTACCTATCGCTCGTTCTACATCAATGGAGAGGTGCAGAAACCCGGCAGCTATCCATTCGAGCCCGGGCTGACACTGGAGAAAGCCATCGCCCTGGGCGGTGGCCTGACCGAGCGCGCTTCGATCAAGCGGGTGACCATCGTGCGCGGTGATGGCTCGCCACCACTGACCGACACGGTCACGCGCAGCACCGCCATCGCCCCCGGTGACACCATATCCATTGCACAAGGCTTTTTCTAATCATGGACAATAGCCCAAGCATCTATGTCGAACGTCCGCTCCAGTCGCATCTGTCTCAGCATCAGCTGTACAGCGAGGAAAAGGACACCATTGACCTGCTCAAATACTGGAGGGTGATCTGGCGCGCTCGTTGGAAAATCGGCTGGGTGACACTGCTTGGCTGTGCACTGGCGATGACCACGCTGTCGTTCATTCCCTCGCAGTACATCGGCAGCACCACCCTGCTGATCAAAGAAAAAACGCCACCGCTGTTGGCCTTCCAGCAAGTCACGGATTCGAGCTCCGGTACCGTCGATTACTTGCAGACGCAACTGGCGCTTCTGCAATCGCGGGATCTGGCCGAACGCGCGGTCAAAAAGCTGAACCTCACCACTAACCCGGTGACCGATCCACGCCAGCAACCGGAGCCATGGTTTACGCCGCGAAAATGGTTGGCAAGCCTTGATCCTGGCCAGTGGCTGCCAGCACTCGGCCTTTTGATACCCGTGCAGGAGACGCCCTCTGAAACCGATATTTTCAATGAGGTCACACAGAACCTCATGCAGCGCACCAACGTTAAATTCGTCGGCAAGAGCCAACTGATCAATATAGAGGTGGAGCAACCCGACCCCGGCCTCGCTGCAGCGACCGCCAATGCGATTGCCCAAGGCTTCATCGATAGCCAGCTCGACAATAGCCTGAAGTCCTCGCAGACCAGCACCAGCTGGATGAACTCACGCCTGATCGAGTTGCGCAATAATCTGCGCACTGCCGAAAACAAGCTTCAGGCCTACCGGGAAGCACAAGGCCTGGTCGATGTCGACGGTGTCGCCACCATTAGCGCCAATGAACTGGAAATGACCGGCAATCGCATGATCGATGCCCGCCGTAACCTGGCAGAAGCCGAGAGCCAGTACCGTCAGGTACAGGCCCTGAGCAATGGCGACCTGAGCAAACTCTCCAGTGTGCCCGCCGTCTTGAGTAACCCTTTGGTGCAGAAGTTCCAGGCTCAACAGGCCAAGGCCCAAGCCAAGGTCGAAGAGCTGTCGGGGCGCTACGGTCCAAAACATCCGACCCTTATCGCCGCTCGCGCCGAGTTGCGCATGGCCACCGACAGTCTGCGCCTGCAGGTTCAGCAGGTGGTGGCCGGCATTGAACATGGATACCAATTATCCCAGGCCAATGAAAGTTCACTGCGCAAATCATTCAACAGCAACAAGGCGCAGATACAGGAGATCTCGCGCAAGGAATTCCAGCTGCGTGAGTACCAGCGTGAAGTCGACAGCAGTCGCGCGCTGTATGAAACCTTCATCACCCGCTTGAAGGAAACTGCGGCCACCTCAGACATGGATTCCACCAAAGCGCGCATTGTTGACCCCGCGATTGCTCCTTTGGAACCGAGCAAACCCCGTAAAAAACTGATCATGGCGATCGTCGCCGTCGTATCTGCGCTGTTTGGCGTCGTGCTGGCATTACTGTCCGAAACGCTGAACAAAACCTTCAAGACCGACGAAGCCGTCGAAAACGCGCTTAACGTGCCCCTGCTCAGCGTGGTGCCGCTGGTCACGAAGAAAAGCCGCCGGCAACTGGCGCGACTGTTCGATGACAACGACCATCCGCGTTTTTGCGAGACCATTCGCAACTTGCGTACCTGGTTGATGTTGCACAGCGGCGAAATGCCGGCTCGGGTGGTCCTCGTTGCCTCGACCATGGCCGATGAAGGTAAAAGCACAATCGCCAACAACCTGGCCTACTCACTCGCCAAGCTGGAGCGTGTCCTGTTGATCGACGCCGACATGCGCAAACCCAGCCTTTCGCTCAACTTCGATTTTCCGGCAGACAGCCCGGGGTTGGCCAATGTCCTGGCGGGTACTGCGCGGCTCGAAGACTGTATCCGCTCTGTCGGTAATCTCGACATGCTGCCGGCCGGAAAGCTTTCGCCCCCACCGCTGGACCTGCTCAGCTCACCGCGCCTGGCCCCGCTGCTTGAGGCGCTGAAGTCGCGGTACCAACGCATCATCATCGACTCCCCGCCTGCGCAGGCGGTCAGCGACGCGCTGTTGCTGGCCAAGCACTCGGACGCGGTGATCTACGTGATAAAGGCCGAAAGCACGCCTGTCAGCCAAGTGCAGAAATGCCTTGCGATATTGCAGCAGAGCCATGCGCCAGTGTTTGGTGTAGTGCTTAACCAGGTTGATCTGCGCAAGGCTCGCAAGCATGGCTATAGCCATTCCGATACGTTTCAGAACTACGACTACATGACCAGGTAATACCTGCGCTGTATCTCCGATAGCCTCCTTCCAACACTCAGCAAAAAGCCGCTTCACCTCAGTCGAGCTACACCAGCATACGGGAACGAGGGCGTGCAGTATTTGACGCCGATGTCCAACCCATGCCCGGAGTTGAGCCGATGACATCGCTATACACCGCTCAAATGGCACACCGCCGGGGCCTGACCTTCTGGGGCCAATGGCTGTGCGCACTCAGCCTGGTCAACCTGCTGTTGATGGTGCTCGTGAACTGGCGAGTCGGCAGCCTGACCAGTGAATACCGCGTTCTGATGATTCTCACCGTCCTCGGTTCGGTTCCGATCTACAGCGTCATGCAGGTTTACCACAAGCGTCATGAGTGGTTATCGGGCCTCGCTCGGCTGCTGGCGGCCTGGATGATTTTGCTGGCCGTTCTGATCAGCATTGCCTTCGTCACCCAGACCAGCGCGATTTTCTCGCGTCAAGTGATCATCATCTGGGCCGTGCTGGGTTACCTGATCCAGGCGGCGAGCTTTTTGCCCCTGCATAATCTGGCCCGGCTGCATTCGCGCAAACTCTGCAATGAGCGCCGCGCGGTCATCATCGGCACTTGCCCGACCGCGAACACGCTGGCGAGAAAACTGTCCAGACGCAATCGCGTACCGCTACTGGGCTTTATCGCAACCCCCGACCATACAGGCCCGGCACCGAGCATTCTGCCGCTGCTGGGACGCATCGACGAGGTTCGCGAAATCATCGCCCGCCTGCATGTACGCCGCGTTTATATCGTCCTGCCCCTGGCCCAGGCCGCCATCATCGAAGCCCTGTACATCGACCTTCTGGACATGAACGTCGACGTGGTCTGGATCCCTGATTTCGGCAGCATGGTGTTGCTCAATCAGTCGATCTCGGAAATCGAGCGAATGCCGGCCATCTACCTCAATGAAAGCCTCATCAGTTCGCACCCCGGCAGCCTGCTCTGCAAAGAACTGTTCGAACGCAGCCTGGCCGCCGTGGCCATTATTGTGCTCAGCCCCTTGCTGCTGATCGTGGCGGCAGCCGTCAAGCTTTCCTCGCCCGGCCCGGTGCTGTTCAAGCAGAATCGTTACGGCTGTAACGCTGAGGTGATCAAGGTCTGGAAGTTCCGGTCGATGCGTCTGCACGACGACAACGAAGTCCGCCAGGCCACCCGTGAGGATGACCGCATCACTGCGCTTGGGCGTTTTTTGCGCCGAAGCTCCATCGACGAGCTACCGCAGCTATTCAACGTGCTGTGCGGCGATATGGCCCTGGTCGGCCCGCGACCACACGCAGTCACGCACAACATTTACTACACCGGCAAGGTACGCGCCTACATGGCCCGTCATCGCCTCAAGCCGGGAATCACCGGGTTGGCCCAGATCACCGGCCATCGAGGTGAAACCCAGACGCTGGAAAAAATGCAGCAGCGCGTCGCCCAGGACCTCAACTACATCAATCAATGGTCGCTGTGGCTCGACATCAAAATTCTCGTCAAGACCCCTTTCACGTTGTTCTCAAAAGACATTTATTAGGGAGTCAGGCAAATGATCGACCTGGAATTGATCGGGCATTACGCACCGAATCTGCTGGACGCCAACAAGGCATTTTCCTTCATCAATTTTGCGTCCATCGGCAGTCTGTTCGATCGACACCCGACTTCCATCGCCTATTTTTGCGACGGCATGCTGATGTCCACGTTCATGTCGCGAATCACCGGCCGCACGATCGGCCGGGTCAGTTTTGACTTCACATCCATCGCCGACTCTGTCTTCAGTTGTGCCGAGAAACAGGGCAAACGCCTCTATTTTGTCGGTGCCAGACAAGCCGAACTGGAGCGGTTCATCGATAAGATCAAAGCTCGCTACCCGGCGTTGATCATCGCCGGTTATCACAACGGCTATTTCGATGCACCGCAGGCCGCGCGCATTCAAGCAGACATCTGCCGCAGTCAAGCAAACATCCTGATCGTAGGCCTGGGTGCCGGGCTTCAAGAGCAGTTCGAGCAGGATGCCCTGCGCGCCGGCTTCACCGGTGTGGCATTTACCTGTGGCGGTTTCATTCGCCAAGAGGCCACGGCCACCCATCATTACTACCCGGAGCCGATCAACCGCCTGCACCTGCGTGCGTTCTATCGAATGTACCGCGAACCGCACACCATCAAACGCTACCTGATCGATTACCCGACCAATTTTGTTCATCTATTGCTGATGATCGCTCGGCGAAAAGTGACCATCAATATCACTTATCCCTGAGCACCCGGCACCGAGCACCCACCATGCATATCCTGTTCATCCTCAAGGACTTCAAGCCCGATGGTGGCCTCGAGCGTGTCCAGCAACGCCTGGCCAGGCAGTTTCTCGAGGATGGCCAGCGTGTCAGTTATTTCGTCATGAACGGCGACACGCCGGACGATGAAGGGACTGCCACCCTCAATGGCGGCGGTAATGGAATCGTCGGCCTGCTCAAGTCCATCGTACTGCTGCGCCGGATTATTCGCCGTGAACGGGTGACCCACCTCATCGCCGCCAAGGAACAGGCCAATCTTTGTACCTGGTTTGCCACTTTGGGTAGCCCATGCAAGGTCATCTATAGCCGTCATGCGGCACTCGATTGCAGCGAACAAAAGATCAGTCCCGCGACCCTGCGTCTGCTCTATGCGTTGTACCTCTGTGGCAACGGTCAGGTAGTGACGGTTTCCAATGGCCTGCGCCAGTCCCTCGCCGATCTGGTGCCCTGGGGTCGTCAGCGCATTCGCTATTGCCCCAATGCGGTCGTCACCGATCAATTGCTCAGTGCCGCACAAACACCTTCGATCTCCGGCTTGCCGGCCGAGTACTGGTTAGGTGTGGGGCGCCTGGTGGAACCGAAAGGTTTCCATCTGCTGCTCGACGCCTACGCCTTGGCATTACGCAGCGCTGCACTGCCGGATTTGGTGATCATCGGCGATGGCCCGCAGCTCGCCGAGCTGACTTCACAGGCAGGCCGCCTGGGCATTGAAAGCCGGGTGCATTTCACCGGTTTCATGAGCAATCCGTATCCATTGATCAGAAAGGCCCGATTGCTGATCCTGAGTTCCTTTCATGAGGGCTTGCCGACCGTACTGATCGAGGCCTTGGCGCTGGGCACGCCAGTGCTGGCCTGCGACTGCCAGACCGGGCCCAGAGAACTGCTTGATAACGGTCGCCTCGGCCAGTTGGTCAAGGTCAATGACGTATCGGCGCTGGCCGAAGGGATGCTGCGCAGCCTGACCTCCCAAGGCCAGGCTGCGCCAAGCGGCCAGGTGGCCGCTGACGCCGTCCGACAGTACACCAGTCAATACGCCGCGCAGGCGTACTACCGGGTATGGAATCAATGAAAAGGCTGCTGATTATCCTGCAGGACTTGGGCGGGGGTGGAGCCGAAAAGATGATGGCGCGCCTCGCCAGTGCACTGACCGACGCCGGCAATGACGTGACCTTGCTGATGCTCACCGGCGCGGGTGTGAACTCGGCGCGCCTCGACCCAAGGGTCAAACAGGTCGAGTTGCACAGTGTGCGCAGCTCCAGGGCGGTGCCGGCACTGGCACGTTTTCTTCGTCGCAATCGCTTTGACGCACTACTGGCCGCCCTCACCCACGTCAACGTGGTGGCCATCGCCGCTGCCGCGCTGTCAGGGACTCTGGCACGCCTGCACGTCAGCGAGCGCAACGCGTTTTCCCATGACAAACATGTCAATCCTGCGTTGACGGTGCGGGCAGCGTATCTGATGGCACCGCTGCTGTATCGTCTCATCCCCAATCCGGTGATCTGCGTCTCGCGCGGCGTCGCCCAAGACCTGGTCGACACCACCATCACGCGCCGACAGGATGTCACCGTCGCCGACAATCCGGTGCTCGACAACGATTTTCGCGACAGAGCGCCGGGACATCCGAGCCACCGCTGGTTGCTCGAAAAATCCGCCCCGGTGATTGTCGCCGTCGGTCGTCTGGCACGGCAAAAAGGCTTTGACGTATTGCTCGATGCCTTCGCCCGACTGCCCGATCCCAATACCCGATTGATCATTTTCGGCGAAGGTGTGCTCAGGGCCGAGTTGCTCGAACAGGCTCGCGCCTTGGGCGTGATCGACCGGTTCGATCTGCCGGGCTATACCCGCGATCCATTGGCGGAAGTGGCGGCGGCCGATTGTTTTGTGCTGTCGTCGCGTTTCGAAGGCAGCCCCAATGCGCTGGTCGAGGCCATGTCCACTGGCACTCCGGTGGTGTCGACCCGTTGCCCCTATGGCCCGCAAGAGATCCTCGACAATGGCGCAATCGCTCCGCTGGTGGCGGTCGACGATCCTGCGGCACTGGCACAGGCCATTGCCGCAGAACTGACGTTGCCGCGTGATTCAAACCGGCAAGCGCGCATCGATGCCGCTGGCCGCTTCGTGAGCGCCTGCGCTGTGAAAACCTATCTCGACGCATTGCTTGGGAGCCAGTCGTCATGAACACACTGGAAGTCAGGTACACCACTTTGCGCGACGCCTTCACGTTGTTCGGTGTGCTGTTCTACATTCAGGTGATCGGATTTTTTTTCGGGCTGGCCGATGTGGCGAATCTGGACGTAGCCGAAAAAGACCTCGAAGGCAATGTGGTGAACCAGATCTGTGGCCTGATCACCTTGCTGGTGCCGCTGTTCTTCTTCATCCGCAACAAGGTCTTCATCAGCAAAAGTTTTTACCGTAATAACTGCTTTCTGCTGGTGTTCATGCTTGCCCTGGCCGTATCGATCAGTTGGTCCTACGACCCGATGTTAAGTTTCAAGCGTTTTGTGGCGTTGATCAGCGTGGTGTTCTTCGCAGGCTTCGTCGCCTACAACTACAGCCTCGAAAAAATCGCCTTCATGCTCGGCTGCACCCTCGGCGCCGCTGCGTTGTTCGGCTTGGTATTCGCGCTGTTCAGGCCTGACATCGCTTTCATTGACGGCGGTATTCGCGATGGTGCGTTCAAAGGGATTTTCCCGGAAAAAAATGCCGGTGCCCGGATCAACGCGATTGCCATTCTGTTACTGCTGCCGATGATCCGTCAGCGCAATCCCTGGGCCATCATCTGCTCGATATTCTCGTTGATCGCCATTGCGCTGGCCCAATCCGCCACCGCCATAGCGATGATCGTTGCCGGCACGGCGAGCTATTGGTACTTCCTCACGTTGATCCGCTTGCACGTCAACCGCTCGGTGCCCGCGTTCCTCGGTACGACGATTGTCTATGTGCTGATCTGTTTCTTTCTCTACGGCAATTATGCGTTGCTGCTGGAGCTGATCGGCCGTGACTCATCACTCACCGACCGCACCCTGATCTGGGACCTGCTCACACCACTGATCGACGCTGAATTCCTCAACGGTTACGGCTTCGGCGCCTTCTGGTCCAGCCCGAACGCCGAGGCATTCATCAACCGTTGGGGTTACATCGGCAATGCCCACAGCGGTTACATGGAAACCTTGCTCAACGGCGGTGTCATTCAGCTGACAGCGCTGATCCTCATGCTGCTCGAGTCGCTGATCAAGCATTATCGGGCGGTGATGGCAGATCAATCGGCACGGTTTCACGCCAGCGCGATGGTCATCATCGGATCGTTCATGCTCACCAACTATGTAGCGTATGTCGTTCCCAACTACCGCTCCGCAGAGTTTCTGGTGTTCTGCATCCTGGCCCTGTCATTCCGGCACCACCACGTCAAACGCCCTGGCCTGGCAACACGTCCTTTCACACCTGAAGAGGGTGTCGCGCTCGAGGGCGTACCCGCCGACACGATGTCCAAGGAGAAAAGCAAGTGCTGAACACCCCCTCCCAATCACCTTGTTCGGTCTGTGTCGTCATTCCGATGTACAACGCCGCCGACAGCATTGAGCCAACACTGGCGTCCCTGGTCGGGCAAACCCGACTGCCCGATCACGTCATCGTCATCGACGATGGTTCCACCGACGAGGGACCACAACGGGTCAAAGACTTCGTGGCGCCGTTTCGCCTGACGCTGTTGCAGCAAGCCAACGAAGGCCAGGCCAGCGCCCGCAACCACGGATTGCAGCACACTGAAGAGACGCTTGTGGCGTTTCTCGATGCAGATGACAAATGGCATCCGCAAAAGCTGGAGCAACAACTGGCACTGTATGACGAACTCAGTCGTCAGGGACGGCCGGTGGGGCTGATAGATTGCTACGTGCAGATCAATTACAGCGACGGTAGGCGGCAAGTGGAAAACCGGCGCAAGAACGGCAGGCATTTCTACGATTTCATCCACGCCAACGTCGTCAATGGCGTATCCGCCGCGCTGGTCAAGCGCGACGTGATCATGCAACTCGGCGGCTTCGATGCCAGCCTGCGCTACGCCGAAGACCGCCTCATGTGGACCCGGATCGCCGAACACTGGGAGCTCCATACGGTGCCACAGGTGCTGCTGCAGCGCACGGTCAACAGCGGCAACATAACCTCGCAACCGAAAAAGTACTACCCGAACAAGATCAGGTTCATCGAGGTGTACCTCGCCCGCTATGGCGCGCAGCTAAGCAAGCAGCAACGGATCAACTTCGTGCTGGGCAACCACACCGACTTTCTCAATGCGTTTTCCCGCCTTGGCGAGCATGCCCAGGTGATCGATGTGTATCGGCGAATGCTGGAGTATTCCTGGCAAACGCTGATCTTCGCCGACGGCAAACCGACATTGCGCTACCTCTATGCATGCGCCCGATCATTGCGCAAGGAAACTGCGTCAACCACCGCTCATTGAACCGATATCCGCCATGGCCAATCTCCGTCTGGTTACATTGATCTGGATCTTCACCGAGAAATTCGGCCTGATTTTCCTGTCGATGATTACCTTTGTCGCGTATGCCAGGCTGCTGTCGCCCGCAGAGTTGGGTGTGGGCACGGTCATCATTGCCATCGTCGAGTTGATCGGCCTGATTTATTCATCGGTTCTGGAAGACCCGCTGGTACGACTCGAGCGGCTGGAGGACAAACACATCAGCACGGCCTTCTGGGCGGCGGTACTCGTCAGCCTGGTGTCCATCGTCGTCATCTCGGGCGCGGTGATGCTGTACACGCCCGACCCGGTGCTGCAATGGATGACGGCGGTGGCCTCGGTGAAAATCCTGTTCACCATGATGGCGCGGGTTTATGTGGCGCAAATGCGCCGTACCGGCAACTTCAGGACGCTGGCGTCGCGCACGTTACTGGGCAAGGTGTGTGGTGGCGTCGGCGGCATCGCTGTCGCGCTTTGGGGGTTTGGGGCCTGGGCGGTCATTGCCCAGGCACTGATCATGGAGTTCGTGTCCATTATCGTATTGATGCGCGCAGACCCGCGACGCATTGCCTTTCATATTGACGGCCCGTTCTTGCGCGAACTGTTGAAGGCCGGCGCACCGGTTGCCATCAACGCACTGAGTTCGCAAACGCTACAGCGCGGGGTCACCGTGGTCTTGGGCATGACGGCCGGCACCAATGCGGTGGGCATGTTCAACATGGCGATGCGCATCATCGATCTGCCGCGTACGGCGATCTATCACGGTCTGATGAGCTATGCGCTGCCGGTGTTTGCCCGGCGTAGCGCCGATCCATCACGGTTGCGCGCGATCATCAGCGATTCGACCGCCGTCAGCGGCTTCCTGCTGACGCCCCTGTTCATCGGCGTCGCACTCACGGCGCAGGACCTGATCCTGTTGATCTTCGGCGCCAAATGGACCGAGGCCATTCCCTTGCTGCAAGTGCTTGCGTGCACGGCAGCCATCGGCAATACCGCCATGTTCGCCACGACCGCACTGGTCGCGGTCAATCACAGCCACCTGACCATCAAGGCCGAAGTGGCAACCACGCTACTGGCACTGGCGTTGGTCTATAGCTTCGGCAACCTCTATGGCGGCATGGCCGCCGCCCTGGCCCTGCTGGCCCGGATGGTGATGATCACGCCACTGCAAATCCGCGGATTGAACAGCGCAATCGGCTATGGCTGGCGGCTGTTTTTCGAAACCAACTATCGCAGCATGATTGCCTCGCTCGTCATGGCAGCGATCGTCCTGATGGTTTCTTCCCGATTGGGTTTTCAAGGCTACCTGCACCTGATCTGCAACATCGTGGTTGGCGCGCTGAGCTATGCCGTGGCGTATAGCGTAATGCACCCGCGCTGGCCGCAAGAATTCAAATCGGTTTTCACCACCCGCTGAGTTCAGTGGCATAGCGGCTCCCTCAGTGAATTCAGGACACCTGCGAACAACCTTCACCTGCCCGGCCACATTCCCCTGACTCGCGCAATCTCGTTGTGACAGGAACGCCTCATCATGCAAAAAACCACGCTGATTACTGGCGGGGCCGGTTACATCGGCTCCCATACCGCCTTGGCCCTGATCGACGCCGGTCAACAGGTACTGGTGCTCGATAATCTGTGTAACAGCTGCCGGGAATCGCTCAAACGCCTGGAATTCTTGACCCGTATACGGGTCGATTTCATCGAAGGCGACATTCGCGATACGAAGCTGCTCGACGATATTTTCAGCCGATACGACATCGATGCCGTGATGCATTTTGCCGGCCTCAAATCCGTGGAGGAAAGTGTTCGACAGCCGCTGGAGTATTACGCCAACAATGTGGTCGGCACGCTCAATCTTTGCCACGCGATGGCCCGATCCGAAGTCTTCAAGCTGGTGTTCAGCTCGTCGGCCACTGTGTATGGCGCCCCCCGGAAAATACCGATCATCGAAGATCTGGGCACGGGCAAACCGGTCAATCCATACGGCCGCACCAAGCTCATGATCGAAGAATTGCTCACCGATCTGTGCCTTTCCGATCCACGCTGGAGCATCGCTGTGCTGCGCTATTTCAACCCGATAGGCGCTCACGAAAGCGGGCTGATCGGGGAAAACCCCAATGGCCGGCCCAACAACCTGCTGCCTTGCCTGACACAGGTCGCGATTGGTCGAGCGCCCGAACTCACCGTGTTCGGCGGCGACTATCCCACCGTCGACGGCACGTGCGTGCGCGATTATGTCCATGTGGTCGACCTTGCCGATGGTCACCTCAAAGCGCTGCAGGCGTTGCAGCGCAGAAACGGCATCCATGTCTGGAACCTGGGAACCGGCATTGGCTATAGCGTCCTGCAGATCATCCGCAGTTTCGAGGACATTACCGGTGTCACCATCCCCTTCCGATTCGCCCCGCGCCGCGCCGGCGATATCGCTCAATGCTGGGCCGATCCCTCCAAGGCCTGGCGTGAACTGGGCTGGCACGCGCAACGCGACCTGATGCAGATGATCATCGACACCTGGCGATGGCAGTTGTGCAATCCGCAGGGATACCGGTCGCAACCCGAATTATTGGCGTCGATTGCGTTAAAACAATGGGTATGAACAAGGGGGCCATGTCCAGGTATTTTCTGCTGATCGTCCTGGCAGCGGTTGTTTGCAACGCGTCGGGAGCACCCTCCCAGCCGCTGGCCGACGGCCTGGTCCTGTGGCTTGACGCAGCAGACACCTCGAAGATGACCCTCGATGCTCACAGCCGTCTCCTGCGCTGGCACGACAAGTCCGGCAAGGCCAACGACGTTACCGTGGACGATGCCGCAAGTGCCGCGCGACCGTTGCGTGTGGAAAACGCCATGAATGGCCATTCGGTGGTGCGTTTTGGCGGCGCTTCGGCCTTCCTGGGCAAGTCGATTCGCGCTGCAAACGGCCCGGTGACCGTACTGATCGTGTCACGCCGACTGACCGGGCAAAGCGGCGGCGATACCTGGCAGCGGCTGTTCAGCTCGCGCCCGCGGGTTGCCGATAACGACAACGTGGCACCGAATTTCGCTATCAGCGTGCAACAGACCAGCGCCTATGATTCGACCCTGTTTTTTCTGGAACTCAACGACGTGCCCATCGGCCCGTATGCGGTGGGGCGGAACGTGGTCGGCAGCATCGAAGACTTGCACGGCGACATCGCGGAAGTGTTGGTGTACGACCGTCACCTGGCCTCCCTGGAAGAACGGCAGCAGGTGTTTCAGTATCTGGCGGAAAAATGGTCAGTCGCCGTCCCCAAGGCGGCCAATTCCTGGACCCGCGTCGGCCCCCTGGGACCGATACCGGAACGGCGCAACGCTGACCTGCCACTGTCCGATCAGGCCAATGTCGGCCATTGGATTCTGGACACACGTTTTTCCGACGACTTCGACGGCACGACCCTTAACGCGAGTCGCTGGCACGTCAACGATGCCACGGGCACTGATTCGCTGGGGCGTAAGCCGGCGCTGTTCACGCCGAACAATGCCTACCTGAGCGATGGCAACCTCAACATCGTTTTCCGCAAAGAGATCGTGCCGCAAAAGTACGTCCGCTTAGGCTACCAAGGCTATAGCTCGGCAATGGTCCGCACGATCGAGCGCAGTTTTTACGGCTACTACGAAGCACGCGCCAAACCGATGGATTCGGCAGGCTCCAGCGCGTTCTGGTTAGCGTGGACGGGGCTTGCCGACAACGCCACGGAAATCGACATCTTCGAAATCGGCGGCAAGACCAAAAACGGCACCTTCGACCATCTGTACAACATGAACGCCCACGTTTGGGCCACACCGCAAAGCACCCGGCATGTGAGCAATGGCAGCAGCTGGATCAGCCCATGGCGCTTCGCCGACGCATTCCATGTCTACGGGTTTGACTGGCAGCCCGATACCTTGCGCTGGTACGTGGACGGCGTGCTGGTGCGAGAGGCAAAGAACACCCACTGGTTCTTCCCGATGCAGATCCTCTTTGACAGCGAGGCGATGTGGCATTGGTTCGGCGTTGTCGACGACGCCGATCTGCCCTCCACCTTCAGCGTGGACTACCTCAAGGTGTGGCGCCGCGGTAGATAACCCTCGATTTTGAAGTTGATCGCCCAGACCCTCCAGGTCAAGGGTACAAAAACAAGAACTCGCCGATAAAGAGGTCGCAACAATGAACGGTACGATGGCTTCCGATCAAGCAACAGCCTGCCTGAATCTGGCGCTTGAACGTAACGAACAACTGTTCAGCGAAGCCTGCAATTTGAGCCGCGCCGCTCTTGATCTTCTCGATCAGCCCGACATGGATGCGGAAAAGTTCACCCAATATCAGAAGAAAAAACAGTGTGCCGATCGTAAGTACCTGGAGGCCATCGAGCACTTGCGATTAATCAGCGCTCAATATCCTGCCCATTTCTCTTCAGCGGAGAACGCAGTACATGAGCCGCAGGTTTCGGCTGAGGGATGACGACGCCTGAAGCGTCGTCGGGGTTGAAGATGATCGCCCTCCCGCTCCGCCGGGTTTCACAGGCAGAACGGGGGCAGCGTGGCACAACAATGCGATCAGAAGGTCACACTGGCACTGAGCCGTG
Organism: Pseudomonas sp. A-RE-19; assembly: GCF_019956555.1. Classification (GTDB taxonomy): domain Bacteria; phylum Pseudomonadota; class Gammaproteobacteria; order Pseudomonadales; family Pseudomonadaceae; genus Aquipseudomonas. The sequence goes on along the minus strand of NZ_JAHBDQ010000019.1, from coordinate 33,725 downwards.
CCGTGCGCGGTTCGCCGACGTTGACCGCCAGTTGGCTGCCGGTGGAAGACGGGTAGTACTGTTTGTCGAACAGATTGTCGACGTTGAATTGCAGCGAGGTCTTGTACCCGAACATCGGCGATTCCCAACGCACGAAGGCATCGGCCACGGTGTAGCTGCTCAGCCAGAAATCGTTGGCGTTGTTGGCGGCGCGCTCGCCGACGTAACGTGCGCCAGCACCGGTATGCCAGGCCCCGAACTCCGCAGGGATGTTCAGGTGATGCGTGAGGTACAGGCTCGCGGTGTGCTTCGGCGCGTTGGCGAGGCGGTGACCTTCGTCATCTGGATCATCGAGGATTTCCGTGTGGGTGTAAGCGTAGGTGCCGATCAGGTCCCAACGCTCGGCCACGCGCCCGGTGATATCCAGTTCCAGGCCCTGTGAACCGACCTTGCCCGCCGCCTCCGAGAGGCTGGCGCCATCGACCGTCTGGGTGGTCACGACGTTTTTCTTGACGATGTCGAACAGCGCCAGGTTGATGTTCAGCCCCGGCAGCGGGTCGTACTTCGCGCCGACCTCGTAGCTGCGGCCCTCCTCCGGATCGAAGGTGTGGCCGGCATCGTCGACATCGGTATTGGGCTTGAACGAACGGCTGTAGTTGCCGTACAGCGACAAGGTATCAGTGGCTTTGTAGACCAGGCCCATAAATGGCACGAAGGCATCGCCGTTATCGTCGCGGTTGACGGTATAGCTGCTGCCGCGGCCCTGATCGCTGTACTGATCGTAATGCTGCTGACGACCGCCGAGGACCAGGATCCAGCGGTCATCGAGGTGCCAGTTATCCTTGAAGTACACGGAGCTGGAGGTCAGTTGGTTGCTCAGGTCGCTTTGAGCAGCGCTGACGAGGCTGGGCTCGGCCAGACGACCATAAACCGGCGACGTAATGTCGAAGCCAGACTGCGCGGTATTGCGGTAGGTTTTGCCACGGAATTGGTCGGACGCTTCGGTATCCGCGCCAACCAGCAGGTCATGGCGTTGGCCGAACAGTTCCTGTTGGCCGATGAAATCCCAGCTGGCGTAACGAGTCTCATCGTCGTAGTGAGCGCCATTGGCGGCACGGCGCAGATTGTTGCCGGTCAACGAGCTCGGCTGGGCAATCGAGAGGCTGTAGCGGTTGTTGTTCCAGCCGTAGGTGACGCGGGTTTTCCAATCGTCACTCAGCTGATATTCGAAACGCGCGGTGGCCACTTCACGGATACCGACGCTTTTAGCCCACTTTTCGTCGAGACGTTTGTCGTAGTCGATGTCGGCCGGATGACCGTTGGTGAACACGGTGCCGCGATCGAAGGGGTCGGAATAATCATTGTATTCGTAGCTCAGGGTCAGACTGGCGCGGTCGCCGGTCCAGCTCAGCGATGGCGCGACCAGGGTGCTCTCGTTCACGCCGTAGTTGCGCCAGTAATCCTCATGGCCACGTTCGGCAATCAGGCGATAGGCCAGGCCTGTCTCTCCCAGCGGCCCGGTGGTGTCCACCGCCAGGGTGCCGCCGCCTTCGCTGTAGGCCGAGCCGCTCAGGGTCGTGCTCTGCGTGTATTCAGGCTTCTTGCTGATCACGTTGATCAATCCGCCGGGCTCCAGCGCGCCGTACAACATCGAAGCAGGCCCTTTGAGCACTTCGATACGATCCGTCGTGGCGCTGAAGTTGTGCCCCAGATTGGAACGCACGCCGTCGCGCAGGATCGACCCGTCATCATTGGTGCCGAAACCGCGCTTGACCAGCGAGTCCCGGGAGTTCCCCAGGGTGTTGCCCTGGCTGACACCGCTGACGAACTTCATGGCCTCGTCCAGCGAGCGCACCTGATAGTCGGCCAGGGTCTGTTGAGTTACCACATTGACCGATTGCGCCTCTTCCTTGATCGGCACATTGCTTTTGCTCGCCGTGCTGGCTTGAGAAGTGGTGTAGCCAGTGTCTTGGCTGACGCGGCTTGCCTGAATATCAGTGGTCGGCAGCTCCAGCGGTTCCTGTGCCCATAGAGGGCTGGCAAACATCACGCAGGAGAGCGTTGGCAACGCGTGTTTCATGAAGACCTTGCGGCGGGCAAAGGGGTGGGGATGGCTCAAGACGTCGCACTCGATGAGTTAGTGATAATACTTCTCATTGTATGATGCGATGTATTTGCAGTAAATACGTTAACTGGCTCACCTTGAATGATTCATGGGGCGATCCTTGCGATGAAATCCATAGAATCATCGCAAGGGTTCGCAGAAGGTTTTTTATGCAGGCTGGACCATCGTCAATCGCTCCGTGCCGGTGCCTCAGATTCGAGCGGGTGACACGATGATTTTCACGTTGTGCTCCTTGTTGTTAACCAATTCCTCAAAGCCGTGCCCGACGATCTGTTCCAGCTGAATGCGCCCGGTGACCAGCGGCGTGATGTCCAGCCGGCCGTCGGCAATAAAGGCGATCACATCGGCAAACTCACCGTTGTAGGCGAGTGCACCCAGCACCTGTTTTTCGGTGGCGACCAGCTCGAAGAAGTTGAACTCGCTGGGTTCCTCGAAAATGCCCACCAGCACACACGTGCCGGCCTTGCGGATGAGGTCGATAGCAAGCTTGGCCGTGTGTTTGTTGCCGATGCATTCGAAGCTGACATCTGCCCCAAGCCCGCCAGTCAGCCGCCTCACCTCTGCCAGAGCGTCGCATTCATTGGGGTCTAGCACATGGCTCGCCCCGACCTCCAGAGCCTTCGCCTTGCGCGCGCCTGACATTTCCAGGGCGATGACCTGGGCCGCACCAGCAGCCTTGGCACACATGATGGTGCACAGGCCGATGGTTCCCGCGCCAACCACCACCACATTTTTTCCCAGCAAACTCCCGGCCTTTTTCACCGCGTGCATGCCCACTGCCAGCGGTTCGATCAGCGCCCCGGCTTCAGCGGGAAAGTTGGCCGGCAACTTGTAAAGCAGGTTGGCCGGCACGTTGACCAACTCGGCGAACGCACCATTGTTCATCAGCCCGGTGAAGGCCAGGTTCTCGCAAATGTTGTACAACCCATGGGTGCAGTAGTAACACGTGCCACAGTGCTGACAGGCGTCGGCTGCCACCGGTTCGCCAACACTGAACCCTTGGACACCGGCTCCGATTTCGACGATCTCGCCACAGAACTCATGACCGAGAATGCACTGTCCCTTGATTCCGGTCAGCGGGTGCGGCGCGTCCACTGGAATGAACACTGGTCCGGCCACGTATTCATGCAGGTCGGAACCGCAAATACCGCACCATTGCACGCGAATCTGCACCCAGCCCGTGGGTGGCGACATCGGCAACGGAACGTCTTCGACACGGATATCGTGACGGCCATGCCAGACAGCGGCACGCATGCTGCGGGTCGGATCAATTGAAAGGCTCATCTTGAAATCTCCTTGAAATCGTTGACCCTGGCGCCCAGCAAATGGTCGCCAAGGTAGGCATCAGTGTTGTTGGACAAAGTCCAGAATCAGCCGATTGACCTGCTCGGCCGCTTCCATCTGCACCATGTGCGCCTGACCCGGCAGGATTTCGACCCGGGCGGTCAGCCCAACGCTGTGGGCCGCAGGAATGATCGCGTCGTCACTGCCCCAGATCAGCAACACCGGCTGCCGGTTTTCTTGCACCACGCCGCGCAGATCGAACTGTTGCCGTCCTTCTTTGAACAACCCCGAAACCAGCTGGCGCAGGGCCGCGTCCACCCCTTCCAGGCGCTTGTACTTGAGCATGTCTTCGAGCATCTGCCGATTGACCAGTTCGGGGTCGGAGAACAGCTGCACCAACTGTGGTTTAAGGGCATTGCGGCTGGCCGCCTCAACAAAACCTTGCAGGTATTCGCCGTTGATTTCCGCGCCCAGACCGGCGCTGCCGATCAAGCTCAGGGAACGCACCCGATGGGGTGCCAGACGCGCAGTGTTGAGCGACACCGCACCGCCCATGGAATGCCCCACCAGATGCGCCACGGGAATATCCAGATGATCGAGCAGTGCCAGCAACTCCCCGCTCAGCTCATCCAGATCTCCACGCGCCAGCTGTTTGGTCGACTCGCCATGGCCCGGCAAATCCAGAGCAATCACCCGGCGCTCGGCGGCCAATGCTTCATGATTGAACATCCAGTTGTTCAGGTCGCCGCCAAATCCGTGCACCAGCAGCAACGGCACCCCGCCTTCGCCGCGCTCGAAGTAACGGATCAGCCGCCCGTCCAGTTCGACCTTCTGTGGCTTCGGCCCACAGTCCTCCTCGGCACCGTCCCCCGGCACGAACGCGGCCTGGAACTGCTCGATCACCGCATCGATTTCGGTCTCGCTGGCTTCGCCATCGACCACGATGCCGAGTAATGCACCGACCGCGAGGGTTTCATCCTGGCGCGCGATCTGACGGCGCAGCACACCGGAAAACGGTGCCTCGACGCTGCTGGAAATTTTGTCGGTTTCCACGTCGAGCACTTCATCGCCCTTGGCGATCGCCTGGCCCTCCTCCTTGAGCCAGACATCGACCCGGCCTTCGGTCATGGACAAGCCCCACTTGGGCATGGTCAGGGTATGGATCTGGCTCATGAACGCTTGCTCCACTCGATCAATTTGAGCACGGCATTTTCGATCTTCGCCGCGTCAGGGATATAGAGGTCTTCCAGGGCGTCGGAGAATGGCACTGGCGTGTGCGGCGCAGTGACCATTTCGATGGGCGCCTTGAGCGAGGCGAACGCTTTTTGCGCCACCAGGGCCGAGATGTCGGTGGCCATGGAACAGCGCGGGTTGGCCTCGTCGATCACTACCAGGCGCCCGGTCTTTTCCACGCTTTCGAGAATGCTGTCTTCATCCAGCGGGCTGGTGGTGCGCAGGTCGATGACCTCACAGTCAATGCCTCGCCCTGCCAGGCTGCGGGCTGCGTCCATTGCCGTATTGACCGTGCGCCCATAGGAAACCAGGGTCACGTCCTTGCCATCGCGCAGGAAGTTGGCTTCACCGAAAGGGATGGTATAGAGCTCTTCCGGCACCTCGCCCTGCATGCTGTAGAGCAGTTTGTGTTCACAGAAGATGACCGGATCGTTGTCGCGGATAGCCTGGATCAACAGGCCCTTGGCGTCATAAGGCGATGACGGGCAGACGACTTTCAGCCCGGGGATGTGGGTCCACAGCGATGTGAGCATTTGCGAGTGTTGGGCGGCTGCCCGCAGGCCCGCGCCGACCATGGTGCGAATCACCAACGGGGTGGAGGCCTTGCCACCGAACATGTAGCGAAACTTGGCCGCCTGATTGAGGATCTGGTCCAGGCAGCAACCGGCAAAGTCGACAAACATCAATTCACACACCGGGCGTACGCCGCAGGTCGCTGCGCCGACCGCGGCACCGACATAACCCAACTCCGACAGCGGCGTGTCCAGCACGCGTCCGGGGAATTGGTGATAGAGGCCCTTGGTCACGCCCAGCACCCCGCCCCAGGCGTCGTTTTCACCAGGAGCACCGGCACCGCCGGCGACATCTTCCCCCATGATGAACACGCTGGGGTCGCGGCGCATTTCCTGGGCCAGGGCTTCGTTGATAGCCTGCTGATAACTGATTTTTCTCGCCATGATGAAGGTCTCGATTCTTGTTATAGGGGCGTTCAGGGATAGGAAACGTAGACGTCGGTGAGCAAGTCGGCCGCGCTCGGTTTGGGGTCGGCCTTGGCCTTGCGCACGGCATTTTCGATCAGCAGGTCCACTTCGCTGTCGATCTGGTCCAACTGGCTGGCATCGATCAAACCGGTCCGGGTGGTGCGTTCGCGAAACTGCATCAGGCAGTCGTTGTGCTCGCGGAAATACTTGACCTCATCCGGTGCCCGGTAGGTCTGGGCGTCGCCCTCGAAGTGACCGTAGTAGCGAGTCAGCTTGACCTCGATCAGCGACGGTCCTTCACCGGCTCGGGCCCGCTCCACTGCGGCACCGGCAGCTTCGTGAACGGCGAAAAAATCGAAGCCATCGACGGTGACCCCAGGCATGCCGAAACCGGCCGCGCGGTCGGCGATGTGATCGCAGGCCACCGACCAGTTGGACGCCGTGGCCTCGGCATAGCCGTTGTTCTCGGCAATGAACAGGCACGGCAGGTTCCACACCGAGGCCATGTTCATCGCTTCGAACACCGCGCCTTCGTTGGAACCGCCGTCGCCAAAGAACACCACGGCGACGCCGTCGGTCCCCTTGAGCTTGGCTGCCAGCGCCGCCCCTACAACCAACGGTGCGCCGGCTCCGACGATGCCGTTGGCACCGAGCATGCCCTTCTCGAAATCGGCAATGTGCATGGAGCCGCCCTTGCCCTGACAGACCCCGGTTTTCTTGCCGTAGATCTCGGCCATCATCCCGTGCACATCAACGCCCTTGGCGATGCAATGACCATGGCCACGGTGGTTGGACGCGATGCAGTCGTCATCCCCCAAGTGCGCCATGACACCGGCGGCCGAGGCCTCTTCACCGGCATAAAGATGGACGAAACCGGGAATCTCGCCGGTGGCGAACTCCACGTGCAAGCGCTCTTCAAAGACGCGGATGGTGCGCATCACCCGATAGGCATGCAGCAATTGATCAGCGGTCAGCTGTATCGACATTTTTATTCTCCAGGGTGTCTTGAGACTCAAGGTTCAGAGGGTGTTGCGGGTGTTCACGGTCGATGGCCAGCAGCCGCTCCTGCGCTGCATAGGCCAACGCCGCATTGACATCGATGCTCAGCGGGCCGCCGGCATCGAGGGTAACGGTGGGTAAGTCATGGGCGTTGAATTCGATTTCCCGCTCGCCATCCAGGGCCAGGGTGCCGCTGCTCAGGCACAGACGATGGGCGACGCCGGGTTCAAGGCTACCGGCCGCGAGTACGCCGCAGCCTTGCAAAAGGCCGGGCGCCAGGGGCACCAGCAAGGCTTCGGATGATTGCGGATCAAGGCGCATCCAGGCGCCATTGGGGGCTTGGCGCGATACCGGAAACCACAATCCGCAGAGGGCCGAGATGCCAATGGATTGAGGCTCGGCGAAGGTGACAAACACCTGCGCCAGATCGATCCCACGGCTGATTGCACGGGCGCCGATAAAGGGCAGCGAGGACACCGCCACGTCCACCAATGCCACTTCGCACACGTCGCGGCTCGGAATCCGCACCAGCAGGCGTTTATTGCGACGCAAAGCGATTTCGGGCGCTATCCGTCCGCAGGCGAATAGCCCGCCGGCCAGCCCGGCACTGGTGGCTTCACGCAGTTCCGGGAAGGCATTGTTAGTCCCCGTCGACAGGGTCAGCAGTGGAATGTCGCCGACTTCGGCGGCCACCGCTTTGTGGGTGCCGTCACCGCCGAGCACGGCGATCAGCGACACGCCGCGTTCAGCCATCCAGCGCGCGGCCTGGCGAGTGTCCGCCACGCTCTGGCGCAAGGTAAGTTCCAGGAACTCCAGGGTTGGCCAGTGGCTGTCCCGCGCCTGGCGGCCATGACTGTTCTTCTTCACCGCAGCGGCGATGCCAGTCATGTCGGTGGGCATCAGCACTCGCTCGACACCGGTGGCGCCAAAAGCCGCTAACAGCCGTTGGATCACCGAGACCTTGTCGGTGCTGGAAAACAGCCCGGCATTCGCCGTCAGGCGCCGTACGTCCCGGCCGGACGCCGGATTGGCAATGATGCCGACGGTCAGGGGCAAGCGACTCATGTCGCCACCACAGATAAAGCAGGGTAAAAGCCTCGGCAGGAGGACATAGGGCACCTCTTGTTATTATCGGGTTGCCAGTCGTACTGGTTGCAGGGGCTAGAGCAAGGCCGGTGCCAGATCGGCAATAAATCGCCAGAAGGCCTGTTCCAGAGCGGTCTTGACCGCACTTTCAGGGATTGGGATCACGCTCGGTTGAGACGTCCCATTTCAGCCTGCACGGGTTTGTGGTGAGACCTTGAGACGTCGCGTCTCACCTTCGCAGTGGGTGAACCGATGCTTGTCGACCGTCCGTGAACGGCGCTTAATAGCCCGCACAACTAAAAGAAGATCGAACCGGAGGCCTTAAATGCTTTCCGCACACTCGAAGGCGCACGTGGATTGCGTCAGCCGTGTTTTGAAGAACGCAGCGCACCTGCCGCAATTGCCAGTGCCGGACTTGATACTGGATTCCTGGCGCCGCTCCATGGAGCAACACCACCTGGACCCCGGCTCATTGCAAGGGCCACGGATCCTTTCGCAGAACGTACTGCAGGAGTGTCGAGAACGCTCCGAACTGTTCCTGCGCATCGCCAGCGAAGAAGTTGCCCGCCTCCACGGTCGCGTGCGCGGTGCCGACTACTGCGTGTTGCTCACCGACGCCCAGGGCCAGACCATCGACTACCGCGTGGAAACCTCCATCCGTAATGATTGCCGTAAAGCCGGCCTGTACCTGGGCACCTGCTGGTCAGAAGGCGAGGAAGGCACCTGTGGCGTGGCCGCGGTGCTGACCGCACGAACACCGGTCACGGTGCACAAGCGGGATCACTTCCGCGCTGCGTTTATCGGACTCACCTGCTCTGCCGCTCCGGTCTTCGACCCTCGGGGCGAACTGCTTGGGGTGCTTGATGTGTCTGCGGTACGTTCTCCGGACGACCGCCGTTCGCAACACCTGATCCGGCAGATGGTGGTGCAGAGCGCACGGGAAATAGAACAAGCGTTTTTCATGAACAGTGCCCAGGGTTACTGGGTACTGCGGGCACACAACAGCCCGGGCTACGTCGACAGCCAACCCGATTACCTGCTCGCCTGGGACGATGACGGATGCCTGCAGGCACTGAACCCCGCGGCGCGTCAGTGGCTGGTGCAAACCCTTGGTCAGTTGCCGGAACACATCGGCCAAGTATTCGATCAGCCGTTATTGCATCGAGCCAGGGACGAATCGCTCTGCCTGCTTCACTGCCAGGGTGGTCGCCATGCCTTACATGGACGACTCAGCGCGCCACGGCAGGTGAAACACAACCCTGTGCGTCGGGTACTGTCACCCGCCGAACTCGACCCGCGTCTGGAAGATAGCCTGCGCCTTGCAGTGCGGGTCAAGGACCGTAATTTGCCGGTACTGATCCAGGGCGAAACCGGTTCCGGCAAGGAAGTCTTTGCCCGCCAGCTGCACCAGGCCAGTCTGCGCCGTGAGCGGCCTTTTATCGCGGTGAACTGCGCAGCGATTCCGGAAAACCTGATCGAAAGCGAGCTGTTTGGTTATGTGGCCGGCGCCTTCACCGGTGCTTCGAGTAAAGGCATGCAAGGTCTGCTGGAACAGGCCGATGGCGGCACCCTGTTTCTCGATGAAATCGGCGATATGCCCCTGCCCCTGCAAACCCGGTTACTGCGGGTTTTAGCCGAAGGCGAAGTGGCGCCCCTGGGAGCGTCACAAAGCAAAGCGATAGACATTCAGGTCGTCTGCGCGAGCCACCGCGATCTGGAAGCACTGGTGAGCTGCGGGGCGTTTCGCGAGGACTTGTACTTTCGCCTCAGTGGTGCGCGGTTCCAATTGCCGCCGTTGCGCGAACGCAGTGATCGACTGGCCTTGATCAACCGGATACTCGAAGAAGAGTCGTCGGCCTGCGAGGTATCGATGCAACTGGGAAGCGCCGCACTGGAATGCCTGCTCGGCTATCGCTGGCCGGGCAATGTGCGCGAACTGCGACACGTACTGCGTTACGCCTGCGCGGTGTGCGAGACCCACTTGATTCTGTTGAGTGACTTGCCCGAGCACCTGCCCGGCCGTCGACTCAATGACCCGACTTCAGCTGACACCGTGGAACGCTGCACCAGCCCGGAACGCCAGGCACTCATCGATGCCCTCGTGCGTCATCGCTGGAAACCCACCGCCGCGGCCAAGGCTTTGGGCATCTCCCGGGCAACGCTGTATCGACGGGTGCATCAACATGACATCGACATGCCTGGCAGAGGCTGACCACAGCTTCATCCGGCGGCTCGCTGGCCATCGGGCAGCATACGGGTGCCGGTCGAACGTTTCGCCGCTACAATGCGCACCTCGACCGTGACAAGCCCGACTAAAAAAATATGTCCCTGCCTAAACATCATCTGGAATTGCTCAGTCCCGCCCGCGACGTGGCCATCGCCCGCGAGGCCATCCTGCATGGCGCCGACGCCGTGTACATCGGGGGCCCGAGCTTCGGCGCCCGCCACAACGCCTGTAACGAGGTGAGCGATATCGCCCAATTGGTGGAATTCGCCCGTCGCTACCACGCCCGGGTGTTCACCACCATCAACACGATCCTGCACGACAACGAGCTGGAGCCGGCCCGCAAGCTGATCCACCAGTTGTACGACGCCGGCGTCGATGCGCTGATCGTCCAGGACCTGGGCGTGATGGAGCTGGATATACCGCCGATCGAGCTGCACGCCAGCACCCAGACCGACATCCGCACCCTGGCGCGGGCGAAGTTCCTCGACCAGGCCGGCTTCTCCCAACTGGTACTGGCCCGCGAGCTGAACCTCAAAGAGATCCGCGCCATCGCCGACGAGACCGATGCGGCGATCGAGTTCTTTATCCACGGAGCGCTGTGCGTGGCGTTCTCCGGCCAGTGCAACATTTCCCACGCGCAGACCGGCCGCAGCGCCAACCGTGGTGACTGCTCCCAGGCTTGTCGTCTGCCGTATACCCTCAAGGACGAAAAAGGCGGTGTGATCGCTTACGAAAAACACCTGCTGTCGATGAAGGACAACAACCAGAGCGCCAACATCCGCGCGCTGGTGGAAGCCGGCGTCCGCTCGTTCAAGATCGAGGGGCGCTACAAGGACATGGGCTATGTGAAGAACATCACCGCCTACTATCGCCAGCGCCTGGACGAGGTCCTCGAAGACCGCCCGGACCTGGCCCGCGCTTCCAGCGGCCGCACCGCGCACTTCTTCCTGCCCGACCCGGAAAAGACCTTCCACCGCGGCAGCACCGACTACTTCGTCAGCGATCGCAAGATCGACATCGGCGCCTTCGACACACCCACCTTCACCGGCCTGCCGGTGGGCGTCGTGGAGAAAGTCGGCAAGCGCGACCTGCTGGTGGTCACCCAAGAGCCGCTGTCCAACGGCGACGGCCTCAATGTGCTGGTCAAGCGCGAGGTGGTGGGCTGGCGTACCAACATTGCCGAGCCCAAGGGCGAGTTCATCGATGATGGTGAAAAGCGCTACCGCTACCGCGTCGAGCCCAACGAGATGCCCAAGGGGCTGCACCAGTTGCGGCCGAACCACCCGTTGAACCGTAATCTGGACCACAACTGGCAGCAGGCCCTGCTCAAGACCTCCGCCGAGCGCCGGGTGGGGGTTGCCTGGGTCGCTCGCCTGCGCGAGGATCGCCTGACGTTGACCGCCACCAGTGAGGAAGGTGTTAGCGCCAGTGTCGCCCTGGACGGTCCGTTCGGTCTGGCCAACAAGCCGGAACAGGCCCTGGAACAACTGCACGACCTGCTCGGCCAACTGGGCACCACTCAGTATCACGCCACGGCGATCGAGCTGGATGCACCGCAGGCGCATTTCATCCCCAACTCGCAGCTCAAGGCCTTGCGCCGCGAAGTCATCGAAGCACTGACCGAGGCCCGCATCAATGCCCATCCACGGGGTGGTCGCAAGGCCGAGACCAATCCGCCACCGGTGTACCCGGAGTCGCATCTGTCGTTCCTGGCCAACGTCTACAACCAGAAAGCCCGCGACTTCTATCACCGTCACGGCGTCAAGTTGATCGACGCGGCCTATGAGGCTCACGAGGAAACCGGCGAAGTGCCGGTGATGATCACCAAGCACTGCCTGCGCTTCTCCTTCAACCTCTGCCCCAAGCAGGCCAAGGGTGTCACCGGCGTGCGCACCAAGGTTGCGCCGATGCAACTGGTGCACGGTGACGAGGTGCTGACGCTGAAATTCGACTGCAAGCCTTGCGAGATGCACGTGATCGGCAAGATGAAGGGGCACATCCTTGACTTGCCACAACCGGGCAGCGGGGTGCAGCCGGTCGTCGGCCACATCAGCCCTGAAGACCTGCTCAAGACCATCCCTCGCGCGCCCCACTAGGTGAATGGCGAGCGTGCCGCCACGGCGCCGCGCTCGCTACAGCTCGCCAGACGGCTGAATGTCAAAGGCGTCACCAAGAGGGATTTGCAGACATAAAAAAACGCCAGGCCGGATCGGCATTGGCGTTTTCTGTAAAGACAATCATCCTGGACTCCAGCAATACCTGCCGGCGGAGCCATACTTGGATGAGTATAAGGAAAATGGCAGGGGCGGCTGGATTCGAACCAACGCATGGCAGGATCAAAACCTGCTGCCTTACCGCTTGGCGACGCCCCTATCTGTTGCTGCGAGTGCCCGGCACTGAGTTTTCAGCTGGCGGGCAACATCGAGATGCTGCGTCCTTGCGCTGCAAGCCCTGTAAGGCCCTCTGCAAGAACGCGCGCAAATTTATCAACTTTCGCTTCGTCTGGGAAGCCCGAAACAAAAATATATTTGTTTTAAAACAGATGCTTACTCCTGATCCTGGAGGATGCCATGGCAGCTGTTACCGATTCACTGAAGCTGTTTCTCGCCGGCGATGTCATGACCGCCCGCGGCATCGACGCAGTACTGCCGCATCCTGGCGATCCGCGGCTTTACGAAGCCTACGTCAAGAACGCCGGCGATTACGTCCGGCTGGCAGAAAGACTCAATGGCCCGATTCCCCTCCCCGTCGACTTCCCCTACATCTGGGGCATTGCGCTGGATGAGTTCGAACTTCGCCAGCCACACGCACGCATCATCAATCTGGAAACGGCGGTGTCCCGCCGCGGATCCCCGGAGCCCAAAGGCATCAATTACCGCATGACCCCGGAGAACGTCCCGGCCATCAGCGCAGCCGGCATCGACTGCTGCGTATTGGCCAACAATCATGTGCTGGACTGGGGGGCAGCCGGCCTGGCCGATACGCTGGACACCCTATCGAACAACGGTATGCGCAGCGCCGGCGCCGGGCGCAACCGGCAATCGGTCGAAGCGCCCGCCGTGCTGCCGCAGCCTGACGGGCGGCGCTTGCTGGTGTTTGGCCTCGGCGCACCCGACAGCGGCATTCCATCGAACTGGGCCGCTACGGATAAGCGCGCAGGCATTGCGCGGCTGGAGGATCTGTCGATGCACAGCCTGCGCCCTGTGGCCGAACGGATACTCAAGTACAAGCATCCGGGGGATCTGGTGGTTGCCTCCATTCACTGGGGTGGCAACTGGGGGTTCGAGATTCCACATGAGCAGGTCCGGTTCGCCCATGCCTTGATCGACGAGGCCGGAGTTGACCTGGTGCACGGGCATTCCTCACACCACGTCAAGGGCATCGAGGTGTACCGCGAACACCTGATTCTCTATGGCTGCGGTGATCTGCTGAACGATTACGAAGGCATCGAGGGCCACACAGCCTTTCGCGGCGACCTGGGTCTTCTGTACTTTGCCTCGCTGGCCCCGGGCGGGCATCTGCAGTCGCTGGACCTGATACCCACTCACCTGCGTCGCTTTCGCATCAGTCGCGCCGAAGGGGATGACCGTCAATGGCTGCACGACACCCTTTCTCGCGAGTGCGCACACTTGGGCTGCAGCCTCCAGCCGGGTGCGAAAAATGCCTTCGGGTTGCATTGGTAGGAGAGTCTGTACATGTGAAAGCCCAGGGAACCTCTCCAATGCTTTTCGTAGGAGCCAGGCTTGCCGGCGAAGGCGTCCTTAAGGGTGCTTTCGCCGGCAAGCCTGGCTCCTACGAAAAGCATTGGGGAGGTTCCCGGTTTTTTCGTTTCTGCGTCGCTTTTGCATTTTTGTGCGACAGATCCCGTTTCCAGGACTCCCGTACCACTCCCTCGTGGTGTTAGTTTGGAGAAGTTTCTGACTCATCGACCAGATATTTCCCACAAATCGCCTGCAAAGGAATGCTCCAACAATGGATTTCTCATTCAAACACCTGGCCACGACAACCCTGATACTGGCCAGCCTTTCGTCGTTCACCCTGTCAGCGCACGCCAACATCACCCCGCAACAGAGCGCGACGATCCTCAAGACGTTCAGTGACGCACCGGTCACGGATTTCAGGCAGTTCCTGGAACGCGTGGCCAACAGTGAGCTTGCCAAAACCGACGACCTCGGCGCGGCAATCAGTGCCTTTCAGGGCAACAAGACCCTTTCCCCTGAACAGCAGAACGAGATCCATCGCCTGCTTGGCCTCTACGCACGGGTGAAATACGGCAGCGCTGCCACCGAGACGCTACACGAGCTGGTGGCCATCCCGACCTTCCGTGTGGACGGCGTCGCTCAGCACGATAATCCCGAATTCATCAAGATCGCCGACAAGCTCAAAGGCCTTGCCCAGGCCTTCAACCTGAATTTTCGCAACATCGACAACCGCGTCTATGAAATCTCCCTCGCAGGCAACGGCGACGAAGTCGTGGGCATTCACGCGCATGCCGATGTAGTGCCCGTGACGCCGGAAAACTGGGTCCTGAAAGACGGCACCCGACTCGATCCGTTCAAGGTCACCCTGGTCGGCGACCGCATGTATGGCCGGGGCACCGAGGATGACAAGAACGGCATCGTGGTGACGCTCTACGCCATGAAAATCATCAAGGAAGAAAAGCTGCCGCTGGCCAGGAATTTCAAGCTGCTGGTAGACACCACAGAAGAAACCACCGGCGACGCCATCCCTTATTACTTCGAACGCAACCCGACACCCAACTACAACCTGGCGCTGGACGGCGGCTACCCCGTGGTGATTGCCGAGAAAGGCTACGGCACCGTCATGGCGAACTTTGCCCGGCGGGCCGCAGAGGGCAAAGGCGCCGAAATCACCTCAATGACGGGTGGGCTGGCCACCAACCAGATTCCTTCGACGTCGGTCGCCACCCTCGTGACCGACAAACCCGCCGAACTGGCCACCCGCCTGCAGAAGGCCGGCAGCGATTATGCCAAGCGCAATGGCGGCAACTTCGACGTGACCGCCAAGGTCGCGGGCAAGGACGTCAAGCTTACGGTCACTGGCGTTTCCGCCCACTCCTCCGAGCCCGAGTCAGGCGTCAACCCGGTGGCAAGGATGCTGGACTTCATCAACAGCCTCGATGGCAAAGTCGCACTCAAGCACAACCACATCACCGACGCCGCCCGCTACGCCGCCGACAACTGGGGGCTGGACTACCTGGGTGGCAAATTGGGGGTCGGCTTTTCCGATGCCTTCATGGGACCGCTGACCACCTCCCTGACCTATGTCGGGATGGATGAAAAAGCCTTCAAGCTCGCGGTCAACCTGCGCGTGCCGGTGGGCAAGTCCCCGGAAGCACTCAAGACCGCTATCGCCGAAAAGCTTGGCGCCTGGAAGAACAAGACCCACATTGCGGCGGACTTCGACTACTCGATCGCCGAGCCGATGCACCGCAACCCTGAGGGTGAATGGGTCAAGGCCCTGCTGGCCGTGGCCAGCGAAAACCTCGGCATGGAACACAAGTTCGGCACCTCCGCCGGCGCCACCTCGGTCCATGAGCTGCCCAATGGCGTGCAATTCGGTCTGGCCAGGCCCGAACTCAAGTACACCGGCCACAACGACAACGAGTTCAAGACCGTCGACCAGTTCCTGCTGGACCTGCAGATCGTGACCGAAATGCTCGGGCGCGTCGGGCAGTTACCGAAACTCTGATCTCCCCTTTCGGACCCGCTATTCTGGCGGGTCTATTTCTTTATGGGGCTGAATCGTCTTTAAACGTCAATTCACTCTATGTCTCGTCGCCAGGATCTATTGATGCCACTGAGTTTTCATAAAATGCACGCCAATGGCGATGATTTCGTCATTGTGGACTCGCGAAACGCGGCCAATCCAATGACAAGCACCCTGGCTCGGCGAATGGGTGATCGGCACCGAGGTGTCGGATTCAATCAAATCGCGGTGATGCTCGATTGCGATGATGCGGTTGCGCGCTTGATGTTTTGGAATGCCGATGGTTCCACGCTGGATGCTTGTGGCAGCGCAACACGGGGCGCCGCGGATCTGCTGATGCGCGAAGCAAATACTACGTCGATAACGCTGCGAACCAACCGTGGTCTGCTCGCTTGCGAACGAACCGCAACCGGCACCATTTCAGTCAACATGGGGGCGCCGCTTTTCGGCTGGTCGGATATTCCCCTGGCTCTGGAACTGGATACGGCTGTTTTGCCACTGGCGGGTGGCCCAGCGGCGACCAGCATGGGCAATCCGCACTGCACCTATTTTGTGGATGACCTGACCGCCGTTGATATAGCGACCATCGGACCGAGCATCGAAACCAACCCGCTCTTCCCCCTCAGGACGAACGTGCATTTCGTCCAGATCATTAACCGCAATCACATTCGGTTGCGCATTTGGGAGCGCGGCGCTGGCATTGCGCTCGGTTCCGGCTCCTGCTCTTGCGGCGCCGCTGTTAACGGCATTCGTCGTGGCTTGCTGGACCATTGCGTTGAGGTCGAATGTGATGGCGGAACCGTAACGGTTCAATGGGATGGTGTGGGGCCTGTCTTTCTCATCGGTCCGGTAGAGACAATGTTTTCGGGAACTGTTCACGACAGCCTCTCCTTCAGGCTATGAAGCGGCGGCCGTCGCATAACTGACCTATCCTGAATCTGCCGGCAAAACATTCACCTTTCCGAGGTACCTGAACTCGTTACAGCAATGGAGGCTGGATGATGAAGGAGCATTCGATTGAGTTTCGCGCAGGAGATGCGCTTACGCCGCACTCTTCGCCCCTCGCTATGACCCGTGCCACACACTCCCCCGCGCCCAATAGTCGCATCGAGCTTTACACCCAGGAGCCGATGGTCAACTGGCTAGGCCCGTTGCAGCTGATGCGCACGGGTATACAAACGGCCGTGGCCTCCACAATGGGTGCCTTCGCGGACCCACGCGACGTGCTGGCCATGCTTAACCCTCCGGGCTCTAACCCGCCCATCCAGGTGGCTGCCGACGGTGACGTGTGGATCGACTATCTGGCCGATACCGGCGATGGCTGGGACTCCACCTATTCCATGGCACTGTGTGTCAGCCGTGATGTCCAGTTGCCGGAGCTCACGCTGCCGCGCGGCGACGTGCTGCTGCTCGGCGGCGATCAGGTCTATCCCACACCGGCCCAATCCGGCTACCGCACCCGCTTTCAGGACCCCTTCCGCGCCGCCTTTCCCGCGCCGGTACCCAAGGTGCGCCCCAAGGAGCAGGATCAGCCCGTGTCGCAGCCGGGTGCGCCGTGGATGGTGGCGACGCCTGGCAACCACGATTGGTATGACGGCCTGCGCGGTTTCTCCCAACTGTTTTGCGAGCACAAGCCCATTGGCGGCTGGGAAACCCGCCAGCGCACCAGTTACTACGTGCTGCAGCTGCCCAATGGCTGGTGGGTCTGGGGTCTGGACCTGCAATTGGAGTCCATGATCGACCGCCAGCAGAAACAATACTTCGAACAGATGCTCACCAAACTGCAGCCAGGCGACCGGGTGATCCTCTGCACGCCCGAGCCGAGTTGGGTGGACGAGGCCGAACGGCTGGCTCGCGAGGAGAGCAAGGCTTTGCCCTCGATCGAAACCCAGACGACCCGCTTCCGCAGCCTGCGCGAGATCGAGCAGCTCTTGGGTGACCATTTGGCGGTGGTCTTGGCCGGAGATTCGCACCACTACGCGCGCTACCAGCCAAAAGCCGGCACCCCGGCGCCGCAGCGCATCACCTGCGGAGGCGGTGGCGCCTTCCTGCATGGCACGCATCAGCTTCCGGATCCACCCAAGCCGATCAACGTCGGCGGAATCCGGCAGCACTACGAGCTGGCGGCGGTCTACCCGGACAAAAAGACCTCCAGGCAGCTGCGTAATCGGGCATGGCGACTACCCACTCACAACCTCCCGTTCTGCGGCATGCTGGCCATCTTGTACCTGCTGTTCGACTGGATGGTGCAAAGCGCCAGCAAAGTACCCCATCCGGCGCGAGATAACCGCAGCCTGGTGGAGGTATTGTCTGGCCTCCAAGCGTCTATTCCCAACATCCCCGAGGTTTGGCGACAGCTGTTCCTGGTCCTGGCACACAGTCCTTCGTCGGTGATGTTCGCCGTGATCATTGTGCTGGGCTGCGCAGTGCTCTCAGCCGCCGGGGTCAAGCGCAGCCGAAAACTCGCCTACGGCATCGGAGCCGTTCACGGGTTGCTTCACCTGGGACTGGCGGTCGGACTGCTGTGGCTCATGGGCCGTGTCAACATCTACTACTTGCAGTTCGAGGTGGAAAACCTGTACCAGGTTTTGTTGTTCCTGTTGGAGACATTGGTGCTCGGGGGAAGTTTGGGAGGCCTGCTGTTCGGTGCCTGGATGGTGATGGGCAACACTTTATGGGGGCTGCATAGCGAGGTGGTTTTTTCCTCGCAACGCATCGCCGACCATAAATGCTTCCTGCGTATGCACTTCAAAGGCGATCAACTCACCATTTACCCGCTCAAGCTGGAGAAGGTCTGCCGGCGCTGGTCCGTGGCATCGGGAGTCGCCAAACTGGCGAAGGTGCAGCGCACCTGGAGGTTGCGAGCAACGCCTGAAAGCACTGGCCCGCGCTTCGTGCCAGCCTCGGGTGCGCTCGAACCGCAGTTGATCGAGCAGCCCATCGTGATTCGGCGTGGAAGAACTGCCCCGTAGGAGCCAGCGGTGCGGCAAGCCTCAATGCCAGTCAGTTAAGGTGCGCAACTAATGTGGGAGCGAGCCTGCTCGCGATGACGGCGGTATATTCAGCATCAATGTCAGCTGACCCGCCGCTATCGCGAGCCGACTCGCTCCCACAGGGACTGCGGTGTTCAACTCCTTAACTGACTGGCATTACGGCAAGCCTGGCTCCTACGCGGATGAAGCAGATATCAGAACCAGGTTTCCATCTGTATGCCGTATTGCCATACACCGCCGGCATTGAAGTCCGACTTGCCGAAGTTGTCAGAGGAACTGTATCTGTCCAGATCCGAAGACCAGTTCATGAGGCTTGCGAACACTCGCAGTTCGGGACGTGTGAGCAGGTCGCCAACGTCAGGTTTGAATGTCGGGGCGATCGTGAATTTCCAGAAGTTACCGTCGACCGCATTACGTTGCAGGTAGCCCTTGGGGTCGAGGTTCATGGTTTGCCAACTCGCTTCATAGGCCATCTCGAAATTGCTGTTGATTTCATTGGCCAACCGCACGTTCAGGGTCATCCAGCGATAGTCGTCACCCTTGACGTATCTATCCTTGCTTTGCTCGGCCAGCAAACTGGGGCCGATGCGCCAGCCGGGGGCAATAGGAGTCTCGCCGTAAAGCGCCAGACGCAACGCGCGGGCATCCTCGATCAGTTCGCCATCCGAGCCGATATTCTTGACCTCTGCCCCCAGACCTTGCCCATAGAGCAGAGCCGTTTTGAAGAAGCCTTCCCTGCCGAAAAAGTCTTTCTGGTGATTGGCCAGCATGCTGTGCAAGCCGGAGTCCGCAGGCGTCAGACCCGCTGCATTGCTGCGGGTGCCAATGTCGTTTTTCTTTGAGCCAATGGCATTGAACATCCACTGCCACTGGCCATTATCGAAGAACTGGTTGGAGGTCAGGATGTAGCTTTCCACATCGGCATTGACACCACCCTCACTGAAATCCCCGTAGTTACGTCCGATCAAGGAGTAGTTCGAGCGCCAGTTCTTGTTCATCTGCACATCGTAGATGCCACCCCCGGTGCCGGCCAGAAAGACGACGTCCGAGTCCAGCCAGTGGATATCGAAATTGTCCCTGTCGAATCGCTTGCCTGCCCACAGGGTGGCGTTCTCGAACACTGAATTGCCCTTGAAGGCGGCGAGATGATCGAGTTCGGTGAATACCTGGCGCACGTTCAGGTTACTTTCGTCGGCCGTCCAGTCATTGGTGCTCTCCACGCCATCGGCGATGGACACCGTGAATTTGGAACGGGTGCCGTTCTGCGCATAGATTTCTTTCGACAGGTCTATGCGCATGTAGGTGTCGTCTTCGTTACCGAGTCGCCCGACTGCCCCTCCGACTGAACCGGCAGGGGTGGTGTAAGGCCCGCCACGACCCCCCCCCAGCCCGTCGTTGATCAGCAATCCGGAGCGGGCGTAGCCCTTGAAGCTGAAGCCGTCGGTGAGGTGTCCTCCGCTTTCCTGTTTTTCCATGCTTTGCTGGCGGGCTTCGAGTGTTGCCAACCGAGTATCCAGAGAAGGCGCTGCAATGGCCGTTGCCGTTGCCGTTGCCGTTGACGCAGCGGGCTGCAAGGCAGGCGTGGCCAGTTTGATTTGTTGCAATTCCCTGGCGAGTGCCTGGGTTTGCTGTTCGGCTGCGGCCGCACGCTTTTCCGCTGCGCTGGCACGGGCTTCAAACGCGGCCATGCGTTCTTCCAGAGTCGCGGCCTGAGAGGTTACCGCCGAGGTGCCGAGCACGCCTGCGAGTAGCCAGCTTGATGCTTTTTGCATGTGAATCCCCTGTTTTGTTTTTATTTTTCTGTTCCCGCGACCGGCCTTTTTTTCGTAAACCCTGAATTGTCAAAATTGACGAAAAAAAGGATGCCTCATCGCAAATACGCTGCTACATTTGGCGATGTT
Organism: Pseudomonas sp. A-RE-19; assembly: GCF_019956555.1. Lineage (GTDB taxonomy): Bacteria > Pseudomonadota > Gammaproteobacteria > Pseudomonadales > Pseudomonadaceae > Aquipseudomonas. The sequence goes on along the minus strand of NZ_JAHBDQ010000019.1, from coordinate 13,188 downwards.
AACGTTAACTTTTCTAAAAACAAAAATAAAGAGGGCTTTATGAAACAGCTGAAATCTCTCCTTCCTGCCGCACTGCTCACCCTTTGTGCCGGGTTTCCATGCCTCTCGAGCGCAGCCAACCTGACGATCTCGTGCGGGGCGGTAGGCGCGGAGTTGCAACTTTGCAAGGAGGCTGTCGAGGCGTGGTCGAAACAGACCGGCAACAACGTCGAGGTGGTTTCCACCCCTAACTCGGCGACCGAGAGGTTGTCGTTCTATCAACAGATCCTCAGTGCGCAGTCCAGCGACATCGACATCATTCAAATCGATATGGTGTGGCCAGGGATGTTGGCCAAACACTTGATGGATCTGCGCGAGGTGCTTCCCGCCGACGCGACCCAAGGCTACTTCCAGGCGCAAGTGGATAACGCCACGGTGAACGGACGGTTGGTGACGATGCCGTGGTTCACCGACTCGGGCCTGCTGTATTACCGCAAGGACTTGCTCGAGAAGTACAACCAGCAGGTTCCCCAGACTTGGGAGGAAATGACCGCTACCGCCAGAAATATTCAACAGGCCGAGCGCAATGCCGGGAACCCCAATGCGTGGGGTTACATCTTCCAGGGACGCGCCTACGAGGGCCTGACGTGTAATGCGCTGGAATGGATCAGCAGTCAACCGGAAGGCGGACTGGTCAATCCTCAAGGCGACATTGTGGTCAACACTCAGGCCTCAAGAACGGCTTTGACCCTGGCGAAAAGCTGGGTGGGAGACATCTCCCCGCGGGGCGTACTCAACTACACCGAGGAAGAAGGCCGTGGCGTCTTCCAGTCAGGAAATGCGCTGTTCATGCGTAACTGGCCTTATGTCTGGGCCTTGGTGCAAAGCCAGGACAGTGCCGTAAAAGACAAGGTCGGCGTCGCTCCCCTGCCCCGCGGCGGCGAGACCGGCAGCCATGCATCCACCCTCGGTGGCTGGGGCCTGGCGGTATCGCGCTACAGCGCCCACCCCAAACTTGCCGCCGAGCTGGTGAGCTACCTGACCCGTGCCCAAGAGCAAAAACGCCGTGCCCTGATAGGCGCCTATAACCCGGTTATCGAGTCGCTGTATCAAGATCCCGAGTTGCTCGCGGCCATGCCTTATTACGCTCAGTTGCACAGCATTCTCAACGATGGAGTCATGCGCCCCGCCTCAATCACCGCCGATCGCTATCCACGGGTCTCCAATGCGTTCTTCGATCGGGTGCATGGCGTGCTGGCGGGCGAGTTGCCTGTCGATCAGGCGCTGGCCGAACTGGAAAGCGAACTCACTCGCATCAAACGCCGGAACTGGTAAGCCACAAGGAAGGAAATCACCATGTCTGTCTCTGCTACCCATGCCCCCTTTGACGAGCTTCTGCTCACGAGGGAAACGCCCGTACAACGCCGCCGGGTACGCGCCGCCTGGCTGTTTCTGACACCGATGCTGCTCTGTCTGGCCCTGGTCGCAGCCTGGCCGCTACTGCGCACATTCTGGTTCAGCCTGACCGACGCCAGTCTGTCGGACACCGGTGGCGGATCCTTCATCGGCCTGAGCAATTATCTGTTCCACAACGGTTCCACCTGGTCGGGCATCCTGGTCGATCCTCAGTGGTGGAACGCGGTGCGCAACACCTTGCATTTCACCGTGGTGTCAGTGGGGCTGGAAGTCGTACTGGGACTGCTGGTGGCGTTGCTGCTCAACATCAAGTTCACCGGCCGTTCTCTGGTGCGGGCGATGATTCTGATTCCCTGGGCGATTCCGACCATTGTCTCGGCAAAGATCTGGTCATGGATGCTTAACGACCAGTTCGGCATCATCAATCACATGATGCTGAGCCTCGGCCTGATTGACGCGCCCCTGGCCTGGACGGCCGATGCGGACCTGTCGATGTGGGCGGTGATCCTCGTCGACGTCTGGAAGACCGTCCCGTTTGTCACGCTGCTGATGCTGGCGGCCTTGCAGATGTTGCCGAGCGATTGCTATGAAGCCGCCAGGGTCGATGGCATTCACCCGCTGAGGGTGTTCTGGCGTGTCACGCTTCCCCTGCTGATGCCCGCGTTGCTGGTGGCGGCGATCTTCCGCATCCTCGACTCGCTGCGGGTATTCGACGTGATCTATGTGCTGACCTCGAACTCGTCGAGCACCATGAGCATGTCGGTGTATGCCCGCCAGCACCTGGTGGAGTTCCAGGACGTCGGTTACGGCAGCGCGGCTTCGACGCTGTTGTTTCTGGTGGTTGCGGTGATCGCCATGCTTTATCTCTACCTCGGACGCCGTCAACTGGAGGTCCGCTCATGAGCCCGCGCCTGCTGAAAAAAGCGCTGTTGCGCCTCGGGTTCTGGTGCCTGATCGGGGTGTTGCTGCTGTATGCGGTCTTCCCCTTCTACTACGCCATCGTGACGTCGCTGAAGCCGTCCAGCGCCTTGTTCGAGGTGAGCTACTGGATCGAAAACCCCGACTTCTCCAATTACGCGGCGGTACTCCACCAAGCCTCATTCTTGCGGGCGATTGGTAACTCGCTGGTGGTTGCGCTGTGTGTAGTGACGCTGGCGCTGTTCCTCAGCCTGACCGCTGCCTATGCCTTGGGCCGGGTGAAATTCCGTGGGCGTGGCACGGTCTTGATGATGGTCCTTGGGGTGTCGATGTTTCCCCAGGTCGCGGTGCTGTCGGGGCTGTTCGAAGTGATCCGTGCCCTGGGCCTGTACAACACGTCCTGGGCGTTGATTCTGAGCTACACGATTTTCACCCTGCCCTTCACCGTCTGGGTGCTGACCACGTTCATGGGGCAACTGCCCCATGAACTGGAAGAAGCGGCAATCATGGATGGCGCTTCACCCTGGGTCACGCTGACCCGCGTGCTGTTGCCGCTGCTCTGGCCCGCACTGGTCACCACTGGCTTATTGGCCTTCATCGCCGCGTGGAACGAGTTCCTGTTTGCCCTGACCTTCACCCTCACCGACACCCAACGCACGGTGCCGGTCGCCATCGCCTTGATTTCCGGCGGCAGCCCCCATGAGTTGCCTTGGGGGTTGTTGATGGCTGCATCGGTGCTGGTCACCGTCCCACTGGTGATTCTGGTGCTGATCTTCCAGCGCCGAATCGTTTCCGGCCTCACTGCCGGCGCGTTAAAGGGTTGATGCCCAACAAAGACAAGGAACAGCATCGTGATCAAATTGAAACTGGACAACGTGAACAAACAATTGGGCGGCGCGCGGATTCTTCGCGACGTCAGCCTGGAAATCGCGGCGGGTGAATTCGTGGTGTTCGTCGGCCCTTCGGGCTGCGGAAAATCGACCCTGCTACGCCTGATCGCCGGGCTGGATTCGATCTGCGGCGGCGACCTGCTGATCGACGGGCGGCGGGTCAACGACCTGGAGCCCCGCGAGCGCGGCGTCGGCATGGTGTTTCAGTCCTATGCGCTGTACCCGCACATGAGCGTCTACGACAACATCAGCTTTGGTCTCAAACTGGCCAAGACTGAAAAGACCAGCCTGCGCGAGCGCGTGCTGAAAACTGCGCAAATCCTGCAATTGGACAAACTCCTGCAACGCAAGCCCAAGGAACTGTCTGGAGGGCAGCGTCAGCGTGTGGCCATGGGCAGAGCCATGGCGCGGGAACCGGACATTTTGTTGTTCGATGAACCGCTCTCCAACCTGGATGCCTCCTTGCGGGTGCAGATGCGCAACGAAATCGCCCGGCTGCATGACCGACTGGGTTCGACCATGATCTACGTCACCCACGATCAGGTGGAAGCGATGACCCTGGCCGACAAAATCGTCGTGCTCAATGGCGGTCGCGTAGAACAGGTCGGCTCACCGCGCGAACTCTATGAGCGTCCGGCCAGCCGCTTTGTCGCCGGTTTTCTCGGTTCGCCGAGAATGAATTTTCTGCCGGCACGCCTGCAGGCGCCAGGCGAAACCAGCCTGGTCGATAACCTCGTATTGGGTATCACCTCCCTGCCCTTCGACAGCTCGAACCTGGCGGCAGGCACGCAGCTGAGCCTGGGGATTCGCCCGGAGCACGTGTCGCTCAAGGCGGCGGATGGAACCGCCGGCGTCGTCGTGACTGGGGTCGAATACCTGGGCAGCGAAACCTATGTGCACCTCGATACCGGTCAGGACGAGCCACTGACCTGTCGTTGCGAGGTCAGCGCCGGTTGGCAGGTGGGCGATCGGGTCGAGCTGCTGCTGGACACCCACAACCTGCACCTGTTCGACGCCGACGGCGCAGCCTTGAAGCGCCATCCACAAGCCATTGAAACCCTGCCGGATGGCGTCCCTCTGCGCCCGGTACGAGCACGCGCCCTATGAACATGTCTTTGAATACCCCGAGCGATCCAATGCCTTGCACCCTTGACCTTGCGCAGCGTGCGCTGAGTGACGGCCTGTCTCGCGTCATCCACGATTATCGACCCGGTTATCATCTTGCCCCCCAAGTGGGCTGGATGAACGACCCTAACGGGGTGGTGTACTTTCGTGGCGAATATCACGTGTTCTATCAACACCACCCTTTCGAAGCGAAATGGGGCCCGATGTATTGGGGGCACGCCAAGAGTGCCGATCTGGTCCATTGGCAGCATCTGCCCATAGCACTGGCACCCGGCGATGACTTCGACCGTGACGGTTGTTTTTCCGGTAGCGCCGTGGTTTGTGGCGATACCCTGGCGCTGATCTACACCGGGCACACCTGGCTGGGGGAAGTGGGTGACGAGCGCTCGATCCGTCAAGTCCAGTGCCTGGCCACCAGCAGCGACGGCATCCGGTTCGTCAAGCATGGCGCCGTCATCGACACCGCGCCGCAAGACACGATCATGCACTTCCGTGACCCCAAGGTATGGCAGGAAGATGACTATTGGTACCTGATTGCCGGCGCACGTCTGGGCGATGTGCCGCTGCTCCCGCTGTACCGTTCCACGGATCTGCACGCCTGGGAGTTCCTCGACTACGTGTCCAGCGGCAACGCGGGCGATGGCTATATGTGGGAGTGCCCGGATCTGTTCCGACTGAACGGACGCGATGTGCTGCTGTACTCCCCCCAGGGCATGCAAGCCCAGGGTTACGATCGGCTCAACAAGTACCAGACCGGCTATCGCGTGGGCCGACTCGACAGCGAATGGCACTTCACGGGCGGGCCTTTTATCGAGCTGGATAACGGCCATGATTTCTATGCCGCGCAAACGCTACAGGCCGCCGATGGTCGACGCCTTGTGTGGGCGTGGCTCGACATGTGGGAAAGCCCGATGCCGAGCCAGGCCCATCACTGGTGCGGCATGCTCGGTTTGCCGCGCGAACTTGAACTGTGCGCCGATCGCCTTTGCGTGTATCCGGCACGGGAGCTCACCGCTCTGCGCAAGGCGCCATTGCCGGGCACGCCCTGGTGGGATGAGTCGGGCACCCGGTGGGTGCCGGACGTGAAAGGCGACATGCTCGAAATCCATGTGCATCTGGATCTGCTCGGCTGCACCGGGGACTTGGGGATCGCCTTGCGTTGCAGCGATGATGGTCATGAAGAAACACTGCTCTACTACGATGCATCGCTGCATCGTCTGGTGCTTGACCGTAGCCACTCGGGTGCGCAAGTCAGCGGTCAGCGCAGCGTGGCGATAGACCCGACACAAGAGCGACTGGAACTGCGTGTATTCCTCGATCGCTCGTCCATCGAGGTGTTCGACGAAAACGGGCGTTTCAGCCTCAGCAGTCGCCTCTACCCGCGGCCCGACAGTCTGGGGGTGAAGCTGTTTGCCAGCGGCAGTGGCGGGCGTGTCTCGATTCCCAAGGCATGGCCGCTCGACTCTGGCTGGCTATGAGCGGCGTCATTCGAGTCGCGAGAAGCCCGGGCCCTGTGTCATGATTCCGCGTCAACCTGACCGGCCTTGCCTCGCATGACTTCAGTGAAAGACGTTGCACAGCTGGCCGGCGTGTCCCTGATGACGGTTTCTAGAGCGCTCAACAACCCGGAAAAACTGAGCCCCGAAACCCTTCTGCGGGTGCGTCGCGCCATTGATGAACTGCAATTCGTACCGAGCCTGTCGGCGCGCAAGATGCGCGGCGACAACCTCCAGTCGCGAACCATCGGCGTGTTCGCGCTGGACACCGCGACCACACCGTTCGCGGTCGAGTTGCTGCTGTCCATCGAACAGACCGCGCAGCAAGCCGGCTGGAATGTGTTCATCCTTAACTTGTTGAGCAACCCGCCCACCGACCAGAACATCGACCTGATGTTGTCGCACCGTCCCGACGGGTTGATCTTCAGCGCCATGGGGTTTCGCCAGGTGAGCATTCCCGAGCGCTTGAAGAGCAAACCCCTGGTGCTCGCCAATTGCCTGGCGGATGACAGTCGCCTGGTCAGTTATGTGCCAGACGACGAAACGGGGCAGTATCGAGCCGTACATCACGCATTGAGCCAAGGCTATCGCCGCCCGCTGTGTATCAATCTGCCCAAACAGAGCCTGGCCTGGGGCCTGCGGCAAAAAGGCCTGCTGCGTGCCTGCCAGACATTCGGGCTGGGGCCTGACGCACTCCTGCAATACGACCTTTCCGATCATGACGCCTATGCTGAAACCGCAGCCATCCTCGACCGGCACATCATCGAGGGTCGCCCCCAGTTCGACATTCTGATCTGTGGCAACGACCGCATTGCCTTTTGTGCCTATCAGCTGTTGTTGGGCCGAGGCCTGAAAATTCCTGACGATGTTGCCGTGCTCGGCTATGACAACATGATCGGCATCGCCGAACTGTTCATCCCGCCGCTGACCACGGTGCAATTGCCGTACTACGAGATCGGTCGCAATGCGGCCCGGCACCTGATCGAGGCCCTGGAGGTAACGGGAGCCCAGCCGGTTGATTGTCCATTGGTGGTCAGAACGTCATTGTGAGCCGTCAAAACCCTTTACCGAGGGCAAGCCTCTCGGTAAAGGGCTGAGCGATTACTTGGGTGGAACGAAGTTATCCAGCATTCGATTCACCGCCAGTTCCCCCAGCATGATCACCTGCTGAAGCGCCAGCAGGGTATTGCGGTGGGGGCCCTCCACCATGGCAGCAATGTCGCTGGCCATGACACTGGCCGACGCCAGGTTCTCGCACGTTTGAACCAGCAAGGCTTCCTGGTCGACATCCGGGGCAACCATATACAGGGTGCTGGGTTTGCGTGGGGTGTTGTTCATGATCGCCGCCGGATTGAGGTAGAAATCGAGGGCGCGCTCGGCGGCTTCGTTGAGCTTTTTTGAGTCGAGGGATTCGTACGGGGATGCCGGATCGGTGTCCGGCGAATCGGTGTCTGGTGGATTGGGCGTCACTTTGAACATAAATCAAACTCCTGATACGAGTTTATAAAAAAGAGCCATCACACTCGCTACCAAACGAAGGTGGCGGCCATACGCGGGTTGGTAGACCGGTCGTATCAGTTCCCGGCGCCCTCGAAAGGACCCCGCGCATGACCACCATAATAGGTGACGCGATGCGCCGTGATACGAAACCGGGCTACCAAACCCGATCACTGATTTCAGTGACAGGGAAACGATAAGGCCCGAGCCACAGGCGCACAAGCCGGCGGATTCTGTCTTAACCGTAGGTAACGGCGCAAGGCCTTGTAGCCCTTCGGGAAGTAACATGGAGTGTCTTTAAACACGCATCGTTAAACGCGTGAAAGCTTTCAAAAATCGAAAGATTCGTCGAATACCACTCCGCCAGGGACGGTGCCCAATGTGTACCGGCCTATCCCGGAATGGACCGGATCTATCTCGCTTATCCATTGGGATTTATCCCGGGTCTGAACATTTACAAACGGAATATGGCGCCGCCGTTCCCTCCCGCCTCATCCCGTCTCCCTCCCCCAACTAGTCCGAAACTCCCACCCCACTCGGGAGTTTCGGCCGATGCGCAATCCCCGCCGCTTACCCATAGTTGCGACCAAAGGTCAACGGTCAGGCCTAGATGACCGCAATTGCCCAGGTAAACGCTATGACTATCCAGGAACAAAATTTGGCGAACGCTCTGAGCGTCGTTGGGACCGGCGCGAACGTTACGCTGGATGAAACGGCCGGGCTGCAGAACGCCACCGCCACGCCAAGCCCTGCGGAAGACGCTAACGACAACGACATTCTGCTGGCGTCCCTGCCCTCGACCTTCTCCACCCGTCTGACCGCACTGGGTGCCGGTACCGCAACGGGTGCAGCGTTGAGTGGCTATACCGGTGCCGCGGGCAACACGGGCAGCAATGCGTTCTCCGTCACCGCAGACCCCGGAGCCAGCATTACCAATATCAGCTTCGTCGACAGCGCTGGCGCACCGCTCAATGGCCTGGACAGCGGCCTGGATACCCTCAATGGCACCAGCATCCTTCTCTATACGGATACGAACAACGACAACATCGTTCTGGGCCGAATCGGTGGCTCGACCGGCACGATCGTATTCGCTGCCTATATCGAAGAAACCGGATCGCCGGTCTCGGGCGGCAAAATCTGGACCGTGGAGTACCAACCGCTCCAGCATACAAATACGGCGAACCCCGATGATTCGCTCAATCTGCTGAATAAGGTGTACGTCGGAGCCAGTCAGGACATGGAATTCAGCCTGGCCGGTGTGCCCTCCGGTTCGAACCTGTTCCTGATGTTCACGAAGGCGAACCCGACAGTTGTCGATGTCGGTGGTGTCTTGCGAATCACGGACCCCACCATCATCGCCACCGGCAAGGACCCCGCAGACCAGTCAAGCGGCGCCAATATAAACACTGGCGACACGATCATTACCAGCCAGGCGGCTAACCCGACCACCTTCGGTACCAACAATCAGATGATTACGGAGCAGGAAGGCATCCGCTTCTCGTTCGTCACCGGTGCCAGGCAGGATGTGACCATTCCCAACCTCAGTCAAAACGAAGCAGATGTTGAGTCCAACATCGACTTTACCGACGTCTTCAATGCGAAGATGGCCAGTTTCGACGTCGTGCAGTTGCAAAGCGGCAAGAGTGCTGTCGTAAAAGTCAGTGCATTCACCACTGCGGCTGAACCTGGCGTGAATTTCATCAACGGCTATACGAACGATACGTCGGTTGCCATCACCAATGTTCGCGTCTTCAACATCAGCACCGGGCAGGTGATCGAGAATTCAGACGGATCGGTGAATGATACGAGCATTACCATTACCATTTCTGGTGGGATTGCCACCATCAGCGGCGTTAAAGCCGGCTACCAGATTGAATACACCACAGCCTCGGATCACAACCGCGTGCTCGTCGAGAACGGTGCTGCCCTCGATGCCAAGGGCACTGCCCATGCCGATTTTGATGTGGGTGGCTTCACGTTGGTCCAGGCCTCTGTTTCGACCGCCGAAGTCGGCTCCAGGATGCTGTTCGAGGACGACGGGCCGAACATCAGCACCACCGGCACCGAGCCGACGCTGACAGTGGACGAAACGGTACTGGCGACCAACGCCACCCAGAGCTTTGCCGCCAACTTCACCTCGGCGTTTGGCGCCGATGGCGCCGGCACGCTGACCTATGCGCTCGGCGTGGTGGCGGGTGCCTCCGGACTGGTGGACACGGCCACGGGCGAGGCGGTCAACCTGTCGCTCAACGGCACAGTGGTGGAAGGCCGCACGGCCACGACCAGCCAGTTGGTATTCACGGTCAGCGTCGCCGCCAATGGCAACGTCACGCTCGACCAGCTCCGCGCGGTGGTGCATCCCGATGCCACCAATCCCGATGATTCGAAGAGCCTGACGGCGGACAACCTGGTGACGCTGACGGCAACCAAGACCGATGGGGACGGCGACAGCGCCCAGGCGACCCTCAACATCGGCCAGAACCTGGTGTTCAAGGACGACGGGCCGAGCGTCAGCACCACCGGCACCGAGCCGACGCTGACGGTGGACGAGACCGTCCTGGCGACCAACGACACCCAGAACTTTGCGGCCAACTTCAACTCATCATTTGGCGCCGATGGTGCCGGCACGCTGACTTATGCGCTGGGCGTGGTGGCGGGTGCCTCCGGGCTTGTGGACACGGCCACGGGCGAGGCAGTCAACCTGTCGCTCAACGGTACCGTGGTGGAAGGCCGCACGGCCACGACCAGCCAGTTGGTGTTCACGGTCAGCGTCGCCGCCAATGGCGATGTCACGCTCGACCAGCTCCGCGCGGTGGTGCATCCCAACACCACCAATCCCGATGATTCGAAGAGCCTGACGGCGGACAACCTGGTGACGCTGACGGCGACCAAGACCGATGGGGACGGCGACAGCGCCCAGGCGACCCTCAATATCGGGTCGAACCTGGTGTTCAAGGACGACGGACCGAGCATCAGCACCACCGGCACCGAGCCGACGCTGACGGTGGACGAGACCGTCCTGGCGACCAATGCCACCCAGAGCTTTGCCGCCAACTTCAGCTCGGCGTTTGGCGCCGATGGCGCGGGTACGCTGACTTATGCGCTGGGCGTGGTCGCGGGTGCCTCCGGGCTGGTGGACACGGCCACCCACGAGGCGGTGAACCTGTCGCTCAACGGCACCGTGGTGGAAGGCCGCACGGCCACGACCAGCCAGTTGGTGTTCACGGTCAGCGTCGCCGCCAATGGCGACGTCACGCTCGACCAGCTCCGTGCGGTGGTGCATCCCGACACCACCAATCCCGATGATTCGAAGAGCCTGACGGCGGACAACCTGGTGACGCTGACGGCGACCAAGACCGATGGGGACGGCGACAGCGCCCAGGCGACCCTCAATATCGGGTCGAACCTGGTGTTCAAGGACGACGGACCGAGCATCAGCACCACCGGCACCGAGCCGACGCTGACAGTGGACGAAACAGTCCTGGCGACCAACGCCACCCAGAGCTTTGCCGCCAACTTCAGCTCGGCGTTTGGCGCCGATGGCGCCGGCACGCTGACCTATGCGCTGGGCGTGGTGGCCGGTGCGTCGGGGCTGGTGGACACGGCCACCCACGAGGCGGTCAACCTGTCGCTCAACGGCACAGTGGTCGAAGGCCACACGGCCACGACCAACCTGCTGGTGTTCACGGTCAGTGTGGCCGCCAATGGCAACGTCACGCTCGACCAGATCCGCGCGGTGGTGCATCCCGATGCAACCAATCCTGATGACTCGACGAGTCTGACGGCGGACAACCTGGTGACGCTGACGGCGACCAAGACCGATGGGGACGGCGACAGCGCCCAGGCGACCCTCAACATCGGCCAGAACCTGGTGTTCAAGGACGACGGGCCAAGCATCAGCACCACCGGCACCGAGCCGACGCTGACAGTGGACGAGACGGTGCTGGCGACCAACGCCACCCAGAGCTTTGCCGCCAACTTCAGCTCGTCGTTTGGCGCTGATGGCGCGGGTACGCTGACCTATGCGCTGGGCGTGGTGGCGGGTGCCTCCGGACTGGTGGACACGGCCTCGGGCCAGGCGGTGAACCTGTCACTCAACGGTGGCGTGGTGGAAGGCCGCACGGCCACCTCCAATCTGCTGGTGTTCACGGCCACCCTGGCCGCCAATGGCGACGTCACGCTCGACCAGCTCCGCGCGGTGGTGCATCCCAACACCACCAATCCCGATGATTCGAAGAGCCTGACGGCGGACAACCTGATAACGCTGACGGCGACCATCACCGACAAGGACGGTGACAGCGCCCAGGCGACCCTCAACATCGGCCAGAACCTGGTGTTCAAGGACGACGGACCGAGCGTCAGCACCACCGGCACCGAGCCAACGCTGACGGTGGACGAGACCGTCCTGGCGACCAACGCCACCCAGAACTTTGCGGCCAACTTCAGCTCGGCGTTTGGCGCTGATGGCGCGGGTACGCTGACCTATGCGCTGGGCGTGGTGGCAGGTGCCTCCGGGCTGGTGGACACGGCCTCGGGCCAGGCAGTGAACCTGTCGCTCAACGGTGGCGTGGTGGAAGGCCGCACGGCCACCTCCAATCTGCTGGTGTTCACGGCCACCTTGGCCGCCAATGGCGACGTCACGCTCGACCAGCTCCGGGCGGTGGTGCATCCCAACACCACCAATCCCGATGATTCGAAGAGCCTGACGGCGGACAACCTGATAACGCTGACGGCGACCATCACCGACAAGGACGGTGACAGCGCCCAGGCGACCCTCAACATCGGCCAGAACCTGGTGTTCAAGGACGACGGACCGAGCGTCAGCACCACCGGCACCGAGCCAACGCTGACGGTGGACGAGACCGTCCTGGCGACCAACGCCACCCAGAACTTTGCGGCCAACTTCAGCTCGGCGTTTGGCGCTGATGGCGCGGGTACGCTGACCTATGCGCTGGGCGTGGTGGCAGGTGCCTCCGGGCTGGTGGACACGGCCTCGGGCCAGGCAGTGAACCTGTCGCTCAACGGTGGCGTGGTGGAAGGCCGCACGGCCACCTCCAATCTGCTGGTGTTCACGGCCACCTTGGCCGCCAATGGCGACGTCACGCTCGACCAGCTCCGGGCGGTGGTGCATCCCAACACCACCAATCCCGATGATTCGAAGAGCCTGACGGCGGACAACCTGATAACGCTGACGGCGACCATCACCGACAAGGACGGTGACAGCGCCCAGGCGACCCTCAACATCGGCCAGAACCTGGTGTTCAAGGACGACGGACCGAGCATCAGCACCACCGGCACCGAGCCGACGCTGACGGTGGACGAGACCGTCCTGGCGACCAACGACACCAAGAACTTTGCGGCTAACTTCAATTCGGCGTTTGGCGCCGATGGCGCCGGCACGCTGACCTATGCACTGGGCGTGGTGGCGGGGGCCTCCGGGCTGGTGGACACGGCCTCGGGCCAGGCGGTGAACCTGTCGCTCAACGGCGGCGTGGTGGAAGGCCGTACGGCCACCTCCAACCTGCTGGTGTTCACGGCCACCTTGGCCGCCAATGGCGACGTCACGCTCGACCAGCTCCGGGCGGTGGTGCATCCCGATGCCACCAACCCCAACGACTCGACGAGTCTGTCGGCGGACAATCTGATAACGCTGACGGCGACCAAGACCGATGGAGACGGTGACAGCGCCCAGGCGACCCTCAACATCGGCCAGAACCTGGTGTTCCTGGATGACGGCCCATCACTCGCGTTCGGCAACCTGATCGGGACCGGTAGCGTCCTTCCACAATACGGGTTCTGGGACAAGGCGGCAGGTGCCGACGGATTGAGCGCGGCCGGTCTGGATATTTCGTTGGTGAATGACCAGT
>NZ_JAHBDQ010000018.1 GCF_019956555.1 Pseudomonas sp. A-RE-19 | reverse complement strand
GGCGAAGGCGTACTTTGGAGTGCCTTCGCCGGCAAGCCTGGCTCCTACGAAAAGAGACTGATCAACCCTCTTCAAGCCACCAGCGCAACGGCTTGCCTTCGGCCGGCCAGAAGCGCATCTGCTCGATCGGCGAGACGTCCCAGCGCTGGACGTTTTCCAGTGCTTGCAGGAAACGCTTTTCCTGCTCCATCAACGCCGGCGCACACATTTTGCGGGTGCTGCCGATCTTGCCGAAGCTCAGTTTGTCGCCTTCCAGGGTGTACGGCGCGAACCAGTGGTTACAGCCGCCGTTGCCATAGGCCCGTCCGTCTTCATCGAGGGTGATGGTCAGGTGGCTGTAATCCATCAGCGGACGCTCGCCGATCCACTCCAGAATGTAGCTGCGGTTGTGTTGCAATTGCACCGGTTCGGCGGCGCAGCCCAACAGGCTGGCGCCAGCCATGGCGCTCAGAGCAAGGCGTTTCATCACGCAGGCTCCTGGCACTTCTTGCACAGGTGCTTGTCGGCAACGGTGGCCCAGCCCAGCTCGGCAATCCGTGCAGTGGCCGCCGGTTTTTCGGCCTTGTTGCCCAGCTTGGCATCGACCGCGAACTCAAAGCTCAGCTCTTTGGCGCAGCTGTCGCAGTTGACTTTCCAGGTGTGAATCGCCAGTTCGCCGAACACCGGACCACTGGCCACCGCGACCCATTGGCCAGGCGGGTTGATCAGGTGGCGAACCGTTTCGACGGTCAGGCGCATGGACAAGTCCTTGCTGCCTTTGAGGGTCACTACCAGCACGTCGTTATTACGAATCGAGCCGCCGTTGCCGGTGACTTGATAACGCCCCGGCACCAGGGCGCGGCATTCGGTGAGGGTGTGTTGCGGGTTCATCAGGCTGTAGCGGAAATCGTGTTCGACCATGGGTCCTCCAAATATGCGCGATATGCTAGCACGGGCATGAACGCAGCATGGCGCGGGCATGTGACCTTCGATCTGGTTCAAATTATCTGTCGAGTCATGGCACACTGCCGCTTTTGCATCTCTAAGGAATGGAAATGGCGTTGATCGAATGTTTTGAGTGCAAGCAACGCATCAGCTCCACGGCGCCTGCTTGCATTCATTGCGGTGCACCTGCGGTGGCGGTGCAAACGGCTACGTCGACGGAAACGCCTGCGCAGGCGGCTCTTTCTTTCGGGCGTTTACCGACCAATGAGAGCGTGCCCAGGGTGACCCCGGCCGCTTTCGGGCGCAAACGTAAAGCCGAAGTCGAGGCTGAGATCCCGGCACGGGCACCCGGCGAGCCGCGTCCGGTGGAACTCTGGCTGAAATTGATGATTTTCTTGCTGCCGCCATTTTTTGTCTGGTTCCTGCTGCGTCGCGGGCATTCGCTGGGGCAGCGCTTGACAGGCTTCGGCTGGCTGGCACTGATGATCCTGTTGTCCAAGGCCTGAGCCGGTCAGCCCTCGACCTGATTCTGTGGCGAACCGGCCGCCCAGGCCGCGATGTTCTGCAGCGTGGTCGCGGCGATCGCGCCCAGGGCTTCACGGGTCAGGAAGGCCTGGTGAGCGGTGATGATCACATTCGGAAAGGTCAGCAGCCGCGCCAGCACATCGTCTTGCAGTGGCAGGTCGGAGCGATCCTCGAAAAACAGTTGTGCCTCCTCTTCATACACATCCAGCCCCAGATAGCCCAATTGGCCGTCCTTCAACGCATCGATCAGCGCCGGGGTGTCCACCAGCCCGCCGCGCCCGGTGTTGATCAACATGGCGCCGGGCTGCATGTGTGCCAGTGACTGGCTGTTGATCAAGTGTTTGCTCTGTTCGGTGAGCGGGCAATGCAGGCTGATGATCTGCGACTCGGCCAACAGTTGCGGCAAACTCAGGTAGCGCGCGCCGAGGGCTTCGACCTGTGGGTTCGGGTATGGATCACAGGCCAGCAACCGGCAGCCGAAGCCGTTCATGATTTTCGCGAAGGTCGCGCCGATCTGGCCGGTGCCGACGACGCCGACGGTCTTGCCCACCAGGTCGAAACCGGTCAGCCCGTGCAGGCTGAAATCCCCCTCGCGGGTGCGGTTATAGGCACGGTGCAGTCGACGGTTGAGCGCCAGGATCAGCGCCACCGCGTGTTCGGCCACGGCGTGGGGCGAGTAGGCGGGGACCCGCACGATCGAAAGTCCCAGGCGCTTCGCCACGACCAGGTCGACATGGTTGTAACCGGCCGAGCGCAGGGCAATCAGGCGTGTGCCGCCCGCGGCCAGGCGTTCGAGCACCGGGGCACTGAGGTCGTCATTGATGAAGGCACAGACCGCGTCGTGATGCTCCGCCAGCGCCACCGTGTCCAGGCTCAGTCGCGCCGACTGGAAATGCAGCTCGATGCCGACGGGCAGGTCGGCGCTCAGAAAACTGTCGCGGTCGTAGGTCTGGCTGCTGAAAAGAATCGTGCGCATGCTGTCCTCCTGAAAGTCTCAAGCCTTGTAGCAGCAGGCTTCGCCAGCCGCTACAAAGCGTTGATCTTAGCTTTCAAGGCGCCCGGCGTTATTGCGCTGCATCAGGCATTGATACGCGCCTGGGCCGCCAGACGATTGATGGCCCGTTCGAGTTCTTCCAGCGCGCCAGGCGCTTTCGGGTCTTGTTGCTTGAGCAGGGTTTCGCTGCGCTGACAGGCGGCGCGCAGTTGCGGTACGCCACAATAGCGGGTCGCCCCATGCAGGCGATGGACCCGCTCGATCAGGGCATTCTGATCCTTGGCTTCGCGGGCGACACGGATGGCCTCGCGGTCGGCTTCCAGTGAGGCCAGCAGCATTGCCAGCA
This sequence comes from Pseudomonas sp. A-RE-19, assembly GCF_019956555.1. Classification (GTDB taxonomy): domain Bacteria; phylum Pseudomonadota; class Gammaproteobacteria; order Pseudomonadales; family Pseudomonadaceae; genus Aquipseudomonas. The sequence continues at coordinate 109,205 of NZ_JAHBDQ010000018.1, read as the reverse complement.
TGTCCGCCGCCAGATCGGCCTTGCCGGCGGCCAGGCGCAAACCTTCTTCATGATCGAGTACCAGCAAATCATTACCGCTGTAGCTATCGCTGGCGCGCTCCGGCCCCTGATTGCGCAACGCCAGGCCGGTCCATTTCAACACCACCTGCGCCAGTTGCCGTTCGCTGATGGGTTTGGTCAGGTAGTCGTCCATGCCGCTTTGCAGCAAGGCGCGTTTTTCGTTGGCCATCGCATGGGCGGTGAGGGCGACGATCGGCAGTGGCGTGCAATGCCGTTCGCTTTCCCAATGGCGAATGGCTTCGGTGCTTTGACGCCCATCCATGCCAGGCATCTGAACGTCCATCAGCACCAGATCGAACGTCTCGTTCTGTACCGACTTGACGGCGGCGTAACCGCTTTCCACCGCGAGCACCTTGGCGCCCATGTCCTCAAGCAGGGTTTGCACCAGCAGCAGGTTGGCCGGGTTGTCGTCGACGCAAAGGACTTTCGGCGCGCGGCTGGAAACCGGCTCGCCGGGATCGCTACGCTGCTGACGCGGGTTGACCAGATCGGACAAGGCTCGACGCAGCTTGCGGGTGCAGGCCGGTTTGGACTGGAGCTGGCTGTGGGGGTTGGGGACCGAGAGGTGGAACAGCGTCAGTTCGGTGGTCGGGCACAGCACCAATACTTTGCAGCCCAGGTGCTCGAGGTCCCAGATATGCTGGTTCAGTCGCTCTGGGGGCATGTCGTTGCTGGTGATGCCGAGCACCGCCAGATCGATCGCCTGATCGGTCTGATGCGCGCTGGTCACGCCATTGGCCAGGCTTTCCAGGGTATTGAACGGTGTGACTTCCAGGCCGCAGTCTTCCAGTTGGTGCTGCAATGCCTGACGGGCCAGCTCATGGTTTTCCAGGAGCGCCACCCGTTGCCCGAGCAGCGGTGGACCGGGCAGGTCTTCGGCGTCATCGCGGGTTTTTGGCAGGTTGAGGCTGATCCAGAATTCCGAGCCTTCGCCCGGTGTGCTGTCGACGCCGATCTCGCCGCCCATCTGTTCGATCAGACGCTTGGAGATCACCAGCCCAAGGCCGGTGCCCCCAGGTTGTCGGGACAGCGAGTTATCGGCCTGGCTGAAGGCCTGGAACAAGGCGCGCACGTCCTGATTCGACAGACCGATGCCGGTGTCCTGAATGCTGATGCGCAGTTGCACGCTGTCTTCATGTTCTTCTTCGAGCATGGCCCGGGCGACGATGGTGCCTTCGCGGGTGAACTTGATCGCGTTGCTCACCAGGTTAGTGAGAATCTGCTTGAGTCGCAGCGGGTCGCCCACCAGCGACAGTGGTGTATCGCGATAAACCAGGCTCACCAGTTCAAGCTGCTTGGCGTGGGCGGCCGGGGCGAGGATGTTCAAGGTGTCCTGCAGCAGGTCGCGCAGGTTGAACGGAATATGATCGAGCACCAGTTTGCCGGCCTCGATCTTCGAGAAGTCGAGAATCTCGTTGATGATCCCCAACAGGCTGTCGGCGGACTTTTCGATGGTGCCCAGATAATCGAGCTGGCGCGGGGTCAGCTCGCTTTTTTGCAGCAGGTGCGTGAAGCCGAGAATGCCGTTGAGCGGCGTGCGGATTTCATGGCTCATGTTGGCCAGAAACTCGGATTTGATCCGGCTCGCCTCCAGGGCTTCCTTGCGCGCCAGGTCCAGCTCGATGTTCTGGATTTCGATGGTTTCCAGGTTCTGACGCACGTCTTCGGTGGCTTGGTCGACGCTGTGTTGCAATTCTTCCTGGGCATTCTGCAGGGAGCCGGCCATGCGGTTGATACCGGACGCCAGCTCATCCAGCTCCTGACTGCCGAGGGGCGGCAGGCGGGTTTCCAGATGACCGTCCTTGAGTTGCGCCACGGCTTGTTTGATCTGGCTCAGAGGTCGGTTGATGGTCCGGCCCATTCGTAATGCCAACAGAGCCGCACCGCCCAGGCCACCGCCGATCAGCAGCAGGCTGGCGAACAGGCTGCGATAACCGCGCAGCAACATGCCGCTGTGGGACAGTTCGAGTTCGACCCAGCCCAGCAGGCGGTCGGCTTCTTCGGGGATCAGGTCGCCCGCCAGATTGCGGTGCTTGCCAAACACCGGTAGCAGATAACGAGTGGCGTCATTGCCACTGCTGCGCAGCAGCTGTGAGCCGTTGCCCAAAGGGGCCGGATTGAGCATGGTCGGGCCGGCATGGGCCAGCGGTGTGCGGTCGGGGGCGAGGAAAGTCACCGCGCGCACGTCGGTTTGTTCCAGGGACTGGGTGGCGATGCGCTCCAGCAGGTCGCTGTCTTTATGAGCCATGGCCGGGGCCACCAGCGGGGCCAGCTGTTCGGCGATCATCTCGCCACGCTGCATGAGTTGGTTTTGCAGGTCCGACTGCTGCATCCAGGTGAAATAACCGCCCAGGACCAACGCCATCAGGCTGGTCGGCAACAGGGTCAGCAACAGCACGCGGCCTTTAATTCCCAGTTCTTTGAGCACGCATCTCTCCTGCATCCAGCTGTTTATTGACCTGCACATGCGTCCGGCACGCGCCACCTGCGCAGTGTAGCGATTTGCATGCGGGCAATCTTCGTAAAATTGATGTCGTTATTCGTCGGCCCGTTCAGCACTTTGGACTCGGGGGCAAACCTTGTGTTGAGTTGCGCACGGCGCTGAGCCGAATGCGGGTGGCCTGCGAAAGCGAGCGGGACCTGGGGCAACTGCGAGGGCTCGCGGCCGCCTTCGCGGGCAAGCCTCGCTCCTACGGTACAAGCGTTGCCCTTGCAGGAGCGAGGCTTGCCCGCGAAGGGGCCCTTATATCCAATACAAAACCACCCTTATTCCCATAAGCCATAAGCCCCTTACTTTGCGTGATATGGCCTGCGCGCGTTTGCCGGTATGATAGGCGCCCCCGCAGTCTGGATTGCGAATACGCCATGACCTTGCAGTACCCAACCATCGCCGATTGCGTCGGCAACACTCCGCTGGTCCGTTTGCAGCGCCTGCCTGGCGCCACCAGCAACACCCTTTTGCTCAAGCTCGAAGGGAATAACCCGGCGGGTTCGGTCAAGGACCGTCCGGCGCTGTCGATGATCACCCGCGCCGAGTTGCGCGGGCAGATCCACGCCGGCGATACGCTGATCGAGGCGACCTCGGGCAACACCGGGATCGCCTTGGCGATGGCGGCCGCGATCAAGGGTTACAAGATGATCCTGATCATGCCGGACAACTCCAGCGCTGAGCGTAAAGCCGCGATGACGGCCTATGGCGCCGAGCTGATTCTGGTCAGCCAGGAAGAAGGCATGGAAGGCGCCCGCGACCTCGCCCAGCGAATGGAAGCCGAAGGCCGCGGCAAGGTGCTGGATCAGTTCGCCAACGGTGACAACCCCGAGGCGCACTACACCACCACTGGTCCGGAAATCTGGCGTCAGACCGAAGGCACCATCACTCATTTCGTCAGCTCGATGGGCACCACCGGCACCATCATGGGCGTTTCGCGCTACCTGAAAGAACAGAACGACAACGTGCAGATCATCGGCCTGCAACCGATGGAAGGCTCGGCGATTCCGGGCATCCGTCGCTGGCCACAGGAATACCTGCCGAAAATCTACCAGGCCGAGCGCGTGGACCGGATCGTCGACATGGCGCAAAGCGAAGCCGAAGACGTGACCCGTCGTCTGGCGCGCGAAGAAGGCATCTTCTGCGGCGTGTCCTCGGGCGGTGCCGTGGCGGCGATGCTGCGCCTGTCCAAAGAAGTTGAAAACGCGGTGATCGTCGCGATCATCTGCGACCGTGGCGACCGTTACCTGTCGACCGGCATTTTCGACGCGCCCAACTGATGGCCAAGCAAGAGAGAGGCCTGCGCTTCCAGCCCACGGGTGGCAGCAAGGCCCCGCAAGTCCCGACCGGCAAAAAGCAGCGCTTGAGCATCGAGCGCCTGGCCAATGACGGTCGCGGTATCGCGTTTTTCGAAGGTCGCACCTGGTTCGTCATCGGCGCATTGGCCGGTGAAGAGGTCGAGGCGCGGGTCTTGGGTGCCCACGGCAAAGTGGTCGAGGCGCGTACCGAGCGGGTATTCCAGGCCAGTGAAATGCGCCGCCCCGCACCCTGCGCTCATGCCGCTCGTTGCGGCGGTTGCAGCGTGCAACATCTGCCCCACAACGAACAGCTCGCCCTGAAACAGCGCATGCTCGCCGAGCAATTGTCGCGGGTTGCCGGTGTCGAACCTGAAGAGTGGGCAGCGCCGTTGAGCGGTCCGGAATTCGGTTACCGTCGTCGCGCCCGAGTGGCGGTGCGTTGGGACATGAAAGCGAAAAAACTCGAAGTCGGCTTCCGCGCTGCCGGCAGTCAGGACATCGTCGCCATCAACGAATGCCCGGTGCTGGTACAGCCCTTGCAACCGATCATGACCGGCTTGCCGGAGATGCTGCGACGCTTGAGCAAACCTCAGGCGCTGGGGCATGTGGAGTTGTTCAGCGGTTCGTCAGTGGCGGTATTGCTGCGGCACATGGCGCCGTTGTCCGAGGCCGACATGACCATCCTCAAGGCATTCTGCGCGTTCCATGACGCCCAGTTGTGGCTGCATGGCGACGGCGAGCCGCAACCGGTCGAGGCCGATCAGTCTTTGGGCTATCGCCTTGAACAGTGGGATTTGAACCTGGCGTATCGGCCAGGAGATTTCATTCAGGTCAACGCCGGGGTCAATGAAGCGATGGTTGCCCAGGCGCTGGCGTGGTTGGCGCCGAAATCGGATGAACGGGTTCTGGATCTGTTCTGCGGGCTGGGCAACTTTGCCTTGCCGCTGGCCAAAACCGTTCGCGAAGTGGTGGCGGTGGAGGGCGTGCAGGCTATGGTCGAGCGCGCCGCCGCGAATGCCGTTAACAACAATTTGCATAATGCGAAGTTTTTTCAGGCCGATTTATCCCAGCCTTTGGCCGATGCCGAATGGGCCGATAAAGGCTTTTGTGCGGTACTCTTGGACCCACCTCGCGATGGCGCTTTTGAGGTGGTGAGCAAGCTTGCATCCCTGGGCGCCAAGCGATTGGTGTATGTGTCGTGCAACCCTGCAACGCTGGCGCGCGACACGGTCGAATTGATCAAGCAGGGCTACCGGTTAAAACGTGCCGGGATTCTCGATATGTTTCCTCAGACGGCACATGTCGAGGCCATGGCGTTATTTGAAGCGAGCTAGGATGGCTCGTCTGGTCCGACTGACCCGCTCGTGCAAAGCGCATTCGTCTTAGCCCCGCGAGTGCACACGGGCAGCGAAGGTCAGCGATTTGACGCATTGAATCTGCGTCGTAGGGAAGGTAAAGCAAGATGGTACAGGTGAGAGCACACCAGCCGATCAACACTGACGGCAGTATCAATCTCGAGGCTTGGCTCGATCACGCGGTCAGTGTCGATGCGGCGCTGGATCGCGAAGCCTTGAAAGAAGCCTGCGAGTTCGCTCGCGAGGCTGAACAACAAGCCAATGCGGCGAAGAATCTGTGGTCCGAAGGGACCTCAAGTTTCCGCACGGGCCTTGAGATCGCCGAGATTCTCGCCGACCTCAAACTCGATCAGGATTCGTTGGTTGCGGCGGTCTTGTACCGTGGCGTGCGTGAAGGCCAGATCCAATTGCCGGCGGTCAGCCAGCGCTTCGGTCCGGTGGTGGCCAAACTCATCGACGGCGTGCAACGCATGGCGGCGATCAGCGACAGCCTGAGCCCGCGTAAATCCATGGTGATGGGCACTCAGGGTCAGGTCGAAAACCTGCGCAAAATGCTGGTGGCCATGGTCGACGACGTGCGTGTCGCGCTGATCAAACTGGCCGAACGCACCTGCGCGATCCGCGCAGTGAAAACCGCCGACGACGAGAAGCGCAACCGCGTCGCCCGTGAAGTCTTCGACATTTACGCGCCGCTCGCCCACCGCCTCGGTATCGGCCATATCAAGTGGGAGCTGGAGGACTTGTCCTTCCGTTACCTTGAGCCCGACCAGTACAAGCAAATCGCCAAGTTGCTTCACGAGCGACGTCTGGATCGCGAGCGTTTCATCGCCGACGTGATGACCCAGCTCAAGGACGAATTGCAGGCCACCGGCGTCGATGCCGACATCAGCGGCCGGGCCAAACACATCTATTCGATCTGGCGCAAAATGCAGCGCAAAGGTCTGGAATTCAGCCAGATCTACGACGTGCGCGCCGTTCGCGTGCTGGTGCCGGAAATGCGCGACTGCTACACCGCGCTCGGCATCGTCCATACCCTGTGGCGGCACATCCCGAAAGAGTTCGACGACTACATCGCCAACCCCAAAGAGAACGGCTATCGCTCGCTGCACACGGCGGTGATCGGCCCTGAGGGCAAGGTGCTGGAAGTGCAGATCCGCACTCACGCGATGCACGAAGAAGCCGAGTTGGGCGTCTGCGCGCACTGGCGCTACAAGGGCACCGACGTCAAATCCGGCTCGAACCACTACGAAGAGAAAATTTCCTGGCTGCGTCAGGTGCTCGAGTGGCACGAAGAGCTGGGCGACATTGGTGGTCTTGCCGAACAATTGCGGGTCGATATCGAGCCGGACCGGGTCTATATCTTCACCCCGGACGGTCACGCCATCGACTTGCCGAAGGGCGCGACACCGCTGGACTTCGCCTACCGCGTGCACACCGAAATCGGTCACAACTGCCGTGGCGCCAAGATCAACGGGCGGATCGTGCCGCTCAACTACAGCCTGCAAACCGGTGAACAGGTCGAGATCATCACCAGCAAGCACGGCACCCCGAGTCGCGACTGGCTGAACCCGAACCTGGGTTATGTCACCACCTCGCGGGCGCGGGCGAAGATCGTTCACTGGTTCAAATTGCAGGCGCGCGATCAGAACGTCGCGGCCGGTAAAACCTTGCTCGAGCGCGAACTCAATCGCCTCGGCCTGCCGCAGGTGGATTTCGACAAGCTGGCCGAGAAGGCCAACATGAAGACCGCCGAGGACATGTTCGCCGCATTGGGCGCAGGCGACTTGCGCCTGGCGCAACTGGTGAACCTGGCGCAGCAACTGGTCGAGCCGGAGCGCGGCAACGAACAGCTGGAACTGATCCCGCGCAAAGCCACCGGCTACAAACCGGGCAAGCGCGGCGACATTCAGATCCAGGGCGTCGGCAACCTGATGACCCAGATGGCCGGCTGCTGCCAGCCGTTGCCGGGGGATGCCATCGTCGGTTACATCACCCAGGGCCGTGGCGTGAGCATTCACCGTCAGGACTGCGCCTCGGTGCTGCAACTGGCCGGGCGCGAGCCGGAGCGGATCATTCAGGTCAGCTGGGGCCCGGTGCCGGTGCTCACCTACCCGGTGGACATCATCATCCGTGCCTACGACCGTTCCGGTTTGCTGCGTGACGTGTCGCAGGTGCTGCTCAACGAGCGGATCAACGTGCTGGCGGTCAACACCCGCTCGAACAAAGAGGACAACACGGCGTTGATGTCCCTGACCATCGAGATTCCGGGGCTGGATGCGTTGGGGCGGTTGCTGGGGAGGATTTCCCAGTTGCCGAACATTATCGAAACCCGCCGTAACCGCACACCGTGAGAGACCTGCACGGAAATTGATGGTGACTGTAGGAGCGAAGCTTGCCCGCGAAGGCGGTGTGTCAGGTATGCCGCCTTCGCGGGCAAGCCTCGCTCCTACAGGTATGTAGAGATTGATAAAAGATGTATTCACTTGAAGACCTGCTGCACCTGATGAACCGTCTGCGCGACCCGCAATACGGTTGCCCGTGGGACATCAAGCAAACCTACGCCACCATCGTCCCGCACACCCTTGAGGAAGCCTACGAAGTCGCCGACGCCATCGAACGTGGGGACTTCGATCACTTGCAGGGTGAGTTGGGCGACCTGTTGTTCCAGGTGGTTTATTACAGCCAACTGGCTCGGGAAGAAGGGCGCTTCGAGTTCGATGGCGTGGTCGACAGCATCACGCGCAAGTTGATCCGCCGTCATCCTCACGTGTTCCCCACCGGCGATCTGTACGCGCCGCTGGACATCCCGCGTCTGAATGAAGAGCAGGTCAAGCAGCGCTGGGAAGAGATCAAGGCTGAAGAACGGGCCGAGAAGGCTTCGGCGCCGGAGCAATTGTCTCTGCTCGATGACGTGCCTGCCGCGCTGCCGGCGTTGTCCCGTTCGGCTAAATTGCAAAAGCGTGCAGGGCAGGTCGGTTTTGACTGGCCGGACGCCTTGCCGGTACTCGACAAGGTCCGCGAAGAGCTTGATGAAGTGCTCGAAGCCATGGCTGACAACGACTCGGCGGCGATTGCCGATGAAGTCGGCGACCTGCTGTTTTCAGTGGTCAATCTGGCGCGACACCTCAAGGTCGATCCGGAAACCGCACTGCGTGGCGCCAACAACAAGTTTGAACGACGCTTCCGATTTATCGAACAGGCATTGCGCGACACCCACCGTCCCATAGAAGATTGCACCCTCGAAGAGTTGGACGCCTTGTGGGGCGAAGCCAAACGTCAGGAAAAGAATTTGCCCAGCTGCGGTTGAGCAGTTGCCTAAGTGAGAAATAAGCACCATGAGCATTTCCCTTCGCGACCAGTTGCTCAAAGCAGGGCTGGTCAACCAAAAGCAGGCCAAACAGGTCGGCAAAGAGAAGCAGAAACAACAGCGTCTGGCCCACAAAGGCCAGATCGAACTCGATGACTCCCAGCAGCGTGCCGCTCAGGAAGCCATGGCCGAGAAGGTCAAGCGCGACCAGGAGCTGAACCGCCAGCAGCAGGAGAAAGCCGAAGCGAAGGCCCGCGCCGCCCAGGTCAAGCAATTGATCGAAGTCTCGCGCCTGCCCAAGCTGACCACCGAGGACTACTACAACTTCGTCGACGACAAGAAGGTCAAGCGCATCTCCGTCAACACCCTGATGCGCAACAAGCTCAGCAGCGGTTCGCTGGCGATCGTGCATCACGCCGGCGGTTACGAAGTGATCCCCCGTGAAGCGGCCTTGAAGATTCAGGAGCGCGATCCGCAGCGCATCGTGCAGCTGAATGTGAAGACAGAAGAAGTCAGCGCCGAAGACGATCCGTACGCGGCCTATCAGATCCCTGACGATCTGATGTGGTAAGCCGTTAGCGGCTGCTGTAACGACAAACCCCGCTCATGGCGATCACCCATTGAGCGGGGTTTTTGTTTGCGCGTGATTTACATCCGATGCCTTTACAACGCGCTATTCCACAAGTCCGTTACCAGCATGCACCCCGGAGCATGAGTGATGCACAAGGGGGGGCGTGAGGCTTGCACTACCGATTGAGGCGTCACTCCGCAGGCCCAGAACACCGGGATTTCGTCGGCCTCGACGGGCACGGCATCACCGTAATCCGGGGTGTTCAGCGAGTGGATGCCGATCAGCGATGGGTCACCGATGTGCACAGGGGCGCCGTGGACGTTGGGCATGCGTGCGGTGATCTGAATCGCCTGAATCGCGGCGACGGCTTTCATCGGCCGCATGCTGACCACCAGCTTGCCACCCAGGCGAGCGGTGGGGCGCGTGTCAATGTTCGTCTGGTACATGGCGACATTGCGCCCCAAATCGATGTGCTTGAGGGCGATGCCGGCATCCAGCAGGGGTTGTTCGAAGGAAAACGAGCAGCCAATGGCGAAGGCCACCAGGTCATCCTGCCAAAGATGCCCGATATCCAGCGGTTCTTCGCTCAGTTCCCCATGGCGATAGACCCTGTATCGGGGCACATCATGGCGAATATCAATGGCTGTGCCGAGATTGCGAAAATACGGATCCCCAGGCTCGGTAACGTCGAGCAACGGGCAGGCTTGCCGGTTGAGGGTGCAATACCTGAGGAACTCATTGGCCCAATCGCTGGGCAAAATCACGATATTGGCTTGCACCCGACCCTGGCCCAGGCCGCTGGTGTGGCCCTGATAGTGTCCGGCGGCGATGCTTTGGCGCAGGGCCAGAGGGGAGCGCTGCTGCAATTGTTCAAAGGACAGGGCTGACTGATTCATCACGGCATCTCCACAGGTTCGTGGGTTCTTTTTAAGAAACCGGGACGCTGGCGTCCAACAAGGAATGTTGTTACCCCCGGACAACTAAAAGTTATTCAAGAGACCGTCGGCTGTTGAGACCGGGTGCCGGAACCATTCGAAGCGGGCCGACATCCGCAGCATATTGGGAGACCACTTGGCGGCTCATGTCGACGATGCTCTCGATCAATTCCAGGCCGACTCCGGTGCGCCACGAAGCCACGACATCCAGTTGCGGCAAGCGGGTGCCCGGTTCCAGCTGAATCAACTCGCCGCTGGCCAAGGGCTTGGCCACCAGCGCGGCCGGCAAGGCACCAATACCGAAGCCGTCACGGATCAGCCGGGTCATGGCCGACACCGAGTTGACGCAACTGACGCGTGGCGTACTGATGCCATGGGCGTGCAGCAGGTTGAGTACGTCCTGATGCGGCCGGGAGTTTTTAACGAAGGTGATGATGCGCTCACTGGCCATGTCAGCCAGTGAGGCATAGGGGCGGGCATAGATCGAATTGCTGGCGGCGATCCAGTGCATGGGATAGTGCGCCAGTTCGAGGTTGCGCACACTTTCGTGGCGGATCAGGTCGGTCTGGAACACGATGTCCAGGTAGCCTTTTTGCAGCTGCTCGCACAGATTGCGTGCGGCGTCGGCGGTGATCTCGATTTCCACGGCGGGGAAGGTCTGCATCAAGGTCGACATCAACGGGCTGAGCCAGGTGTGGATCACCGTATCCATCACGCCGATGCGCACCAGGCCCTGTTGCGGGTTGGTGTTGTCCAGCGAGTGTTTCAACGCTCTCTGAACCTCGAGCATCTGCTCGGCGTAGTCGAGCACCTTGAGACCTTCGAGCGTCAGCGACACCCCCCGCGAATCGCGCACGAACAAACGCAGGCCCAACTCTTCTTCCAGCGAGGCAATCCGGCTGGAGATAGCGGCCTGAGTGCTGAACATTTTCTCTGCGGTGAGGCTGAAGCTTTGTAGGCGGGCGACCCAGACGAAAGTTTCGAGGAATTTGAGGTTCATGGCGGTTCTCGTGGCGCGCGTGGAGAGGGTGGTCACGGTTTTCCACAGAAAACCATGGTCGGCGCACTGCAATTGTTACTCCAGAGTTCGTCGCCGGGGGTATCAAATTTTCTTATGTATAACCTCGTTTTTTTCCCGTTTGACGCGGTTTGGCCTTGGCGCGAAGAATCCGCTCCACGACGCAGCCACTGCGTCTGCCCCCCCACGACAACGCCTTCACAAAAAAATAATGAGGCGTGTCCGTCATCTTCGCTTCTGCCGCAGGAACTCCCATGGAAAAGACCATGACTGACCACGTGCTTTCAGGTTCGGGCCGCACCGGCCCGTTCAGTTGGTACGGCCCCCTGTCGAAAAATGAAAAGCGTACGTTCTGGAGTTGCAAGATCGGCTATGCCCTGGATGGCATGGACACCCAGATGCTCAGTTTCGTGATTCCTACCCTGATCGCCACCTGGGGCATCTCCAAGGGCGAAGCCGGAATGATCGGCACCTGCACGTTGCTGGCCTCGGCGGCGGGTGGCTGGGTCGCCGGAATACTGTCCGACCGCATCGGCCGGGTGCGCACCTTGCAACTGACGGTGCTGTGGTTCGCCTTCTTCACCTTCCTCTGCGGACTGGCGCAGAACTACGAGCAATTGCTGGTGGCCCGGACCTTGATGGGGTTTGGCTTCGGTGGTGAATGGACAGCGGGTGCAGTGCTGATTGGCGAGGTGATTCGCGCCCGGGATCGCGGCAAGGCAGTGGGCATGGTGCAGGCCGGATGGGCGCTGGGGTGGGGGCTAACGGCGTTGCTCTATGCCGGGTTATTCAGCTTTCTGCCTCCGGAAGAAGCCTGGCGGGCGCTGTTCATGATCGGGTTGGTGCCTGCGCTGTTCGTATTGGTGATCCGCCGACTGGTCAAGGAGTCGGACACCTTCGAGCAGGCCTGCGTTGAGCGCAAGGCCAAGCCTGAGGCGGATTCGCGTTGGGCCTTCTTCGAAATCTTCGCGCCACGGATGCTCAGTACCACCTTGCGCGCTTCGTTGCTGACCACGGGCGCGCTGGGCGGCTACTACGCGATCACCACGTGGTTGCCGACTTACCTGAAAACCGAGCGTGGCCTGAGCGTGCTCGGCACTGGCGGCTATCTGGCGATGGTGATCGTCGGCTCCTACATCGGCTATGTGACCAGTGCGTTGCTGACCGATGCCATCGGCCGGAAGAAGAACTTCATCCTGTTTGCCGTCGGCTCCATGGCGATCGTTCTGGCCTACACCCAACTGCCCATCGACAACACCTGGATGCTCTGGCTGGGCTTTCCGCTGGGTTTTTTCGCCTCGGGTATTTTTGCCGGTATGGGCGCTTTTCTGACCGAGTTGTTTCCCACCCGCATGCGCGGTTCGGGCCAGGGCTTTTGCTATAACGCCGGGCGCTCCATTGCGGCGCTGTTTCCGTTGTTCATCGGTGCGTTGAGCGAAACGTTGCCGATTGGCACGGGAATCGGCGTCTTTGCTGCCGGTGCCTATGGCGTGGTGATTCTGGCCGCGTTAAGCCTGCCGGAAACCCGCGGTCGACAACTCGAATCCTGAACCCGGACACGTCTGGGCAGCTCTGCTCAGACGTCGCTGATCCATTGCTAATCGACAAACATCGGTCGCGATCGCAACGCCCCCGAGAGGGCTCGCTCGCGTCCGTAACAGGAGCAGGCATGAACAATTCGCTTTCCACCCAACGGTTGTACCTCCCGGTCGGCACATTGCTCGGCTTGAGCTTGCTCGGCGCACCGGCCGCTCAGGCGGATTTCATTGCCGACAGTAAAGGCAGCCTGGAGGCACGCAACTTTTACTTCAATCGCGATTTCCGCCAGGACGGGTCGCGAGAAAAGGCCGAGGAATGGGCGCAGGGTTTTCTGCTGCGGATGGAGTCCGGGTATACCGCTGGCACGCTGGGTTTTGGTCTGGATGCGCTGGGCATGGCCGGTTTTAAACTGGACTCCGGCGGCGGCACGGCGGGCACCAATCTGTTGCCACCGGATTTGTCGGGTGGCTCGCAGGATCGCTATGGCGAGTTGGGCCTGACCGCCAAAGTGCACTTGTCCAACAGCACGCTAAAGCTGGGGACGTTGCAGATCAAGGATCCGGTGGTGAGTTCCAACGACACTCGTCTGTTGCCGTCAACTTTCAAGGGCGGCCTGGTCAATGTGCAGGAAATCGACCGTTTGAAGCTCACCGCCGGTCAACTCACGCAGATCAACTTTGTCGATTCCACCGACTATCAGGACATGACTGCCAATCGCATCGGTGGCAAAAGCGACAAGTTCCAGTTCGCCGGGGCTGACTATCAGTTTCTGCCGAACCTGACAGCGCAGTACCGCTACGGCACGCTGGAAAATATCTACCGGCAAAACTACCTCGGGTTGGTGCATCTGCTGGACTTGGGGGCCGGCCAGTCGCTCAAGAGCGACGTGCGCTATGCGCGCAGCACCGAAGATGGCAACTTTCGTGACCTCGACAACCAGGCTTTCGGTGCGATGTTTACCTACAGCCTCGGCGGCCACGCGCTGGGCTTCGGCTACCAGCGCATGAGCGGCGACGATCCGTTCCCTTACATCGGACGCAGCGATCCGTACCTGGTCAACTTCGTGCAGATCGGTGACTTCGCCAACGTTGACGAACACTCCTGGCAAACGCGTTATGACTACAACTTCGCCGCATTGGGTGTGCCGGGGTTGAGCTTTATGACCCGCTACATCTCGGGAGATAACGTGCAGCGCAGTGCTCCGGGTGAAGGCAAGGAGTGGGAGCGCAACACCGATATCGCCTACGTGGTGCAGGACGGTACGTTGAAAGGCCTGGGCTTCAAATGGCGCAACGCGTCGGTGCGTTCGAACTTTGGCAATGATCTGGATGAGAATCGCTTGATCATCAGCTACACCCTGGCGCTTTGGTAAGGTCTGGACTATCGAGCAAGAAATGATATCGACGGCCCGCCAGTCAGACTGAGCGGGCCGTTTTTTTACATCGACAGAATCAACCGGCCGGCGAACAGAATCAGAATCACCCCCATGGTTCGTTCGAACCAGTGCCCCATGCGCATGAACAGCAATCGTACCCGGGCGCTGGAAAAGAACAGGGCCACGATCACGAACCACAAGGCGTTCACAAAACACATCCACAGCCCGTACAGCGCCTGAATCTGCAGCGGCGTCGTGGCGCTGATGATCGTTGTGAAAATCGCCAGGAAAAACAGCGTTGCCTTGGGGTTGGTGGCGTTGGTCAGAAACCCCGTGCTGAAGGCCTTGAACAAGGTCTGCTGTTCAATTGACGCTTCTTCACCCTTGTCGCCTTCAATCGCTGATTTGGGTTTGCTGCGCAACAGGCTGACGCCGAGGTACAAAATGTAGGCGCCGCCGACCACCTTGGCCACTGTCAATAACCAGGGCGTGGTGTGCATCAGCGCGCCGACACCGAGCAAGGTGTAAAGCACATGCACGGAAATGCCCGCGCCAATGCCCAGCGCCGTGCAGATGCCCACTAACCGGCCGAAACGCACGCTTTGGCGGATGGTCACGGCGAAGTCCGGGCCAGGTGCGACCACGGCCAGGAAGTGGATGGTTGCCAGCGCCAGAAACTCGCCCAGGTAATTCGAAAACATCTCAACTCCAGAAAGTCAGGGGGGAAGCATTGCCGCGATAGCCGACAAAGAAAGAAAGGCTCAATCGCGGGTCGTCCACGCCCGGGGTTACCGAGTGCATGCAGCGCGAGTTGAACATGATGAAATCCCCTGACTCCGGACGAATCTCCAGCGTTGGAGGGCCGAGCAAGGCCGGGTCGATGCCGTAGCTGTCACCCCGCATTTCGTCGAACTGGTCCGGGGTAATGTCGTGGTCCCACATCTGTAACGCGCCGCCCTCGGTCGGCATGTTCAGGTAAACATTGCAGGCGAACTGCGCTTCCAGGCTTCTGGCCTGGAAGCTGTCCGGGGCATCCTTGGCGAAAATGTCGTGATGGGCGAGGAAGCACACTCCCGGTTTGACGACCCGGGACAAGCCCACATACATCTTGCGACCGTAGAGATTTTCCAGATGCGCGCCCGCGGGCCAGGATTCGTCGAGCATGCAGCGCAGGGTGTCGACAGGAGAGGAGTAGGGGGCACAACGGCTGCGCAATTCAGCGATGTTGCTGGTGGCGCGTTCGAAATAGTCCTCGATCAGCAGCGGCTGGTTTTCCGCCTCATAAAACGCCATGCCGATGCGACCGATGCTTGGCGCGTTGATGTAGCCTTCGAAACCCGGGGCGAGGATCTTGTCGCCGATCTGTATCGCCAGCGGCCGAGGCAACAGGCCTTTGACACGGATGGCGAGGACTTCTTCATTGGCCAGTTTTTGTATGCACGTCTCATCGAGACGCTCGACGTCAAGCATCATGTTTTTAGGTCCATCTATCAGAGAGTCAACAGAGCCCGCGAATGCAGGCTCCCCCGGCGTCAGGCGATGACGGGGCCGACATCGCCCAAATGCTCAATCCACGTTGTAGTGGACTGACAGCGTTCCCTTTTTCTGTGAAAGGGAAGCGATCGTGACCGTGCCCAAATCCTTCAGGCTCCGTACATGGGTGCCGCCACAGCCGTAGGCGGGCAGTTCACCGAAACCGATCTCCCGGGTACCTTCGCGCAACGATGTCAGGCGCGGCAGGTCATGGGCGATCCATTGCTTGATGCCGTGTTGAATCGTCTGGGCATCGACTTCCTGCGCGCCATCACCCGGTTTGAACTGGACACGTCCTTCGTCTGGCCAGTGATGCGCCTTGGTCGGCATCCAGCCCATGGCCTGAACGAAGTGACCGATCAAATGCCCCGCCGAATGCATGCGCGTATTGAACTGACGGCGTTGTTCGTCGACCCGAATCTGGATCATGCCGAGTTTTACCGGGTGGTCGACGAAATGGATGATCCGGTCTGGATCCTGAACCACGCGTAATACCTGGCTTTCGCCGATCCACCCGGTGTCAGAGGGCTGCCCTCCGCCTTGGGGGTGGAACAGTGTGGCGCGCAGCACCACGGCGAATTCGTTTTCCTGGGGTGTGCAATCCAGGACTTCCACATTGGCCTTGAGGTCATCACTATGGAAAAAGAGGCGAAGCGTCATATTCCATGCCCTCATTAAAGTTTCTATTTTTATTATATGAATCGTGGAATTGCGTGATAATCCGTCCAATCATCAAAGGACTGTTGCGCTGTGAGCATAAATCTTCCCCTGCCATTGCTCGGTGAAATGGCGATTTTCGTCAAGGTTGTCGAGACCGGCAGTTTCTCTGAAGCAGCGCGCCAATTAGGCTCTTCCCCCTCAGCGGTCAGTCGCAGCATTTCACGTCTGGAGAAGGCGCTTGCCACCCGTCTGCTGCAACGCACCACGCGCAAGCTGCGCTTGAGTGACGGTGGTGAAGAAGTGTTCAAGCGTTGTCAGGAGATGGTCAGCGCGGCGAAGTCGGTAATGGAAATCAGCGGTCAGTTCACCCATGAAGCGGAAGGGCTGGTGCGCGTCAGTGTGCCCAAGGCCGTCGGGCGATTCGTGATCCATCCACATATGCCGGAATTTCTGCGGCGTTATCCCAAAGTGGATGTGGAATTGTTGCTTGAGGACCGTCAGGTGGATTTGATCGACGATAACGTCGACCTGGCGATCCGTATTACCGATCGTCCGCCCGCAGGGCTGGTGGGGCGGCAGTTGCTGACCATCGATCATTTGCTCTGTGCAACACCGCAGTACCTGGCCGAACACGGCACGCCGACTCATCCCCACGATTTGCTCAACCACAGTTGCATCTATCTGGGCGAAACCCCGAGCGATGCACGCTGGAAGTTCAAGAAGGGCACCAAGGCTGTGACGGTCGGCGTGCGCGGGCGTTATGCCGCCAATCACACCGGCGTGCGATTGGGCGCGGTGTTGCAACACATCGGGATCGGCAGCCTGCCGTACTTCACCGCCCGTTATGCGCTGGAGCAAGGGCTGATTGTGCAGGTACTGCCGGACTGGACCTTTCTGGCGTCCTACCACGGAGGCGCCTGGTTATTGCATTCGCCAACCCGCTATTTACCGCCCAAATTACGGGTGTTTATCGACTATCTGGTGGAATGCCTGGAGAAGGAGCCGACCTTGAGCAAGCCGGGCAGGTCAAGTGATTCGGGCAAGGTCGCGGCGGAGTATGAGTTGCCCGAGAGTGATGGATTGCTTTGAGGTCAAGATCAAAAGATCGCAGCCTTCGGCAGCTCCTACATTGAGATGGCGTACACCCCGTAGGAGCTGCCGAAGGCTGCGATCTTTTGATCTTCACGAACCAATAAAAAGGCCCGCATGTTCAACCATGCGGGCCTTTTGCATAACTGATCGTGGGATCAGTGCTTGCTGTCCTGGTTCGACATCGCCAGCAGCTGTTTTTCCTGATTCCAGTCGAACGGTTCGTCGTTCTGTTCGGCTTCGAAGCGACGTTCTTCCAGGGCCTGGTACAGGTCGATTTCATCATCGGGCATGTAATGCAGGCAGTCACCGGCGAAGTACCAAAGCAGGTCGCGCGGGACCAGGTGGGCAATTTGCGGATAGCGAGTGATGACCTGGCACAGAATGTCCTGGCCCAGGTATTGGCTTTCGATCGGGTCGACCGGCAGCAGGGCACGCAGTTCGTCGAAGCGCTCCAGGAACAAGGCATGGCTTTCTTCGGGAACCTGTTCGGCCTCACCTACGGCGACCAGGATGCTGCGCAGGTGGTCGAGCAAGACGAGATGATCGGCAACGACGTTGGACACGAGATAAGTCCTCAAGAGCAAAACGGGCGCGAGAGTATAAAGCTCTTGCGCCCCTTTTCCCATGATAGAGAGCACATAGTAAAGAGTCCCGTGCAAGACACAGGGTCCGCCGGATCAGCGGACCTTGCCTTTGGCCAATACCAGCTCCTTTGGGTCGAAATCATCGACATCAATCACCTTGCGTCGTGCCACTTCTGCCACGCGCAAGGTCTCGGCTTCAACCGGTTGCAAGACGCCAGCCTCGAGCGCCGCATCGATGGCGGTTTCGCTGATAGTGGGTTTAACCTGGCGACTTCTCAGTGCCGTGTTGAGTTTTTTCTGCAGAGGCTTGGCGGCGTTCAACAAATCGCAGGCGTGCTGCAGGGCGCCGACCGAATCCTCTGGTGATTGCGGGCGATAGCAGCCTCCCAATAACTCCTCAAGTGTTGGATCGCCCTTGGCGCGACCGATGACCGCCGCGACTTTGGCCGCCAATCTGTCCGACGGGCCTCTGTGGCGGCGACCGAACGGGAACACCATCACCCGCAGCAGGCATCCAAGTACCTTGTTCGGGAAGTTGGTCAGCAGTTCGTCCAGTGCACGTTCGGACTGACCGAGGCTCTCCTCCATGGCCCAGTTGAACAGCGGATGCATATGCTCCGGTGAATCGAGATCGTGATAACGCTTGAGCGCGGCGGAGGCCAGATACAGATGACTGAGCACATCACCCAGACGCGCGGACAACCGTTCGCGGCGTTTCAGTTCGCCGCCCAGCAGCATCATGCTCAGGTCTGCAAGCAGGGCAAAGGCCGCAGCCTGACGGTTGAGGGCGCGAAAGTAGCCTTGGCTGAGCTTGTCCCCGGGCACGTGTTCGAAATGTCCGAGGCCAAGGTTCAGCACCAGGGTGCTGGCGGCGTTGCTTATGGCAAAACCGATGTGGTCGAGCAGCAATGCGTCGAATTCAATCAGTGCCTGTTGTTTGTCTTCGCGGTGGGCGAGGGCCATTTCCTTGAGTACGAACGGATGGCAGCGAATGGCACCCTGGCCGAAGATCATCAAATTGCGTGTCAGGATGTTCGCGCCTTCGACCGTGACGGAAATGGGCGCACCTTGCCAACTACGCGCCAGGTAGTTGTTCGGGCCCATGATGATGGCCCTGCCGCCGTGAACATCCATGGCATGGCTGATGCACTCGCGGCCGCGCTCGGAGAGGTGGTATTTGATAATGGCCGAGGGTACCGACGGTTTTTCGCCGAGGTCTACCGCGTTGGCGGTGAGCATCCGTGCGCTGTCCATCAGCCAGGTACTGCCGCCGATCCGCGCCAGTGCTTCCTGAATCCCTTCGAAGGCTGACAGCGGCGCGTTGAATTGTTCGCGAACCTGCGCATATTGGCCCGTCACCAGGCTGGTGAACTTGCCCGCAGCGGTACCGATGGCAGGCAGTGAAATGGAACGCCCGACCGACAGGCAGTTCATCAGCATCATCCAGCCCTCACCGAGCATCTCCTGACCGCCAATGATGAACTCCAGCGGCACGAACACATCCTTGCCAGAGTTCGGGCCGTTCATGAAAGAGGCGCCCAGCGGCAGGTGACGGCGGCCGATTTCTACACCGGGGGTCTGGGTTGGAATCAAGGCGAGGCTGATCCCCAGGTCGACTTTGTCGCCCAGCAGATGATCCGGGTCATAGGCCTTGAAGGCCAGGCCGATCAAGGTCGCCACCGGGCCGAGGGTGATGTAGCGCTTTTCCCAGTTAAGGCGCAGGCCGAGGGTTTCCTTGCCTTCCCATTCACCTTTGCAGATCACCCCGGTGTCGGTCATCCCGCCGACGTTGGAGCCCGCCATCGGGCCGGTCAGGGCAAAGCAGGGGATATCGTCGCCGCGGGCCAGCCGTGGCAGGTAATGATTGCGCTGTTCGTCGGTGCCGTAATGCAGCAGCAGTTCCGCCGGGCCGAGGGAGTTGGGCACCATGACGGTGGAGGCCAGGTCACCGCTGCGGGTCGCCAGTTTCATTGCGATCTGGGAGTGGGCATAAGCCGAGAAGCCTTTACCCCCGTATTCTTTGGGAATGATCAGGGCAAAAAAGCCATGCTGTTTGATGTGCTCCCAGGCCTTGGGCGGCAGATCCATCAACTGGCCGATCTGCCAATCGCTGACCATGGCGCAGAGCTCTTCGGTCGGGCCATCGATGAACGCCTGTTCCTCTTCGCTCAGTTGCGCTTTTGGATAGGCCAGCAGCTTGTTCCAGTCCGGGCGACCGCTGAACAGTTCGCCATCCCACCAGACCGTGCCGGCTTCAATGGCTTCACGTTCGGTTTGCGACATCGGCGGCAAGTTTTTTTGAAACCAGTTGAACATCGGTGCCGTGAAGAGTTTTCGGCGCAGATCCGGCAGCAACAGGAAAGCGCCCACGGCTGCGAGCGCCACCCAGAGAATCAGCATGAGCCAGACGGGGGCACGGCTGAAGATGCCCATCGCCAGCAGATAGACAGCGATGATGCCCAAGACGGGCAGAGGCGCAGTGCGGCGGTGTGCCAAGCAGGCAGTTCCGACCACCAGAACCAGTATCCACAACAGCAGCATATTCAATTCTCCATGAAGCCAGAGGCAAAACCACTCTCAGAGCTTAGACGGCATCCATAAAAGTGGGTCGTCAGAGCGATGAGTCTGAGCGTGTAGGAAGCAACGGCTGAAATTCGTCAGATATTTCGATGGTGGACGGTTGAACGCTTTCGTCAACAGGTCGGCAAACGCCGATATTTGGCCGAAACGTCGTTATCTCTGTGCTGAAGCTGTCGCTAGACTCGTGGCTTCCCCCAGGAGATTGTTCCCATGCACGCATGTCTGAGCCCCGGCCGCTTCATCGACAGCGACCATCCCTCGGTGGTGGAGTTCGCCGAAAGACATCGTGGCGCCGGGCGCGATCCGCTTGAGCAGGCGATCAATCTCTATTACGCGGTGCGCGAGGCCGTGCGCTACAACCCCTACACCTTCAGCCGTGATCCAGAGACCTTGCGCGGCAGCTATGCGCTGGCGACGGGGCAGAGCTATTGCGTGCCCAAAGCCACCCTGCTGGCAGGTGCCGCCCGGCATTGCGGGATCCCGGCGCGTATCGGTCTGGCGGATGTGCGTAATCATCTGTCGACGCCGCGCCTGCTCGAACTGCTCAAGAGCGATGTGTTCGCCATGCACGGTTACACCGAGTTGTATCTGAACGAGCGTTGGGTCAAAGCCACCCCAGCCTTCAATCAACAACTCTGCGAACTGTTCAATGTCGCGCCGCTGGAGTTCGACGGGATCAACGACAGCGTGTTCCACCCCTTCAACCGTGATGGCGAGCAGCTGATGGAATATCTGATCGATCACGGCCAGTTCACCGATGTGCCTGAAGCGTTCTTTTTCGAACACCTGAAAAAGTGCTATCCGCATCTGTTCGGCGAGCAGGTGCCCCTGCAACTGGGTGACATGCAGAGTGATTTGAGTCGCGCCTGATCCGGCGTATGCTGCCTGCGCATTCATCCAAAGAGAGGCGGTCATGCTGAAGATCTGGGGTCGGAAAAATTCGTCGAATGTCAGAAAACCTTTGTGGGCCGCCGAAGAACTGGGCCTGGCCTATGAAGCCATCAATGCCGGCGGTGCCTTTGGTGTGGTCGACACGCCTGAATACCGCGCGATGAATCCCAACGGCCGCGTGCCGGTGATCGAAGACGACGGTTTTGTCCTGTGGGAATCCAACACCATTGTCCGTTACCTGATGGCTCGCCACGCCAGCGGTACGGCCTGGTATCCGACGGATTTGCAGGCCCGTGCCACGGCGGAAAAGTGGATGGACTGGGCCACCTCGAGTTTTGCCTTCCCGTTCCGCACGGTGTTCTGGGGCGTGTTGCGCACCCCGCAAGAGCAGCAGGACTGGCCGGCCATCAAGGCCGCGATCAAGGAGTGCGACGATCTGCTGTCGATGGCAGATACAGCGCTGGCGGCTAAGCCGTACCTGTCCGGCGATGAGATCGGCATGGGTGACATCCCCCTTGGCTGTTTCATTTATGCCTGGTTCGAGATGCCGATCGAGCGCGCGCCGCAGCCTCATCTCCAAGCCTGGTATGCGCGATTGAAACAGCGTCCGGCCTATCAGAAGGCGGTCATGACCGCGTTGACTTAATACTTACTATCGACACACTTGACTGTACTTGTGCGGCAGCGACAAGCACCATTGCGCTCATGTGCCGCGGTTGCATTGCTCGCCGCCCGCCCTTATTTATTCCTTTCTTCCCTTCTTGGTGCGTAAATCCGATATGAGTTCCGCTCTGTCCATCCGGCAGCTAACCAAAACCTACGGCAACGGTTTCCAGGCCTTGAGTGGTATCGATCTGGACGTCGCCGAAGGTGACTTTTTCGCCTTGCTCGGCCCTAACGGTGCCGGCAAATCCACGACCATCGGCATTCTCTCGACCCTGGTGAACAAGACCAGCGGAACGGTGAATATCTTCGGTCACGACCTGGACAAGGAACCGGCGGCGCTCAAGCGCTGCATTGGTGTGGTGCCCCAGGAATTCAACTTCAACCAGTTCGAAAAGACGTTCGACATTGTCGTGACCCAGGCCGGTTACTACGGCATCCCGGCGAAAATCGCCAAGGAACGCGCCGAGCAGTACCTGACCCAATTGGGCCTGTGGGACAAGCGCGATGTGCCGTCGCGTTCCTTGTCCGGCGGCATGAAGCGGCGGCTGATGATCGCCCGTGCGCTGGTTCACGAACCGCGCCTGTTGATCCTCGACGAACCGACGGCGGGGGTGGACATCGAATTGCGTCGCTCGATGTGGACCTTTCTCACCGAACTGAACAAGAAAGGCATCACCATCATCCTCACCACCCACTACCTGGAAGAGGCTGAGCAGTTGTGCCGCAACATCGGCATCATCGACCACGGCACCATTGTCGAGAACACCAGCATGAAACAGTTGCTCAGCCAACTGCATGTCGAAACCTTCTTGCTGGACATAAAAAATACGTTGCAAGTGGCACCGCAACTGATGGGTTACCCGACCAAACTGATCGACAGTCACACCCTGGAAGTCCAGGTCGACAAGGCCATGGGGATCACCGCGCTGTTCACTCAATTGGCGCAGCAGAACATCGAAGTGTTGAGCCTGCGTAACAAAACCAATCGCCTCGAGGAGTTGTTCGTGTCCCTGGTGGAGAAGAATCTGTCGAAGGTGGCGGTATGAGTTCCGAACTGCAACCCAACCTCGTTGCCCTCAATACCATTGTTTACCGTGAGGTCCGGCGCTTCACCCGGATCTGGCCGCAGACCCTGCTGCCGCCGGCCATCACCATGGTTCTGTACTTTGTGATCTTCGGCAATTTGATCGGTCGGCAGATCGGCGGCATGGGTGGTTTCACCTACATGGAGTACATCGTGCCGGGGCTGATCATGATGTCGGTGATCACCAACGCCTACGGCAACGTGGTATCGAGTTTCTTTGGCAGCAAATTCCAGCGTTCCATTGAAGAATTGATGGTGTCACCGGTGTCGCCGCATACGATTCTGATCGGCTACACCCTGGGCGGCGTGTTGCGCGGGTTGATGGTCGGGATCATCGTGACCTTGCTGTCGCTGTTCTTCACCAAGCTGCAGGTGCATCACCTGGGCGTGACCGTTCTGGTGGTGGTGCTGACGGCGACGATCTTCTCACTGCTGGGCTTCATCAACGCGGTATTTGCGCGCAATTTCGATGACATCTCAATCATCCCGACCTTCGTGCTGACACCGCTGACCTACCTGGGCGGGGTGTTCTACTCGATCAATTTGCTGCCACCGTTCTGGCAGACCGTGTCGCTGGCCAACCCGGTGCTGCACATGGTCAATGCCTTCCGTTACGGCATCCTCGGTGTGTCGGACATCAAGATCAGTGTGGCGATCACCTTCATGCTGGTGGCGACTGTTGTGCTGTACATCGGTTGTGCGCGGTTGTTGGTGAGTGGGCGCGGGATGCGTACCTGATCAAGACCGTGGCGCGATGTGGTTTTTGATGGTGTACATATCCATTGCTGCGGTCACGGCGGCTAATGGTTCCGCTCTTACAGCGGGTCACTTTGGAAAAGCGCCAAAGTAACCAAAGCGCTTTTGCCCCTTTCGTTCGGTGCCTCGCCCAGGCTCGGCATGCCCTCGCTCCGGTCCTGCTCCGTGGGCCCGCCGCGATCGGCCATCCATGGCCGTGCGCGGCTAACCCGGCATCCATGCCGGGTTGCCCACTGCGCAGAACCGGAACGAAGCCTCTCGAGGGGGCGGTGCGTCAACATCAAAAGCTGCAGACGAGCTAACGCTCGGCCTGTTGAGTGGTGAAAGGCAAGGCGGATGTGCTCTGATTTTTTGTGAGAGCTGGCTTGTCGGGTCGCCGCATCGCTGCGATGGCGGCCTGTCAGCCGACCAATCTTCCCCGGATGTACCCAGTCCACCTGTGGGAGCTGGCTTGCCTGCGATGGCGGCCTGTCAGCCGACCAATCTTCCCCCGGATGTACCCAGTCCAACTGTGGGAGCGAGCCTGCTCGCGAAGCTGTTGATCTTGCCGTTGCTGTTGCTGTTGCTGTTGCTTTGGCTCTTGATCTGTTGCCCCTTTCCCAGAGGCCGAACGCAGGCATTGCGCAGGGGGCACCGCGGCAGGGATGCCGCGGTAGCCGCCCCCGGCCATGGATGGCCGATGGCGGCGGGCCCCCGGAGCAATGCCGGAGTGAGGGCATGCCGAGCCTAAGCGAGGCACCGAATGGCGGGGCAAAAGCGCTTTGGTTACTTTCGCGCTTTTCGAAAGTGACTCGCTGTAAGAGCGAAACCATAGGCGGCCGTTACCGCAAAAACGGATATGTACACAACCAAAAAGCCGCCGCTACCGCAGAAACGGATATGTCCCCAATCAAACAATCGATATAGAAGAACAGCCTCCCAAGCGAAGGCCGTTCAACATTCTCACATTCGACTTTTCTTGCGCCGCGCCCACTGCCGACTCACCCACCAGCGCCAGTACATCATGGTCAGGCAATAGGCGAGGGCACCCAGCACCAGCCCCATGACCACCGAGCCAAGCAAGAACGGTTGCCACAGGCTCGAGAGTTCGCCGCTGATCCATGCCCAGGTCAACTCATCCGGCAGGCTGCGGGCGGGGACGTCCATCAGCCAGGCGCCAGTCTGGTAAGTGCAGAAGAACACCGCGGGCATGGTGATGGGGTTGGTCAGCCAGACCAGGCTGACCGCAATAGGCAGGTTGCCGCGCACCCCGATAGCGAGGATGGCCGCCAACAGCATCTGCAACGGAATAGGCAGGAACGCCGCGAACAGACCGACCGCCATCGCCCGCGCAACGGAGTGACGGTTGAGGTGCCAGAGGTTCGGGTCATGCAGCAGGGTGCCAAGAAAGCGTAAGGATTTGTGTTCCCTGATGCTGCTCGGGTCGGGCATGTAACGTTTGAATAAGCGCCGGGGCATAAGGCTTCTCGGTCGGTTAAGGCGGCAAGTATGTCTGGATTCTACGAACCGCCCATTCAGACTTTGTGACAATTGATAACGACATACGTGCGGCTGGCCGGCTAAGCCTAGGGGAGGGACTCTCAAGGACGGGCTTATGCGCACAGGGATGATGGCGCTGGCGTTGGGTCTGCTGGCCCTGCGTTTTTTACCGGTTTTGCCGCCGACCGGGTTGTGGTTGTTGTTGCCGATAGCGGGTTTGATGTTGCTGCCGTTTCGGACGTTTCCCTTGGCATTTTTGCTATTCGGTTTCAGTTGGGCGTGCGCGAATGCACAGTGGGCACTGAGTGATCGCCTGCCGCGCAATCTCGATGGCGAGACTCGCTGGCTCGAAGGTCGTGTGACCGGGTTGCCGCAGCAGGCCGAGGGCGTGGTGCGTTTTGAACTGACCGACAGTCAGTCGCGTCGCACCAGACTGCCTCGGCACCTGCGCCTGGCCTGGTATGGCGGGCCGCCCGTCAACAGCGGCGAGCATTGGCGGCTGGCCGTCAAATTGAAGCGTCCTTCAGGGCTGCTCAACCCGCATGCATTCGATTACGACGCCTGGTTGCTCGCCCGGCGTATCGGCGCCACCGGGACGGTCAAGGATGGCCAGCGGCTGAGGGAGGCGCAGTGGGCCTGGCGCGATGGCATCCGTCAGCGTTTGCAGGCCGTGGACGCCCAGGGGCGAACGGGGGCGCTGACGGCGTTGGTGCTGGGGGATGGCGCCGGGCTGCGTCGTGAGGACTGGCAGGTGCTGCAAGATACTGGCACCGTGCATCTGTTGGTAATTTCCGGGCAACACATCGGTTTGCTGGCGGGGCTGGTGTATCTGCTGATCGCCGGGTTGGCACGATATGGCCTGTGGCCGAGGCGCTTGTCGTGGCTGCCATGGGCCTGCGGACTGGCCTTCGCGGCGGCGCTCGGTTATGGACTGCTGGCCGGCTTCGAAGTGCCGGTGCGACGGGCCTGCCTGATGATTGGTCTGGTGCTGTTGTGGCGGCTGCGATTTCGTCACCTCGGCGCGTGGTGGCCGCTGTTGCTGGCGCTTGACGGTGTGTTGCTGCTGGACCCGCTGGCGAGCCTGCAACCGGGGTTCTGGCTGTCCTTTGTGGCGGTCGCGGTGCTGATTTTTACGTTTGGCGGGCGATTGGGTCCGTGGCGCTGGTGGCAAACCTGGACCCGCGCCCAATGGCTGATCGCGATCGGTCTGTGCCCGCTGCTGTTGGTGTTGGGGTTGCCGATCAGTCTCAGCGGGCCAGTGGCTAATTTACTGGCGGTGCCGTGGATCAGTCTGGTAGTCCTGCCGCCAGCCTTGCTCGGGACGCTGTTGCTGCCCGTTCCTTATGTGGGCGAAGGGTTGCTGTGGTTGGCCGGTGGTCTGATCGACCTTTTGTTCAAGGGGTTGGTATTGATAGCCGGGCAACTACCCGCATGGGTGCCAGTGGCGGTTCCTTTATGGATATGGGCGCTTGGCGCGCTGGGGGCGTTTCTTCTGTTACTGCCGCGAGGCGTGCCGTTGCGCCCGTTGGGCTGGCCGATGTTGCTGTTGCTGGTTTTTGCGCCCCGGCACACATTGCCTGAAGGCATCGCCGAGGTCTGGCAGCTGGATGTCGGCCAGGGATTGGCAATCCTGGTGCGCACCCGCCAGCACACTCTGCTGTATGACGCCGGGCCACGGTTCGGCGATATCGACCTGGGTGAGCGGGTAGTGTTGCCGACATTGCGCAAACTGGGCGTGAACGGGCTCGATCTGATGCTGATCAGCCACGCCGATGCCGATCATGCCGGCGGTGCGCGGGCAATTGCCGGCGCGATTCCTGTGATGCGCGTACTGAGCGGCGATCCCCAGGCCCTGCCAGACGAGCTGCACGCCGAGGGCTGCGAGAGCGGTCAGCAGTGGAGCTGGGACGGTGTAAGGTTCCAACTCTGGCAGTGGTCATCGGCCAGCGATAGCAATCAGAAATCCTGCGTGCTGCAGATCGAAGCCAATGGCGAGCGGTTGCTGCTGACCGGCGACATTGATGCCGCAGCCGAGCGAGCGTTGCTCGACAGTCCATTGGCGGTGCCGACGGATTGGTTGCAGGCCCCGCACCACGGCAGTCGCAGTTCCTCTTCGATGGCGTTGCTCGGCGCATTGCAACCCAGCGCGGTGCTGATTTCCCGTGGCAACGGCAATTCTTTCGGCCACCCCCATCCCACGGTCGTGGCGCGGTATCAAAAACGCGGCATGGAGATTTACGACAGCGCCGAGCAAGGTGCCATTCGTCTGCAACTGGGGCGTTTCAGACCGCCGTGGACGATGCTTCAAGAACGGCGCTTCTGGCGCGATCTGCCACCATCCAGCCAGTAACCCGAGTTATTGAAGCCCGACCGGATGCGACATCGCGGTCTTCGGTGCGTCCACCCCCTATGTTAGAGTGACGCACTTTTTCGAGGGGACTGTCACTGTGTGGGAATTGGTCAAATCCGGCGGCTGGATGATGCTGCCGATCATTCTGAGTTCCATCGCGGCCATGGCGATCGTCGCCGAGCGTCTCTGGACCCTGCGTGCCAGCCGTGTGACCCCGGAGTATTTGCTCGGGCAGGTCTGGGTCTGGATCAAGGACAAACAACTCAATAAAGACAAACTCAAGGAACTGCGCGCCAACTCTCCGTTGGGCGAGATCCTGGCCGCCGGTCTGGCCAACTCCAGGCATGGCCGCGAGATCATGAAAGAGTGCATCGAAGAGGCTGCAGCGCGGGTGATTCACGAGCTCGAGCGCTACATCAATGCGCTGGGCACCATTGCCGCCATGGCCCCGTTGCTGGGGTTGCTGGGTACCGTGCTGGGCATGATCGATATTTTCAGTGCGTTCATGGGCTCGGGCATGGGCACCAACGCCTCAGTGCTGGCCGGGGGCATTTCCAAGGCGCTGATCACCACCGCCGCAGGCCTGATGGTCGGTATTCCGGCGGTGTTCTTCCACCGCTTCCTGCAACGCCGGATCGATGAACTGGTGGTGGGCATGGAGCAGGAAGCGATCAAACTGGTCGAGGTGGTGCAGGGCGACCGCGACGTGGATCTGGCTGAGGGCAAAGCGTGAAATTCCGTCGTAAACCACGGGAAACGATAGACATCAACCTCGCGTCGTTGATCGACGTGGTGTTTATCCTGCTGCTGTTTTTCGTTGTGACCACCACCTTCACCCGTGAAACCCAATTGCGTGTCGACCTGCCGGAAGCAGTCAGCGGCTCTCCGGCGGAAGACCAGCAGCTCAAGCAGCTGGACATCGCCATCAGCGCCGAAGGGGCGTATTCGGTCAACAACCAGTTGTTGCCCAAGAACGACCTGACCAGCCTGATGGAAGCACTGCAGAAAGAATCCAATGGCGACACCAATTTGCCATTGTCCATCAGCGCCGATGGCAAAACTCCCCATCAGTCCGTCATCACTGCGATGGACGCCGCCGGCAAGCTCGGTTTCAGCCACTTGCGCATGACCACTGTCGAGGCGGCGCCGGCGTCCTGATGGCCATGTCCGATCGATTGCTCGCCGCGTGGTACGAAGGTCATCCGGCGTTGAAGCTGTTGCAGCCGCTTGAATGGCTGTATCGGCGCGTGGTTACCGGCAAGCGCAAGCGCTTTTTGGCCGGCGAGGGCGAGATCTACCAGCCGCCGGTGCCGCTGATCGTGGTCGGCAACATCACGGTGGGCGGCACCGGCAAGACGCCGCTGATTCTGTGGATGATCCAGCATTGCCAGCGCAACGGTCTGCGGGTCGGCGTGGTCAGCCGTGGTTACGGCGCCAAACCGCCGCAGTTACCGTGGCGGGTCGAGGCGGATCAAAGCGCGGACGTGGCGGGCGATGAACCATTGTTGATCGTCCAGCGTACCGGCGTGCCGCTGATGATCGACCCGGACCGCAGCAGCGCAGTCAAAGCCTTGCTGGCAAGTGAGCCGCTGGACCTGATCCTCTCCGACGATGGCATGCAACATTATCGGCTGGCCCGGGACCTGGAACTGGTGCTGATCGATGCCGCCCGGGGCCTGGGCAACCAGCGTTGCCTGCCGGCCGGGCCGTTGCGCGAGCCGATCGAGCGTCTGCAAAGCGTCGATGCGGTGCTTTACAACGGTGCCACGGCCGATCGCGGCGACGGTTTTGCCTTCCAGCTGCAACCCACGGCACTGGTCAACCTGCACAGCGGCGAACGACGGCCCCTCGACCATTTTCCCGCTGACCAGGCGCTGCATGCCGTGGCCGGGATCGGCAATCCCCAGCGTTTCTTCACGACCCTCGAAACGCTACACTGGCGGCCAGTGCCCCATGCATTTGCCGATCACGCCGAGTACAGCGTGCAGGCCTTGAATTTCACACCGTCATTGCCAGTGGTGATGACGGAAAAAGACGCGGTGAAGTGCCGTGCCTTCGCCGTCGCCGATTGGTGGTACCTGGCGGTCGATGCTGTGCCATCGCCGGCCTTCGTGGCCTGGTTCGATACGCAGCTGACACGCCTGTTGCCGGCTCGTCTTTTGCCTTAACTCCGTTTTTATCCAGGGAATGCTCATGGACACCAAATTGCTCGACATCCTCGCTTGCCCGGTCTGCAAAGGCCCGCTCAAGCTCAGCGCCGACAAAACCGAGCTGATCAGCAAGGGCGCCGGCCTGGCGTACCCGATTCGCGACGGCATCCCGGTGATGCTCGAAACCGAAGCGCGCACCCTGACCACCGACGAGCGTCTGGATAAATGACCACAGCCTTTACCGTCGTCATTCCATCGCGTTATGCCTCCACCCGTCTGCCGGGCAAACCCCTGCTGCTGATCGCCGGCAAGCCGATGATCCAGCATGTCTGGGAACAGGCGAGCAAAAGCAGCGCCCAGCGCGTGGTCGTGGCCACCGACGATGCGCGTATCGTCGAGGCCTGCCAAGGTTTTGGTGCCGAAGTGGTGCTGACTCGCGAAGACCACAACTCCGGCACCGACCGTCTGGCTGAAGTCGCGGCAAAACTGGGCCTGGCCCCGGACGCCATCGTGGTCAACGTTCAGGGCGACGAACCGTTGATCCCGCCGAGCGTGATCGATCAGGTTGCCGCCAACCTGGCTGCCCACACCGAAGCGCGCATGGCCACCCTGGCCGAGCCGATCGAAGACGTGGAAACCCTGTTCAACCCCAATGTGGTCAAGGTGGTCAGTGACCTCAATGGCCTGGCGCTGACGTTCAGTCGTGCCACTTTGCCGTGGGCACGCGATGCGTTCGCCAAAAGCCGCGAGCAATTACCGGAAGGCGTGCCGTATCGTCGCCACATTGGTATCTATGCCTATCGCGCCGGTTTCCTGCAGGACTTCGTCACCTGGGGTCCGTGCTGGCTGGAAAATACCGAGTCTCTGGAACAACTGCGGGCACTTTGGCACGGCGTGCGGATTCACGTCGCCGATGCGCTGATCGCACCGCCTACCGGTGTCGACACCGTCGAAGACCTCGAGCGCGTCCGTCGCTTGCTGGAGGCCTGATGCGGGTTCTGTTCGTCTGCCTGGGCAACATCTGCCGTTCCCCCACGGCCGAAGGGGTGCTGCGGCACAAGTTGCGCGAAGCGGGGTTGGCCGATCAAATCGAAGTCGCCTCCGCCGGTACCGGTGACTGGCACGTCGGCAAGGCCCCGGACCAACGAAGCCAGGCGGCGGCGAAACGACGCGGCTACGACCTGTCCGCCCAGCGCGCCCAGCAAGTGAGCCGCGCCGATTTCGCCACCTACGACTTGATTCTGGCGATGGACAACAGCAACCTGCGCCACCTCAAGGCCCTGCAACCGGTCAAGGGCAAGGCCGAGCTGGACCTGTTCCTGCGTCGCTACCAGTCGGAAATCGATGAAGTGCCGGATCCTTATCACGACAGCGAACAGGGCTTCGAATTGGTACTGGACCTGATCGAGCGCGCCAGCGATCTGCTGGTCATCGAATTGAAGGGCCGGTTATGAGTTTGCAGGTACATCCGCTGGTATCGCTCAAGCCGTTCAACAGCTTTGGCGTGGACGTTCAGGCACGGCTGTTTGCCGAGGCTCACAGCGATGCCGACGTTCGCGAAGCCCTGATTTATGCAGCGGAACATGCTGTGCCGTTGCTGGTGATCGGGGGGGGCAGCAATCTGCTGCTGACCGCTGATGTGCAGGCGCTGGTGCTGCGCATGGCCACCCGCGGGATTCGTGTACTGAGCGATGACGGCAATCAGGTGGTGATCGAAGCCGAGGCGGGCGAGCCGTGGCATCCGTTTGTGCAACATACGCTGGCGCAAGGGTTGTCGGGGCTGGAAAACCTCAGCCTGATTCCCGGCACTGTGGGCGCGGCGCCGATGCAGAATATCGGCGCTTACGGCGTCGAGATAAAAGACGTGTTTGCCGGCCTCACCGCCCTTGATCGCCAGACCGGCGAGTTGCGGGACTTCACGCTGGCCGAGTGCAACTTCGCCTACCGCGACAGCCTGTTCAAACAGGAGCCGGGGCGGTGGTTGATCCTGCGGGTGCGTTTCACCCTTGATCGCACCGCGCACCTGCACCTGGAATACGGTCCGGTTCGTCAGCGCCTGACCTCGCTGGGCATCGATCACCCGACGCCCACCGATGTCAGCCAGGCCATTTGCAGCATTCGCAACGAAAAACTCCCGGACCCGGCGGTGCTCGGCAATGCCGGCAGTTTCTTCAAGAACCCCTTGGTGTCGGCGACATTGGTGGCGCAACTCAAGGAGCAATACCCGGAGTTGGTGGCTTACGCGCAACCCGACGGGCAAATGAAGCTGGCGGCGGGCTGGCTGATCGAGCGGGCCGGCTGGAAAGGCTTTCGCGACGGTGATGCCGGTGTACACAAATTACAGGCGCTGGTGCTGGTCAACTACGGTACCGCAACGGGCCTGCAATTGCTGAACCTGGCGCAGCGCATCCAGAAAGACATTTCAGAGCGCTTCAAGGTCGACCTGGAAATGGAACCCAACCGGTATTGAGGCTACGCTTTCAGGCTGATCCCAAAGCCCTGCACATCTTCAAATGTGCAGGGCTTTTTTGTTAATGCTGGGTTAACTTAGCTACCTAACGATGCAAGCATTTGCTCCACCAAAGGCCCGGTGCAGACGTCGCGTCCGCATAAGAGAGCCCATTAGCCTGAGTCGATCTGCGTGAAGGAACCCACGCGGCAGATTGCTCGACCCCATAACCTCTATAACTATGCGGGCGTGCCCATGATTACCCTGAAACTCAATGGTCAAGATCATCAACTCGATGTCACCGAGGACATGCCGCTGCTCTGGGCGATCCGTGACGTGGCTGGTTACAGCGGCACAAAATTCGGCTGCGGCATGGGCCTGTGCGGTGCCTGCACCATTCATATCGACGGCGCGCCCGCGCGCAGTTGCATCACGCCGATCGGCTCGGTGGTCGGCCAGAACATCACCACTATCGATAACCTGCACGCCGACCCGGTTGGCAAAGTCGTCCAGCAAGCCTGGCTCGACAGCGCCGTGGCTCAGTGCGGTTACTGCCAGGGTGGGCAGATCATGTCGGCCACCGCGTTGCTGAAAACCAACCCGAACCCCAGCGATGAGCAGATTGAAGAGGCGATGGTCGGCAACATTTGCCGTTGCGGCACCTACAACCGGATCAAGACCGCCATCCGCCAGGCATCCACCCACCTGAAAGAGGCCAAGGCATGAGCCAGCTACCGAATGATTTTGCGCTGAGCAATCTGAGCAACCTCAGCCGCCGGGGTTTCCTCAAAGGCGTGGGCGCCACCAGTGCCCTGGTGCTGGCGGCAAGCTGGGGCTGGCAGGACGCGCTCGCTGCCGAAAAAGACAAGAAGTTCGGCGCCGAGGGCATGCCCAACGGCTCGATCGATGATCCTAAGGTTTACGTCAGCATCGCCGCCGATGGCAGCGTGACCGTGGTCTGCAACCGCTCGGAAATGGGCCAGGGCGTGCGCACCAGTTTAACGATGGTGGTGGCCGATGAGCTGGACGCCGACTGGGCGCAGGTCAAAGTGCAACAGGCGCCGGGCGACGAAGTGCGTTTCGGCAATCAGGACACCGACGGTTCGCGCAGCATGCGTCACTGGTATGAGCCGATGCGCCGTTGCGGTGCTGCCGCGCGAACCATGCTTGAGCAGGCCGCGGCCGAGCAGTGGAAAGTGCCGGTCGGCGAATGCCGTGCCCAGCTGCATAAAGTCATACACCAACCGACCGGCCGTGAACTGGGCTACGGCGCGTTGGCCGCTGCTGCCAGCGCATTGGCAGTACCGGCCCGCGACAGTCTGCGGCTCAAGCAGCCATCGGAATTCCGTTACATCGGCAAGGAAGGCACCAAGGCCATCGACGGTGCGGACATCGTCAATGGTCGTGCGGTCTACGGCGCCGATGTGCATTTCGACGGCATGCTCTTCGCCACTATCGCCCGTCCAGCGGTCTACGGCGGCAAGGTCAAATCCTTCGACGCCAGTGCCGCGATGAAAGTCCCGGGCGTGATCAAGGTTCTGCAAATCGAAAGCCATCCATTGCCGTCCGAGTTTCAACCGCTGGGCGGTGTGGCCGTGGTGGCCAGCAATACCTGGGCGGCGATCAAGGGCCGCGAAGCGCTGAAAATCGAGTGGGATGACGGCCCCAATGCCAGTTACGACTCGATCGCCTACCGCAAGGAACTTGAAGCCGCGTCCCTCAAGCCCGGCAAAGTGGTGCGCAATACCGGCAATATCGACCAGGCCTTGAGCGCTGCCGATAGCACCCTCGAAGCCTCTTACTACCTGCCGCACCTGGCACAATCGCCGATGGAACCGATGGTCGCCATCGCCCGTTTCAAGGACGGTGTGTGCGAAGCCTGGGCCCCAAGTCAGGCACCGCAAGTCACCCGCGAACGGATTGGCGAACGCCTTGGCATTCCATTCGATAACGTCACGTTCAACGTCACCTTGCTCGGTGGCGGTTTCGGTCGCAAATCCAAGCCGGACTTCATTATCGAAGCCGCCGTCCTCGCCAAGGAATTCCCCGGCAAGGCCGTGCGGGTGCAATGGACCCGTGAAGACGACATCCACAACTCCTATTTCCACACCGTGTCTGCCGAATACCTGAAGGCCAGCCTGAACAAGGACGGTCTGCCATCCGGCTGGTTGCACCGCACGGTGGCACCGAGCATCACCGCGTTGTTCGCGCCGGGCATGAATCACGAGGCGGCTTTCGAGCTGGGCATGGGCTTTACCAACATGGCGTATGCGATCCCCAACGTGCGCCTGGAAAACCCTGAAGCGACGGTCCATACCCGGGTCGGCTGGTATCGCTCGGTGTCGAACATTCCCCACGGTTTTGCGATTCAGAGCTTTGTCGATGAACTGGCCCACAAGGCTGGTCAGGATCCGCTCAAGTACCAGATCAAACTGCTCGGCCCGGACCGACAGATCGATCCGCGCACCTTAAGTGAAGAGTGGAACTACGGCGAATCCCCCGAGCGTTATCCAATCGACACCGCGCGGATGCGCACCGTGCTGGAAACTGCCGCCAAAGCCGCCGGTTGGGGGCGTGAGTTGCCCAAGGGGCGAGGCTTGGGCCTGGCGGTGCATTACAGCTTCGTCACGTATGTGGCGGCGGTGATCGAAGTCGAAGTCAAAGATGATGGCACGCTGATTGTGCACAAGGCCGACATCGCCGTGGATTGCGGCCCGCAGATCAACCCCGAGCGGATTCGCTCGCAGTTCGAAGGCGCCTGCGTCATGGGCCTGGGCAACGCGGTGCTGGGGGAAATCAGCTTCAAGGACGGCAAGGTTCAGCAGGATAACTTCCACATGTATGAAGTGGCGCGCATGTCCCTGGCGCCGAAGGAAGTCGCCGTGCATCTGGTCACGCCACCGGGCAATGTGCCGTTGGGCGGCGTCGGTGAGCCGGGCGTGCCGCCGATTGCGCCAGCGCTGTGCAACGCGATCTTTGCTGCCACCGGCAAGCGCATTCGGAACCTGCCGGTGCGCTATCAGCTGCAAGGTTGGCAGAAGGCGCAAGCCTGATGGACAGCGTCGATCTGAACGTCCTGCGCAGCGTGCTGCAATGGCGCCGCGCCGGTCAGCGGGTGATGTTGTACAGCGTGGTCCAGACCTGGGGCACCGCGCCCCGGGCACCGGGTGCCATGCTGGCCTTGCGTGAAGACGGCGTGGTGATTGGCTCGGTGTCCGGTGGCTGTGTTGAGGATGATCTGATTGCCCGGCTGCACGATGGCCGTATCCCGGTTGATGGGCCGCCGGTGCAACTGATCACCTATGGCGTCACCCGGGAGGAGGCCGCACGGTTTGGTTTACCGTGCGGTGGCACATTGCGCCTGACCGAAGAGCGCGTCGGCGATCCGGCGTGGGTCGCCGAATTGCTGGCACGCTGCGAGGCCCATGAAATCGTTGCGCGCTCGCTGGATATTGCGACCGGTGAAGTGGTTTTGCAGCCGGCGAACAAGACGGATGCGCTGGTGTTCGACGGCCAGACCTTGCGCGCCATTTACGGCCCGCGCTGGCGGCTGTTGCTGATCGGTGCTGGCCAATTGTCGCGGTACGTTGCCGAGATGGCCCGACTGCTGGATTTCGAAGTGCTGATCTGCGATCCGCGCACCGAGTTCGTCTACGGTTGGGAAGAACAACACGGTCGCTTTGTCCCGGGCATGCCCGACGAAGCGGTGCTGACCATTCAGACCGACGAACGCACGGCCATCGTCGCCCTGACCCACGATCCGCGCCTGGACGACATGGCGTTGCTCACGGCGCTGGATTCCAAAGCGTTTTATGTCGGTGCGCTGGGCTCGCGGGTCAACAGCCAGAAGCGCAGGGACAACCTGGCTCAGCTAGGCTTGTCACAACAGGCCATCGAGCGCTTGCACGGGCCGATCGGTTTGCATATCGGCAGCCATACACCGGCGGAAATCGCCTTGTCGCTGCTGGCCGAAGTTGTGGCGATCAAGAACGGCGTCGAGCTGAAACAGAAGAGGCCGTTGCAGGAGGGGGTATGAGCGACTCCATCGGCGTCATCGTTCTGGCCGCCGGGCAGGGCAGTCGGTATAGGCAGGTGGCGGGTGCCGAGAAGGACAAGCTGCTGGTGGAATGCACCGCTCGTGACGGTATCACCGTGCACTCGATGATCGAACAGGTGCTGGTGAATCTGCCGGCCGCCCTTGAGAAACGCGTGCTGGTGACCACGGCGGATCGCCCGCAAGTGATTCGCATGGCTCAGGCCTATGGTTGCGAGATCGTGCGGATCGAGTCGACCGGCCTGGGCAACAGCATTGCGGCGGGTGTGGCGGCGTGCTCGCAACTCGGTGGCTGGCTGATCATGCTGGGGGATATGCCGTTTATCCTGCCGTCCAGCATTGAGCAGGTTGTTGCGAATATTGCCGATGACGCCATCAGCGTGCCGGTGCATGAGGGGCAATACGGGCATCCGGTGGGGTTCGGTCGAAGCTTCGGTCCGGGATTGATGGCGTTGACCGGTGATCACGGCGCCAAGTCGCTGTTCGCGCAGGCGAGGGTGGTCGAGGTGGCGGTGGAGGATCCGGGGGTGTTGTGGGATGTGGATGTGCCTGAGGCGCTGGTTTTTCAATAACGGTTGTCAGCGGGATTGTATTCGCACTTTCCTCGGAATAATCGGTTCTTCCATTCACCCATTCGTATTTATCGATGGGTGCCAGATATAAAACTCGTTATTCAGCGGGTTCTATCCGACATACGATCATGTGGCGTGTGGTGTTCACAGTAGGGGTGAGCATCCGGTCAGTACTTATTGGAAAAAATCGCCGTCGATTGGTTACTCACTGATTGTCGCCAACAGTTCGCCTGTCGAGGCCGAGCCTTGCCGAGTCTATGTCAATGAACTGGCCCGGGTGCTGGCGACGCAGGCACTGTTGTTGGTGTCCATTACGGATGTGTTGCAGGCGCAACTGTCTGTGTATCAAGACTTGTTCCATCTGCAAGGGGAAGTCGAGTTCGACGGTGCCTCTTTCATGTTAATGAAGAAGATCTAACGGAGGCGTCAATGCCGTACTTATTACTTTCACTCGCTGCCGTATTCTGGGGTGGTAACTATGTCGTCGGAAAGTTGATGGTGGTGGATGTTGATCCGGTGCTGCTGTCGCAACTTCGATGGCTGATTACCAGCGCTTTACTACTGCTGATTAACTATAAAGCCGTGATCGCCAGTTTGCCGGCCGCACGTAAATCATGGCTGACCCTGGTTATGTTGGCGGTCTGTGGCCAAGTTATATTTCCGCTGACCTTGTATATCGGTTTGCAATACACCAGTTCATTGAATGCGGCGATTTACCTGTCGGCCACGCCGTGTCTGGTACTGGCCCTCAATCGTTTCGTTTTCGGTGATTTCATCTCCAGGTCGAACATGCTCGGCGTGGTCATCAGTACGGTGGGTGTGTTCTGGCTGGTGACCATGGGGCATCTGTCCGATTTGAGCTTCCTGGAAGGCTTCAACAAAGGCGATTTCTGGACCATGGCCTCGGCTGCCAGTTGGGCTGTCTATTGCTCCTTTTTGCGGACAAAGCCCAAAACCATCGCCGGCAATGCGTTCGTGACGTACTGCGCGGTGGTGGGGGCCCTGTGCCTGATTCCGTTCAGCCTGGGAATTTGGGCATTGCGCCCTGATCTGACGTTCAACCTGGGGCAGGGCGCTGCACCGTGGCTGGGCCTGGCGTATCTGGTGATCTTCCCGTCCTGGCTGTCGTACTTGTTCTGGAGCAAAGGTATCGGTGAAATCGGTGCCACCCGTGGTGAGATCTTCACTCACTTGGTGCCACTGTCCGGTGGGCTGTTCAGTATCGTGTTCCTGGACGTGCAACTGCACGCCTATCACCTGGTCAGTCTGGTGCTGATCGTGTTTGGGGTGATCCTCTGTTCCATTAAAAGGCGGGCGCCGGTGGCACTGCGCACGGAGGCGGCTTGATGGACAGAATTATCGATTCGGTCGACCGCCACGTGTGCGGTGGGTGGGTATCGTGCAGGGCAAGGGGGCGGGGGTCCGGCCCGTTACCCTTCCGTTAGCGGTAAGCGGGCCGGTTTTTCGAAGTCCAGCACCCATTGCGCCAGCGCTCTGGGGGCTGGTTTGCCAGGGTGATCAAAAAATACGAATTCGGTGGTCAGCGAGGCATATGAACCACTCAGGAAATACGTTTGCACCTGTTCACTGCGGCAGCACGAATCGACCAGTGACAACGGCACCAGGGCAACGCCCACGCCGTTGATCACATTAGAAAACAACAGCGGATACGAGCCACATTCGATGATTTTTTCCGGGGTGATATTGCCCATCATGAATAGTTCGTCGAGATTACGTTGTGAAGCGCTGCGCCGGCTGTTGACCAGGAACACTTGGCCACTGAACGCTTTCAGGTCCTGGATGGCGGGGTGTGCTGCGCTGTAGATCAAGGCCAGCGGATCGTTGAACAGCGTTACCCGGCGATAATGCGAAGGTGCAAAGCCTGCGCCGACAATCACTGCGTCGAGCTTGCCGGCCTCAAGATCCTTGAGCAGCGACTGTGTATTACCAATGCTGACATCCACCGTCAGCCCGTCGGGATTGGCAACGATGCTTTGCAACAGGTTCTGGCGAGTAATAGTGAGGTTTTCGATGACCCCCAAACGCACCCGTGTTTCGGTTTTTGTCTGGCTCAGGCTGGCTTGAGCGCGAGCAACCAGTTCGAGGATTTGTGAAGCGTAGGCATAGAGTTCCTTGCCTTGCGCCGTCATCGTGATACCGCGGCCGGAGCGTTCGAACAGCTTGGTATCGAGCCGTGATTCGAGTGTCTTGATGCGGAAGGAAATACTGGATTGAGCGCGGTTTAACCTGATCGCTGCCTGTGTGACGCTGCCGTAGTCAACAATCGCTTTGAAAGCGTCCAGTTCAGCAATTTCCATAGTCACGCACTCTTTGCTCCATAACGGGCCGAAGGTTTTCGGGCCGTGGCAGGACCTGCTTTGAGCCCTGCACCGCTCTATTCTGCATGTTGTACGGCTATTTCGTAATACTTGCTTACAAGTATTTAGACGGGTGTTTAGTGAGGAGCGCAATCGCCTCGGTAATTAACCGTTGCCAGGTAGCGACAGGCTTCAATTTCTACAAGCAAAAAAAGCCCCGCCTGGATCACCAGGCGGGGCTTTTTAGTGGCCGATGGAATCAGGCGAGGGGTTTAGGCTCGTGCTCTTTTTCCAGGGCTTGCTCATGTTGCTCTACCGCTTCCTGAACGGAGCGCGGTGCTTCGTCGATCACGGATTCAACCGGTTCGGCAGCGACTTCAGCGGCCGGGGCAGGGGCTGCCTCGACGACTTCAGCAACAACCGGTGCTGGCTCGGCAGCGGCCGGTGCAGCAGCGGCAGCCAGTTCGGCTTCCTTCTGCAGGCGCTCTTCTTCACGCTTGCGACGACGTACTTCACGCGGGTCGTTCGGCGCACGGCCACTTGGGGTCAGAGCGCTGACAGGGGCGGCTTCAACCACTGGTGCAGCCTCTTCGGCAACAACCGGCGCTTCAACTA
The DNA here is from genome assembly GCF_019956555.1 of Pseudomonas sp. A-RE-19. Classification (GTDB taxonomy): domain Bacteria; phylum Pseudomonadota; class Gammaproteobacteria; order Pseudomonadales; family Pseudomonadaceae; genus Aquipseudomonas. Next base: position 69,426 of record NZ_JAHBDQ010000018.1, on the reverse strand, counting down.
CCGGAGCAGGCTCGGCGGCAGCAACCACTGGCTCGGAGACCATGGCTTCAGCCACCGGGGCTTCAGCAACTGGAGTTTCGACCGCTACAGGTGGCTCGGCAACCCAGTTGAACGTGGTTTGTTCTTCGCGAACTTCACGTACCCGTTCAGCTGGCGCTTCAACCACAGGCTCGGTAGCAGTCGCTGGTTCAGCGACGACAGCCGGTTCAGCGGCAGCTTCAACTTCAGGCTGTGCTTCACGAACCGGTGCTACTTCGATTTCCGGAGCAGCGGTGACTTCTACTGGCGTGGTCGCTTCAACGACTGGCGCTTCAACCGGAGCAGTTTCCAGCGTGGCGGCAGTGGCGCGTTCTGCTTGCTCGTTGGCTTGTGCTTCAGCAGGCGCGCTGATCACGGAGCTGGCAACGGCTGCGGTAACAGCCAGGCCGGCGGCCAGATCGGCAGCGCTTGGCGCTTCGGCGTTTTCAGCCGATTCGGATTCTTCCGAACCTTCGATCACGTTGCCGTTGGCATCGCGTTGACGCTCACGACGGTTGCTGCGACGACGCTGGCCACGGGAGCGGCGGCGTGGACGATCGCCTTCGGCGCCTTCCTGACCGTCTTCCTGCAGTTGCTCTTCGTTGGCTGGCAGCTCTTCTTCAGCAACGGCAGCAACGGCTTGCTCGGTACGTGGCTGACGTTCTTCACGCGGTGGGCGTGGAGCGCGTTCTTCACGTGGCTGACGGGCTGGACGCTCTTCAGCGTTGGCAGCGGCGGCCGGAGCGGCATCCAGAGGCTCGCGCAGTTCACGGACCGGGCGTTCTTCACGCTCGCCACGTGGCTTGCGATCTTCACGCGGGGCGCGCGGTGCACGTTCTTCACGAGGGGCGCGTGGAGCACGTTCTTCGCGGGCGACTACTGCTGGCGTTTCTTCACGGGCTTCGCGTGGTTGACGCTCTTCGCGTGGCTCACGTGGTGCGCGCTCTTCACGCGGTGCACGTTCCTCACGAGGCTTGCGCTCTTCATCGCGGCGACCGTTACGGTTGCGGCTCTGCTGGCGACCGTTGCGACGCTCTTCGTTGCGGGCAGGGCGTTCGGTGGCTGGTTTTTCAACCACAACCGGCGCAACAGGCTCTTCCTTGCTGGCAAACAGGCTGACCAGCGATTTCACCAGGCCTTTGAACAGGCTTGGCTCTGGCGCGACGGCCGGTGCAGCCACTGGAGCGGCGACGACTTCGGTCGGAACCGGAGCGTTGGCGCGAGCTGGAGCCGTCTTGACCGCGGCTTCCTGGCGAACCAGGGTGCGGGTCGCGGCGGCTGGCTGGACTTCTTCGACTTCGGCAGCGGCAGCGGCGATTTCGTAGCTGGACTGGCCGACCGCGGCTTCCGGGCTGTCATCACGCAGACGCTGAACTTCGAAGTGCGGCGTTTCGAGGTGATCGTTCGGCAGAATGACGATGCGGGCACGGGTGCGCAGTTCGATCTTGGTGATCGAGTTGCGTTTTTCGTTGAGCAGGAAAGCTGCAACCGGAATCGGCACTTGTGCGCGAACTTCGGCGGTGCGGTCTTTCAGGGCTTCTTCTTCGATCAGGCGCAGGATCGCCAGCGACAGCGATTCGACGTCACGGATGATGCCGGTGCCGTTGCAACGCGGGCAGACGATACCGCTGCTTTCGCCCAGGGATGGACGCAGGCGTTGACGGGACATTTCCAGCAGGCCGAAGCGCGAGATGCGACCGACTTGCACGCGAGCGCGGTCGGCTTCCAGGCATTCGCGGACTTTCTCTTCCACGGCGCGCTGGTTCTTGGCAGGGGTCATGTCGATGAAGTCGATGACGATCAGGCCGCCGATGTCGCGCAAGCGCAACTGACGGGCGATTTCTTCGGCGGCTTCAAGGTTGGTCTGCAGAGCGGTTTCTTCGATGTCGCTGCCTTTGGTGGCGCGCGCCGAGTTGATGTCGATGGACACCAGGGCTTCGGTCGGATCGATAACGATGGAGCCGCCGGAAGGCAGTTCGACGACGCGCTGGAAGGCGGTCTCGATCTGGCTTTCGATCTGGAAACGGTTGAACAGCGGAACGCTGTCTTCATACAGCTTGATCTTGCTGGCGTACTGCGGCATCACCTGGCGGATGAAGGTCAGGGCTTCGTCCTGGGCTTCAACGCTGTCGATCAGCACTTCGCCGATGTCCTGGCGCAGGTAATCGCGGATGGCGCGGATGATCACGTTGCTTTCCTGGTAGATCAGGAATGGCGCGGAGCGATCCAGCGAAGCTTCTTTGATGGCGGTCCAGAGTTGCAGCAGGTAATCGAGGTCCCACTGCATTTCTTCGCTGCTGCGGCCAAGGCCGGCAGTGCGAACGATCAGACCCATGTCGGCCGGGGCAACCAGACCGTTCAGGGCTTCACGCAGTTCGTTGCGCTCTTCACCTTCGATGCGACGGGAGATACCGCCGGCACGCGGGTTGTTCGGCATCAGCACCAGGTAACGACCGGCCAGGCTGATGAAGGTGGTCAGGGCAGCGCCCTTGTTGCCACGTTCTTCTTTTTCGACCTGAACGATGACTTCCTGGCCTTCGCTCAGGACGTCCTTGATATTGACGCGGCCTTCGGGGGCTTTCTTGAAGTATTCGCGGGAGATTTCTTTGAGGGGCAGGAAGCCGTGGCGCTCAGAGCCGAAATCGACAAAGGCAGCCTCAAGGCTTGGTTCGATGCGAGTAATCCGGCCTTTATAGATGTTGGCCTTCTTCTGCTCGCGTGCACCGGATTCGATGTCCAGGTCGTAGAGGCGCTGGCCATCTACCAGTGCAACACGCAACTCTTCGGGTTGAGTTGCGTTAATCAGCATTCTTTTCATGTAGTACCGTCGGTTTCCGGGCTGCCGGAAACGGCGTTCGGCACACACGACTTCTCACGGTCGGTGTCAGGTGCGTCAGGAGTGGTTGGCCACTCCAGTGTCTAGCGAACCCCGACCAATTGGGCCGGTGTCGCGACGTACGCGTCCTGCTTGCTGTGGCTACTTAAGCACTCAGTCAGGAGGAGGAATCAACCGGCGGCTGTGGACGAGATGAAGCGTCTTGATAAAGCCTATTGCTACACAGTCCAGCGGTTGTGCATCTCCACCCTACACGTATCCCTGATAATTCGGGTGCTGCCGCGCGCAGAATCCGCAGCGGGTTGGCATTTACCGTGAGCTCCGAAAGGGGAGGTCACGCATCATGGCTAATTTAGGCGTTGTTTCCGAAGCGTTCGCTCGGGGTCGTTCGCAGCTGACTGCACTTTGTGAACTGGCCGTGAATATTTGCTCGGAAGGCGAGTGAAAACTCTGCTTTGCGGCATGATTCAGGCCTTATGTCACCTGCGCTCGTTACAACTGAAAACTCTGCCGTTACGTAGCGAAAGCCCCGTAGGACGGCCTCTCGTCCTCGTGAATTGCGTTGGTCAGGGCCGGTTTTTGACCGTTAGTCCGCTGTCCAGGCCACTTTTGGCGGCGTTCGCGACTATAGCAGCAATGATTAAGTGCTTCAATTCCATAAAAAATTGTTATCATCCGCACCATGACGACTACTGCCCCTTCGACCCCAGCCGTACAACTGCTGGAGGTCTCGCCGGAATATGCCGGCCAACGTATTGATAACTTCCTTCTCGCTCGGCTCAAAGGCGTGCCCAAGACCTTGATTTACCGCATTTTGCGCAAGGGCGAAGTGCGGGTGAACAAAGGTCGGATCAAGCCCGAATACAAGCTGCAGGCGGGCGATATCGTGCGCGTGCCGCCGGTTCGCGTGCCTGAGCGCGACGAACCTGTGCCGCTGGCCCAGGGTCTGTTGCAGCGGCTCGAGGCCTCGATTGTCTACGAAGACAAGGCGCTGATCGTGGTCAACAAGCCTTGCGGCATCGCGGTTCATGGCGGCAGCGGCCTGACTTACGGGGTGATCGAAGCCTTTCGTCAGTTGCGTCCCGATTGCAAAGAGCTCGAACTGGTTCACCGTCTCGATCGTGATACCTCCGGCCTGCTGATGATTGCCAAGAAGCGCAGCATGTTGCGCCACTTGCATACGGCATTGCGCGGCGATGGCGTCGATAAGCGCTATATGGCGCTGGTGCGTGGCAACTGGGCGTCCTCGATCAAGCAAGTCCGTGCGTCGCTCGGCAAGAGCAATCTGCGCTCTGGCGAGCGCATGGTCGAGGTCGACGAGGAGGAGGGCAAGGAGTCTGTGACCGTATTCAAGGTCCTGCGTCGCTTTGGCGACTTTGCCACCCTGATCGAAGCCAAGCCGATCACCGGCCGTACTCACCAGATTCGCGTCCATACTCTGCATGCTGGGCATTGCATTGCCGGCGACACCAAGTACGGCGATGACGATTTCAGCAAGGAAATACGTGACCTCGGTGGCAAGCGCCTGTTCCTGCACGCCTATATGCTGACCGTGCCGCTGCCCGATGGCGGTGAACTCAAGTTGCAGGCCCCGGTCGACGAAATGTGGGCCAAGACCGTGGAGCGATTGAGTGCGCCCATCTGATTACAAACTGCTGATTTTCGATTGGGATGGCACGCTCGCAGACTCCATTGGTCGGATTGTCGAGGCGATGCACGTGGCGTCCGAGCGCTCCGGCTTTCAGTTGCGCGATGATTTAGACGTCAAAGGCATCATCGGCCTCGGATTACCGGAGGCGATTCGCACTTTGTATCCCGAGATCAGTGATGCCGAACTGGTAGCGTTCCGGGATTATTATGCGGATCACTACATTGCGGCGGAGGCTGTTCCTTCGCCTCTGTTCGAGGGTGTAATCGAGTCGATGGACGCGTTTCGTGCCGACGGTTATCACTTGGCAGTGGCCACCGGCAAGGCGCGGCGCGGGCTGGATCGGGTGCTCAAGGCTCACGGTTGGGAAGATTATTTCGATATCACTCGTGCCGCCGATGAGACCGCCAGCAAGCCCCATCCGCTGATGCTCGAGCAGATTCTCGCCCATTGCGAGGTTCGCCCGGAGCAGGCGTTGATGGTTGGGGATTCATCGTTCGATCTGCAAATGGCGCGCAATGCGGGCATGGATTCGGTGGCCGTCAGCTATGGTGCTCAATCGATCGATGCGTTGAAATTATTTGAGCCGAAGCTGGCCATTGATCGTTTTTCGGAGTTGCACGCCTGGCTGAGTCAGCAGGTTTAATGGGTTTTTTGCTGGGGTAGATGTCATGACCGACGAATGGAAAGCGCCCGCCAAGGCGAGCGCGGAAGGCGGTGACGAGAAAAGCTGGAAGCTGCTGGAAAAAACCCTGCTGGCGGGTGTGCAGGAGCAACGCCGGGCCCGTCGCTGGGGGATATTCTTCAAGTCGCTGACTTTTTTGTACCTGTTTGGCGCATTGATTCTGTTGTCGCCGCTGATAGATATGGAAAAAACCGCAAGCCTGGGCTCCGGCTACACGGCGATGATCGACGTAACGGGCATGATTGCCGACAAAGAGCCGGCCAGCGCCGACAACATCGTCGGCAGTCTGCGTGCAGCCTTCGAGGACAAGAAGGTCAAGGGTGTGATCCTGCGGATCAACAGTCCGGGCGGCAGTCCGGTGCAATCGGGTTACGTCTACGATGAGATTCGCCGTTTGCGCGGCCTGCATCCGGACATCAAGGTTTATGCGGTGATCTCGGATCTTGGGGCCTCCGGTGCCTACTACATCGCCAGCGCGGCTGATCAGATCTACGCCGACAAGGCGAGTCTGGTGGGCTCTATCGGTGTGACGGCGGCGGGTTATGGCTTTGTCGGCACCATGGAGAAACTGGGTGTCGAGCGCCGTACTTATACGTCGGGCGAGCACAAATCGTTCCTCGATCCGTTCCAGCCGCAGAAGCCTGAGGAAACCCAGTTCTGGCAGGGTGTGCTCGATACCACTCATCAGCAGTTCATCAGCAGCGTCAAGAAGGGCCGGGGTGATCGCCTGAAGGATAAAGATCATCCGGAGCTGTTCTCCGGGCTGGTCTGGTCGGGTGAGCAGGCGCTGGCGCTGGGCTTGATCGATGGTTTGGGTAATGCCAGTTCGGTGGCGCGTGATGTGATTGGCGAGAAGGAGTTGGTGGACTTCACCGTTCAGGAGTCGCCATTCGATCGCTTCTCGAAAAAGCTCGGCGCCAGTGTGGCTGAGCATTTGGCGATGTGGATGGGGTTTCAGGGGCCTTCGTTGCGCTGATCTTCTTGCTGCATAAAAAAAACCGGCTTTTTGCCGGTTTTTTTACAGTCAAAAGATCGCAGCCTCGTTTCACTCGACAGCTCCTGCAAGGGATACGCATTTCAATGTAGGAGCTGTCGAGTGAAGCGAGGCTGCGATCTTTTGACCTTTAAGGTATCTGCACGCCTTCGGCCAGCAACATGTCCACCAGGCGAATCAGCGGCAGGCCGATCAGGCTGGTGGCGTCAGGGCCTTCGGTGCTTTGAAACAGGCTCGCCCCCAAACCTTCGGCCTTGAAGCTGCCAGCGCAGTCGTAGGGCTGTTCGGCGCGCAGGTAGCGTTCGATGCGCGCTACGTCGAGTGTGCGCATGTGTACAGTGAATGGCACGCAGTCGACCTGGCAGTGACCGGTCTGACTGTTGAGCAGTGCCACGCCGGTCAGGAAGGTCACGCTTGCACCGCTGGATGCCAGCAATTGTTCGCGGGCCTTTTCGAAGGTGTGAGGTTTGCCGATAATCCGCTCGCCGAGTACCGCGACCTGATCCGAGCCGATAATCAGATGGGCTGGATGGCTGCTTGCCAGCGCGCGGGCTTTTTCTTCGGCGAGGCGCTTTACCAGTTCGATGGCTGGCTCGGCCAGGCGATGGCTCTCGTCGATATCCGGCGAGCTGCACGTGAACGGCAGCTGCAAGCGGGCCAGTAATTCCCGGCGATAGGCCGAGCTTGAAGCGAGTAATAAAGGCAGCATGCGCATCTCCAAAGGGCAGGGGCGAATTCTAGCGCAGGCTCAAGTGACGGACAGGGCTGAATTTCCTTTGACATGGCTGGGGGCATCCCTATAATGCTGCGCCTATGTTGAATGACCCGATTCCACCTCACGTTGACCCGCGCAAATTGGCTGACCGTGGCACCACCCTTCAAGGTGAACTGCTGCTGGCCGATTTGGAGAGACTCTGCGACCCGCTTTCCGACACTGTCGGTACGGTGCAGGCTAAATTCGTTTTTGAACGAGATGAACGTAAATCTGTGGTAATTCACAGCTTTATCGACACTGAAGTCAAAATGGTTTGCCAGCGTTGTCTTGAGCTGGTCACCCTGCCGATCCATAGCGAATGCAGTTATGCTGTGGTGAAGGAGGGTGCGAATACCCAGTCGTTGCCGAAAGGTTATGACGTGCTGGAACTGGGCGAAGATCCTTTGGATCTGCAGTCACTGATCGAGGAGGAGCTTCTGCTCGCCTTGCCCATTGTGCCTGCTCATCATCCGGAAGAATGCCAGCAGCCGGCGGGTCTCGATGAGCCCGAACCGAGCGAGGACGAGGTAACGCGGTCCAACCCGTTCAGTGTATTGGCGCAGTTAAAGCGTGACCCAAACGTTTAGGAGTTAATCAATTATGGCTGTTCAGCAGAACAAAAAATCCCGCTCTGCCCGTGACATGCGTCGTTCGCACGACGCTCTCGAGGCTAGCACCCTGTCTGTAGAAAAAACCACCGGTGAAGTTCACCTGCGTCACCACGTATCGCCAGAAGGCGTATACCGTGGTCGTAAAGTGATCGACAAGGGCGCTGACGAGTAATCCTTGTCCGCTCAAGTCATCGCGATTGACGCAATGGGCGGGGACTTCGGTCCCCGCAGCATTGTTCAGGCCAGCCTTGCTTGTCTGTCTGCTACGCCCTCGTTGCACCTGACCCTTGTCGGTCAACCCTCCCTTCTTGAAGAATTGATTGCCAGCCATTCGGCGGTGGATCGCGCGCGCCTGTCGATTGCGCCGGCGTCCGAAGTCATCACCATGGATGAAAAGCCTGCCCAGGCCTTGCGCGGCAAGCCCGACTCGTCGATGCGCGTGGCGCTGGAGTTGCTGCGCGACGGTAAGGTCCAGGCCTGCGTCAGTGCTGGCAATACCGGTGCGCTGATGGCGTTGTCGCGGTTTGTGCTCAAAACCTTGCCGGGGATCGATCGGCCGGCGATGATCGCGGCTATTCCGACGCAAAAGGGCTACTGCCAGTTGCTCGATCTGGGTGCCAATGTCGATTGCAGTGCCGAGCAGTTGTTGCAGTTTGCGGTGATGGGCTCGGTGGCGGCGCAAACCCTGGGCATCGCTCGCCCCCGGGTGGCGTTGCTGAATATCGGCACCGAAGACATCAAAGGTAATCAGCAGGTCAAGCTGGCGGCGACTCTGCTGCAAAATGCGCGTGGCCTGAACTACATCGGATTTATCGAAGGTGACGGTTTGTACCGTGGCGAGGCCGATGTGGTGGTATGCGACGGCTTCGTTGGCAATATCCTGCTCAAGTCCAGCGAAGGACTGGCGACGATGATTGCCGGGCGCATCGAAGCGTTGTTCAAGAAAAATTTCGCGTCGAAAGTGGTCGGCGCTCTGGCGCTGCCGCTGATGAAACGCTTGCAGGCCGAACTGGCGCCGGCGCGGCACAACGGTGCAAGTTTCCTCGGTTTGCAGGGAATTGTCGTGAAAAGCCACGGTTCGGCGGGCGTTCAGGGTTTTCAGAGCGCGATTCAACGCGCGTTGATCGAGATCCAGGAAAACTTGCCGGAGCGGCTTCATGGGCGCATGGAGGATTTGTTGCCTTAGGCGTTTTCGTCGGACAATGCTTAAATGTGACCGCTCAGTTCAATTGGCCATCCAACTGTGAGTTTCTTGCGTTCCCCAAAACGGGACGTCATTTCTCCGACGACAAGATCATTAGGGGCTTGTTACATGTCTGCTTCCCTCGCATTCGTCTTTCCAGGACAGGGTTCGCAGTCCCTCGGCATGCTGGCCGAGTTGGGCGCGCAACATCCGGTGGTCCTTGAAACATTCAAAGAAGCTTCCGAGGCTCTGGGTTACGACCTGTGGGCACTGACCCAGCAAGGGCCGGAAGAGCAACTCAATCAAACCGATAAAACCCAGCCGGCCATTCTGACCGCCTCGATCGCCTTGTGGCGCTTGTGGCTGGCTGAAGGCGGCGTGCGTCCGGCTTACGTTGCCGGTCACAGCCTGGGCGAATACAGCGCCCTGGTGGCTGCGGGCAGCCTGAGTCTGGGCGACGCGGTGAAACTGGTAGAGCGTCGCGGCCAGTTGATGCAAGAGGCTGTTCCGGCCGGGCAGGGCGGCATGGCCGCCATCCTCGGTCTGGAGGACGCCGATGTGCTGGCAGCCTGCGCCGAAGCGGCACAAGGCGAAGTGGTCAGCGCGGTCAACTTCAACTCCCCGGGCCAAGTGGTTATCGCGGGTGCCAAGGCGGCGGTCGAGCGCGCCATCGAAGGCTGCAAGGCGCGTGGTGCCAAGCGCGCCATGCCGTTGCCGGTCAGCGTGCCGTCCCATTGCGAATTGATGCGCCCAGCCGCTGAGCGGTTCGCCGAGTCGATCGCAGCGATCGACTGGCAGGCACCGCAGATCCCTGTGGTACAGAACGTCAGCGCCAACGTGCCGGCCGATCTGGAAACCCTCAAGCGCGATCTGCTTGAACAGCTCTACAAGCCTGTACGCTGGGTCGAGTCGGTCCAGGCACTGGCTGCCAAGGGTGCGACCGAACTGGTCGAATGCGGCCCTGGCAAAGTACTTGCCGGTTTGAACAAACGTTGCGCCGAAGGCGTGTCGACCTCTAACCTCAATACCCCAGACGCTTTCGCTGCCGCCCGTGCAGCGCTGGCCTGAACAAGGAGAAGCTTGCATGAGTCTGCAAGGTAAAGTTGCACTGGTCACCGGTGCCAGCCGTGGTATCGGCCAGGCTATCGCTCTGGAGTTGGGTCGTCAGGGTGCTATTGTTGTCGGCACCGCGACTTCCGCTTCGGGGGCCGAGCGTATTGCTGCCACCCTGAAAGAAAATGGTATTCAGGGCACTGGCCTGGAACTCAATGTCACCAGCGACGAGTCCGTAGCGGCCGTGCTGGCGAGCATTCAGGAACAGTTTGGTGCGCCGGCGATCCTGGTCAATAATGCCGGTATCACCCGCGATAACCTGATGATGCGCATGAAAGATGACGAATGGCATGATGTCGTCGATACCAACCTGAACAGTCTGTTTCGCCTGTCCAAGGGCGTTTTGCGCGGCATGACCAAGGCTCGTTGGGGACGAATTATCAGTATTGGCTCGGTTGTGGGTGCCATGGGCAACGCAGGCCAAGTAAACTATGCAGCCGCCAAGGCCGGTCTGGAAGGTTTCAGCCGTGCACTGGCGCGTGAAGTCGGTTCGCGTTCGATTACGGTAAACTCGGTGGCCCCAGGGTTCATCGACACCGATATGACTCGCGAACTGCCTGAGGCGCAGCGTGAAGCCTTGCAGACGCAGATTCCGCTGGGTCGTCTGGGGCAAGCTCAAGAGATCGCGTCTGTGGTCGCTTTTCTTGCATCCGACGGTGCGGCTTACGTTACTGGGGCTACAATCCCGGTGAACGGCGGGATGTACATGAGTTAAATGTGACGGATCGCTTCAAAAAAATGTCATACGAGCTGTCTAAAATCCGTTATAAAGCTGCAATCTATTTATAGGCAGAGGGCCGCCGGGTTTGAGGAGTGAAGCTTTCAGTTGAAAAGCTGAAAAGTCTTTCTATACACTTACCCACTGGCCAGCTGCCTGAATTTGTCCATTAGGAGTGAAAACAAGGTATGAGCACCATCGAAGAGCGCGTCAAGAAAATCGTTGCTGAGCAACTGGGCGTTAAAGAAGAAGAAGTGGTCAACACTGCTTCCTTCGTTGAAGACCTGGGTGCCGACTCCCTTGACACCGTTGAGCTGGTGATGGCTCTGGAAGAGGAATTCGAGACCGAAATCCCTGACGAAGAAGCTGAAAAGATCACTACTGTACAAGCTGCAATCGACTACGTTACCAGCCACCAGGCGTAATAGTTTTTAGTCGTCGCTCGCTGTCATGGAAAAACCGCACTGCCATCATGGCGTGCGGTTTTTTCCTTTAGGCCTGATGCAAAGTCGTCATTTGAAAAAAGGAGAGTGCTGTGTCGCGTAGACGCGTCGTAGTCACCGGTATGGGTATGTTGTCGCCACTGGGCACGGATGTGCCGAGCAGTTGGCAGGGCATTCTGGCTGGCCGCAGTGGCATTGGTCTGATCGAACACACCGACCTTTCTGCCTATTCCACCCGTTTCGGCGGTTCGGTAAAGGGCTTCAATGTCGAGGAATACCTGTCGGTCAAGGAAGCTCGCAAGCTCGACCTGTTCATTCAGTACGGTCTGGCAGCAGGTTTTCAGGCCGTGCGTAACGCAGGTCTTGAAGTCACCGACGCCAACCGCGAGCGCATTGGCGTGGCCATGGGGTCGGGTATTGGCGGTTTGACCAATATCGAAGAAACCAGCCGAACGCTGCATGATTCGGGCCCGCGACGGATCTCTCCGTTTTTCGTGCCTGGCTCGATCATCAATATGATTTCCGGTTTCCTGTCCATTCACCTGGGTGCACAGGGGCCTAACTACGCCATCGCCACCGCGTGTACCACCGGTACGCACTGCATTGGCATGGCGGCACGCAACATCATGTACGACGAAGCCGACGTGATGATCGCCGGTGGTGCCGAGATGGCCGCGTGTGGTCTGGGCATGGGTGGCTTCGGTGCCTCCCGCGCGCTGTCGACCCGCAATGACGAGCCGGCCCGCGCCAGCCGTCCATGGGACAAGGGCCGCGATGGCTTCGTATTGTCCGACGGTGCCGGTGCCCTGGTTCTTGAAGAACTGGAGCACGCCAAGGCCCGTGGCGCGACCATCTACGCCGAGCTGATCGGCTTTGGCACCAGTGGCGATGCTTATCACATGACTTCGCCACCGGCCGACGGTGCGGGTGCTGCACGTTGCATCACCAATGCGCTGCGCGATGCCAAAATCAATGGCGATCAGGTTCAGTACATCAACGCCCACGGCACCTCGACCTCGGCCGGCGACCTCGCTGAAGCCTGTGCGATCAAATCCGTGTTCGGTGACCACGCCTACAAACTGGCAGTCAGTTCGACCAAGTCGATGACCGGGCACCTGCTGGGTGCGGCGGGCGCGGTCGAGGCGATTTTCAGCGTACTGGCCATCAACAGTCAGGTAGCCCCACCGACCATCAACCTCGATGAGCCGGATGAAGGCTGCGACCTCGACTTCGTACCCCACACCGCGCGCGGCATGGATATCGACGTGGTGCTGTCCAACTCCTTCGGATTTGGCGGTACCAATGGCTCGCTGGTGTTCCGCCGGTTCGCTGACTGATGGACAGCTGGGTCGACGGTCAACCGGCTGACGCTTTGTCGCTGAAGGATCGCGGCCTGGCTTACGGTGATGGTCTGTTCGAGACCCTTTTGGTCAAGGGCGGGCAGCCGCTGCTGCTGGATCGACATTTGTCGCGTCTGGCGCAGGGTTGTTCGCGCCTGGCGATTCGCGCCGATCACGAGCTGATCCGCACGGAGCTGCTGGCCTATGCCGCCGCGCTGGGCGAGGGCGTGCTCAAACTCATCCTCACCCGTGGCGACAGCCTGCGTGGTTACGCCCCCGATCCCACGGCGCAGGCTCGACGCATTCTGCAAGGCAATCCTCCTGCTGCTTATCCGGCTGTTCATGCGGAACAGGGTGTTCGTCTGTTTCCTTGTGCGACACGACTTTCCAAACAGCCACTGCTCGCCGGACTCAAGCATCTGAATCGTCTGGAGCAGGTTATCGCCCGCTCCGAGTGGCAGGACTCCGAGCATGCCGAAGGCTTGATGCTGGATCAGGTCGGGCGGGTGATCGAAGGCGTGTTCAGCAATCTGTTTTTGGTGCGCGATGGTGTGCTGGTTACCGCCGATCTCAAGCGCTGTGGCGTGGCGGGCGTGATGCGTGCCGAGTTATTGTTTCAGGCCGAGTCATTGGGGATCCCCACGCAAATCACCGACATCACCCTGGAACAGCTGCAATGGGCTGATGAGGTCTTTGTCTGCAACAGCGTGTATGGCGTTTGGCCGGTGCGCGCCTATGCCGCACTGAGCTGGCCGGTTGGGCCGCTCACCCGTAAACTCCAAACCATTGCCCGTGCGCTACTGGATATTTGATTCGTGAGACGTAAATTGTTGCTGCTGCTGGAAACCGGACTGGTTCTGGCGGGGCTGTTGGCGGGTGCCAGCGCCTGGAAAATTCATTCGGCGCTGGTACAACCGCTGAACATTGCCCAGGAAGAACTGCTGGACGTGCCCAAAGGCACTACGCCAAACCGCACCTTCATTCGACTCGAAGCCGATGGCGTCATCAAGGACGCGTTTTGGCTGCGGGTGTATTGGCGCTTCAATCTGGCAAGGCAACCGCTGCACAGCGGCGAATACCGGATGGTTCCTGGCATGACGGTCGAAGGGCTGATCGATCTGTGGAAGCGCGGGGAAATGGTGCAGTACAGCGTAACCCTGGTCGAAGGATGGAATTTCCATCAGGTCCGCGCAGCCCTGGCCAAGGATGAAAAGCTCGAGCAGACCCTGAACGGTTTGAGCGACAGTCAAGTGATGGACAAGCTCGGACACAGCGGGATTTTTCCGGAAGGGCGATTCTTTCCCGATACTTACCGTTTCGTGCGGGGCATGACTGACGTCGATCTGCTCAAGAAGGCTTACGACCGCCTCGATGAGGTTCTCGCCAAGGAATGGAGTCAGCGTGCTGCCGACGTGCCCTATACCGAGCCCTATCAAGCGCTGATCATGGCCTCGCTGGTGGAAAAGGAAACCGGTGTGCCGCAGGAGCGCGGGCAGATCGCCGGGGTGTTCGTACGGCGCATGGAAATGGGCATGCTGTTGCAAACCGATCCGACCGTGATCTATGGTCTGGGTGATCGTTACAACGGCAAGTTGACCCGTGCCCACCTCAAGGAACCGACCCCGTATAACACTTACCTGATCGCCGGCCTGCCGCCGACGCCGATTGCGATGGTGGGGCGCGAAGCGATCCATGCGGCGCTGAATCCGGCGGACGGCAACAGTCTGTATTTTGTCGCGCGGGGTGATGGCAGCCACGTGTTCTCCGATGACCTGGACGCCCACAACAATGCGGTGCGGGAGTTCCAGATCAATCGACGTGCCGATTACCGTTCCAGCCCTGCGCCGACTGTTACGCCGCCGACGGAGGATGCTCAGGCGCCGATCCCGGCAGCTTCGCCCGATACGGCGCCCGAAGAGATGCCACCCGTAGCGCCGCAAGACTCCGCGCAAGAGCCGGCGCCAGCACCCGAGCCGGATGCGCCCGCGCCGCAAAGCCCGCAATGACTCTGACTAAGGACTGCCTGTGACTGGCTTGTTTATTACCCTGGAAGGCCCGGAAGGTGCCGGCAAGAGCACCAATCGCGAATACCTGGCCGAGCGTCTGCGCGCCGCCGGTATCGAGGTCGTGTTGACCCGGGAGCCCGGCGGCACGCCCCTGGCCGAGCGGATCCGTGATGTGCTGTTGGCGCCGGTCGATGAGGTCATGAACCCCGACACAGAACTGCTGCTGGTGTTCGCTGCGCGAGCTCAACATTTGGCCGAGGTGATCCGCCCGGCGCTGGCCCGTGGTGCGGTGGTCTTGTGTGATCGTTTTACCGATTCGACTTACGCGTATCAGGGCGGTGGTCGTGGTTTGTCGCTGGAGCGCATCGCAACCCTCGAAACCTTCGTCCAGGGCGATCTGCGCCCGGACTTGACGCTGATCTTCGATCTGCCGGTGGAAGTGGGCCTGGCCCGCGCCACCGCTCGCGGTCGTCTGGACCGCTTCGAGCTTGAAGGCCGAGCGTTTTTCGATGCGGTGCGCAATGCCTTCCTCGAGCGTGCCAAAGCGGATTCTGCGCGTCATGTGCTGGTAGACGCCGCCCAACCGCTGGCGCAGGTTCAGCAGTCTCTGGATGCCTTGCTGCCACGTCTGCTGGAGTTGGCCCGTGGCTGAAGCCTATCCGTGGCAGGACAGTCTCTGGCAGCAACTGGCCGGTCGCGCCCGGCACGCCCACGCTTATTTGCTGCATGGTCCGGCCGGGATCGGCAAGCGTGCGCTGGCCGAGCGTTTGATGGCCAGCTTGTTGTGCCAGCGTCCGACCCCGCAGGGGGCTTGCGGCGAGTGCAAATCCTGCCTGCTGCTCAAGGCTGGCAGTCATCCCGACAACTACATTCTTGAACCGGAAGAGGCGGACAAGGCGATCAAGGTCGATCAGGTGCGTGACCTGGTCAGTTTCGTGGTCCAGACCGCGCAGATGGGCGGGCGCAAAGTGGTGCTGATCGAGCCGGTCGAGTCGATGAACATCAATGCCGCCAACGCCTTGCTGAAAAGCCTTGAAGAGCCGTCCGGCGATACCGTATTGCTGTTGGTCAGCCATCAGACCAGCCGTCTGCTGCCAACCATCAAGAGCCGCTGTGTGCAGCAGGCCTGTCCGTTGCCGAGCGAAGCCATGAGTCTGGCTTGGCTGGCCAAGACGTTGCCGGATTGCTCGGAAGAAGAGCGCATCGAGCTGCTGACCCTCGCCGCCGGTTCGCCATTGGCCGCGGTCAAATTGCAGGCACAGGGCGTTCGCGAACAGCGGGCGCTGGTGGTCGAGGGTGTGAAGAAGTTGCTCAAGCAACAGCAATCGCCGACTCAGTTG
The DNA here is from genome assembly GCF_019956555.1 of Pseudomonas sp. A-RE-19. Lineage (GTDB taxonomy): Bacteria > Pseudomonadota > Gammaproteobacteria > Pseudomonadales > Pseudomonadaceae > Aquipseudomonas. The sequence goes on along the minus strand of NZ_JAHBDQ010000018.1, from coordinate 53,737 downwards.
GCCGAGGAATGGAAAACCATTCCCATGTTGCTGCTGTTCGACTGGTTTTGCGACTGGTCGAGCCTGATCCTGCGTTATCAATTGACTCAGGATGAAGCCGGGCTGGGGCTGGCGGACATGCGCAAGGTGATTCAATACCTGGCGCAGAAATCCGCACAGGACAAAGTCCTGAATATTCAGGACTGGATCCTCGCCCAACGCCAGAAAGTAATGAGCAAAGCCAACCTCAATCCGGCGCTGTTGCTGGAGGCGCTGTTGGTGCAATGGGTATCCTTGCCTGCCCAAAAGTGACAGTCTGCGCCTAGACTCTGATGATCAGCAGTGGAGGTCAGCATGAATGAATCCGTCAGTCCGGGACCGCGCAATGGCATCTTGTCTTTGACGATCAAAGACAAATCCGTGCTCTACGCGGCCTACATGCCGTTCATCAAAAACGGTGGCCTGTTTATCCCGACCAACAAGAGCTACAAGTTGGGCGATGAGGTCTTCATGCTGCTGCACTTGATGGATGAACCGGAAAAGATTCCGGTCGCCGGCAAGGTCACCTGGATCACCCCCAAAGGGGCCCAGGGTAACCGCGCCGCCGGAGTTGGCGTGCAATTCAACGAAGGCGACAACACTGCGCGCAGTCGAATCGAAACCCATCTGGCCGGAGCCCTGAAATCCGACCGTCCCACTCATACGATGTAAGTTGCAGCCCTTTTATGCTCGTAGATTCCCATTGCCACCTTGATCGTCTCGACCTCACCGCCCACGACGGCTCCCTGGATGCCGCGCTCGATGCAGCCCGTGCGCGCGGGGTAGGGCACTTCCTGTGCATTGGCGTCAGCGTCGACAACGCCGCCGACGTCAAAGCCCTGGCCGAACGTTATGACGACGTCGATTGTTCGGTCGGTGTGCATCCGCTGGATGTGCAGCCGGGTGCCGCACCAGCACTGGATTGGTTGTTGCGCGAACTCAATCATCCGCGGGTAGTGGCGATCGGTGAAACCGGCCTGGATTATCACTACGAGCCGGAGGCGGCAGACCTGCAGCAGGAGTCGTTCCGTCTGCACCTGCAAGCGGCGGGGCAGACCGGCAAACCGGTGATCATCCATACGCGTGGTGCCCGGGCCGACACCCTCGAGCTGCTGCGAGAGGCGGCGCTGCCTCAGGCGGGTGTGCTGCATTGCTTCACCGAAGACTGGGGGATGGCCAAGGCTGCGCTGGACATGGGGTATTACATTTCCTTGTCCGGCATTGTCACGTTTCGCAATGCCGATGCCTTGCGGGATGTGGCCAGCAAGGTACCGGCTGACCGGTTGCTGGTGGAAACCGACTCCCCGTACCTGGCGCCGATCCCTTATCGCGGCAAACCGAACCTGCCGCAATACGTACGAGAGGTAGCGGAATTTCTGGCAATGTTGCGTGGTGAGTCCTATGAGCGATTTGCCGAGCAGACCACCGAGAATTTCAAGCGTTTGTTCCCGTTGGCGCACGTCGGGGCATAGGTGTAACGTTAGAAGGGTTCGCAGCCTAAGGGCTTTGGCCGCTGAATCGCAGGCAAAAAAAACCCGGGTTCTGGGGGGTGAATCCGGGTTAAGACCATTAGGAGTAAAACAAAGATACGCAGTCCTTTGGTACCTTCATCGGCGCGACACTTGGGGGAGATGTCTCGCCGACAGTTGAAGTATTGATCAGTATCGCCCCGAGTCCAGTTTAGCCGGTCGGGTTTTTAAACAAATTTGGAATACGGGCGCTTCGGTTGGGTTCTCATCAATCGTCGACATTGCGTGAATTCATCAAGAAACACATATATGGTCGGATGATCCGTGCATTTTGGCGCAAGTTAGGCATAATACGCGGCTTCGAATTTTGACCCCTACAGACCTTTTCTTATGCATAAAGAACCTCGTAAGGTCCGTGAGTTTCGTCGCCGCGAGCAAGAAATTCTCGATACCGCGCTCAAGCTGTTCCTCGAACTGGGTGAAGACAGTGTCACCGTCGAGATGATTGCTGATGCCGTCGGTATCGGCAAAGGCACGATCTACAAGCACTTCAAATCCAAGGCGGAGATCTACCTGCGCCTGATGCTCGACTACGAGCGTGATTTGAACGAGCTGTTGCACTCGGCCGATGTCGATAAGGACAAGGAAGCCCTGTCTCGCGCCTACTTCGAATTCCGCATGCGCGATCCGCAACGCTATCGGTTGTTCGATCGCCTGGAAGAAAAGGTGGTCAAGGGCAACCAGGTGCCGGAGATGGTCGAGGAACTGCACAAGATCCGTGCTTCGAACTTCGAACGCCTGACCCTGCTGATCAAGGGTCGGATCAGCGAAGGCAAGCTTGAAGACGTTCCGCCTTACTTCCATTACTGCGCGGCCTGGGCGCTGGTGCACGGCGCCGTGGCGCTGTATCACTCGCCATTCTGGAGCAACGTGCTGGAAGATCAGGAAGGTTTCTTCCAGTTCCTGATGGACATCGGCGTGCGCATGGGCAACAAGCGCAAGCGCGATACCGACACACCGAGCAGTTGAGCCATTCAGTTGCCTTATAGCGCCATGATTTCGCTACATGGCGCACTACCACAGGAATATACTCAGGCATAGGGCTTGCTAAAACTTGATTTGTGAGTCAAGTTTTGCGCGTTCGAATCTTCTTTCGCCGGAGTGATCCATGATCGTTGACCGTCAAGGCAGGCGTTTTCGCAATTTGCGGATCAGTCTGACTTCAGCCTGTAACTACGCTTGTACCTACTGCGTGCCCAACGGCAAGCGGCTGGTGGCTGCGCAGGATGAGTTGTCGGCCGAGGCCATGGCGCGCGGTGTCGCCTATCTGATCGAGGCCGCGGGCATCGAGCGTTTGCGCATTACCGGTGGCGAGCCACTGGTCAGTCCCAAACTCGAAGCCTTCATGACCGCTGTCGGGCAGATGGGCCTGGCGGACATCAGCCTGACCACCAATGGTCAATTGCTGGCGAAAAAGCTGCCGCTGCTGGTGAATGCCGGCATTCGGCGCATCAACGTTTCCCTCGATACTCTGGATGCCAGCGCCTTTCGCAGCATTGCGCGTGGCGGCGATCTGGCGACCGTCCTCGACAGCATGGACCAGGCCGCTGCGGCGGGCATGAAGATCAAGGTCAATATGGTGCCGCTACGGGGGCAGAACCTCGATCAGGTGATGCCGCTGCTCGATTACTGCCTGGAGCGCGGCTATGAGTTGCGCTTCATCGAGTTGATGCGCATGGGGCACCTGGCCACCGACTCCAACGCCTTCCTGCAGCAGTTCGTCAGCCTTCAGCAGTTGCTGAGCCTGATCGGCGAACGCTACGAGTACCTTCAGGCCGATGCGCCGGTCGATGCCACGGCGGTGCGCTATCAGATTCCGGGGCTGGGCCACTTCGGCGTGATCGCCAATGAAAGCGTTCCTTTCTGCCGGACCTGTTCTCGGCTTCGTCTGTCGTCCACTGGCTGGCTGCATGGCTGCCTGTCGTCGAGCAATCGCCACTATGTCGGCGACCTCCTGGACAAGCCTCGCCACCAGGCGCTGCCGGCTTTGCAGCGACTGCTGGTCAAAGCCTTGGGGGACAAACAGGAAGTGGCGTTCTCCGGTGGCGCGACCATCATGAAAATCATCGGCGGTTGATCGGGCCTCTTCGCGGGCAAGCCTCGCTCCTACAAGTCATGTGTCAGTTGCAGTTTCTACATTCGACACATGACCTGTAGGAGCGAGGCTTGCCCGCGATAGCCATCTTCCAGTCACCTTAAAAACACCTGACACATCCCTGCTCATTGAGCTGGCGCGGAAGCTGCATCCCATGGCCATTCGCCGGTTTTCCGTCACCGGCCTCTGGAGGGTAGGATGCGTAGCCTGGTTTTGCTGCTGGCCGTTTTGGCGCTTGGTGGCTGCATGAATGTCAGCGATATGGCTGAAGGGACTCGCTACCACATGAGCGACGCGGGGCTGCTGGACCACAGCGACAGCCGTCGCGTGAATAATCTCCGCATTCAGCCGGACTCGTTCATCTACATCGCCCAGGGTGCCTTCGCGCCACCGGGCAGTGCCTACCCGCGACCCAACGTGGTGGCCGAAGAAGCCTTCAACGGTTTTATCGAATATTTCCCGATGGTCCGCCGTGCCCGTGCGCCGGAAGGCCTCGATGCGGCCATGGGCGAGGCCCGTGCCGTTGGCGCGCATTATCTGCTTTACACCCGTTTCGCCAAGGCCGACGACCGCATCGGCAACTCGGATGAATGGCTCGATCAGGAACACGTGGATCGCCTCGGGATCGACAGCGGCGTGATTCAGATCATGTTGATCGAGACCAGCACCCAGTATTTGATCGATACTGCACGTATCAAGAGTCGTGGCGGTTTACTGACGTTCCACGACAACAAGCCAGAAGACTTGCTGGGCCCGCCGCTGGAGCAATACGCTCGTAGCCTGCTGGGGCTCAGCGACCAGTAATTCAAAGGAGAACGCCATGAGTGGCCCGCAAAAAGCCAACGACCTGTTGGGGCAAATCCCCAAAACCAAAGGCTTGCCACCGGTCCACTTGTGGAACCCCGACTTCTGCGGCGACATCGACATGCGCATCGCCCGCGACGGCACCTGGTATTACCTGGGTACGCCAATCGGGCGCAAGCCGATGGTCAAGCTGTTCTCCACCATCATTCGCCGCGACGGCGATGATTACTTCCTGATTACCCCGGTCGAGAAGGTTGGCATCAAGGTCGACGACGCGCCGTTCGTGGCGATTGCCGTGGAGGTCGAAGGCGAGGGTGAAGCCCAGGTCCTGCGTTTTACCACCAATGTCGATGAAACGGCCGATGCCGGCGCCGAGCACCCCATGCGCGTGGTAATCGACCCGGTGACTCAAGAGCCTGCGCCGTACGTGCATGTACGCACCAATCTTGAAGCACTGATTCACCGCAATGTGTTCTACCAACTGGTGGAACTGGCGGTAACCCGTGAGATCGACGGGCAAAGTTGGCTGGGTGTGTGGAGCGGTGGCGAGTTCTTCCCTATCGGGCTTGAGCCGTGACGCACTGTGCTTTTGTGCTGTGAAAAACGGCCCGTTATTTCAACGGGCCGTTTTTTTTTGCTTACAAACCCTTGCTCTTGAGCCGGGCGGCATGTTCAAGGTAGAGCCTGACCGGGCTCACGTTCCAACTGTTGATCCCGGCCAGCTGATTGACTGCGTCAAAGTGGTCCATGGGGTAGTCCGAGCGAATCACCTTGCCCAGGTGCGAGCTGTAGCGGCCGACCAACCCATCGTTGGCGTGCTTCTCTTTATAAAATAAAAGTGACAGCACTTTGCAGTTCAAATGACTCGGGTCGAGTGGTTGCAGGCTTTGAAAATTCTGCACGATCCCGCTCCAGGAGTAGTAATACACGCCGTTTTCAACTTCGTTGCCTTCCCCGCCCCAAACCTTTGGCAGCCCTTGCGGGTACTTGCGATTGAAGGCCGCCAATCCTGCGCTGGTCAGCGATTCGAACGCCGCTTGAGCGTCCACCGGGTTTTCCGGGTGGCCGCTGATCAAGGAAATGAAAGTGCCGACTGCGCCCAGCAGGGCCAGTACCAACGCTTCGGGCAACTCTCCGGGTGTCAGTGCCTTATGCAACTGGTCGGCGATCTCGGAGCCGTGATTGGGGCAACTGACCGAGGTGACCGACGCGACCTTTTCCGGGTGCAGGGCGGCTACGTAGCGTGCAGCCAGGGGGCCTTGGCTATGGCCGATCAGATTGACCTTGGCGGCTCCCGTTTCCAGCAAAATGCGGTTGACGTGTTCGAGCAGTTTTTCACCGCGTTCCTCATTCCCGTTGACGGTTGGGATATTGACGGCAAACACCTGAGCGCCGGCGCGTTCCAAGGCTTCCTCGATTTCGAAGAAGTAGGGATAACCGGCGATTTTATCGAAGCCGAAAAGACCGTGAACCAACACAATGGGGTACTTCGTAGACGCATCCATGTCCATGTTCATACCTGTCGATAGGGATTTGAAGGGGGAACAGATCGCTGACGGCCTGATCTGTTGCGGCTAACCGTAGTTTAGAAAGTGGATGGGTTCAAAGCTTCGAGCAGGATTCGGACGAACAGCCCTGTCCGTATTGGCAGGGCCTGCTAAAAATCCAATTGACACTCAATCATATGATGATTAGCGTGGGCATCCATCGCGAACGGCTTTGTGTCGTGTCGTTTTTTATCACCGGTCGACGAGGTGCCCATGTCCAGCAGTTTTCATGCGTCGACGGTCGACTGGCTGGGATGCTGGATTGCCGCTGGCCAGGTGAAACCCGGCGAAACCATCAAGGTTGAAGCCGACTTGGGCGAGCAGCTCGGTGTCAGTCGCACGGTCATCCGCGAAGCCATCAAAACCCTGGTGGCCAAAGGCATGCTCGAAGTCGGGCCGAAGGTCGGCACACGGGTATTGCCGGTGCGACGCTGGAACCTCTTCGACCCGCAAGTCGTCGGCTGGCTGTCGCGCAGTGGCTTGCCGGAGAATTTTGTCGATGACCTGCTCGACCTGCGCCGCACTATCGAACCCATGGCGGTGCGCTGGGCGTGTGAACGGGCCTCAGTCGAACAGATCCAGGCCGTGCTCCAGGCCTATAACGCGCTGGAGCGGGCCGTGGACAGCGGCATCGATTACAACCGCGCCGACCAGTTCTTCCACGAGTGCATCCTCGCCGCCAGCCACAATCAATTCATCGAACAAATGGTCCCGGCCCTCGGCGCGTTGCTGGCCGTGTCTTTTGAAGTGTCTGCCGCCGACCCGGACGAGCTGCGCCGAACCTTGCCAATCCACAAAGACATGGCCGACGCCATCGCCGCCCGGGATGCCGCGCGGGGGGTGTGGGCCTGCATGACCCTGATCGATAACGCGGACCTGGCGATCAAACGCTTCTACCCGCAAGTCATGGCCGACAAGAAGGCCAGCTAACAATAAAGAACCCCTTGTGGGAGCGAGCCTGCTCACGATAGCGGTGGATCAGTCGACATCTATGCCGAATGTGACTCAGTCATCGCGAGCAGGCTCGCTCCCACACAAAACAAAAAGGAGGCTTCATGACGTGGACTGCGGTTACCGGACACCGTGCGCGACTCGGCGAAGGGCCGTTCTGGGATGCACCGACCCAGGCTCTTTACTGGGTAGACATCGCGGGTAAACAAGCGCTGAGGCTGATCGGCGCCAATGTGGACATCTGGCAGATGCCGGAACACGTGTCCGCGTTCATCCCCTGCGAAAGCGGCGATGCACTGGTGACATTGAGCAGTGGGGTTTATCGGCTGGACCTGGATTCTCCAGGCCTGGAGCCTCGGCTGACCTTGCTCTGCGTGGCCGATCCGCAACCCGGCAATCGCGCCAACGAAGCCCGTTGTGATGCTCAGGGCCGGCTCTGGCTGGGCACCATGCAAAACAATATCGGCGAGCAGGGCGAAGATTTGCCCATCGTGCACCGCTCGGGTGGTCTGTTTCGTATCGACCGCGATGCTCGGGTCACGCCATTGCTCCGTGGGCTGGGCATTCCCAACACATTGCTGTGGAGCGACGACGGAACAACCCTGTATTTCGCCGACAGCCTCGACAGCACGCTTTACCGGTATTTCATCCATGCCGACGGCAACCTGGACACCGCCTATGTCTGGTTCGGCCCCCATGAACGTGGCGGCCCCGATGGTTCCGCGATGGATGCCGAGGGCTACATATGGAATGCCCGTTGGGATGGCAGCTGTCTGCTCAGACTGACCCCGGACGGTTATTTGGATCGGGTGATCGAACTGCCTGTCAGCCGTCCCACCAGTTGCGTGTTCGGTGGCGAAGACTTCAAGACCCTGTACATCACCAGCGCCGCAAGCCCGCTGAACCACCCATTGGACGGCGCGCTGTTATCGATTCGAGTGGATGTGCCCGGAAAACCCTGTCAGCGATTTGCTGGATAAATCCCAAAATATGGGATGTGAAATTATATATTGAGATTATTTGGCGGTCGGGTTTATAGTCGGCTCCATCAGTTACACGCACTCACACTTAAAAAAACAAAACAGGTGAAGTGATGCAGCGATATTCCACCGTACTCCCTTGCGGAGTCAGTGCTTCAGGCCGCCTCGGCGCCCGGGCGTTTTCGCGCCTGCCTGCCTATTCCCAAAAGCGTTTTGACCGGACATCGACAGATGTCCGGTTTTCGTCGTGCCTTCAAACAGGAGTGTTGATCCATGGCTGAACCTCTTTCCTTGCCACCGGTGCCCGAACCGCCCAAGGGCGAACGGTTGAAAAACAAGGTCGTGCTGCTGACCGGCGCTGCCCAGGGGATCGGCGAAGCGATTGTCGCGACCTTCGCCTCTCAGCAGGCCAGGCTGATCATCAGTGATATCCAGGTCGAGAAAGTCGAAAAAGTCGCGGCCCACTGGCGTGAACAAGGCGCGGATGTCGTGGCGATCAAGGCCGACGTGTCGCGCCAGCAAGACCTGCACGCCATGGCCAAATTGGCCATCGAGCTTCACGGTCGAATCGACGTGCTGGTCAATTGCGCCGGGGTCAACGTGTTCCGCGACCCGCTGCAAATGACCGAAGAAGACTGGCATCGTTGCTTCGCCATTGACCTGGACGGCGCCTGGTATGGCTGCAAAGCCGTATTGCCGCAAATGATCGAGCAGGGCATCGGCAGCATCATCAACATCGCCTCGACCCATTCCACTCACATCATTCCTGGCTGCTTCCCGTACCCGGTGGCCAAACATGGCTTGCTCGGGCTGACCCGCGCCCTGGGCATCGAATACGCACCCAAGGGCATTCGCGTCAACGCCATCGCGCCGGGCTACATCGAAACCCAATTGAACGTCGATTACTGGAACGGTTTTGCCGACCCCCATGCCGAACGTCAGCGGGCCTTCGACCTGCATCCACCGCGGCGTATCGGCCAACCGATTGAAGTGGCGATGACCGCCGTGTTCCTGGCCAGTGATGAAGCGCCGTTTATCAACGCCTCGTGCATCACCATCGATGGTGGGCGCTCGGTGATGTACCACGACTGAATAATCTGGATTTCTGGCGCGAAACCACGTCTGAAATCCAATCATCATACGATATGACTATTGGTTGCAGGCTTTGACCGCTGTATTGGCTTTCAAATAACGCTCAAAAAAAATAACAAGGAGTCAGCTTATGAAACGTCGTCGTGGGATCCGTTCCCTGTGCTGTGCCGCTTTGGCGGTCACTGCGGTCAGCCTGAGCAGCACCTTGCTGGCGGCCGAGGAAGTGAAGATCGGTTTTCTGGTCAAGCAAGCGGAAGAACCCTGGTTCCAGACCGAATGGGCCTTCGCCGAAAAGGCCGGCAAGGACAAGGGCTTCACCCTCATCAAGATCGCCGTGCCTGACGGCGAGAAAACCCTCTCGGCCATCGACAGCCTGGCGGCCAACGGCGCCAAGGGCTTCGTGATCTGCCCGCCGGACGTGTCCCTGGGACCTGCGATCATGGCCAAGGCCAAGCTCAACGGTTTGAAAGTGATCGCCGTCGATGACCGCTTCGTCGATGCCAGCGGCAAGTTCATGGAGGACGTGCCGTACCTCGGCATGGCAGCTTTCGAAGTCGGCCAGAAGCAGGGCGCCGCCATGGCCGCCGAAGCGAAAAAACGCGGCTGGGACTGGAAAGACACGTACGCGGTGATCAACACCTACAACGAACTCGACACCGGCAAGAAACGCACCGACGGTTCGGCCAAGTCCCTTGAAGAGGCTGGCCTGCCGAAAGACCACATCCTCTTTTCGGCGCTGAAAACCCTCGACGTACCCGGCAGCATGGACGCCACCAACTCGGCGCTGGTGAAGCTCCCGAGCGGGGCGAAAAACCTGATCATCGGCGGGATGAACGACAACACTGTGCTGGGCGGCGTGCGTGCCACCGAAAGCGCCGGTTTCGCCGCGACCAACGTGATCGGCATCGGCATCAATGGCACCGACGCCATCGGCGAACTGAAGAAAGCCAACAGCGGCTTCTTCGGCTCGATGCTGCCGAGCCCGCACATCGAGGGCTACAACACCGCGAGCATGATGTACGAGTGGGTCACCACCGGTAAAGAACCGCCGAAATACACCGCCATGGACGACGTGACACTGATCACGCGCGACAACTTCAAGCAGGAACTGGAAAAGATCGGCCTGTGGAACTGAGGCGCGGTTGATTTCATCGGCGACCCTGGCGACGGGGTTGCCTGATCGGTGTGATGAGGTGGGTTTATGCACGCACAAGTACAGACAGATCAACAGAGCATTGGCGGCAGCCTGCGCTTCAACGGGATCGGCAAGACCTTTCCCGGGGTGAAGGCACTGGACGGCATCAGCTTCGTCGCCCATCCGGGGCAGGTTCATGCCTTGATGGGCGAGAACGGCGCCGGTAAATCCACGCTGCTGAAAATCCTTGGCGGTGCTTACACACCGAGCAGCGGCGATGTGCGGATCGGCGAGCAGACCATGGTCTTCAAGTCCACCGCCGACAGCATTGGCAGCGGGGTCGCGGTGATCCATCAGGAGCTGCACCTGGTGCCGGAAATGACCGTGGCCGAGAACCTGTTTCTCGGCCATCTGCCGGCGAGTTTCGGCCTGATCAATCGCGGCGCTCTGCGGCAACAGGCACTGGCTTGCCTCAAAGGCCTGGCCGATGAAATCGACCCGCAAGAGAAAGTCGGGCGCTTGTCCCTCGGCCAGCGGCAATTGGTGGAAATCGCCAAGGCGTTGTCCCGTGGGGCGCATGTGATTGCGTTCGACGAACCCACCAGCAGTCTTTCTGCCCGGGAAATCGATCGCTTGATGGCGATCATCGGCCGCCTGCGCGACGAAGGCAAAGTGGTGCTTTACGTCTCCCATCGCATGGAAGAAGTGTTCCGCATCTGCAACGCAGTGACGGTGTTCAAGGACGGTCGTTTCGTGCGCACCTTCGAGGACATGAGCGCGCTGACCCACGATCAGTTGGTGACCTGCATGGTCGGTCGCGACATTCAGGACATCTACGATTACCGCAGTCGTCCGCGTGGCGCAGTGGCGCTCAAGGTCGACGGGTTACTGGGGCCGGGCTTGCGAGAACCGGTGAGTTTCGAGGTGCACAAGGGCGAAATTCTCGGGCTGTTCGGCCTGGTCGGCGCCGGGCGTACCGAGCTGTTCCGGATGCTCAGCGGGCTCACGCGCAACACTGCCGGGCGCCTGGAGTTGCGCGGTCATGAACTGAAATTGCGTTCGCCACGCGATGCCATTGCGGCGGGGATTCTGCTGTGCCCCGAGGACCGCAAGAAGGAGGGCATCATGCCGCTCGCAAGCGTCGCCGAGAACATCAATATCAGCGCCCGCGGCGCTCATTCCACCTTCGGCTGCCTGCTGCGCGGGCTGTGGGAAAAGGGCAACGCCGACAAGCAGATCAAGGCGCTGAAGGTGAAGACGCCCAACGCGGCGCAGAAAATCATGTACCTGTCCGGCGGCAATCAGCAGAAGGCGATTCTCGGTCGCTGGTTGTCGATGCCGATGAAAGTCCTGCTGCTCGACGAGCCGACCCGTGGCATCGACATCGGTGCAAAAGCGGAGATTTACCAAATCATCCATAACCTGGCCGCCAGCGGCATCGCGGTGATTGTGGTGTCCAGCGACCTGATGGAAGTCATGGGCATTTCCGACCGCATCCTGGTGCTTTGCGAAGGCGCGATGCGCGGCGAACTGACCCGCGAACAAGCCAATGAATCCAACCTGCTGCAATTGGCGTTGCCACGCCAACGCGCTGCCGACGTGGCAAACTGAGAGGTGACTATGACCATCCAAAACAACGCTCTGCCAACCCCGCGCAAACCTCTGGACTTGCGGCGTTTTCTCGATGATTGGGTGATGCTGCTGGCGGCCATCGGGATCTTCGTGCTCTGCACCGTGCTGATCGACAACTTCCTGTCGCCGCTGAACATGCGTGGCCTGGGCCTGGCGATTTCCACCACCGGGATTGCCGCGTGCACCATGTTGTATTGCCTGGCGTCCGGGCATTTCGACTTGTCGGTGGGCTCGGTGATTGCCTGCGCCGGCGTGGTCGCGGCGGTGGTGATGCGCGACACCGACAGCGTGTTCCTTGGCGTGAGCGCGGCGCTGGTGATGGGGCTGATTGTCGGGCTGATCAACGGGATCGTGATCGCCAAGTTGCGGGTCAATGCGTTGATCACCACGCTGGCGACCATGCAGATCGTTCGCGGCCTGGCTTACATTTTTGCCAACGGCAAAGCGGTGGGCGTGTCCCAGGAGCAGTTTTTCGTGTTCGGTAACGGCCAGTTGTTCGGGGTGCCGGTGCCGATTCTGATCACCATCGTCTGCTTCCTGTTTTTCGGTTGGTTGCTGAATTACACCACCTACGGGCGCAACACCATGGCCATCGGCGGCAACCAGGAAGCGGCGTTGCTGGCCGGGGTCAATGTTGACCGGACCAAGATCATCATCTTCGCCGTGCACGGTGTGATCGGTGCGTTGGCTGGGGTGATTCTGGCGTCGCGCATGACGTCCGGTCAGCCGATGATTGGCCAGGGTTTCGAGCTGACAGTGATCTCGGCTTGCGTGCTCGGCGGGGTATCGCTGAGTGGTGGGATCGGGATGATTCGGCATGTGATTGCCGGGGTGCTGATTCTGGCGATCATCGAGAATGCGATGAACCTGAAGAATATCGATACCTTTTATCAGTACGTGATTCGCGGTTCGATCCTGTTGCTGGCGGTGGTGATCGACCGACTGAAACAACGCTGATTTTCCTTGTGGGAGTGGGCTGTCTGACACATTGAGATTGAATGTGACGACGCCATCGCGAGCAGGCTCGCTCCCACAGTTGATCTGTGTCGCGCACAAGATTTATCTACACGACAGATCCCTGTGGGAGCGAGCCTGCTCGCGATTGACCGCAGAGCGGTCGATTTTGAACCCGCATCCTTCACCCACTTTCACAAAATATTCCTTGCTCGCCCCAACCCGTTTCAGCTATGAGGGTACACCCGAGGTGTACATGATTAGACCGCTACGAATTGACAAGAAACAACAGGTGAGCGACGAGCTCATCCGGCGCATCGAAAGCGGCCTCATAGAGGACGGTATTCTATTGCCGGGCGAACATCGATTGGCTCAAGAATTCAAGGTCAGCCACGGCACATTGCGTGAAGCGCTGGTCGAACTGAAACGACGCCACGACCTCGCCACGCAAAGCGCGGTGGGCTCCATCGTCACTTACGACGGGGTGGTGCTCGATCAACGCAACGGCTGGGGCAAGGCACTGGCCGACAACGGGGCGTTGATCAACACTGAAGTGCTGCGGCTGGAGGCCGTGTCCCGTCCTGACTTGCTACCACGTTTCGGCACCGATCAGTTCATCACGCTCGACCGGCGCCGCCGCAGTACCGATGGCACGCTGGTGTCTCTTGAACGTTCATTGATGCCCGCCACCGGAGGTCTGGAAAGCCTGCCGCAAGTGGGGTTGATCGATGATTCCCTGACCATCACCCTGGCCGCTTACGGCTACATTGGCGAGCATGGGGATCAATGGATCGGTGCCGAACCCTTGAATGCCGAAGACGCCAAACTGCTCGGGCGCCCGGAGGGCACGGTGTTCCTCAAGGCCCTGCGCACCACTTACGACCGTCAGAACCGTTTCATGGAACAAGTCGAAAGCCTGCTCGATCCGGTGCATTTTCGTCTGCACCTGCAAATTGGAACTGCAAAATGATTGCGCTCGACCATGCCCTCGGTGCGTTCTACGGACTGGCCCTGGGGGATGCGTTGGGCATGCCCACCCAATCCCTGAGCCGCGCCGAGATCAAGGCGCGCTTCGGCGAAATCACGGAGCTGCAAGACGCTGGCCCGGATCAACCGATCGCCGCGAACATGCCCAAAGGCTCGATCACTGACGATACCGAACAGGCGATCCTGATCGGCCGGTTGTTGATTGACGGCGAGGGCCGGATCGAACCGACGGTGCTTGCCCGACGATTGATCGAATGGGAAGCCGGAATGCGGGCCAAGGGCTCGCAGGATTTACTCGGCCCATCGACCAAACGTGCGATCGAGATGATTCTCGCCGGCTACTCGCCAGAGGAGGCGGGGCGCTACGGCACCACCAATGGCGCGGCAATGCGCATCACGCCGGTGGGGATTGCCGCCGATGTGGCCGATCCCGAGCGTTTCATCCGCGCCGTGGTGCAAGCCTGTCAGGTCACTCACAACACCTCGCTGGGAATTTCCAGCGCGGCGGCGGTGGCGGCGGTGGTTTCCGCCGGGATCAACGGCATGCACCTGGGTGAGGCGTTGAGCCTGGGCCTGCAAATCGCGCAACAAGCCGAAGGTCATGGCCACTGGGTTGCCGGCGGACGTATCGCCTCGCGCATCCGTTGGGCGCGCAGCATCAGCATCGACAGCGATAAGGCGTTGCTGGCGGACTTGATGTACGACGTGATCGGCACTTCCGTGGCGTCACAGGAATCGGTGGTGGTGTCGTTTGCGCTGGCTCAGCAAGTGGCTATCGGGAAAATGACGGCCTTCGAAGCGCTGTGCATGGCGGCCAGTCTGGGCGGCGATACCGACACCATCGCGGCGATTCTGGGTGCAATGCTCGGGGCTTGTCTGGGTCTTGAGAGTTGGCCTGTGGCGATGATCGAGCAGGTTAAAGCGGTAAATGATTTGCAGCTGGAACCGTTGGTGCAAGGACTCCTCGCGCTGCGCTGAGTAACACCACCCCCCGTAGGAGCTGCCGAAGGCTGCGATCTTTTGATCTTGATTTTTGGCAATCTGACGACCGCCAAAGATCAAAAGATCGCAGCCTTCGGCAGCTCCTACAACGGGTGTCGATCTGAGTCTGTCTTGGCCACAACCACAATAATTGCAAGGAGCAATTTTCATGAGTTCATCGAAAGCCGGGCAAAGTGCCGGGCAATTGGAAACCCGTGGTATCGAACCGGTGCCGGAAGGGGAATGCAATGGTCATCCGTTGCAACTGTTCTGGGTCTGGTTTGCGGCCAACATTTCCATCCTCGGCTTGCCGTTGGGCGCCACGCTGGTGGCCTTCCGCGGCCTGGCGATCTGGCAGGCGATCATCGTTGCCATCCTCGGTGCCGCCGGTTCTTTCGCGGTGGTCGGGATCATCTCCATTGCCGGTCGTCGTGGTCGCGCACCGAGCCTGACGTTGTCGCGAGCAATTTTTGGCGTACGCGGCAACATCGGCCCGACGCTGGTCTCGCTGATGTCGCGTCTGGGTTGGGAAACGGTCAACACCACCACCGCCGCGTTCGTCTTGTTGTCGCTGTGCTCGATTCTGTTCGGCTCGCCGGTGGAAGCCAAAAGCGCGCCGCTGCTGACCCTGGTGTTTATCGCGATTTTCGTGCTGCTGACGTTGTCGGTATCCGGCCTCGGTCACGCCACGTTGCTGGTGATCCAGAGATGGGCGACCTACGTGTTCGGTGCACTGAATATCCTGGTCGGCTGTTTCCTTTGCGCGACCATCGACTGGAGCGCCGTGTTCAACGCCACGCCAGCGCCCTTGAGCGCGATGATCATTGGCATCGGCACCATGGCCGCCGGCACCGGGATCGGTTGGGCCAACGCCGGTGCGGACATGTCGCGCTACCAGCACCGCAGTGTCAAAGCCGTGCGTCTGGTGGCGTCGGCGGCCTTCGGGGCGGGGATTCCGCTGGTGCTGCTGATCACCCTCGGCGGCCTATTGTCGGTGGGCAACAATGATCTGGCCTCGGCCACTGACCCGATCGTTGCGATCCGCAACATGCTGCCGACCTGGATGGCCGTGCCGTACCTGATCACCGCGTTCGGCGGGCTGCTGCTGTCGAACAACCTGTCGGTGTACTCCGCCGGTTTGACTACCTTGACCCTCGGCCTGAAGGTCAAGCGCTTGTACGCGGTGGTGGTCGATATCGTCGCGATCTTCGCCGGTTCGATCTACTTCATGCTGATCGCCGAGAGCTTCTACGGCCCGTTCATCACCTTCATTTCCTTGCTGGCCGTGCCAATCACAGCGTGGGTCGGAATCTTCGTGATCGACTTGATCCATCGTCATTACTACAGCCCCAAGGACCTGCTGGACGTCAGCCCGAGCAGCGCCTACTGGTATCGCGGTGGCGTCGAGTGGCGCGCCTTCGGTGCGTGGGCGGTGGCGATCGTGCTGGGCTTCAGTTTCACCACCATCGGCACCACCGACCAAGATGTCTGGTTCCGGGGCTTTTTGTCCGACTCCTGGCTGGGTCACAACGGCCTGGGCTGGATCGTGACGTTCCTGGTGGCCGGTGGTATTTACGGGGTGCTCGGCGGTGCCAAGGACCGCCGCGCCGGGTTGCTCGAGCCTGCCCATGGCTAAGCTGTTGCACACCGGCCAGGTCATGATCGATTTGGTCATGGCCGTGGATAAACTGCCTCATTCGGGCGGCGATGTGCTGGCGCAGTCTGCCCGTTTCGAGGCCGGCGGGGGCTTCAATGTCATGGCGGCGGCCCAGCGAAACGGCTTGCCGGTGGTCTACCTCGGTGGCCATGGCAAGGGCCGTTTCGGCGATCTGGCCCGGGAGGCGATGACGGCTGAAGGGATTCGGATTGCCCTCGATCAGAGCACCGAGCGCGATACCGGAGTGTGCGTCGCGCTGACCGAAGCCTCAGCCGAGCGCACGTTCATTTCCTGCATCGGTGCCGAAGGCGAAATAACCGCCGAAGACCTCAGAAGTGTGCCGGCAGAGGCGGGCGACTTTGTCTATGTCAGTGGCTACAGCCTGCTGCATGGCGGCAAGGCTCAGGTGCTGGTGGATTGGGTGCTGGATTTGCCGAGCGGAGTCAAGGTGGTGTTCGATCCGGGCCCGCTGGTGGATTCGCCGGACGCGCCGCTGATGAAGGCCTTGTTGCCACGCATCGATCTGTGGACCAGCAACCGTGTCGAGGCGCTGCGGTTTACCGGGGCGACGGACATTGCCGAGGCGTTGAATCGATTGACTGATCATCTGCCGACCGAAGTGTTGATGGTGGTACGCGATGGGCCGCAAGGGTGCTGGATCAGCCAGCATGGCGATCACCAGCCTGTGCCGGGATTCAAGGTCGAGGCGGTGGACAGCAATGGCGCGGGGGATGCTCATGCGGGCGTTTTTGTCGCCGGGTTGGCGCACGGATTAACGGCAGTCGAAGCGGCACGACGGGCGAATGTGGCGGCGGCGTTGGCGGTCACTCGCTGGGGGCCGGCGACCTCGCCGGGGGCGGCTGAGGTGGATGCGTTGATCCGGGAGACCTATGGCACCTGATTGACCGCCATCGCGAGCAGGCTCGCTCCCACAGTTGATTCGTGTGAACCGCACTATTGGCGGCAGGCATAAATCCAATGTGGGAGCGAGCCTGCTCGCGATGGGGCCCTCAAACTCACCATCAAATCCGGACGTCTATCCGGCCTTGCACAACGCCTCGATCAACGCCTGCTTGCGCATGCTCGAGCGCCCCGGAATCTTCTTCGCCCGGGCTTCTTTCATCAGGCTGTCCACTGTCTGCGTATTGCGCGAAGCCTTGCTATTGCGCGGCTTGCCTTCACGGGTGGCCACCGCACGTCGGGCCGACTCCTTGCGGTCTGCAGACTTGGCGCTGGCCGACTTCTTGCGCCCGGAACCGCCGGCGCGTTCACCGCCACCCGACTGCTTGTTCACCGTGGCCCAGGCGCGAGCTTCGGCTTCATCTTTGGACACGCCTTTGTGCTCGTAGCTTTCTTCGATGTGTTCGGCCTTGCGTTTCTGCTCGGCGGTGTATTTGTCTTTGCTTCCACGAGGCATGGGATTTCTCCTTGCTTCAGGTGTGTATCCGTAGGAACTGGCGAAGGCTTGGGTCGTGTTCGGACGATCTTTCGATCTTCGAATCCAAAGGCAAAGCGGCAGCTCCTACACGGTTAGACATCCAGCTTGCGCGCCGCCTCAACCCCTGCGGCACTGAGTTTGATCGGCAAACTCAACGAGTGCTCACCCGCTTCGTTGCAGATCACATGACCGTGCTGGATCAGCCCGCGCTCCTGCAGCGTGGCGAGGGTGCTGGCCACGACTTTCTCCCCC
Organism: Pseudomonas sp. A-RE-19; assembly: GCF_019956555.1. GTDB lineage: Bacteria > Pseudomonadota > Gammaproteobacteria > Pseudomonadales > Pseudomonadaceae > Aquipseudomonas. The sequence goes on along the minus strand of NZ_JAHBDQ010000018.1, from coordinate 35,685 downwards.
CGGTAATTGTCCAGAACCTCTTTGCCCAAGCCACTTGGGTGGGCGTGCAGCAGGCGGGTCAGGACTTCTTTCTCCAGGTTTTTATCGACGTTCATGGTTACCTCTTGGTTGGGATGGACGGGTATTGCACCAGGCTCGCATCGGCGAGCCCTTACCCGATATTGGTCCATCCCCGACCTGGATTGGTGCCTGAGGAACGACGAGTGGTGCCGTTCTGGCTGATCAGTCGACACCTATTTCTTCTTTGAACAGCTCCATGAATCCCTTCAGACGTTGATGGCGAATTTGCGCCAGATGTTGACCGGTGGTCGTTTGGAAACCGTCCGCCAGGTGCAGCAACTTGGTCTGGAAATGATCGAGGCAAAAGCGCTTGTCGTCGTAGTCCCGTTCTTTGGCCTCTGGGTCCAAAGGGTCGTACAACGCACTGCCCATGCGCCCGGCAATGTAGAAGGTACGCGCCACGCCAAGCATGCCAAGGGAGTCGAGGCGATCGGCGTCCTGGATGATTTTCGCTTCGAGGGTGGTGGGCGTGATGTTGGCGCTGAAACTGTGGGCTTCGATGGCGTGGGCGACCGCTGTGATTTTTGCGTCAGGCCAATCCATGGTTATCAGCACTGTTGAAGCTTTCTGCGCCGCCAGCCGTGATGCCTGTGAGCGCAGCGGCGAGTTTTTCTCCACCGCCACGCAGTCGTGCAGTAGCACGGCTGCCAGCATCACCTCAAGATCTCCGCCTTCCTCGGCATGAAGCGTGCGCACGTTGTGCCATACCCGTTGCAAGTGCGACAGGTCATGGGCGCCGTCCTCGCCAGGTTCCAGGGCATGCGGGAGCAGTTCAGAAGCCAGAGTGTGCAGAGGCGCGAAAGCGGCGGTGGTCATGGAGCTCCTTGGATTCGACTCGGTTTTTTGTGATCAATGAGCACCCTGTGGGAGCGGGCTTGCCCCAATGCCAGTCAGTTAAGCGAGCAAACCGCCTTTCGTAGGAGCCAGGCTTGCCGGCGAAGGCGTCCTTGAGTGCGCTTTCGCCGGCAAGCCTGGCTCCTACAGGTCCGATTTATCCTTAACTGACTGGCATTGGGGGTTGCCCGCGAAGACGCCAGCCCAGCCACGCTGATCCCACAGACAGCCCCGTTCGTACAAAGCGCCACAAAACAGTGATGCTACATGACGTTTTGCTTTCAAATGTGACGAGCGCCGTGCGCGGACTTAGTATGGCGTTTTCAACTTTTGACAAGGCACGTCCATGACGATCGAAATCCGCCCGGCAACCCCCAGCGATGCTCCGCAAATCCTCGCGTTCATCACTGAACTGGCCGACTTCGAACGCGCCCGCCACGAAGTCATCGCCAGCGTCGCCGACATCGAGCGCAGCCTGTTCAGCGAAGGCGCCACAGCCCATGGCCTGATCTGCCTGCGCGACGGCTTGCCGATCGGTTTTGCGGTGTTCTTCTTCAGCTATTCCACCTGGCTGGGTAGCAACTGCCTGTACCTCGAAGACCTCTACATCACTCCCGAACAACGAGGCGGCGGCGCCGGTAAAACCTTGCTGCGACACCTGGCGAAAATCGCCTGCGCCAATGATTGCGGCCGTTTCGAATGGAGCGTGCTGGACTGGAACAAGCCGGCGATCGAATTCTATAAATCGCTGGGCGCACAGCCGCAGGAAGAGTGGGTGCGGTATCGGATGGATGGGGCGGTGTTAAGGGATTTTGCCGAGGGTAATTGATCCCCTAAAAGATCGCAGCCTTTGGCAGCTCCTGCACGGGATTGTGTTCGACCGCGATATTGCGTCGTACATCGAATCTGTAGGAGCTGCCGAAGGCTGCGATTTTTTTGCCACCTCCCATTATGTGGGATTGATATTTATATATTGAGATATTCCTTCGTTCAGGTTTATAGTCCAGCTCACTCACTGCCAAAAAACAAAACAGGTGAAGCGATGCTGGCGCAATTGATCGCGCTCGATTGGGGGACAACCTCATTACGTGCTTACAAACTCGGCTTCGGTGGCCAGGTGCTGGAACAGCGCTCGCTGTCGTCCGGGATCATGCAACTGCCCAAGACGCCGCGAATCATCGCCGGCCAGGAATGCGCCGACGGTTTTGAATTGGCCTTCGATGAGGCCTGCGGTGACTGGCTCGATGCGCAGCCCGATTTGCCGGTGATTGCTTGCGGCATGGTTGGCAGTGCTCAGGGCTGGCGCGAAGCGGCCTATTGCGACACGCCGGCGAACGTCGCCAATCTCGGAACTTCCCTACAAACCGTTCGCAGTCTTCGCGGTGTCGATGTGCACATCGTGCCGGGCGTGATTCAGCGTTCGCGCTTGCCGAACGTGATGCGCGGCGAGGAAACCCAAGTCCTCGGCGTATTGCAGAATCTGCCGAGCGGGACGGGCAACGATCTGTTGATCGGCCTGCCGGGCAGTCATTCGAAATGGGTGGAAGTGGCCGACGGCTGCATCGTGCATTTCGATACGTTCATGACCGGCGAGATCTTCGCCGTCCTCAGTGAGCACAGCATTCTCGGTCGCACTCAGCAGCGCGGCATGTCCTTCGATGGCGAAGCGTTTGATCGTGGCGTGCGGGTGACCCTGTCGGCGGACGGCGAGATCGGGCCGCTGTCGACGTTGTTCAGCGCCCGCAGTCTGGGGCTGACCGGTGAACTCAGTGCCGTCGCGCAACCGGACTATCTCTCCGGTCTGTTGATCGGCCATGAGCTGTCGGCGCTGGCCAACGTTCAGCGGCGTCGGCGCAACAGCGTGCACCTGCCCTCGATCATCCTCATCGGAAACGCGCAACTCTGCGCCCGCTACAGCCGGGCACTCGACGCCTGCGGTTTTGCCCGGGTGACCCTGGCCGAACAGGCCACCGAACGCGGGTTGTGGCAGTTGGCGGTCGCCGCCGGACTGATCACGACACCCCCATCCCGTTAAACCTGACTGGAGGTCTGACATGCTCAAGCAAGCACTGGCACAAAACGGTCTGATCGCGATCCTGCGTGGCCTGCGTCCGCAAGAAGCGGCAGCCGTCGGCGAAGTCCTGTATTCGGCCGGATTTCGCGTCATCGAAGTGCCGCTTAATTCCCCCGAGCCGTACGAAAGTATCCGCATCCTGCGCAGTACCTTACCCGCCGATTGCCTGATCGGTGCGGGCACGGTGTTGACGCCGGAACAGGTTGAGCAAGTGAAAGCGGCGGGTGGCCAGGTGATCGTCATGCCCCACAGCGATGCCAAGGTGTTGCGCGCGGCGAAGGCCGCAGGGCTGTTTCTGTCGCCGGGCGTGGCGACGCCGACCGAAGCCTTTGCAGCATTGGCCGAAGGGGCGGATGTGCTGAAGATGTTCCCGGCCGAACAAATGGGGCCCGCCGTTGTGAAAGCCTGGCTGGCGGTGTTGCCGGCAGGGACGGTGCTGGTGCCGGTGGGCGGGATTACGCCGGACAACATGCAGGTGTTTGTCGAGGCCGGCGTCAAAGGTTTCGGCCTCGGGTCCGGGTTGTTCAAACCGGGCATGACACCTGAGGAAGTGGCAGTAAACGCCAAGGCGTATGTCGCTGCATGGAACGCTCTGCGTTAAGACTTTTTGGCGCTGTGAGCGCTGCATCTATAAGAGCTGCATTAATAAAAAGAGAGTACGAGAGATGAAAATCACCAAACTCACTACCTTCATCGTTCCGCCGCGCTGGTGCTTCCTCAAAATCGAAACCGACGAGGGCGTGACCGGTTGGGGTGAGCCCGTGGTCGAAGGCCGCGCGCACACTGTCGCTGCTGCGGTTGAGGAATTGTCCGACTACCTGATCGGCAAAGACCCACGCAACATCGAAGACATCTGGACCGTGCTCTACCGTGGCGGCTTCTACCGGGGCGGCGCGATCCACATGAGCGCCCTGGCCGGCATCGACCAGGCGTTGTGGGACATCAAGGGCAAGGCCCTGGGGGTGTCGGTCAGCGATCTGTTGGGTGGTCAGGTGCGGGACAAGATCCGCGTTTATTCGTGGATCGGTGGTGATCGCCCGGCGGACACCGCACGCGCTGCGAAAGAAGCGGTCAGCCGTGGTTTCACAGCGGTGAAAATGAATGGCACCGAAGAACTGCAATTCCTTGATTCCTTCGAGAAGGTCGACCTGGCCCTGGCCAACGTCGCCGCCGTGCGCGATGCGGTCGGCCCGAATGTCGGCATCGGCGTGGACTTCCATGGTCGGGTGCACAAGCCCATGGCCAAGGTGCTGATGAAGGAACTCGATCCGTACAAACTGATGTTCATTGAAGAGCCGGTGCTCAGCGAAAACTACGAAGCGCTGAAAGAACTGGCGCCGCTGACCAGCACACCGATTGCCCTCGGCGAGCGGTTGTTCTCGCGTTGGGACTTCAAGCGGGTGCTCAGCGAAGGCTACGTCGACATCATCCAGCCGGATGCCTCCCACGCAGGCGGCATCACCGAAACCCGCAAGATCGCCAACATGGCCGAAGCCTACGACGTGGCACTGGCGCTGCATTGCCCGTTGGGCCCGATTGCCCTGGCGGCGTGCCTGCAACTGGATGCGGTTTGCTACAACGCGTTCATCCAGGAACAGAGCCTGGGCATTCACTACAACGAGAGCAATGACCTGCTCGATTATGTGAAGGATCCACGGGTGTTCGACTACGACAAGGGCTTCGTCAAAATCCCCAACGGCCCGGGCCTGGGCATCGAGATCAACGAGGAATACGTGATCGAACGCGCCGCCGTCGGCCACCGCTGGCGCAACCCGATCTGGCGTCATGCCGATGGCAGCTTTGCCGAGTGGTGAGTGGCTGACACAACACCGCCCCCTGTGGGAGCGAGCCTGCTCGCGATGATGGCGGTACATCCGACATTGATGTGACTGACAAGACGCCATCGCGAGCAGGCTCGCTCCCACAGGTTTGATCTCCAGGCAGAGGAGATCCGCGTTCATGTTCGTTCCACGACCTCAATAAACATAAGAAGAGGCACCCCCCATGCAACCGCAAACCCTCACCGGGCAGGCGTCGTTGGTGACGCCCAGTCGCAAGCGTTTTTTCATCATGGTCCTGTTGTTCATCACCGTGGTGATCAACTACCTGGACCGCAGCAACCTGTCCATTGCCGCTCCGGCGCTGACCAGCGATCTGGGCATCGATCCGATCCATGTCGGGCTGATCTTTTCTGCGTTCGGCTGGACCTACGCCGCCATGCAGATCCCCGGCGGCTGGCTGGTGGATCGGGTGCCGCCGCGCATTCTGTATAGCGTCGCCTTGCTGCTGTGGTCGCTGGCCACGGTGATGCTCGGCTTCGCCGCCAGTTTCATCGCGCTGTTCGTGCTGCGCATGGCCGTCGGTGCCCTGGAAGCGCCGGCCTATCCGATCAACAGCCGCGTGGTGACGACCTGGTTCCCCGAGCGCGAACGCGCCACCGCCATTGGTTTCTACACCTCCGGGCAGTTCGTCGGCCTGGCGTTCCTGACGCCGGTACTCGCCTGGCTGCAACACCAATATGGCTGGCACATGGTGTTTGTCAGCACCGGCGTGGTGGGCATTATCTGGGCGGTGATCTGGTACGCGGTGTATCGCGAACCACGGGATTTCAAGGGCGCCAATGACGCTGAAATCGAATTGATCCGCGAGGGTGGCGGGCTGGTGGATATCCAGGCTGAAACCGCGAAGGCCAAGGCGAAATTCAGCTGGGTCGATCTCGGGATTGTCCTGAGCAAGCGCAAGTTGTGGGGCATTTACCTCGGCCAGTTTTGCCTCAATTCGACCTTGTGGTTTTTTCTGACGTGGTTCCCGACGTACCTGGTGAAATATCGCGGCATGGACTTCATCAAGTCTGGCTTGCTGGCATCGCTACCGTTTCTGGCGGCCTTCGTTGGCGTGCTGTGTTCGGGGTTCTTCTCGGACTTTTTGATCCGTCGCGGCTATACGGTGGGTTTCGCCCGCAAGTTGCCGATCATTGGCGGCCTGCTGATTTCCACCTCGATCATCGGCGCCAACTTCGTCGAGTCGACGCCGCTGGTGATTGCCTTCCTCGCACTGGCCTTCTTCGGCAATGGCCTGGCCTCGATCACCTGGTCGCTGGTGTCGACCCTGGCCCCGGCGCGGTTGCTTGGACTGACCGGTGGCGTGTTCAATTTCATCGGCAACCTGGCGGCGATTACCACACCGATCGTCATCGGTTTCCTCGCCTCCGGTGATTCGTTTGCCCCAGCGATTACCTATATCTCGGTTCTGGCGTTGTTGGGTGCGCTTTCCTACGTGTTGCTGGTGGGCAAGGTCGAGCGTATCAAGTTGTAGTCGCAGCCGTCGGGCGACCATAATGCCGCCCGTTCACTCGCTCAACGGTAAAGGCTGGATATGCAGGAAGACGCCCCAAAAATCGCCAAGGACGCCGCGCCGACCGGCACCCAGACACTGCTTCGTGGCCTGGGTGTGGTTCAGGCCGTGGCCAGTGGCGCCCGCGATCTCAAGGAAATTGCCCGGCTGATCGGCACGACGCGCAGCACCACCCATCGCCTGGCCAGCTGCCTGGTGGACGAGCGTTATCTGCGGGTGGTGCCGCAAGTCGGTTATCTGCTGGGGCCGAAACTGATCGAGCTGGGTTTCCAGGCACGTGAAGAGCTGCCGCTGGTGACGTTGGCCGGGCCGTATCTGGATGAGTTGTCGGCGTTGACCGGCGACACCATTCACCTGGCGATTCGCGAAGGTGACGAGGTGCTGTACCTGCTCAAGAATCCAGGACGCAACGGTCCGGAAATGCGCTCGCGGGTCGGCCATCGCATGCCATTGGCGCGTACCGGCATCGGTAAGGCGTTGATGCTCGATGACTCGCAGGAAGAGTGGCAACGGCTGTACGAAGTCAGCTTGCCGGTGGGTGGGAAAAATCAGTTCTGGCCGCAGCACCCGGAGCAATCCTGGGAGCAGTTTCAACAGCGCATGATCGAATACGTGGCCGGTGGATACGCCTTCGACCTGGAAGACAACGAACCGTCGATCCGCTGCGTGGCGGCGCCGATTCGTGACGCCAGCAAGCGCATCGTCGCCGGTATCAGCATCGCCAGCACCGTGCCCTACATGCCGCTGGAAAAAATGGCCGAGCTGATTCCCCTGATCAAAGGAGTCACAGCCCGGCTGTCGGCGGAGCTCGGCTTGAAGGTATAAGTCGAGCGGGTCTGATCAGACTTTCAGCGTCGCCATGTCGATCACGAAGCGGTACTTCACGTCACCGGCAATCATGCGGGCGTAAGCCTCGTTGATCTGGCGGATGTCGAGCATTTCGATGTCGCAGGTGATGCCGTGTTCGGCGCAGAAATCCAGCACTTCCTGGGTTTCGGCAATGCCGCCGATCAGCGAGCCGGCCAGCACACGACGACCCAATACCAGTTTGGCCGCGTGGACCGGTGGATCGACCGGTTCAATCAAACCCACCAGAATGTGTACGCCGTCGAAACGCAGCGTATCGAGGTAGGGGTTGAGGTCGTGCTGCACCGGAATAGTGTCCAGCAGGAAGTCGAAATGCCCGGCGGCAGCTTTCATCTGTTCCGCATCGGTGGACACGATCACGTGGTCCGCGCCCTGACGACGACCTTCTTCAGCCTTGCTCGCCGAGCGGGTGAACAACGTCACTTCAGCACCCATTGCCTTGGCGAACTTGATGCCCATGTGGCCGAGGCCACCCATGCCGAGAATCCCGACCTTGTCGCCTGCTTTGACGCCGTAGTGCTTGAGCGGCGAGTAGGTGGTGATGCCGGCACACAGAATCGGCGCGGCGCTGGCCGGGTCGAGTTTCTCCGGGATGCGCACGACAAAGTGCTCGCTGACCACGATGCTGTCGGAGTAACCGCCCATGGTGTTGCTGCCATCGACCCGGTCCGGGGTGGCATACGTCATGGTCGGACCTTCCAGGCAGTATTGCTCCAGATCCGCCTTGCAGGCTTCGCAGTGGCGGCACGAGTCGACCATGCAGCCGACCCCGACCAGATCGCCGACTTTGTGTTGGGTCACATTCGCACCAACGGCGGTCACTTTTCCGACGATCTCGTGACCAGGCATCAGTGGGTAAACCGCAATGCCCCACTCGTTGCGTGCCTGATGGATGTCGGAATGGCAGACGCCGCAGTAGAGAATGTCGATCGCAACGTCGTCGGCGCGCGGGCTGCGGCGTTCGAATTTCATCGGGGCGAGGGGAGTGGTGGCTGACTGAGCGGCGTATCCGATGGCGGTGTACATGGTGAACCTCGCAAAAGCAGTGACAGGTGAGGCGAGCCATTCTGGGCGCCGCACGGGTTACCGGCCATGGCGATTCCTCCGGGTGTCATGCCTAATCCTCCGGCATGCACCGTTGATGGGTCGCATTGGCGTTCAGACCTGCGATGATGCTTTCATCCCTTTTTTCGCGACTTTTTTTGTGACTTCTTTTGTGACTTCTTTTGTGAAGAGCTCCCTCATGTTGTTGACCCGTCATCTCGATGCCAATGCCACCCTGGTTTCGCTGATTCAGCCGCTGACTGTTCGCGATGGTTTCGCACCCACCGCATTGCCGGGGGTGCAGGTTTTGCGGGCCAGTTGTGATGTGGCCCGTGGCCCGCAAATCTACGAGCCAAGCCTGGTCATCATCGCCCAAGGCAGCAAGTTGGCCTATCTGGGCCCTCGTACGCTTGAATATGGTGCCGGGCATTACCTGATTCAGGCGTTGCCGGTACCCTTCGAATGCGAGACGTTTTCGGCTCCAGATGGCCCGATGCTGGGCGTTTCCATCGCCATTGACCGGGTGATGCTCGGTGAGTTGGTGCTGGCCATGGGATTGTCGCCGGGGCGCACTGTTCCTGCGCAGACACCCGAGTCCATGACCTCGGCAGTGCTCGACGATGCCATGCGCGGTTGCGTGGAACGGTTGTTGCGCTGCCTGCACGATCCGCTGGAGTGCCAGATCATGGGCCCGGCGCGCTTGCGTGAATTGTTGTTCGTGGCGTTGCGGGGGCCGCAAGCCGATGTGTTGCGGGCGCTGGTGGAACAACAGGGGCAGTTCGCCCGGATCGCGGCGTCCCTGAGTCATCTGCACGCGCATTACACCGAGCCGCTGAACGTCGAGACCCTGGCCAGTTGCGCGAACATGAGCGCGTCGACGTTTCATGAGCATTTCAAACGCAGCACTTTGTTGTCGCCAGTGCAGTATTTGAAGCGTTTGCGTTTGCTCAGGGCTCAGCAGTTGTTGCTGGGCGAAGGCCTGGGCGTGGCTCAGGTGGCGCATCGGGTGGGGTATCAGAGCACGTCGCAGTTCAGTCGGGAGTACAAGCGTTACTTTGAGCGCAATCCCGGGGATGAGCGCGCTGCTTGAGATAACACAATCGCTGTGGGAGCGGGCTTGCCCGCGATTGCAGTGGGTCAGTCGACTTTAATGTTGGATGATAGACCGTCATCGCGGGCAAGCCCGCTCCTACAAGGTCTTGTGTTGACGCTTGAATGGCAGGCAACAAAAAGGCCCCCATTTCGGGAGCCTTGATGTTCAGCGATTCGACTTACATGTTCGGATAAGTCGGGCCGCCAGAGCCTTCCGGCGCCACCCAGGTGATGTTCTGTGCAGGATCCTTGATGTCGCAGGTCTTGCAGTGAACGCAGTTCTGGGCGTTGATCTGGAAGCGCTTCTCACCGTCTTCCTGGGTTACCACTTCGTATACGCCGGCCGGGCAGTAGCGCTGGGCGGGCTCATCGTACAGCGGCAGGTTCTTGCCGATCGGAATGCTCGGATCGGTCAGCTTCAGGTGGCACGGCTGCTCTTCTTCGTGGTTGGTACCGGAGATGAACACCGAGCTGAGTTTGTCGAAGCTGATCTTGCCGTCCGGTTTCGGGTAGTCGATCTTCTTGCAGTCGGCCGCCAGTTTCAGGCAAGCGTAATCCGGCTTGGTGTCGTGCAGGGTGAACGGCAGTTTGCCGCCGAACCAGTTCTGGTCGATGTAGTTGAACGCCGCGCCGAGTATCGGGCCGAATTTGTGCATCGCCGGGCCGAAGTTGCGGCTGGCGAACAATTCGTCATAGAGCCAGCTCTTCTTGAAGGCGTCGACGTAAGTGGTCAGCTCTTGCGTGCCGTCCAGATCGGCGAACAGCGCGTCGGCCACGGCGTCTGCGGCGAGCATGCCGGACTTCATCGCGGTGTGGCTGCCTTTGATCTTGGCCACGTTCATGGTACCCAGGTCGCAACCAATCAGTGCACCGCCCTTGAAGACCATCTTCGGCAGCGAATTGATACCACCCTTGGCCAATGCACGTGCGCCGTAGCTGATGCGCTTGCCGCCTTCCAGGTATTGCTTGAGCACCGGGTGGTGCTTGAGGCGCTGGAACTCGTCGAATGGCGACAGGAAAGTGTTGCTGTAGGAAAGGTCGACGATCAGACCGACCACCACCTGGTTGTTTTCCAGGTGATAGAGGAACGAGCCACCGGTGTTCTCGGTGCCCATGATGTCCAGCGGCCAACCGGCGGTGTGAACCACCAGGCCTGGCTGGTGCAAAGCCTCGTCGATTTCCCAGATTTCTTTCAGACCGATGCCGTAGTGCTGCGCGTCGGCCTCACTGTCGAGATTGAAACGCTTGATCAGTTGCTTGCCGATATGGCCGCGGCAACCTTCGGCGAACAGCGTGTATTTGGCACGCAGTTCCATGCCCGGGGTGTACAAGCCTTCTTTCGGATGGCCTTCACGGTCAACACCCAGGTCGCCGGTGATGATCCCGCGAACCACGCCGTTCTCGTCGAACAGGGCTTCCTGGGCGGCGAAGCCCGGGTAGATTTCCACGCCCAGGTTCTCGGCCTGCTGGGCCAGCCAGCGGCACAGGTTGCCCAGGGAAATGATGTAGTTGCCTTCGTTGTGCATGGTCTTGGGCACAAAGAGGTCAGGAATCTTCTGCGCGCTGTCGGCGTTTTTCAGAACGAAGATGTCATCGCGTGTGACGGGCGTATTCAGCGGCGCGCCGAGTTCTTTCCAGCCAGGGAACAGTTCGTTCAGGGCCCGTGGTTCGAACACCGCACCGGACAGGATGTGAGCGCCGACTTCGGAGCCTTTTTCGACCACGCAGACGCTGATTTCCTTACCGGCTTCGGCGGCCTTCTGCTTCAAACGGCAGGCGGCGGACAGGCCAGCGGGGCCGGCACCGACGATGACCACGTCGAATTCCATGTATTCGCGTTCCACAGGCTATCTCCTACTCAAGGCTCAACAGTTTTTTTCTAATTGGAGGTTTGGCGTTGCATCCATTATTTCCTTCGGCAAACGCCGAAAGGGACAATGGATGACCCACCTTTCTCTCTAGGTGGCGCATTATATCTACACCACTCCTAGCGTCCAATACAAACGTTTGTTTGAATTGGCTCAAAGCCAGATAAATCAAAGTCACGCGGCTTATGACTGGCCATTTTGCCGTATTGACCCGAATAGGGGTTCCGGTCAAGATACGGGCGGTTTTGCGCTCGCCGTAGGCTGACTGTTGGTTTCAAGAGCACCTCTAAAGACAGGGCGATGGCAGTACAAGGTGATGCGCCGCGCAGGTTTGGCGCGCAGTTTACACGCCGCGATAATGAATGACTCGTCGGTCACCACTGACGAACGGTTAATCGGCCTCGTGAGCAAGGTTCACCCGATACACCTGCCAGCGTTTTTAGAGGTGCCCTTGCGCCGATGAGCATCAACCGCCAGGTTCGCCTAGGCGACTTTCTTTTCACCGGAGAGTAACGAGGAATCCATGAAGGTTCTTGTAGCTGTCAAACGCGTTGTGGATTACAACGTCAAGGTTCGTGTCAAGGCGGACAATTCCGGCGTCGACCTCGCTAACGTCAAGATGTCGATGAACCCGTTCTGCGAAATCGCAGTGGAAGAAGCCGTACGTCTGAAAGAGAAAGGCGTTGCGACTGAAATCGTCGTCGTCTCCATCGGCCCGTCCACCGCTCAGGAGCAACTGCGCACCGCGCTGGCTCTGGGTGCCGACCGCGCCATCCTCGTCGAATCCGCTGAAGATCTGACTTCCCTGGCCGTTGCCAAGTTGTTGAAAGCTGTTGTCGACAAGGAACAGCCTCAGCTGGTGATCCTCGGCAAACAAGCCATCGACAGCGACAACAACCAGACTGGCCAGATGCTCGCTGCATTGAGCGGCTACGGTCAGGGCACCTTCGCTTCGAAAGTCGAAGTGTCCGGCGACAGCGTTGCCGTGACCCGCGAAATCGACGGCGGCGCGCAGACGGTTTCCCTGAAACTGCCGGCCATCGTCACCACCGACCTGCGTTTGAACGAGCCGCGCTACGCGTCTCTGCCGAACATCATGAAAGCCAAGAAGAAGCCTCTCGAAGTGCTGACTCCGGACGCTTTGGGCGTTTCCACCGCCTCCACCAACAAGACCCTGAAAGTCGAAGCGCCGGCTGCACGCAGCGCGGGTATCAAGGTCAAGTCGGTGGCTGAACTGGTCGAGAAACTGAAAAACGAAGCGAAGGTAATCTAAATGACTATCTTGGTTATTGCTGAACACGACAACAAAGTACTGGCCCCGGCCACGCTGAACACTGTGGCTGCTGCTGCCAAGATCGGCGGTGATATCCACGTTCTGGTTGCAGGTCAGGGCGCTGGCGCCGTGGCTGAAGCCGCTGCGAAAATCGCTGGCGTGGCGAAAGTGCTGCTGGCCGACAACGCCGCTTACGCTCATCAACTGCCAGAAAACGTTGCTCCGCTGGTTGCAGAGCTGGGCAAGGGCTACAGCCACATCCTGGCTGCCGCGACTTCCAACGGCAAAAACATCCTGCCACGCGTTGCCGCTGCCCTGGACGTTGACCAGATCTCCGAGATCATCTCGGTCGAAAGCGCTGACACCTTCAAGCGCCCGATCTACGCCGGTAACGCCATCGCCACCGTTCAATCGAACGCTGCGGTCAAAGTGATCACCGTGCGTGCAACCGGTTTCGACCCGGTGGCTGCTGAAGGTGGTTCGGCTGCCGTTGAAGCCGTTGCCGCTGCTCACGACGCTGGCACTTCCAGCTTCGTTGGTGAAGAACTGGCCAAGTCCGATCGTCCGGAACTGACCGCTGCCAAGATCGTCGTTTCCGGCGGTCGCGGCATGCAGAACGGCGACAACTTCAAACACCTGTACGCCCTGGCCGACAAGCTGGGCGCTGCCGTCGGTGCTTCCCGCGCCGCGGTCGACGCAGGTTTCGTACCCAACGACATGCAGGTCGGTCAGACCGGCAAGATCGTTGCGCCACAGCTGTACATCGCCGTCGGTATCTCCGGCGCGATCCAGCACCTGGCCGGTATGAAAGACTCCAAAGTGATCGTTGCGATCAACAAGGACGAAGAAGCGCCGATCTTCCAGGTGGCCGATTACGGCCTGGTGGCAGACTTGTTTGAAGCCATCCCCGAGTTCGAGAAGCTGGTCTAATCCGGCGGCTTGACTTATAAAGAGCCCGGCCTTTTGGTCGGGCTTTTTTTTGCGAAAATATTGAGTTGTAGGGAGTGTCGCCATGGATTTGCGCCGCGTGTGTGGCTGGTCATTACTGCTGGGGCTGACGATGTTGCCGGGGCTGTCCATCGCTGCCGGCAAATGCGAGCGCCTGGTGGTGACCGGTAGCCCGGACGCGCCGCCGTACCTGTGGCAAGACCCGCAAAACCCCAAGTACCTGATAGGCGCCAGCGCCGACCTCTTGCAGCAAGTGGCGGGGGAGTTGGGCATCAAGGTCGAACTGCTTTATGCCGGCAAACGCTCCCAGGCTTTGGACGAAGTGCGCAGCGGGCGCATGGACATGCTGGCCGATGCGCCGTTGACGGTCAGTGAGTTGGAAAATCTGGATTACATCCATCCACCGCTGCTGGAAAACGATTACCTGGTCTGGACTCGCAACGACTCGCTACTGGTCTACAACGAAGCGCTGGACCTTCATGGTCATCCTGGCGCGTTGTCGGAAAAGTCTCGAGTAACCCCCTCGTTCAGCACTTTCGCCGAGCAGCAACTGACACTCGTGCGCACGCCCAACTTGACCCAGGCCTTTCAGAAATTGCTGCTGGGCGAGGTGGAATTTGTTCTCGCCGGCCGCTACTCGGGCATGGCCATGGCACAAACGCTGGGGATGGCCAATGACTTGATGGCCCGCCCACAACCCATCGACAAACCCGGCCTGTATCTCGCGCTTTCCCATAACTCCGCCTGCAACGATCCGTGGTTGCGCGGACAGCTGGCCAAAAAGATGACAGAATTGCCCGCGTCCGGACTGACGGAAGCCGCGCTGCTGCGCAATATCGAGCGTTGGAAAGCGCAACCCTCACAACCGCAGCAACAACCTGTCAGTACCCCAAAACAGTAGGGATTTTTAGTGAGTATTCGACCTCTTTTCGCTGCCCTGGCCGTTATGGCTCTGGCGGGTTGTGCAGCCGATCCGGCGCCGAATGAACAAATACGCCTGACCGAACAGGCTCTCGAACAAGCCAAGGCTGTCGGCGCCACCGCGGACGAAGTGCCGGAAATGAAACTGGCCGAAGACAAGTTCAACCGTGCCAAGGGCAACATGGCCGACCAATCCTTCAAAAACGCGCGCATGCGGGCCGAGCAGGCCGAACTGGACGCGCGTCTGGCTGAAGCCAAAGTGCTGACCCTCAAGAGCGAGGAGCAGTTGAACGTGCTCAATACCCGCATCACTCGCCTGCGCAAGCAACTGGGAGATGCCCAATGAGCCTCAAGACCAAAGCACTCGGTGGCTTGATCCTGGCCGGCTGCGCAAGCCTTTATGGTTGCGCCGGTCAACACAGCGAAGCCGCATTGCAGCAGGCCGGTGCCGACTTCCAGAAGGTCAAGGAAGACTCCAACGTGCTGCGAATTGCCCCCAAGGACGTGATCCGTTCCGGTGAATCCCTGGCTCGCGCCGATCGTCTGTCCAGCTACTGGGGCAGCGGTTCGGACGTTGTGCATTACGCCTACCTGAGCCAGCGTTACAGTGAAATCGCCCGGGAACACACCAATCAGGTGCTTAACGAAGAGCGCGCCGCGAAGCTCGAACTGGAGCGTCAGCGCCTGCAACTGGCCCTGCGTGAGTCCAAGTTGCTCAGCGTGCAGCAACAAGGCAAGTGGCTTGAAGAACAGATCGTGGCGTTGGCGACCACCCAGACCGATCGTGGTCTGGTGATGACCCTGGGCGATGTGCTGTTCGATACCGGCGAAGCGGAGCTGAAAAACTCGGCGAACCGCGTGGTGCTGAAGATTGTCCAGTTCTTGCAGCTCAACCCCAAGCGTGTGGTGCGGATCGAGGGCTACACCGACAGCACCGGTGGTAAACAGGAAAACCTCAAGCTGTCCCGCGACCGTGCTCAATCGGTGGCCGACGTGCTGATGGACCTGGGCATCGATGACAAACGCATCCAGGTCGAAGGTTATGGCGATGAATACCCGGTGGATGCCAACGCTTCCGAGCGCGGTCGTGCGCAGAACCGTCGGGTTGAAATTGTGTTTTCCGACGAAAAAGGCCAGCTCGGCGCGGCTCGCTAAGGGCTGCTTCACTGGAAAAGCCAGGCTTGCGGAAACTGGCGACACCGGTCTGGATGACACCGGAAACCCTGTAGGAGCTGGCGAAGCCTGCGATCTTTTGATCTTTTGATCCTTCACTTGGGACTCAAGTGGGGCTGGAAAGATCGCAGCCTCGTTTCACTCGACAGCTCCTACCAGCTCCTACCAGCTCCTACCGGTGCTTACCAGTTCCTACTGGCTCCACGTAGCTCCTACAACCCGGCCTGTCAGCAGCGTCGGGTTTTTTGTGTCTGCCAAATGCTTCACATCTGCCAAAAAACAGTACAGTTTTTGCTGACACTGCACTGTACGGTCGACTATTGTGGCAACTGTCCCAGTACACTTCTAAACTGTTCCGGTATTGTTTCACACAAGAATAAAATGCCCGTGAAATCGAGTGCTGCGTCATGACCAATCTCTTGCTCTATCAACGAATTGCTCAGCAACTGGCCGAAGACATCCGCCGCGGTGTCTATCAACCGGGGGAGCGCGTGCCTTCGGTGCGCAAGATGAGCTCGCAGCTCAACGTCAGCCATGCAACCGTGTTGCAGGCCTACGCCAACCTTGAGGATCAGGGGCTGATTCGTGCCCGGCCGCAATCCGGGTACTACGTGCACCAGACGCCGGCGCTCACGGCGCCCACCCCGGACATCGCCCGGGTCGAGCGCCCCGGCCTTGTCACTCGCAGCAGCATCATTCAGCAAGTCCTGGTCGAATCCCGCCGCGAAGGCGTCTTCCCGTTGGGCGCGGCCGTACCGAGCGTCGACTATTTACCGGTACGGGCGCTGCATCAGCAGCTGGCCAAAGTCACCCGATTCCATAGCCCGCGGGCGTTCAGCTACATGTTCAGCCCCGGATTCGAGCCGTTGCGTCGGCAAGTGGCGATCCGCATGCGCGATGCCGGCGTGGTGGTCGATCCGTCGGAAGTGGTGATCACCCACGGTTGCGTCGATGCGTTGCAGATGTCTTTGCGCGTGTTGACCCGACCAGGCGATCTGATCGCCGCCGAATCGCCGACCTATTATGGCTTGTTACAACTGGCCGACCTGTTGGGGCTGAAAGTGATCGAGATCCCCAGCGATCCGGCCACCGGCATGAGTCTTGAAGCTCTGCAACTGGCGGCCAACCAGTGGTCGATCAAGGCGCTGGTTCTGACCACGCGCCTGAGCAACCCATTGGGCGGCACCATGCCCGAAGAGCGGCAGAAACAACTGCTACGCCTGGCCTCGGATTTCGATATCCAGATCGTCGAAGACGATATTTATGGCGAACTGATGTTTGAGCAGGGCCGTACCAAATCGCTCAAGGCCTATGATCGGCTGGATCGGGTGATCTATTGCTCCAGCTTCTCCAAAACCCTGTCGCCCGGCGTGCGCATTGGCTGGATGATTGCCGGCAAGTACCAGCAGGAAATCCAGCGCTTGCAGACCTTCAGCACGCATTCGGCGTGCAGCGTCACGCAAATGGGCATCGCGGCTTATCTGGAAAACGGTGGCTACGACCGGCATTTGCGCTACATCCGCCAGGAGTATCGCAAGAACCTCAGCGCTTTCCAGTTGGGGGTGCAGCAGTACTTCCCGGAAGGCACGCAGATGACCCGGCCCACCGGCGGTTTCATTCTGTGGGTCAGCCTGCCGGGGCGGGTCAACACGCAGGAACTGCATGTGCGTGCGTTGCAGCAGGGCATCAGCATTGCGCCGGGGCTGATTTTCAGTAACACCGAGCAGTTCAATCACTGCATTCGCCTGAACTGTGGCATTCCCTGGAACCGCGAAGCCGAGCGTGCATTGATGACGTTGGGGCTGCTGGCGACGCAACTTTGTCAAGAGACAGCGAGCGGTTTTTGACCTGCAGGGCGGTTGTGAACTGCCCGCTTGTCTTGTCGCTTCCAACAAGCGAGCATATGGCCCTCTGCCGTTCGCGCCGTTGGGTCCATGAAATCGATTTTGCCTGCCGTCTGGCTGTTGATCTGCCTGTTGATGACCTGTCTCGCGCAAGGCGCTATGGCCGCTTCCGTTCAGGAAAAACCGACAGCCAGCACAACCGCGAAAAACCCGGCACCGGTCAAAAAAGCCACTGCGGCCAAAAAGAACGCGGCGACGGTCAAAAAACGTTCCCCCATTGCTTCCAAGTCGAAACCGGCCAGTGAAGTAGTGAAAACCAGACTGCCTCCCGTGAATCTGGATTTGAGTTTGCCTCAGGACATGGTCGATAAACTGAAACCGCCCGGCACGGTTCCATTGCCCCGACACGATGCGGTGTTGCCGCAAATGTTCGGTGACAAGAGCAGCCCGTTTCAGCTCAACGGCCGCTTGCTCAACAATGAAATGCAGCTGCAGTTGCGCAAAGAAGAGCGCCGGGACGTGGAGGGCGCGGTATTGGATTTCGAGTTCAAACAGTAAATCAGCGCCATTCGTGACCCGCAGGCCAGACGCTTTGTCGGAGACTGGTCAGTCACATTCGATTGAGTGAAAAAACCCCGCCTCAGGTAATTCTAAACAGCCGTTTAAGCCGTTACTCTGTGCCCCGTCCTTTTAACTCATTGCCCGTCGCGAGGAGCTTGTCGTCATGAAATGCCGTGAAGGCTGTGGCGCCTGTTGCATTGCCCCTTCCATCAGTTCACCGATTCCCGGCATGCCCAATGGCAAACCCGCCGGAGAGCGTTGTGTGCAACTGTCTGTCGATAACCTGTGCAGCATTTTCGGCAAGCCGGAACGTCCTGCAGTGTGTTCGGCGTTTGAAGCCGATGTCGAGGTTTGCGGAAGCAGCCGCGACGACGCAATCAAATTGCTGGGCTGGTGGGAGCAAATAACGGCCGCGTGATGGGTTCAACGAACGGAACTTCAACAATAAGGAATAAGACTATGGGTTCGCTGCATCGTATGGCTGTGCTGTGTGGTTTGACGGTTTTGCTGGCCTCCACGGCCCAGGCCGAAGAATGGAAAACCGCCAAGGAAGAAGAGGGCATCAAAGTGTCCTTGAGTGAAGTGGCCGGTTCCCAATACAAGGCTTACCGTGGCGTCACCGTCATGAAGACCACCATGGCCAAACTGCGTGCCTTGCAGGAAGACGTGCCGGGTGCCTGTGCCTGGATTCACGAGTGCAAGACCCAGAAACTGCTCAAGCACGAAGGCAATCAGAGCTGGACTTACACCCAGTTCAATACGCCTTGGCCAGTCACTGCTCGCGATTCGGTGTTGCATGTCACCACCGTTGAAGGCGCCGATGGCAGCCTGACCCGCGAACTGGACGGGCAGCCGAAGTACCTGCCGGAAGAAAAAGGCTTCGTACGGGTCGCTCAGGTCAAAGGTTTCTGGAAGCTCGTGCCTAAAGGCGATCAGGTCGAAGTGACTTATCAGGTTCACACCGAACCCGGTGGCAGCGTGCCGTCGTGGTTGGCCAACAAGTTCGTGGTCGATGCACCGTTCAATACCCTCAAAGCCCTGAAAGAACGCGCCGAAAAGTAACCGCGCGCTCTTTTGGTCTGTTAAAAAAAACGCCCCGAATGGTTCGGGGCGTTTGCGTTTTTTACTCAGTGCGGGGCTTTATTTTGTTTCTGAATATGCGTTGAACGAAATTTTCACAAAGCCTCCGAGACAATTCGCCCACGTCCTGTGCTCCAGGCAGGCAGCCCCCGCCACTTTGCGCCATCCCCCTTGTCCCAGAGCGCTATAAACGATGGCCGGGCCTGCGGGTCAGTAATCAATGGCAATGCCGCGGTTGATCGTGCAACATTTGCGCACCGCGCAAGCCCCGGGGCCGAAGATGGCCAATAGAGGGCAAGGCGCCGCTGTATTTTGAAACTTCAACTTCCAATGGGTCCTAAAACGACATGGCAAACCCGGACGCCCTGAGTCAGCAGCGAGCTTCTAGTCGCCTGCTGCAACCGACCGTCAAATCTCATCTGGCCTACATACTGTTGTGTGCCCTGGTCATGATGGTCATGTTCAGCCTGCTGCGCGTGGCGCTGCTGGTCTACAACAGCTCGATGATTCTCAACACACCGGCTTCGACCTTTCTGGAAGCGTTCGCCAATGGCCTGCGTTTCGATTTGCGTCTGGTGGTTTACCTCTGCATTCCGCTGCTGCTGGCACTGTTCAGCGCCCGGGCCATGGCGGCTCGCGGGTTCTTTCGGCTGTGGTTGACCGTGGCCTCGAGCATTGCGCTGTTCCTTGGCCTGATGGAGATGGACTTCTACCGCGAGTTCCACCAGCGCCTCAACGGCCTGGTCTTCCAGTACGTGAAAGAAGACCCGAAGACCGTGATGAGCATGCTCTGGTACGGTTTTCCGGTGGTTCGCTACCTGTTGGCCTGGGCCGTGGGCACGTTGATTCTGACCCTCGCGTTCAAGGGCGCCGACCGCGCCACCCGTCCTCGCGGGCCGTTCAGCGGTGGCAGCATCGGCACCCGCCAGGTGGCTCCGTGGTACGCCCGCGGCGTGGTGTTCGTGGTCTGCCTGATGGTTTGCGTGGTCGCCGCTCGTGGCACCCTGCGCCAGGGTCCACCGCTGCGTTGGGGTGATGTCTATACGACCGATTCCAACTTCGCCAACCAGTTGGGCCTCAACGGCACGCTGTCGCTGATCGCGGCGGCCAAGAGCCGGATGTCCGAAGAACGCGACAACATCTGGAAAGCCACACTGCCGCAGCCTCTGGCTCAACAGACCGTGCGCGATATGTTGCTGACCCCGAGCGACAAACTGGTCAATCCCGAAACCGCCGCGATGCGCCGCAACTACACCCCCGACACCAACAAGACACTGCCGATCAAGAACGTCGTGGTGATCCTGATGGAAAGCTTCGCCGGTCACTCGGTGGGCGCTCTGGGTCGTCCGGGTGAAATCACACCGTACTTCGACAAATTGTCGAAAGAAGGCCTGTTGTTCGACCGTTTCTTTTCCAACGGCACCCATACCCACCAGGGCATGTTCGCCACCATGGCCTGTTTCCCGAACCTGCCGGGTTTCGAATACCTGATGCAGACCCCGGAAGGCAGCCACAAACTGTCCGGCCTGCCGCAGTTGCTCAGTGAGCGTAACTACGACGATGTGTACGTCTACAACGGTGATTTTGCCTGGGACAACCAATCGGGCTTCTTCAGCAATCAGGGTATGACCAACTTCATCGGACGCAATGACTTCGTCAACCCGGTATTCTCCGATCCGACCTGGGGCGTGTCCGATCAGGACATGTTCAACCGTGGCCTGGAAGAATTGAAGGCCCGCGATGGCAAGGACAAGAAGCCGTTCTATGCCTTGCTGCAAACCCTGTCCAACCACACGCCGTACGCCTTGCCGACGCCGTTGCCAGTGGAGCGCGTGACCGATCGTGGCAGCCTCAACGAACACTTGACCGCCATGCGCTACTCCGACTGGGCGTTGGGTCAGTTCTTTGAAAAGGCCCGCAAAGAGCCGTACTTCAAGGAAACCCTGTTCGTGATTGTCGGCGACCACGGCTTTGGCAATGAACAGCAGATCACCGAAATGGACCTGGGCCGTTTCAACGTGCCGATGCTGATGATCGGGCCGGGCGTGCAGGAAAAATTCGGTCAGGTCGATCACACCGTGGGCACCCAGATCGACATCGTACCGACCATCATGGGCCGGATCGGTGGCGACGTGGTTCATCAATGCTGGGGTCGCGATTTGCTGAACCTGCCGGAAGGCGACAAGGGCTTCGGTGTGATCAAACCGTCGGGCAGCGATCAGACGGTTGCATTGCTCACCGCCGACCGCGTGCTGGTACTGCCAAAAGAGATGCCGCCGAAGTTGTATCAGTACGAACTGGGCGCCAATCCGAAAGGTGAAGTGATCCCGGCATCGGCTGACGAAGCCGCGCTCAAGCAGAAGCTCGAGTCATTTATCCAGACGGCCACGAAAAGCCTGCTCGATAACACGGCCGGTGTGGTTGACGGCAAGCCGGACTAAGTTCTACCGGAAATAAAAAAGAGGCCCTTCGCAGGGCCTCTTTTTTTTGCCGGCAAACCTCTTTATATCTTGCCAAGCAACAGCAGGATCAACAGCACCACCAACACCACGCCGATAATACCGGACGGGCCGTAACCCCAACTTCTGGAGTGCGGAAAGACCGGCAAGCCACCTATCAACAACAGGATAAGAATAACGATAAGAATTGTGCCCATGTCTGTTTCCTTGTTGGAAGCGTTGTGGATTTGACCTAGCGTTTTAGCCATCAGCTGGACTTGTATTAATCCTAGCTGCTTACAAAATCCGACTCATGGATATGAAGAAAAATTCCAGGTTTTTTTAATGCATTTGGAAGGTATGTTTATTTCTTTTCCTGCGTCTCAAAGTTGAAACAACCGGACCGCGCCATGGTTCATTGCTGGCCATTCAGCAATCTGATGGAGCGTGGGTCGCGCATTATCCTTCGCTACACTCGGGGCATCTTCCCCGGAACAACAAGGCTGTTTGCTATGCAAAATCGCATGATGATCACTGGCGCGGGCTCAGGCCTGGGTCGCGAAATCGCGCTGCGCTGGGCGCGTGAAGGCTGGCAGCTGGCCTTGTCGGATGTCAGTGAACCCGGCCTGCAAGAAACCCTCAAGTTGGTGCGCGCGGCCGGCGGCGACGGTTTCATCCAGCGTTGCGATGTGCGCGACTACAGTCAGCTGACGGCGTTCGCCCAAGCCTGTGAAGAGAAGTTCGGCGGCATCGACGTCATCGTCAACAATGCCGGCGTGGCCTCGGGCGGGTTCTTCAGTGAACTGTCGCTGGAAGACTGGGATTGGCAGATCGCGATCAACCTGATGGGCGTGGTCAAGGGCTGCAAGGCCTTCCTGCCGCTGCTGGAGAAAAGCAAAGGCAAGATCATCAACATCGCCTCGATGGCCGCACTGATGCAAGGTCCGGCCATGAGCAACTACAACGTGGCCAAGGCGGGTGTGGTGGCTTTGTCCGAAAGTCTGTTGATCGAACTGGCCCACGAGGAAGTCAGCGTGCATGTGGTCTGCCCGTCGTTCTTCCAGACCAACTTGCTGGACTCCTTCCGCGGCCCGACCCCGGCCATGAAAGCCCAGGTCGGCAAGTTGCTGGAAAGTTCGCCGATCAGCGCTGCCGACATTGCCGACTACATCTATCGGCAGGTCGCCGTCGGCGAATTCATGATCCTGCCCCACGAACAGGGCCGCATGGCTTGGGCGATCAAGCAGAAAGACCCGCAATTGCTCTACAACGAAATGACTGTGATGGCCGACAGAATGCGCGCCAAGGCCAAACAAAACGCAGGCTGAACTTGCCCGTGCGCAACGCCGTCGTTAGGGTGGCCGCAACCGGTCATCCCAACGAGACGTCTGCATGCTCAATTACCTGTGGTTTTTCCTCGCCGCGCTGTTCGAAATCGCTGGCTGCTTCGCCTTCTGGATGTGGCTGCGCCAGGGTAAAAGCGCGTGGTGGATTGTCCCGGCGCTGCTCAGCCTGGTCTTGTTCGCGGTGCTGCTGACCCGTGTCGAAGCGAGCTACGCCGGTCGCGCCTACGCCGCCTACGGCGGCATCTACATCATTGCGTCGATCGGCTGGCTGGCGGTGGTCGAGCGGATTCGTCCCCTGGGCTCGGACTGGATCGGCGTGGCACTGTGTGTGATCGGCGCGACTGTCATCTTGTTCGGCCCGCGTCTCTCCGCTTCCTGAAGGATCGGTCCTTCATTCAACCGGTTTGTCGGACGCGTCCTTCAGGGCGATAAATCGTGGGTTGTAGGGCGAGACTGTTTTGCTGCCACTGCATTGAACAGCCGCCATGCACCGGGCATCTTCAAGGCCCGGTAACCCTGAAGGACGAATGCCATGCTTGTACTCAGTCGCGTTGTGGGCGAGTTGATATCCATTGGTGACAACATTTCCGTGCGGGTTCTCGCCGTCAACGGAAGCAGCGTGCGCTTCGGTGTGGAAGCGCCGCAGCAGGTCAACGTACATCGAGCCGAAGTCTATGAGCGCATCCAGATCAAACAGGCAAAAGCCAAGGCGCGGTAACAGCCTCAGTCGAACAGGTGCTTGGGCACGTCGTGCTTGAGCATCAACTGGCATTGCTCGCTTTCCGGGTCGAAGACGATCAGCGCCTGGCCCTTGGTCAGTGCCTGACGAACACGCAAGACGCGGGTTTCCAGCGGTGTGTCATCGCCGTTGTCCGTGCCGTCGCGGGTCACGAAATCCTCGATCAGGCGGGTCAGGGTGTCGACTTCAAGTTGGTCGTGGGGGATCAGCATAGGCACCTCGGCTAAACAATGGCGCGATGCTACGGCGGTTATGAACGCATCACCAGCAGGAGCTGCCGAAGGCTGCGATCTTTTGATCTTTGCACCTGTTGCATCGCTGCAGATCAAGATCAAAAGATCGCAGCCTTCGGCAGCTCCTACAGTTCGCCTTAGCTGTTTGTGCGCTGCCCAATCAAACTATCGACCGACGGCACCCGGGTATCGCTTTCCATCTGCGTCTCGTGTTCGAGCTGATGACTGAACCGGTCCAGCGATCCCTTGGCCGGTTGCGCATCACTGGCGAACACCGGCGGACTGAGGATATAGGCACCGAGCAGACGGCTGAGGGCGGCGAGGCTGTCGATATGGGTGCGCTCGTAGCCGTGGGTGGCGTCACAACCGAAAGCCAGCAGGGCGGTGCGGATGTCATGACCGGCGGTAACGGCCGAGTGGGCATCGCTGAAGTAATAGCGGAACAAGTCACGGCGCGCCGGCAGTTCATTGTCACTGGCCAGGCGCAGCAGATGCCGCGACAGATGATAGTCATAAGGCCCGCCGGAATCCTGCATCGCCACACTCACCGCGTGTTCGCTGGAATGCTGGCCGGGTGCGACCGGAGCGATGTCGATGCCGACGAATTCGCTGACGTCCCAGGGCAGGGCGGCCGCCGCACCGCTGCCGGTTTCTTCGGTGATGGTGAACAGCGGATGGCAGTCGATCATCAGTTCTTCGCCGCTCTCGACAATCGCTTTCAACGCCGCCAGCAATGCAGCGACGCCGGCCTTGTCATCGAGGTGACGGGCGCTGATGTGGCCGCTTTCGGTGAACTCCGGCAGTGGGTCGAAGGCGACGAAATCGCCGACGCTGATTCCCAGCGAGTCGCAATCGGCGCGGGTGGCGCAATAGGCGTCCAGGCGCAGTTCGATGTGGTCCCAGCTGATTGGCATTTCATCCACGGCGGTGTTGAACGCGTGTCCCGAGGCCATCAACGGCAACACGCTGCCGCGGATCACACCATTGTCGGTGAACAGGCTGACGCGGCTGCCCTCGGCAAAACGGCTGGACCAGCAGCCGACCGGCGCCAAGGTCAGGCGCCCGTTATCCTTGATCGCGCGAACCGCCGCGCCGATGGTGTCCAGGTGAGCCGAGACGGCGCGGTCCGGGGTGTTCTTCTTGCCTTTGAGGGTGGCGCGGATGGTGCCGCGACGGGTCATCTCAAAGGGAATGCCCAGTTCTTCGAGACGCTCGGCGACGTAGCGCACGATGGTGTCGGTGAACCCGGTGGGGCTGGGAATGGCGAGCATTTCCAGCAGGACTTTTTGCAGATAATTGAGGTCCGGTTCGGGAATTTTGCGGGTCATGGAAACTCCTGATGAAGTGAGAGCATCGGTTTCGATGAGGAGAAGAGTGTGTGATCCGTCAGGGCCCCATCGCGAGCAGGCTCGCTCCCACAGGGGAATGCGGTCAAATGTGGGAGCGAGCCTGCTCGCGATGGCGATGGAACAGGCGACACATCAATGTCAGGCCGCCGGCTGACTATGCGGAAACAACAAATCCACAAACCGCTCGGCCGTCGGTTGCGGTTCATGGTTGGCCAGCCCTGCGCGTTCATTGGCTTCGATAAATACATACTCCGGCTGGTCGGCGGCCGGCACCATCAGGTCGAGCCCGACCATCGGAATATCCAGCGCCCGCGCCGCGCGCACTGCCGCGTCCACCAAGGTCGGATGCAGATTCGCCGTGACGTCTTCAAGAATGCCGCCGGTGTGAAGATTCGCCGTGCGCCGCACGAACAGATGCTCGCCGGCCGGCAAAATGCTGCTGTAGTCATAACCCGCAGCCTGCAAGGTGCGCTGGGTCTCATGGTCCCGCGGGATCTTGCTTTCACCGCTGGTCGCCGCTTGTCGGCGACGGCTCTGGGCTTCGATCAGCGCATCGATGGAATGTTGACCATCGCCGACCACTTCTGCCGGCCGGCGAATGGCGGCCGCAACCACCTCGAAACCGATCACCAGAATCCGCAAGTCGAGGCCTTCGTGAAAGCTTTCCAGCAGCACTCGACTGTCGAAGGTGCGGGCGTTTTCGATGGCTTGCTGGACTTCTTCGATGGTGCATAGATCCACCGCCACCCCTTGCCCCTGTTCACCCTCCAGCGGTTTGACCACCACCCGTTCGTGCTCGTCAAGAAACGCCAGGTTGTCGTCCGCGTTCCCTGCCCGTTGTTGGGCGGGCAATTTGAGACCGGCGTTTTTCAGTGCCTTGTGGGTCAGGCTTTTGTCCTGACACAAGGTCATGCTGATCGCACTCGTCAGGTCGCTCAGGGATTCGCGGCAACGCACTCGACGACTGCCGTGAATCAAGGTGAACAGGCCGGCTTCTGCGTCATCCACTTGCACATCAATTCCACGGCGATGAGCCTCTTCGACAATGATCCGCGCATAGGGATTGAACTCGGCTTCCGGGCCGGGGCCGAGAAACAGCGGTTGGTTGATACCGTTCTTGCGCTTGATGGCGAAGGTCGACAAGCTGCGAAAACCGAGCTTGGCGTAAAGGCTTTTTGCCTGACGGTTGTTATGCAACACGGACAGGTCCAGGTAACTCAGCCCACGGCTCATGAAGTGTTCGATCAGGTGCCGCACCAGCACTTCACCGACGCCTGGGCGTGAGCATTGCGGATCGACGGCCAGGCACCACAGGCTGCTGCCGTTTTCCGGGTCGTTGAACGCCTTGTGATGATTCAAACCCATGACGCTGCCGATGATCGCGCCGCTGTCCTCATCTTCGGCCAGCCAGTAAACCGGGCCGCCCTGGTGATGGGGTGTCAGCAAACTCGCATCAATCGGCAGCATGCCGCGGGCCTGATACAGCTGATTGACGGCCTGCCAGTCCGCCTCGCTTTGCGCCCGACGGATGCGGAAACCGCGAAACACCCGGGTGGCCTGACGGTAGTCGCTGAACCACAGGCGCAAGGTATCCGACGGGTCGAGAAACAATTGGGCTGGCTCCAGCCCCAGCACTTGCTGGGGCGCGGCCACGTACAAGGCGATGTCCCGCTCACCGGGCTGCTCATTGAGCAACTCCTGGGCAAGGCTCGCCGCATCGGGAAAGGTATGGCCGATCAGCAACCGGCCCCAGCCGCAATGCACGGCAATCGGCGCGGCGCCCAATTCACTGCCGTCTTCGGCCAGACGCGCCTGCAGGCGTTCGTAGGAGGGCGCCTGACCGCGCAACAAGCGTTGGCTATAAGCCGTGGCGTGAGGTTTCATCGATCAGATTCCTTGTTCACTGAGCCACAGGTTCAGGGCCGCCAATTGCCACAGCTTGGAACCGCGCAACGGGGTCAGTTGACCTTGTGGATCGGTCAGCAGGCGGTCGAGCATGGCGGGGTTGAACAAGCCGCGATCCTGACTCGGATCGAGCAGCAGTTCACGCACCCAGTTCAGCGTATCGCCCTGCAAATGCTTGAGGCCCGGGACCGGGAAGTAACCCTTTTTGCGGTCGATCACTTCACTTGGAATGACCAGCCGCGCCGCTTCTTTCAAGACTTGCTTGCCGCCATCCGGCAGTTTGAATTTGCCCGGAACCCGTGCCGACAATTCCACCAGTCGATAGTCGAGAAACGGCGTACGCGCTTCCAGACCCCAGGCCATGGTCATGTTGTCGACGCGTTTGACCGGGTCGTCCACCAGCATCACCGTGCTGTCCAGACGCAGGGCTTTGTCCACGGCTGCGTCGGCACCGGGTTGGGCGAAATGTTCCTTCACGAAGTCGCCGGCCGCGTCGTTGGCCGTCAGCCATTTCGGCTGCACCGTGGCGGCATAGTCGGCGTAGCTGCGGTCGAAAAACGCATCGCGATACGCCGCGTACGGATCGCTCGCACCGTCCACCTGCGGATACCAGTGATACCCGGCGAACAACTCGTCCGCACCCTGGCCGCTTTGCACCACTTTGCAATGCTTGGCCACTTCGCGAGACAGCAGGTAAAAGGCGATGCAGTCATGGCTGACCATCGGCTCGCTCATGGCGCGGAACGCCGCGGGCAGTTGCTCGATGATTTCTTTCTCGTCGATGCGCAGCTGACGGTGCTGTGTGCCGTAGTGCTTGGCGATCAGGTCCGAATATTGAAACTCGTCACCGCGCTCGCCGCCGGCATCCTGGAAACCGATGGAAAAGGTCGACAAGTTTTCGACCCCGACTTCGCGCAACAGGCCCACCAACAGACTCGAATCGACGCCGCCGGAAAGCAGCACGCCAACATCCACCGCCGCCCGTTGACGGATCGCCACCGCTTCACGGGTGCTGTCGAGTACGCGGTCGCGCCAGTCTTCGAGGGTCAGATTCAGCTCGTCGTCGTGTGGGCCGTAGGGCAGGGTCCACCAGGTTTTCTGCTCGGTGGTGCCGTCTGCTTCGACGCGCATCCAGCTTGCCGGCGGCAGCTTTTCGATGCCCGCCAGCAAGGTGCGCGGGGCCGGGACCACCGCGTGGAAGTTCAGATAATGATTGAGCGCCACCGGATCAAGAATCGGGTTGATGTCGCCGCCCTTGAGCAATGCCGGCAGGGCCGAGGCAAAACGCAGACGCTGGTCGGTACGCGACAGGTACAACGGTTTCACGCCGAGACGGTCGCGGGCAATGAACAGACGTTTGGCGTCGCGCTCCCAAATGGCGAAGGCGAACATGCCGTTGAGCTTGGGCAGCAACGCTTCGCCCCAGGCGTGATAACCCTTGAGCAGCACTTCGGTGTCGCCACCGGAATAGAAGGCGTAACCGAGGCTTTCCAGCTCGGTGCGCAGTTCCGGGAAGTTGTAGATCGCGCCGTTGAAGGCCAGGGACAAGCCCAGTGGGTTGTCGATCATCGGCTGGGCCGAGCCGTCCGACAGGTCCATGATTTTCAGGCGCCGATGGCCCAGGGCAATCGGCCCTTGGCTATGGAAGCCCCACGCGTCGGGGCCGCGAGGGGCCAGGTGATGGGTGATCCGTTCAATGGCTGCGAGGTCCGCAGGTTGATGGTCGAAACGTAATTCTCCAGCTAATCCGCACATAAGTCCTTACCGGTTTTTCCGTTGGGGAGGGTCAATCGATACTCGCCAAAAACGGCGGGTACTCAGAAACTGACCCAAGTGAATCCCTGGAGTTTTAGACCGATAAGTTATAAGTCTGCGCGTCAGACTTTTCCGCGGATCAATTGGCGCAAGGCAAAACGGTTGGGATGGCAGGCCTCGGCCACTGTTTTTGGCAACGGCAACGGCTCGTTTTCAAGCCATGCCGCCAACAGCTCGCCAGACAACGGCGCGGTGATCAAACCGCGAGAGCCGTGACCGCTGTTGACGTAAAACCCCTCGAGCCATGGGCAGGGCACATCGGGCACTTGTCGGGCATCTTTGCTCAGCGCGGCATAGGCCTCGGCGAAGGCGCCCTGTTCGGCCAACGGTCCGACGATCGGCAGGTAGTCCGGGCTGGTGCAGCGGAATGCCGCGCGTCCTTCCAGTTGCTGCGGGTCCAGGTCTGGAACATGCAGACGGGCGACCAGGTCAGTGGAGATTTCTTCGAGCAACGCCAGGTTGCCAAGGTGTTCGGCGACGCTCGGGGCGAGATCATCGCTTTTGAAATCGAAGCTGGCGCCGAGCGTGTGTTCGCCCAGACGAGCAGGCGCTACATAGCCTTCGGCACAAACGACGGTGGCCAGGTTTTGGCTTTCAGGGGTTTGCGCCAGTCGGGTTATCTGGCCACGAATGCGTTTGAGGGGCAGGTCGGCGCTGTGTGGAAAACGCTTGATCTCGGCGGCACCGGCCAGAATCACCACGGGCGCGCTGGCCAGCAGTGCGTCGCCGTCCCAGGCCTGCCACTGATCATCGACCTTGCGCAGTTCCAGTACCTCGCGATGGGGCAGCCACTGGATGTTCGTTGAGGACGCCTGCCACTGGCACAACGCGGGCGGATGGACCCAGCCGCCTTCAGGGTAGAACAAGCCGCCATGCGCCAATTCGATCCCGGCCCGGGCCTGGGCGTGCGGTTGATCGAGCAGGTGCACCAGGCTCGGTGAAAAGGCCGCGGCCAGTTGTGCCTGACGCTCGGTTTCCTTGGCATTGAAGGCCAGTTGCAAGACTCCGCAATCGTCCCAGTCGACGCCGCGCTGCAGCTGTTCCAGCAGACGGCGGGTGTAGCCAAAACCGCTGACGATCAATTGCGATAACGCCGTGCCATGGGCCGAAAGCTTGAGGTACAGCACGCCCTGTGGATTGCCCGAGGCTTCCTGCGCCAGTGCTTCGTGGCGGTCCAGCAGGCTCACTTGCCAACCCCGAGCGGCGAGGCTCGCGGCGCTGGCGCAACCGGCCAACCCAGCGCCGATCACCAGGGCGCGGCGTTCGCCGGTCAGCGGTTGTGGGCGAGCGAACCAGGGTTTTGCCGAGACTGGTTTAGCGGCCTCTTCAGGCCAACCGAGGAATGTGCCCCGTAGAATTTCCCACTTGTGGCCGATGCCGGGCGTGCGTTTCATCTTGAAGCCCGCCGCGTTCAACAGGCGGCGCACCCAGCCAGTGCTGGTGAAGGTGCTGATGGTCGAGCCGGGTGCCGCCAGGCGAGCCAGTTCGGCAAATAATTCGGCGGTCCACATGTCGGGGTTTTTCGCCGGTGCGAAACCGTCGAGAAACCAGGCGTCGATCTGTGCATCCAGTTGCGGCAACTGCTCCAGCGCGTCGCCGACCAGCAAGGTCAGAGTGACGCGGCCATTGTCCAGCACCAGGCGCTGGAAACCTTGATGGATCGCTACGTATTGCGCCAGTAATTGATCGGCGAACGGCTTGAGGTCCGGCCATAACGCCAGGGCTCGTTGCAAATCGGGGGCGCTCAGCGGGTACTTTTCGACACTGACAAAATGCAGTCGCGCACCGGCCACCGCGTGCTGTTCGAATAACTGCCAGGCACAGAGAAAATTAAGCCCGGTACCGAACCCGGTCTCGCCAATCACCAGTCGACCACCCGCCGGCAATGCGGCGAAGCGGTCGCGCAAATCGTTTTGCTCCAGAAACACGTAGCGGGTTTCTTCAAGGCCCGACTGGTCGGAGAAATACACATCATCGAACACCCGCGAACGCGGGCGACCTTGGTCGTCCCAGTCGAGCTGGGCGTGGGGCAATACAGGTTTCATGGCAGGCTCGGCAACGGCAAGGTGGCCATTCTAGCCGATCGCCAGCGGGGTGCTTGATCCACGGCAAAGCATAAGGGCGATGGAGCAGCAAAAATTTGCCACTAGACTTTTGTGGCGAGGGAGGCAGCAGAACCTGTAGGAGCGAGGCTTGCCCGCGAAGAATTTACCGCGGTTT
Organism: Pseudomonas sp. A-RE-19; assembly: GCF_019956555.1. Lineage (GTDB taxonomy): Bacteria > Pseudomonadota > Gammaproteobacteria > Pseudomonadales > Pseudomonadaceae > Aquipseudomonas. The sequence continues at coordinate 4,647 of NZ_JAHBDQ010000018.1, read as the reverse complement.
TTCAGGCATTACGCGTCATCGTTCTTCGCGGGCAAGCCTCGCTCCTACAGGTTCTGCGGGCCCCCCTCGCCACAAAACTCCCTGGGAATTTCTCTGATGACCGCCTGCCGAATCCGTTAGTCTTGATCAATCCTGGAAGGAGCCGCTCTATGTTCGAATCCGCCGAAATCGGTCATGCCATCGACAAAGAAACCTATGACGCCGAAGTGCCCGCTCTGCGAGAAGCCTTGCTCGAAGCGCAGTTCGAACTTCGCCAGCAACACCGCTTTCCAGTCATCGTTCTGATCAACGGCATCGAAGGGGCCGGCAAGGGCGAGACGGTCAAGTTGCTCAACGAATGGATGGACCCGCGCTTGATCGAGGTCCGCACCTTCGACCAGCAGACCGACGAAGAGCTGGCGCGACCACCCGCCTGGCGTTACTGGCGGATGCTTCCGGCCAAGGGCCGCATGGGGATTTTCTTCGGTAACTGGTACAGCCAGATGCTGCAAGGACGGGTCCACGGTTTGTTCAAGGATCCGCGACTTGATCAAAGCATCAACGGGGCCGAACGGTTGGAGAAGATGCTCTGCGACGAAGGCGCGCTGATCTTCAAGTTCTGGTTTCACCTCTCCAAAAAACAAATGAAAGCGCGGCTCAAGGCACTGGCTGACGATCCGCTGCACAGTTGGCGCATCAGCCCGCTGGACTGGCAACAGTCCCAAACGTACGACAAGTTTGTGAAGTACGGCGAACGTGTATTGCGCCGCACCAGCCGCGACTATGCGCCGTGGCATGTGATCGCCGGCGTGGACGCGCACTACCGCAGTCTGACGGTTGGCAAGATCCTGCTCGAAGGCCTGCAGACTGCGCTGAAGAGACCCAGGATTCACCCGCACAAAGTCAGCGCGGCGCCCTTGTTCCCCAGTGTCGATCAAGTCAATCTGCTCGATAGCCTGGACCTGACCCAGCAGCTGGACAAGGACGATTACGAAGAGCAACTGATTACCGAGCAAGCACGCTTTTCCGGGCTGATGCGCGACAAGCGCATGCGTCGCCACGCGTTGATCGCGGTGTTCGAAGGCAACGACGCGGCAGGCAAGGGCGGGGCAATCCGGCGGGTGGCCGCAGCGCTCGACCCACGCCAATACGACATCGTGCCGATCGCCGTACCGACCGAGGAAGAACGGGCGCAACCGTATCTCTGGCGGTTCTGGCGGCATATTCCGGCCCGGGGCAAATTCACTGTGTTCGACCGTTCTTGGTATGGCCGGGTGTTGGTGGAGCGCATCGAAGGCTTTTGCAGCAAGGCGGACTGGATGCGTGCCTATGCCGAGATCAACGACTTCGAAGAGCAGATCGCCGATGCCGGGGTGATCGTGGTCAAATTCTGGCTGGCCATCGACAAACAGACTCAGATAGAGCGTTTCAAGGAGCGCGAACAGATCCCCTTCAAACGCTTCAAAATCACTGAAGACGACTGGCGTAATCGCGACAAATGGGACGACTATCGCACCGCCGTCGGCGATATGGTCGATCGCACCAGCACCGAGATTTCACCCTGGACCCTGGTGGAAGCCAATGACAAACGCTGGGCGCGGGTCAAGGTCCTGCGCACCCTCAACCTCGCGCTGGAAGAGGCATTCGAAAAGTCCGATAAGCTCGAGAGGAAAGCGCAAAAACGCAAGCGCTGAGCCGATGGTTGCGCATACGCGGGGTGAATGATTGTCGCGGTCAGTCATAGGGTGGACTTATGCTCGGTCCAACTTCTGACTGATAACAACAATGAGGTGTATGCCATGCGTGAAGTGGTGATCGTCGACAGCGTGCGGACCGGCCTGGCCAAATCCTTTCGCGGCAAGTTCAACATGACCCGTCCGGACGACATGGCGGCCCACTGTGTCAATGCGTTGCTCACGCGCAATGACGTCGACCCGGCCAGCGTCGAGGACTGCATCGTCGGTGCCGGCTCCAATGAAGGCGCCCAGGGCTTCAACATCGGTCGCAACGTCGCGGTGCTGTCGCACCTGGGCATCGGCACGGGGGGCATGACCCTTAACCGCTTCTGTTCGTCGGGTTTGCAGGCCATTGCCATTGCCGCCAATCAGATCGCTTCGGGGTGCAGCGACATCATCGTCGCCGGTGGCGTCGAGTCCATCAGCCTGACGATGAAAAGCGTCAACACCGACAACCTGATCAACCCGCTGCTCAAAGAGCAGGTGCCGGGCATCTACTTCCCCATGGGCCAGACCGCTGAAATCGTCGCGCGGCGTTACGACGTCACTCGTCAGGAGCAGGATCTGTACGCGCTGCAAAGCCAGCAACGTACTGCCCTGGCGCAGGCCACCGGGTTGTTCAACGATGAAATTGTGCCGATGGCAGTGAAGTATCGGGTTGAAGACAAGACCACCGGCCAGGTGCAGATCCTCGACGGCATCGTCGACCACGACGACTGCAACCGCCCTGAAACCACCCTGCAAAGCCTGGCCGGGTTGAAACCGGTGTTTGCCGAAGACGGCTCGGTGACCGCCGGTAACTCCTCGCAACTGTCCGATGGCGCGTCCATGACCCTGGTGATGAGCCTGGAAAAAGCCTTGGCGCTGGGGCTCAAGCCCAAAGCCTTCTTTCGCGGTTTCGCCGTGGCCGGTTGTCAGCCGGATGAGATGGGCATCGGCCCGGTGTTCTCGGTGCCGAAGTTGCTCAAGGCCAAGGGTTTGCAGATTGCCGACATTGACTTGTGGGAGCTCAACGAAGCGTTCGCCTCGCAATGCCTGTACAGCCGCAATCGGCTGGAAATCGATAACGACAGGTACAACGTCAATGGCGGTTCGATTTCCATCGGCCATCCGTTCGGCATGACCGGTTCGCGTCAGGTCGGGCACATCGTGCGTGAGTTGCAGCGGCGTAACTTGCGTTACGGCATCGTCACCATGTGCGTGGGGGGCGGAATGGGGGCTACGGGGTTGTTTGAGGCGGTGCGTTAAACCTGCAAGTACATGTTGCCTGATTGACCGCTATCGCGATCAGGCTCGCTCCCACGTTGATCACTGGTGTTCACCTACCTCATGTTCACCATAGATCCACTGTGGGAGCGAGCCTGCTCGCGATGAAGGCGCCGCGGATTATCGGCTCGTACACAAAACCTGCATCCGCTCGATATAGGCCTGAATTTCTTTCTCGGCAGCCGCCGCATTATCAAACGGCCCCTCCAGGGTGCATTCCCGGGTGGTGAAGTACAACGCTCCATTCACACGACACAGACGGTCACAGCGAAAATGCGTGGCGGGGGCTTTGTCTTGGGCGCGCATGCCGTACATGGGCGATCTCCTGCGGATGGCGGTTTCAATGAGCTTATGCATGAACCACTTATCGCGCCTTGCCAGCTGATCGACGGCATATCGTCAACTTTATGGTGCGACCTGCACAGTTTCATTCGCGGCCCGTCGACAACTGTTCCTGTGTCGCGCCTCGGTCTGGGCCTAGAATGACGGTTCTCGCCAATGGGCTTCGGGGTTCGCATGCATATTTCATCGGGTCGCTGGGTTTACGGTCTGTGCCTGGCGTTGCTGACCGCGTTGCTGTGGGGAATCCTGCCGATCAAGCTCAAGCAAGTGCTGCTGGTGATGGACCCGGTGACGGTGACCTGGTTTCGCCTGCTGGTGTCCGGCGGGTGCCTGTTCATTTATCTGGCGGCGACGAAACGCTTGCCACGTCGCAGAGCCCTCGGCCCGCGCGGCGGCTGGCTGGTGTTGATGGCGGTACTCGGTCTGGTCGGCAACTACGTGCTGTACCTGATGGGTCTGAACCTGCTCAGCCCGGGCACCGCGCAACTGGTGGTGCAGATGGGCCCGATCATGTTGCTGATCGCCAGTCTGTTCGTGTTCAAGGAGCGTTTCAGCGTGGGGCAGGGGATTGGCCTGTTGGTGCTGTTGATCGGCTTTGCATTGTTTTTCAATCAGCGCTTGAGTGAGTTGCTCACCTCCCTGACCGATTACACCGCTGGCGTGCTGATGGTGCTGTTGGCGTCCACGGTCTGGACCTTCTATGCCTTGGGTCAGAAGCAGTTGCTCACGGTGTGGAATTCGCTGCAGGTGATGATGGTGATCTACCTGTTCTGCGCGTTGTTGCTGACGCCATGGGTGCATCCGCTGGAAGCGCTGCAATTGAGTCCGCTGCAAGGCTGGCTGCTGCTGGCGTGTTGCTTGAACACGTTGATCGCTTATGGCGCCTTCGCTGAAGCCCTGGCCCATTGGGAAGCTTCGCGGGTCAGTGCGACGCTGGCGATCACGCCGCTGGTGACCTTTGCCGCCGTAGCCGTGGCCGCGTGGTTATGGCCGCAGTACGTGCATGCCGAGCAGATCAATGGTCTGGGTTATGGCGGGGCGGTGTTGGTGGTGTTGGGGTCGGCGCTGGTGGCGTTGGGGCCCTCGTTGATGGCGGGGCTCAGGGCTCGGCGGGTGCGAATGGCCTGAAGATCAAAAGATCGCAGCCTTCGGCAGCTCCTACAGGTGTTCGCCAATCTTGTGTAGGAGCTGCCGAAGCAGACTGTGTGAAAACGCAATATTAGCGGATCAAGCAAACGCCCCGACTTGTTCGGGGCGTTTGCTTTTGTGCGGGAAGCAGACGAAAAAAGGCTTTTCAGCCCATTAACGCCATCATTTTGGGGAC
>NZ_JAHBDQ010000017.1 GCF_019956555.1 Pseudomonas sp. A-RE-19 | reverse complement strand
GCGTTCTTGAGTGCGCCTTCGCCGGCAAGCCTGGCTCCTACAAAAAAACCTGTTCACTCATGTCCCACAAACATTCATATCGCGGGTCAACATGACGCCAACACTCCTGGAACTCGAAGACGAACTCACCCGCCTCACCCTCGCCCCGGAACTCGGCGCGAGCATCGTCAACTGGACCGTGCGCAGCACCGGCCAACCGCTGTTGCGCCACAGCGACCGCCACGCCTTGAACACCGGCCTGCCCGGCAAACTCGCCTGCTATCCCTTGGCGCCTTGGTCGAACCGCATCGCCGAAGGCGGCTTCGACTGCCCCGGCGGCTGGCTCGCGCTGACGCCCAACAGCCTCACCGATCCGTTGCCGATTCACGGCAGCGCCTGGCAGCAGCCGTGGCAGATCGTCTCCCACACCCGCGATGAAATCGTCCTGCAACTCGACAGCACCACGCCCTTCGCTTATCGCGCAAGGCAACGTTTTCATCTGAGCGAGGGCAAACTGAGCATCGATTTACAGGTCACCCATCTGGCCGAACACGCCGCGTGGCATGGCCTCGGTTTGCACCCCTACTTTCCGCGCACCGCAGGCACTCGGTTGCAGGCGCAGGCGCGACAGGTCTGGTTGTGCGACAGCGCAAAACTGCCGACACACCTCAGCTCGATCCCTGAAGATTGGGACTTCAGCCAGCCCCGGGCATTACCCGAAACGCTGGTGGACAACGGCTTTTGCGAATGGGACGGCCGCTGCCTGATCCAGCAACCCGAGCTGGGTTATGAACTGGAATGTCAGGCCACCGGCAGCGACTACTACCTGCTCTACTGCCCCGTGGGCCTGGAATTTTTCTGTATTGAACCGGTGAGCCACCCGGTCAACGCCCATCACTTGCCGGGCCGGCCTGGCTTGCGTTTGCTAGAGCAAGGCCAATCCGCCGATCTCGGTTTCAGCCTGCGCTATCGCGACGCCAACAGCTGAGTCAGCACCGCGCGCAACTTGCCGGGCTTCACTGGTTTGTTCAGCAGCGGCGCGTCGAGGCGCTGCAATGAGCGCCGACACTGGTCGGTGCGGTCGGCGGTGATGATCACCGCCGCAATCGCCTGGCTGAAATGCTCGCGCAAATGCTGGACCACTTCACAGCCCACCACCCCGTGATCGAGGTGATAGTCCGCCAGAATCAGTTCCGGTGCCTGTCCCTGCAAGGCCACCAGCGCGCTGGCCTCGTCGGTGGCGGTAACCACCTCGCAGCCCCACTGGCCGAGCAGCGCGCTCATGCTTTCAAGAATGCTGACTTCGTTGTCCAGCACCAACAGACGTCGGCCCGGCAACGGGTTGCCGGTACTCGGCTGCGGTGCGGCCTGACTGATCGGCAGTGGAACTTCACGGGAAATCGGCACCTCGATACTGAACACCGAACCGCGCCCCGGCCGCGAATGCACCTGAATCCTGTAATCGAGGATCTTGGCGATGCGTTCGACAATCGCCAGTCCCAGGCCCACACCCTTACGATCGGCGGCGCGCCCGACGTCCAGTTGGTTGAACTCGAGGAAGATCGAGTCAAGACGATCCGCCGCAATCCCGCGACCCGTGTCCCAGACTTCGATACGCAGCGCATCGCCCCGGCGTCTTGCTCCCAGCAGAATGCAGCCTTCGTCGGTGTAACGGCAGGCATTGCTGAGGAAATTACGCAGGATTCGGGTCATCAGGCGCAAGTCGGTATGAATGGCGTAATCGCCCATGTGCACCCGCAGATTCAACCCGGCTGCCGCGGCCACCGACTGAAACTCCGAGACCAGTGGCGCGAACAATTCGTCGAGGCGGTACAGGGCAATATCCGGCTTCACCGCAGCCTGATCGAGCCGGGAAATATCCAGCAGATCGGTGAGCAAATCTTCGGCCCCTTCCAGCGCCTGATGCGTGCGCTCCACCAACACCTGCTCGACGTCGGGCAGTTTGCGTTCGCGCAAGGTCGAGATCAGCAAACGCGCGGCGTTGAGCGGTTGCAGCAAGTCGTGACTGGCGGCGGCGAGGTATTTGTCTTTGCTGCGATTGGCCGCCTCGGCGGCATCACGGGCATCGCGCAAGGCTTCTGCGATCTGTTTGCGCTGGGTGATCTGCTGTTGCAGGTTGCGGTTGGCGTCCAGTAACTCGTTGGTGCGCGCGGTAACCCGCTGCTCCAGTTCGTCATTGAGTTGTTGCAGGCGCTGCTGAGCGAGTTTTCGTTCGGTGATGTCGGCGACAAAACCCTCCACCAGGCCTTGCTGATCCGGTTTGAGCAGCAGGTTCATCAACACGTCGAGCACGCTGCCGTCTTTGCGACGCAACTGAGTTTCATAGCCCAGCAGGCTGCGTTCGCGCTGGAGGATTTCACCGATGCTTTCCAGCTCCTGCGCGCCGCCAACGAACAGCGTGCCCGCCAGGTCCGTCAGGGAAAACAGCACCTCCTGCGGGTCCTGATAACCGAGCATCCGCGCCAGCGCCGGGTTGGCGGCGCGCATGCCTTCCAGCAGGCTGGCCTGGAAGATCCCGTGCACCGCGTTTTCGAACAACCATTTGTAGCGGTTGCGTTCGGTATCCAGTTCATCCAGGCGCGCGGCCAGTTCCGGGTAATGACTCTTGCGCGCCGAGTGATTGCCTAAACCCAGTAACCCGGTCAGCGCCCGTTGTTGTTCGTCAGAGGGCTTCGCCATAGACGACCTCGACGTCCCGCTGGCTGGATTCGCGCGGGTTGGTAAGGATGCACGGGTCGTGCATGGCGTGTTGCGACAGGAACGGAATGTCCGCCGTACTCACCCCGTGCAGGCCCAGGGTTTCGTGGAAGCCGATGGCGTGTTTGAGGGCGATCAGGTGTTCGACCAGACGCCCGCAGATCTGCCGGTGATTGAGGCCACGGCAATCGATGCCAAAGGTCTCGGCAATCACCTTGAAGCGCTCCGGCGCCGAGCTGTAGTTGAACGCCACCACGTGTTCCACCAGCACCGCATTGCACAAGCCATGGGGCAGATCGAGAAAGCCGCCCAGGCTGTGGGACATCGCGTGCACCGCGCCAAGGATCGCATTGGAGAACGCCAGTCCGGCCTGCATGCTGCCGAGCATGATTTTTTCCCGCAGGGCGATGTCGCTGGGGTTGGCGATCATTTGCACCAGATTGCCGTTGATCAGTCGCATCGCCTCCAGCGCATGAGGGTCGGTCAGCGGCCCGTGACCGGTGGAGACGAAGGCTTCGATAGCGTGGACGAGTGCGTCGATGCCGGTACAGGCCGACAGGAACGGGTCCATGCTCAGGGTGGTTTCCGGGTCGATCAGCGACACGTCCGGCACTGCGGCCTTGCTGACGATGGAGAATTTCATGCGTTCTTGCTGATTGGAGATGATCACGAACTGCGACACGTCGGCCGAAGTGCCGGCGGTGGTCGGGATCAGGATCAGTGGCGGGCTGGGCATGCGCAACATGTCCACGCCCTCGAATTCGAGGATGTTGCGCCCATGGGCGACGACGATTCCGATGCCTTTGCCGCAATCCATCGGGCTGCCGCCGCCGATCGCCACGATCACATCACAGTGATTCTCCCGGTACAGCTCGGCGCCGAGCATGACTTCTTCGATCCGCGGGTTGGGCGAAACGTCGCTATATAAAAAGTAGTCGATGCCCTGGGCTTGCAGACTGGCCTCGACGTCAGCGACCCAACCGGCGGCAATCACACCGGGGTCGCTGACCACCAGCACCTTGCGGGCGCCGAAGGTCTTGGCGTAGTTGCCGACGTTGTGCCGGCAGCCGGCACCGAAGATGATTTCAGGCGAAACGAATTTACGCAGCTGGCTGAGATTCTGGCTCATTGGAAAGCCTGTTTTTATTGTTTTGAAAGGTAAAGCCCACACTAAAGCATCCGGCTGCGAATGCAATCAGACCAATGGATAGCGAGCCGCCCGGGGTGTGCTCGGTTTTTGTATCCACCGAAGATCCCCTGTGGGAGCGAGCCTGCTCGCGATGGCTGTCTTCCAGTCAAAATGATGTTGTCTGACACTCCGCCATCGCGAGCAGGCTCGCTCCCACAGGGGATTTGTGTCAGCTCTCGATTCATCCACGATAGATCAGCCGCGAAGCCTTTTCATTGCGCAAGGTCAGGTGTTCCATGCCCTGCCCCGGCGCGTCGGCTTCGTCTCGGGCCTTGAGAATAACGCTGTGGTGCGGCGACTTGCTGCACACCGGGTCGGCGTTGCTCGCGTCCCCCGTGAGCATGAACGCCTGGCAGCGGCAGCCGCCGAGGTCCTTGTGTTTTTCATCGCAGGAACGGCACGGCTCTTTCATCCAGTCATCGCCACGAAAACGGTTGAAACCAAAGGAGTCGTTCCAGATGTGTTCGACGCTGTGCTCGCGCACGTTGGGAAACTGCACCGGCAACTGGCGGGCGCTATGACAAGGCAAGGCCGTGCCGTCCGGGGTGATGTCGAGAAACAGGTTGGCCCAGCCATTCATGCAGGTCTTGGGGCGTTCTTCGTAGTAATCCGGGGTGACGAAGATCAGCTTGCACGGGTGGCCCTCGGCCTCCAGTCGCTGGCGGTATTCGTTGGTGATGCGTTCGGCGCGCTGCAATTGTTCGCGGGTCGGCAACAGGCCGACGCGGTTAAGCTCGGCCCAACCATAGAACTGGCACGTCGCCAACTCGACGAAATCCGCTTCCAGTTCCAGGCACAGGTCGATGATCTGCCCGATCTGGTCGATGTTGTGCCGATGGGTGACGAAGTTCAGCACCATCGGGTAGCCCTGGGCTTTCACCGCACGGGCCATGGCCAGTTTCTGGGCGAAGGCCTTGCGCGAGCCGGCGAGCATATTGTTCACCTGTTCGTCGGCGGCCTGAAAGCTGATCTGGATATGGTCCAGCCCGGCGACCTTGAAGTCGTGGACCTTCTGTTCGGTCAGGCCGATACCTGAGGTGATCAGGTTGGTGTAGTAACCCATGTCCCGCGCGGCCTTGATCAGCTCGGTCAGGTCTTGGCGCACCAACGGCTCTCCACCGGAAAAACCCAGTTGCGCAGCGCCCATCTCCCGCGCTTCGCGGAACACCCGAATCCATTCTTCTGTGCTCAACTCCTCGCCCTGTTGGGCGAAGTCCAGCGGGTTGGAGCAATACGGGCATTGCAGCGGACAGCGATAGGTCAACTCCGCCAGCAACCACAGCGGTGGGCCGGGTTGCTGTTCGATCAGGCTCACAGGGTGATCCCCCGATGCCAGACCCGCTCAGTGGTAACAGTGTGATACGGCGGGCGATCCAGCTCATAAGCCATGCTCATCGCGTCGAGCATGCTCCACAGCACATCGAGCTTGAACTGCAGAATTTCCAGCATGCGCTGCTGCCCCTCGACGGTGACGTAGTGTGCCAGGGTGATGCGCAAACCATGCTCGACATCGCGCCGGGCCTGGCTCAGACGCGTACGGAAATAGTCGTAACCGGCCGGGTCGATCCATGGGTAATGGGTGGGCCAGGCGTCGAGCCGGGACTGGTGAATCTGTGGCGCGAACAGTTCGGTCAGGGAACTGCTGGCCGCTTCTTGCCAGCACGCACGGCGGGCAAAATTGACGTAGGCGTCCACGGCAAAACGTACACCCGGCAGCACCCGCTCTTGCGAAAGGATTTGTTCGCGATCCAGCCCCACGGCTTCGCCCAATCGTAGCCAAGCTTCGATGCCACCTTCGCTGCCGGGGGCGCCGTCGTGGTCGAGAATCCGTTGCAGCCATTCGCGGCGCACCTCGCGGTCCGGGCAGTTGGCGAGGATGGCGGCATCCTTGAGCGGGATGTTCACCTGGTAATAGAAACGATTGGCGACCCAGCCCTGGATCTGCTCGCGGGTGGCGCGCCCGGCGTACATCGCTTGGTGGAATGGGTGGTGGATGTGGTAATAGGCGCCCTTGGCGCGCAGGGCGGCTTCGAATTCGGTGGGGGTCATGGGGGTGTCAGTCATTGCGGTTCTCCGGGGAATAACCGTTGGGTTTTGCGGGGTCTGGTCCGGCCTCATCGCGAGCAGGCTCGCTCCCACAGGAGACCGGGTTTTGGCCGATATTCTGTGCAAGGCAGGTCCATTGTGGGAGCGAGCCTGCTCGCGATGGGGCATCCTGGTCTGGCGCCTTCGCGGGCAAGCCTCGCTCCTGGAAGGGATCTGCGGTGTACACAAAACCCTGTAGGTGCGGGCTTGCCCGCGAAGAGGCCATCCGCTACAGCTCAATACTCATGCCGTCATGAGCCACTTCAATCCCGCGCCGCTCCAGCAAGGCGCGCTCGGCCGAGTCTTCATCGAGGATCGGGTTGGTGTTGTTGATGTGGATCAGCACCTTGCGCTGGCGCTTGAACCCCTCCAGCACGTCGAGCATGCCGCCGGGGCCGCTTTGCGGCAGGTGGCCCATTTCGCTGCCCAGGCTCTGGCCGACTTCGCACACGCGCATTTCATCGTCGCGCCACAGCGTGCCGTCCAGCAGCAGGCAGTCGGCGCGCTGCATCCAGCTCAATACCTCGGCGTCGACCTGCCCCAGCCCCGGCGCATAGAAAACCGATGCACCGCTGCGCAGGTCTTCGATGAACAAGCCAATGGTGTCCCCCGGTTGCGGGTTGCCACGGTTGGGTGAATACGGCGGTGCATTGCTGATCAACGGAATCGCGCGAAACTGCAGGTGTTGGCAGGCCGCGATGCTGAAGGGCTCGCGGTCCAGTCCGATGGGTTGCCACTGCAAGCCACCGTTCCAGTGTTTGAGCATGGTGAACAAGGGAAAGCCGCTGCTCAGGTCTTCGTGAACCCGCTCGGTGCACCAGACCGCATGCGGGCAACCTTCGCGCAGGCTCAACAGGCCGGTGCAATGGTCGATCTGACTGTCCAGCAGAACGACACCGGCAATTGCCGTGTCGCGCAAGCGTCGGGCCGGTTGCATGGCCGGGAAGCTTTCGAGTTGCGCGCGGATGTCCGGTGAAGCATTGCAGAGCACCCACTCCACACCGTCGTCGCTCAGGGCAATGGACGACTGCGTGCGGCGTTGCGCGCGCAGGTTGCCGGTGCGCATGGCGGCGCATTGACGGCAGTTGCAGTTCCATTGCGGAAAACCGCCGCCAGCGGCGGAACCGAGAACGCGGATGTGCATGGGATGGCTCCAGAAGGCAGGCCCGGCCAACGCGACGGCTGACCGGGCGATGAATCAACGGTTGGCGAAATACATCGTCACTTCGAAGCCAATGCGCAGATCGGTAAACGCGGGTTTATTCCACATGGGTCAATCCTCTTCTTGTGCCGGACGATTCCGGTAAGACCATTAATGCACGGGGGGCGAAGGGACCGAATGCTACTTTCGAAGGAGGTTGTGGGGTGCGTTGGTAGGGGGGTCGCAAGATCTTCAAATACACACAAAACCAATGTGGGAGCGAGCCTGCTCGCGATGGCGGGATGTCAGTCAACCTTGATGCTGAATGTGCCGGCGTCATCGCGAGCAGGCTCGCTCCCACCTTTGAACTGCGTTACCCGGCAATGACTGACCGACACAAATCCACTGTGGGAGCGGGCTTGCTCGCGAAAGCGGACTGTCAGTCAACATATTTGTTGAATATCAAGCCGTCTTCGCGGGCAAGCCCGCTCCCACAGGTTTCAATGGTGTTCTTGCGGGTTAGAAGAACCCCAGCGGATTGATGTCGTAGCTCACCAGCAGGTTTTTGGTCTGTTGGTAGTGGTCGAGCATCATCTTGTGGTTCTCACGACCGACACCGGATTTCTTGTAACCACCGAACGCGGCATGGGCCGGGTACAGGTGGTAGCAGTTGGTCCAGACGCGCCCGGCCTTGATCGCCCGGCCCATGCGGTAGGCACGGTTGATGTCGCGGGTCCACAGGCCGGCACCGAGGCCGAACTCGCTGTCGTTGGCAATCGCCAGGGCTTCGGCTTCGTCCTTGAAGGTGGTGATGCCCACCACCGGGCCGAAGATTTCTTCCTGGAATACGCGCATTTTGTTGTGGCCCTTGAGCAGGGTCGGCTGGATGTAATAACCGCTCGACAAGTCGCCTTCAAGGCGCTCGGCCGCACCGCCGGTGAGCAGCTCGGCGCCCTCCTCCTGAGCGATTTTCAGGTACGAGAGGATCTTGTCGTATTGCTGCTCGGACGCCTGGGCGCCGACCATGGTTTCGGTGTCCAGCGGGTTACCGCGCTTGATCTTGACGATCTTCTTCATCACCTCGGCCATGAACGGTTCGTAGATCGATTCCTGTACCAGCGCCCGGGACGGACAGGTGCACACTTCGCCCTGGTTGAAGAACGCCAGCACCAGGCCTTCGGCGGCTTTCTCGATGAACTGCGGCTCGGCGTTCATGATGTCTTCGAAGAAAATGTTCGGCGATTTTCCGCCCAGTTCAACGGTGCTTGGAATGATGTTCTCGGCCGCGCAATGCATGATGTGCGCGCCCACCGGGGTGGAACCGGTGAAGGCGATCTTGGCGATGCGCTTGCTGGTGGCCAGCGACTCACCGGCTTCGCGACCGAACCCCTGGACGATGTTCAGCACGCCGGCCGGCAGCAAGTCGGCGATCAGCTCGGCGAACACCATGATCGACAGCGGCGTTTGTTCGGCGGGTTTGAGCACGATGCAGTTGCCGGCAGCCAGGGCCGGGGCGAGTTTCCAGGCGGCCATCAGCAGCGGGAAGTTCCACGGGATGATCTGCCCGACCACGCCCAGCGGTTCGTGGAAGTGATAGGCGGTGGTCAGTTCGTTGATCTCGGCGGCGCCGCCTTCCTGCGCGCGGATGCAACCGGCGAAGTAACGGAAGTGGTCGGCGGCCAGCGGCACGTCGGCGTTGAGGGTTTCGCGCACGGCTTTGCCGTTGTCCCAGGTTTCGGTGACGGCGAGTATTTCCAGGTTCTGTTCGATGCGGTCGGCGATTTTCAGCAGCACCAGCGAGCGATCCTGCGCCGAGGTTTTGCCCCAGGCATCGGCGGCGGCATGGGCGGCGTCGAGGGCTTTTTCGATGTCGGCGGCGCTGGAGCGTGGAAACTCGGCGATGACTTCACCGGTGACCGGTGAGGTGTTGGTGAAGTACTCGCCATTGACCGGGGCAACGAATTCGCCGCCGATGAAATTGCCGTAGCGCGGTTTGAAGGAAACGACGGCGCCGGGTGTTCCAGGTTGTGCGTAGATCATGATGGGCCTCTGTCTGGGTCGATGCCTGTCGAGCCAACAGGCGATGAACCGATAGTAGAGAGCCCCGCCTGCCAGACGAATGCGCCGTTGGCAGGGGGATTCTCGTTATTTGGTAGTAGGTTTCACACAAACCAGTGTGGGAGCGAGCCTGCTCGCGATGGGGCCAGTACATTCAACAATGATGTTAACTGTCAGACCGCTATCGCGAGCAGGCTCGCTCCCACAGGGTTATGCGGTGAATTTTGAGTTAATGCTTCGCCACCAGGTCCTTCGGCAACTTGAACGTCCAGAGCATGCCGCCCTGGTTGAAGTCTTTGATGCGCTTGGCCACTTCCCCGCCCCACAGCGGTACCGCGCCGCCCCAGCCGGAGAGCACGGAGACGTATTGCTCACCGTCCATTTCCCAGGTGATGGGCGAGCCGAGTACGCCGGAACCGGTCTGGAATTCCCAGACTTTCTCGCCGGTCTTGGCATTGAACGCTTGCAGGAAACCTTCCGGTGTACCGGTGAACACCAGGTTGCCCTTGGTGGTCAGCACCCCGCCCCACAGCGGCGCGTAGTTCTTGTGGCGCCAGACTTCCTTGCCGGTTTTCGGGTCGATGGCGCGCAGGACGCCGATGTAGTCTTCATTCAGCGGCTTGATGGTGAAGCCGGCACCGAGGAACGCCGCGCCTTTCTTGTAGGCGATGCCTTCGTTCCAGATGTCCATGCCCCATTCGTTGGACGGCACATAGAACAGGCCGGTGTCCTTGTTGTAGGCCATCGGCATCCAGTTTTTCGCCCCCAGGAACGCTGGCGCGACGAACACTGAACTGCCTTTGGCCTCGGAACCCGGCGCCCCCGGACGGCTGTCTTCGTTGTAGATCGGCCGGCCGTTTTTATCCAGGCCGCTGGCCCAGGTGATCTTGTCCACGAACGGGAAGCCGCGGATGAATTTGCCGTTGGTGCGATCCAGTACGTAGAAGAAACCGTTTCGGTCCGCGGTGGCCGCGGCTTTGATTTCTTTGCCGCCTTCGTTGTAGTTGAACGACACCAGCTCGTTCACGCCGTCATAGTCCCAACCGTCGTGGGGCGTGCTCTGGAAGTGCCATTTGATGGTGCCGTCGTCCGGGTTCAGCGCCAGGCGCGAGGACGAGTAAAGGTTGTCGCCTGGACGCAGGTGCGAGTTCCACGGTGCCGGGTTGCCGGTGCCAAACAGCAGCAGATTGGTTTCCGGGTCGTAGTAGCCGCCCAGCCAAGGCGCCGCGCCGCCGGTTTTCCACAGATCGCCCGGCCAGGTCTTGCCCGCTTCGCCGCCGGAGATGCCGTTTTCTACCGCTTTACCATCCTTGTAGACGTAGCCCATGTGACCTTCGACCGTTGGCCGGGTCCACAACAGGTCGCCGTTTTTCGGGTCGTAGGCTTCGATCTTGCCCACCACCCCGAATTCACCACCGGCCACACCGGTAATCAGTTTGCCGTTGACCACCAGTGGCGCGGCGCTGATGGAATAACCTTCCTTGTGGTCGGCAACTTTCTTGCTCCAGACGACCTTGCCGGTGTCCTTGTTCAGGGCCACGAGCTTGGCGTCGAGGGTGCCGAAAATCACCAGATCGCCATACAGTGCGACACCACGGTTGATCACGTCACAGCACGGACGGATGTCATCGGGCAGGCGCGCATCGTATTGCCAGAGCTTCTTGCCGGTGCGCGCATCCACCGCGAACACCCGCGAGTAGGAACCGGTCATGTACATCACGCCGTCCTTGATCATCGGCTGTGCTTGCTGACCGCGTTGTTTTTCTCCGCCAAACGAAAAGGCCCAGGCCGGGCGCAGATCCTTCACGTTGTCGACATTGAGGGTGTCCAGCGGGCTGTAGCGCTGACCCTGGACGCCCAGACCGTTAGTGACGACCTGCTCCGGGTTCTTGGGGTCCTGGAGAATGTCTTGGTCGGAGACTGCGGCCAATGCCGAGCCAGACAACAGCATGGCACTGAGCAGCACGCTCAAGGCGAAGGGTTGGCGACGTGCGGGTTGGGTCATGACGGCTACCTCTGCGGTTTTTGTTATACCCGGGAAATTTTCCCGGTCTGGTGCAGATTCTTGGGCGCCGCCGCCCTTGCAACAATTGCCCGCAGTGCGGAGATTCCTAGTTCCTTAGTACCGGGTCGGAGGAGATGGACACCGGTTTTTGTGATCGACACCAGTCCCCTGTGGGAGCGAGCCTGCTCGCGAAGAAGCCAGAACATTCAACATTGATAATGCCTGACACACCGCCATCGCGAGCAGGCTCGCTCCCACAAAAAGCGTCACTTGCGCATGCCCGAATCAACACGCCTCATCTGCCCACGCTCGTAACGCGGATACAAATGGCTGACGCTGCGGATCAGTTCATAGCGGCTCAAGCTGATCCCGGCGAAACGTTCGGGGATGGGGCTGCGGATCATCTCGGCCATGTCGCGGCCATGGGCGGCGCCGTCGCGCATCAACTGGTCCAGCCAGGTGAGGTAATCGCGCATCTGCTCGAACGGTTGTGTGTCCGTGGCCACCGGCCCATGGCCGGGGACGATCAGCGTCCACGGCAACTCTTGCAGGGTCGCGATGTCCGCCAGCCACACCGACAGCCCCGGGCTGTTGGGGGTGGTCAGGGCGCGTTGATAAAACACCAGATCCCCGGCAAACAGCACGCCGGTTTTCTGGTCGAGAATAGCCAGATCCGCGCCGGTGTGCCCACCCAGACTCAGCAGGCGCAAATCATGATTCCCAAAACTTCGTACGCCGGGCGCCAGCGTCTGCGTCGGCAACACCACCTCGGTGCCACGCATCCAGTCGCCCACCAGTCGATACATGTTCTCGGCCATGGCATCACCCTGTTGATGCAACAGCTCGGCGGTGCCGGCCAAAGCGCCGATCGGCACATCGGTGAACGCCTGGTTGCCCAACACATGGTCGGGATGGTGATGGGTCAGCAGCACCTGGATCACCGGCTTATCGGTGGTCGCCGCAATCGCTTTGCGCAGGGCTTCGCCATAGCGCTTCGACGGCCCGGTATCGATCACCACCACGCCCTGCTCGGTGACGATGAACGCGGTGTTGACGATGTTGCCGCCGTTGGCCTTGGCGAAATTATCGGTGCTGCCTTCCAGTAACCAGGTGTCTTCGGCGATCCGTCGGGGCTTGAGTGCGTAATCGGAATCGGCCAGGGTCGGCAGGCTCAGACTGATGAACAACAGCAGCATCCAGCGCATCGCTCGCTCCTTGGCTCAGGGAATGGCCGCATCGAATTGATTGCCGCTGTTGTCGCGCAGCACCAGGCGCGTCTGCCCTGCGCCTTCGATGTCGAAGGCCAAATTGGGGTTTTCGCTGACCGCCGGAAACAACGCCAGACGCGCCAGCAACTGATCGTTTTGATCGCGCAGTTCGGCCTGGTTGATGAAGAATTCCGGAATGCCGCTGACCATGCCGTTGTCCATCGGGTGCGCCACCTGCAAACGCACGCGACTGAATGCTCCACGGGGATAGCGACCGCCAAGCACTTCGCCGATGTGTTCTTCCCAACCTGGCTGGGTGCGCACCACGCTCGGCGCCGTGCAACCGCCGCCTGCCGCGTCGATCAGGGTCGAGCCGACATGCCACAGCCCGTCGCGGGTCAGTACCGCCGCGCGCAATGGCGTGGCCTGTTCAACGCGGATGCGGATCGACAGCCACGGCAGCACACCGGTCAAGGGTTCGAAGTCGACGATTTTCGGCAGCGGATTGAGTTCGGCCCAGGCGAGGATTCGCACCACCTCGCCCTTGAACGCCCGGGCGTCGATCTCCAGCGGTACTTGCCGGGCGTCTTCGGCAAACGGCGGCGCCAGCAGCTTGACCCGCTCGTCGAACACGAACGGTGCATCACCCAGCATCTGCTTGTGATAGAACGCCCACATCACCGACGGCACCGGGTCTTTACCCGGCTCGACGTCCACCGCGTGCGCGGCCAGGGGCAACCAGCAGGCCAACAGACAACTCGCGCGCCAGATCACTATTGATACATCTCGGGCACGTCATACCGCAGGCCGTAACGGGCATAAATGGCTTTGACCGAGCCCTCGCGAATCAACGCTTCCAGCGCCTCTTCCACGGCGTAGGCCAGTTGCCGATTGCTTTCATGCACCGCCATGCCGATCTCCCAGAGCTGTTTGCCCATGTTCGGGTAGGCGTTTTCCGCCAGCGCCACTTGCGGGTCGGCGGCCTGATGGACTTGCCAGTCGATCTCGCCGCGCATGGCCATCACTGCGTCGACTTCACCGGCCTTCATGGCGGCAAAGGCCTGGGGCACGCCTGGGTAATGGTGGGTCTTGGCGGCGAGCATGCCGTTGAACACCGAGGTCAGGTAAAACGACGGCACGCTGTCGACTTCGACGCCGATCGGGTGTTGCTGAAACACCGCGACACTCGCCACCGAGTCCAGCCGACGACGGTCGTAAGCCACTTGCCATTGTTCGGTCTGGTACGGCCCGAACATCACCACATGGCCGTTTTCCAGTTCACCCAGTTCATTGCGTTTCTGTGAGTAATCGCGATCGTACGGCACGCGCATCATCAGGTCGGCCAGTTGCTGATTGTGCAGCTGACTGGCCCGCCAGATGTAATCGCGCAGGTCGTCGTCGAGTTTTTCCCCGGCGGGTGCCCAGATCAGTTTCAAGCGTACCCCCATGGCCTTGGCCAGGGCTTGCGCCAGTTCGACATCGACCCCGCGAGCCTGGCCACCCTCCTCAAAACTGTAGGGCGCGAAGTCCTTGTACACCGCGACTTTCAGCTCGGCGGCGGCGATCATTTCGTCATAGGTACGGACCTGCGCCTGCGCTGTCTGGCAGCACAGCCACACAGCGCCGATCAACACCGCGAGCAGGCGCATGGGTCACTCCTCGACGTGCACGCTGTCCAGATAGGTGCGCACCGCCCACAAGGCTTCCTGACTCAGGTAGTCGGCCATTTTCGGCATGTACACCCGGCCGTCACGCACGGCGCCATGGCGCACCCGTTCGACGAACCACTCATCACCAGCCTCGCCGACATCGAGCATGCGCAAGTCAGGGGCAATGCCGCCGGATTTGGCTTCGAGGCCATGACAGGCCGCGCAGTTCTGGTTGTAGGCCGAAGAGCCGATTTCCAAGGCTTTATCGTGTTCCGGGGAGGCACGATAAGGGTTCGCCGCCGCCCAACCATCGGCATCGACCTGCACACCGGCATCCTTGATCGGGGTCAGTCCCTTGGTTTCGACGGCCTGGGGTACCACGTTGCCGTGAGCCCAGACGGAACCTGCGCTGATAAAACCGGCCAGCAGTCCGGCAATGAGCAAGGCGTTGCGTTTTGTTGTCATTGTTCTGCCCTCAAGATTGCACGCAAAACCTCTTTGAAGAGGCTATGGCACCCATCTTAGGAACGGCTTTGCGCCAACCCCATGCTGCTTTGGTGGCCGCGACCTACTCCCTTGGTAGTAGGGCTTGTGGAGCACCGCCACCGTAACCGGGGCGAAAAAGCAGCAGCCCCCTCCACAGGTTTATCCGCCACAGCGCCGATATGCCTAGCGCCCCGGCGTCGCGGGCAACGTCTGCACCAACACCGGTCGCGGGCCGTGAAGCTTGTCGACGCCGATCAGGGTCAGGATCAGCAACAACGGCAGGAGCAATGCCTTGAGAATACGCATGATCAATCTCCCCTGAGTGATGGCCGTTGTGCCCATGCTAAAACCGCGCCGCCCGGGGTGAGTTGCTACCTTGGTACTGCCTTTCCGGTACTTTCTGCATATTTCGCCACCCGTCCAGGGTTCCTATGCTGACGCTACCTGTGATGGAGTGCCTTTATGCGCCAGCTCGCCCCTTACGCCTTGATCTACCTGTTGGCGATTGCCTGCGCCGCCGGAGTGGCAACCCAGACTCAGGCAGCGGATGCGCCATTGCAGGTACGGATCGGTTATCTGGGTTATCGCCCCGATCCCGGGCCGTTGTTGTCGAACGTCATTCCCGAACCGACCGATGCCGGCCTGCGTGGCGCTGAACTGGCGATCACGGACAGCAACAGCACCGGGCGTTTTCTTAACCACCGCTACGACTTGGTCAGCGCCAATGTCGACAATCCCGAAGCCTTGCTTGAGGCGGCCAGGCTCCAGCACCAACAAGGCCTGCGACTGTTTGTAGTGAATGCGCCAGCCAACAATTTGCGCCAACTCAGCGCGGCGTTGCCCGACAGCCTGCTGTTCAATGCCGGCAGCCCTGATGACAGCTTGCGCACTACCGATTGCCTGCCGAACGTGCTGCACAGCCTGCCAAGCCGCGCGATGCTGGCCGATGCGCTGGCGCAATTTCTGGTAGTGCGCAAATGGCAACGGGCGCTGCTGATCGTCGGCCCGACCGCGGACGATCAAGCCTATGCCGCCGCCCTGCGTCGAGCGGCCAAACGCTTCGGCCTGCAACTGGTGGCGGAAAAAGCCTGGAGCTTCGATAACGATCAGCGCCGCAGCGCCCAGGCCGACATGCCGCTGTTCACCCAGACCACCGAGTACGACGTGGTGCTGGTGGCCGATGAACGCGGCGACTTTGGCGAGTACGTGCCCTACCAGACCTGGTATCCACGGCCGGTTGCCGGCACTCAGGGCCTGACCCCGGTGGGCTGGCACAAGACCGTGGAAACCTACGGCGCCGCGCAGTTGCAGAAGCGCTTCGAAGCCTTGGCCGGGCGCTGGATGAACGACCGGGATTTCGCCGCGTGGATGGCCGTACGCAGCATTGCCAGCGCGGCGGGCAAACTGCGTCAGGCCGATGCCATGGCGATCCGTACGCTTGAAATCAGCGATCAATTGCCGCTGGACGGTTTCAAGGGGCGCAAACTCAGTTATCGGCCGTGGAACGGTCAATTGCGCCAACCGATCCCCATCGTGCAACCCCGGGCATTGGTCAGCACCTCGCCGCAAGACGGTTTCCTGCACCCCTTCAACGAAATGGACAGCCTGGGTTACGACAAAGCCGAGGTCAGCTGCCGCTTTCTCTGATCCCTTTTTTCACGACAACAACAATAAGGAATCTGCCATGCGCCGCACCCTGCTTTCCTGCGCCCTGCTGCTCGCCGCCGGGCACGCCGCTGCCAGTACCGCCTGGGTCTCCAACGAAAAGGACAACAGCCTGAGCCTGATCGATATGCAGACCCTGCAAGTCACCGACACCCTGCCCGTCGGCCAGCGCCCGCGCGGCCTGTTGCTGTCCCATGACAACAAGTTGCTGTACATCTGCGCCAGTGATTCGGACCGGGTTCAGGTGATGGACGTCGCCACGCGCAAGATCATCAAGGAACTGCCCTCGGGCAAAGACCCCGAGCAATTCGCCCTGCACCCCAACAATCGCTGGCTGTACGTCTCCAACGAAGACGATGCGCTGGTGACGGTGATCGACACCGAAACTTCCAAGGTGCTCGGGCAGATCAACGTCGGCGTCGAGCCCGAAGGCATGGCCGTCAGCCCCGACGGCAAGTGGGCGGTGAACACCAGTGAAACCACCAACATGCTGCACTGGATCGACACCGGCACCCAGACCCTGGCCGACAACACCCTGGTCGATCAGCGACCGCGTTTCGTCGAATTCAATCCCGATGGCTCGCAGCTCTGGGCCTCGGCGGAAATCGGCGGCACGGTGACGATTCTCGACGTCGCCAGCCGCAAGATCCTCAAGACCCTGACCTTCCAGATCAAGGGCGTCCACCCGGACAAGGTTCAGCCGGTGGGGATCAAACTCAGCGCCGACGGCAAGTATGGTTTCGTCGCCCTCGGCCCGGCCAACCATGTGGCGGTGATCGACGCCAAGACCTTCGAGATCCTTGATTACCTGCTGGTGGGCCGTCGGGTCTGGCAGATGTCGTTCACCCCGGATCAGCGACAATTGCTGGCCACCAATGGCGTCAGTGGCGATGTGTCGGTGATCGATGTCGACAGCCTCAAGGTGACTAAATCGGTGAAGGTCGGGCGCTATCCGTGGGGCGTGGTGGTGACGCCATGAACGCCCTCGACGTCAGCGACCTGAGTTTCGCTTATGGCACGCGCGAAGCCTTGCGTCAGGTGAGTTTCAGCCTGGCACCGGGGCGTTTTGCGGCGCTGCTTGGACCGAACGGCGCGGGCAAGTCGACCCTGATCGCCCTGCTCACCCGTCTTTATGATGTGCAGCGCGGTGATATTCGGGTCGGCGGCTGCTCCTTGCGCACCTCGCCACGTCCGGCGCTCAAGCAACTGGGTGTGGTGTTTCAGCAAAGCACCCTGGATCTGGACCTCAGCGTCGAGCAGAACCTGCGTTATCACGCCGCGCTGCATGGCCTGTCCCGACGCCAGACCGGCCTTCGGGTCGATGCCGAACTGGCGCGTCAGACCCTGACCGAACGCCGTCGCGAACGGGTGCGCGAACTCAATGGCGGCCATCGTCGGCGGGTGGAAATCGCCCGCGCGTTGCTGCACGAGCCAAGCCTGCTGCTGCTCGATGAGGCCAGCGTCGGCCTCGATCCGGCCAGCCGTCTGGCGCTCAACCAACACATCCGCAGCCTGTGTCGCGAGCACGACATCAGTGTGCTCTGGACCACTCATTTGCTGGACGAAGTGCAGCCCAGCGACGACTTGCTGATCCTGCATCAAGGCCGTTTGGTGGCCAGCGGACAGGCTGATGCGCTGAGCCTGGAACATGGCGGTGACCTCGGTTCGGCCTTCGCTCGCCTGACCCCCCCTTCAGGAGCCGTCGTCAAATGAATGCTTACTGGCAATGTTTCAGCGGCATCGTACTGCGCGAATGGCTGCGCTTTGTGTTACAGCGCACGCGGTTTCTCAGTGCGTTGGTGCGGCCGTTGTTGTGGCTGCTGGTGTTCGCCGCCGGTTTTCGCGCGGCACTCGGCATCGCCATCATCGAGCCCTACGACACCTACATTCCCTATGAGGTTTACATCATCCCGGGCCTGGCCTGCATGATCCTGTTGTTCAACGGCATGCAAGGTTCGTTGTCGATGGTCTACGACCGGGAGATGGGCAGCATGCGCGTGCTGCTGACCAGCCCCCTGCCCCGGACCTTTCTGCTGTGCAGCAAATTGCTGGCGACGTCGCTGATTTCGCTGTTGCAGGTGTATGCCTTTTTGGCGATTGCCTGGCTGTACGGCGTGCAACCACCGGCCATGGGTTTGTTGCTGGCACTACCAGCGTTGCTGCTGGTGGCGTTGATGCTCAGTGCGCTGGGCCTGTTACTGTCCAACGCCATCCGCCAACTGGAGAACTTTGCCGGGGTGATGAACTTCGTGATCTTCCCGCTGTTTTTCCTGTCGTCGGCGCTGTATCCGCTGTGGAAAATGCGCGAGTCCAGCGAGTGGTTGTATTGGCTGTGCGCCTTGAACCCGTTTACGCATACGGTGGAACTGCTGCGGTTTGCGCTGTATGAACGCTTCAACCCGGTCGCGCTGGTGGTCTGTGTGGGGCTGACGCTGGTGTTCGCCCTGCTGGCAGTACTCACCTTCAATCCGCAGCATGCGGCCCTGCGCAAATCCAGCTGACAACACATTTCCCCTGTGGGAGCGAGCCTGCTCGCGATGGCGGTGTGTCAGCCAACATCAATGCTGGATGTAATGGCCCCATCGCGAGCAGGCTCGCTCCTACAGTTGTTCTGATGTGTTCACATATTTGTGTTCACAAGCAAAGCACCCGGCAATCCGGGCAAAATTACTACTTTAGTACTGGTTTACCTGTCTATCGTCGCATTCACAACGCACCGCCACTGGCATGTAATGGGTTCATAACTATAAGGACTGAACCCCCATGCCGCGTGCACGACGTGTTCTGCTGTGCCCTTCTCTCGCCGCGCTGTCGCTGAGCCTGTTGCTGGGCGCCGCGCAGGCCGAAACGCCGTTGTTCTCCGCCGAGGGTTATCGCATCGGTCTGTACCGCAGCCCGACCCCGACTCAGCTCCAGGGGGCGAACATCATCGACACGCCCGCCCTGCAAAACCTGCTCAAGCAAACGCCAAATCCGCTGCTGATCGATGTCTATCGTCGGCAATGGCTGCAAGGCCGTTTCATCGAAGACCAGCCCCACGAAAACCTGCCCGGCAGCCATTGGCTGGCCAACACCGGAGACGGTGACCTGACGCCCCCGTGGCAGGACTATTTCGCGCGCCACCTGCAGCAATTGACGGCGGGCGATCTGTCTCGACCGTTGGTCTTTTACTGCCGCTCCGATTGCTGGTTGAGCTGGAACGCGGTAAAACGCGCCGCTTCCATGGGCTATAAGACACTGTATTGGTACCGCGACGGTCTGGATGCCTGGCAAGCGGCGAACCTGCCCGTGACCCCCGCCCGGCCCGAGCCCTTTCCCTGACTTGAGCGCTTGCGTGTTGTTGCCACACCCTGATCAAAAAAATAATGAGGTGAAAGGCCATGTACAAAATTCTGATTGCCGACGATCACCCGCTGTTTCGCGAAGCCATTCATAACGTCATCAGCGACGGTTTCCCCGGCAGCGAGGTCATGGAAACCGCCGACCTCGACAGTGCCCTGGCCCTGACCCAGGAACACGACGACCTGGACCTGATCCTGCTCGACCTGAACATGCCCGGCATGCACGGCCTCAATGGCCTGATCAACCTGCGCAACGAGGCACCGACCATTCCGGTGGTGATCGTTTCGGCCGAACAGGACAAACAGATCGTGCTGCAAGCCATCACCTATGGCGCGGTGGGGTTCATCACCAAATCGTCGCCACGGGTACAGATGACCGAGGCCATCCAGCAGATTCTCAATGGCAATGTGTACCTGCCCCCGGACATCATCCGCACGCAAAAAAGCGGCACTCATCGCCGAATGAATGACACCCCGAGCTTCCCGCCGGAACTGCTCCAGGCACTGACCCGCAAGCAGTTACTGGTGCTTGAGCGTATGACTAAAGGCGAGTCGAACAAACAGATCGCCTACACCCTGGAAATCGCCGAAACCACGGTCAAGGCCCACGTTTCTGCGATATTGCGCAAACTCAATGTGCACAATCGGGTGCAGGCGATTTTGAGTGCCGGGGATATTGATTTCGGGTCGTATTTGCGGCGTTGATGGTTCTTCAGAGAGACCGCGTCGCCCCTATCGCGAGCAGGCTCGCTCCCACATTAGATCTGAGTTGACTCGGTCAAATGTGGGAGCGAGCCTGCTCGCGATAGGGGCCCTCACAAACACCAGAAGCCTCAAGGCCGACCAAGCAAATGACTCATCGCCGTCTTGAGCTTCATCGGCCGCACCGGTTTGTGCATCAGGGTGTGGCCCAGTTCGCGGATTTGCTGTTTGAGTTCATTGCTGTAGTTGGCGGTGATCATCATCGCCGGGATCGCCGAGGCGCGGCGGGCGTTGATGCGGGCCACGGCGTCGACACCGTTCTGCTCGTCATCCAGGTGATAGTCGGCGATCAGCAGGTCGGCTTCGTCGTGATAATTATCCACTTGCCGCGCCAGGTCCTCCTCCGACAGCGCCGTGACCACCCGGCAGCCCCAACCTTCGAGCAAGGTGCGCATCCCGGCGCAAATGGCCGCGTCGTTGTCCAGCACCCACACCCGGGCACCGCGCAGGCGCTCGAGCATCGGTTCGCTCATCAGCAGGTTCGGCAACGCCTTCGGCGCCGTGGCACTCAACGGCACTTCGACGGAAAACATCGAGCCCTTGCCCGGCCATGAACGCACGTGAATCCGATGGCCGAGAATACGGGCGATTTTCTCCACAATCGCCAGGCCCAGCCCCAAGCCGCGATCCTGATCCGGGCGCTGCACATCACCGCGTTTGAACTCCTGAAAAATCTCCTCCAGACGGTTCTCGGCAATGCCCATGCCGCTGTCCCAGACTTCGATGGTCAGCCGCTGATGATGACGTCGGCAGCCGAGCACCACGCGCCCGCTGTAGGTGTAGCGAATGGCATTGCTCAGCAGATTCCGCAGGATCCGCGCGAGCAACTGAATGTCGCTGCGCACCAGCGCCGAACACGGGATGAAATGCAACTCGAGGCCTTCGCTGCGGGCCACTTGGGTGTATTCGGCGGCGAGGTTTTCCAGCAATTCGCTGAGCGCGAACGGCGCGATGTCGGCCTTGATCACCCCGGCATCAAGCTTGGAAATGTCCACCAGGGTGCCCAGCAAGTTTTCCACGTCTTCCAGGGAATTGCTCACGTTGCGCACCAGCGTCTCGTTGGCCACCGGCTCCCGGCGTTCGAGCAAGGCGCTGGTAAACAGCCGCGCGGCATTCAGCGGTTGCAGCAGGTCGTGACTGACCGCCGCGAGAAATTTGGTCTTCGACAGGTTGGCCTGCTCGGCCTCGAGCTTGGCCTCGCGCAAGCGTGACTCCACCCGGCGGCGCTCGTCGATTTCGCGCAGCAATTGGTCATTGAGGGTGGTCAGCTCGGTGGTGCGTTCGCGCACCCGCAGCTCAAGGTTCTGATAGGCCTGATGCAGCGCCTCGGCGGTGCGGCGGCGCTCGGTGATGTCGCGGATCAACACGAAAATCCCCACCACTTCCCCGGTGGCCAGGCGATTTGGCACGTAGGAGCGCAGCATGTAGCGCTCCTGATTGTTGATGTTGGTTTCGGCAAACTCGAACGTCACGCTCTCACCGGCCAGGGCCCGGGCCACGTAGGCTTCCAGGCGCTGATAATGCTGCTCGCTGTGAACTTCGCGCAGGCTCTGCCCGAGCATCACGCCCCGGGGCCAGCAGTACCACTCTTCGTAGACTTTGTTAGTGAACTCATAGACCAGATCGGCATTCAGGTAGGCGATCAGCGCTGGCACATGGTCCGTGATCAGACGAATCCAGCGCTCGCTTTCGCTGAGCGCTTCGGCGTGCTGGTAGCGTTCGGTGATGTCGGTGAAGGTGTTGACGAAGCCGCCGGTGGGCAACGGATGGGTGCGAATTTCCAGCACCCGGCCATCGTAGAGGCGCTGCTCGCATTCCTGCACCAGTCGCCCATTCGGGTCACGACTGGCGGGCGTCAGCAGGTTCAGCTCACTGTCGGCGATGACTTCGGCAAACGGCCGATGGGCCGCCACCGGGGCCAGGCCACTCAGCTCCAGGAAGCGCCGGTTCCACAGTTCCAGGATGCCCTCGGCGTTGACCATCGCCACCCCTTGGGACAGGTTGTCGACCGCCCGCTGCAACAAGTGCGACTTCTGCGCCACGGCCTGCTCGCGGCGCACGGTTTCGCTGAGTTTGACGTCGGTAATGTCGGTGAACAGGATCACCCGCCCGCCTTCCTGGGTGGGCCGTTCGCTGACTTGCAGCCAGCGCCCGTTGTGCAGACGGTAGAGCAGATTTTCGTCGGCATGTCCGCGGGGTTCTTCGCTGAACAGCCCGGCCCCGGTCATCAACCGTTTCACCTCGCTCAGGCGCATGCCAGCGTTGATCCGCACCCGGCTGTTGCCCCAAAACGCCTTGAAGCGGCTGTTGAACAGCACGATCCGTTGCTCGGCGTCGAACAGCACAAAGGCGTCGGAAATGCTTTCGATGGCGTCGATCAAATGTTGATGGGCGGTTTCGGCCCGCAGTCGCGCTTCGCTGAGCAAGTGATTGCCGGCCTTGAGTTCGGCCATGGCCTGGTTCAGGGCGTCGGTGCGCTCACGCACTTGTTCGGCCAGCACCACCGAGTGCTGGAACGCCGCATACGGGTCGTTGCCCCGGGTAATGCCGGATTCGATGCGCTCGATCAACGCGCCATTGATGCGTTGCAGTTTGTGGTTTTCGTGGCGCAGGCTGGCGATCTGCGCCTGAAGGTCAGCGCTGTCCAGGGGCGCGGCCTCGGGCAATGGCAACCCCGGTGAAGGTCTGGTTGATGTGCATGCCATTGAACTGTTCTCCGTAGGTGTTGAAACCCATCACCCGTTGCTCCCGCAAGAACGCGCCGATCTGCTCGAGACTGCCGCCGTCTTCCAGTTCCAGACGCCTGAGAAAACAGTCGCAGCCGATGGTCAGCAACAGGTCCCCGAGACGCTCCTGCAACCCCTCGAACAGGCTTTGCAGATTAGGCAGCATGGGGCCTGGGGTCATGACGGTGAGGACGATGCCGTTTTCCACCGCACAGTAGAAACTCAGGCTCAAATCCGGATGAACCTGCTGGATCGCCCGCACGTAATACTGATCGTTAATCCGCACCGCCAACGGGTGCGCGGCAAAGATCCGGTAATCGAGATCGGCCACCGCCACGCCAATGTGCCGGGCGTACTCCTCGGCGGCTGGTTCGGCGTTGAGCTCGAACACTCGCCGCGAGGCGCTGTCGGCGGCGGTGACCACCAGTTTTTCGGCCCTGGGCAGGATGTGGTGGGTGGTGAAGACTTCAAAGTCCAGCCAGGTATTGACCAGCACCACCACCGCCGCGCCGCTGTGGAACTCGCCGCCGAAATACACGTGGGTGTGGGTCAGGTAGTTATCGTCGCCAGCTGAACCGCCAAAATGCGGAATATCGCCCAACGCCGCGCTCAGGGCGGCGAGAACCATCTCCTCACGGCTGGACAAGCCATCGAGCAAGGTCAGGGCAAAGCTGTTGCCCTTGATCGGCGCCAGGGTGTTGCTGCGACAGCCGCTGACCAGGCGCTCGACCATTTGCTGGGCATCGATCAGGCTGAAATGCTCCATCTCGTCGATCAGTTCGGTGGAAATGGAAAAGTGCCGATGATCGAAGCCCACCGCCGTCACGCAGCTGCGACCGTAGCCTTGGGGCGTGATTTCTCCGGCGCTGGTGCAGCCCACCAGACGAATGCCGCCGAAGCTCTGTTGCAACGCACGCCCCAGCGCCTGCAAGTCGTACTCGGCGGAACAGAAGAACAGCACGAAGCCCAAATGCGGGTGCAAGAGTTGTCGCGCCAGATCCTGTGCCGCTTGCTGGGCATCGGTGGCCTGGGACATGGCACTGACCACACCGTCGTTCTGAACCTGCTGCATCCTCGCCCCCCGCCGGTGCGCCTGTATGAGGCACGAGTGTACGAAGCCTGCGGGCGGTGGCGAATGCTACTTGGGTAGTGGGTGGGTGGTTCGATGGGATGAGAGTTGTGTCGGGATCTACAAGGCACAGAAAATCCCCTGTGGGAGCGAGCCTGCTCGCGATGGCGGACTTACATTCAACATCTTCGCTGAATGTTAAGCCCTCATCGCGAGCAGGCTCGCTCCCACATTGGATCTGCGTGATGCCGAATTCCTTTGCTACCAGGTCAACACCGCCCCCACCGCAAACGTATCGGTGTTCTCGTTCTGGGCGCTGGTGTCGTGGCCATTGATTTCGAACTGGTTGTACTCGGCCACCAGCTTGAGGTTGTCGTTGACGTCATGGAACAGCGCAATACCACGGGTCTCGTAATCGGCGCCGCTGCCGACCACGCCGTTGCCGTCGTCCTTGGTCTTGCCGTAAGACAGCGCCAGGCGGTTCTTGCCCAGTTTGTAGGAGCCCTGCAACAGGTAACCGTCGCTGTCGACATTGCGCAAGGTCGGTTCGCCGGCGTTGTTGGTGAAGAACGGGTTGATGCCCTTGGCCTGGAAGCCGGAGCCGGTCAGCGACAGCCCGCCCATCTTAGCCTGCACGCCATAGCCCACGCCTTTGGAGGTGACGGACGAGACGCTGGAATCGGTGTTGTCCGACGTCTGGTAGCTGCCGTTGAGCCAGCTGTAAATCTTCGCCCCGCCGAGGTCGAACTGATAGGTAATCTCGCTCTCGGTGCGCGGGTTCTCCTGATACGCCTTGCCCGTCGCGCTGCTGTCGTTGGTGTCGACCGGGTCCATGATCCCGACCGCGACCCGCAAGCCGTCCATCACCGGGGTGCGATAGGTAATCTGCGACGTCGGGAACGGGTACGGATAACCGCTGCCGATGTTGCCGAACGACACCCCGCCGCCGTCCACCAGGCCCAACGTATCGCTGACCTGACCATAACCGGAGAGCAGTTCGTCGAGCAGGATGTTGGAGCGGGCAAACAGGCCGAAATCCTTGCCGATCAGCACCTCGCCCCACTCTGGATTGGCCACCGTGCCGTAGAACTGCCGCACGTCGATGGCGGTGTCGGTGCCGTTGGTTTCGCTGTCGTTGATGGTGACCCAGAACGAGGCCCGGGCGCCGAGCTTGAGGTCATCGACCTGCTTGCCCATGTTGAAACCCAGGTAGTTGGGCAGAAACCCCATCTTCACCCGCGCCTGGCGCCGGTCGTACTGTTCGCCGGCCCGGTCCACGTCGCTGTTCACGTAGAAGGCGTTGATGTAGCCATCCGTGGAGAACGTGGTCTGGTCCTTGTCGTACAGCACGATCTCGGCCTCGGCCATTGAGCTCAGGCCAAGGGAGGACAGGCTGGCGATAAAGGCCGGCAAGAAACGATGCTTGAAGTTCTTATTGTTGTGCATGACGCGCTCCGCAACGGGGGACTTGATGTCGGAGGCGATTATCGAAAGCTGACCGGCGGCGTCATACGCTGCCTTCGGGGTGGTTCTCAGCTGCTTTGGATTGGCGGGTGGCGCGCGGCAAGTTCGGTGTAAGACCGCCCGCCGGACAGGCCCGGAACTTAGGGTGTAAGCCTGCGGACCCGACTGGCGTCCACAGGCACCGGTGTCCGCTAGGCGAGCGCTCTGAACAGCATGTAAACGGCTACCGCCACGCAGACGCTGGCAAAACCGATCTGCAGCCCTCGAGCCGGCACCCGCGCGCAGAGTTTTCGACCGAGAATCATCCCGACGATGCTGGCGACAATGAATGACACGCCCAAACCATCAATCCGCACCCCGGCGTGAAATGCACCGATCACCCCGATCACCGAGATCAGGCTGATCACCATCAACGACGTGGCGACGATGCCGCGCATCTGCACGTCGGTCAGCTGCTTGAACGCTGGCACAATCAGAAAGCCGCCACCGACCCCGAGCAGCCCCGAGACCACGCCGGTCACCGCGCCGAGTGCCGCCAGGGTTGCGGTGCATTTGGCGGTCCAGGAAAAACGCCCGGTCTGCTGATCGAGCATGCAGTTCTTCTGGCCCCAGTTGGCATGGCCGTGGTCGCTCGGGCCGGCGTCAGGCTTTTCCCGGCGCAGCATCCGCCAGGCCACCATGACCATCAGCAGACTGAACAGGACCATCAGGATCTTTTCCGGCAACTGATGGGCGAAGTAGATGCCCACCGGCGAAAACACCGCGCCAAGCAGTGCAATCAACAACGCCGCGCGATAGCGCACCAGGCCATGGCGCAAACCGTCGATCGCACCGATCGCCGCCGCACTGCCCACCGCGAACAAGGCGACGGGCGCTGCTTGGGTCATGGTCAAACCCAGCCCCAGCACCAGGGCCGGCACTGCGAGAATTCCGCCACCAGCGCCGGTCAAACCGAGCACCAGGCCCATGACCACACCGAAAAAACTGGCCAGCAACATAGGGTTCTCTCAATCAACCTTGGACAGATGGGTCAGCAATTCACGGCCCTTGAGCAAGCCATTCCAGTAGAACCACGGCAGCAGGGTCGCCTTGAGAAACCAGGCTGAACGGCGCGGCACCGTCGGGTCGAGGGGAAAGGTCGGCAGCAATTTGCCGGCGTAACCGAACTCGGCGAGGATCACCTTGCCCTTCTCCACCGTCAGCGGGCAGGAACCGTAGCCGTCGTACTTGAGCGGCAACGGCTGTTGCTTGCGCAGGGCCAGCAGGTTTTGCGCGACCACCACAATCTGCTTGCGCACGGCGGCAGCGGTTTTTGCGTTGCTGGTGGAGCAGACATCGCCCAGGGCAAAGACGTCGGGATAGCGCACGTGTTGCAGGCTGTGCAGGTTCACTTCGCACCAGCCAGCGGCATCGGCCAAGGGACTATGACGGATGAAATCCGGCGAGACCTGAGGCGGCACGACGTGCAGCAGGTCGAAGGTTTTCTCTTGAACGGTCACGACACCCGCAGCCTCCTTGACCTCGAACCACGCGGTTTTCGACGGCCCGTCAACTTTGACCAGATTGGAATTGAAGGCCAGCCGCGCGTTGTACTTTTCGATGTACTTCATGAGCGGTGGCACGAATGTCGCCACGCCGAACAGCGCAGCGCCGGCCAGATTGAACTCGACGTCGAATTTGCTCAGGACGCCGGTTTTGCGCCAGTGATCGCAGGACAAGTACAAGGCTTTCTGCGGCGCACCGGCGCATTTGATCGGGATCGCTGGCTGGGTGAAGATCGCTTTGCCGCCGCGCAATCCCCGGACCAGTTCCCAGGTGTAGGTCGCGTGCCGATAGCTGTAATTGGACGTCACGCCATTCTGGCCGAGGGTGTCCTGCAGGCCTTCGATCTTCTCCCAGGCCAGGCGCAGGCCGGGGCAGACGACGAGGTTTTGATAACGGACAGTGCGGCCATCGTCGAGGGTCAGCTGTTTGCTGTCGGGGGCGATGTCCGTCACGGACGCCTGCACCCAGCTGGCCTGACGCGGCATCACCGAGGACATCGGGCGCGCGGTGTTTTTTATCGTGTAAGCACCGCCGCCCACCAGCGTCCATGCCGGTTGGTAGTAGTGCTGGCTATCGGGTTCGATAACGGTGATGTTCAAGCCCGGATCGCGTTTCAGCAGGCTGGCAACCAGGCCAATGCCGGCGGTCCCGCCGCCTATTACCACGATGTCGGCACTGATGGATGGGCCCCAGTGTTGATCGTTCATTACTCTTTCCTTGTTATTGCACGCATGGCGCCGGGTTCAGCCTTAATGCCAGACCTGTAGGAGCCAGCGGTGCGGCGATCCGACTTGCCGGCGAAGGCGTCCTTCAGAGCACCTTCGCCGGCAAGCCTGGCTCCTACAAAAGCGGTTCGCTTAACTGACCGGCATCAGACTCAGCTCCAGCTTTTCAGCACCGCTCCGCAGTACAGGCCGGACAGCGTCTTCATCACCTGAATCACTTCGTGACTGGCTAAACCATAGAATATGTACTTGCCTTCACGACGGGTCGCGACCAATCCTTCATCGCGCAGGATGCCCAGTTGTTGGGACAGTGTAGGCTGGCGCACGCCGGTCATTTTCTCCAGTTCGCCGACGTTGCGTTCGCCCTGGGTCAATTGGCAGAGGATCAACAAGCGGTCCTCGTTGGCCAGGGCTTTGAGCAGCGCGCAAGCCTTGGAGGCCGAAGCCCGGAGCTGGGCGACTTCACATTCAGTCAGACTGGATTGCATTTGCAGGATGCCTTCGACGTCACTTAAGCTGCGAACATTATGTTTAAACATAAAGTGTTGCAACCGGTTATTGTCTCCCTGCCCTTTTCCATAGGTTCGTGTCCATGCCTGCGTTGATTGAAGCCTTCCTCGACCCCGTCTCGTCGACCTACAGCTACGTGATCTACGAGCACGCGGGCGGGCACTGCGCGATTGTCGATCCGGTGCTGGATTACGACCCCGCCGCCGGGCGCACCGCGACTGTGCAGGCCGACAAGATCATCGCCTTCGTGCGCGAACACCAGCTTCACGTGCAATGGCTGCTGGAAACCCACGCCCATGCCGATCACCTGTCGGCCGCGCCGTATCTGCGTCGGGAACTGGGCGGCAAGATTGCGATTGGTGAATCGATCAGCAAGGTTCAGGGGGTGTTCAAGACGCTGTTCAATCTGGAGTCGGAATTTCCCGTCGACGGTTCACAGTTCGATCACCTGTTCGCGCCGGACGAGTCATTTAGCATTGGCAACCTCAAGGCCACGGCGCTGCATGTGCCCGGCCATACGCCGGCGGACATGGCCTACTTGATCGACGGCGATGTGATTCTGGTGGGCGATACCTTGTTCATGCCGGACGTCGGCACCGCGCGCTGCGACTTCCCCGGCGGCAACGCCAATCAGATGTTTGCCTCGATCCAGAAACTGTTGGCCTTCCCCGCCAGCGTGCGCCTCTACGTCTGCCACGATTACCCGCCCACGGGCCGCGCGCCGCAATGCCAGACCACGGTGGGCGAGCAGCGCAAAAGCAACATTCATATTCACGACGGCATTGATGAGGCCGCTTTCGTCGCCATGCGTACCCGGCGCGATGCCGGGTTGGGCATGCCGACGTTGTTGTTGCCGGCGATTCAGGTGAATGTGCGGGCGGGGAATTTGCCGCCGGCGGAAGAGAATGGCGTGACCTATTTGAAGATCCCCCTGAATCAACTCTGACTTCGCGATCGCCAATCAAGATCAAAAGATCGCAGGCTTCGCCAGCTCCTACAGGGGTCGGGCAAACCCGTTACATCGCGGTTGCCCAGTCGATGCGGGGATTGGGTGCAGCCCTTACATCACGGTGCACACGGTCTATGTAGGAGCTGCCGAAGGCTGCGATCTTTTGATTCTCAGTTGGCCAGGGTCAACCCATTCGCTGGCAACGGCAACGCCGTCTTATACCTCACCTGCTTGAGCGCAAAGCTCGAACGGATATTCGCCACCCCCGGCACCTTGGTCAGAAAGTCCATCATGAAGCGCTCCAGCGACTGAATGGTCGGCACCAGCACGCGGATCAGGTAGTCCGGGTCGCCGGCCATCAAATAGCACTCCATCACTTCCGGGCGATCCGAGATCGCCTCTTCGAAATGCTGCAACGCCTCCTCTACCTGTTTCTCCAGGCTGACGTGAATGAACACATTCACATGCAGCCCCAGCAGGTCAGCATCCAGCAGGGTCACCTGCTCGCGAATCAGCCCCAGTTCTTCCATCGCCTTGACCCGATTGAAGCACGGCGTCGGCGACAGGTTCACCGAGCGCGCGAGGTCGGCGTTGGTGATGCGCGCGTTCTCCTGAAGGCTGTTGAGAATGCCGATATCGGTACGGTCCAGTTTGCGCATGAGACAAAACCACCTGTTTTTTATGTTTATGCAGATTTTTTATCCTCAAATGACCTCAAGCGCAACGAAACAGAGAGAAATATTCTTCTTGGGCCGGCCTATGATTGTTGTAGGACAAGATTTCTTTTACCGAAGAATGACTGCCAGCTCACTACAAGAAATTCACAAGATCGAGCGTAGAAGCCATGAACCAAGCGTACGAACCGCTGCGCCTGCACGTTCCCGAACCTTCGGGCCGCCCCGGCTGCAAAACCGACTTCTCCTACCTGCATCTGACCGACGCAGGCCTGGTGCGCAAACCCCCAATTGACGTTGAACCGGCCGACACCGCCGACCTGGCCAAAGGCCTGATTCGCGTGCTCGACGACCAGGGCAACGCCCTCGGTCCATGGGCCGAAGGCGTGCCGGTGGAGATCCTGCGTAAAGGCATGCGTGCCATGCTCAAAACGCGGATTTTCGACAACCGCATGGTGGTCGCCCAGCGTCAGAAAAAAATGTCGTTCTACATGCAAAGCCTTGGCGAAGAAGCCATCGGCAGCGCTCAGGCCCTGGCCTTGAACATCGACGACATGTGCTTCCCCACCTACCGTCAACAAAGCATTCTGATGGCCCGCGAAGTGCCGCTGGTGGGCCTGATCTGCCAACTGCTGTCCAATGAGCGCGATCCGCTCAAGGGCCGTCAGTTGCCGATCATGTACTCGGTCAAGGATGCCGGCTTCTTCACCATTTCCGGCAACCTCGCCACCCAATTCGTTCAGGGTGTGGGCTGGGGCATGGCCTCGGCGATCAAGGGCGACACCAAAATCGCCTCGGCCTGGATCGGCGATGGCGCCACCGCTGAATCGGACTTCCACACCGCCCTCACCTTCGCCCACGTCTACCGTGCGCCGGTGATCCTCAACGTGGTCAACAACCAGTGGGCGATCTCGACCTTCCAGGCGATTGCCGGCGGTGAAGCCACCACCTTCGCCGGACGCGGCGTGGGTTGCGGCATCGCTTCCCTGCGGGTCGATGGCAACGATTTTGCCGCGGTGTACGCCGCTTCCTCCTGGGCCGCCGAACGCGCGCGCCGCAACCTCGGCCCGACCATGATCGAATGGGTCACCTACCGCGCCGGCCCGCACTCGACGTCCGATGATCCGTCCAAATACCGTCCTGCCGACGACTGGAGCCACTTCCCGTTGGGCGACCCGATTGCCCGCCTCAAGCAGCACCTGATCAAAATCGGTCAGTGGTCCGAAGAAGAACACGCCGCCGTCAGCGCCGAACTGGAAGCCGAAGTGATCGCCGCACAGAAAGAAGCCGAGCAGTACGGCACCCTCGCCGGCGGCCAGATTCCGAGCGCCGCGACCATGTTCGAGGACGTCTACAAAGAGATGCCGGAGCACTTGAAGCGCCAGCGTCAAGAGTTGGGGATCTGACATGAACGATCACAACAATAAAATCGAGTTGGAAACCGCCATGACCACGACCACCATGACCATGATCCAGGCCCTGCGCTCGGCCATGGATGTGATGCTTGAGCGTGACGACAACGTCGTGGTGTTCGGCCAGGACGTGGGCTACTTCGGCGGCGTGTTCCGTTGCACCGAAGGCCTGCAGAACAAGTACGGCACCTCCCGGGTGTTCGACGCACCGATCTCCGAAAGCGGCATCGTCGGTGTCGCCGTGGGCATGGGCGCTTATGGTTTGCGGCCGGTGGCCGAGATCCAGTTCGCCGATTACGTCTACCCGGCGTCGGACCAGATCATTTCCGAAGCGGCACGCCTGCGTTATCGCTCGGCCGGCGAGTTCACCGCACCGATGACCCTGCGCATGCCATGCGGCGGCGGCATCTACGGTGGCCAGACCCACAGCCAGAGCATCGAGGCGATGTTCACCCAGGTCTGCGGTTTGCGTACCGTCATGCCGTCCAACCCTTACGACGCCAAAGGCCTGCTGATCGCCTCCATCGAAAACGATGACCCGGTGATCTTCCTCGAGCCAAAACGCCTGTACAACGGCCCGTTCGACGGTCACCACGAACGTCCGGTAACCCCGTGGTCGAAACACCCGGCCGCACAAGTGCCAGACGGTTACTACACCGTGCCGCTGGACGTCGCCGCCATCACCCGTCCGGGCAAGGACGTGACCATCCTGACGTACGGCACGACCGTTTACGTGTCACAAGTGGCGGCTGAAGAAACCGGTATCGACGCCGAAGTCATCGACCTGCGCAGCCTGTGGCCGCTGGACCTGGACACCATCGTCAAGTCAGTGAAGAAAACCGGCCGTTGCGTGATCGTCCACGAAGCGACCCGCACCTGCGGTTTCGGCGCCGAACTGGTCGCGCTGGTGCAAGAGCATTGCTTCCACTACCTGGAAGCGCCGATCGAGCGCGTCACCGGTTGGGACACTCCCTACCCGCACGCGCAAGAGTGGGCGTATTTCCCTGGTCCGTCCCGAGTGGGCGCGGCTTTGCATCGGGTTATGGAGGTCTGAATGGGCACGCACGTTATTAAAATGCCGGACATTGGCGAAGGCATTGCAGAAGTTGAATTGTCGGTGTGGCACGTCAAGGTCGGTGACATGGTCGTCGAAGATCAGGTGCTGGCCGATGTCATGACCGACAAGGCGATGGTCGATATTCCATCCCCGGTACATGGCAAGGTGATTGCCCTCGGCGGCCAGCCGGGCGAAGTCATGGCGGTCGGCAGCGTGCTGATCAGCATTGAAGTCGAAGGTGCGGGCAACGTTAAAGAGTCGGCTCAGCCGGCAGCTGTTAAAGAAGCGCCCGTTGCAGCACCGAAAGTTGAAGCGGTGGTTGAAAGCAAACCGGTTGCGGCACCTCGTCCGGCCGCTGTCTGCCAAGGTCCGATGGTTGCCCGTGAAGCCGATGAGCGTCCACTGGCCTCCCCGGCCGTGCGCAAGCATGCGCTGGACCTCGGCGTTCAATTGCGTCTGGTGCGTGGCAGCGGCCCTGCCGGTCGCGTGTTGCATGAAGACCTCGACGCTTATCTGGCCCAGGGTCAGTCGAGCGCATCGACCGCCACCGCCGCTTACGCCCAGCGCAACGATGAACAGCAAATCCCGGTGATCGGCATGCGCCGCAAGATCGCCCAGCGCATGCAGGACGCCACCCAGCGTGCCGCCCACTTCAGCTACGTCGAAGAAATCGATGTCACCGCCGTGGAAGAATTGCGCGCACACCTGAACGAAAAACACGGTGCCACTCGCGGCAAGCTCACTTTGCTGCCATTCCTGGTCCGCGCGCTGGTCGTGGCGCTGCGCGACTTCCCGCAGATCAACGCCCGCTACGACGACGAAGCGCAAGTCATCACCCGCCTCGGCGCGGTGCATGTCGGCGTCGCCACCCAAGCCGACATCGGTTTGATGGTGCCGGTGGTGCGTCACGCCGAAGCCCGCAGCCTGTGGGACAGCGCCGCGGAAATCTCCCGTCTTGCCACCGCCGCGCGCACTGGCAAGGCCAGCCGCGATGAGCTGTCCGGTTCGACCATCACCCTGACCAGCCTCGGCGCTCTGGGCGGCATCGTCAGCACCCCGGTGTTGAACCTGCCGGAAGTGGCGATCGTCGGCGTGAACAAAATCGTCGAACGGCCGATGGTCGTCAAAGGCCAGATCGTGATTCGCAAGATGATGAACCTCTCCAGCTCCTTCGATCACCGCGTGGTCGATGGCATGGACGCGGCGCAATTCATCCAGGCCGTTCGTGGCTTGCTCGAACAACCCGCAACCTTGTTTGTGGAGTAAGACATGCAGACTTTGAACACCACGCTGCTGATCATCGGTGGCGGACCTGGCGGCTATGTAACGGCGATCCGTGCCGGTCAGCTGGGAATTTCGACCATTCTGGTGGAAGGCGAATCGTTGGGCGGCACCTGCCTGAACATCGGCTGCATTCCGTCGAAGGCGTTGATTCACGTCGCCGAACAGTTCCACCAGACACAGCACCACAGCCAGTACTCGGCGCTGGGCATCAGCGTGTCGGCGCCGACCCTGGACATCGGCAAGAGCGTCGAGTGGAAGGACGGCATTGTTGATCGCCTGACCACCGGCGTCTCGGCACTGTTGAAGAAGCACAAGGTCCAGGTCATTCAAGGCTGGGCCAAAGTGATCGACGGTAAAACCGTTGAAGTCGGCGACACGCGCATTCAGTGCGAGCACCTGGTGCTGGCCACCGGTTCGAAAAGCGTGAACCTGCCGATGCTGCCGATTGGCGGGCCGATCATCTCCTCCACTGAAGCCCTGGCGCCGAAAAGCGTGCCGAAACGACTGGTCGTGGTCGGTGGCGGTTACATCGGTCTGGAGCTGGGGATTGCCTATCGCAAGCTCGGCGCCGAGGTCAGTGTGGTCGAGGCACAGGATCGTATCCTGCCGGCTTACGATGCCGAACTGACCCATCCGGTGCACGAAGCACTCAAGCAACTCGATGTGAAGCTTTACTTGAAACACAGCGTTGAAGGCTTTGATTCACAAAGAAATACCCTGCAAGTCCGTGCCCCGAACGGCGACATTCTGAATCTTGCAACCGATCAGGTGTTGGTGGCCGTCGGTCGCAAACCCAACACTCAGGGCTGGAACCTCGAAGCCTTGAATCTGGACATGAACGGTTCGGCGATCAAGATCGACAACCGGTGCCAGACCAGCATGCGTAACGTCTACGCCATCGGCGACTTGAGCGGCGAACCGATGCTCGCCCACCGGGCCATGGCTCAGGGCGAGATGGTTGCCGAACTGATCAGCGGCAAACACCGCGAATTCAACCCGACCGCCATCGCCGCCGTGTGCTTTACCGACCCGGAACTGGTGGTGGTCGGCAAAACCCCGGACGAGGCCAAGGCTGCGGGGCTGGACTGCATCGTTTCCAGCTTCCCGTTCGCCGCCAATGGGCGGGCGATGACGCTGGAATCAAAAAGTGGCTTCGTGCGCGTTGTAGCGCGGCGCGACAATCATGTGATTGTTGGCTGGCAAGCGGTCGGTGTGGGCGTGTCTGAGTTGTCGACGGCGTTCGGTCAAAGCCTGGAAATGGGCGCCCGGCTGGAAGACATCGCCGGCACCATCCACGCGCATCCGACGCTCGGCGAAGCGGTGCAGGAAGCGGCGTTGCGGGCGTTGGGCCACGCGTTGCACCTGTAAACCGAACCTGTAGGAGCGAGGCTTGCCCGCGAACAAGACACCACGGTGTATCTGAACCACCGCGTTATCGTTCTTCGCGGGCAAGCCTCGCTCCCACAGGGATCGTAATCTGGGCTGCGAAATGGGCCCGGAATGAAGTATTGTTGTCCCCATCCAGAAAAATGTCAGAAGCCTTGAACCGCTTCGGCGGTTGTTAAGTGATAGAGGGTGTCATGGGTAACGAAAGCATCAATTGGGACAAGCTGGGTTTTGACTACATCAAGACAGACAAGCGCTATCTGTCGCACTGGCGTAATGGCGAGTGGGACAAAGGCACCCTGACTGAAGACAACGTGCTGCACATCAGCGAAGGCTCTACTGCCCTTCACTATGGCCAGCAGTGCTTCGAAGGCCTGAAGGCCTACCGCTGCAAGGACGGTTCGATCAACCTGTTCCGCCCGGACCAGAACGCCGCACGCATGCAACGTAGCTGCGCACGCCTGCTGATGCCGCACGTGTCCACCGAACAGTTCATCGAAGCGTGCAAGGACGTGGTACGCGCCAACGAGCGTTTCATCCCGCCTTACGGCACCGGCGGCGCGCTGTACCTGCGCCCGTTCGTGATCGGCGTGGGTGACAACATCGGCGTGCGTACCGCGCCCGAGTTCATCTTCTCGATCTTCTGCATCCCGGTCGGCGCCTACTTCAAGGGCGGCCTGACCCCGCACAACTTCCTGATCTCCAGCTACGACCGCGCCGCCCCACAAGGCACCGGCGCGGCCAAGGTCGGTGGCAACTACGCCGCCAGCCTGATGCCGGGCTCCCAGGCCAAGAAGGCGCACTTCGCCGACTGCATCTACCTGGACCCGCTGACCCACACCAAAATCGAAGAAGTCGGCTCGGCCAACTTCTTCGGGATCACCCACGACAACAAGTTCGTCACCCCGAATTCGCCTTCGGTGTTGCCGGGCATCACCCGTCTGTCGTTGATCGAACTGGCCAAAACCCGTCTGGGCCTGGAGGTGGTTGAAGGTGACGTGTTCATCGACAAGCTGTCCGACTTCAAGGAAGCCGGTGCTTGCGGTACCGCTGCGGTGATCACCCCGATCGGCGGCATCAGCTACAAAGACCAGCTGCACGTGTTCCACAGCGAAACCGAAGTCGGCCCGGTCACCCAGAAGCTCTACAAAGAGCTGAC
The DNA here is from genome assembly GCF_019956555.1 of Pseudomonas sp. A-RE-19. Taxonomy (GTDB): domain Bacteria; phylum Pseudomonadota; class Gammaproteobacteria; order Pseudomonadales; family Pseudomonadaceae; genus Aquipseudomonas. Next base: position 76,236 of record NZ_JAHBDQ010000017.1, on the reverse strand, counting down.
CGGTGTACAGACTGGCGATGTGGAAGCGCCAGCGGGCTGGATCGTCAAGGTTTGATTTGACGCGACTGTCCGTTTGAACACAAAAGCCCGGCCATCACATTGAAGGCCGGGCTTTTTTTCGTCCGCGTTTCGTGGCAAACGTCGCTAGACTTGCCACGTGCAACCGCAATCAACAGGTGCCACCAAACCATGAGCAAACTCTGGCGAAAGTATCTGGCCTTGCTGGACACCGACTTCACCACAAAGGTGTTCGACAACATCAAAAACCTGGTGGTGTGTGCCCTGCTGTTCGCGGCGGGTACCAACGCACTGCATGGCGAGCACCAACTGTTCATGGGGTTTTTCGCTTCGAATCTGGCAGGTTGGGGGCTGATTCTGGTGTCCGCTGTGCTGATGCTGCTCAATATCAGCGATGGCGTACGGCGGCTGTCCAGGCTGCCGTATCACACGGTGTTTCAGATCATTCTGTTTCTGGCTTATCTGGTGCTGGCGGTACGGGTGGTGGAAATCGTCTGGGATTTCAGGGCGTAGCGGCCACAGCACCAGGTGTTTGCCAACGCAGCTCATCCTGAGCAATCCGGGTAAACAACCACTCCACGAACACCTGTGTCTGCGCCGTCACGTCCGGAGCAACACCGTAGTAATAGCGCGGCAACGGCATGCGCAACTCGGGCAACAGGCAAATCAGCTGTCCATTCAGAAGATGAGTACCCAGCAAAGAGGTCGGGCACAAGGCAATGCCCTGCCCCTCCACGGCGGCCTGAAGCACCAGGTGCATGTGATCAAACTGCCGGGTGACCTGAGTGGCTGACTGACGTTGACCAAAGTGCATGGCCCAATGGTGCCAGTCTTCACGACGTGCCTTGGCGGTCAGTAACGTGTGCCGGCTCAGCGCAGTGAGGTCTTCAAGGGGCAGGCGCTCGATCAGCGATGGCGCCGCGACCAGCAACAGTTCGTCTTCGAACAGCGCTCGCGCCTCAATCGCCGGTGCCCAGTCGTCACGACCACGGCGAATGACGATATCGAACCCGTCGCGTGCCTGATCGGGTGCCTGGGTTTGCGTGATCACCTGCGGTTTGATGTCCGGGTGCTGCGCAACGAAATCCGCCAGCCTGGGTGTCAGCCACAGCAGGGCAAAGGATGGACGGACATTGATCTTCACGGTAGGCAGCGCGGCATGTTGCTTGAGTGCAGCGGCGGCGCTGGCGATCTGCGACAGCCCGGCACTGACCTGCTCATAAAAGCGCTGGCCGGCCGGCGTCAGCACCGATTGACGGATACGCCGCTCGAACAGCAGCACGCCCAGGTGTTCCTCGAGCAATTTGATGTGCCGGCTGACGGCACTGTGGCTGACATGCAGCTCTTCGGCCGCCAGGCTGAAGCTCTGGTGACGAGCAGCAACGGCGAAGGCGCGAACAGCATTAAGCGGCGGTAGTTGATTGATCATGCGTCTAATTTAGTCACCTATGCGCGTTAATTAAAGCGTTTGTCACGCCCTCGTCATCACGCCAATCTGCCAGCACGCAGCCAATGGCACCTGACGGAGCAAGACATGAACAACTACGGACTCTTTATACTTTTCGCCACCTTGACTATTTTGAGCCCGGGGCCTGGCGTGGTCCTGACCCTGTCCAACGCAGTGCGCCACGGCTGGACGGGAGCGCTGCCGGGGATTCTGGGGATTGCGTCGGGGGCGTTCGTCGTCGCCGCCATCAGCGCCACCAGTGTTGGCCTGATACTCAGCACTTCCGCAAACGCTTTTACCGCGTTGAAATACGCAGGGGCCGCCTATCTGTTGTACCTGGGCTACAAAAGCTGGCGCTCGGATCGTTTGAGCACGCTGCTTGAAACGCGCCCCTCAAGCCCTGGCTATCGCTTCCTTGAAGCGGCTTCGATGCAGCTTTTGAACCCCAAGGCGGTGTTTTTCTTTCTGGCGGTGTTCCCGCAATTCATCGACACCTCGGCGCACTTCTACGCCCAGTTCATCAAACTGGTCGCATCCTACGGCGTACTAGTGATTCTGGTGCATGGCAGCTATGCCTTGCTCGCCAATGCCGCCAAAGGCTGGTTGTCGAGCCCGAAGGGTTCCTGGCTGGCGGCGAAAGTCTCGGGCGTGACCTTCGCCGGCTTTGGCGTGCTCATGGCCTCGGCCAGTCGCTAAGCCACGGGCCTTGCGATCGCGCGGCGCCTGTTCTCGGTGGGCGCGGGCTGTGCGGTCGTCACCTGAACCGGCAACTCAATGGCAAACCGGCCACTGAGTTCCTTGCGCCCCACCGCCGTTAACGCCAGCGCCCGACTGTCCAGGTCCTGCGTCACCCATTTGCGCTTGATCGCCGTTTGCAGCAACGCCGCGCCCAAGGCGCCGCCCAGGTGCGGCCGCCGCATGCTCCAGTCCAGGCACGGGCAGGCGAAGCGGCGGCGCAAAGTGCCGAGGTCTTTGACGTCGACACCCAATCCTTCAAACAACGCCTCACCGCTGTCGCTCAGTCGATAAACCTGCTCATCGGTTTCCAGCAACCACCCCGCTTCGATCATCCGGTCATGCAGCAACACCGCCAACGTGCCGGCCATGTGGTCGTAACAGGTGCGGGCAAATTGCAGGCGATCTGGCGTGCGTGGGTTGAACGTCGGCGCGGCGTTCTGGCCGATCACCATCAGCGCTTCCAGGGCCTGGGCCACGCGCTTGTCCGCGAGGCTGTAATAACGGTGACGGCCCTGAACGTGCAAACGCACCAGCGCCAGTTCCTTGAGCTTGGCCAGGTGAGCACTGGCGGTGGAGGCGCTGACTTCGGCAACCGCCGCCAGTTCGGTGCTGGTGCGGGCGTGGCCGTCCATCAATGAGCAGAGGATTTTCGTCCGGGCCGGCTCGGCAATCGCTGCCGCCACTTGAGAGACGCCAATGTCGTGTTGTTCTGCGTTCATATTTCGCTCCCGGACGAATCAAGGCCCTTTCGGACTGGAGATAGTAGCAACACTTTTCAACCACCGATAAGGCTGCGACCCATGGACCCGATCATCGCTGCGACTCACGCCGATCCTTACCCTTACTACGCGCAATTGCGCGCCGAGGGTGGGCTGGTTTTTCATCAAGGACTGAAACTGTGGGTGGCCAGCAGCGCCCGAGCCGTCGCCGCCGCGCTGGCGCATCCGGACTGTCATGTGCGGCCAGCCCATGAGCCGGTGCCCCGATTGATTGCTCAAGGTATCGCCGGAAAAGTGTTCAGTCAGTTGATGCGGATGAACGAGGGCGAGCGGCAGCGTTGCCCGAGGGCGGCGATTGAGCCAGGGCTGGCGCTGATTGATGTGAACGAGGTCAACGCATTGGTCGGCGCGCGCTTGATCGCCCCCGGCGCCGACGGGTTGTACGCGGCGATGTTTCGCGGGCCGGTCTGCGTGGTGGCGGCGTTGCTGGGGTTTTCTCCAGCTCAGGGCCGGGTCATCAGCGAGCTGACCGCCGACTTCGTCGCCTGCCTGTCGCCCCTCAGCGATCAGGCGCAACTGGACGCCGCCCATGTCGCGGCGGAACAGCTGAAGGGTTATGTCATCGAGCTTCTGGCCGACACGAGCAACCGCAGTGCCCTGCTCGCTGGTATCCGGCAGCGCTTCGCGGCGACATCGGTTGACCCTGAAACCTTGATCGCCAACCTGATTGGATTGTTCTCCCAGACTTACGAGGCCACGGCCGGGTTGATTGGCAATGCGCTAGTGGCGTTGATTCGAAATCCGCCGTTCGATTCGGCTCATGTCGACGACCTGATCGCTGAAGTCCAGCGCTTCGACCCGTCGGTGCAAAACACCCGCCGCTTCGTCGCCGCACCTTGTGAAATCGACGGCATAAGCCTGAACCCCGGCGACGTCATCCTGGTGCTGCTGGCCTCGGCCAATCGCGATCCGCAGCTTAATGACCATCCCGATGCGTTTTTGCTCGACCGCCCGAACCGTCGCAGCTTCACCTTTGGCGCCGGCCGTCATCAATGTCCGGGGCAAGTGTTGGCCATGAGCATTGCCAGCGCCACGCTGACTGAGATCCTGGCGATGAAACCTGCTTTGGACCATTTGGCCTGGCACTATCGCCCGTCCCTGAATGGGCGCATTCCACTCTTCGCCTGAAAGACAGCTCAGGCGTGGCGATGCTCGACCGTCAGGTGAGACAACTCATGAACCGGCGCCAGACGTTCGCGAATGGCGTCAGCACTGACACCCGCCACGGCCACGACGCTGACAATCGCCGCCCGCGCCTGGGGGCCGACTTGCCAGACGTGAAGGTCACTGATGCGAACATCGTCAGTCGACTCGAGCAATTCACGAATTTCGGCGGCGACGTGCTCGTCGGTGGTATCCAGCAACACCGCAGCGCTGTCGCGCATCAAGCCATAAGCCCATTTCGCGATCACGATGGCGCCGACAATGCCCATCATCGGGTCCAGCCAGACCCAGCCCAGATAGCGCCCGGACAACAACGCCGCGATGGCCAGTACCGAGGTCAACGCGTCAGCCAGTACATGCAAATACGCCGAACGCAGGTTGTTGTCGTGATGGTGATGGTGGCCATGACTGTGACCGTGATCATCATGGCCGTGATGCCCATGATTGCCCGATAGCAAAAGCGCACTGACGATATTCACCGCCAGCCCTACCACCGCAATCACCGTCGCTTCGGTGAAGGCCACGGTGGTCGGTTGAAACAGCCGCACGGTGGATTCGCCGGCGATGCCAATCGACACCAGACCCAGCACCAAGGCTGAAGCAAACCCCGCCAAGTCCCCGACCTTGCCGGTACCGAAACTGAAGCGCGAGTTGTTGGCATGCCGCCTGGCAAAAACGTAGGCCGCCGCGGCAATGCCCAACGCCCCGGCGTGAGTCGCCATATGAAAACCGTCCGCCAGCAGCGCCATGGAACCGGTGATGTAACCGGCGGTAATTTCGCCAATCATCATCACAAACGTCAGCGCCACCACCCACAACGTGCGGCGGGCATTGTCATCGTGGGCAGCCCCGAGAAACAGGTGATCGTGGGCAAAGTGCAAAGCCTGGGGTTTCAGTGTCATGGCGATGGCCTCTATTTCGAGTAACGGCGGATGGCTTGCAACAAATCTTCGACGCCTTCAGCTCGCGCTTCGTCGCTGAGACCGGGACGTGCCACATGCTCACGGGCATGGGCGTCGATGAACTGGTCCATCAAGCCATTGACCGCACCGCGGATCGCCGCGACCAGATGCAGGGTTTTGGCGCATTCGGCGTCGGATTCCAACGCCCGCTCCACCGCCTGAACCTGGCCGGCAATACGCCGGACGCGGTTTAGCAGGTCTTCTTTGTGTTCGTGGATGTGTGACATACCCATACCCCCTATCCCTATATGGCGCGCATAGTCGCCGATATGGTCAGGGTTGGCAAGGCGTTACTTGGTTTCGTCAGGTTGACCGCGTGATCGTTCTTCGCGGACAAGCCTCGCTCCTACACAGTTGGCACAAATCCCCTGTAGGAGTGGGCTTGCTGTATGGGAACGATCATAAAACTGCGCCGATCCCAATGTAGGAGTTGCCGAAGGCTGCGATCTTTTGATCTTTAATGATTCAACTGCCGCCAAAGATCAAAAGATCGCAGCCTTCGGCAGCTCCTACGCCGACCGGGTACACCCGTGGAAGCGAGCTCAGCGCATAACGACAAGCGCCATTTGTAACAACGACCAGAGTTTCAGACCAGTCCTACATCTATCAAATGCCCTTTGATATAGCGTCCGCATCGCTTTCAAAAGATGAAACAAGGACGCTCATGGTTCGCAAAAAAGACATACCTCGGGTTCAAAACCCACCGTCAGTCGACGGGCACCACATCACCAGCCGCTACATGACCGCCACCGAACTGGCAGAGCGCGACGCCAGACAAAAATCCTATGACGACATGTTGGCCCGACAGCAGGCATATGAAGACCGTTTTGTCAGGCAGCCTCAACAGCAGGACCAATCCAGCTCCATGGGTTGCGTGTTCGCCAAAAGCTGCAACCTCCCCGACGGCGTAATCAACCACGACAGCACAGCCGGGTTTGTCCCTGTCGAGAAACTGACCGACTACGGAAAAGTCTCCCTGCTGGGTGGCCGCGAAAGGGATGCAGCGGGAAACATCCCTCTCAAAAAAATCAGTGGCAGCGCGTTACCTGCTGCACTGGGAACGCTTCTTTTGGGTGGAGTTGGTACTGCTGGCACCGGGACGGGTACTGCCGGCGCAGGCATAGTGACGGCTGGTGTTGCTGCTGGCGCCTTGGCCGGAATGGTTGCATTGCTGTGGCCGTCGAGCTTGGGCGACAGCTCCCTGTACACAGAAGAACAGCTCAAATCGCTCAAGGAAGGCCGTACACGGGTTCGAGTGCATGTCGAGCAACAAGCTGATGGCACCTTGAAGGGTTATGGGTACAACACCCAGAAGCGCCGTGACTGGGAGATGATTCCTGTCGTCCGGTTCAAGAGTCAGGGTTCTCAGCAGGTGGCTGACGTTGGTGATGGGATAACCCTGATATGGACGCCAGCGGTTGACCCATCCAGCACCTCAGGAATTCCCCCGCTAGAGGCGGCACCACAAGCGCCTCAGATCTGGATTTATCCGCCAACCGAGCAGGCAGATAACATCATCGTCAACCCGATCTACCCGCCTGAGTACAAGGACTTCATTCTTGTATTTCCGGCTGACTCCGGCATTAAACCTCTCTACATCGTTTTGACCCTGGAGTTCGACGCAGCCAGTTACCATGGCAAGACTGATACACCGGTAAAAAGTAAGGGGCCTGTTAACGGACAGGAGGCACTGGATAATTCAGTACAGGTAAAACCTACCTCACCACGTCGGATCGGTGTCGACCCAGACACACAAGAGATCGTTGTCTTCGATCGTACCGGAGGGGAGGTTTACCATGGACATGTCAGGCCATGGGATAAACTCCATCAAGATATGAAAAATGCTCTGATCAAGGCAGGAAAAACCGATCACAAAGGCAACATTCAGGGAGTTAAAAAGTGAGCCTTCTCTACCAAGATCCAACAATGAGCCACGAGGAAGCGACGAGGCTTCTAACTAGCGAGGTAGAAACCAACGTTGCCGCCGCATTGATTTCTATCGGCCTGAATGAGCAAGATAAGACCTGGGCTCAGAACACCTGCCTGAAGTACCTCGAGAGTGAGTCTGAATCGGTTGCAGCATCTGCCATCACCGCGCTCGGTCACATAGCCCGCAGACAGGGTGGTCTGGATTTGGGTGCTGTACGTCCGGCTCTTGAACAGGTGAAGGAAAGATTTCCCTCCCTGGAAGGGATTGTGGCGGACACCTTTGATGATATTGAGACATTCACCTGATTCTCCCGTCAGCAAATGAGACTGAAGATCGCCAAGATCGCAGTCTTCGGCAACTCCTACGCCGACGGGGTACACCCGTGGAATCGAAGCCGTACACAAATCCGTAGGAGCTGCCGCAGGCTGCGATCTTTTGGGGCAGACAACACTAAACTGGCAGTCATCAAGGCAAGCCCCTCTGGCCACAAAAACCAAAAACCCGCCATTTCTGTAAGAAGAAATGGCGGGGTTTGTCGTTTCAGCTCACACAGCGATCAATCATCCCGCGTCAGCACTTCCAGCAATTCAATCTCGAAAATCAGATTCGAATTCGGGGTAATCGCACCCATCGTCCGCTCACCATAAGCCAGGTGCGCCGGCACCAGCAGCTTGCGTTTGCCACCGACCTGCATGCCCATGATCCCTTGATCCCAGCCCTTGATCACCCGCCCCGTGCCAATCACGCATTGGAACGGCTTACCCCGGCTGTAGGAAGAATCGAATTCAGTACCGTCTTCCAGCCATCCGCGATATTGAGTGGTGATCAGTGCGCCTCTGACGGCGGCTTTGCCGTCGCCCACTTCAAGGTCGATTACCTGCAATTCATCATTCATTACATTCACTCTAGTGTGCGCTTGCCAGAACGGGCTTCATGGGCGCCGTTTTCCCAGAAATACAGGCAGTTGGCAACCGTTTCGGTCTGTCTCCGGCAGTGGTCGTGAACTAAGATACCCACCACCTCCTCCAAGGTTCGATTCACCATGATCACAATTTCTGAATGAGTCTGCTCTGGACCAGCATCGCCTTCGGCTCGGTGCCCCTTGCCCTGATCATCGCGCTGATCTGGCGCGAGCGCTCGCTGCGAAAGCAGTTGGCCGAATGCCGTGCGCTGATCGACAGCCTCACCGAGGGACAGAGCATTCACCAGGACGGTGATGCCGAACGCTTCAAACGCAGCCAGTACTTCGCCCGCATCGGCACCTGGGACTGGGAGGTCGATACCGACAAGCTTTATTGGTCGGACGCGATCTACGGCATGTTCGGATTCAAGATCGGCGAGGTGACGCCCTCCTACGCGCTGTTCTGCGCCTGCGTGCACCCGGACGACCGGGTCAGGGTCCGCGCCGGAGAACTGCGTTGCCTGGAAACCGGTGAAAATCACGACGAGGAATACCGCGTGGTCTGGCCGGACGGCAGCATCCGCTGGCTGCGGGAAACCGGCAATGTGGTGAAGAACGACCATAACGCAACGATCAAAATGATGGGCGTGGTACGCGACATCACCGAAGAAAAGGCCTCCGCCAGTTACCTGCAACACCTGGCCCATTACGACCCGCTGACCGGTTTGCCCAATCGCCTGGTGCTCGAAGAACGCCTGTCCGAGGCGCTGGAGCAGGCCCGCGTCAGTGCCACGCGGGTTGCCCTGGTGTTTGTCGACCTCAATGGCTTCAAGGCGATCAACGATCACTATGGCCATGCGGCCGGTGACCGCGTGCTGATCACCACCGCGACACGCTTGAAGAAGATTCTGCGCTCGACCGACACCGTCGCACGGATCGGTGGTGACGAGTTCGTGGTGATCCTCCAAGGCCTTTCCCAAGGCAACAGCCTGCAAGACGAAGCCCGCAGCATCTGCCAGAAAATCTTCGTCGAACTCGCCCCGCCAGTCACCATCGGCAACGACCAGCGTCACATTGGCAGCAGCCTCGGCGTGGCGGTGTTCCCCGACCATGCGCCGAGCATGGACCGCTTGATTCATATCGCGGACCTGGCGATGTATGAGGCTAAACGCAGTGGGAATAATCAGTATCGGTTGGGCGGTCAGGCAGTGAGCCCCAGCCGGGTCGACTAACCCGTTCCGTCCTTGCGTTGGCCAAAGGGAATGCCGTTAAAGGTGTGGGTGCAGCACGGACAGTAAAGCGTCTCTCCGACTCTGTCCGATCCCTTACGCCTGCATTGATCCGTTCAACGCATCAATGCATGCCAACTATGCAATTAACATATCGATGGCCCTGCTCCACTATCCGCCCTAATAAGAACCGTGCACCGCGTCCAGGCAGTGCACGTCATAAAAGCGGTGGAGTACACGTCAATGACAACATCAATCCATTCCGGTAGCTCCCGGGCCAGTTCGATTTTCCGGGTGACCTCGGGCAACTTCCTCGAACAATTCGATTTCTTCCTTTTCGGCTTTTATGCCACGCAGATCGCTGCCGTGTTTTTCCCGGCCAGCAGCGAATTCGCGTCCCTGATGATGACCTTCGCGGTGTTTGGCGCAGGCTTCCTGATGCGCCCGTTGGGCGCCGTGGTGCTGGGCGCTTACATCGATGATGTGGGACGCCGCAAGGGGTTGATCGTGACTCTGTCGATCATGGCCAGCGGTACGATTCTGATTGTGCTGGTGCCCGGTTACGACACCATCGGGCTGTTCGCTCCAGCCATCGTGCTGATCGGCCGATTGCTGCAAGGCTTCTCGGCCGGTGCGGAACTGGGCGGTGTATCGGTATACCTTTCGGAAATCGCCACGCCCGGCAACAAAGGCTTCTTCACCAGTTGGCAATCAGCGAGCCAGCAGGTGGCGATCATCATTGCGGCGGCTTTGGGCTACGGTCTGAACCAATGGATGGCGCCGACGATGATTGCCGATTGGGGCTGGCGGATTCCGTTTTTCGTCGGCTGCATGATCGTGCCATTCATCTTCTTCCTGCGCCGTAACCTGGAAGAAACCGAAGAGTTCGCCGCCCGTAAACATCGGCCTGGCATGGCCGAGGTGTTCCGCACCCTGGCGCAGAACTGGGTCATCGTGTTCGCCGGAATGATGATGGTCGCCCTGACCACTACCGCGTTCTATCTGATCACCGTGTACGCGCCGACCTTCGGCAAAACCGTGCTGCACCTGAGCACCTCCGATGCGCTGTTGGTGACCTTGCTGGTGGGAGTTTCGAACTTTTTCTGGCTGCCGATTGGCGGCGCACTGTCGGATCGCATCGGTCGTCGCCCGGTACTGATCGCCATGGCGTTGCTGACGTTGGCCACCGCCTACCCTGCGCTGACCTATCTGGTGCAAGCACCGAGTTTCATCAACATGCTGCTGGTGCTGCTGTGGCTGTCGTTCATTTATGGCTTGTACAACGGCGCGATGATCGCGGCGCTCACGGAAATCATGCCGGTCGAAGTTCGGGTCGCCGGTTTCTCTTTGGCTTATAGCCTGGCGACGGCGGTGTTTGGCGGTTTCACACCGGCGATATCGACCTTCCTGATCCAGTACACCGGCGACAAGGCTGCACCCGGGTACTGGATGAGTTTCGCCGCACTCTGTGCCTTGTGCGCAACGCTGTTTCTCTATCGCCGTGCCTCTGGCCGCCTGCATCCGGCCGTGTCGTAAACCCCGACCTCTAACTGCGAGAGCCATTCGATGAAAAAATTTTTCAACTTCACCGCCCTGGCCCTAGTGATCAGCCTCGGTTTGAGTGCAGTCGCCCAGGCCGAAGAAATCCGTGTGATGACTTCCGGTGGTTTCACCGCGGCCTACAAGATCCTCGGCCCGAAATTTGCCGAGTCTACCGGCAACACTCTGGACACCGCCCTGGGTCCATCCATGGGAAAAGCCCCGGAAGCCATTCCCAATCGTCTGGCCCGTGGCGAACAAGCCGACGTGGTCATCATGGTCGGTTATGCCCTCGACGACCTGATCAAGCAAGGCAAAGTCGATCCCGCTTCACGGGTCGAACTGGCGGATTCACGAATCGGCCTGGTAGTGCGTGAAGGTGCGCCGAAGCCGGACATCAGCTCGGAGGAAGGCCTGAAAAAAACCTTGCTCGATGCCAAATCAGTCGCCTATTCCGACAGTGCCAGCGGCGTGTACATCGAACAGCAACTGTTCAAGCGCCTCGGCATCGAAAACCAGCTCAAACCCAAGTCAAAGATGATCCCGAAAATCCCGGTGGGCTCGGTTGTTGCCACCGGCGACTATCAACTGGGCTTCCAGCAGGTCAGCGAATTGCTGCCGGTGCCGGGAGTGAGCTTTGTGGCGAAGATTCCGGAATCGGTGCAATCGGTCACCCGTTTCGCCGCCGGCATTCCGGTCAATGCGCAACACCCAGCCGAGGCCAAGGCACTGCTTGAGTACCTGGCCTCCACCGCAGCTCAGCCGGATGTAAAAGCAACGGGGCTGGACTCGGTCAGCCGCTGACCGAGGGTTGCTGGACTTTCATTTCCACCACCAGGCGCTCCAACGCCAATGCCGCCGGGGTTAACGTACGACCCCGGCGCTTGATCAAACCAACACTGCGCATCACCTGCGGATCGGTCAGCGGTACCCGCGTCAGAATCGGGTGGTCCGCCGCCGGCATCGCCATCAACGGCACCGCTGCCACGCCCAACCCGGCCTCTACCAGACCGATCATGGTCGTCACATGACGGGTTTCGCAGATGCTCGGCCGCTTGGGTACCACGCCAGCCAGCGCTTGATCCAGCAGAAATCGATTGCCCGAAGTCTTGTCCAGCGAGATGTAATCCTGCTGATAGAACTCATCCCACGTCACACTGCTGCGTCCCGCCAAGGGATGATCTCGTCTGCACGCCACCACATAACCTTCCTGCACCAACTGCTCGAACTCGACTTCGACCTCCAGAGCCCCCATGAAACTCAGGCCGAAATCCGCTTCACCGTTGACGACGGCGCTCAATACCTCGTGGGCACTGGAATCGAGCACCTTGACCTTGATCCGCGGAAATTGCCGGTGGTAGTGGGCGATCACACGCGGCATGAAGTAGTACGCCGCAGACGGTACACACGCGACGGTCACGTGGCCGAGCCGGCTCGAAGCGACTTCACTGATACCTAAAAGCGCAACGTCGAGGTCATCCAGCAAGCGCTCAACGCTGGGCAAGAAACCGCGTCCGGCCTGAGTCAGACTGACCCGTCGAGTGGTGCGCTCGAACAATTTCACGCCCAGAGCGTCTTCGAGCTTTTCGATCCGCCGGCTAAGGGCCGGTTGGGAAATACGCACCGTGTCCGCAGCCTTTCGAAAGCTGCCCTGCTCCACCACGGCGCGGAAGGCTTGCAAGTCGTTAAGGTCGAAGTTGATGGCCATGGTGCGCACTCGGGAACGAAACGGATTGATCAGCTTATCCTATGAATGTAACCAATTGATGCTAAATGTAACAACATCGTTGTCGCCTGCTCACGATACCGGTGTGTCGGCGCATAACGTTTTCGTTCATGGCTGACGCATCCAGTGTCAGCCTTTATCCTATGCGCCCCCGCCGTACCGAGTTAATGGAGTTTCGCCATGCCCCACGAAGGCAATCTGTTGCAAGCCGCTGTCGTCTTTTTATTCGCGGCAGTGCTCACCGTGCCCTTGGCCAAGCGCCTGCAGCTGGGGGCGGTGCTGGGTTATCTGTTTGCCGGGGTGATCATCGGGCCGTCGGTGCTGGGCTTGATCGGTAATCCGCAAAGCGTCAGCCACATCTCTGAACTCGGGGTGGTGTTATTGCTGTTCATCATCGGCCTTGAGCTGTCGCCTCGACGCTTGTGGGTGATGCGCAAATCGGTGTTCGGCGTGGGCCTGGCGCAGGTGCTGCTGACCGGTTCGGTGATTGGTGTGCTGGCGTTGTTCGTGTTCGGTCAATCCCTGAACAGCGCCATTGTGCTGGGCCTTGGCCTGGCGTTGTCGTCCACGGCGTTTGGCCTGCAAAGCCTGGCCGAGCGCAAAGAGTTGACCAGCCCCCACGGGCGGCTGGCGTTCGCGATTTTGCTGTTCCAGGACATCGCCGCGATCCCGCTGATCGCGATGGTGCCGCTGCTGGCCGGCGGCGATCACACCAGCAGTGCCGCCGAAGATCTGAACCATGGCTTGCGGGTGCTGGGCAGTATCGCGGTGGTGGTGATTGGCGGGCGGTATTTGTTGCGACCGGTGTTTCGCGTGGTGGCCAGGACCGGTCTGCCGGAGGTGTCCACCGCGACCGCGTTGCTGGTGGTGATTGGCACCGCGTGGTTGATGGATCTGGTCGGCGTGTCCATGGCACTCGGCGCGTTCCTCGCCGGTTTGCTGCTGGCGGATTCCGAATATCGCCACGAACTGGAAGCGCAGATCGAACCGTTCAAGGGCCTGCTGCTGGGGCTGTTTTTCATCAGCGTCGGCATGGGCGCCAATTTGAGTCTGCTGCTGAGCGCCCCGGTCGTGGTGCTGGGGCTGACCGTGCTGCTGATCGCCATCAAGTTGCCGCTGCTGTTTGTGGTCGGTCGACTGGCCGGGGGGTTGGGCAAGGTCAATGCGATTCGCTTGGGCATTGTGTTGGCGGCCGGTGGTGAATTTGCCTTTGTGGTGTTCAAGATCGGCCGGGATCAGGGCTTGTTCGAGCCGCGCCTGTACGACTTGCTGGTGCTGACCATCACCCTGTCGATGGCGCTGACACCGCTGTTGCTGCTGGCCTGCGCACGACTGGTCAAGCCCAAGGTTCAACCGGTAGAGGTGCCGCAGAAGTTCCGCGAAATCGACACCGACACGCCACGCGTGGTCATCGCCGGCATGGGCCGTATGGGGCAGATCGTGGCGCGGATTCTGCGGGCGCAGAACATCAAGTTCGTGGCGCTGGACACGTCAGTGGAAACCATCGAACTGTCCCGCAGCTTCGGCGGCGTGCCGGTGTTCTACGGCGACCCGATGCGCCCGGAAATCCTCAGCGCGGCCAAGGTCGAGCAAGCGGAATTTTTCGTGATCGCCACCGATGATCCGGACACCAACATCAAGACCGCCGAGTTGGTGCACAAGCTTTATCCGCACATCAAAATCATCGCCCGCGCCCGTAACCGTCAGCATGTGCACCGGTTGGTGGATGTCGGGGCTCAAGCGGTGCGGGAAACCTATTATTCGAGCCTGGAAATGACCCGGCGGACCCTGGTCGGCCTGGGCCTGACGCAAGCCCAGGCCGATGCGCGGATCAAGCGCTTTACCCATCACGATGAACAGGTGCTGGAGGCTCAGCATGCGGTGTATGACGATGCGGCCAAGGTGATGCAGACGGCGCAGGAAGCACGGGCGGAATTGGCGAAGTTGTTTGAGTCGGATCAGTTGGAAGAGGAAGCGGGTAAGGTTTGAGGTGACGGTGAGGGACTCATCGCGGGCAAGCCTCGCTCCTACAGGGATATCACACAGTCTGTAGGAGCGAGGCTTGCCCGCGAAGAACGATAACGCGGTACATGGAATAAATAACAACGACCAAGGAGTCCACGATGGCTGACCAACCCGCCCCCGCCCTGAAGGAAATCTTCAACGCCGAACGCCTCGCGCACATCGCCACCGAGATGACGGCCGTCTATCCCGGGTTCGATGCCAAGGCCTTCCTGAAGCTGGCCAAAACCGGTCTGGCGGACCTCTCGGTCATGCAACGCATGGCCCGCGTCAGTGAATGTCTGCACGCGGTGTTGCCGCTCGGTTATGAAGAATCCCTCGACGTCCTGCGCGCCCTCGCCCCGCGTCTGAACAGCGCCTTCGTCAGCATGTTCCTGCCACACTACGTCGCCACTTACGGCGCTCACACGTTCGACCTGTCGATGGACGCGCTCAAATACTTCACGGCCTTCGGCTCATCGGAATTCGCGATCCGGCACTTTCTGCGCCGTGATATCGAACGCTCGTTGGCGCTGATGCACGACTGGTCGCTGGATGACAACGAACACGTCCGGCGCCTGGCCAGCGAAGGCAGCCGACCGCGCCTGCCCTGGTCGTTCCGCCTGGAGCCGGTCCAGGCGGACCCGACACTGGCGGCCGCGATCCTCGACAACCTCAAGGCCGACGACAGCCTGTACGTGCGCAAATCCGTGGCCAACCACCTCAACGACATCACCAAAGACCATCCCGAGTGGGTGCTGGACCTGATCGAGGGCTGGTCGCTGGAAAACAAACACACGGCGTGGATCGCCAGACACGCTCTGCGTAGTTTGATCAAACAAGGTAACAAGCAGGCGCTGGCAATCATTGGTGCGGGCGGCAAGCCCGAGGTTGAAATCATTGACGTGCAGGTTGAGCCAGCGGTGATTCGACTGGGAGAGAAAATCACTTTGTCCTTCGCGGTGAAATCCACCGTGCCGGAGAGTCAGCGACTGGTGATCGACTACGCGATTGATTACGTCAAAGCCAACGGCAGCACGTCAGCGAAGGTGTTCAAGCTCAAGGCAACGACTCTGCCCGGCAAGGCTACCGAAACCATCGCCCGTAGCCAGCACATCAAAGAACTCACCACCCGAAAGCATTATCTTGGCCTGCACGCCGTGCATATTCTGGTCAACGGCGAACGGCTGGCCATCACGGCGTTCGAAATCCGTCCTTAAAACACGCCCCCTGTAGGAGCGAGGCTTGCCCGCGAAGGCGTCAGGTCTGTCACACCGCGTTATCGTTCTTCGCGGGCAAGCCTCGCTCCTACAAAGGGAATGCAGTCCACACCTACTCAGGCGTATTAATGTGATCTAGAACCCGATTCGCGGTGATCTCCGCCACCATGATGCTGTTTGAAATGCCCAGCAGTGCGTAGCGCGACCCACCCTCCAGATGATCCACCAACTGATGGACCATCACATCGACCGAGGCCAGCGTCTCGACCAAAAAAACCGCCAGGGTTTCGGTAGTCGCCTCTGGGTCCACGGCAAATAGCTTGCTGGGTTTACGCGCGGTGGCTTTGATGTCGGCATTCGACGGGAAGTGGAAGTCGAGAGCCCGCTTGGCGGACTCGTTGAGCTGCTTTGAATCGGGTTCGTACGGGGATATCGGATCGGTGTCCGGCGGATTTGGCGTAACTTTGAACATGTCTTAGATTCCTGATGTGGGCTCCCATCACTTCTCTACTAAAGAAGGGGTGGCAGCTGTACGCAGGTTAGTAGACCGGGGAATCTAAGAAGCCGGCGCGCCCAAGGACGCCCTACGTACAGCTACCATCAAAATGCAGGCGCAAAGCCCGACTGATAGAAGCGTCGTACGTCTTAGATTTAGCCACGGGCTACTAAACCCGATCACTGATGAGCAGCGACAGGAATCAAGTTACCGAGCGGCCCCTAGACGCACAAGCCGGCGGATTCTGTCTTACGTGTAGGGGGTGGCGCAAGGCGTTGTAGCCTTTGGATGGTAACGGCAAGCTTCATTTAAACGATCGCAATTTTTCTTGTTTAAATGGGCTATAGGTTAGGTTGGTGAACTCGCCAAATAGTACGCAACCAAAGCATTGGCATGCCCGTGCCCCATACCGTGTTCAGCCTTCAGCCAAGCCACCATTTCCATATGCTTCTTTGTGCTCACTGTTCCCAGCAGATCCAGCCAGTGGTTGATTGGCTGGCCGTATTTTTTCTCGATCGATGGGAAATACGACGCCGGGCCTTTGGTTTTTGTATCGTCGGTCATGTTGCAAGCTCCCTTTATCGCGACGGAGTATCGGATAACGCTCCTTGTCGTCATGCCATAGAGTGGACGCCAAGCGTTATCCCGGCAAGCACCCTGCTCCCCCTCAAGCGACCCGACTTGTTATTGCGAACAGCTTGGCTGGGTTCGCGGGAGCCTGTCATAACACTCCGTCTCGACGATGAAATTCACCTGCCAAGTCTTCTGACCTGCTGCCAATATCGGCTCGTCGAGGAACCGGTAATCGCTCATAGCCTTCAGCACCGCTTGGTCGATAGACCTATCGCCCGAGCTTTCCAGCACTGAGATTTGAGGCACAACCGAACCAGGGTTACCTACCAGTTGTAGCGTGACCAGTTTGCCGGCAGCGCCTGACTTGAACTGCTTCGCCAGGGCTTGCTGAACGTCCACCTCCGTGCTTTTGAGGCTTCTATCGAGGCTATCGATCCATATTTCGTTGTAGTGCTTTACCTGTTCGGCCGACAGAACCAGGCCCTTACCGCGTAGCCGCTGTACACCTTGCCATGGAGCATCGTCGACGTACTTGGCGGCGTTCAGGTAATGCGCCAGCGCCCCTTTCAGATCCTGCGGACCACCTCTGCCGTCCTCCATGAATTGGGCCAACTTGGCCTCACTGTCCAGATTTCCGGGTGCGGTGACGGCCAACTGATAAAACTGCCTGGCCTCAACAAGGTTGGGTGCCTGGCCGATGCCCTCTTCCGCCATGCGAGCCAATTGTTCATAGCCTGCTGCCTTCCCGACGGCCACGGACTGATAGAGGGTCTTGGCTCTATGTATGTCCTGCGGCACGCCGTAGCCACGTTCATACAGAAAGCCGAGCACGAGTTTGCATAGGAGGTTGCCGTTCTCGCTGGATTCGCGGATGTTTTCGACCTGCTCCGCAGTGGTGTTTTCTTTATCCATAAGAAGCCTGCAACGGAGGCCGGTTTGGAAGTCCTCCTGAGGACTGGGCGGGGTAGCTTGGCATCCTGCAATGAGGGCCGTGAGCACCAGTAAAACAACAGCCTTGTTCATGGATTGCATCCGTTGAAGTCGAACTCTTTTCTGACCGGGCGCCTTCGAGCAAGTCGAATCGTCGCACCGCCGCTCCCACAGGGGATTGGGGTGGGGGCGGGTCAGTCCTTTTTGCTCGGGAGCGTGTCTTTCGCATCCGGGGTGACGAAAGCGATTGCCTTATAGGTCTTCTGGCCCGGAGGCATGATTGGATCGGCGGGGAATCGGTAGTCGCTAAAGGCCTGCATCACCTTTTGGTCGATGGCGCTATTACCCGAACTTTCCAGCAGCGAGATCACAGGCACCAACAAACCGGGGGTGAACTCCAGCTGTACCCGAACAAGTTTGCTGGCAGGAACCGACATGTTCTCCTTCGCCAGAGTTTTCTGAATGGCCTTGATCTTTTTTCTGACGTCGTGCTGCACGCTGTTGATAAAGATATTGTTGTAGCTCTGTTGCTGTTCGATCGTCAGGGTCAGGCCTTTGGCCCGCATCCGTTCCATGCCTTTCCATGAAGCGCTGCCGACGATCCCGGCGGCGTTCAGGTAAAGCTCCAGCGCACCTTGGAAGTCCTGCGGCCCACCTATGCCCTCCTCCATGAACTCAGCCAGCTTGGCCTCAACGTCGGTATTCCCGGGTTTGGTGACGGCACGCTGATAAAACTGTCTGGCCTCAACCAGGTTGGGCGGACCACCAATGCCTTTTTCCGCCATACGGCCGAGTTGGGCATAGGCCGCCGGATCCACGTCGGCCACGGATTGATAGAGAGCCTTGGCCTGCGGTATGTCTTGTGCGACACCTTGGCCACGCTCGTACATGTGGCCGAGGATCATCGTGCACGCCTTATCGCCGCGCTCGCTGAGATCGCGTATGTAATCAACCTCCAGCGAGCCGATGGGTTTCTGGCCCCAGTAAGCAAAGCAGCGCAGGCCCGGGGGATATTGAGCGGCCGGATTGTTGAAAGGGATGATGGGTTGGCATCCTGCAATCAGGGCCGTGAGCACTAGTAAAACAACAGCCTTGTTCATGTATTGCATCCGTTGAAATCGTCCGTGTTGTCATCGGCAGTCGTGACGAAAAAATGAGTCGCTGATTCTGTGGTGAGGGATTCGGTTAACAAGCTATCCCAACAACACCCCCCTGCGCCGTCTCACACAATCCCCGTAGGAGCGAGGCTTGCCCGCGAAGGCGTCAGGTCTGGCACACCGCGTTATCGTTCTTCGCGGGCAAGCCTCGCTCCTACAGGGGAATGGTTCCTTGGAGCAGATCCCGCTCGCGCTCACACAACTCCACCACGTAATCCCATAACACCCGCAGCCTCACGGACTTGTGCAACTCACGCCGCGTGCTGATCCAATAACTGCGCTGGATGCTTTCATCCGGCAGCAACGGCACCAGGTCCGGATCGGCGCTGGCCATGTAGCACGGCAGCACGGCGATCCCCAGGCCCGAGCGCGCGGCGTGTTGCTGGGCGATGACGCTGGTGCTGTGGAAGACCACCTGGGGGTTGCGGCAGAAGCTGTTGAGGAACATCAGTTCCTGGCTGAACAGCAAGTCGTCGACGTAGCCGATCCACGCATGGCGGCCGAGGTCTTCGCGGCTGCGCAGTGGCGGCGCGCGGTCCAGATAGGCCTGGCTGGCGTAGAGTGCCAGGCGATAGTCAGTGAGTTTGCGGGTGACCAGCATGTCGGCGGCCGGGCGTTCCAGGTGAATGCTGATTTCCGCTTCTCGGTTGAGGATGCTGACGAAGCGCGGCACCGCCACCAATTCCACCTCCAGCCCCGGATAGCGTTCGAACAACCCGTTCATGCGACTGGCGAGGAACATGATGCCCAGCCCCTCCGTCACCCCGACGCGGATCTTGCCCAGCGGCGCGGATGATTGGGTGATTTCTTCCTGAGCCAGCAGCGCGACGTTTTCCATGGCTTCAGCGTGTTTGAGCAGCGCTTCACCGGCCGGGGTCAGTTCGTAGCCCTGAGCATGTTGGACGAACAGCGCGGTGCCGAGGCTTTTTTCAATGGCTTCGATGTGCCGGGCCACGGTGGCGTGGGTGGTGTTCAAACGGCGAGCGGCGGTGAGCAAGCGGCCGCTGCGCTGCAATTCGAGAAAAAACCGCAGGTCATTCCAGTCGAACATGAACCATCCTTGACGTTATGCCCTTAATTAGGCTGTTTAAAAACGCACAGCAGCTGCGCAAAAACTAACATTCTTTTAACGAAAGCTAACAACTAGGATGACCGACAACAAGAACAACAATACGAGGTCAGGGATGCAGACTTCCCTTGATGAATACGATTACATCGTGGTCGGCGCCGGGCCGGCCGGTTGTTTGCTGGCCAATCGACTGTCGGCCAACCCGCAACACCGCGTGCTGCTGCTCGAGGCCGGCGGCCGCGACAATTACCCATGGATTCACATCCCCGTGGGTTACCTGTTCTGCATCGGCAACCCGCGCACCGACTGGTGCTTCAAGACCGAAGCGCAACCGGGCCTGCAAGGCCGCGCCCTGAGCTACCCGCGCGGCAAAGTGCTCGGCGGCTGTTCTTCGATCAACGGCATGATCTACATGCGCGGCCAGGCCGGCGACTACGACGGTTGGGCGGCCGAGGGCAATCCCGGCTGGAGCTGGCAAGACGTGCTGCCCCTGTTCAAACACAGCGAAAACCATTTTGCCGGCGACTCGGAATTTCACGGCGCTGCCGGCGAATGGCGAATCGAACGGCAACGGCTGTCGTGGCCGATCCTCGACGCCTTCCGCACCGCTGCCGAGCAAAGCGGCATTGCCAGCATCGATGACTTCAACCAGGGCGACAACGAAGGCTGTGGCTATTTCCAGGTCAACCAGAAAGCCGGGATACGCTGGAATGCGGCCAAGGCGTTTCTCAAACCGATCCGCCAGCGCGCCAATCTGACGGTGCTGACCGATGTCGAAGTGGACCGTGTATTGCTGGGAAATGGCCGTGCCTCGGCGGTCAACGCACGCTGGCAAGGCCAGGCCAAAACCTTCAAGGCACGTAAGGAAATCGTCCTGTGTGCCGGTTCCGTCGGCTCACCGGGCATCCTCCAGCGTTCCGGCATCGGCCCTCGCCCGCTGCTGCAAAAACTGGGCATCGGCGTAGCCCATGAACTGCCCGGCGTGGGCGGCAACCTGCAGGATCATCTGCAACTGCGGCTGATCTACAAACTGGAAAACGCCCGCACCCTGAACCAGATCGCCGGCACGCTGTGGGGCAAGATGGGCATGGGCCTGCGTTACCTGTATGACCGCAGCGGCCCGCTGTCCATGGCGCCCAGCCAGCTCGGTGCCTTCGCGCGTTCGGGGCCGGAGCAGACATCGGCGAATCTCGAATATCACGTGCAACCACTGTCGCTGGAGCGTTTCGGCGAGCCGTTGCACGCCTTCCCTGCCTTCACTGCGTCGGTCTGCGATCTGCGCCCGCAAAGCCGTGGCCGGATAGACATTCGCTCCGCCGACCCACGGGAGGCGCCGCTGATTCAGCCCAACTACCTGAGCCATCCCGAAGACTTGCGAGTGGCAGCCGATGCCATTCGCCTGACCCGTCGCATCGTCTCCGCGCCTGCCTTGCAAGCGTTCAAACCGGTCGAGTACCTGCCCGGCGACAGCTTGCAGAGCGAAGAACAATTGCACGAAGCCGCCGCCCGGATCGGCACAACGATTTTCCACCCGGTGGGCACCTGTCGGATGGGCAACGATGCGGACGCGGTGGTCGACGCCGAGTTGCGCGTCCATGGCATCCCCGGCCTGCGCATCGCCGACGCCTCGATCATGCCGCGCATCACCTCGGGCAACACCTGCTCGCCGACGTTGATGATTGCCGAGAAAGCCGCGCAATTGATCCTCAACCCCAACACAAGGAGCGTGCCCCCCGAAAAACAACAGACCACACCGGCCTGAAGCAACGCGCAATCAATGTAGGAGCTGGTGCGGCCTGCGATCTTTTGGCGTCCTTGAAGGTGCTGGAAGGTCAAGATCAAAAGATCGCAGCCTTCGGCAGCTCCTACGGGGGAAGGAGTACATCCGATTGATCGAGCCGAACACAGTCCATGTAGGAGCTGGCGGAGCCTGCGATCTTTTGGCGTCTGAAGGCGCTGGAAGGTCAAGATCAAAAGATCGCAGCCTTCGGCAGCTCCTACGGGGAAGGGGTACACCCGATACATCGATAGTAGCGGCACCCGCCCACAAGGCTGGCGCCGACAGTGGAACAACAAAAACAATCACTGTGAGGGATACCGATATGTCAGAACATGTTCAATCTTTAGAAGCTGTCCGCAGCGCCGGCACCACTCAGGAAACCCAGAAAGTCATCTTTGCCTCGTCCCTCGGGACGGTGTTCGAGTGGTACGACTTTTTTCTCTACGGCGCCCTCGCGGCGGTCATCAGTAAACAGTTTTTCGCCGGGGTCAACGACACCACGGCGTTCATCTTCGCGCTGATGGCGTTTGCCGCCGGCTTCATCGTGCGGCCGTTCGGTGCACTGGTGTTCGGACGGTTGGGGGACATGATCGGGCGTAAATACACCTTCCTCGCGACCATCGTCCTCATGGGCCTGGCGACCTTCTGCGTCGGCTTGCTGCCAACCTACGCGAGTATCGGCATCGCCGCGCCGATCATTCTTGTGGTGCTGCGCATGCTTCAGGGCCTGGCGCTGGGCGGTGAGTACGGTGGCGCGGCCACTTACGTCGCCGAACACGCACCGATCGGCAAACGCGGTTTCCATACCAGCTGGATTCAGTCCACCGCCACCCTCGGCCTGCTGCTGTCGCTGCTGGTGGTGCTCGGCTGCCGTTACTTCACCGGTGATCAGTTCGAAGTCTGGGGCTGGCGCATTCCGTTTCTGTTTTCGATCGTGCTGCTGGGCATCTCGACCTGGATTCGCTTGAGCCTGCATGAGTCGCCTGCGTTCGTGAAAATGAAAGAGGAAGGCAAACTCTGCAAGTCGCCGCTGCGCGATTCCTTCGGCAAGTGGGAAAACCTCAAAGTGGTGCTGATTGCACTATTCAGCATCAATGCCGGGCAAGCGGTGACCTTCTACGCGGCGCAGTTCTACGTGCTGTTCTTCCTCACCCAGTTCCTGAAAATGGACCCGGCCCTGGCCAACAGCCTGTTGATTGTCAGTGTGATCATCGGCGCACCGTTCTTCATCTTTTTTGGCTGGCTGTCGGACAAGGTCGGGCGCAAACCGGTGCTGATGATCGGCCTGTTACTGGCTACCGCGCTGTACTTCCCAATCTTCAAGACCCTGGCCCATTACGCCAACCCGGCTATCGACCAGGCCAGCCGCCAGGCACCGATCACCGTGCTGGCCGACCCGGCCACCTGCACCTTCCAGTTCGACCCGGTGGGCAAGGCCAAATTTGATAGCCCGTGCGACAAGGTCAAAACCTTCCTGGTCAAACAGGGCCTGCCCTACAACAGCGAAGCGGCCCCGGCCGGCAGCGGCGTGCAGGTCAGCATCGGCGAGGTGAAAATCGATGGCTACGACGAGGCCGCCCTGCGCGGCGCGGTGACCCTGGCCGGGTATCCGTCACAAGCCGATACCCAACTGATCAACAAACCGATGATCGTGGCGTTGATCGTCGCGCTGATCATCATCTCCGCCATGTGCTATGGCCCGCTGGCGGCGCTGATGGTCGAACTGTTCCCGACCCGCATCCGCTACACGTCCATGTCCCTGCCCTATCACATCGGCAATGGCTGGTTCGGTGGTTTCCTGCCAACGGTGTCGTTTGCCCTGGTGGTGTATACCGGGGATATCTTCTATGGGCTGTGGTACCCGGTGGTGATTACCGGGTTGAGCCTGGTGGTGGGGATGATGTGTTTGCGTGAGACGAAGAATGTGGATCTGGACAAGAACTGACGACACGTAACTCTAGCGCAGGCTTATCTTCGGGAGCGGGCTGAATAGGGAGTGTCAGTCGACATTTATGTTGTCTGACACACCGCCTTCGCGAGCAAGCCCGCTCCCACATGGATTGCGTTCAGGCAACAAGCCCCTTCACCACAATGCTTTGCGCACCTCAGGTATCAAGCACCTCAAACGTGACCTCTTCGGGATAGAACGCCACATACCCGCCAATCTGCGCGACTGATACCTTCGGGTGCTCATAACTCCACACCGCATTGGCACCTTCATGCCCGGGGATTTGCAGACTGAAATAGCTGGCATCGCCCTTGTACGGGCAATAGCTGGTGTGGTCGGTGCGGGCGAAATATTGCTCGGCGATGTCCTCCCGCGGGATGTAGTACACCGGAGGATAATTGGCCTCATGCATGACCAGCGCCCGAGTGGACGACGCCACTTGAATGCCATGGAACTTCACCACCACGCAGCCGGGTTGAGGGGTGATGGCGATGGGATTACCGGGACCTGGGACTTTCATGGGATAGCTCCTCTGTTACAACGGCGAAGATCCAATATGGAGCGCAGGCTTGCTCGCGATGGGCAGCATAGCCCTCACACACCTTTACCAGGAACCATCAGGTATAACGCATGTTCCGGCGACGCGACGGTTTCGCAGCCGAACGGGTGCATGCTTGCTCGCAGAGCCAGTGCTGTCGAAATCCCGCTTGGCGTTGGAGTTGAAACCATAGACGTGTCGTCGGCGCGAGTCTCCAGGTTGGCACCGCCATTGGCGCCAGGTTGATCGTGGTGGATTGACCACAGTCATCAACGGCAACAGCTAAAGCTGTACATCCATACAGATAATGATTGCTCCATCGCTCATCAACCGCCATTCTGTGCACCTCTCGAACACTGATCGATGATGGTGGTTATGCGGCTGTACCTCTGTGAAAAACCTTCCCAGGCCAAAGACATCGCGGCCGTGCTCGGCGCCAGGCGCCGGGGCGATGGCTGCTGGCTGGGAACGGACGTCACGGTGACCTGGTGCATCGGCCATCTGCTGGAAACCGCACCGCCGGATGCCTATGACGCGCGTTACAAGCGCTGGGTGCTGGCGGATCTGCCGATCATTCCCGAAAAATGGAAGATGACCGTCAAACCGCGCACGGCCAACCAGTACAAGGCGGTCAAGCGCTTGCTCGGCGAGGCCAGTGAGCTGGTGATTGCCACCGACGCCGATCGCGAAGGCGAGATGATCGCCCGGGAACTGGTGGAACATTGCCGTTATCGCGGGCCGATCCGGCGATTGTGGCTGTCGGCGCTGGACGATGCATCGATCCGCAAGGCACTGGCGGCGCTCAAGCCGGGGGCCGAGACGTTCAGTCTTTATCATTCAGCATTGGGGCGCTCCCGGGCCGACTGGTTGATCGGGATGAACATGAGTCGGCTGTTCACCCTGCTGGGGCGCCAGTCCGGTTATCAGGGCGTATTGCCGGTCGGTCGGGTGCAGACGCCGACCCTGCGCCTGGTGGTGGATCGCGACCGCAGCATCGCCGATTTCATCCCGGTGGCTTATTGGGCTATCGACGTGCAACTGCTGCACGACGGCACCGCGTTCACCGCCCAGTGGCGTGCCGCTTCGGACGCTTGCGACGATCAGGACCGTTGTCTGAATCAGGCCCTGGCTCAGAAAGCGGCGACCGCCATTAGCGGTGCGGCGAGCGCTCGGGTGATTAAACTGCGCACCGAGCGGATGCGCGAAGTCGCGCCTTTGCCGTTCGATCTGGGCACCCTGCAGGAAGTCTGCTCGAAGAAGCTCGGGCTCGGTGCTCAGGAAACCCTCGACATCGCCCAGGCGCTGTACGAAACCCACAAAGTCATCACCTACCCGCGCAGCGACTGCGGTTATCTGCCTCTGAGTCAGCACAGCGAAGCCCCGGGTATTCTGGCGGCGCTGCGGCAGGCCGACCCGGCCCTGAACGCCTTGCACGACTATCTGGAGCCCCAGCGCCGCTCACGGGCCTGGAACGACGCCAAGGTCAGCGCTCACCACGGAATTATCCCCACGGCGGCGGCGAAAAACCTCGACCGGTTGGTGGGCAAACAACGGGCGGTCTACACCCTGATTCGTGCGCGATACCTGGCGCAGTTCCTGCCCAATCATGAGTACGACCGGACCCAGGCCGACTTCGACTGTGCCGGTGAAGCCTTGCGTGCCGTGGGCAAGCAGATTGTCGAGCCCGGCTGGAAACGCGCCCTGCCCGAAGCCCTCGCACCTGCCAAGGGCCGCGAAGCACCGGCACCGCAAACCCTGCCGGCACTGGCCGAAGGGCGTGACTGCGCGGTGGCCGACGTGAAGCTCAAGGACCTCTGGACCCAGCCGCCCAAGCCGTTCACCGAAGGCGATCTGATCAAGGCGATGAAGAACGTCGCCAAACTGGTGGAAGATCCGCTGCTCAAGCAAAAGCTCAAGGACACCACCGGCATCGGCACCGAAGCCACCCGCGCCTCGATCATCCAGGGCCTGCTCGACCGCGGTTATCTGGTCAAGAACGGCAAGGCCCTGGCCGCGACGCCGGCAGCGTTCAGCCTGATCGATGCCGTGCCGCGCGCCATTGCCGACCCCGGCACCACGGCAATCTGGGAACAGGCCCTGGACATGGTGCAGAGCGGTGAAATGAGCCTGGAAGAATTCGTCACCAAACAGGCCGCGTGGATGAGCAAACAGGTGGCCCGTTGCGCCGGCCTGAACCTGACCATCAGTGGGCCGGCAAGCCCGGCCGGACGAGGCGCCACACCGTGGAAAAACAAACGCAAACCCGCCAAACGCAAGCCCTCGACCGGCACCAAACGCGCGGCGAAACCAAGTTGAAACAAAGGCTAAGGGCATGAAGAGGACATGTAGGAGCTGCCGAAGGCTGCGATCTTTTGGCGTCTTGAAAGGCGCTGGAAGATCAAGATCAAAAGATCGCAGCCTTCGGCAGCTCCTACACTGATTGGCATCAGGCAACAGCCCTGCTTCCTGAAAAGGTACGACCATGACGACAATCAGGAGCCAACCCTCGATAGAACTGCACGTTGCTCATCGCGACGAACTGGAAACCATCGAAAACCTGATGCAGTTCTACATGTACGACTTCAGCGAATGGCTGCCGCTGAAACTCGGCGAACATGGCCTCTTCAATATCCAGCCCAAACTGGATTACTGGCGCAACCCGGCAACCCGGCCTTTTCTGATCAAGGTTGACGGGGAGCTTGCCGGTTTCGTGACCGTGGATAATGAAACCCATATCGTCGGCGCCGAGCACAACATCGGCTACTTTTTTGTCAGTCGACGCTTTCGTGGCCAAGGCGTCGCGAAGTTTGTCGTCTCTGCCCTCTTGAGTCGCTTCCTCGGTCAATGGCAGATTTTCCACATCGATGCCAACCAGCCTGCGCGACTGTTCTGGGCCAAGGTGATACCTGATTTCACGGGTGGCGAGTTCACCCTGCATCACCTGCCGATCGACGGTTATCCATGCACCGTTTACCACTTTGAAAGATCGCAGCCTTCGGCAGCTCCTGCGGGGTAAGCGTAAGTCCCGTAGGAGCGAGCGATGCGGCGATCTTGACGATTTCAACGACGCCACAGCCAGCCACACCTGACTTTCTAATTCCAAAACCACTTTGTCCGACAATATGTAGTGAACAAAAATAATCACTACAAAACCGTTGACGCCTCCGATTTGCCCTTGCATGATGCAGACGTCTCCCCGATCGGGAGTACAGGCAACACGTTTGAGCAAGCTCGTCTGACCGCCGAGCTGTTTTTCCCGGATACACGCTGCCCACAAGGCAGATTGAAGAAGCTGACCTGGCCTGAACGTCCAGTACAAGGGCGAGAAGCGCTGGCGATCAATCCTCATGAAGCTTGTGGCCGACCCTGAAAATGTCGGCAGTGGCCTCCAGGTTTTCGCTGCTTCTCTTCGTTGTGACGCTATTGCGTAGCAGTTATTCAACACGACTACATGCAACAGATGCGGGACCCCGTCGTATTGACGGCTGACCGCTGACGTCCTGGTTTCGGTGCCAGGGATCAACTAACCGATGGGCTACCTGTATTAGCGAATCAACTTTGAAAGATCACCAAATGGTCAAGGGGCTTACAATGAATCTGAACAATCAACCTACTATCGATGAACTGGCTCGCTTGTTCGCTGCGCAAAAAGACAGCCAGGACAGCCACATTCTGTGGATCAGCAAATCGGGCCAGGTTCATATCGACTGCCTGTCGCCCCATGCCCACGAAGAAGAGTTCGACCGGAACAACCAGAACCTGCTCGCCCGACTGAAGATGTACCGTCGTGGCCAGGGTTATGTCGGCAAGAAAGCCGCGGCCGACAAGGACTTCATTGGTAATGTGCTGCAAACGCTGAAACAGGCGTGGGCATCGATGCAGAACCAGAATGAAGTTCGGGTGATTGATCGGTTGTACTGATTCCCCACAAAAGATTTACCGCCATCAATAAAAGGCCCCGCTCGTGTCATCGAGCGGGGCCTTTTTTATTTGCCTGCGACACCTGCGACACCACTCAGTCAAAGGAACAGAGCTATGGTTAACAGAGCGCTGGAGATCGGTTTATTCAATGGAGGCTTGCGATGAAAAGAATCCTGACATTCATGCTACTGGCGTTGGCGAGTGCAGTTCATGCGAACAGCGTGCCCGGCGTTCCTGCCTTCGATGTGGACTGCCCCGGGAAAATCATGGTCCACGCCGACCAGGATGGTCCGGTCATGATCAACAGCAAAGAAGCCGAGATCAAAATGATCAATGATCGCCTTTTCGAGGCCAAGGGGCCGGACATAACGATCTCGATCAGCATCGCCGATGACGACTCGGTTGCCGTGACCTACACCAGCAAGAAAGGCGGCAATGGCATCTGCCAGTCCGTGGATGATTGATCTACGCGATGGCGTTGCCGGCCATCACCAGGTTTGCGAACGCCACCGACGCGGCACTGTGATAGTTGTTCTTCCTGCGCAACAACGCCGCGTCGCGCCGGGGCGCTTCGCCTTGTAATTCAATCCGGCGCAATGCCCGTTCCGCAGTGGCGATGGGTTCCGGGAGGATGGTGGCCATTGGCGTGTGGCGAATGACCTCCAACAGCGTACTCACCGAGTTCACCTCGATCGCCACCTTGGGCGTGATGTTCTGTTGCCGAAAATACCCGTCGATGGAGGATCGGGTGATGAAGTCCGGCGTCAGCAACGCGAACTCCAGTTGCGCCACCTCCTTTGGCGATAGCGGGCTCCGGCGCTCGTATAACGGATGACTGTGCCCGACCATCACGCCCAAGGTCTCGACAAACGCCGGCAGGCACTCGATGTCGGGACTTCTCACCGGTGTAAAGGCGATGGCGATGTCCAGCGAGTCATCGACCAGCCCCGCCTCGATGTCATCCATCGATAACTCGAAAATCTGCAGATGGATGTTCGGAAACTTCGCCACGTAATCGCGCACCAGCGGCCCAACCAGGTACGCCATGAATGTCGGTGTCATGGCCAGCCGCAAAGTGCCGCGAGACAAGTCCTTCACGTCATGCAGCGCGCGTTTCCCCGCTTCAAGTTCCACCAGCACCCGACGGGCGCATTCGATGTAGGCCTGCCCTGCGTCGGTCGGTTTGACCGTGCGCGAAGTACGGTCGAACAGGCTCACGCCCAGCGTTTCCTCCAGTTGCCGGATCTGCTGGGACAGCGTCGGCTGGGAGACGTGCAACGCTTCGGCCGCACGGGTAAAGCCGCCGTGGTCGGCGACCGCCAGCAAGTAGCGCAGATGTCGGAGCAGCATGGGGTACACCATCTATAGGCAGGACTTATGTAAAGCATTGTATATCGGTCTTGGACGCTATGGATTACTCGACCGAAGATGGCTCCACTTTCCAGCCACAACCGATAGGAGTCACACCATGCAACAGTCCCACGCTTACCAGGACCTCAGTCTGGCCCTGACCACTTCGATTCTCGATGCCAAGGCGCGCAAGAATCTGTCCTGGCAGGATTTGACTGACGGCACCGGTCTGGGCCTGGCCTATGTCACCGCTGCCCTGCTCGGCCAACATCCGCTGCCGGAAGCCGCCGCCAAGGTGATAGGCGAGAAGCTCGAGCTGGACGCCGACGCCGTCGCCCGCCTCCAAATCATTCCGCTGCGCGGCAGCCTCTCGGGTGTCCCGACCGACCCGACCATCTACCGCTTCTACGAAATGATCCAGATCTACGGCACCACGCTCAAAGCCCTGGTGCACGAGCAATTCGGCGACGGCATCATCAGCGCGATCAACTTCAAGCTGGACATGAAGAAAGTTGAAGACCCGGAAGGTGGTTCCCGCGCGGTGATTACCCTGGACGGTAAATTCCTGCCGCTGCGTCCTTTCTGAAATAGCCCGCACCGACTAATGCCAGTCAGTTAAGAATTTGCCCCCCTGTGGGAGCGAGCCTGCTCGCGATGGCGGAGGGTCAGCCAACATTGATTCCGAATGTACCGCCGTCATCGCGAGCAGGCTCGCTCCCACATGGATTGTGCCTAGCTAACTGGCATTAGCCCCCCTCATTCGTTGCAAGGAAATCAGCCATGAAAGCGCTCATCGAAGGTTTATTGAAGTTTCAGAACGAAGCCTTTGTACAACGTACCGATCTGTTCAAGCACCTGGCCACCACCCAGCATCCCGGCACCTTGTTCATCACCTGTTCCGACAGCCGCGTAGTGCCGGAACTGCTGACCCAGCAAGAGCCCGGCGAACTGTTCGTGGTGCGTAATGCCGGCAATATCGTGCCCTCTTACAGCCCGCATCCCGGCGGTGTGTCGGCCACGGTCGAATATGCGGTCGCGGTACTGGGCGTGACGGACATCGTGATCTGCGGGCATTCGGACTGTGGCGCCATGACCGCCATCGCCCAGTGCAAATGCATGGATCACTTGCCCGCCGTCAGTGGCTGGTTGCAGCACGCCGAGTCGGCCAAGGTGATCAACGAATCCCGCCCGCACGCCAGCGCTGCAGCCAAGGTGAATTCGATGGTCCGGGAAAATGTCATCGCCCAACTGGCGAATATCCAGACCCACCCGAGCGTGCGTCTGGCCCAGGAAAAGGGCCTGCTGAATCTGCATGGTTGGGTTTATGACATCGAGACCGGTTCGGTTGATGCTCTGGATGCCAGCCGTCGCAACTTCGTGTCGCTGGCCGAGCACCCGGACACCTGTGCGGTGTATGGTCAGGCGGTCGAAGCCGCCTGAAGGCTTCACCCGCCCGACCAGGCTTGGCGCAGCGTTACAAAGTGGGCACGCGCGCGACTACGCCCGTCTTCAGTTCCCGACCGGGAAGGTGACACTCACATGATCGCCACTGTCATTTATCGTCAATCTTTGTAGACGATTGTGACCGACGCTCGGAAGACTCTTCGGCATTGGGCGCTTCTGGAAAACTGCCCGGCGTGAACACGTGAGTGAGCAATTCGCTGGCGTCGATGTCAACGACACCCTGAACCGAACGGGCCAGAGTAACAGCATGCTCACACTGTCTATGGGTGTTGACGCGACCGCTCAATGCGACCCTGCCTGCATGGGTTTTGACATGAACATGCAGGCCAAGGGTTGAGTCGGCCAATGCCAGGGCCGACTTCACTCTGGTGGTAATCCACGCGTCGTGAACGACCGATTCCAGATCATGAGAGTAATGTTGAAAGGAGTTAAGTTTCATGGCGCAACCCTCTTTCACGTAATCAGATGCACTGCCCGTCCCCACGCAGACACGGACACACATTAAGTATAGTGCGGCCGTTGCCTGCGGTCGGGGGACTGTCCCTGATGCCGATAAGATCTAAGAGCGATAAATACCCTGTGGGAGTGGGCTTGCTCGCGAAGACGGCGGCACATTCAACTATGATGTCGCCTGACACACCGCTTTCGCGAGCAAGCCCGCTCCCACAGGTTTACGCGGCTGTTCTGGAGTGCCGTCTCAGCGTTTGACCGACAGATCCGTCTGGGTCATGCGACTGCGGATGGTGAACACGCCATCCCCCGAGAGAATCGCGCTGCGCGCGAACAGGCGGCCGCTCTCCCAGTTCGAAAGCCCCAGTTCCGGCTTGTTCAGCGCGTACTGCCCGTCGACCCAGCGAGTAATCCCGTTGCCGACAAAAGGCGCGTTGACCGCGTTGTAGAAACGCTCCTGCGCTTGTGCATCTTCACTGATCAACGACACGGTGAATTGCGGGCTGTAGCGATTGAACAAGGCGATGGCCTGGTCCAGGTCGTCGACGATCTTCAGGCTGACTTCCGGGGTTTCTTCCCATTCCCACTCGCGACCCAATTGATCCTCGGGCAACGGCTCGGCCAACGCTTCGGTCCGGTAGCCATCAGCGCGGTACACCTCGACGCTCGCGGTCTGCCAATCAGTTGGCAAATGCTGCTCGCTACCCTCGACGATATGCAACTTGCAGCCCTGGCCCCGAGCCGTGCCGGCCTGTTGCAGCGCATTGAGAAACAACGGCACCAGTTCGGCGACGCGGTCGCGGTGGATCAGGCAAACATTCAGGGTGTTGCAGACTT
This sequence comes from Pseudomonas sp. A-RE-19, assembly GCF_019956555.1. Classification (GTDB taxonomy): domain Bacteria; phylum Pseudomonadota; class Gammaproteobacteria; order Pseudomonadales; family Pseudomonadaceae; genus Aquipseudomonas. Next base: position 44,069 of record NZ_JAHBDQ010000017.1, on the reverse strand, counting down.
TGCGGTCCAGCGAGTTGCGCACCACGGCGGCAAAGCGTTGGGCATCGGCGTGTTTGTCGGCGATCAGCCATGCGCCACCGGTGCCGTGCAGGCTGACGGCGGTGCCGGCCTGTTGGGCGATACTGCCCAGCTGGCTGACCGCACGCCCCGAACCACGGGCCACGGCCAGCGACAAGCGTCGGTCGGCGAACATTGCCCAACCGGCGGCGTGATTGACGCTTTCGACCAATGACACCGCGCCGGTTGGCAACCCGGCATCGCTCAATGCCGGATTCAATGCATGGGTGACGATGGCCTGGGCGGTGCCCAATGCATCGCTGCCAATGCGCAGTACCGCCGTGTTACCGGTGCGCAATACACCGGCGGCATCGGCAAAGACATTCGGCCGGCCTTCGAACACGAACGCGACGATGCCCAGCGGCGAGACCACTTGCTCGACTTTCCAGCCGTCGTGCTCGACGCAACTCACCACCTTGCCCCGCGTGGCCGGTGCATCGCGCCAGGCCCTGAGGCCTGCGATCATGTCGCCGCGCATGCGCTCATCGGCCAGCAATCGCGTGGTGGAACGCCCGCGCGCCTTGGCGCGCTCGATATCGGCCAGGTTAGCGGCCGCAATCAAGGCCCAGCATTCCGGGGTTTCCAGGCGTTGCGCAAAGCGATCGAAGAACTCGCTGATGGCGTGATCCGAAACGCTGGACATCGCAGCGAACGCCACTTCGGCGCGCTCGATGGCGACCGCCGCCGCTTGCTGGTCCGCCACCGGGATCAGCAACAATTCGCCGCTGACCTGCTCCACCAGCAGATGGTCACCGGGCTGAAAGCGCGCCGCCAGTTCGGGGCTGACGACTGTGACACGATTACCGGCAAAAGGGATCGGCGTGCCAGCGACTAGACGTTCGAGCGCAAGAGACATGAATCGGTTTCACCATGCAGGGGGGGGCGGTCGGAAAATGTATAGCAAATTTCCCGGAGCGTCATTATCAACGCCCGCCCACACCGCCTTAGAACACCGACCAGCCAATCCGCTGACTCAACAGTTCCAGCGCCGCCATCCCGGCCAGGGAGTTGCCGGCGGTATTCAATTCCGGGGACCAGACGCACACGGTGAACTGCCCCGGCACCACCGCGACAATGCCCCCGCCCACGCCGCTCTTGCCCGGCAGCCCGACGCGATAGGCAAAGTTGCCTGCTTCGTCGTACAGCCCGCTGGTGGCCATGATCGAGTTGACTTGCTGGGTCTGGCGGGCGCTGAGGATCTGTGCACCGCTGTGTTTGCAGAAACCGTCATTGGCCAGGAAGCAGAACGCCCGGGCCAGATCCACGCAACTCATGCGCAGTGCGCAGTGGCTGAAGTAGCTGCGCAGCACGGCTTCGACGTCGTTATGGAAGTTGCCGAACGATTGCATCAGATAAGCCATGGCCGCGTTGCGCGCGCGGTGCTGGTATTCCGACTCGGCAACCTTGCCGTCCACCATGACATTCGGGTTGCCGGACAGACGGCGCACGAAATCACGCATCGACAACGCCGGCGCGGCAAAGCGTGACTGGTTGATATCGCAGATCACCAACGCACCGGCATTGATGAAGGGATTGCGTGGGCGCCCGCGCTCGAACTCCAGCTGTACCAGCGAGTTGAACGGCTGGCCGGACGGCTCATGGCCCAGGCGCTCCCAAATCGCTTCGCCGGAATGCTCGATGGCCTGCACCAGGCTGAACACCTTGGAAATACTCTGCACCGAGAACGGCGTATCGGCATCGCCCGCGCAGAACAGCTCGCCGTCGTTGCCATACACGGCAATGCCCAACTGATTGGCCGGCACCGTGCCGAGGGCGGGAATGTAGTCAGCCACTTTGCCCTGACCGATCAACGGTCGGACTGCGTCAAGGATCTCGTTCAACAGCGCTTGCATGCCGGGTTCCGAAGTCTCGCCCCATGGGATTGCGGGGACACTGTCGCTAGACGCCGCAGGTCGACGCCGGATCACAGTTTTATATGGGAATGTATCTGTCGCGGCCCGGGATACATGAACTTGCGCCGGGTGACCTTTCGGACATACCGCCCACACACCCGATTGAAACACTCCTGCCGTCTGCCGACCACCGGCAAGAGTTTTCGGCGATCGTCGTTCAACTGCAGGGCAAGGTCGCTCCCACATTGATCTTGCGTTCGGCTCGAAGCCACGTATCAGAGTGTGTACAGCCCCGCTCCCGACACACCAACCGCCCGAAACACCGCGCCAGCGACACACCGCAGATACACCGGTTCGATGAAATGCACCTGTCGATTGGCCCCCCGCCGATCAAATCCCGGAGATAACGCCCATGAACACCTCTCTCTCATCGGCCGTCAAAGGCCTGCACCTGAATCTCGACCGTACCGGCAGCTGGATCGCGCCCCTGACCTTACGGGTGTTTCTGGCCTGGGAATTTTTCGAGTCAGGCCTGGAGAAGTGGAACGGCCAGAACTGGTTCGCCGACATCCAGAACAACTTGCCGTTTCCCTTCAACCATGTGCCGGCCACGCTGAACTGGGAACTGGCAATGTGGGCCGAACTGATCGGCGCCCTCGCCCTGCTGGTGGGCCTGGGAACACGCATTTCGGCAATCAGCCTGATCGTGGTCACGGTCGTCGCGACCGCGGCCGTTCACTGGCCAGCCGATTGGTCTACATTGAGTGAACTTGCCCAGGGTTATGCCATCAGCAATAAAGGCCACGGCAATTTCAAACTGCCGCTGATCTACCTCGCCGCCCTCATGCCGTTGTTGCTCTCGGGAGCCGGCAAGCTCAGCGTGGATGCGTTGTTGGCTCGATACTTCTGGCGGCGCAGTCACCGCTGATACGCCAGCGTCTCGATAACCTACACAACTTATGTAAAGGAGCCATCATGAGCGTGACCACCCAATGGATCGAGATCACCAGCGCCGAAGGCACATTCGGCGCTTACCTGGCCATCCCTCACACCCGTAAAGGTCCGGGAATCGTACTGATTCAGGAAATCTTCGGCGTCAACGAGCACATCCGCTCGGTCGCCGAGCAGTACGCCGCCGATGGTTACCTGGTCATCGCTCCGGATCTGTTCTGGCGCAACGGCCACCGTATCGAACTGGGCTACGACGAAGCTGGCTGGAAACGCGCCGTCGAGCTGATGAACGCCACCGACGTTACCAAAGCGCAGGCCGACATCAAACTGGCCATCGACACCCTGAAGGCGCAGCCAGGGCTGGACGGCAGAATCGCTTCGATCGGTTTCTGCTTCGGCGGCATGCTGTCGTACAACACCGCGGCCAATGGTTTCGTGGATGTAGCGATCGTCTACTACGGCGGCGGTATTCAGAACCAACTGGATCGCGCCGGTGAAATCAAGATTCCGATGCTGATGCACTTCGGCGAAAAGGACAGCCATATCCCCATCGAGGCGGTGAAGCAAATCGCCGAGCGTTTCGAGTTCAACGACGACGTCGATATCCAGGTTTATCCCGGAGCCGAACATGGCTTCAACTGCTCGCACCGTGACAGCTACAACCAGCGGGCGGCGGTTGAGGCCCATAGCAATACGTTGCTGTTCTTGAGTCAGAACCTGTAAGGGCTGAAAGTCGGGATTTGCGACATAAACCATCGGCGAGCATTCAATTGCAGAACCCAATATGGACAACCTCTCGACACCCAGACCAGCCTCACTGCGCATCCCTTCCACGGTCTGGGCCCTGGGGTTCGTCAGCCTGTTCATGGACCTGTCTTCAGAACTGGTGCACAGCCTGCTGCCGGTGTTTCTGGTCACCACCTTGGGCGCCAGCGCGTTGACCGTCGGCGTGATCGAGGGCATCGCCGAGGCCACCGCGATGGTGACCAAGATATTCTCCGGCGCCATCAGCGACTTCATCGGCCGGCGCAAAGGCCTGCTGTTGATGGGCTATGGTCTGGCAGCCTTGTCGAAACCGCTCTTCCCCCTCGCGCACTCGGTGGATGTGGTGTTCACCGCGCGCTTTCTTGATCGCATCGGCAAAGGCATTCGTGGCGCGCCGCGAGATGCGCTGGTTGCCGACGTGGCACCTGCCGAAATCCGCGGCGCCTGCTTTGGCTTGCGCCAGTCGATGGACACCGTGGGGGCCATTCTTGGCCCGGTCATGGCTATCGTGCTGATGCTCTGGCTCGGGCAGATCCATCTGGTGTTGTGGTTTGCCGTGATCCCGGCGGTGATATCGGTGGCGCTGATTGTCGGCGGGGTCAAAGAGCCGACCACTGTCGCTGGCGACCACACCTTTCGCTCGCCGATTCACTGGAAGGTTCTGCGGGATTTTTCACGCAGTTATTGGTGGGTCGTGATCGTTGGCGGGCTCTTCACGCTGGCCCGTTTCAGCGAGGCCTTTCTGGTATTGAAAGCGCAGCAAGTCGGCCTGACGGCCACCTGGGTGCCGCTGGTGATGGTGGTCATGTCGCTGCTTTATGCCGTATCCGCCTACCCTGCCGGCTGGTTGTCCGACCGGATCAGCCGCACCAAATTGCTGTGTGTCGGCATGGGATTGCTGATCCTGGCAGACCTGTTACTGGCGCAAGCGAACTCGATCATGAGCATGCTGCTGGGCGTGGCCCTGTGGGGGCTGCACATGGGCTTCAGCCAGGGCATTCTCGCGACGCTGGTTGCCGATACCGCCCCCGAACATCTCAGGGGTACGGCGTTCGGCCTGTTCAATCTAATCAGCGGTGTGTGCCTGTTGATTGCCAGTGTGCTCGCCGGCGCGCTGTGGGAGACCTCGGGCTCGGCCAGCACCTTCATCGTCGGGGCGGGGCTGGCGGCCGTGGCGTTGGTGTTGCTTCTTGTACGTAAGCCCTAGTCCTCATCCGCTGCGAAGCCATGCTGCAAATCCTCAATCGGCATGCTGCCATGTGTGGGCCTTGCACTTGCAGGGGCAGGCCGGACAAAACACTGCTCGATAACCTTCACCCCCCATTGCTGCCCCTCTTGCTCCTGCTCCAACGTGAAACCAACGTCTTCATACAGTTTGCGAGCCGCATCAAGACCTTTGAACGTCCAGAGCCGCGTGGCACAAAAGCCCCATTCATCACAGAACTTCATTGCTTCAGCCAATAAGCGTTTGCCTGCGCCCTTGCCTCGCGCCGAGTCATCAAGAATGAAGCAGCGCAGAATCGCTTCGCCGCCCTCTCCTTCGCCGTCTATCGCGATGGAGCCGACAATTCGCTGACCATCCAAGGCCACCCAGACCTCGTTGCGCGGATTGTGCAAACGCCCCATCAACTCCGCCATGTCTGACGCAACCAGACTTTCAAACGGCTGGCCGAAGTTCGCATGCCTTGCGTAGTAATCGGCATGCATTTCCACAATTCGACCGATTATTCCGGGTCGGTAGCCCCGAGCGATGTCCAGCGGCGCCGTGGGCCGCGGCTCTGTACCCAGTCGCCGGGCTTGCAGAGCAACGGCATAGTTGGCGATGCCCTCACTCACCACCCGCTGTTGCTCACCGGTCAAGTGAGTCATGGCGGCGCTCACCTGTTCCCTGGCGAATGAATCAATGGCTCGCAGGGTCTTCTGGCCCTGCGCCGTGAGTCGCAGCTTCTTGGAGCGCGCGTCATCCTCGTGCGGGATTTCTTCGATCTCGCCGGCCTCAATGAGCTTGCGCACCATACGGCTGACGCTGGATTTTTCCAGGCCGAGCAGCTCCACAAGCTCCCCTGCCGTCAGCGAATCCCGCGCCCCAATTTCCACGATCGTGTGAACGGATGAGGGCGGATAGTCCGTCGCGGCCAGGGTGGCTTGCATGAACCCCAACTCTCGTACCATGAGACGTGACGCCGAGCGGACTTGGTTAATCAGGTCTGATTGGGAATGGGTCACGGCAAGCACCTCGAACGAAACGATCAGTTAGTTGTATAGCACAACCAAATAATCGTCAATTGAGCGATTGCTGCCGCTGATCGAAACGGGCTCGCCGACGGGTCTGTTTATGTCGATGAGTTAAGCGCCACCGCGGCGCGAATCAGCGTCTTCAAGGCGTCTTCATCAATTCTCTCGCCCTCATGGAGATCGATGGCGCGTCGGGTGTTGCCGTCGAGGCTGGCGTTGAACAGGCCTGAAGGGTCCTCCAGCGAGGCGCCCTTGGCGAAGGTCATCTTCACGACGCTCTTGTACGTCTCGCCAGTGCAAATGATGCCGGCGTGCGACCACACCGGAACCCCTCGCCACTTCCACTCCTCGACCACGTCGGGGTCGGCCTGCTTGATGAGCATCCGAACCCGCGCGAGTGTCTCGCCCCGCCAGTCACTCAGCGTCTGGATTTTTGCGTCTATCAACTCAGAGACAGTGCCTCCCTCCTCATCTTCCTTTGTGTCGATCTTCTTCATGATGGTTGTCACTCCTCAGGGTGGTCATCAAACGTACAGCCCATAGTTCATATCTGTGCGTTATAGCGCTGTTCACAATGGATATATCCGCACTCCAGCATTCGGCTACCGTCATCGTATATGACGTGATCGCGCAAGCTCTGCTGACTTTGCTGCGATATGCCCCCAACATGAGGAAACCATGATGAGTTCCCATAAAGCCATCGCTGCTCTGTTGACCTTGGTCAGCGTAGCCTTCCTGGCACCTACCGCCCTGGCCGAGGAAGCAGGTTTCATTGCCGCCACCTCATCCGAACTCAAATGGAAAGCCGCGCCGTCGATAGGGCCTGGCGCAATGATCGCAGTGATTGAAGGTGACCTGAAAGCCGCCGAGCCCTTCACCCTGCGCTTGAAGCTGCCAGCAAATACAAAAATCGGCGTGCATACCCATCCCGTGACCGAACGCGTAACCGTTATCTCGGGCATCTTCTACTTCGCCACCGGAGATAAATTCGATCCGGCACGTGCCAAGGCCTATCAACCGGGTGACACCCTGATCATTCCCGTCGGAATGTCGATGTACGGCGCCAGTCGAGAACAGGAAACCGTACTCCAACTCCACGGCACGGGGCCTTGGGGGATCACCTACGTCAACCCGGCGGACGACCCCAGGAACAGCAAAATGTAGCGTCCCGCCCCAGAAATATCACCCCTGAGAAACGCTTTTGAAATCCGGCAACCGGGTACTGTCCGTCGATGAAGGGACAGCAATAATGTCCGCTTGGACCCTCTCGCGCTTCTCTTCTACGCCCTCCCCGTCAAGCGCTTTGTGCATCTTTACCGTGTCCAGCGCCCCCACCCATTTGGCAATGGCCATTGTCCCGACGCCGTTGCCGATGGTGTTGGTGATCGCGCGCGCTTCCGACATGAACCGGTCGACGCCCAAGAGCAGCACCATGCCCGCCACCGGAATGGTGCCGAGGGACGATAACGTTGCCGCCAGAATGATGAATCCAGAACCGGTGACACCGGCAGATCCCTTGGATGTGAACATCAGCACCGCCAGTACGATCAACTGATCCATCAGGGTCAGCGGGGTGTTCGTTGCCTGCGCGATGAAGATGGCAGCGATGGTGTAATAAATCGCCTGCCCGTCCGGGTTGAAGGTCAGGCCCGAAGGAATAATCAGGCCGGCGACGGGTTTGGAAACACCGGCCTTTTCCATCTTGGAAATCATCTGCGGTAGTACCGACTCCGAAGAGCTGGTGCCGAGCACGGTGAACAGTTCCTCCTTGATGAATTTCAGAAACTTCCACAGGCTGAAGCCGCTGTAGCGACAGATTGGGCCCAGTACAAAAATCACGAATACAGCACAAGTCAGGTAAACACAGGCCATCAGCTTGCCGAGTGAGAACAGCGAACCAAAGCCGTATTTTCCGATGGTGAAGGCAATCGCCCCAAAGGCACCAATGGGGGCCAGACGCATGACCATGTTGACGATGCGAAACATACCCTGCATCAGGCTGTCCAGCGTGTCGACGAACGCCTTGGCACGAGGTCCGACATGCGCCAGGGCAATGCCCAGCAGAATGGAGAACAGCAATATTTGCAGCACGTTGCCTTTGGCGAAGGCATCCACGATGGTGTCGGGGATGATGTTCATCACAAAGTCCATGAACGACGCATGCTTCACGGCGGAGGTGTAGGTGGCCAGGCTGGACGTATCCAGCGTGGCGACATCGATGTTCATGCCAGCACCGGGCTTGAACACATCGACAACGACCAGCCCGACGACCAGCGCCAGGGTGGATACCACTTCGAAATAGATCAGCGCACGAAAGCCGACGCGACCCAGCTCTTTCATGTTCTCCATGCGCGCAATACCCGTGACTACCGTCAGGAAGATCACCGGGGCAAGGAGCATTTTGATCAGCTTGATAAACGCGTCGCCCAAGGGCTTGAGCGCTGTTCCGGTTTCGGGCACGAGCACTCCGACGATGGCGCCGAGGATGACGGCGATGAGCACTTGTACGTAGAGTTTGCCAAATATTCTTTTCATGACAGGGCCCTGATTTTTTATTGTTGTCAGGAAATGCCAAGGGGTCTGATCGGTGATCAGCCCCTCGGTGTTGTGCCGCAGTACTACTTTGAATCGATAAACATCAGCGATTGATCAACTCGATGACCGCATCGGTGATCTGGCGGGTGGTGGCGTTGCCGCCGAGATCAGGGGTATGCAGACCGCTCTCGGTCACCGCCTCGATGGCCGACATCAGGTGTTTCGCCGCGGCCGCTTCGCCCAGGTGTTCGAGCATCATCGCCGCCGTCCAGAACGTCGCAATCGGGTTGGCGACGCCTTTGCCGGTGATGTCGAAAGCCGAACCATGGATCGGTTCGAACATCGAAGGGAATTTTCGCGAGGGGTTCAGGTTGGCGGTCGGCGCAATGCCCAGGCTGCCGGACAATGCGGCGGCCAGATCGGACAGAATGTCGGCGTGCAGGTTGGTGGCAACGATCACGTCCAGCGTCGACGGTTTAAGCACCATGCGCGTGGTCACGGCGTCGACCAGTTCCTTGTCGATTCTGACGTCCGGAAAGTCCTTGGCGATTTCGTAGAAAATCTCGTCCCACAACACCATGCCGTGACGCTGAGCGTTGGATTTGGTGACCATGGTCAGGTGCTTGCGAGGCCGGCTCTGCGCCAGTTCGAAGGCGAAGCGGTGGATGCGCTCGACCCCGGCGCGGGTGAACACGGACACTTCGGTGGCGACTTCTTCAGGCAGGCCCCGGTGGACTCGACCGCCATTGCCGGAGTACTCGCCTTCGGAGTTTTCACGCACGACGACCCAATCGATCTGATCACCATTGAGCAGCGGGCTTTTAACCCCTGGCAGCACGCGAGCCGGACGCACGTTGGCGTACTGGTCGAAGCCCTGACAGATCGGCAGACGCAGGCCCCACAGCGAAATGTGATCCGGTACGTTGAGTGCACCTACAGCGCCGAAGAAAATGGCGTCGAAGGTTTTCAGTTCTTCCAGCCCGCCTTCCGGGATGTAGTAACCGTTTTTCAGGTAGTTATCCGAGTTCCAGTCGAAGTGTTTGAAATCCAGCTCGAAGCCGGATTTTTTCGACAAGGCTTGCAGTACCTCGACGCCAGCAGCGATCACTTCAACACCGATACCATCACCGGGAACTGCAGCAATTTTGTATGCACTCATCGTTAACTCCACTCTCGTCACGTTCTTGTTGTGCCTGTCGAACGGGGGTGTTCAATCAGGGTGTGAGCGGAGTATATGTAGTGAGCAAATGAGCGTGAGTTACTCCAAATCACTACATAGATGAATTTGAGTTACCAATGAGTCAGACACTGGATTTGTCTTTTTTCTACCTGCTGGCCAACAAGGGCAGCCTCGCGGCGACGGCTCGAGAGCTGGGCGTCACACCGCCGGCGGTGAGCAAACGCCTGACCGCGCTGGAAGCACGACTCGGCATCCGTCTGGTCAACCGCACCACGCGCTCAATGAGCCTGACCTCGGAAGGTGAACTGTATTTTTCCCATGCCGCCCGCATCCTGACGCAGATCGATGAGGTCGAGCAGTTGATCAGCAGCAGCCGGGCAACCCCTAAAGGCCTGATTCGCGTCAACGCGTCGCTGGGCTTCGGTCGGCGCTACATCGGCCCCGCATTGGGCGCATTCTTCGCGCAGTACCCGGAGGTGGAAATACAGCTGGAAATCAGCGATCACCCGCTCGACCTGGCGACTCACGGGTTTGACCTGGGCATTCGTTTCGGCACCCTGCCGGACGCGGCCTTCCATGCACGCAAGATCGCATCTAATCGCCGCCTGCTATGTGCCTCGCCGCTGTACCTGGAAAAGCATGGCGTGCCGCAACGTTTGGCGGATTTACAACAACACAACTGCATCTTCCTGAGACAAAACGAAACGCCCTACGGCGTGTGGAGCTTCACCAACGGCGGGCGCACGCAAAACATCAAAGTGCGCGGCGCGTTAGGCTGCAACGACGGTGAAGTGGCCCTGAATTGGGCGCTGGAAGGTTACGGGATTCTGCTTCGAGCCGAATGGGACATCGCCCGTTACGTGCGCAGTGGGCGCTTACGCCTGGTACTGGAGGATCAGACACCGACCCGCGCCGATGTCTATGCCGTTTACCCGCAACAATTGCACCTGTCGGCGCGAGTGCGCAGCCTGATCGATTTTCTGGTCGAGCGCTTCAAGCACATCGATCATCTGGACGAACCGGAATCTTCGCTCGACTGAATAGTGTTGGCTGAGGGTAGCGTTCGGCCTGGAGCGGACACACCTGCCTGTTTTGTAAATAGCCAAAAGCACCTTCCCGTCGGTATACAAGTCCACCGCGGGCGGTGGAGGTCATTACGCCGCCTTAGCTTCAAGCCAAGGCACTGGCATCGGCTTCATGCTCGTCTGCGAAGGCCATGAGCACCTCCAGATCGAGCACATCCAGTTTGATCTGGGAGATAAAGGCCGAGAAGGCCAGGTTGGCGGCGAGCCGGCGCAGATCGGCGGCCCAGGCCGGGATATGAATCGGCCCCTGGAGCCAGCCGGACTCGAAAAGCGGGGCCAGGAGGACGGTATCACCCAGACTGAGGCGCCCGGCAAACAGATGGCCCACCAGTTCCGGCCGGTTGTCGCGGATTGCGATGCGCAGCAGGGTATGGACGCCGAGCAAACCGGTCAGGTAGGCGGCATCCTTGGTGAACGCCGAACCACCGCGCAGGTCGGTGCCGCGGAAGACCCGTTGGGTCGAGCGGAAGGACTCCTCTTGCGACTGACCGGCCGCCAGAAAACCTTCGAATACCTGGATGAAATCGGCGCCATCCAGCGCCTGCTGGACCGCGAGCACGCGCAGGGCGAGGCGGCGCAGGCGGTTGATGTCCATGCTGCCGGTGAACAGCTCGGCCAGGGTCGCGATGCCCTCCTGAGTCTGGGTGGTGCGTGGCGCTCCCAGACCCAGGCTTTTCAGGTTGGGCTGGAGCGCGCCGTTTTGTGCCGTGGCGACATGCACGAAGGCCTCATGTTGCAATAACTGGCTCTTGTCGAGTTCCGAGAACAGGGCGCTGGTACGCAAGCGGATACGGCTCGACCCGGCGATGGCCTTGGCGGCCAGGGTGGGATCAAGCACGACCGTGATCCGGCCCGGGCCGAAGAAGCCATCCAGTTCCGGCTGCATCCAGGCGGCGAAGGCCTCGGCCGGGATCTCGGCCGGGCTCGGTGGAATCCGGGCACCGCCCAGCAGGGCGTCGGTGGTCTTGAGGAAGAAACTGGCCGCGTCCAGCATGCTCAGTTTCTGGCTTGGGTAGTAGAAGTCCGGGCGCCGGTACAGCGCTGACGAGTACTGAGTGAAAGCGGGTGTGCCAATGGCACCCAGCATGCGCCCGGCCGTGGCATAGCTACGCGCTGTCATGGCGAGGTAGCGCCCGGCCGGATGCCCCTCATCGCAGCGGTCGGTAAAGGCTTCCAGGGCGGCGATGTCCGCGCCGTGCTCGCGCGGGCGCAGCTCGACCCTGGGCAGTTCTGCATGCCCGGTGCGCCAACGTGTCAGGAATACTTCCTCGACCCCATCCGGCCAGGCCAGGGCATCCAGCACGCGAATCTTGCGGGCCAAACCTGGCAGAGCGGCATCGAGTTCGGACAGGGCGGCGGCGCTCACAGAAACCTCCTTGGGAGACGAGGGTCAGTGCAAAAAGTCTAGTCGTTGTCCAAGCACGGCGTTGCGACAGGTTGAGTCTGAACCAGGCTTCTCTGTGTTCTTCGGGATGCACGGTCTTGGCCATCCTGGCACGGCCCTGATGCGATTGGCTGCAAACGCCCACTAAATGAATCGTCAGTTTTTTGAAGCCCTCCATTCATGCGAAATCCGTCAACAGTGTTTGTCCAGAGAGCCGCTATATGGGGCAGAGATAAACACTTAGCATCGTCTCTACCCAGTGAGCAAATGGATTAAATATCAACTAGCTCATGAGGTAAAAACCTGAAAACTCGATGTGAGTTTTACGATCATCTCGGACGCAGCGTAAACCTTAGACAATACGGTGAAGATAATGAATATTTTAAAAATTGCAGTTATTGTTGCTCTTGGCAGTGCAGGCGCACAGGCATTTGCAGACGAGAGCCATTCAACTACCGCGACCCGCTCGATACCTGTTGAGACCTATACTTACGAAACGAAACTTGACATCAAAAAAGTCATTAACGTTACAGACATTGCGGACCAGTGCGGGCCGGTTCCAGCGCAAATGACGTATGAAGACTCTCATGGCCAGCAACATATCCTTCAGTATCAAGTCATGGGAACTGGATGTTCAAACGGTTGAACGCTGTGTGGATGATGGAGGGTCGACACTCCATACCTGCAACACCCACTTACTAACGTTGTTATAGTTTCTTTGCTGAAGCTGCGATTTCTTCATCGCACGCCAATAATTCTGGAATATAACTTTTAAGAAAATCTACCCACGTCTTGATTTTTGCATCCACGAACTTTCGTGATGGGTATATTGCAAATAAATTAAATCCCTCAAAATGATACTCTGGCAATACACGTACCAATGTGCCCTCCCTGAGGCCACTGACGGCAGACGCAATAGGCTGAATACCGATGCCCATCCCGTTTTTTATGGCGATGGTCATGGCATCGGCCGTATTGACGTGAAAGGGAGACAATGGAATGTTGACGGTCTCCACACCATCAGGCCCCTCGAATACCCAGTTTTTAACGGGCATTACCGTATTAACAATTCTCAAACAATCATGTGAACCAAGGGAACCTGGAGAATCGGGGACTCCGCGTTTCTTCAAGTACGCCGGCGAGGCGCAGAGAATGCTGTAGGTGATGCCGAGCCGCTGAGCGACAAACCCCGAATCGGATAGATCCCGCGCTAGAACAATCGACATGTCGTACCCTTCCTCGAGCAAGTCAGGTAGCCGATTGGTCAGTGTCAAATCAAACATGACCGAGGGATGAATCTCCCGATACCGGGCAATGGCATCGATGACGTAATGAGTGCCGATGGCTGCCATCGCATGAATCTTGAGCCTGCCAACTGGCAGGGTATGAGCGGTACCCGCTTCCTCATCGGCTTCACGTACCTCGTCCAGAATCTTCTCGCATCGTTGCAAATAACGCGCACCTGCTTCGGTCAACACCAGGCGTCGGGTCGTCCGGTTGATCAGACGCGTCTGAAGCCTGGCCTCCAGACTGGAAACAGCTTTGGAAACGTTAGTTGTCGTGGTGTCCAATATCTCAGCCGCCGCCGTAAAGCTGCCGCTCTGAGCGACAGCAATGAAAAAACGCATGGTTTGAAAATGTCCATCGTTTCATCTCAAGGGGGGATGGATAAAAGGGGCGGCCTTGCATAAGACCGCCCCTCGTCATGGGTCACTTCTTTCGCGGAATAAATCCAGGTACGCCGGTTTCCACTACCGAGTTGAATCGCACCCGGGTCGTAATATCGTCCTTGATTTCATGCATGGCCCTTTGAGGCAGAGTCGAAATATCAAAGTTTTCCTTGATGTGGCCCGGCGTCGCAGAAGTGGTCAGGAAAGCGACGCCTCGCTGTACAGACCAGGCCAATGCAACTTGAGCCGGAGTCTTCTGCAAGCGCTTGGCGACCCCGGTAATCACGGAGTCTTCCAGCACGTTCGGTTCCATGCCGTGCCCGAGTGGCGCGAACGCAAGGAGGATAATCCCATGCTGCTGACAAAACTCAAGCAGTTCCCATTCAGGTAAATAAGGATGGGATTCGACCTGCACCACGGCAGGTTTTATCCGGGCTACAGCCACAATCTCTTTTAAAGTCTCCAACGTGATATCAGACAAGCCGATGGACTTGCACCGGCCTTCATCCACCAGGCGCTCAAGCGCCCTCCAAGTCTCCATTAATGTCACGCCCGAGTCGTAGATGACTTGCCCCTGCTCGTCTCTTGGGTCCTGGTTATCGCCAGGCTGGAAGGCAAAGGGGGTATGAATCAAATAGCAATCGATGTAATCAACTTGAAGTCGTCGACAGCTTGCTTCGAACGCCGGCCTGACCCGCTCGGGACGATGGTTGGTATTCCATAGTTTCGTCGTAATGAACACGTCCTCTCGCCGTATCTTGCCTGCCTCCAGAACTTCTCTTATGGCAACGCCAACCTCTTCCTCATTTCGATAGCGTTCTGCACAGTCGAAATGGCGAAAGCCCGCTCCCAGCGCCTCCTTAACCGCTTGCATCGTGACGCTCAGGTCCCGGAACAAGGTGCCGAATCCAACGGCCGGCATCTCACCTGCCCCATGTATTAAAGGGAATCGGGTATCGCGAAGTGAATCGTGAAATGATTCGTAAGGCATATCGTTTACTCCAATGTCTGGCTCTATTGATACGAAGGTTTCTGTTCTTCGCGACTGGCAACTCGTTGCTCAAAAACGCCAATGGAATTACCGCCGAGTGCCACATACAGCCGCACCGTGTCGAGATACTGCGCCGTCTTCACTCTGATTTGACCCAGCAACGCCTGCTCATAGGCACGTTCCGCTTCCAGCACCTGGAGAATGCTGTTCTCGCCTTGCGCGTAGGCTTGCTGGTTCAACCGAAAACTCGTTTCGGCCGCTCGTAACGCGTCCTCCTGCGCCAGGTTTGCCTCGGCGTCATGATTGATTGCCTGCAACGTGTCTGCGACCTGACCGAACGAATTGATAACGGTCTGCTGGTAGCCAGCAAGCGTTGCCTTGTAGCCGTCGACTGCGGCCTGACGTTCAGCTTTGAGTGTGCCGCCATCGAAGATCGGACCCGCCAGCCCCGCAGCGAAGCCCCAAAGTGCGGCACCGCCATTACCGGAAGCGGCCTGGGCGAGAGACGCGGACAGCGTTACATGGGGATAGAGGTTCGCTGTGGCTACTCCCACGGCGGCACTCGCCATGTGCAGTTCAGCCTCTGCTTGCAGCACATCCGGCCGATCGTGGGCCATTTCAGAAGGCAGACTGACTGGCACGTTTGCCGGCAATACAAACTCGGCAAGATCGAACTCAGGCGCGATCCAGTCGCCAGGGCCTTTGCCCGTCAGAATCGACAAAGCATGACGCGCCGAATCACGCTGCTGAGCCAGGGGTGGCAACAGCGTGCGGTCCTGAGCGAGGCGCGTCTCGGCCAGCGAAACATCGATCTGCGTGGTGCTGCCATTGGCGTGCGCCATCCGCACGAGTTCGAGGTTCTTTGCGTCATTGGCGAGCAGCTTCTCGACGGCTTGCATCTGCGCGTTTGCAGAGGCAACCAACAACGCCTGGCTGGCGACATCGCCGGTCAGGGTCAGGTACGCCGCTTCGTATCGATGTTTCTGAAGATCCGTAAACGCTTGCTGCTGTTCGACCCGTCGCTTGTTACCGCCGAAAGCGTCAAGGTCGAAGCCGACCCGTGGCCCAATCGCATAGAAATTGGAGACGGATGGCTCGGGCGTGTTGTGTGTACGTTGGCGTCCAGCCTGAGCGCCAAAATCGACCTGCGGATAAAACGCACCCTCCGCCGCAGCGACCGAGGACGCCGCTTGCCGGATCGTGGCATCCGCAGCCACGAGCTCAAGATTGCCGTCGATTGCCCGACGTACAACCTCATCGAGCTTGCGCGAGCGAAAGGCAGACCACCAGTCACCGTTGACCTTCTTGCCGAGGTCAATGTGTTGCTCACCAGGCTTGTTGCCGCTCTGGCCGAGACGCTGCTCGGCCTGTTGGTCATAGTGCTGCGACGAGCTTGCCGCGGGCGTTTTAAAGTCAGGGCCGACGGTGCAGGCGGACAGGAACATCAGCGCCGACACCATACCGGCCTTCGATTGGAACAGCTGTCTGAAGAATACAAGCGCATTGGATTTCATTTGGCACACTCCACGAAAACTAATTGGCCGGAACGGGCTTGCGAAGAAAAACAACCAGTGGACTCACCACCAGCATCGCCACCATCAGAACCTTGAACTGGTCGATCACTGCGATAAAAGCGGCCTGGCCGGTGATCATTTCGTTGAGTCCCGCCAGTGCTTGCAGGGACGTCGGCACGGCATGCCCGGCGGCGCGATACGGCGTCAGATGGCTGCCCAGCGCCATGTGCATCGCTTGCGTATTGTTGAAGAAGAAAATTTGCACGACCGCAACGCCGATGGTGCTTCCGTAAACACGGGCCAGATTGAAAAACCCGGTGCCTTCCGGGCGGAACCTGGGATCAAGCGTGCTGAACGCCACCTTACTGATCGCCGGCATCAACACACCCAGGCCAATCCCCTGGAGTGCACCGGCCACCGCCACGGGCCACCCGTCCATCAACGGCGAATAGCCGACCATCAGCCAGTTGGCATACACCACCAGCGCCACGCCCGCCGCAACGAAGAGTCGCGAGTCGATACGCGCGGGAACACGGCCCATCAGGAGGAATGCACCTACCAGTCCCACACCTCGCGGTATCGTCATGTAGCCCGTGGTGGCAGGTGGGTAGCCGAGAATTTCATCCAGCATCGGGGACGTCAGTGCCATCGTCGGCAACAGCACGAAACCGAGTGCGAAAAAGATGATCGTCGACAGCACGAAGTTGCGGTCTCTGAACAAGCTCTTGTTGAGAAAATGCACCTTCGCGGTCAGCACATGCACAACGAACAGGTAGAGACCCACGGCACAGGCGACCGCTTCCAGCCAGATCTCGGGCGAGGCAAACCAGTCCAGGCGTTCACCGCGGTCGAGGAGCATCTGCAACCCGATCATTCCCAGCGTGAAGGTGCCGACACCGAAGAAGTCAAAAGGAGGACTTTTCTCGGCCTTTTTCTCGGCAAGCAACAGCGTCACTACGAGGAAGACAAACGCCGACGGCGCAAGGCTGATGTCGAACATCGAGCGCCATCCATAATGCTCGCTGACCCAACCACCGATGCTCGGGGCGCTGGCGATGCCAAAGAGCACAATGGCGGTGAACACCGAACCCAATGTTCCACGCCGCGCAGGTGGCAATGTCTCCATGGCAATCGCCATCGAGAGAGGCGCCAGCACGCCACTCGCCGCACCTTGAATAATGCGCGCACCTACGAACTCCAGCGGGGTCGTTGCCTGTGTAGCGAGCAGCAAGCCAAGGACAAAGAATGCCAGTGCCGCTTGATAAACAAGCTTCAAGCCATAGCGCCCGGCGAGCCACTGCGCAATCGGCAGGGTGATGGCGCTCGCAGCGAGGTACGAGGTAAATACCCAACCCGCTTGATCGTCGGTCATCGACAAACTGCCCTGAATAAACCTGAGTACCGAATTCGGCAGAGGCAGGTTCGCAGACTGCATATAGGCCACGAACAGCGCGGCGTACCTCAGCGTACGCGCACCCTCCGCTCCCGGGGTTCCAGCAGCGTTGGCGTTCATCAGAAGTTACCTGCGGTCAACAGCGCCTTGAGCGGATGCCACCACGGCGTGCGATACCCGGTATCGACCCTGACCGTCGCACTGGTACCCGAGAAAACAGGCAGAGCAGCATCCACCTCATCGAGCTCGAGGCGAACCGGTACCCGCTGGACGACCTTGACCCAGTTACCAGTCGCATTTTCGGGCGGCAGCAGTGCGAAGTCCGATCCGGCACCCGGGCTCATGCTGGTCACGTGGGCTTTGAATACGTGATCAGGATAAGTGTCGATACTGACGGTCGCTTCCTGGCCAGGATGCATGTGGGTCACCTCCGTTTCGCGGAAGTTGGCCTCAACCCAAATCTGCCGATCAGACAGCAGAGCGAAGGCTGGCGCACCGCTGTTGAGGTAGTTGCCCACCTGCAAATCGTCGACCTTGGTCACGATGCCATCGTCCGGCGCATACACCGTCGTGTACGAGAAATAAAGCTGAGCCTCGTCGAGCTGAGCCTTGGCCTCACGAACCGTCGGATGTTTATCGGCTTCGATGTCGGGATTACCGTTCAAGGCAACGACCGTACTGGCGATCTGCTGTTCGACCGATGCTATTCGTTGCCGGGCAACTTTAAGGTCTGTGTCTGCACGCTCGTAAATGGCGCGCGAGACAAACTCACTGGCGACCAGCGCTTTCTTGCGGGCAAACTCCCTTTGGTCGAAATCGGCCGACTCTTTGGCCGATTGCAGTTCAGCCTGCTGCTGCCGGTAGCTTGCCTTGAGCCCATCGATGCGAAGCCGCGCGACGCTCAACTGTGCTTCTGCACGGTTAACCGCGATCTGGAACGGCTCCGGGTTGACCCGAAACAGAACCTGCCCCTTGCGAACAGGCTGATTATCCTCGACCGCGATTTCGACGACTTGTCCGGAAATGCGCGCGTTGATCGATGCCTTCGCCACCCGGGCGTAGGCGTTATCGGTCGAAACATAGGGCTCGCCCGCCACATAGTGTGCGTACCCAACCGCAGTAAAGAGGAGCGGAACACCCACCATAAGGAGTGGCCGCAATTTCTCTTTGAACGGCTTCTTTGGGGGCGTGACAGCCTGGTTCGGCCCTGGGTGCTCGAAGGTCTGTGTCGCTGAGATGTCGAACTGCTTGGTCATGATCGAATACACCTTTAACCGGGAAATCGGGCCTGCAAAACCGCCTGCGACCCAGATGTCATTGCTGTGAGAAGTCAAGCCCGTGCGCGGTTGGAGGATCGCTCCGCCGCCTCTGTTTCGTCGCCGCAATACCCAGTTCGAGCTCCGCTACAACAAACCTGCAAGCCAAGGAATTTTTGGTTCCTTATTTTTGTGCGATGATGTAAGAATATCGACCAGCCCTCCTTTCATCAAGGATTTTGTACGACATGGCACAAAAAAAGATTACCGCCGCGAAAAGCCGCGGCCGCCCTCGCGCCTATGACCCGCAGACAGCGCTGCAGCAGGCACTGGGTGTTTTCTGGAACACCGGATATTCCGGCGCGTCTCTGGATAGCATCGCCACGGCGGCCGGCATGAATCGCCCCAGCCTCTATGCCGCATTCGGTGACAAGCACGCGCTCTATATCAAGGCGCTTGAGCAGTATTGGGCGTTTGCCGCGGCGGCCATGCATGAGGCGCTGACAGACAACGCTCTGACATTGCGTGAGGCGTTGATGCGCTTCTACGAGGGGCAGTTGTCGATCTACTTCTCGGGTGAGGGCCAACCGCGTGGCTGCTTTGCGATCGGCACGGCGACGACCGAAGCCGTTGAGGATTCTGAAATACGCGAGGTTCTTTCGGATCGACTCAGCAGGCTCGACGCCGATCTCGAAACGCGTCTGCGAGCGGCCATCGATTCCGGTGAGTTGAACAGCGATGCCGACCCGGCTGCCCTGGCTGTACTTGCGTCCTCCTTGCTGCACAGCATTTCGATACGTGCGCGGGCAGGCAAATCCCGCGCTGAATTGACCGAACTTGCACGCAATGCGGTCAACGTGATCTGCGGTTGAGAGGCTTTATGGTGGGCGAAAGACTCGAAGACATTCTTGCCGAGCATCTAGACGTGATTTTTTGTGGCATCAACCCGGGCATGACGGCTGCCACCCAAGGGCATCATTTTGCGGGCAGGGGCAATCGCTTCTGGCGAACGCTCCATCTCGCCGGTTTTACGCCGCAAGAGGTGCGCCCGGAAAATGATCGGACGATCTTGCTGCATCACTGTGGATTAACGGCAGTGGTTGAACGGCCTACGGCGCGTGCAGATCAGCTGTCTTCAGATGAGTTCATCGCTGCCGCCGCGGATTTTGAACAAAAGATCACGCGCTATGCGCCACGCTTCGTGGCGTTTCTCGGTAAAGCGGCGTATTGCGCGTTATCCGGCCAACGAGAAGTGATGTGGGGGCTTCAGTCAAAAACCTTCGGTAATGCCTCGGTATGGGTCCTGCCCAATCCGAGTGGGCGAAATCGCGCGTTCACGCTTGATCAACTCGTTAGCGCATACCGTCAACTCTGTTTAGCAGCCGGCGAGCATCCGCCAACAGACAGCCCCACCTACCGCGCCGTGTCGCCACCTGGCTTATAGAACAGAAACTTCCGAGTCTCGGCCGTCCTGGTGTATTTCTTCGCCCAGTCGGGCTTCACCGTTCTGTCGTGGAAATACAAAGCGCCGTGGGTGCGGTCCGTGAGTTGCTTGTTGAGCGCCTTGCGTGCGATTTCCTTGGCGATGGTATATTCGTCGTCCTCCTTTACCTGATCCGGACGCCCGTCACACCACCACGAAAACTGGCAGGCATGCTTTTCAGAACCTTGCTTGACCACCGCGCATATGGTGTCTGGAAATCCCTCATGGCCCAGCCGGTTCATGACCACGCTGGCGACGGCTTCCATGTCCGCACCTGCCACACCTTTGGCCTCCCAATAGATGCTGCGTGCCAGGCAGGTGATTGCATCCTCCAGAGGGGCTGCGCCTGCCGGATCGACCGCCTGCACTTCGGAGGGGGTGATGACCTCGGACTTGGGCACCGGAAGTTCGCTGCCCTTCTCTGCTGCCTTCTGTTCCAGGACCTGCGCCTTGTCTTCAGCCACTTCCTTTTTTTGCTCCTGGTCAGTTGCCAACACCTGTCCGTGCACAAGGATGATTGCGAAGCAGGTGAGTACCCATTTTAATCGCATGATCGATCCTTCCGATGAAACTGGCTTGAGCAATGAAACAGCAATGTTGCAGCACTGATCTGGCTTGATTGTAGTCGCCACAAATCATTTCAGTCGCCTGACAATAAACTGCATGTCGAGGCGAAAAGGCATTGCGTCGAGAGGGGGGAAATCGCGCATCATGGGCGCAGTCCGCTCAAGGGAGATTTTCATGCGCAACCTGTCATCCGTTTTGCATCTTGCCGTGTTGTCATTGGGGTTGGTGTTCAGCGTCACCGCAGCGGCGACCGATGAAACGCAACTGGTCGAATCGATCAACGTTTACCGCAGTCAGGTACAGCGCTGCGGCGGCCAGGCGTCTTTGGAGCTGCCACCACTGGCAAGCGATCCGCGACTGGTGCTACCCGCCAACAGCATCGGCGACCTGCAGCAGGCGCTGGCCCGCACGGCTTATCAGATGGCCAACGCGCAGGCGATCAGCTTGTCCGGCCCGCGTGATGCGCCGTCCGCCATGAAGGCGATTCAGGAGAGCTTTTGCCGGGTGGTGCTGGACCCGCAATTCGTCGACATTGGCGTCAGTCGCGATGGCCGTGAATGGCGCATCGTGCTGGCGCGGCCTCTGTTGAGCGGGCGTCTGGGCGATTGGCAGGCGCAGGGGCAGAAGCTGCTCGAAGCGATGAATAGCGCCCGCACGCAAGCGCGCCAATGCGGCACCCAAGCCTTTGCCGCCACGACGCCGCTGACCTGGAACGCCACACTGGGCTCAGCAGCCGAGAGCCACAGCCGGGCCATGGCCAACAATAACTTTTTCGATCACAAGGACCGCGACGGCCGCACACCGGGTGATCGGGCTGAACTGGCGGGTTATGCCGGCCAGCAGGTCGGTGAGAACATCGCCGCCGGGCAAGACACGGTGCGCAAGGTGGTCGATGGCTGGCTGGCGAGCTCGGGCCATTGCGCCAATTTGATGAACCCGCAATTTCGCGAGTTGGGTGCGGCTTATGCAGTGGACCCGAAGAGTGACGCGGGCATTTACTGGACGGCGATGTTCGGGACGCCGTGAAGGTTTGAATCGACCGTTGAAAAAGGAATCGTCATTTGAATAAAGCCCCCTCTTCGACCGTCGAACAGGACCTGTCGAAGCCTGAGGCCATCAGCCTGCGGGAAGCGTTTCTGTTCTGGCTGAAGCTCGGCTTCATCAGCTTCGGCGGGCCGGCCGGACAGATCTCGATCATGCACCAGGAGTTGGTGGAGCGCCGACGCTGGATCTCGGAACGGCGCTTTCTGCATGCCCTCAACTACTGCATGTTGCTGCCTGGGCCGGAAGCTCAACAGCTGGCGACCTACATCGGTTGGCTGATGCACCGGACGTGGGGCGGCCTGATTGCCGGCGGGCTGTTTGTGCTGCCTTCGCTGTTCATCCTGATCGCGTTGTCCTGGGTGTACATCGCCTTTGGCGAAGTGCCGGTGGTGGCCGGTCTTTTTTATGGGATCAAGCCGGCTGTGACCGCCATTGTGGTGCAGGCGGCCCACCGGATCGGCTCGCGGGCATTGAAAAACAACTGGCTGTGGGGAATCGCCGCGGCGTCATTCACCGCCATCTTCGTGTTCAATGTGCCCTTCCCGTTGATTGTGCTGGGCGCCGCGATCATCGGTTATGTCGGCGGACGTCTGGCGCCTGAAGGGTTCCAGACCAGGGGCCACGGCCCTGAGAAAAAATCCTTCGGCCCGGCGTTGATCGACGACGACACACCGCCTCCCGAACATGCCCGCTTCAACAGTTTTAAATTGCTGCGCCTGTTACTGGTGGGTGCGGCTTTGTGGGCGTTGCCGATGGGGATTCTCATCGCACTGTTCGGCTGGGGAGGCACCCTGACCCAAATGGGCTGGTTCTTTACCAAAGCGGCATTGCTGACCTTCGGCGGGGCTTATGCGGTGCTGCCTTATGTGTATCAGGGCGCTGTCGGCCACTATGGCTGGCTGACACCCACGCAGATGATCGATGGCCTGGCGCTCGGCGAAACCACGCCTGGGCCGCTGATCATGGTGGTGGCGTTCGTCGGTTTTATCGGCGCCTATGTTCACCCGGTATTCGGTCCCGATCATCTGTTCCTGGCCGGCGCCCTCGCCGCCACGCTGGTGACCTGGTTTACCTTTTTGCCTTCATTCCTGTTCATCCTGGCTGGCGGTCCGCTGGTGGAGTCGACGCACAACGAACTCAAGTTCACCGCCCCGCTGACCGCAATTACCGCGGCGGTGGTCGGCGTGATTCTTAATCTGGCGTGTTTTTTCGGCTACCACGTGCTCTGGCCCAACGGTTTCGGCGGCCATCTGGACTGGCCTTCGGCGCTGATCGCCATTGCAGCGGCCATCGCCTTGTTCCGCTTCAAGCGGGGTGTGATCGAGGTGCTGATGGGGTGCGCGTTGATCGGGCTGGCGGTGCATCTGCTGCGCTAGTGGATCAATACACAATCAATGAAGTTGCCGCTGCCTCTGTAGCTCGATCTTCAGCCAGAGGCTCGCCGGTTGTACGCCTGCCGGGCAACGCACTTCATAGGCGCGGCCACTCATACTGCTTTGGCTGGCCGCCAGCTCGATGAAATCTTCTGCGCTGTTTATCTTGTTTCTGTCTTCGAGGTACGTCAGCTTTTTCTGCAAATGCGCCCGGGCCTGAGGGCCTGCGTATTCGCTTCCGTTACGCACAAACCGGCATTCGCTGTGCTCGACAAAGTCCAGCAAGCTGTTTATTTCCTGAGTGGCTTGAGGTGGGGTTTGCGCCTGTGCATCAAGCATCATGGCGATCAGACCGATGCCCATCGCGAGCAGCCATTGGCTAAGGGGCCACGCGATGCGCCGAGTCAGAATCAGCATGGTGATACCTCGCATGACCAACAGGAGATCAGAGCAGTGTTGCCCACTGCTCTGAAGGCTGGCGGGTACGTATCAATCGTCGTCCCGATCGCGGTAACGACGGCGATCATCACGACGGTCGTAATCGCGGTCATACCCTCGATCATCACGTTGGTCATAGCCTCGATCATGGTCGCGACGGTATTCACGGCGGTGGTCCCGATCGTACCTGTCTTCATCTTCCCAGTGAGGAAAGCAACCTCCCAGCAGGAGGGTACTTGCAATGGCCAGGGTCATTATCGCGGTGCGCTTCATTTGAACATCCTAAAAGGTCAGAGCTGCGGGGATGAGGTGACGCTACCCGCGAATTCAATCGCAGTGCGTTCAAACCCACAGATACGACCTTCCAGCCCATCAATGATTCAGTTGTCGCCGGGCCTTATAGCGTTCTTTGGCTGTTGCCGATGGTTTTGGCTTTTTCGATGGCCCACTCCTGCGCGGCTTCCATGTCCAGCAGATGCGGTGACGGGTGGTTGTCCTCAACGATGGCCGAGCCGTCCGGTCGGTAAACACCGATGAACATCTTCAGTGAGCCGTCTCTCAAAATCTCGGCTTTAACCTCGATGCTGCATCCGTTCGACAGTGTTTCCGAGTGGATCATATGGCGCTCAGTCATGGCTGCATTCCTCCCGTCGTTGCTATCAGCGTAACCCATGCAGCGCTGAGCGCATGACGCTCTTCAAGCGTCCACCTGCACCACTTCGATCCCCCATTTCTGATAATCCTTGATATCGCCCGAGGCCACATGACGCTCGGTGATCAGCGTATGCACACGGTTGCAAGGCGCGACAACGAAGGGCTCCACGGCCCCCAACTTGTCCGCGGTGGTGACGGCAATCACATGAGAGGCGCTGGCGAGCATCGCCTGCTTCACCGGCACTTCATCAAAATGCAGCGAGCTGATACCGACTTCCGGATGAATGGCGCAGACCCCGGTGAACACCAGGTCGGCCTTGATGCTCTCGATCAATCGCAGGGTTTCATGCCCGCTGGAAGACATCGTCGCGGGATTGAGCTGACCACCGGCGACGATCACCGTGATGCCAACGTATTCGGCCAGGGTGATCGCGATCATCGGCGATGCGGTGACGGCCGTGATGGAGATGTCAGAAGGCAGCGAGCGCGCGATCTGCAGCGTGGTGCTCCCGGAATCGAAAATCACGATCTGGCCGTTTTTGACCCGCAGCGCGGCGAGTTGGGCCAGCCGGGTTTTCACCTCATCGGTTTCGCCGACCCGGGTGAAATAATCCTTGCCTGTGTCCTTGGGCCGCGGCAACGCCCCACCGTGCACCCGCTGAACCAGCCCGGCGCTGGCCAGCTCCGACAGATCCCGGCGAATAGTGTCTTCAGACACGGCGAAGTGCTGGCTCAATTCGGAGGCCATGACCTTGCCGTCGCGTTCGAGGATCAGCAGGATTTTCTGACGGCGCAGCTGTGGGAGTTCGATTGAGGAGTGCTCGGCGTGCATGGTTATGCCTGTTTTTGCGTGTTTGTGCGAGATTAGTCAATCACCTCAATGAACACAACCGGCATGGCAGTGCAGAACCTGTGGGAGCGAGCCTGCTCGCGAAGGCGGCGGCCTATCCAGCACTGATGTCGATTGACACACCGCTTTCGCGAGCAGGCTCGCTCCCACATGGATTGTGCTTGACTGACTGGCATCACACCAAACCGCAAGCACGAAAAAGCCCGCACAAGGCGGGCTTTGGAAATCGAGTAGGTGGCCAGTGCTGGTCTCTGGCTTGCAAGGTTTATCGGGCCTCTCACAGAACAGAATTTTTTGCTTTAGGCTGTTCTGCCTCACACGGCATAAGGGCTGGATCTCAGCGCGGAGATCTTTCTAACCGTGTACCCTTGGGAGCGCGCCCCACGCCTCCTCGTTATCCCTTTGCGCATCAGTCTGCGTCTTCACCTACATGTTCATAATAGCAAACCGTTCGATGCCCGGGCCGGGCTTTTTAGACCGATTCTCTTCAAGGGGAATGACAGCAGAACGGAAAAATACTAACGCCGCGGGATGGACTTCCACTGCTCCGGTGCAGGAGCTGCCGAAGGCTGCGATCCTTTGACCCTGACGTCCGAAAATCCCGTAGCGATCGGCACTCGAACCCACGCTCACTCTACGAGCGCAACACACCCATCGCCCGCCGATACTTCTCAACGCGTTCCAGATCCTCCCAGGACGGCTGGGCAATCCGCGACAAGTCGCTGTTCTCTTCCAGATCCGCCAGTTTCACCACCCGCCCGATCGGGTTCTGCGCCGCGCGCTCGACGAACGCCTCGTAGGACTCGCCCGGCACCTTGGTCACCGACGCAATCGCCGTCAGCACCGTTTCGCTGAAACCTTCATTACGCAGATCGTCGAAGCTGATGCCGCAGTCCTCGACCACGTCATGCAACACCGCGACGATGCGCTCTTCCAGCGTGTTCACCCGCAGCATGACTTTCAGCGGATGCAGGATGTAAGGCGCGCCGCCCTTGTCCACCTGCCCTTCATGCGCCGCGGCGGCGATGGCAATGGCGCGTTCCAGTGTCTGACTCATGGGATTCTCCTTGGGTTAAACGCCGTAACGGCCGGTGAAATGAATGTTGCGCTTGAACCACCCTGCAATCGCTTTCCACCGCCCCACAGGCTTCGCGCCCTCGGCGTGGCGTTCGAGAATCAACGACACCAGCGTCGCCTGATCGACACCCGGATGCCCCTCAACCAGCTCAGCGACCCAGCTACAACCGGACTTCTGCAAATGCAGACGCCACTCACCCGGCCAGGCCTCAAGCTCCGACCGCGCCAACCACGCCGCCCCACCCTGCTTGCAATGACCGCCACCGATGGACTGCTCGAAGCCAAAAGGCTTGTCGGGGCGGGAAAGGTCGATGTGGAAGAGGTAGATGTCCTGGGTTTTGTGCTGCGGCGTGGGGGCGTTGTTGCGGTTGCCGATTTCGATCATGGGCGCGTTCCATCCTTGATTTGCCGTTGGCTTTCAGTCTACGACGGTGGTGATGCTGAACGGAAGCAAGCGTCCTCACCACCGAATAACCCGCGCCTGATCGTTCGATGAACACGCGGCGAGGATTTTGAAGTCCGAAAATCTCGTAGGAAATAACCGATTGTGGCGAGGGAGCTTGCTCCCGCTGGGCAGTGAAGCAGCCCCAAACCCTGTTAGCCCGTTTCCTCAGACACACCGCAACGCCCGGTTTTGCGGCGGCTGCGCCACCGAACGGGGGCAAGCCCCCTCGCCACAGTGACCGCGCGTGGTCCTACAGCCCGGTTGCGGCTATCAAAATCGCTGCCTAGAGTGGGTCTGTCACTGAGCGAATTCAGCGATAGGGTTTCGCAGCCCTGACGATACGTGTAGTAACCTTGCACCCCATAACCAGCAACGGTCGCACAAACGCGCCCGTACTCCGTTTTATGGTGGCTGTGTGTGGGAGATCTTCGGGTCTGCCGGGTTCCTCGTATCCTCGGTCTGCGAACCCGCACATAGCTACCACCCATTCGTTTCGCAGCGAACGGGAGTAGCTCTTCTTACAGATTCGAGGAAGATTTACTTATGAGTACGAATACCCCGCTCCGCCATTACGCCCCAATGTCCCACTTCGCCACCGACCATCCCGTCCTCCTCATCGACGCCGACGCCCCACTGCGCGAACTCCACAACTGCCTCAGCGAACGCCTCAGCGCCGTCCTCAAATACCTCAACCTCATGGCCTGCACCAGCCTGCCGGACTACGCCGAGCACGACATCAACACCGTCACCAATATTGCTAGGATCATGGTTCAGGATGTAAGCGATGTGTTTCGGGTGATTGAGCAGCGTGGGTTTGATACGCCTTAAGGCCTGCGACCATATTTCAGCCGTAAAAAACCCGCACTGTTGCGGGTTTTTTATCACTTACTTGGCAGCCCATTCACCTCGGAAACTATTCTGTAGCCGTGGTGCTGCCAGGAGCAGGCCCTTCAGTGAAGGTATAGTTGATTACAGTATCGTTACGCATCAGCACGTCCAAAGTTTTCTGCGTACCTGTGGTGGTAACTTTCATGGTAACGACATAGCTCTGAGCATGAGCAGAGCCATTAGCGTAGGTGTAGACCCACTTTTCGTCAGTCTCGTTGACCGGGCTCTTGGCGAAGGGCTCGCCAAAAAGCACTTTGAGATCGTTTGCCGTAGTTTTTCCTTTGACAATGCTAGGGACGTTCGCTGATGGAAAGTCTCTACCGCTCGTGTAGTGCGAGGTCGCGCAACCGTTAAGCATGAGGGCCAGTACCAGCGCCAGTGTCGCCTTTTTCATGGTTCATCCCTGATGAAGTGGTTTCAAACAGCATAAGCCGCCTGAAACCCAAAATGCCATCATTGATGCGCGATATTCTCAAAGAGCGGGTACGGGGTCAGGCCGCAATCGCTGTGCCGTTTTGAACAAAGCGAAAGATTTGACTATTCGTCGAGGGTAGCGCCCTGGAACGACATTGTCCGCTCACCGATGCTTTGGCACTTCGACTTTGGCGGGGCGGATGCAGAGCGCCTGGTCGCCGGTCGTGAGCGCATCTATCTGAACCGGTTCTGGAACGAATTCGCGGGCGATCCAAGTAAGGTGGATGAAGAAACCCGTCAGCCCTACGCCTCACTCTATGCCCGCCCCGGTGCCATGCGCGCAGCCTTCGCTCAGTTCCGCAGCATTCGTCAGGATGAGGTGGACAACAAGGCTTCGATGGCGACGCGGCTGACGATGCCGGTGCTGGCCATCGGGGGTGAGAAATCCTTTGGCAGCAATGAAGCGATCGTGATGCGTAATGCTGCGGATAAGGTCACGGAAGTGGTGATTCCGGGGGCGGGACATTGGTTGATGGAAGAAGCGCCGACAGAGACTATTCGAGTGATTCGGGACTTTATTGCGCAGTGACAGGGGGCTTAGCGAGTAGGCCTATGCCGGTTGCGGGAATATCAACAACTGCGACCTGCGCGACTAATGTGAATCCTTCAAGCACTGATTGAACGGATCCCCCGGAAAGAGCCATAAGCAAATTTCAAGCAAAAAACCCACATCACTGCGGGTTTTTCATGATCTGTTTTTAACCTCTCGCTTCCCCAGTTAAAGGCAAAAGCCCCTTCACCATAGGCACACAAGCCAACTGAAGCCCGGAAGGTGAATGGTAAATAGCACGTTCGTCACCGACGAAACCGCATCGCCGGTAAAAATCAGCTGCGTTCAACGTAGCGTCCAATTTGACTTCTTTCAGCCCCAGCTCCCGCGACAGGTATTCCAGGTGGTTCAGGATTCTCAAGCCGATGCCTTGTTGCATAAAACTCGGGAGGACAAAGATCGCGCCGATTTCGCAATTCTCCAGATCAAGCATTCCTGTCGCCACCGGCTCACCCTGAATACAGCCCAGATAAAAGTGTTTATCCATCAGGTCGCTATACCCGTCCCTGGCTGCTCCTGCCGTCCAGACCAGCATTTGCTCCATGGTATAGGCACCGATGCATTGATGCCGTATCGCTTGAAGGCGAATGTCGAATGCCGTTTGGGCATCGCTGTGCGTGGCGCGTCTAATCTCGAACATTTCATTCTCCGTTAGCCATCGGTGGACGGAGAACTAAAAAGCCCCGTCCATTTCTGGCGGGGCCTTGGGTAATTACGTCAAATCCTGTGAACGCATGACCTCATGGCTCGCCGGAAGCGGTCATGGACGTGCACATCATGTTCATGTGGCGTGTGTAGGTCATGGGCCGATAGTGTTTTGGATGATCCGGGTTGTCAATCGTGGAGCGGAATGATTAGGAACAGTACCCGGATTTACGACTGCTTCGCAGCCGAACGCAACCTACGGCAGCTGCTACAGGTTTGATGTTCGCTATCGGTATCAGAAGTTAGCCGGGGTGTTGGCGCTGATGATTTCCGCTTCGTCTTGGCCAATATTCCGAAACCGATGCGGCAGCGTCGTCGGAAAGTAATACCCATCCCCGGCATTCAACACACTAATCTGCCCATCAACAGTCAATTCAACCGTGCCACGGGTTACGAGCCCACACTCCTCCCCTTCAGCATGCACGATGGGTTCTTCGCCAGAACTCGCCCCAGGCGCGTACTGCTCGCGCAACAGCCGCATCTGCCGACTCGGCACCGAGGCCCCGATCAGCAACAACCGTAACCCATGACGCCCGAGATCCGGCTGTTCATTGGCGCGGAACACGTATTGGTGCTCACGCGGCGGTTGGTCGAAGGTGAAGAAGTCCGCCAAGGACATGGGGATGCCTTCGAGCAGTTTTTTCAGGGAGCTGACGGAAGGACTGACGCGATTCTGTTCGATCAGGGAGATGGTGGCATTGGTGACGCCGCTACGCCGGGCCAGCTCGCGCTGGGACAGTTTGTAGCTTTCGCGTACTAATTTGAGTCGTGAGCCCGTGTCCATGACAGCCTTATGCGAAGAATACTTAAGGGGTAATGGGGGTGGGTGGCGGGCGACTGGTGGCCGCGGATTACGCCGTTTCCCGTCCCGGAACCGTGAAAGGCGGCTATTAAATCACGTTTGTTGGTGTTGCTCAGCAGGTTCGATAAACGGCAGATAAATCGAATAGGCGAACGATAGTTGTCCGTCCATGTACGAAACCTGTGGGAGCGGGCTTGCCCGCGATGGCGGTGTGTCAGGCGCCATCAATGTTGACTGTACCGCCCTCATCGCGGGCAAGCCCGCTCCCACAGGGATTGCGCCTGGCTTAGATACCGAATCGGTCACGCAGTGCGTAATACGCGGCGCCCATGGCGGTGAGTGGGGCCTGGAAGGTGCGGCCGCCGAGCATGGGCATGTGCGGTAACGATGCGAAGGCGTCGAAGCGTTCGGCGTCGCCGCGGATCATTTCCGAGATCAGTTTGCCGGCCAGGTGCGAACAGGTCACGCCGTGGCCACTGTAGCCTTGCATGTAGTAGGCGTTCTTTTCGATGCGGCCGAATTGCGGCATGCGGGACATGGTCAGCAGGAAGTTGCCGGTCCAGCGGTAGTCGATTTTCACGTCTTTGAGTTGCGGGAAGGTTTTGAGGATTTTTGGTTTGATCAGTTGTTCGATGTCGTCGGGCTCGCGGGCGCCGTAGACCACGCCGCCGCCGTACAAAAGACGGTTGTCGGCGGTGAGGCGGTAGTAGTCGAGCAGGTAGTTGCAGTCTTCGACGCAGTAGTTGTGGGTGATCAGGCTGCGGGCGACTTTTTCGGACAACGGCTCGGTGACAACGATTTGCGAACCGCAGGGCATGCTTTTGCGCGTAACGCGGTTGTCGAGGTCTTGAGGCAGGTAGGCGTTGCCGGCGATCAGCAGGTACTTGGCCCGCACCACGCCTTTGGCGGTGCGCACGGTGATCGGTTCGCCGTAGGTGATGTCCACGGCGGCGGATTGTTCGTAGATCTTGCCGCCCAGGCTGATGATCGCGGCGGCTTCGCCCAAGGCCAGGTTCAGCGGGTGGATGTGGCCGCCCTGCATGTCGAGCAGGCCGCCGACGTAGTTGTCGCAACCGACTTCGCGCTTGATGTCAGCCGCGTCGAGCATTCTCAGGTTTTTGTTGCCGTAGCGCTCCCAGCTGCTCTTTTGCTCAGCCAGGCCATTGAGTTGTTTCTTGTTCAGCGCTGCGAAGATACCGCCGGGGCGGTAGTCGCATTTGATGTCGTACTCCTTGATGCGCGAACGGATGATGTCGGCGCCTTCGAAGATCATGCTGCCGAGGACTTCGGCGGTTTTGTCGCCGTAGCGTTCTTCGATCACATCGACGTCGCGGCTGTAGGAGTTGACCAGTTGGCCGCCGTTGCGACCGCTGGCACCAAAGCCGACTTTGGCGGCTTCCAGTACGGTGACGCTGTAGCCCGCTTCGCTGAGGAACAGCGCCGAGGACAGGCCGGTGTAGCCGGCGCCGATCACACAGACGTCGCACTCCACCAGGTCTTCAAGAATCGGGTAATCACCGATCTGATTGCGGGTCGCGGCGTAGTAGCTGTTTACATGTGCTTGTTTCATACATTTCTCCGAGGGCCGCCGGCATGTGCCGGCCACCGC
This sequence comes from Pseudomonas sp. A-RE-19, assembly GCF_019956555.1. GTDB lineage: Bacteria > Pseudomonadota > Gammaproteobacteria > Pseudomonadales > Pseudomonadaceae > Aquipseudomonas. The sequence continues at coordinate 12,241 of NZ_JAHBDQ010000017.1, read as the reverse complement.
CGCTGTAAAAGTGTTAGAGCTTGATCCAGGTCGCTTTGAGTTCGGTGTATTTGTCGAACGCGTGCAGCGATTTGTCCCGACCGTTACCCGACTGTTTGAACCCGCCGAACGGCGCGGTCATGTCGCCGCCGTCGTACTGGTTGACCCAGACACTGCCGGCGCGCAAGCCGCGAGCGAAGGTGTGGGCCTTGCTCAGGTTGCTGGTCCAGACACCGGCGGCCAGACCGAAGATGCTGTCGTTGGCAATCGCCAGGGCTTCTTCAGCGGTGTCGAAGGTGATCAGCGACAGCACCGGGCCGAAGATTTCTTCCCGGGCGATGGTCATGGCGTTGGTCACGCCGTCGAAAATCGCCGGTTCCACGTACAGGCCACCGGTGGCTTCGAGGGTGCGGCTGCCGCCAGCGATCAGTTGCGCGCCCTGGTCTTTGCCGACCTGGATGTAGCGCAGCACGTTGTCCAGTTGGCGCTGATCGACGACCGCGCCAACGGTGGTTTCAGGATCGAGGGCATGCCCCGGTTTCCACGCTTGCAGTGCTTCCACCAGCAGCGGAATGAACTGCTCGCGGATCGAACGTTCCACCAGCAAGCGCGAGCCGGCGGTGCAGACTTCGCCCTGATTGAAGGCAATCGCACCGGCCGCCGCTTGTGCTGCCGCGCGCAAATCCGGCGCGTCGGCGAACACCACGTTCGGGCTCTTCCCCCCCGCTTCGAGCCAGACGCGTTTCATGTTGCTTTGACCGGCGTAGATCAGCAGTTGCTTGGCAATCGCGGTCGAGCCGGTGAAGGCCAGCACGTCGACGTCCATGTGCAACGCCAGCGCCTTGCCGACGGTGTGACCGAAGCCTGGCAAGACGTTGAACACGCCTTTGGGGATGCCGGCGTCGAGGGCCAATTGCGCGATGCGGATCGCCGTCAGCGGTGACTTTTCCGAAGGCTTGAGGATGAACGAGTTGCCCGCCGCCAGGGCTGGGGCGAACTTCCAGCTGGCCATGATCAGCGGGAAATTCCACGGCACGATGGCGGCGACGACGCCTGCCGGTTCGCGGGTGATGAGGCCCAATTGATCGTGCGGCGTGGCGGCGACTTCGTCGTAGATTTTGTCGATGGCTTCGGCGCTCCAGCGGATCGCATTGGCGGTCGCCGGGATGTCGATGCTCATCGAGTCGCTGATCGGTTTGCCCATATCGAGGGTTTCGAGCAGCGCCAGTTCTTCCTGGTGTTGCAGAATCAGATCGGCGAAACGAATCAGGATGCGCTTGCGCTCGGCCGGGGGCAGCTTGGCCCAGATGCCGGATTCGAATGTGCGGCGTGCAACCTGCACGGCGGCATTGGCGTCGGCTTCGTCGGTGCTGGCGATGTTCGCCAGGAAGCGGCCGTCGACCGGGCTGATGCATTCGAAGGTATCGCCGCTGAGTGCCGGGCGATATTGGCCGTCGATGAATGCGCGGCCTTCTAGTGTGAGGGACTGGAAGCGTTGCTCCCAATCGCTGCGAGTGTTTGTCATGGTTGTGACTCTACGCAGAGGAATAGGTGGTCGTTGGACTGACGGACAGTCAGTTAAAGATTTGAAATGCAATCCCGCTCCCACAGTTGATGGGTGTTGTCGCTGCTTTCATGAACCATACAAATCCCCTGTAGGAGCTGCCGAAGGCTGCGATCTTTTGATCCTGATCTTCGGGGAGCTTCATGGATGTCAAAAGCCAAAATCAAAAGATCGCAGCCTTCGGCAGCTCCTACGGGGTTATTCACCCGTCATCAAAGAGGTGCCGATATCCACATCCTCGATTGACAGGTGCCTGGCCCATCAAACCGTATGCAAATACCAGTTGTACTCAAGGTCGGAGATGGAGTTTTCGAACTCGGCCAGCTCGCTTTCCTTGCACGCCACGAACACGTCGATGTACAGCGGGTCGATGTAGCGCGCCATGACTTCGCTGTCGTCCAGCTCACGCAAGGCATCGCGCAGGTTGTTTGGCAGGCTTTGCTCGTTCTGCTCGTAGCTGTTGCCTTCCACCGGGGCGCCCGGTTCGATTTCGTTGGTCAGGCCGTGGTGAATACCGGCCAGCACCGAGGCCATCAGCAGGTACGGGTTGGCATCGGCGCCGGCTACACGATGCTCGATGCGCACGGCATCCGCCGAACCGGTGGGCACGCGCACTGCCACGGTACGGTTGTCGATGCCCCAGCTTGGCGAGTTCGGTACGTAGAACTGCGCGCCGAAACGGCGGTACGAGTTGACGTTCGGGCAGAGGAACGCCATCTGCGCCGGCAGGGTCTCGAGCACACCGCCGATCGCGTGACGCAGTGCGGCGTTCTGCTCGGGATCCTCGCTGGCAAAGATGTTGTTGCCTTCTTTGTCGAGAATCGAAATGTGCACGTGCAAACCGTTGCCTGCCTGGCCCGGATACGGCTTGGCCATGAAGGTGGTGTCCATCTCGTGGTCGTAGGCGATGTTCTTCACCAGACGCTTGAGCAACACCGCGTAGTCGCAGGCCTTTATAGGGTCGGAGACGTGATGCAGGTTCACTTCGAATTGCGCCGGGGCGCTTTCCTTGACGATGGCGTCCGCAGGAATGCCCTGCTCTTTCGCGCCTTCGAGGATGTCTTGCAGGCAGTCGACGTATTCGTCCAGATCATCGATCAGATACACCTGAGTCGAGTGCGGACGTTTGCCGGACACTGGCGAGCGTGGCGATTGCGGACGACCGTTCACGTTGTCCTGGTCGATCAGATAGAACTCGAGTTCGAAGGCTGCACAAATGGTCAGGCCCATGTCATCGAACTTGCTCACCACTTGACGCAGGACTTCGCGCGGGTCGGCGAAGAACGGCTGGCCTTCGAGTTCGTGCATGGTCATTAACAGCTGCGCGGTCGGGCGCTTCTGCCAGGGTTCGATGCTGAGGGTATTGGGGATGGGAAAGCAGATGCGATCCGAGTCGCCGATGTCCAGACCCAGGCCGGTGCTTTCCACCGTAGAACCGTTGATGTCCAGGGCAAACAGAGACGCCGGGAGGTTGATGCCTTTCTCGTAAACCTTATGAAGACTGGTGCGCTCGATGCGCTTGCCGCGCACCACACCGTTCATATCCGCAATCAGAAGGTCGACGTACAAAACCTCAGGATATTTCTTAAGGAATGCGTTTGCTTCGTTGAGTTGAACGGCACGCAGAGGGACCGACATGATGCACCTATTAGCTGTTAATTATTATGTTCACTACCCTTTCACGAGCCCAGTCAATCCGAAAGGCAAAGTGAAGTCAATAGCGAACACTTGGCCTTTCAACCTTTATTTTCTGGCCTTTTTTGGGAGCGAGAGTGCCATATCAGTCTTGCGCACCGCGTAAATCCTGAAGATAGGATGTGCGGCGTTTAGAATTTTTTACATGAGAGTTGTTAATTAAAATCAACAAGGCTAAGCTCCGGAAAAGCTCGTTCAAGTGTGAAACTTCGAGGTGATAAAAATGGCATTCAAGCCATTGATCGGCGTTACTGCGTGCATCAAACAGATTGGCCTGCACCCCTACCACGTCAGCGGCGACAAGTATTTGCGTGCTGTCAGCGTCGCGGCTTTGGGGTTGCCAGTGGTCATTCCTTCCTTAGGCGATCTGACCGAAATCGATGACCTGCTCGCGCAGCTCGACGGTCTGTTGCTGACCGGCTCGCCGTCGAATGTGGAACCCTTCCACTATCAAGGCCCGGCCAGTGCCCCCGGCACGGATCACGATCCGGCGCGGGACGCCACCACCCTGCCCTTATTGCGCGCAGCCATTGCCGCCGGTGTTCCGGTGCTTGGCATCTGCCGGGGCTTTCAGGAAATGAACGTGGCGTTCGGTGGCAGCCTGCATCAGAAGGTGCATGAGCTGCCCGGCTACCTCGATCACCGCGAAGCGGATCACCCGGACCTGGCCGTGCAATACGCACCGGCCCATGCGGTGAATGTGCAACCGGGCGGCGTGTTCGAAGCGCTGGACCTGCCGCAGGTGTTTCAGGTCAATTCGATTCACAGCCAGGGCATCGACCGGCTCGCTCCCGGCCTGCGCGCTGAAGCTGTCGCGCCGGATGGTTTGATCGAGGCGATTTCCGTCGAGCATAGCAAGGCCTTTGCTGTTGGCGTGCAATGGCATCCGGAATGGCAGGTGCTTTCGAATCCCCCTTACTTGAGTATTTTCCAGGCGTTTGGCCAAGCGTGCCGGCAACGGGTGGCGCTGCGTAATACGCGCTGACTTCAAAAAAGCATTCAACGATTTAACTGCCCCCGTGAGTCTGGCGGGCGTGCCTTTGCGCGCCGGTCGCTCACGTAATAGATGAACCGCAATAACAACAAGTACGACCAGGCAGCCAGGACGGCGGCGCCGAATAAGCCCTCCGGTACGGGTAAACGCAAATCCCTGTAGGAGCGAGGCTTGCCCGCGAAGGCGGTGTGTCAGGCAACGATGATGTCGACTGATACACCGTCTTCGCGGGCAAGCCTCGCTCCTACAGGGGTCGCGTTGGCATCGCCCGGCCCGGGTTGCAATCCACTCTTAAGTCAGGCCGCGTTGGCCCGACGACTGAAACCTGTTGGGAGTTTCATATGGCAAACGCCTCCAGCATCTACAGGAAGGCTCTTGAAGGTCACCAGGCACCGAAAAAGGTGTTGGTGAAAGTCGACCGAGTCACCAAGAAATTCGACGAAACCACCGCCGTGGACGATGTGTCCCTGGAGATCCATCAAGGCGAAATCTTCGCCCTGCTCGGCGGTTCCGGCTCGGGTAAATCGACGCTGCTGCGCATGCTGGCGGGCTTCGAGCGCCCGACCGAAGGGCGGATTCTGCTCGACGGTGTCGACATCACCGACATGCCGCCGTACGAACGGCCGATCAACATGATGTTCCAGTCCTACGCCCTGTTCCCGCACATGACGGTGGCGCAGAACATCGCCTTCGGCCTCAAGCAGGACCGTTTGCCCGCCAGCGAAATCGACGCCCGCGTCGAAGAGATGCTGCGGCTGGTGCACATGACCCAATATGCCAAACGCAAACCTCATCAGTTGTCCGGTGGTCAGCGCCAGCGTGTCGCCCTCGCTCGTTCCTTGGCCAAGCGACCGAAGCTGCTGTTGCTCGACGAACCGATGGGCGCGCTGGATAAAAAACTGCGCTCGCAGATGCAACTGGAGTTGGTGCAAATCATCGAGCGCGTCGGCGTGACCTGCGTGATGGTGACCCACGACCAGGAAGAAGCCATGACCATGGCCGAACGCATCGCGATCATGCACCTGGGCTGGATCGCCCAGATCGGCAGCCCGGTCGACATCTATGAAGCGCCGGTCAGCCGCATGGTCTGCGAGTTCATCGGCAACGTGAACGTCTTCGACGGCACCGTGGTCGAGGATCTGGAAGGTCACGCGATCATTCACAGTCCCGATCTGCAACAGAAGATCTACGTCGGCCACGGCGTGAGTACGTCGGTGCAGGACAAGTCGATCACCTACGCCATCCGCCCGGAAAAAATGCTGGTCAGCACCCTCAAGCCCGAGACCCGTTACAACTGGTCCGAAGGCAAGGTGCATGACATTGCCTACCTCGGTGGCCACTCGGTGTTTTACGTGGAGCTGCCCGGCGGCAAGATCGTCCAGTCGTTCATGGCCAACGCCGAACGCCGTGGCGCCCGACCGACCTGGGACGATCAGGTCTACGTGTGGTGGGAAGACGACAGCGGCGTGGTACTGCGCTCATGAGAACCTTCAATCAGCAATTCCTGCGCCTGGTGCCCAGCGGCCGCAAACTGGTCATCGGCATTCCGTTCCTGTGGTTGTGCCTGTTTTTCCTGTTGCCGTTCTTCCTGGTGATGAAGATCAGCTTCTCGGAAGCGGCCCTGGCCATTCCGCCCTACTCCGAGATATACACCTTCGCCGAACAGAAATTTCAGCTGTTGCTGAACATCGGCAACTACGGGTTGCTGACCGAAGATGAGTTGTACATCTCGGCCTACTTCGGTTCGTTGAAGGTCGCGTTTTTAAGCACGCTGATGTGCCTGGTGATCGGTTTCCCGATGGCCTACGCAATTACCAAGGCGAGCAAGGAAGCGCAAAACGTCTTGCTGCTGTTGATCATGATGCCGACCTGGACTGCGATCCTGATCCGCGTCTATGCGTGGATGGGCATCCTCAGCAACAACGGTTTGCTCAACGCGTTCCTGATGTGGACCGGGCTCACGTCGCAGCCGATCGAGATCCTCAATACCAACACCGCGGTGTACATCGGTGTGGTCTATGCCTACCTGCCGTTCATGGTGTTGCCGCTATACGCCAACCTGGTGAAGCACGATCACAGCTTGCTGGAAGCCGCGTCGGACCTGGGTTCGAGCAACTTCAACAACTTCTGGAAAATCACCGTGCCGCTGGCCAAGAACGGGATCATTGCCGGCTGCATGCTGGTGTTCATTCCGGTGGTCGGTGAGTTCGTGATTCCGGAACTGTTGGGCGGCCCGGAAACATTGATGATCGGCCGCGTGTTGTGGCAGGAGTTCTTCAACAACCGCGACTGGCCGGTGGCATCCGCCCTGGCGGTGGTGATGCTGGCGATCCTGATTGTGCCAATTCTGCTGTTCAACCGCAGCCAGGCCAAAGAGATGGAGGGACGGGGATGAAACGCTTCGGATTTTCAAAGTTCATGCTGATTTTCGGCCTGTCATTTATCTACCTGCCGATGCTGATTCTGGTGATTTACTCGTTCAACGCCTCGAAACTGGTGACGGTATGGGGCGGCTGGTCGGTGAAGTGGTACGTGGGCCTGCTCGACAACACGCAACTGATGGGCTCGGTGGTGCGCTCGCTGGAAATCGCCTGCTACACCGCGATTGCGGCAGTGGTGTTGGGCACCTTGGCAGCGTTTGTGCTGACCCGCGTGACGCGCTTCAAGGGCCGTACGCTGTTCGGTGGTTTGGTGACGGCGCCACTGGTGATGCCCGAAGTGATCACCGGTCTGTCGCTGTTGCTGCTGTTCGTGGCCATGGCGCAGTTGATCGGCTGGCCGCAGGAGCGCGGCATCATCACCATCTGGATTGCTCATACCACGTTCTGTGCAGCGTATGTGGCGGTGGTGGTTTCGGCGCGTTTGCGTGAGCTGGACCTGTCAATTGAGGAAGCGGCCATGGACCTCGGCGCGCGTCCGCTCAAGGTGTTTTTTCTGATCACCATTCCGATGATCGCGCCGTCATTGGCGGCCGGCGGCATGATGTCGTTTGCCCTGTCGCTGGATGACCTGGTGTTGGCGAGTTTCGTCTCGGGCCCGGGCTCGACGACGCTGCCGATGGAAGTGTTCTCGGCGGTGCGTCTGGGCGTGAAGCCTGAGATCAATGCCGTGGCCAGTCTGATTCTGTTGGCGGTGTCGATCGTCACATTCATGGTCTGGTACTTCAGCCGAAAGGCCGAAGCCACGCGCAAACGAGCGATCCAGGAAGCCATGGACCAGACCGCCAGCGAATCCTGGCAGCAACCGAAAAACCAACGAGTCGAAGCGACGGCCTAGTGCCTTGGTAAAGACGAAGAACCTGTGGGGGCGAGGCTTGCCTGCGAAGAATGCACCGCGTTTTTTCAGGTATTACGCGTCATCGTTCTTCGCGGGCAAGTCGGATCGCCGCATCGCTCGCTCCTACAACCGGCATTAGGGCTTGCCCCCTCGCCACAGACTTTGTGTTCTATAAAAAGAAAATGGAGTTGTACCGATGAAAATGTTTGGCAGGACTCTGCTGACACTGTCCTTATTGGGCGCAATGGCTACCGGTGCCCAGGCCAATGACAAGGTACTGCGCGTCTACAACTGGTCGGATTACATCGCCCCGGACACCGTTAAAAAGTTCGAAGGCGAGACCGGTATCCGCGTGACCTACGATGTGTTCGACAGTAACGAAACCCTTGAGGCACGCTTGCTAGCCGGAAAGTCCGGCTACGACATTGTGGTGCCGTCCAACAGTTTCCTGGCCAAGCAGATCAAGGCTGGGGTCTATCAGCCGCTGGACAAATCGAAGCTGCCGAACTGGAAAAACCTCAACCCGGTGCTGCTGAAAAACGCCTCTGCCAGCGACCCTGACAATGGCCATGCCTTCCCATACATGTGGGGTTCGATCGGCATCGGTTACAACCCGGCCAAGGTCAAGGAAGTGCTGGGCACTGATGCGCCGGTGAACTCCTGGGACTTGCTGTTCAAACCGGAAAACGCCGCCAGGCTCAAAGCCTGCGGCATCAGTTTCCTGGATTCGCCGACGGAAATGCTCCCGGCCGCCCTGCACTATCTGGGCTACCCGGTAAATTCCCGGGACAAGGCGCAGATCGCTGAAGCCGAAGCGTTGTTCATGAAGATTCGCCCGTCGGTGGCTTACTTCCATTCATCGAAATACATCTCCGACCTGGCCAACGGCAACATTTGCGTCGCCGTCGGTTATTCAGGCGACGTGCTGCAAGCCAAGGCTCGCGCCAAGGAAGCCGGCGACACGGTCAAGATCGAATACAGCATCCCGAAAGAAGGCGCTGGCAGCTTTTACGACATGGTCGCCATCCCACGGGACGCGGCCAACGTCGACAATGCCTACCTGTTCATGAACTTTCTGATGCGCCCGGACATCATCGCCGAAGTCACCAACAGTGTCGGCTACAGCAACGCCAACTCGGCGGCCACGCCACTGGTGGATGAAGCGATCCGCGACGACCCGGGTTCCTACCCGCCGCAAGCGGTGATGGCGACGCTGTATGCCATTCCTGACATGCCGATTGCTACACAACGGGTGATGACCCGGGGCTGGACGCGGGTGAAGCTCGGTAAGTGATTCACTCGACATCACTGTTGAACCTGATATTGCTATCGCGAGCAGGCTCGCTCCCACAGTAGTCCGTGGTGGAGCACGGATTTGTTGATGGCGCCGATCCCCTGTGGGAGCGAGCCTGCTCGCGATGAGGCCATCACATCCAACATCAATTACCGCTTTCTTGTTTTCCGTTCACGCAGCGCCTTACCACCGCTGCACTCCTCTGAAGAAGAACGGCCTCACCTGGCTTCCTCGGTCAAGGTGAATTTCGGGCGCCCTCGGGCGCCTTTTTTTATGCAGAGACCAGCGGCCATTCGGCCAGCGCCCGGTACCGGCCTTTATGGGATTCGAACAGCGTGAAGCGGTCAGCACGCAGGAAAAACTCTGGCGGCGTAACGGATTCGGGGACCGGCGCCCGGTAGTCGCGCATCAGGGTCAAATGCGGACGAAATTCCCGGCGGGCGTCTTCAAAGCCGAACGGCAGCATGGCCTGCTCCAGCGCATACACCAACCGCAGCAACGGTGGTGCTGCCTGCGAGGGCGCCAGCAGCAAAACCCCGGAGCGACGCCAGACTTCCAGTCGATCAAGCACAACCGTCAACGGCTCGCCGGGCGTTCGGATGTTGGCGGCGGCCTTGCAGACACCCGCTATCTGCGCCATGCCCACCGTACCGAGAAACAGCAGTGTCAGATGAAAGTTTTCCGCCGGCACCGGGCGCCCGACGTTAAGCCCCAGCGCGGCGCGCCATTGGGCGATGGCCCGACGTTGTTCGGGGGCGCAGTTCAGGGCGAAGAACAGCCGCTTGAACGGCTCACGGGTTTCATCGCTCATGTCTGGCACCTCAAGGCTGGGGACCGTTTGATTTTACAAAGGGATACCACACCAGCAAGTCCATTTCTGGCACCTGCCGGCATGCGCGTTATAGTTGAAGCAACCGAATCGATGGGAGGGGGTCATGCGACAGGTCATCAGCAAAGAACCATGGTGGGCCGTGCCACCGAAGCCCGGCCAGGATGAGTCCGAGCTGGAATGGGGCTGGCTGGTTCATTACAACGAAGGCGAGCCGCGTTTCGAGTTCATCAAAGAGCGGCCGTCGGACAGCGAGATTCGTAACCGTAAAAGCTGCAGGACTACCCCGACGCCGGAGTGATCCTGCCGCTCCCGTCAGGCTTTCACCATCATTTCGAAACCGCCAAAAATCATGCGTTGGCCGTCAAACGGCATTGGATTGACGTCTGGTTGCATTCGCGGATCGGACATGAGTTTCGCCATCCCGGCGTCACGGGTGGCCTTGTCGGGCCAGATGATCCAGGAAAACACCACGGTTTCGTCTTCCTTGAGTTTTACCGCCATGGGAAACGAGGTCACTTTGCCATCGGGGACATCGTTGCCCCAGCATTCGGCGAGGCTGAGCGCGCCGTTTTCCTTGAAAATCGCGGCGGCGGATTCTGCGTGTTGCTTGAATTTTTCGCGGTTAGCGGTAGGTACTGCAAAGACGCAGCCATCAACGTAAGCCATGAACATTCTCCTCGGGTTATGGGTTGATTCGCTGGATAGTCGAATCGGCGTGGCTCCAATCGACAGTTCCCGCGTCCGGAGCGACCGACGGCGCGACGGTCTCCTCCAGGCTGCCTTCGATCTGCCTGGCCATGTACAGCGTTCCGGCCATGACGCCGGTGGTGGGGTTCTCCACCAACTTCAGCCACGCCTTGTCGAACGAGTTACCCAGGCTGCTGCGGATCAGCGCCTCGCTATCGGGTCGGTCGTTGGCCTGAATAATCGCGCGCACTCCCGCCACCCCCACGGAAATCAACGCCCCAGCCACCTTCCCTACGGTTGCCGCCACGGCACCGGCCGCCCCTCGCGGGGCCATTTCGGCTTCTATGCGCTTGCTGGCACGCTTGGCCACCGGCGTCATACCAGCGTCAGTCGAGGCGATGCCCTTCTCGCCGCCCGCCGTGTGGATCTTGTCGATGAGTGCCAGATAAGCCGGCAGTGCGCTCAGCTGCTCGGTGTGCACCACCTGATACAGCGAAGCGTCACGGGCTGGCGGCGGGCCCAGTGAAATCGCCGGAATTTTCTGGATACGGCCGTTGAGCTGCGCCATGGGCACGCCATAACGTTTGGAAATAACCTCGAGTTGCTGACCCAGCAACTGCACGTAAAACGCCGTCGCCTGGCCGAGGATCTCGTCGGGAGCGATCTCCACCGCCACCGGTTCCAGCACGCGTTGGCGATATTGCTCCAGCAAATAAGCCGCCAGGCGTTTGGCCGCCGCATCCTGTTCGTCCCCGGCATTGATGGAGTACCAGCTGACCTTCATCGATATCCATTCCTGGGTCCAGTAGCTGCTGAACCACGGAATGAAGACTTCTTCGGTCTGCTGGTAAACCCGCGTGCGCCAGTGCTCCATGGATCCACGGGCGTAAACTCTGGCCTGTTCGGTGGCCTGCTGCGAAGCGGCGATAATTTCCCGATCCACTTGCTGCCAGGTGCTCTGGGAAACCACCACTGGCACCACGATTACCGGGGCACGCGTGGGCGTGGCGCATCCCGCCAGAATCACCAACACAGCGACGATCAGCGAACGCAGGTTCAAGATCGCGGCGTCCTTCAGTCTTCGCCGAACGGAGTGTTCGACGCTAAAGAGCATGCTGATTTGAGTATAGGTCGGGGGCGGGGTCCGTCCGTCTGATGAGTGATATCGCCGTCAAAGACCGGGTTGTTTTTGTGGCGAGGGAGCTTGCTCCCGCTGGGGCGCGTAGCGGCCCTGAAAACTGCCACCGCAGTGGTTCAGACAGGACGTCGGCGTCTGTTTGACGACTGCTTCGCAGCCGAACGGGAGCAAGCTCCCTCGCCACAATGGATGGCTGGATTCCCGATTTCCGTTATCACCATCATTCACGTCGATATTCACCATCGCCGCGAACGCCTTCCGCAAAAAAACCGCCAGGTGCAGGATCAATCTCATCCCCATTCAAACCCCACACCGGAGGGGCGCTCCATGTTGATCCATCTCCTGACCTGCCTGGCCCTGACAGCCGTCACCCTGACCCTGTTTTCCCGCTTCGTGCTGGAGAGTGGTCAAACCGAGGAGCCGAAATCATGATTTATTCCGTCAGCCTCGCCGTGAGTTTTCCGGTGTTCGGCAGCAACTACTATTCGCAGCAGGTTATCTCTCGCAAAACAGTCGCGCTGGTATTCGACAAGCACTTCGAAGCCTTGCTGATGCCGGCGGCGGCCAACCACTTCAGTAATGAAGTGGTTGGGCTCAACGATCAGTTCCGGTTTTTGAATGATGTGCTGGTCGAGCATCTGCTGGAGACTGAAATGACTCAGCATCCGTCACGGTCGGCGCAAACGTTCACCTTCTGACACGCTGGCGGATGACGGGTCAGCGTGGGCCGCCACCACCGGGACCACCACCGAAACCTCCATGCTGACCACCACCACCACCAC
>NZ_JAHBDQ010000016.1 GCF_019956555.1 Pseudomonas sp. A-RE-19 | reverse complement strand
CCACCACCACCACCACCACCACCACCACCAGGCGGGAAGAACATCCAGCAGCCCGACAGGGACGACAATAAGGCGAATACCACCGCCACTTTTACAGCTTTATTCAACATCATTACTTCACTCTCTGTTTAGGCGAGAAAAACAACCTTTCTCGCCCTTTCAGACAGTGCTCACCGGGCTTTGAGCACCGTTCCAATGTAAATAATGGGTAATGGTTGTATCGGAAATGACTCATATTCCACTGCGATTTCAGGGGCCGGCCCTATAAGCTATTTCCGACTGACCCTCTGCGGCACAGCCCCAAACCTTTCTCAAACCGTAACAGCCACGCTCGCTGCCTCTGCAAGCATCCTGATACAAAGTTGGGGGCTCAGCGGTCACCGCCCTCAAGACTTCCGAGTAACTGCCCCAAACGGGCTCATGGCTTAAATCAACTCACTGGCTCGCCAAATATTCCACAGCATTTTTATTTCTCTAGCCTCGACAGGGCACGCGCCGTCCCCCAGCGCGTCGCACAGGCATCCTGGTCTCGGCAGCAATAAATGAGATTGTAGCAGCGCAAAAAAACCGCCCCAGAAACCGCGCAACGGCGTCACTCGCAGCAGCACTTCCCGCAGTGGATAGACCATCAGCGCTCCATACGTCAGATGAACCAGCCGATCGTAATGATTACGCTGCAACCCAAGGGCTTTGTTGACGCTGAAAGCGCTCAGGCTCGAGCAACGGCCGCTTCGCAAGTTCGTTTTTTACTGGGCGGGTATCGCGGCCCGATACCCGCCTCCAACGCTTATTGAGGCCGGCGCACAGCCCTCACCTTCCCGCTATTGCCACCGCCGCAGAAAAACCGGTCATGGCCATCGGACTCAAGCCCCGACACCCCGACGCCAGCCGGCATCCGGACACTCTCCAAAACCTCGCCCGTCGCCGGATCGACTCGCCGCAGCTCACTCTCGTCACCTTCCCAAGTGCCGTGCCACAGATCGCCCTCGAGCCAGGTCACCCCGGTGACGAAGCGGTTGGACTCGAGGGTGCGCAACACCGCCCCGGTCTGGGGATCGACCTGATGAATCTTGCGCTCGCGATATTCACCTACCCAGAGCGTCCCTTCGGCCCACGCGAGCCCCGAGTCACCGCCACCGCCGGGCGCGGGGATGGTGGAGAGCACGCGGCCCGTCTGCGGGTCAATTTTCTGGATGCGGTCCTCGGCGATCTGAAACAGGTGTTGACCGTCGAAGGCTGTGCCGGCATGGGCGGCGACATCGATCGAGCGCAGCGTCTTGCCGCTCTCAGGATCGAGCGCGTTGAGTTTGTCACCGGAGGCAAACCAGACCTGCTGACCGTCATGGGTGACGCCGTGCACGCTGTCGACGCCCGGGAAAGGTCCGTATTCGCGGATGATTTCAGCTGTTGAATGTTTCATGTCTTGCTCCTCGTTCACTGACTGCATTCACTGGGTTGGTGAAGCCGATGCTAGTCACTCGGCAGCAACCCTGTGAGTAACAAAGCCGTCGCGAATCCCGGAACCGGCGGAGTCATCCAGCGACGGGCCCGACCATGACCGAACGACTGCACCTTGCCGGCAGCCGCCAGCATGTCGAGGGTTCGTTGCACGGTGCGCTGACTGGCACCCAGCGCCAACGCCAGGGCCGAACTCGACCACGACTCACCGTCAGCGAGGAAGGCGAGCAGCGTCGCATGCTGTTCTTCGACAGGCCGCGCGAGCACCACGACGTCACGCGCAACGTGCGGCACCAGCGCAAATCCTCGCCGGGTCGCGACCACATCGGCGATCAGGCGCAAGGCCCCACGCAGCCGCCCGAGTTCGACGCGTAACCGCGCGCGATGGGAATCATCCGCGAACTTCATTCGAAAGGCTCGCGCAATCAGCGTCTCCCTCGGCACGTCGGCGGGCCATGCTTCGCTTAGCGCCCGGGCGAGCGCGAACAATACCGGACGCCTGGCAAGCGAAACCGAAGAGCCTGCGTCGCGCACGACATACCGGCACGCGTCCACGACCAGCGCGGGCGATGCCAATAACGCTTCAATTTCATCGAGCAACAGCGGCTGTTCCTGGCCACCGACAATCAGCCGCGCCGCCGGAGTATCGAGCATGCGCGAGGCGCTTTCGACCTCTGCGGTCAGTGCAGCAATCCCGGCGTGTTGTGCGGCATGTTCAGCCCGTTCAAGTGCCGCGCGCGCCGCTTTCGTCTGCAAGCGGCGCATCGCGATGCCCGCCAGCACCAGTTCATAGGCCGCCCTCGAAGCGGGCGGTAATGGCATCGGATCGAACTCGACGAGCCGGTGCTCGGCCGCGTCGAGGTGCCCGATCAGCAGCAAGCGACGGATCTCGAGGTAGCGCGCATGGGCGGCGTTGACCCAATCACCGTGTGCCTGAAGTATCGCCCGCGCGGCATCGAGTGCCTTGGTTGGCCAGTTCAGGTCCCGCGAAGCGAGCGCGATCTCGGCCTCGGCGACGACACACCGCGCCCGGGCCCAGGCCTCCTTCGGACCGAAGGCTCGCGCGGCACGGCGCACCAGAGCCTTCGCTCGCACAAGGTCGCCCAGTTGCGCCATCGCAATGCCGCGAAGCGCGAGCGCAGGCGCATCGTCGCGCAAGGCGATGCGGTTCAGCGCGCCCAGCGGATCACCCGCCGCGAGTGCACGCGCCGCCGCCGTGATCAGCGAATCCATCTGAAGCGCGCCACTGTCACCCCCACCGTCCGATGCCCGCTGATCAGTCTATCTCACGACTTGATCCCTGTTGGAGCTGCCGAAGGCTGCGATTTTTTGATCTTGACCTTGAAAAACAAAGTCAAAAGATCGCAGCCTTCGGCAGCTCCTACAGCCTGCGAAGCGTCAATAATCGACCCACACCCCACCCAGGTCCGCGGAACGAACGCAACGCTCGACCCAGCGCACGCCTTCGACACCGGCATTGATATCCGGATAACGCAGCGTCGCGAGCAATTCATGATCGCCGCGGTTGGCGGCGTCCATGGCCAGGGCAAAACGGTAGTAGAGGTTGGCCCAGGCGTCGAACAGCCCTTCCGGGTGCCCGGCGCCGATCCGGTCATCGAGCAACGCGTGGGGATGCAGATAACCCATCCCGCGCTCCAACACTTGGGCGGGTTGGCCCTGGACTTCGAATGACAGTTGGTTTGGTCGCTCGTCCCACCATTCAAGGCTGGCCCTGGAGCCGATCACGCGAATTTTCTGGCCATGCATCGAGCCGGCGTTCACCGCACTTGACCATAAACTGCCCATCGCCCCGCCTTCGTATTCCATCAGTGTGTAGGCGTTGTCCTCAAGCGGCGCGCGGCTTTTGACGAAGCTCTGCCGCGTGCACAGCAGCCTTTTGATTTTGAGGTCGGGCAGCATGACTTCCGACAGGTACAGCGGATGGGTGCCGACGTCTCCCAGCACGTAGCTGGGGCCGGCGAGGCGCGGATCGACCCGCCATTGGGTCGCCTCGCTCTGCGCCTCGACCGCCTCACAGTGGAAGCCATGGGCAAACTGCATGTGCACCATGCGCACCTCACCCAACTCGCCCCGGGCAATCATTTCCCGAGCCTGCTCGATCAGCTGGTGTCCGGCGTAGCCGTAGGTCACCCCCACTATCCGGTTTCGGGACAACGCGATTTCCCGCAGGGTCTGCGCCTCCTCGAGCGTGAAGCACAATGGTTTTTCACAGACCACATGCAGCCCCGCTTCCAGAGCGGCCTTGGTGATTTCAAAGTGGGTGCCATTGGGCGTCGCCACGGAAACGGCCTGGATGCCATCCGCCCGCCCGGCCTCGCCCTCGAACAGACGGCGATAGTCGGCATAGCAACGCTCGGGGTCGACCCCCAGTTGCACGCCGAAGTCCCGACCGCGCTGCGGGTCCAGGTCGAAGGCGCCGGCCACCAGTACAAACGACTGATCGCGCAGCGCCGCCGAACGATGGATGTAGCCGATCTGACTGTCACGTCCACCGCCCACCATGGCCCAACGGATCGGTTGGGGAATACGCTTGCTGCCATTGATCATCGATAAATCCTTCGCATGAGAGGAATCAGAAACCTGCCCGAGACAGGTAGGCACGGCTGGCAGCCACGTCGCGCAAACTGCCATGGGCGTTACGGGGATCACGTTCTTGCTCGACCGTGATGTAACCCTGATAACCGATCTCGGTGATCAGGTCGCGCAAGGCGCGGTAGTCGATGACGCCCTGGCCGATCGGGCACATCACGCCTTTTGCGCACGCGGCAAAGAAGGTGATGTGTTCGCCCAGTACCTGATCGAACACGGCCTGATCGATGTCTTTGAAATGCAGGTAATCCACGCGGTCCGCGTACTGACGCAGGGTCTGCACCGGGTCCATGCCGGCGTAGTACAGATGGCCGGTGTCCAGACAGAGGCCGGCCACTTCGTCGGGGATGTCTTCGACCAGTCGAGCCAACTCGTCAGCGAACTCGATGTAGCCCCCGGCGTGCGGATGAATCACCGTGCGGATGCCATATTCCGTCCATGCCAGCTCAGCGATGGCGCGGATGTGGGCCATCATGCCCCGCCAGGCATCGGGCGCCAGACGCGGTGCGCGTTCGGAGTGGCCGGCGGCGTAATCGCGTTCCTCATGCCCCCAATCGATCACCACCAGACAGGGCATGGCAAAGCGTTGCCCTGGCTCCAGTGGTATCGCCGGCAACTGCTTTAGCAACGCACAGATATTTCGGGTTTGCTCCAGCAGATCAGGCAGATTGGCCGGGTCGACCAGATCGTCGAACACCGTGCCGGCCACCACGTGCAGGCCCTGTTCGGCCAGTACCGGGCCTACCGCGACAGCGTCTTGCGGAAGGTAGCCGTATGGCCCCAGTTCAATGCCGCGATACCCCGCTTGCGCCGCTTCGCCAAGGACCTGTTGCCACGCTGGCAGATGAGGATTGTTGACGTCGTCTACGCCCCAGCAACAAGGCGCGGTGGAGATGTGGAGGGTCATGTCGGGCTCCGATGATTATTGTTATGAGTCGCGTTGTCTGGCTCGAAGAAATCCTAAGGTGAGCAGGTCCACGGCTGCTATAGTCCCTCGGCATAACCTGTCAAAACCCGTCAAAAGCTTCAGATAGGCTTTCATTTCATGTCAGAAGATTCTTGGTCAGAGCATTCCTTGTCAGAAGCCGGCAACCCGCTCGGTCGTCGTTCAACCATGGAAGACGTGGCCCTGGCCGCCGGAGTGAGCCTGTCCACCGTGGACCGGGTGATGAACCTGCGAGCCAATGTGCGCGCCGATACCGCGCAACGCATCGCCGAGGCCGCCGCCCGACTCGGTTTCTACGGACGTAATGTGATCGAACAACGCGTGCTGCAGCAGCGCCCGACGGTGCGGTTGGGGTTCCTGCTGCAAAAGCGTGGCGTGGCGTTTTATCAGGGGCTGGCCAAGGCCCTGGCCGAGGCTGCGACGACCAGCGTGCGGGCACAGGTTCGGGTAATGATCCACTACATCGATGACCTGGCCCCGGCCGCCACCGCAGAACGCATCCTCAAACTGAAAGGCGAAGTCGATGCCCTGGGCGTGGTGGCCGCTGATCATCCGGCCGTGCGCGAGGCCATGGCACAGTTGCGAGCGGCGGGCATTCCCGTGGTCGCTCTGGTGTCCGAGTTGAGCGCCTCGGCCGGTGCCGGTTATGTCGGTGTCGACAACCGCGCCATGGGCCGGACCGCCGGCTGGTTCATCAAGCACCTGGCCGCGCAACCGGGACCTGTGGCCGTGATGGTCGGCACCCAGCGCTTTCAGTGCCAGGAGCTGTGCGAAATGAGTTGGCGTTCTTTCCTGTCGGAACAACCCCAGGACTGGGAATTACTGGCGACGCGCCTGACCCTGGAGGATGAAGAGTTCGCCTATGCCGGCACGCTCGACCTGCTGACCAGCCAGCCCGACCTCATCGGCCTGTATGTCGCGGGCGGCGGTATCGAAGGCGTCATCAGCGCCCTGCGCGAACTGAAAGCCCAGCGCATCGCGCTGCCCGTCGTGGTGTGTCACGACCTGACCCCCATCACCCGGGCCGCCCTGCGTGACGGCATCGTTCAAGCCGTGCTGTCACATCCCGTCGAGGCACTGGCGCAAACGGCAGTCAGGACCATGGTGGACGCGGCGATAGATCCAGCGTCGGACAACGCAGCGAAGTTCATGCTTTCGCTGCAGATTGACGTACCGGAAAGTGTTTAGTGGCGGACAAGGCATCGAGCGGATTTTGCCGGGCAACACCGTCGGGTTGATGTGGAATGAAGCCCGCAGCCCCCTACTCCCCGAATTTGTTACCGATGACTGTCAAGCCCTTCGCGTGGAGCAATACTCCACAATGAGCTGAGAGAGCGCTGCCACAATCGCCTGATCCGCGTCAGCAGAGGTAAACAACCGAAACTGCGCATCCGGCAGATCCGGCAACCCTTGTTCCGCACCCAGAGCCGCCAGTCCCAACCCCAATTGACTGACCGTCATCGGCGCCACCGCAAAACCAGCCAACGCCGCCGCCCGCAACCCGGCGGTGCTGGTGCATGACATCGCCGTACGTTGGGCAATCCCTGCCTGAGCCAGCCGCCTCAGCGCTATCTCACGATAAGGACAGGGCTCAGGGAACAGCGCCAGCGGCAACGGTGTCGGTAACTGGGTGACGGGTTGCGCCGACCAGGCCCACACCAGCGGTTCTTGCCACAGTAGCAACCCTGCTTCGCTGGTTTCGCACAGAGAACCGATGACCAGCTCCAGATCGCCTTGCTTCATCAGGCTCAGCAACGTACCAGGAATGCCCACCTGCACGTCGATTTCCATGCCCGGGTACTGCGTCGCGAAATCCTGAAAAGCCCGCAGTAACCGCACTTCGACAAAATCCTCCGACACCCCGATCCGCACCCGCCCGTGAAACGGCGTGCGCGTCAGTTGCGCCCAGGCATCACGGTTCAGCGCGAGGATCGTCCGCGCATAAGCGATCAGGCGCTCACCATCGGGCGTCAATTGCTGGGAACGGGTCGTACGCTTCAACAGCGGTTTACCGACCTGTTCTTCCAGTCGCCGCAAGTGACCGCTGACCGCAGATTGGGTCAGGTGCAGCTTTTCGGCTGCGCGACTGAAACCTTCTTCATCGACGACGGTGACGAATGTTTTTAACAACAGAACATCGAACATAGTTGTATTCGTGATTAATTGTTTATTTATTCACAATTTATATTCCAAATAAAACTATGTTGCAATGTTCCAAATTCCCCACCGACCGAGACACTCCATGACCACCCTTCTGCATATCGAATGTTCCCCGCGCAAACAGCGGTCGGCCTCCCTTGAAGTCGCCCGCCGCTTCATTGCGCGTTATCAAGAAAACACCTCAGATACCGAAATCATCACCCTCGATCTTTGGAACAGGGTTTTGCCGGAATTCGACGAGCTTGCCATGGACGCCAAATACGCTGGGCTTAATGGCACCCCCTTGACTCCGGCGCAGCAGGACGCCTGGAACACCTTGAAAGATCTGGCCGCGTTCCTGCACCGCGCGGACGTCCTGGTGATGTCCGTGCCGCTGTGGAATTTCAGCATCCCGTACAAACTCAAGCACTTCATCGACTTGGTGTCACAGAAAGACATTCTGTTCAGCTTTGATCCGGAACGCGGACTGGAGGGCATGCTGCACAACAAAACCGCCGTGGTGATATACGCCCGCGGCCTGGATTTTTCGGCGCAATCGATCACGCCGGCGGAGCGCTTCGACTTTCAGAAGCCCTACGTGGAAGCGTGGCTGCAATTTATTGGAGTGAGCGATGTGCACTCGGTGATTGTCGAGAAAACCATCCTGGGGGAGGACGTTGACCTTAGTGCGCGTGAGGCCGCGACTCAGCAGGCCAGGAGGTTGGCAGACAGTCTCGTTGGCTGACGCTTCAGGCGCTCTCGCTGGATGATTGCGTTAAGAAAAAAATGGGCGATCCAAGAGATCGCCCATTTTCATTGCGGCGGTTGAACCTGCGCCTGCAATCTTCACCTCGCCGACCCGGAATCAGGTTTCGGACGGGTGAGCGGCCCAACCTATGCGTGATGAATTTCCCGATCCTTGGTTTCCGGCAGGAAGAAAGTGCCGAGAATGGCCGTCATCACGGCGATGACGATGGGGTACCACAGGCCGTAGTAGATATCCCCCGTGGCCGCGACCATCGCGAATGCCACTGTGGGCAGAAAGCCGCCGAACCATCCGTTACCGATGTGGTATGGCAGCGACATCGAGGTGTAGCGGATGCGCGCCGGGAAGAGTTCCACCAGCCACGCGGCGATCGGGCCGTAAACCATGGTCACGTAGATCACCAGGATGGTCAGGAGCAGCAGCACCATCGGGTAATTGGTCTTGGCCGGATCGGCCTTTTCGGGGTAGCCGGCGTCCTTGAGGGCAGTGCCGAGGGTGGCGGTCAAGGCATCGTTGCGGGTCTTGAAGTCGGCGGCCGGCATGCCGGTGCCCTCGAAGCTCGGGATCACCTTGTCGCCGATGCGAACCTGCGCGACCGCGCCCGCTTCGGCCTTCTCGTTTTTGTAGGGGATGGCCTTCTTCGCCAGCAGAGTCTTGGCGAGGTCGCAGGAGCTGGTGAATTTGGCCTTGCCCACCGGGTCGAACTGGAACGAGCACTGGCTGGGATCGGCAATCACAGTGACCGGGTTCTTCGCCTGTGCGATGAACACGTCGGGGTTACCGTATTGAGTCAACGCATGGAAGATCGGGAAGTAGGTCAGCGCCGCGAGAATGCAGCCGGCCATGATGATTCCCTTGCGGCCGATGCGGTCGGACAGGCTGCCGAACACAACGAAGAACGGCGTGCCGATCAACAGGGAACCGGCAATCAGATAGTTGGCGGTCTGCGGGTCGATCTTGAGCGTCTGCAGCAGGAAAAACAGCGCGTAGAACTGCCCGGTGTACCAGACCACGGCCTGGCCGGCGGTACCGCCGAGCAATGCCATGATCACTATCTTGAGATTGTCCCAACGGGCGAAGGATTCGGTCAGCGGTGCCATGGAAGACTTGCCTTCTTCCTTCATCTTCTTGAACACCGGCGACTCGCTGAGTTGCAAGCGGATGTAGACCGAGACGATCAGCAGCAGGATCGACAGCAGGAAGGGAATCCGCCAGCCCCAGGCCTCGAAGGCTTCGGTGCCGAGGATAGTGCGGCAGGCGAGGATCACCAGCAGCGAGAGGAACAGACCGAGGGTCGCAGTGGTCTGGATCCACGAAGTGAAGTAGCCGCGCTTGCCTTTCGGCGCATGTTCGGCCACGTAAGTCGCCGCGCCACCGTATTCACCGCCCAGGGCCAGGCCTTGCAGCAGGCGCAGGGTGATCAGGATGACTGGCGCCGCCACCCCGATGGTCGTATAGCCGGGCAGAAAACCCACTACGGCAGTGGATGTACCCATGATGACAATGGTGATGAGGAACGTGTGCTTGCGCCCGATCATGTCGCCCAGTCGCCCGAACACAATGGCGCCGAAGGGGCGTACGGCGAAGCCCGCGGCGAACGCGAGCAGCGCGAAGATGAAGGACGTTGTCTCATTGACGCCGGCGAAGAAGTGCTTGGCGATGATCGCGGCGAGGGAGCCGTAAAGGTAGAAGTCATACCATTCGAAAACGGTGCCCAGGGACGAGGCGAAAATAACCTTGCGCTCCTCCCTGGTTATCCCTCGGTTGGGCGCGCTGCCCGTGGTTGTAGTGTCGATTGCGGCCATGAGTCTTCTCCGTCTTTCTTGTTGTAGGCCGGAGTACCTCATTACTGTTTTGCCGCACCCAGGCCCTAGGGCTGATGTCATCGGATTACGGATTGCGCGAAGCATGGAAACAGGCGGACGGCCTCACATCACTGGAAGGTTTCTTGAAGCATAATCGGCTTCCCGCAGATATCCACTCGCCCGCCATCCCGCGCCGAACGCGCCCTTCCGGCTTTTCGAGCTAATTCACGACCAGCCCGACGATGGGGCTGTAAACTGGCCGTTCAAAAGGCATTGCCTCATTGAATGCCCCAGACCGAGCCCGCTGACGATGGGGGCCGGCCGCCCCCTACACCGCCGCTTACCACCTCCAATAAGAGATCCTTATGGCAAACCACGACCTCACCTTCCTCCCCGACCCGGACCCGGAATCCATCTCCTCCGACGTCGCCGGTTTCGGCGGCCTGCTGGTCTCCACGCAAATCCCCACCCGCGCCGACGGCAGTCTGGAGCTGGGCGACATCACCTTGCAAAGCGAATGCACGCTGCAAGCGCTCAAGGTAGCGCTGGAGCACGCCGGCAGTTCCATGGACCGGGTGCTGCATCTGACCATCTACCTCACCGACATGGCCGACCGCGCCGCCTTCAACGAAGTCTACCAGCGCTTCTTCACCCAGCCCTGGCCGGTACGCGCCGCCGTTGGCGTGGCCGCTCTGGCGGTCGAAGGCATGCGTGTGGAAGTTACTGCGATGGCGGCCAAGGGCTGAGTTCGTGGGCTTGTCCGGCCAGAAGTCGACAACGGCGTGCGAACCGTTACACCGATTCCTCTGTTCCCGGCATAGTATTAAACAGAACTCAGGTTGTAGCTCCAGGCCCTGTTACGTAATGCCGTGCAATGAGAACCGATATGAAAACCCATTTTGAGATAAGTGATGTCCCTGAGCCCAACATCAAGTCACCCATCAGCAGCCCACGGTAACAGCATGATCGAAGTCACCGAAGTTTCCATCGCCGAACTGCGTGCCGCGCTCGAATCCGGCCAGACAACGGCGGTTGAGCTTGTCCAGGCCTATCTCGCCCGGATCGATGCCTATGACGGCCCCGACACGCCCACCGCCCTCAACGCAGTGGTGGTTCGCAACCCCGATGCGCTCAACGAAGCGCAGGCGTCCGATGCCCGTCGGGCCAAGGGCCAGACGCTGGGTCCGCTCGATGGCATCCCCTATACGGCCAAGGACAGTTATCTGGTGAAGGGGCTTACCGCAGCCTCCGGAAGTCCCGCCTTCGCCAACCTGATTGCTTATCGCGATGCGTTCACCATCGAACGGCTTCGCGCCGCCGGGGCGATCTGCCTGGGCAAGACCAACATGCCGCCCATGGCCAACGGCGGTATGCAGCGCGGGGTCTACGGCCGTGCCGAGAGCCCGTACAACGCTGACTATCTCACCGCCCCCTTCGCATCGGGCTCATCGAACGGCGCCGGTACTGCAACCGCCGCCAGTTTCGCGGCCTTCGGCCTGGCTGAAGAAACCTGGTCGAGCGGCCGCGGTCCTGCCTCGAACAATGGTTTGTGCGCCTATACGCCTTCGCGCGGGGTGATTTCGGTGCGCGGGAACTGGCCGTTGACGCCGACCATGGACGTTGTCGTGCCGTTTGCCAGAACCATGGCCGACCTGCTCGAAGTGCTCGACGTGGTGGTGGCGGAGGATCCCGACACCCGGGGTGATCTGTGGCGGATGCAACCCTGGGTGCCCATTCCGAGTGTCGCCTCGGTGCGTCCTGCCTCCTATGGGTCGCTTGCCGCGAATACCGATGCACTCGCTGGAAAGCGCTTTGGCGTTCCTCGTATGTACATCAACGCAGATGCCGATGCAGGCACGAGCGATGCGCCCGGCATCGGTGGTCCGACGGGGCAGCGAATCAACACCCGTCCCTCTGTGATCGGGCTCTGGGAACAGGCGCGCAAGGCACTCGAAGCTTGTGGTGCCGAAGTGGTCGAGGTCGATTTCCCGCTGGTCTCCAATTGCGAGGGTGATCGTCCGGGTGCGCCGACAGTGTTCAATCGCGGCATCGTTTCCAAGGAGTTCCTCCACCATGAATTGTGGGATCTGACGGCCTGGGCGTTCGATGATTTTCTGCGGGCCAACGGCGATCCAACACTCAATCGCCTGGTCGATGTGAACGGACCGCTGATTTTCCCGCACGACCCGGGGACGCTGCCCAACCGCGAGGGCGACCTTGCCGCCGGCATGGACGAGTATGTGCGGATGGCCGAGCGCGGCATCACTCCGTGGGACCAGATCGCTACGGTGCCGGACGGACTACGCGGCCTTGAACAGACGCGCCGAATCGACCTTGAGGACTGGATGGATCGGTTGGGGCTCGACGCGGTGATCTTCCCGACGGTGGCCGACGTTGGCCCGGCGAATGCCGATGTCGATCCGAAGTCTGCGGATATCGCGTGGAGCAACGGCATCTGGGTCGCCAACGGCAACCTTGCCATTCGCCATCTGGGTGTTCCCACGGTCACTGTGCCGATGGGCGTCATGCCGGACATCGGCATGCCCGTCGGGCTGACCTTTGCCGGTCGTGCCTATGACGATTCGACGCTGCTTCGCCTGGCGTCGGCGTTTGAATCGATGGGGACGAAACGATTGATCCCGCCTCGAACCCCACCCTTGTCGGGCGGCAAAAAATAGCAATGGCGGGGATCGTTGATCCCTGACCATTCGTTATTTCAGAGACTTTCAATCGTCACGATTTCGAAGGGCAGCAGGTGCACTTGGGTACCGCTGCCCGACCCACCGTGAAGAGGCTCCGCCATCACTTCGATTATTGCCTTGGCGAGCGCCTCGCGTGGATGTGAAAACGCATGCAAAGCGTTGCCTTCAGCCTTCAATAGTCGACGCAAGCGGCAACCAGACGCGGACTTCGAATCCCTCCCGTCGGCCGGTTGCCGGCGATACCAACGTCATTCGCCCGTTGACCCCCTGCACAATGGTTTTGGCAATCGCCAACCCCAACCCTGACCCGCTGACTTCACTGTGACCGCGCACAAAACGTTCGGTCAGGTGCTGCAACACGGGCTCCGGCACCGCGGGGCCGCCATTGACCACCCGCAGCAGCGCCTGGTCGGTGAGGCTGACTTCGATCGGTTGATCCGTCGCGCCGTACTTCAGCGCATTCTCGATCAGGTTGCGCAACAGAATACCGAAAGCATCCGGATCTATCGCCGAGTACACGCTGGCCTGGGTTGGCAGCTGCAGCTCGATGTGGCGAGCGCTGCTGTGGTTCCACTCATCAACCACATGGGCCAACAACGGAATGAGGTCCTGGGGCGTTTCGGACAACAGCCCACCGCCCTCGGCCTTGGCCAGTTGCATGAGTTTTTCCGAGAGCCGCGCCAACTCGCGCAACGAGTTTTCGATCTTTGCCGCACGCAGCCGCAATGGGCCTTCGGGCGCTTCGTGGCGCAGCCGCTGGACCTGCGCCAGGGTCGCGGCCAGTGGCGTGCGCAGCTCATGGGCGCTATTGGCGGTGAAGCTGCGCTCGGCCTCCAAAGCCTTGCGCAAGCGCTCCAGCAGATGGTTGACCGCATCAGCCAACGGATCGATTTCTGCCGGCAGGCGCGACACCTTGATCGGCGACAGATCACCCACCCCACGAGCCTCCACGGCACGACGATAGGCCAACACGCTGCGCAGGCTGATGCGCACGAATAACCAGGTGCCCAACAGGCTGATGGGGATCAGCGCCAATAAGGGCAACAACAAGGCAAACAAGGCTTCCCGCGCGGCTTCCCGGCGATGGCCAAGGGGTTCGGCGATCTCGATGAACAGCGTTTCGCGCAGCGCACTGGCGCCATACAGTCGGTATTTTTCAGTGGTGGAGAAACCTTCAGCCGGCTGTTTGTTGAAGATCTTCGGGTTGGCGTCGTGGGACTGCATCAGGATCTTGCCGCTGGCATCGCGCACCAGATACGTCAGGTATTCCTTGTGCATTTTCAGGGTGGCCACGTGCTGTGCATCACCAGGCTCCTCACGATTGCTGATTTCCAGAACGGCCAGGGGCAGGATGCGTTGCGCGGTCTCTTCCAGCGCGCTGTCGAACGCCTCGTTCAATTCATGTTGCACCACCAGCCAGGCGCCGACGGTCGCCCCCAGCCAAAGCAAGGTCATGCCCAGGGTCAACCCCAGGCCGAGACGTTTTTGCAGGCTTGACGATGTCTTCATGCGGACACCAACCGATAACCCATGCCGCGCACGGTTTCAATCAGGTCGCGCCCGAGCTTCTTACGCAGCCGGCTGATATAGACCTCGATCGTGTTGCTCTCGATTTCGGCGCCGAAGGCGTACAACCGCTCTTCGAGCTGCGCCTTGGACAGCAGCGCGCTGGGGCGCTGGACAAATGCCTCGAACAGCGCCCACTCCCGCGCCGTAAGATCCACCGTCGCGCCGGCCCGCATCACCGTACGGGCGCTCATGTCGACCTGCAATTGGCCGAGCCTGATCTGCGGGTTAGGGTTGCCGCTGTAACGGCGGGCCACCGCAGCCACGCGGGCCGAGAGCTCAAACAGGTCGAACGGTTTGACCAGATAGTCGTCGGCCCCGGCGTTGAGGCCGGCGATGCGATCGGATATCTGATCCTGGGCGGTCAGGATGATCACCGGCGTCGCGTCCCCTGCGGAACGCTGCTGACGCAAAAAATCCAGCCCGCGACCGTCCGGCAGCATCAAATCAAGCAAGATCAAGTCGTAAGGGGTGGTGCGCACGCTGTTACGCGCATGGTCCAGGCGCTGCACCCAATCGACTGCGTGGCCGTCATCGGCGATCTGCTCGCGCACCGCCTCCCCCAACCCGGGTGCATCCTCGACCAATAAAACCCGCATCTGGTACCTCCTGGGATGATTGTCGTGCAGCACCTTAATCGCCTTACCTGACGTGAATCTGAAGATTCAGGTGGTTGTCAGGAATGCACCTTAGGGTATGCCACAGACGCCGCCCCGGCAGGAGACAGATCATGAAATCCGCTTTTATTGCCAGTACTGCGTTATTGAGCTTTCTGCTCAACGGTTACGCCTTGGCCGATGAAGACTGCAGCGACCCGGTGAGCGACTGGCAACCACGCGAAACCTTGCGTCAGCAGGTGGAGCAGCAATACGGCTGGAGCGTGCAGCGCATCAAGGTCGACGACGGTTGTTACAAGCTCAAGGGATTGGACCGCAAAGGCAACACCATCGAAGCCAGTTACTCACCGGCATCGCTGCACCTGCACACACTCGAGATCCATTTCCGGGACGACGGCGATGCCAGGGATTACCTCGGCAACCCGCACACCGAATGAGCCTGTCGAAGATTTTTCCCTGCGCTTCAGGTTGCTGTCAGCAAGCAGGTCCAGGCTCTCGACCTAACGATCAAAAGGACAACGCCATGAAAAAGATCATCGCTGCAACCTGCCTCGCCGGCGCCATTGCCCTGCCGGGGTTGGCCCAGGCCCGTGAAGTGACCTTGACCACACAGCTCAAGGATTACAGTGGAAATGATGCGTATCTGGCGATCTACGTCACCGACGCCACTGGCCAATATCAGAAAACCCTCTGGGTGGCCGGCAAGAAGGCCAAGTATTACAAGCATCTGGCCGACTGGGCCCGTGGAAGCGGGATGAACCCGAGCGAGTTTGACGGGGTCAGCGGCGCCAGTGTCGGCAGTGGGCGCACGCTCAAAGTCAGCGTCGAACTGGCAGACACCCTGATCGATGCCGGGTATCAAATCCGCATCGACAGCGCCGTCGAGGACAAACGTGACGCCCGCGCCGATGTCAGCGTGCCCCTGACGTCCAAGGGCGCAGGCAAGCCGGCGACCGGCAGTACTTACGTCGAATCCTTCACTTACGATCTGTAGCACCTGCCATTTCTGGAGGCTGAACATGCTTCGCCAGTTCCATTCCCTGCCCGGCCTGATCGCCGCCCTGCTGGTCATGCTGTTGGCCATCAGCGGCGCGATGTTGTCTGTCGACCCGGCCCTGGAACGCCTGCACAACACGTCCACCGCTGCCGGGCAAGTCAACGTCGGTCAATTGGCCGGGCGCGTCGCCAGCCACTTCCCGGGCGTGGAGCAGATCCAGCGCACAGCGTCCGGGACGGTCATTGTCTACTACAGCCAGGACGGTCAGGCCGGGGCCGAAAAAGTCGACCCACTGACCGGTCAAGGCCTCGCGCCTTACGAGCCATCCGCCTTCTCACGCTGGATGAAAGACCTGCACCGCTCGCTGTTCCTTGGCACACCGGGCCACGGGGTGTCGGGAGTCGGCGCGCTGTTCATGCTGATGCTGTCGGTGTCCGGCGCGCTGTTGCTGGCCCGGCGGCTGGGCGGCTGGCGCAACCTGTTGCGGCCACTGCGAGGCACCTTCAGCCAGCGCTGGCATGCTGAAGTCGGGCGCCTGGCATTGCTTGGGCTGCTGCTGTCGGCGCTGAGCGGGCTCTATATGAGTGCCACAACCTTCGGTTTTATCGCCGATGGCAGTCAGAGTGAGCCCACCTTCCCCGCCCACCTCAGCGCCGGCCCGGCCTTGCCGGTGGCGAACCTGCAAGCCTTGCAGGCCACCGACCTGAATGACCTGCGCGAGCTGGTCTACCCGAGTCCCAATAACCCGCAGGACGTGTTTTCCCTGCGCACGGCCCAAGGTGATGGCTACGTGGACCAGGCCAGCGGCGCCTTGCTGTCTTATCAAGCCCACGACTCGATGCACAACGCCTACGAATTGATTTATCAGTTGCACACCGGTGAAGGCCTCTGGTGGCTAGGCCTGCCGCTGGGGCTCTGCGCCCTCTGCGTGCCGTTGATGAGCGTGACCGGCATCCTGCTGTGGTGGCGCCGCCGCAAGGCCGCTCCGAACATCCGCGACAACTGCGCCGCGCAATCCGCCGACAGCGTGATTCTGGTGGGCAGTGAAAACAACAGCACCTGGGGCTTTGCCAACACCTTGCACGACGCCTTGCACCAGGCTGGACACCGAGTACATAGCGCGGCGATGAATCAATACGCTAACGACTACGGCAATGCCCAACGCGTGTTCATCCTCACCGCGACCCATGGCGACGGCGATGCACCCGCCTCGGCTTCGCAGTTTCTGTCACGGCTGACCCAAACCGGCCTCAAACCCGGCCTGCCGTTTGCCGTACTGGGCCTGGGTGACCGGCAGTTTCCACAGTTCTGTCGGTACGCCCATCAGGTGCAGGACGCGATGTTACAGGCCGGTGGCTCGCCATTGCTGGGGCTGGAAACCGTCAACCGCCAGTCCTCACAGGAATTTGCTCGCTGGGGCCATGCACTGGGCGAAGTGTTGGGGCATGACCTGATGCTGGCTCACACCCCGGAACAGCCGCCTACCCATCAACTGGTATTGATGGAGCGCATTGCCTACGGCGAACAGGTGAATGCGCCGACCCACGTACTGCGCTTCAAAGCACCCGGTGAGCTACCGGGCTTTCTGGCCGGTGACCTGGTCGGGATTTTCCCTCCGAATAGCCCGGTCCCGCGTTTTTACTCGCTGGCCAGTAGCTCAGAAGACGGCGTGCTGGAGATCTGCGTGCGTAAACATGAAGGCGGCGTGTGCTCGCAATTCCTTCATGGCCTGAACATCGGCGCGCCGATCGAAGCCTTTATCCAGCCCAACCCGCAATTTCGTCCGGCGTCGGGCACCCACCCGGTGATCCTGATCGGCGCCGGTACCGGCATAGGTCCCTTGGCCGGTTTTATCCGCAACAACAAGGCCCGACACCCCATGCATTTGTATTGGGGCGGGCGCAACCCGGCCTCGGATTTTCTCTACGAATCGGAGCTTAACCATTACTTGGCGGACCGACGCCTGACGGCATTGCGCGCCGCCTTCTCCCAGGTGATGGACGGCAGCTACGTGCAAGACCGGTTGATCAGCGACGCTCTGGTGTTGCGCCGGCTGATTGAAAAAGGCGCCCAGGTGTTGGTGTGCGGCGGTCGCGAGATGGCCAAGGGCGTGATGCAGGCCCTGGATGAAGTGTTGGCGCCGCTCAACCTGAGTGTGCTGACCCTCAAGGCACAAGGACGCTACCGTGAAGATGTCTACTGACTTGCAACGCTACAGCCTGAATGGCGAAACCATGGGCACCCGTTACACCGCCCTGTTCTATGCCGAAACCGGGGCCGATACCGACAAAATCAGCCACGGACTGGCGCGCGCCGTGGCCCGGGTGGACCAGCAAATGTCCACCTGGAAACCCGGCTCCGACCTCAACCGCCTCAACGCCGCCCCCGAGCAGGAATGGGTGTCAGTGCCCAAGGAGCTGGCCATGGTGCTGTCTGCCGCGCTGCGTATCAGTCAGCAATCCAGTGGCGCCTTCGACATCGCCGTCGGTGATCTGGTGGACGCCTGGGGGTTCGGTTCCGGCGAACAGACCGTCACCGAGCAGGTGCTCGACACGATGCCGCCGCGAGCGCGCCTGTCCGCCAGCGCGGCGCTGGTGGTTGACCCGCAACATCATCAGGTGCGTAAACGCGCGCCGCTGAACCTCAACCTGAACGGTATCGCCAAGGGTTTTGGTGTCGATGAACTGGCCCGCTGCCTGGAGGGTTTTGGCATCTGTCGCTACCTGGTCGGCATCGACGGCGAGATGCGCGCCCGTGGCGTCAAACCTGACGCTCAACCCTGGGTCGTGGCCATTGAAAAACCCTGCCGGGGCGTGCGTGAAGTCATGGGGGTGATGGAACTCAGCAACGCCGCCATCGCCACGTCCGGGGACTACCGACACTGGGTCGATGTGAGGGGGCAGTCCTATGCCCACACCATGAACCCGGCCACCGGCGCCCCCCTGTGCAACTCGCTCGCGGCCGTCACGGTGGTGGCGGCCTCCTGCATGCTCGCCGACGCCTGGGCCACGGCGCTGATGGTGCTGGGCGAAACCGAAGGCCCACGCCTGGCACAAGAACGCGGGATGGACGCGTTGTTCGTGCTGCGCGACGGTGAACAGTTCAAAGAAATATCCATTGTCGGCGGCCAGTTGCAGGCGCAGATTGAAACGCGCTGAAGCCAATTGCCGGGCCACTCGAATCCCGTCCGACTTGAACCGCCTGATGACAGGGAGTCCTGTTAAACAATGAAATTCATGCACCGGCACACCGAGTACCACCGAAGTGATCGTATCGGCTGGCTTCGCGCCGCCGTCCTGGGGGCCAACGACGGCATCGTCTCCACCGCGAGCCTGTTGATCGGCGTCGCGGCCGCCAACGCCAGCCACACCACCTTGCTGGTCACCGGGATGGCCGGTCTGGTGGCGGGAGCCATGTCCATGGCGGCGGGTGAATACGTCTCCGTGCACTCTCAAGCGGATACCGAACGGGCGGACCTGTCCCGGGAACGGGCCGAACTGGCCAGCGACCCGAAAGCCGAACGCATCGAGCTGGCCAACATTTACATGCATCGCGGTGTATCACCCGAACTGGCCCATCAGGTGGCCGACCAATTGATGAAACATGACGCGCTGGGCTCCCACGCCCGAGACGAACTGGGCATCAGCGAAGCACTCACGGCCAAACCCTTGCAAGCGGCCCTCGCCTCGGCCGCCAGTTTCGTGGTCGGCGCAGCCTTGCCGCTGGCAGTGGTTTTCATCGCACCCACGCAGAGCGCTGTGCCATGGATTTGCGGCATGTCACTGGTATTTCTCGGCAGCCTGGGGGCTGTCGCGGCCAAGGCCGGTGGTGCCAAGGTCATGATCGGCGCCTGGCGCGTGACGCTTTGGGGGGTGTTGGCCATGGGCATTACAGCGCTGGTGGGATCGTTGTTCGGAGCGGTGGTTTAGTTCGCTGCACGAATCCATAGTCGACCTCAGGGCTGGCTACTAACGGCCGATTCTGTTGAAAAAGTCGGCCATGGTTTGCTCTGCAGAAAAGTGCGCGTCTGAGATTGAATTCTTTACTTTATGCAAAGGCTTCCGGACTCAGAATTCACCCGAAAAAAGAAGTTGTTGGTACCGTTCTGGCAGGGTACGTCGGCCATCGTGGATGGTTGTACTCGGTTGCGGTGCATCCTTCACTTCGCAGAAAAGGCTTAGGAGCAAACCTGATCCGTTTGTTCAGGCATTGCTTGGCGAGGCACCAATCGTGACGCTCCAGTTTTCCAGGCGTCTATAACTTTGTAGCCAAGGTTGGCTCTCATCCTGGAAGAGGGAGATCTTTATGATCGTTAAACCGCGCGTTCGCGGCTTTGTCTGTGTGACTACCCACCCCACTGGCTGCGAAGCCAACGTCAAGAATCAGGTCGATTACGTTACTTCGAAAGGATTGATCACCGGAGGGCCAAAGAACGTACTCGTGATCGGTGCATCGACCGGATACGGACTTGCTGCGCGGATAACGGCAGCTTTTGGTTATGGCGCCAGCACTCTCGGTGTGTTTTTCGAACGTGAAGGCGATGAGGGCAAGCTCGGCACCGCCGGCTGGTACAACACAGCGGCCTTTCACACGTTTGCCGAGTCCGACGGCCTCTACGCCAAGAGCATCAACGGCGATGCTTTTTCCGATGAGATCAAACAGAAGACCATCGACGTTATCAAGCGCGACTTCGGGAAGGTCGACCTGGTTGTTTACAGTCTTGCCGCACCGCGCCGGACACACCCCAAGACGGGTGAAGTATTCAGTTCTACCCTCAAGCCGCTCGACAAGGCCGTGACCTTGCGGGGCCTGGATACTGATAAGGAAGTGGTCAAGGACACCACGCTACAACCGGCGACCCAAAGCGAAATCGATGGCACGGTGGCCGTGATGGGCGGCGAAGACTGGCAGATGTGGATCAATGCCCTGCACGAAGCGGGTGTTTTGGCTGATGGGGCGAAAACGACCGCGTTCACTTACCTGGGCGAAAAGCTGACTCATGACATCTATTGGAATGGCTCCATTGGTGCGGCCAAGAAGGACCTGGATCAGAAAGTCCTTGGTATCCGTGAACGGTTGGCTGTTCTGGGGGGCGATGCGCGGGTCTCGGTATTGAAAGCGGTGGTTACCCAGGCAAGTTCAGCTATCCCGATCATGCCGCTGTATCTGTCACTGTTGTTTAAAGTGATGAAAGCGCAGGGCACGCACGAGGGGTGTATCGAGCAGGTCTATGCGCTCTACAAAGACAGCTTGTACGGCCATTCTCCAGTGATGGATGAAGAGGGTCGCCTGCGCGCGGACTACAAGGAGCTGGCTCCCGAAGTGCAGGACCGCGTCAAGCAACTCTGGGATCAGGTCAGCAACGATAACCTCTATGAACTAACTGACTTCGTCGGTTACAAAGCGGAGTTCCTGCGTCTCTTCGGTTTCGGGATCGAAGGGGTTGACTACGAGGCTGAGGTAGATCCGGACGTCAAAATCTCCAACCTGTACCAGGCTTAGGTCGTAAGTACAGACAGCTGCCTCGATGCCCCATGCAGAGGCAGCTGCTGTTTTTGGCCGACTCTGTTGAACAAGTAGCTCCCCTGTCTGGCCTGCGGCAAAATCTCTGCATTGGCCAGCAGGAAAGCATGCAGCATGATGGGACAGTTCCAAAAGCAGTCCTTCGGATGATAGTCACTGCTGAGATTCAACAAGCTTTGCTCGGACGAAAGACCACCCAGCTCGCCGCCACTAGCACCCACGCAGCAATACCGCCATACAGCATCACCCAGCCAAACCCATGCGCCAAAGCTGCGTTGGCGACATCGACCGAAATCGTAGTCCCCTGGCCAGTCTGCGTTAACACGGCAGAGTTGCCGGCTGAAATATTCTCCGCCAGCAACCTCAGTTGCACATCATCGGGCGAGCCAGATAGCTGATTACGCAGGGAAGACAGGATGCCTTCCACCAAGATAAATCCCATCAGCGCGATATTGATGGCAAGACTGATCATGCGAGCGCTGATATCGATACCCGATGCCATGCCAGCACGGTCACTGGGCACCGATCCTGTGGTGGTATTGGTAACAGGCGTATTGGTCAGCCCCAGTCCGATCCCGGCGATCAGGCAGCCTGGAAGCATCGTCAGCCAGCTGGCATGCGTGACACTGCTGCCCCACTTCATCAGCAGGAACCCCAGACCGATGGTGAACAAGCCTGCGGGAATCACCACGTCAGGTCGATAACGCAGCGCCAGCCGCTCGCCTAACGGGGGGACAACCAGCGTCGGCAGCGTATAAGCCAGCAGTGCCAGACCGGTGCCGACACTGGCGTAGCCCAGGCTATTTTGAAAGTACAGAGGCAGGTAAATCATGAATGGCCAGAAGCTGAAGTTCATGCCTGCCGACCCTAGCAAGGCACCCGAGAAGCGGCGGATCCGGAATACAGAGAAGTCGAACATGGGATCGAGATAGCGTCGCTGTGCAATGACAAAGACAATGAAGCTGACCATTGCCACAACCAGGCTGGCGATGGCCGAACCACTGGAGAAGCCCACACCCGCTCCCTGAGTGATGAACCAGGAAAGACCCAACACTGCCAGCGATAGCGAAATAATGCCCAGCACATCCAGCCTGCGACGCTGCGGGTCGCGCGATTCATCGACACCGGCGATCACCAGTACCAGCGCGAGCACGGCAATTGGCGCATGCACCAGGAATACCCATTCCCAACTCGACAGCGCCACGATAGCTGCGCCGATAATCGGACCGAACCCCAGACCGATGCCGAACACGATCCCCCAGGCACTGAACGCTTTGCCGCGCACAGCTCCCGACTGGAACCGATGAGACAGCACTGCCACCTGACAAATCAGCATGGCTCCACCGGACATACCTTGCAGGAATCGGCTTGCGATCAACACACTGGTGCTTTGTGCCCATCCACAGCTCAGTGAGGTAATGCCGAAAAGTACCAGGCTAATGACAAACACTCGTTTGCGCCCATACCGATCCGCCAGTGTGCCGGTGGCCATCAGCACCGTGGTGCAGGCGATGGTGTAGGCATTCATGATCCACTGCATATCTTTGAAATCGCTGCGCAGAACCGATTCAAGCGTGGGCAGGATTGCCGGCACACTCGAGATTTCCAGGCCGAACATCAGCGAGGCCAGGCAAACGGCGGCTATTGTGAAAACATCTTTTTGCGAAGAAGAGAACTGCATCGTGATCTTCCAGATCAAGTTGATGGGCACTGGCAAGACCGCTCTGAACGTCGTCAGGGGGGGAGACGCGATAGCCTCGCCAGCGTCACCAGACATAACTCCAAGTGACCAGCCGCATTCTGGAAGTAATTAAAAAATGACAGAAATGATTTAATTTCGTAAGTTTTATTAATATTCGTCATGAGTTGACTTAATGGACTTCGACCCAGCTCTATTGCGTGCTTTTGTCGCAATCAAGGAAACCGGTAGTTTCACGCGTGCCGCAGAGCGGCTGCACTTGAGTCAGTCAGCGATCAGTCATCAGATCCGGCGTTTGGAAGAACAGGCCGGTACCGCGCTGCTGATGCGCACCACTCGACGTTTGACGCTGACAGAAGATGGCGAAGATTTTCTGCGCCATGCCGAACAAATCCTCAGAGCACAAGACGCCCTCTCCCGGCGTTTCGAAGCGTCGCCGGTATCCGGGGCCGTGCGTTTCGGTGTGCCAGAAAACTTTATCGGCGACGGTCTGCCACCGTTACTGACTCGGTTCGCCAGACAATTTCCCGCCGTACGTCTGGATGTAACCGTCGCCACCTATCTCGATCTGCGCGCGCTGGTCGATGCCGATGGGCTCGATCTGGCCGTGGTCATGGCATTGCCGGGCAGCCAGGCCGGCGGTACCGTACT
This sequence comes from Pseudomonas sp. A-RE-19, assembly GCF_019956555.1. Classification (GTDB taxonomy): domain Bacteria; phylum Pseudomonadota; class Gammaproteobacteria; order Pseudomonadales; family Pseudomonadaceae; genus Aquipseudomonas. The sequence goes on along the minus strand of NZ_JAHBDQ010000016.1, from coordinate 90,843 downwards.
GCGCAAAACCCGGTTTGTCTGGGCTGCGGCGCAGAGTTTCGACTTTGCCGGCGATGCCCCTTTGCCGTTGGCGTTTGCACCAACGCCCTGCGTGCACCGCCAGGTAGCCGTAGAGGCATTGGAGAGTTCCAGCGTGGATTGGCGGGTCGCCTTTACCTCTCCAAGTCAACAAGGACTGCGGGCGGCGGTATTGGCCGGACTTGCCGTCACCGCTCTACCGCTGGGAGATCTAGAGCCCGGCATGGTGGTGATTGACGGTCAACATGGCCTGCCACCGCTGGTGGATGCTGATTTCAGACTGGTATGGAGTGTCACAGGAAAGACCCCTGCGGCCAATGCATTCGGGCAACTGCTGGTGGAGATGTCTGAGTCGCCATCGGTTTAGACAAGCTGACTGCTATTCGAGGGTAGGTGCCCTGTCGATTGCGAATGGCCGCTTTGGGTTGTGGATTCAACCGGTCGATTGCTGCCCTTCGCGACAGGCAAAAAACGACCCGAAGCGGTCTTTTGCTTTTGCCTGTCTGCGAGTTTATATAACCTCGCGAAATTCGTTTCGCACACTCGTTGCAATATCTAGGATCCTTTTATGCTGACTGACCAGACCAGGCTACTCGCCCTCGCATTGCTTGAGATCAGGACATTGCTTGCTGATTATCTGGGCAGCGATGTCGATGCTCCAATGAGCGTCCGTGTCGCGGCGCATATGGCCTATGCACTCCACAATGAGGCGGAGGCTGCATACAGCAACGCTGATTTTCAGATCGACCACGCAACCCGGAAAATCGCCGCGATCGATGAGATTCTTGGTGTTACGGATGGTGCCGCGTTGTTGAGCAGATTTGAAATCGAGGCCAAAGTCATTCTGGATAGCGCTCAACCTGGATGACCGCTTCTGGCCGTTTTTTGCCTGTCGCGAAGGGCAGCAATCGGCCGATTGCGTTGAAAAAGTCGATCCGGCCTGGCTACCCATGACTACGTCAAATATGAGCCGTGAACCTTCTGCGCAAAACACGAATTTCAATCTCACTCACGTACTTTTCTGCGTAAGCGTCCGGCAAAGCCACGGTAAGCACCTAGCGAAGACACCTCCCTGATGCGTCAGGGGCGGTGCCCTTTACGGCTTGTTAAATTATTCGAGGTGGTAGTTCAACCAAATATGGTGCGTTCCATCGATGTCAATTGTGATCCCTCCTGACCCTGATATCCCTTTCAAACCATCCGTACCACTGCCTCCAACTATGCAGAAAAACTCATCTGCACGATCAATTCCGGTCGTGGAGGCGGAATGAATGAAGTTAAAGGAACCCTCTACCCCATTCACCGTACCCTTGAAGCTCTCCATCGCGATGTAGCTGCCCCTTCTTGACGCTTGGTCGAACGCCGCAGTAAAGGCTGTTGAAGAAATACCATCGATAGCTCCTGTATAGGACTTTTCCATGGAGCTGATCGACACTGGTAAGCCTGTTGTAATTTCGGGCGTGGGAGTCAGGTCAGTTGGTTTGAAATTCTTGGAGGAAAAAGTGGCTCGCGCTTCCATTCGGATCAGTCCTGTTCCATATGAGTTGAGCGGTCATTCTAATGCAAGAGCACCCTCACGTTGAGAACGTCAGGCCTAGACCCAATGCTGTGGTAGCAGTTGATCGATCTCACTCGCTCGCTGCGTCGGCAGGCGCGTCAGCACATCTTTGAGATACGCATAAGGATCATGCCCATTCATGCGGGCTGACTGAATCAAGCTCATGATCGCAGCTACCCGTTTACCGCGGCGTAGCGAGCCGGCGACAACCAGTTCGAGCGTCCAAATGCCCACGGCCCTGCTGCAGCCCAAATGAGCGAAATTACCCCTTATCTCGGCATAACCCCCAAGAGATCTAGCGGCTTGCCAAACGAAAAGTCAGGCACTAAGGTAGCGCCCTCTAACGACTGGCCCGGGACTTTGGGTAAGCGGTAGCGGCTACAAACAAAAAATCAGATGGCAGCGCACCCTCCTTTGGCGAGTACTTCACCGCACAAAGATAGCGCTGTCTCGCTGTCAAGGTGCCCGAGGCTCGATAGAGCTTTCCTTGATAGTAACAATCACAAGAAAGGAAGCCCGTGATGACGAATGCTAGTGCTAGCGCGACTGTCACCAACAGTTTGGCAACACCCCACGCCCAACGGATGAGCACCTACGTGTTCGCGCTGTTTTTCATCCTCGGCAGCATCACCAGCCTTAACGATGTCCTGGTGCCAAAACTCAAGCACCTCTTCAGCCTCAGCTATACCGAGGCCATGCTTGTGCAGTCGTCATTCTTTTTTGCCTATTTCATTTTCGCCATACCCGCAGGCCTGCTCATTTCGCGAATCGGCTACATGAGAGCAGCCGTCCTTGGGTTGCTGCTGATGGCTGGTGGATGCCTGCTCTTCATTCCTGCCACCCAGTCCGCATTGTTTCCAGCCTTCCTCGGCGCCCTCTTTGTGCTTGCGATTGGCGTGACAACCGTTCAGGTCGTTGCGAACCCGCTGCTTTCACTGCTCGGAACCGTCGCAACGGCCTCTAGCCGCCTCACCCTCGGCCATGCGTTCAATTCGCTCGGAACCACGGTCGCGCCCTACCTGGGTGCCATACTGATCCTGGGCTCCCTCAATGCGGTAGATACCTCCGCATTGTCACCAGCAGAACTGACGTCCTTCCTGTCGCAGGAAGCCAGCGTGATCAGCAACACCTATGCAAGCATTACGCTCTTCATCTGCATCGTCGCCTTGATCGTCTGGCTGAAAAGAAATGAGCTGCAACCGTCAACAAGACCTGAACGTCTCAATCCACTCGCTGCGCTCGACCTTCTAAAGCAGTCGCGTTTTGCACTTGGCACCGTTTGCATATTTCTCTATGTCGGCGCTGAAGTCACGATTGGCAGCCTCATCACCGACTACCTCATGCTGCCGACAACCCTGGCCCTTCCCGCCGAAGCCGCAGGCAAGCATGTTGCCTTCTATTGGGGCGGCGCCCTGGTTGGCCGCTTTATCGGCTCGGCGCTGATGCGCACTTTCGCGCCCGGGAAACTGCTGGCCTTTGCCGCCACGGCAGTCATTGTGCTGTTGACGATCTCTGCCACCACACAAGGCGTTGTTGCCGGATGGTCACTGCTGGCCGTCGGGCTGTTCAACTCCATCATGTTTCCGACGATCTTTACCCTTGCGACCGCAGGACTCGGTCATCGCGCGGCAGAAGGTTCGGGCCTGTTCTGTTGCGCCATTGTTGGCGGGGCATTTATTCCGCCATTGACAGGGTATGCGGCCGATCTCTCGACGCTCGCGATGGCATTGAGCGTGCCAGCGACCTGTTATGCCGGCATCGCAATCTACGGTTGGTATGCCCGCGCTCCGAAGCACTAGCATTCCCTGGCGCGCGGCTAGCCCATTGGTAGAAGCTAACGACCAGATTCAACCGCTTGTTCGCCGTGCCAGGATCGAGCCCCAGCTCGCCTTGAGACCAGTCCCGGTAACGGGATAGGACGCTCAGACCGTTAGCAGGGCTTCATCCCAGGCCATTGGCTTCCAAGAAGGCGAAGTAGTCGTACAGACGACGTCCGTAGGCTTCCCAAGTCAGTTATCTTCGTGCCTCACCGGACTCCACGAGAATATGCCTGAGGAAGGATTGCACGGACTCAACAGGCCAGCCATCCGAGCCAACCAACAGCGGAAAACCTTCGAAAGATCGACCTGCTAACGACAGGTCTTTTGTTGCGAATATCAGAAGAATCCCCCCCAAGGCATCAGTTGCATATCTGAAAGACGTCCTCACGCGCTTGCCAGCCCAGCGCGCCAGTCAGATTATCGATCTGCTGCCACATAAGCTTGACTTTGCTTAGGGACGTACCTCAAAAGCTGCATGAGCGCCAAAGAAGCAAGACTCGCGATAATGAGCGCAAGTGAGCTTATTCCAATGCTCAGCCCCCAAAAGTCGATCAAGTAACCTGTTAACACCGGGATCGCCCCAGCGGGCACGTACCCCCCATGTTGAACACTGCGTTGGCTTCGGCTCTGCGCGGGCACGCGGTCAGCAATAAGGGTCAGTCCACCTAACCGTCCATGGTCACGACACGGATGTTGAACATTGATTGAGCCTGGCTTTGTTAACTGTCTGGCCCAGCAGACTAGCAGAAGCAGCTTTGATGTTGCTGCGCCGATTGGCGGCATTGAAGCTTAGAATAGTCAGCATTTACACGGGGATCGTCCATGAAGCGCTTCATCCGTAAGCGTCTGGCAAAGCCATCTGGTCATCCCTGCGAAACCAGGACATAGGGTTTGACTCCGGTGGTAGGGCCAATGATGGTGCGGTAAGTGGCCCTCATGCGACACTCCCCGCCCTACAAATCAGGGAGAGTGTTGACATGGTGCGTTTGCTTGCAGTTTCAGGGAGTCTTCGCGAGGCCTCCTCCAACTCAGTGCTATTGCGTGCTGCTGAGGTTCTCTGTCCCAAAGGGCTGTCGGTAGCGCATTATCACGAGGTTGGCCAGTTACCTCATTTCAACCCGGACTTCACGGAAACTCCTCCTGAATCCATCATGGGCTTGCGCTTCAGTATCGCCCACGCGGACGGCGTTCTGATCTCTTGCCCTGAGTACGCTCGCGGAATTCCCGGCTCATTCAAGAATATGCTGGACTGGCTCGTTAGCTCTGAGGAGTTCCCAGGCAAACCCGTTGCTCTTTTCAACGCTTCACCTCGGGCTTCGCACGCGCAGGCGGCACTGCGGCTGGTTCTGGAAACAATGTCGGCTTGTATCGTGGAGGAAGCATCAATATCCGTAAATTTGCTTTCCACGGAATTGAGTGCAGAGACCATCGCAAATGATCCAACGATCCGCCCACTGATTGTTTCCGCACTTGAAGCATTCAAGCAGCAAATCGATGGCAAAAAAAGCGGGCTATCTTCACAGAGATTCCGCTAGTTAAGTCGATAGTAAGCGTTTGGGCGGCGGTGGGTGGGTGACGGTGCCCAGTTATGTGGCAACAATTCGGCGATTTCACTAGCCCGCTGCGTCGGCAGTGCGATTACCGAACTGCTGCCGCATAAATGGGGACTTTTAAGTTGAAACGGCCTGATTCAATCCAGACGGCGACATAAATAAGCGTGGGTCTGATAAGGGAACTCAATGGTCTCACGCCCGCGCAGAGCCGGATGGGTCTGAATCAAAGTCATCAGTTGATCGGCCACCACCTCTTTCTCTTCGGATGGTAGAGCCGCGATGAAGCTCACTGACAGGAAGCGATCCAAGATGACAGACTTGGCGCTGCCTGAATGGATGTAATTAAAGCAGGTCAATTCGGGCTCCGAGAAGTAGCCTCTCTTGAACGGTAGTCGCCAGTCTCCAGTATGAAAGCGTGGGGTATCGCCTTCGTAGGGAGTGATGATTTTAGTGATGGCAGCCACCCAGTCCACTGACTCATCACGCACATTCCAGATTAGTCCGAGCCGGCCGTCCGGTTTGAGCACTCGGTGAATCTCACCGAGCGCTGTTTCATTCGCGAACCAGTGGAAGGCCTGGGCGCATATGAGCGCCTGCGCCGCTCCAGCCTCGAGAGGAATAGATTCGGCCGTTCCCTCCAGAATTTTAGCGTCCGGTAGATGCTTGGCAAACTCGATTCGCATAGCCTTGACCGGCTCGACGGCAATGACATCAATTTCCATTGAATCCAGCAGTCGAGTGAGCTTGCCGGTACCGGCTCCTAAATCAATAACCGTCGATCCAGGGCTGATGTCCAACGCATCTCTAAACCATGTACGTATTTCGCTTGGATAGTCCGGGCGCCCCTGCGTATAGGTACTGGCTTCTGTTGAGAAACCTACCTGAGCAGCCTTATGAACAATTGTCATTTCCAGCGACCCTCTATGTGAATGAGCGATACACACATTATGCGGCGTGTTTAGATCATCACCCACATACGTCGTCACTGTCAGCAATCACACTACATATCTTTGTCAGGCAACACGTGATTGGCGGACGCTTACAAAGCACCGTATCAGGACGCCGTAAAGGTATTTTCCATCGGCCAGCGAATTTCCAGATGTTCAGTCAAATAATTCATAAAAGCTTTGACCTTGGGGGTGATGGCGGCGCGCTCCTGGACGCATACATAAATATCGAGCGGTTCAGCGTAGGCATAAGTTGAAGCGTGGCGATGTTCAAACAGAGGAACGAGTTGGCCACTTTCGATATAGGGCGTCGCCACGAACTCCGCCAAACGGGTTATTCCCGCGCCGCGGATGGCCATTTGGGCTAGAGCGTCAATATCGTCGCTGATTGCGGTCGCATTGAGAGTAGCGTCGTAACGTTGCCCATCCCGGATAAACCCCCAACGTAGAAAGCGTCCGTCTAGCGGGTAGCGAAACGCTAGACAGGCATGGTGTTGGAGTTCTTCAGGATCGCGTGGCCAGCCGACTCGTTCCAAATAGATGGGTGACGCGCAGATGATAAAAGGGACTGAAACGATCTTGCGAGCGACGATCCCCTCTTCTAGTTGTGGTTTTATCCGCAGGCTCAGATCAATGCCTTCTTGAATATGATTAATTTTGCGATCTGTGGTTGAGAGTTCAAGTGTCAGGCGTGGGTAACGTGCAGCGAAGCCGGCGATTAGTGATGCCAACACATGTCGCCCGAAAGCGGAGGTAGAAGCGATGCACAGTCGCCCTTGGAGTTGAGTCTGCGCGCTGGTGATCGCGCTTTGCGCCGATTCGAGATCACGCGCTATGCGTTTCACTTTTTCGTAGTACACCATGCCGCTTTCGGTTAGCGCCATGCTACGCGTGGTGCGCTGGAGAAGGCGCGTACCTAGGTGGGTTTCCAAGCGATTTATGGTCTGGCTAATGGCTGCCGCACTGACGCCCAGGTTTTTGGCCGCGCCCACGATGGAGCCCGCTTCAACCACCTTGATAAAGCTAGCAATCGCCCCTAACAGGTTCATCTTTGTCCCAGCGAGAAGAGTCATTCATAAGATTTTGTTTATAAAGCAACCACTGCTAGCCGTCTAGTTGCTAATTTTTGATCTTGCTATGGTGTTCATCACCTATCAATCGAAGATCAAAAAGGTCTGATATGAATCCAAAAACATCCTCTAAAGCTCTATTTTTCAACCAACGTAAGCTCTCGGTTCGCGCTACGCCTTATGTTTTCGCACTGTATATGGCCACAATCATGGCGCTCTTGATGTCATTCGTGATCACTGCGGCAAATTCCGGTATTGAGATTGATTACCTAAGTAATGCGCTGCACGCCTATAAATTGGCCATGCCAGTGGCATTCCTGTGCATACTCGTCGTTCGCCCCATTGTGCTCAAACTGGTGTCTTGGACTGTACACCCACATCGTTAAGGGCGGCCGCTTGCGGCCCAATTGATGGGGCGTTGTGGACAACCCTATTGGGTCGGCTGTTGCCGGCCGTCACAGGTCGGAGTCGACCCAAAGCTGACGCTGAATAACTTGCAGTTGCGCCAACACTGTTCGATAAGCATCATCAGAATTCGACATAAGGAAACGTCCCGTGCCAAAACCAATACTTCATTTAATGTCTGGCAAAATTGCATCCGGCAAATCAACGCTGGCTCGGTCTCTGGCGGCCGAGCAGTTGGCGATTTTGCTTAGTGAAGATTATTGGCTCTCACGGCTCTATCCGGACCAAATCAAGTCAGTGGCCGATTACGTGAAGCTTGCGCATCAGATTCGGGAAGTTGTGGGCCCGCTTGTCACCGATGTGCTAAATGCCGGCGTAAGCGTGGTTCTGGATTTTCCTGCCAATACGCCTGAGGACCGCCAATGGTTACGCGGCTTGGCTGACGCAGTCGAGGTTTCCCACTGCGTCCACTACATCGAGGTGGACGATGATACTTGCCGAGGCCGGTTGCATCTTCGTAATGGCCGCGCAGAGCATGAGTTTGCAGCAACCGACGCTGAGTTCGATTTGATCACAAGCTACTTTCGGACACCCGAGGAGCAGGAGGGGCTCCAGATTAAAATTCACCGTCTCTGACGGCCAGTAATCGCCAAGGTAATGAGATATCTGGAAGGTCTGCTATTGGCCGATTGTGTTGAAAAAGTCGGCCATGGTTTGCGCATCAGAAAAGTACGCGTCCGAGATTGAAATCTTTATTTTTGGCAGAGGCTTCCGGACTCGGATTTCACGTAGCAGCGTGCAAAAAAGGCGTTTTCGCCAGTCAATGATCAGGCAGTTTGGGCAGACCGACTTTTTCAACAGAATCGGCCGATTTCAACCCTTCGCGACAGGCATAAATCGGCCAAAAGCAGCCGATGACGACTGGCAAAGCCAGGCCAACAACTGTCTCTTACCGTTGAGTATCTTTCGCAGGAAACGACGATGAAGCGAAGGCGACGGTACCTGCAAATCGAATGGCATATTCTCCAATGGGTTATTGCCAACAACCCACCCACCACCGCGAAAGTGTTCGCGGCAGCGGGTGCCGATTGACAGGCGGAACTGCATCACGACCTCATTGGAATAGTGGCCTTCGATTAAAAGTGAACCTTCAGGACGGCTTGCGAAAATGAACTCCCTTAAAAAAGGAAGTCGTGGCGATTAGTACCGATAGGTTGCCTGCACTGAAATTCCATGCGCACTATTTTTGTAGTTGGCACTGTATTCCGGTTGAAGACCGGAGTCGTTCGACTGCTTAACAGAGGCTTTGGAATCCCAGAGATAACCATACGCAAAGTCTATCGTCAGGTCGGGGTTCGGCAAATAAGCGCCGCCCAGGGTCACGGCTTGGCGGTTACCCACCGGAACGCGCACGCTGCGATCGGCATTCCTGATGGGCGACGGATCATAGGCGTAGCCTGCGCGCAGCAGCCATTGCTGGTTCAATTGATAGGATGCGCCGACTGCGGTGGACCAGGTGTCGTGCCAGTTCATTTCTTCGGTCATACGTCCCAGGCCAGCCGCCTCGCCCAAGGGGGAAAGACCGCTGTTCTTTGTCTCGACCTTCTCGATCCGGCTCCAACGTTTCCAGGTGGTCCCCAGGTATCCCGTCCAGCGACTATTGAAATGATGGGTGATGGACGTGTCCACTGACTCGGGCATCGTGATGTCTATCTTGTTGTTGTAGTTTCCGTCCAGCGGGATAACGCTCGGGGAGCCGGAAACCTCAGTATGCCCTTCGAGGTGATAAACCACTTTTGAGTGATAGTTAATCCCCCAACTTGTCGCCTCACTCAAGTCAAACAAGATGCCGAGATTGTAGCCAAGTGCCGTGTCATCGCCTTTGATAGTGACCTCTGTGTCCCGGCCGTTGTTCAGGGCGCCGGTGGCCAAGTCATTCTTAAGCTTTGCAGTGAAACGGTTGATGGTCGGTCCGCCACCAATGGACACGTAATCGTTGATCCGATAGGCAATGGTGGGCTGCAGGGTTACTTCCTTGGTCGTGCTATAGGAACCATGGTAGCGACCCTGAAAACTGCTCTCGTAATCATTGATCAGACCACTCGGAGCATAAAGGCCAAGACCAATCGAAAAACGATCGTCAAGTGGCGTCGACATATAGACGAAGGGCACGACCCCCAAAGGTACCGAGTCCCCTTTATTCGTTCCCGGGGCACTGCTCTGCGCATTACTGATGTCGTCGCTCACCGAGACGACCGCGGCGCCGCCGGAAATCTCGGTACGCTTCAACTTGGTCAACCCTGCAGGATTTCCAAAGATGGTGCTGGCGTCCAGCGCGGATGACGACCTTCCCGCATAAGCCGTTCCCGCACTGCTTGCACTTTGTTCGTTAAGGGCAATGCCATTGGCACCGGCAATTGTAGAGGCGCTGAGGAGTGCCATGGCACTGGTGAACTTAATCCAGACAGCACACTTTCGCTGAGCATCGAGACACGGGATCGCATGACTATTCAGTTTCATTTTCCACCTCTTGTTTATTGTTTTTGTTGATTGCACGCAGGCAAGGCTTCGCCGTCCTGTGCACTTTTTCAGTGCCGGTTGGAGTTGATCGAAGTTGTGTAAAAGGCCCTGGCTAAACAGCGCCAGGGCATGACTGCTGGAACTTACAGATGTGAATCAGGAACTCAATCAAGCCACTCGATTTGAAAGCTATAGCGCCCCAAGAGCGGAGCCAGTACTTCTTGGCCAGTTCCGGCCCGGATGCAGGCGACATGCCCACGGCGATTGTCCTGCACGACCTCGACAGCAATATCCGAAAGTCCCAGGCGCTCCACTTCCTGCTGGACTACTTTGGCAATCTCGCGCTGCTGCAAAGCGGGCTTGAATATCTTGCCCACGGCAGTCAGTGGTAATGCTTCGAGGATTTCGATGCGCTTGGGCACTGCTGCCCGCTCGCTGATGTTCAGATGAGCGAATGCCTCAAGTTCTTCGGCGTTGCAGGCTTGCCCGGGGCACAGTTGAACGTAGGCGACCGGCACTTCGCCCGAGTAGGCATCGGGGCTGCCAATTGCAGCGACCAAGGCGACGGCAGGATGCACCTGCAGAGCCTCCTCGATTTGCTTGGGATCGATGTTGTGGCCACCGCGGATAATCAACTCCTTCTTGCGTCCGGTCAGCCAGAAGTAACCCTGCCCATCCTGGCGACCCAAATCGCCCGTATTCAACCAGCGCTGACCGTCGATATCGATCCAAAGCCCCTGGTTATGACGCTCCTCCAGATAGCCTTCGAAGAGGTTCGGACCACTGATCGTGATGAGGCCGATCTCATCCACGTCGGCGTCGCGCAGGTACTCTCCAGCATCATCGAGCACGACCGCGCGCATACCCTGGTAGGCGATCCGTATCCCGATGGAGCCGATACGGCGCTCGCCATGGGGCGGATTGACTGAGGAGGCGCAGGCGCCTTCAGTAAGACCGTAACCTTCAAGGATCTTTACCCCGGTCCGGCGTTCGAACTCTCGGAAAAGCTCAGCCGGCATGGGTGCGGCGCCACACATTGCAAAGCGAAGGCTGGACAGGTCGCGGCCCTGCCATTCATTTTGCAGAAGTGCAGCGTAGACCGTTGGCACGCCGGAAAAGAGGTTGATACCGAAGTGCTCGACCATCTCCCAGAATCGCGGGATCACCCCCTCGCCACGATACCCATTAGGCGTCCCGAGGATCACATGGTCGCCTTGAGTCCAAGGCATCAGGCCAGTCACCATTTGTCCATTGACGTGAAATAACGGCAGGCCACAAAAGATCACCTGGCCAGCCGTGCGTGGCTGCAAGTGAGCGGCCACGGCCCACGCATTGAATACTTCAGAACCATGGCTACGCGCGGCGATCTTGGGGAGCCCGGTGGTGCCGCCCGTACAGATGTAGGAGGAGCACTCATCCCGGCGGATTTGCCGACCACTCTTGAGGTGTGTATGCGGCTGAGTACTCATCAGCGATTGCCAATCGTGGATCGCGATACCGCGGTGTACGTCTCGTTCCTTCAGTGCCGCTGCTTTCAGGGCCCCCCGCACGGGTTCGGCGACATAGGGCTCCATGCTGACCCAAACGACAGACTTGACCCCGGGTAACTGATCCAGCTGCGAGGCCAGTTTGGGCCACAGATCGCTGCCCGCCGTCGGCGCGAGCGTCACCACCACGGATGCCTTCGCGGCATTCAGCAAGCCAACCATCTGCTTGGCCTCAAGCATTGGATTGATCGCCATGACGATGCCCGCCGCCTCCCCGCCCCATATCGTGAAATGGGTTTCCGGCAGATTGGGCAAGATAAAGGCAAGCACCTCGCCCGGTTTTATACCCAGGTCATGGAAGGCATTCGCCGCGCGAGTGATATCCGCGAAGAGCTGGGAGTAGTTCCACTTGTAGGTGCGCGTGAAATCGGCGGCATCGGCGAAGAAGCTTAGTGCCGGTGCCTGGGGGGAGCACCGGGCTGCATCTCGCAGTGCTTCATAAGTGCTGCAAGCCAGGCCACGCTCCGACAAGGGGACTTGTTCGAGACTTTCGATGTCGCTCAGCGTCTGTACGACCATCAGGCTTCCCCCACGACTCGGTTGCGTTGCACGCCGAGGTCGATCACGCCATCGGCGCTGCGAATACGCGCCTCGACCACGTCACCTGCCTTGAGATATTGCGTCCGGCCCTCCTGCGCCTTGAGGAAAAGCTTCCACTTGGTGGCTTCTGGCAACAGGGCTGCAATGCGCATTTTGGCTGGCGAAGGAATCGTCAGAGCGCAGCCGGCAGGCGTACCAGTGGCGATCAGGTCGCCAACGGCGAGATCTTGCAAGCCGGAGAGTTCGGCAAGGGTTTCAGCGGGGCCGTAAACCAGATTGGCCGTGCTGTCGTTCTGTCGCACCTGGTCGTTGACCGTCAGGCGCAGTTGCAGTTCTTTCAGGTAACGGATGCTCTTGGCATCCAGCAGGCAGAGGTACGGGCCGACCGGGCCGAAAGTGCGGTAGCTCTTGCCCTTGTAGAACTGCATCTGGGGAATCTGAATGTCACGCGCCGAGTAGTCATTGACGATGACGACGCCTGCAATGAACTCATGCAGATTGGCGTCGGTGACAGTCACAGACCCGGTGATCGAGCGCTTCATCACAAGGCCCAGTTCGATCTCGTAGTCGAGGAAGCGCACGTGGCGCGGCTTGATCAGGTCGCTGTCAGCCGCCACCAGGCAACTCGTCGCCTTGGTGAAGATCATGTTGAATTTCTTCGCATCCGGGTCCATGCCCGACTCGATCATGTGCTGACGGTAGTTGGCACCCTGGCAGACGAACTGCTGGTTACGGGTCACCGGCGACAGCAGTTTCACCTCAACCTCATCCAACTCCGTACCTTTGATTTGAGCAAGGTCCTCGATACTGTTCTGGCGAATGAAGTCACCGGTGGTTTCAAAAGTACCGGGAACAACCGTGATACGACCCTGGCGCAGCACGCCCCAATGGATACCATTCTGAAATTCAAAGCGGACTACGTGTACTGCAGACATTGAAGGTACTCCTGGAGCAGTGTTTGTCTCGCGCTCGTCGGCGCGAGAACTAGGGTGTTGTTCTGAGGAGGGCTGCTGGTGACGCTATAGACCAACGAGCCGCCGGCGATCAAAGCGCCGGCTTTGAGCACATCGCGACGGCCATATCGGGTTGAATGACCCGATATGGCGGCAGCTTTACCCGAACATCCGCATGAGTGTTATCAACTTGCGAAGGGTCAAGTCCGGGCTGCGTCGCAGGTTGCGGATCAGCAGACGCACATTGGCCAGGCTCATCTTGGGTTTGGTAAAACGCTTGGGCATGCGCTGCCCCCACTGGGCCATTGCCTCGGGGCTCACGGGATGAATGCCGGTGGGCTGTACGGCCGTGAAGAGATCGCCGTCGCAGTAATGCTCATGCTTATCGCCCCAAGGGTCTTGCCAGTAATCGAAAATCTGACTGCCCAGAATGTGTCGGCCGATGCCCCATGAATGCTCCCAACCGCGCTCGCGCAGGACACGCTGCCCCATTCCGACAGCGTCTGCGTCGACGACCTCATAGGCGCTATGGCTATAGGTCGCCATGAAGCCTTGCGCTATCGCGAGCGTATGGTGATCCGCGGGCGTTTCACCGAGGTCAAGGCGCATGAAGGCGACGATAGGCGTGCCGTCGGGGAGTACCTGTACATCGCTGGGAATAAACCCGAAATGCTGCGAATACCAGGCACAGGTTGCCTGATAGTCGGCGACTTCCATGACGATATGGCCGAGTTTCAGCACTTGCGGCGGTGCTACTGGTGGGCGCTGCGTGGCGTTGATTCGCGGTTGCTCGTGCGCCAGATTCCAAAGAAGAGGAGCTCTGTGGTCCAGTGTTTTACCTGGAGTCTGGTCGCAAACAGCTTCCACAATGAAACCGGAAGGATCGGTCAGTCTGACGTGATACCCGCCACCAGGATGTTCCGATTTCTCTACCGGTGACGCGCCTGGGATTCGCGTCAGTTTTTCAAGATCCTTGCGAGACTGGACTGCCAGGCCGAACCCGACAAAACGTGCCTGCTCCGCACGATGGACACGGTAGCAATATGCAGTGGGTTCGGTGGCCCGTAGATAGAGCGTATTGGCATCCTGCTGACTTACCGTCAGGCCGAAGTCAGTCAGGAAACGCGCCGCCTCATTCAAATCCGGTCTTTGAAAGATCAGGTGAGTCAGATTCCGGGCCTTCACCGTCGGCTGCGGATGCCGGGCAGGTTGTGGCGTCGCCAACTGAGGCATTTCATTTTTGTTGTTCATTGTTCTTGTTTTCCGGTTTTTAAGGGTAAAGCCGTCCCCGCACCCCTGAAAATGCCAAGGGTGTTGTCTGGTTGACGGTTAACGAGCTCAGTCGATAGAGGGAAGTGCCGGCAACTCTATGGTCGCCAGCGCACGAGCCTCCTCTGGTGGCACGCCCAATGCCCGCAGCACCAGCTCGGCCGTGTCAGAGCCCGCTTCGCGCCACGTTTTGTGCCCTTCCAGCACCAGGAAAATAGAGCCGAGGACGCTGCTCGATATCAGCGTCAGTACTGAGAGCAATTGCTCCTGCGCAAACGTGTAGCGCCCGGTGGAAAGTCCACTCAGAAGATCCGTCGTCGCTTGGCTGCTGAACATTTCGCGCAACGAAGAATTGCTCATGGCGAATTTATGGATGAATGCCCCCCACCGGGAGTCCTCGTGAGCTCGGCGAATGAAGAATCGAATGCCATTGGCAAGGCGCTGAGCAGGGTCGGCAAGGCCTTCGAAACTTTTCTTGACCCGCTCATGCATTTCAGCACTCAGATGCGCGGCAACCGCTTCGAACAGCTGCTCCATGCTCTGTACGTTGTTGTAGATCGTCCCGCGCGCAACACCGGCTTCAAGCGCGAGATCGCTGATGCTCACGTCAATCGCGCCTCGCTCGGAGAAAAGGCGAACGGCGGCTTGATGGATGCGTCGCTGTACTGGATTCAGGGATTGCACAATTTATCTCCAGACTTGTCTGATTACGAATTGAACACACGTGTTCAATTCGTGTCAATGCGTTTTTTTGACCAAGATCGGTTGTCGTACCTGATTTGTCGTCAGGCTCAACAAATCTGGGTATTAGAGAAAGGTTTTCTGGCTGCTCATCGCTTGCGAGATCATTATTTTTTTGACGTAATTGAACATCCGTGTTCAATTGATGTGAAATACGTCGAGCGATCTGACGTTCCGACCGCAGCCATTCGCCTGGCTTTGGCCAGCCTGGATACGGTTTGCAACCGATGAACGCACGTTACACATGGCGAGGTGCGCTGCACAGGTGCGGTGAACACCTGTATTCAACTGGCGGAGACCCGACAGATCGTGCCCATCAAGGAAGATTGGAAGCTGGACATCGGCCGCAAGGCGCTGGCCAAGGATAACGTCAACATAATCCTCACCTGCATCGAGTCGGCTCTGATGAGGGCCCTGTTGCAAGCGGATAACTGTGTGGTCAGTAGAGATGACTTGATTCGAAGTATCGGTCGAGAACCGGACCAGTACCGGGGCCTGGAAATGTGCCTCAGCCGCCTGCAGGACAAATTCAAAAGGGCCAGCAGCGGTGAACGATTGTTCTGCAGCGTGAGAAACCGAGGGTATTGCCTGACCCAAAGTATCGCGCGCGAAACTGACACGGTGGAAACAAGAGGCACGCCAAAGGCTGCCAAAACATAAAAACAATAGTCCGGATGCCCGCTCCGCCTTGCGCAAGCATCTTCGTTCAGCTGTCTTCGCGAGGACTCGGTTTCATCTGTTCCATCTCGCCAGGATTGATGATTTTTCAAGCAATCAGACTTGGCGCACCCTTTAGTCAGGAGAATAAGAAATGCTCATCGACGATATCGAATACGTCATCTTCCGCCACCCCGACCTTTCTGCGGTCCGCCAGTTCATGATCGATTACGGCCTGCTGGATGTTTCGCAGGAGGGGGACTCCGTGTATTTGCGCGCCTATGGCGACGCACCGTTTTCCTACGTGACCACCCAAGGCGAAGCCGCCTTCGTCGGCATGGGCTTTCGCGTCGCCAGCCAGGAAGCCCTGGCTCAACTCGCCGCCCGCTTCGGTGCGGACATCGAGGACTGCCGGCATCCTGGCGGTGGCAAGTATTTCCATACGATCGATCCGGACGGCCGTCGGCTGGAATTCGTTTTCGGCGCCCAACGCCTTCAGCCCGTGCCTTGCGACGGCGCGCCGATAGCCTGGAACGATGCACACGCGAAGAACCGGCTCGGTCGCTACCAGCGCCCCAAGTATGCCCCTTCGCACATCCAGCGGCTGGGCCACGTAGCGGTCTTCTCCCCGGCGCCTCAGCAGATCATCGAGTGGTATGGCGAGAACCTCGGCATGAAACCGTCCGAGCTGATCCACGGCGACAACGAGACCAGCGTGCTGGCCGCCTTCATGCACCTGAACAAGGGATCGGAATGGACTGACCACCACACCCTGGCAATCGTCGGGGCGCCGGCGCCGGGTCTGGAGCATGCTTCCTTCGAATGCCGCGATTTCGATGATGTCGGCATGGGGCACATGGTCATGCAGGACAAGCAATACCAGCACCGCTGGGGCATCGGCCGGCACTTCTACGGCAGTCAGATCTTCGACTACTGGACCGATCCGGCCGGATTCCACGTGGAGCATTACTGCGACGGCGACATGGTCAACGAGGATACGCAAACACTGCGCTACCCCTTTGGCCGCGACACCCTGCTCCAGTGGGGGCCGGCCTTCCCCGGTATTTGAGGCCGCTGGACGGACGGTAATCGACCGGTGAAAGGAGCCCGCCCGCAATCCGGACGGGCGTCCCGACCACCGCGGTTCCGAATCGGGCGAATCGCCCCCTTGGGGTAACTGCCCCCCCCTTGCATTTGGCAAACTAATCAGACATGAAAAAAATAATACTGAAGACCATTTTGTTCGCCTTGCCGAAGGTGCTCGGCTTCACCGCTCGCAAACATCCGCAATTTCGTGCCCGGCTCAAGCAGAAGAATTGCACCGCCTATATGGGGCTGCAGGACGGCAGCATCGGCCGCTTCCTGCAGATCAAAGGCGGCAAGGTGACGACGCGCGCCGGCACAGCGGCGCAGGCCGATGTCAGCATCCTGTTCAAGGACCTGCCGACCGCGCTGAAATTCATGATGCCCAATCCGGACATGGGTGAGATCGTCCATGCGGCCAAGAATTTCAAGGTCATCGCCAAAGGCCCGGACCATCTGATTGTGTGGTTCACACAGACACTAAGCATGAGCCAGACGATCAGCCTGGAGATGGGCCTGCCGATGCGCGACGGCACACGCCGCTACACCACTTGCACTAATGGCGGCCCGCTGTTCGTTTATGTCAAGAACGGTCGGATCCAGCGTGTCACGCCGCTCGAACTGGACAACAAGGATGCGCCAAGCTGGGAATTGCACGCGCGGGGCAAGACCTTCCGGCCCAAACGCCGCGCGCTGGTAGCGCCGCACGCCCTGTCGCTGAAGTCCCTGGTTTACTCCGAAAAGCGCATTCTCACGCCGATGAAGCGGGTCGATTTCGACCCCGACGGTGAGCGCAATCCGCAGAACCGCGGCAAGTCGCCCTATGTGCCCATCAGTTGGGACGAGGCGCTGACGATCGTCGCCAAGGAAATCAACCGGCAGAAGCGCGTTCACGGGCCAGGTTCGATCACCTTCCCGATGTCGTCCCACCACCAATGGGGCAATGTCGGCTATTACCTCAGTTCGCTGACGCGCTTCGCCAACCTGATCGGCTTCACCCGTGTCGCCGCCAACCCGGACAGCTGGGAAGGCTGGTACTGGGGCGCCATGCACCATTTCGGCAACTCCATGCGGATCGGTGTGCCGGCCGGCTATGGCGGTATCGAAGACTGCCTCAAGGAAGCCGAGATGATGGTCTTCTGGTCCTGCGATCCGGAGAGCACCAACGGCGCCTATGCCGGTTTCGAGGGCACGCCCCGCCGCCTGTGGGCCAAGGAGCTCGGCATCGAGTTCGTCCATATCGATCCGCACAACAACCCGACGGCGCAGCTCCTGGGCGGGCGCTGGATTCCGATCCGGCCGCAGACCGACGCCGCCCTGGCCACTGCAATCATGTACGTGTGGGCCGTCGAAGGACTGTACGACAAGGATTACGTCGCCACCCGCACGACCGGCTTCGATGAGTGGAAAGCCTATCTGTTGGGCGAAACCGACGGCATCCCCAAGACCCCCGAGTGGCAAGAAGGGGAAACCGGCGTGCCGGCCAAGGACGCGCGCGCCCTGGCCCGCAAGTGGGGTAACCGCAAAGTTTATCTGGCCACCGGCATGACCGGGAATGGCTTCGGCGGCGCCTGTCGCGGAGCAACCGGGCAGCAATGGGCGCGCTGCATGATCATGATGATGGGTATGCAAGGCTGGGGAAAACCCGGCGTCAATTTCGGCTGCCTGCAGGTGGGTACGCCGGTGGACCATCATTTCTACTTCCCCGGCTATGCCGACGGCGGGATATCCGGCGACCTGATGTGGACCGGCAACGCCGTGAACAACTACCAGCGCATGCCGCACATCCTGACCATGAACCCGGTCAAGCAGATGGTGCCGCGCCAGCAGCTGCCCGACGCCATCATCGACGGCCACGCCACGGGCTATCTGTGGGATGGCATGTCGCAGGAGGCGCAATTCGCGCCCTTCACCTATCCGATGCCGGGTTATTCGCCCATCCATATGATCTACCGCTACGGCGGCTCGTCCCTGAGCACGGTGACCCGCTCCGGGCGCTGGATCGATGCCTACCGCCACGACAGCATCGAATTCGTCGTGAACCAGTCGATCTGGATGGAGGGAGAGGCTCAGTTCGCCGACATCATCTTGCCGGCCTGCACCCAGCTGGAGCGCTGGGACATCGGCGAATGGTGCAATTCAGGCGGCTATGCCCACCACGGCTACACCCTGGTCAACCATCGCATCATGGCAATGCAACACAAGTGCATCGAGCCGCTCGGCGAGTCTCGTTCGGACTACGACATCTTCACGGCCATCCTCGAACGCCTGAGCCTGGGCGGGGTATTCACCGAGGGTTGCAGCGAACTCGACTGGGCCAAACGGGTCTTCGACTCATCCGACCTGCCGGACCATGTTTCGTGGGCCGACTTCTGCCGCAAGGGCTATTACGTCGTCCCGCCGGAGAAGCCCGAACTGCGTCCGGCGGTCGACATGCGCTGGTTCGCCGAAGGGCGTGGCAAGGACGTGCCGGAGCCACATCCGCTGCCATCCCAATGGTCGGAGGAATTCGGCAAGGGTTTGCAGACGCCCAGCGGCAAGCTGGAGTTCGTTCCCGAAATCCTCAAACGCCACACCAAGGATGATTCCGACCGGCCGGCGCTCAACCGTTACATCCCCTCCTGGGAAGGATTAGGGACAACCGAGCTGGTCGGCAAGTATCCGCTGCAGATGATTGCGACCCATTCACGCTACAGCTTCCACACTTCGAGCGATGGCAAAAATAGCGTGACCAGTCGGGTGCAGGACCACCGTGCCCGCATCGCCGGCCACGATTTCTGGCTGCTGCGCATCAGCCCTGTCGATGCGACTGGCCGCGGCATTTCGCATCGCGACCTGGTCAAGGTTTACAACGACCGCGGGGTGGTGATCTGCGCCGCCGACGTCTCCGCCCTGGTGGTGCCGGGGGTGGTGAAGTCCTACGAGGCCAGCGCAGAGTTCCAGATGCTGGAAGTGGATGGCGAAACAGTGGAAATCGGTGGCTGCATGAACATGCTCACCCCGGATCGGTCGCAGACCCAGGGGACCAGCAGCATGAGTCCGAATTCATGCCTGGTCCAAATCGAAAAATGGCAAGGCACCGAGGCGTTCAAGCGCCTGCGCGCCGAGGCGGGAGCAGAACATGAGTAAGTGGAACCTGATCATCAGCGTGGGACGTTGCGAGAATTGCTACAACTGCGTGCTCGCCGAGCAGGACGAACACGTTGGCAACGACTATCCGGGCTATGCGGCGCCGGCCTCCCTCGACAGCGAGGCGTCGATTCGCATCCTGCGGCGGGTGCAGGGGGCGGCGCCACTAGTCGAGACGACCTATCTGCCGGTGATGTGCAACCATTGCGACGATGCACCGTGCATGAAGGTCGGCGGCGACGCGATCAAGAAACGTGCCGATGGCATCGTCGTCATTGATCCGGTGAAGGCCAAAGGCCGCAAGGACATCGTTCGCTCCTGCCCATACAAGGCCATCGTCTGGAACGAAGAGCTGCAGCTTCCTCAGACCTGGATCTTCGACGCTCACCTGCTCGACAGCGGCTGGAAAGGCCCGCGTTGCCAGCAGGTGTGTCCGACAGACGTGTTCGAAGCGGTGAAGCTCGATGACAAGGCGATGCAGGAGAAGGCGCGCAACGAAGGGCTACGGGTGTTGCTACCAAAGTTGAACGCAAAACCGAGGGTCTATTACCGGGATCTGGATCGCTGGGACACGTGCTTCATCAGCGGCAGCATCAGTGCGAGCGTTGACGGCGTAGTCGATTGTGTCGTCGGTGCCGAAATCTCGCTCTTGCAGAACGACAAATGCATCGCGGTCACCTCCAGCGACGCCTTTGGCGACTTCCGCTTTGGCGATCTGGCAAAGAAAAGCGGCGATTATCGCATCGAAATCCACCACGGCCTGGGTGATGCGCAGCGGAAATGCGAACTCGACGAAAGCCTCTATCTCGGCGAAATCCGGCTGTAAGCAGCCCTCAGGAACGCTCTCTGCGATCAGGCTCGGGAAGGTAACGGCAGACCGGCAATTTTCTTGGCTCTGGCGGGTGAACGTCCAGAGCCTTGAGGGTCATTTCTGCGCCCCGTAGGTCCCGATGAGAGGCATACCGAGATGTCAGGGACTTGCGAATCGAGTCCGCTGCGAAGCGATGAATGCCGCAGGCTCGAGGAGTGAAGTCACGCGTGCGTCATTTTCCGACCGATGAGGCTTGGCTTCAGCGCCGATCAGCGCTGTTATTGGAGAGCCAGGTGTCGAGCGCACACAGCGCACAACTATGTTTTAGTCTTCAGGAATCAAACGTGGCGCGTCCGCAGCCCCATCCGAACCCAGTCCAGCTGCGCTTCGTCGAGTTCGAACTCGATGAAGCCAACGCCTGCCTGTTACGTAACGGCGAAGCCGTGGCGTTGGCTCCAACGCCCTTCACGCTGCTGTGCGCACTTGCACGCCAGCCAGGATCGCTGGTGACCAAAGACGCCTTGCTTGATGCCGTGTGGGGGCATCGGTTCGTCAGCGATTCGGTGCTGAAGACGGCCATCAGTGATCTGCGCAAGGTGCTGGGTGACGACCCCAGGCAGCCCCGCTTCATCGAGACTGTGTCGCGGCGCGGCTATCGCTTCATCGCCGCGCCCTCCTCTGCGCCTTCAATGCCGCCGGCACCCGCGACGGTACCGGCTGCCGATGCACATCCGTCGCCGCCATTCATTGGTCGCACCGACGAGGTCTCAAGGTTGCAACGGGCGTGGGAACGGGCTTACGGCGGCCAACGTGCAGTGGTCTGGCTCGCTGGAGAACCGGGGATTGGCAAGACCACGTTGATCGAGCATTTCCTCGCCAGCCTTGGCGGCATCGCCTGCGCGCGCGGCCATTGCGTGGAGCACTACGGCACCGGCGAGCCATACCTGCCAGTGCTGGAGGCATTGGCTGATTTGTGCCGCAGCGACCCTGCCCTGCCGGCATTGCTCCGCGCGGTAGCGCCGACCTGGCTGCTGCAGCTGCCGTGGCTGAGTACTACGCAGGAGCGGGACGCGTTGCGGCGTGAACTGGCCGGCATCGGTCCGGATCGCATGCTGCGGGAAATGGGCGAACTGCTGGACCGCTACACCGAGCAGCGGCCGCTGTTGCTGGTGACCGAAGACCTGCATTGGAGCGATCGGGCGACGCTCCAGCTCATCGACTATATGGCGCGGCGACGTGGCCGCACGCGGCTTATGTGGCTGTCCAGTTTCCGCGTCGCCGAGGTGGTAGCGCTCGATCATCCGCTCAGCTCGTTGCGCCATGAACTGCGCCTGCAATGTCTGTGCGAGGAAGTGGTGCTCGATCCGTTCTCGGAAACCGAGGTCGCTGATTATGTCGCGCTGCGTTCGACCTCGCTGGCGCACGATGAAGCTTTCGTGCGTGCCCTGCACGAGCGCACCGACGGTGTGCCGCTGTTCGTGTCGTCAGTCATCAGTGAAGTGATGGACCTCGCGGACGACGACGCCACCATCGAGGCCCGGCTGGCGGGAATGGCGGTTCCCGAGAACCTCGCGGCCATCATTGATCATTACATCTCCAAGCTCGGGCAAGAGCAGCGAACGCTGCTCTCGGCGGCAGCGGCCTGCGGAGTCGAATTCCGGGTTGAGACGGTTTCGCTGGCCCTCGAGCGCGACCTCGCTTCCGTGGCCCACGCCTGCGAGGAACTGGTGCGCGAGCAGGTGTGGCTCACGCGGTCGCGGGCCGTCGAACCTGAAGAGACGGTGGAGCCACCCTACTCGTTCCGACATGCCCTCTTCCGCCAGGTACTGTACGACCGCACCCCGCGCTCATTGCGCACCCACCTTCATCGCCAGGTTGGCGCTGCGCTCGAACGCGAGCGCACGGCCGGCGTGCCGGTTGCTGCCTCGGAGCTGGCGACGCACTTTGACCGGGCTCGGCAACCAATGATCGCGCTGCGCTACTACGCCGAGGCCGCGGAAACCGCGCTGCTGCACTTCAGCCCGGTCTCATGCATCAGTCTCACTGAGCGCGCGATGGTCCTGTTGCGCCAGGCACCAGAAGGGATGGAGCGCGATGCGCTCGAAATGACCCTGGCCACGCTGCAAGGCGTGTCGGCTTTCCACACACTTGGTGTCGGCAGCGAAGCCAGGAACGCGTTCGAGCGTGCGTACATGCTGCTAGCGGATGTACCCGAACATCCCATGCGCGGTCGCCTGCTGCACGGATTCGGCTATCTGCTCGGTCTGCGCGGCGACTACACGTTGGCGCTGGCGGTAGCGGAACGCGCCGAAGCCCTCTCGTGCGAGGCGAACGATCCAGCGCTCATGCTGGTGGCGTGCATCGTGCACGGCGAAGTGCATCATCTCCAGGGGCGCACGCAGGCGACCCGCCGCTGGCTGGAGCGCGCGCTCGCGATCGCCGAGCCGCTGGACATCGGGGCGAACGAGATCTTTGCGGCCGACCCTCAGGTCATGCTCCACGGGATGCTGGCCATCGAACTGGTGCGTTCTGGCCTGGTTGAGCAAGGCCGAACCCACATGCAGCAGGCGCGGACCCGCGCGCAGGCGCTTCGCCAGCCTATGACCTGGCTGGTCGCGGCCTGGCAGGAGGTGTTGATCGAAGTGCGGATGGGGAACCCTATGCGTGTGGCAGCGCTGGCTGACGACATGCAGACGCTGGTCGATGAGTATTCGCTCGCACTGGGGCGCACGGCTTGCCGTTGGTGGCGCGGCTGGGCCAGCGCGCGCAACGGCGCGCCGCGCGACGGCTACCGCAGCATCCGCGAGGCCTACGAAGAACACACCGGACTGGGCATGCGCTCCGGTGCCAGCGAAGTGCTCGGCTACGCTGCCGAGGCGTTGCTGTTGGCGGGTGATTATGACGCCGCGCGAGTCGAGCTAGAGGAAGCACTACGGATGGGGGAAGAACTGGGCGAGCGCGTGTACCTGCCGCAATTGTTGCTGCTGGCGGCAACGATTGCGCGGATGCAGGGCCGGCTCGATGCCGGCAACACTGCGGTGCGGCGCGCGGTTGAGGAGGCTCGCGCCCAGGAAGCACCGTGGCTGGAGATGCAGGCGCTAGTCGAACTGTGTGGGCACCACAACGCTACGACCGAGGACCGCCAGGCCCTGGCGGCGCTGATTGACCAATTGCCCGAAACGGATGGAACTGAGCTAGTGGAACGTGCGCGCTCGCTCCCACAGGGCTGCGGTGTTCAAGCCCCCAACTTACCGGCATTAATTTCTGTGTGATCGGCACTGTCCCGACCGAAATCTGACCTTTCGCTTACGACTCGACCAGGGGACCCGGCCTACGCTGTCGGCGAACTTTCTTGCCCCTGGTCTGCGATGAGCCTGAACCCTGAATCCAAGTACCCGAGCCGCCGCTCCTACGTCGTGAAGCTGCGTAGCGATGCCGCGCCAGGGGCCCTCGTGGGCCGCCTCGAAAACCTGGTCACTGGACGACAGCACGAGTTCTCGTGCGCCGAAGAGCTGCTGGAGTCGATTGCCTCGGACCTCGTGTCGACGGCCGACGAGCACACGGCAGACACCGACGGCGAGTGACGCCTCCAACATGAACAGCGCTCGATATGGCGACCCAATGGCGACGTTTCGCTGACGACTTCGCGCACACCGAACCCTACGCTGATGCCATCTCGAATTCACACGAGTCCAATGCGATGCCGCGACTTCCAGTTTCCTTTCCACTGCCCCTCCACACCGGTCGGCCGACCTTGCAACGGGCCGGGCTCGCCGTTGTGGCGGCCGCCCTTGCCACTTCGATCGCCCTCGCCCTGGGCGGTTGCTCCACGCCGGTCGTCAAGCCGTCGGTCGAACTGCCGAGCAACTTCGCCGCAAGCACAGCCTCCGAGATGGAACCCGAGACGGCATGGTGGGAGGTCTACCATGACCCGGTGCTGACGGATCTGGTGCGCCGAGCCGCGCGCGAGAACCGCGACGTCAAGATTGCCGCCGAGCGTCTGCGCGCCGCGCGTGCCGGCGAAACGGTCAGCCGTTCCTGGCTGTTCCCGAGCGTCGGCGCATCCGCCTCCGGCAGCGATCGCAGCACCGGCTACAACTCGGCCACGAAACAGGGTTATCCGGATACCAAGACCACCAGTGTGGGTCTGGACGTCTCCTGGGAACTCGACCTGAGCGGCCGTCTGCGCGCCGGCGCAGCGGCGGCCAACGCCGATGCGCTGGCCGCCGAGGACAGCATGCGCGGTGTACGCCTGCTGGTGATGAGCGACGTCGTCAGCAATTACTTCACTCTGATCGGCGCGCAGCGCCAGGTCGCGACCCTGCGCGCCATCTCGGCGATGCAGGACGAGACGCTGCGTCTGGTCACCGCGCGCCAGCAAGTGGGGCTGGCATCCGCCTTCGATGTCGAGCGTGCACAGACCGACGCCTTGTCGGCACGGGCACAGATTCCGCCGCTGGAAACGCTGACGGAGGTATCGCGCCATCGCATCGCGGTGCTGATCGCCGACCAGTCTTTCAATACCGCGAACATCCAGTCCTCCAATAGCGATGTGGCGGTAGTGCCCGAGGCCAAGCCGGGCCAGCCCGCCGCGCTGCTGCAACGTCGACCTGACGTGCTGGCGCTGATGGCGCAGCTCGACGCAGCCAATGCGCGCCGCCAACAGGCCGCGGCCGAGTGGTTTCCGCGGCTCTTCCTCGACGCGTCCTTCGGTCGCCAGGGCCTGAACCTGAACGGCGCCGATCTCGGCGCTGCGCGCTTCACCAACGTGGCGGGCCTGCTGGCGATGCCGATCTTCAACGCCGGGCGCACGCAAGCGATCAACGACGCTGCCGAAAGTGCTCAACAAGAGGCGCTGCTGCGCGCCGAAGACGGCATCGTACGGGCGCTCGAGGATGTGGAGAACGCCCTCGTCACGCTGACGCAGGAACGTCGCCGCTCCGGGTCGCTGCAATTGGCCGCCGCGTCCGCGGAGTCTGCGCAGAACCGCGCCCAGTCGCTCTATAACCGCGGGCAGATCGACCTGTTGCCGCTGCTGGATTCGCAGCGGGCGCGCCTGGCGGCACGCTTGAACGCCAACGAAAGCAGCACCCGGCTGCTGCTCGATAGCGTGCAGCTCTACAAGGCACTGGGCGGGGGTTGGCAGGTGTTCGAACAACCCGCCCCTTCCACTGCCGCCACCAAAGCCGACCGGCCACCACTCTCCTAAGAATCTGTCGTTTTTCAAAGAGGAACCGCCTTGAAGAATTCCCTTACTGCGGCCGGCGCCTTGGTCGTAGCCGTCATGCTGTCCGCGTGTAGCCCGGACCAGCCCACCGTGCAAGTACCACGTCCGGTACGCACCGCTGAAATCAGCTACGACAACGCCCGCGAAGTCAGTCGCTACGTGGGCACCGTACAGTCGCGGCATGAAGTCGACCAGGCCTTTCGCGTGAGCGGCAAGGTAGCCCAGCGCAAGGTCGAGGTTGGCCAGTTTGTGCGCGAAGGCGACATTCTGGCTGTGCTGGATGACAGCGACTACCGCCTCGCCGAGGAAGCGGCGCAACAGCAGTGGGCGGTTGCCGTCGAGCAGACGCGCCAGGCCGAATCGGACCGCCAGCGCCTGACCGCGCTGAAGGCTGACGGCTCGGTCAGTGCGGCCGACGACGAGCGTGCCCATACCAATGCCCAGACCGCTCATGCGAACGCCGAAGCCGAGGCGCGAAAGCTTGAGCTCGCGCGCAACCGGCTCAAGTACACCGTGCTGCGCGCCTCGCGTAGCGGCGTCGTCACGGCCGTGCGCTTTGAGGCCGGGCAGGTCGTGGCGGAGGGCCAACCGGTTGTCTCGGTTGCGAACCCGGACGAATCCGAGATCGTTGTCGATGTGCCCGAGGATCAGCTGTCCGTCTTCAAGGACGCGCGCTTCAAGGCCTCGTTGGCCAGTGCGCCGAATGAGACCTTCGATGTCACGCTGCGTGAGCTGTCGCCGCAGGCTGCGGCGCAGACGCGCACCTATCGCGCGCGGCTCAAGCCGCTGCAGGCGCTGCCACTGGGCGCCACTGCCACGGTAAAAGCCGAGCGCATGATGGCCAGTGTCTCGGTGGCTGCGGTGCCGGCCACGGCATTGACACAAAACGGCGGCCAGCCGGCGCTGTGGGTGGTCACGCCCGAGGGCAAGAATCCGATAGGTACCGTCGAACTGGTGCCTGTGGCGGTGTGGGGCTACCGCAACGACGAAGTACTCGTCTCCGGGCCGCAGGCCGGCGCATTGGTCGTCACCGCCGGGGTGCAGAAGATGGCGTCCGGACTGAAGGTCGCGCTTCCCGGCGCGGCGATCGTTGACGCGAACACCACACAGCAGGCCGCCCGATGAACAACCTCAACCTCACCGACTGGGCGTTGCGCCATCGCGCCATCGTCCTGTTCATGCTCCTCATTGTCGCAGCGGCCGGCGCCTTCAGCTTCACCCGGCTCGGTCAGCTCGAGGATCCGAACTTTTCCGTGCCCTCCATGACCGCCATGGTCATCTGGCCGGGCGCCACCGCTCAGCAGTTGCAGGACCAGGTCCTCAACCGCATGGAGAAGAAATTCGAGCAAATCGACAACTTCGAGAAAGTGGTCACCTACGCACGCCAAGGCTACGCCGGCATGACGCTCACCGTGCGCGGCGGCACTTCCAAGGCCGACCAGCGCGAGGCCTGGTACCAGGCACGCAAGAAACTCAAAGACCTGAGCCTGGAGATGCCTGACGGCGTGATCGGCCCGATCCTGAACGACGAGTACGGCGACGTGTATGGCCTGATGTACGCCGTCAAGGGTGACGGCATCGGTCACGCCGACCTGTCGGACGCGGCGGAGGACATCAAGCGCCAGATGCTGAAGGTGCCGATGGTCAAGAAGATCGATCTCATCGGCAGGCAGGCCAAGCGTGTCTACGTCGAGTTCTCGCACGAGCGCCTGGCAGCGCTGGGCATTACACCGCTGGCCATCGCCGAAAGCCTCAAAAGCCAGAACGCCATGTTGCCCGCAGGCCAGATCGACACCAACGGCGACCGCGTCATGGTGCGCGTGAGCGGCCAATTCGCCGGCGAAGAGGCTATCCGTAATGTGCCCATCGCCGCAGGCGGGCGGCAGATCAAGCTCGGCGACATCGCGACCGTCACCCGTGGTTTCGAGGATCCGCCGACCTACACGGTCCGCCACAACGGTCAGCCCGTGCTGATGCTCGGCATCACGATGACCAGCGACGGCAACATCGTGGACCTTGGCAAGGCGATGGACACGGCAGTCACCAGGATCCAGTCGGAACTTGCGCACGGCGTGGAGCTGGAGCTCGTGGCCGACCAACCCACCACGGTGAAGGATGCCATCCACGACTTCGCGCACGCGTTGGCCGAGGCGCTGATCATCGTGATCGCGGTGAGCCTGGCCAGCCTGGGCTGGCGTGCCGGCCTCGTGGTCGCGACCACGGTGCCGCTGGTGCTGGGCGGCGTGGCGCTGGTGATGCTGGCGATGGGCTGGAACCTGGAGCGTATCTCGCTCGGCTCGCTGATTATCGCGTTGGGATTGCTGGTGGATGACGCCATCATCGCCATCGAGATGATGGTGGCGAAAATGGAAACCGGCATGGACCGCGTGAAGGCAGCCGCCTTCTCCTATCAGTCTACTGCCATGCCGCGCCTGACCGGCGCGCTGATCACCGTCGTGGGTTTCCTGCCGATCGGCCTCTCGAAGTCCACCACCGGTGAGTACGCGGGCGGTATCTTCTGGATCGTCGGCGCCGCGGTGCTGTTCTCGTGGATCTGCTCCGGCATCTTCACGCCGTACCTGGCGGTCAAGATGCTGCCCAACGACTTGGGCAAGCACCAGCATGGTGATCTGTACGACACGAAGTTCTACCGCAGCCTGCGCCGCCTGATCGACGCCGCCATCGAGCGCCGCTGGGTGGTCATAGGTGCGACGCTTGGCGCTCTGGTGCTTGCTCTGGCCTGTATCAAGCTGGTGCCGCAGCAATTCTTCCCCAACAGTGCGCGTCCTGAACTGGTCATTGACCTGCGCGTCAAGGAAGGCGCCTCGTTCGCCGCGACGACCGAGCAGGTCAAGCGTATGGAGGAGATCCTGGCGAAGGACGAGGACGTGCGTTTCTATACCGCCTACACCGGCGCCGGCGCACCGCGCTTCTATCTCTCGCTCAACCCCGAACTGCCAAATCCGGGATTTTCCCAGCTCGTTGTGATGACCAAGGACCTGGATGCACGCGAGCGGGTACGTGCGCGGCTGGTGGCCTCGGCCGACCAACAATTCCCGCAGGCGTGGGTGCGCGTAACCCGGCTCGAGTTGGGGCCGCCTGTCGGCTACCCGGTGCAGTTCCGCGTCGTCGGCCCCGATACCCAGGTGGTGCGCCGGATCGCCCGCGACGTGGAGAAGGTGGTCGGGGCCAACCCGAAAGTGCGCGACCTGCAGCTCGACTGGAACGACCCGGTGCGCACGCTGAAGGTCGAGCTCAATCAGGACAAGGCGAGCGCGCTGGGCCTCACGCCGGCCGATGTGTCGCTGGCGACCCAGACCGTGATGAACGGCGCAACCCTGTCGCAGCTGCGTGAGCACGAGGACCTGATCGACATTGTGGCCCGTGCCGTGCCTGAAGAGCGCTTGAGCCTCGACACACTGAAAGACATCAACCTCTACACGCGCCAGGGCACGGTGGTACCGCTGTCGCAAGTCGCACAGGTGCGCTCTGAACTGGAAGAGCCGGTACTGTGGCGCCGCAACCGCGACATGGCGATCACGGTGCGTGCCGACGTGAAGGATGGCGAGCAAGGTGTATCGGTGACGCAGGAAATCCAGCCGTTGCTCAAGGACATCGAAGCGAAGCTACCGTCGGGCTACCGCATCGACGTGGGCGGTGCGGTGGAGGAAAGTGACAAGGCCAACAAGGCGCTGCTGGCGGTGGCCCCGCTGATGATGGTCACGATCCTTCTGCTGTTGATGCTGCAACTGCAGAACTTCTCCCGCATGTGGATGGTGGTGCTGACCGCGCCGCTGGGCCTGATCGGCGTGGTGCCGGCGCTGCTGGTGTTCCAGTCGCCGCTGGGCTTCGTCGCGATTCTGGGCATCATCGCGCTGGGTGGCATGATCATGCGCAATTCGGTGATCCTGATCGACCAGGTGCAGACCGAAATCGCCGAAGGGCGCGACCCATGGAATGCTGTGCTCGATGCCGCCATTCACCGGGCCCGTCCGGTGATGCTGACGGCGCTGGCCACCGTGCTGGCAATGATCCCGCTAACGCGCAGTGTGTTCTGGGGGCCGATGGCAATTGCGATCATGGGCGGCCTTACCGTGGCGACGCTACTGACGATCTTCTTCGTCCCGGCGCTGTACGCCGCATGGTTCAAGGTGGGTCGCCAGACGGCCGCCGGCCCCCAACACGTGATGGAGGAAGCCACGCTCGCAGGGGTATCTCAGCAGACTCAAAAAATCATTTAACGAGTCGCTTTTCCTTGGAAGGCCTGTACCCAAAGTACGAGCTGTAGCACTTGCTGAAATGACTGGGCGACACAAAGCCACAGGCAACCAGCACATCAACTTGGGACAACTCCGTGTGTTGCAGGAGTCGACGCGCTTCGGTGATACGCAGCTCCATGTAATACCGCTGCGGCGTTGTCCCGAGTTGCTCCTTGAACAAACGTTCGAGTTGTCGCCGGGAGCGGCCCGCGTAGACCGCCAACTGTTCCAGCTCCAGAGGCTCTTCAAGGTTGGCATCCATGAGTTTGACCACCTCTCGTAACGGCGCGCTGACACAGATATTTTCAGTCGGCTTTATGCGCCGGTAGCGAGACTCCTCGAAAGCAAGAATGTCCTCAATACCCTCGACGAGGGCTTTATCGTGTAAGCCCTTGATCCAGTCCAACGCCATGTGGAATGCCCCCGAAGGACTGGAAGCGGTGAGCCGGTCTCGATCGATGACATAGGGCTCACTGGTGACATGCGTCGCCTTGGAGATTTCCGCGAGCGCGGGACGATGTTCGGGGTGAATGGCGCAACGATATCCATCGAGCAAGCCTGCGCTTCCCAGAAACCAGGCACCATTCCACAACCCGGCCAGACTGACACCCAGATCTGCCGCCATTCGCAACAGGCTGATGAACTCATCGGTCGCCTTCAGTTCTGTCCTGTAGCCGCCGCAAATGACCAGCAGATCCAGGTTGTGAATGGCTGAAGAATCGATACGTGCGTCTGGCCGAATGACCAGGCCCAGATCGCTGACGACCTCCCCTTCATCCAAGCCGAACGTTCGCGAAGAGAACAACCCGGGGCGCAGAAGATTGGCGGTGACAATCGTATCCAGTGCTTGCGTGAAAGCGGGCAGCGAGAAATGTTCGAGCAGCAGAAATCCTGCTCGTACCATTTGAGTCGGCCCGTTGGGGTTTTCATTCAGATAGCGGAGGTTTTTTCCTTTCATGCCTCCGCTGAATTGACGTCGTTCGATCAATGTTCGACCCACTCGGTACGTTAACCAACCTGTCATTTGGTGCGCTGATAAGCGTAATGCTACCTGCAGAAGCTCAAAAAGCCCTAGCAAACAGTTGGACCATGCGCGCCGAGGTACAGGTGCCACCCGCCTAGATCATTCCCTAATAAGGCTTATTACCAGCGCAGCGACGTTTAGCGCGGTTGGCCGGGACGACACTCCAGAGAGCGTTTGCGACATGCCATTGAGACAAGGCGAAAAACGATGAGCCGCGTCTTAAACGCTGAAAAACCCGAACTCCATCCATGCCACCGTATCCAATGTGTAGGCCAATGGAGGTGAGCGAAATGAACAATGATGACCGTGTTAATGACGACGAATCAGAAACGACCTCAAACGCCCCATCTACCGATACGTCTGGCAAACCCGTCGATGTGGTCGAAAGAGAGCTTGAAGACAGCGAGAGTGACGCCGAAGGTATAAATCAAACTCACACCCAGGAGCAGGAGGCTGAAGAGCGCAGTCGGAAAATCGCGGAGATAGAACGTAAGGTGGCGGATGGTAACTAGAAAAATGCCGCAGGGACGCGACCTCAAGCTGCCGAAATAGTCCGGTTGCCTGCGCTGCTAGAATTCAAAAGTCCCGATTTTGGAGAACCAAAATGATCAGCAAGAACACGATTTGTCTCTGGTACGACGGCACCGCGCTGGATGCTGCGAACTTCTACGCCGAGACGTTCCCCGACAGCGTGGTGGGAGCTGTTCTTCGCGCGCCAGGCGACTATCCGGCGGGCAAGCAAGGCGATGTCTTGACGGTCGAGTTCACGGTGATGGGCATCCCTTGCCTCGGCCTGAACGGAGGGCCGGCGATCAAGCATAACGAGGCTTTCTCGTTCCAGGTCGCGACCGACGACCAGACCGAAACGGACCGCTTGTGGAACGCGATTGTCGGGAACGGCGGTCAGGAAAGCGCATGCGGCTGGTGCAAGGACAAGTGGGGACTGTCGTGGCAGATCACGCCACGGGTTCTGACGGCCGCGATAGCCGATCCTGATCGAGCGGCCGCCAAGCGCGCGTTCGACGCCATGATGGGGATGAGAAAGATCGACATCGCTGCGATTGAAGCGGCTCTGGAGGCCCGACCGGATTAGATGACTCCGTCTTGAATTTGCAAGCCATCGCTCGAAGGCACAACAACCCCATGGGCAAACCCGATCATAGCGCTCTATGATTGAGCCCCATGACGACCTCTCTTCCGATCCGCCAACCCTGCCCGCCCGGTGCCTGCATCTGCGAGCGTGAGCCGTTGCTGGAAACTCCCGGCGCGGACCTGCGCATCCTGAGTCTGACCCGGTCGGAAGAAAAGCGCCTGATCGAACGCCTGGAAAACCTCCAGAGCCTGAGCGACCTGGAGCGTCTGCAACGCCGGATGTACGAACAATTGGGTCTGCGCGTGGAGATCGCTCCGGGCTTCAACGAAGTGCGCACCATGCGCGGCATCAATATCACCCTCGGCGAACTGCCGGGCCTGTGCCGCAAAACCCGTCAATCGATTCCGGCGGCGATTCGTCGTGGGCTGGAAAAGCGCCCCGAGATTGCCTACGAGTTGCTCAATGCCAACGACTTGTTGCGTGATGCCTGATGGTTTGCTCTGTTATCCCGATATGTTCATTTCAAATGCCCTGAAAGATGATCAGCGGTCGTACGCCAGGCACGGGCCGCTGCTATGCCTACTCATGGGAGAAAGGGTTTCAGGCCAGACAGGATGGAGCTGGAAACAACGCGTGACCGCGGCCCCGGCGCCAGCCAGGTGCGCGAAGATAAAAGGTGCCCATCCGTAGCAGGAGGTGGCAGATGTTATTCATGGTCAGTTGGACCATCAGTCCGCAACATCGCAATAGCGCGATCGAACGTTTTCTCAAGACCGGTGGCGCGCCACCCGCAGGCGTCAGCATGCTGGGGCGTTGGCATGCCGTCGGCGGTTCGAGCGGTTTTGGCATTGCAGAAGCCAGTGATCCGGTGTCGATACAGAAGTGGGTGCTGGAATGGAACGACCTCATGAGCATGGAAGTCCACGCGGCATTGACCGATGAACAGGTGGCGCCGCTGCTGGCTGCCGCCGTCGGCAAGCAATAGCCGTTCAGGCGGCGAGGCCCTCGCCGCCTTCTACTGATTCACTACTTTTTCATCCCGACCCGTCGCCGCATTTCGGCGGTAATCGTCTGCCGGGTTTTCTTCAGGTCAGCCCAGGGCTCGTCACCGATCTCGGCCAGGCGTTCATGCACGTTGTGCACATTCCATTGATTGGCGCCCTTGAGCTCGGCCACCTCTTCCCGAAAGATCGGCATCGACACCGGCAGCCCTTCGCGGCTGCGCACGGCGTAGGCGCAAATAGTCGTGGCGCCCAGACCGTTACGCAGGTAATCGATGAAGATTCGCCCGACACGGTTTTTCGGCCCGGACACCGCGGAAAAACGATCTGGCAGTAATTTGGCCATGTGGCTGACGATCGCGTGGCTGAAGTCCTTGACCTCGTCCCAGCCGTGTTTGCGGGTCAGCGGTACGATCAGGTGAATCCCCTTGCCGCCACTGGTTTTGAGAAACGTCTTGAGCCCCAGTTCATCCAGTACCGTGAGGGTCAGCTGGGTTGCTTCGATCATGCTCTTCCAGGGCAGCGCCGGGTCCGGGTCGAGGTCGAGGACGAAGCGGTCGGGTTTGTCCAGATCGACTGCGGTGGCGTTCCAGGTGTGCAGCTCTATCGTGCTCATCTGCACGGCACCGATCAGGGCTTTGGCATTGTTGATGATCATCACCGGTTGGCCCGTGAGTTCCTTGTCCAGGGTAGTCATTCCCGGAATGGCCAGGCGTTCGGCGTTCTTTTGAAAGAACAATTCACCGGCGATGCCGTCCGGCGCGCGTACCAGCGCCACCGGTCGGTCCTTGAGTTGCGGCAGGATCCACTCGGCAACGCTGGCGTAGTACTGCGCCAGTTGCATTTTGGTGGTGCCGCTGCTGGCATCGATCACCCGGTCCGGGTGCGTGATGCGCACCTTGCCGCTGGCCAGGCCGATCTGCGACGGAGCCACCGTCGTCGCGGATTTTGGCGCGGCGCTTTTAGAGTCGGCAGTTTTTGAGGTTTTCGAGGCTGAAGTGTTCACGGTTTTCGGCAGCTCCTCGGTGATTGCTTCGGCAGGCTTGTCGTCACGCAGCCCATGGAACACAGCATGGCGCACGGAGCCTTCCTTGGTCATTTCGGCAAAGGCCACTTCCGCCAGCAGCGTGGGTTTGAGCCAATGCACGCCTTTGGCTTCAAAACCGCCAGGCGGATTGACCACCGACGGTTTTTTCGTCTGCAAGGGCTTGAGTCGTTCGTAAATGCGCTTGAGGGTCGCCTCGTTGAACCCGGTGCCGACCTTGCCGGCATAACGTAACTCGCCGCTGTCACGGTCATGCAAACCCAGCAGCAATGCGCCAAAGGCACTGCGCGCGCCCTTGGGATCGGTGAGGCCTACCACGACGAATTCCTGTCGATGCTTACACTTGAGTTTGATCCAGTCACGGGTACGTCGAGACACGTAAAGCGAACCCAGACGCTTGCCGATCAACCCTTCCATCTGCATTTCGCAGGCGCTGTTGAGCAGGGCATCCGGGGACTCGTCGAACGCGTCGGAGAATCGCAACAGTGGATTTTTATTGGGTTTGAGCACGGTCGCCAACGCAGCCCTGCGCTCCTCGACAGGCACTTCGCGCAGGTCCACGCCGTTGAGGTAAGGCAAATCGAACAGGTAGTAAACGATGCTGCCACTGCGGCCGGCATCGAACGCGTTTTGCAGCGCCTGAAAATCCGGAACGCCCTGCTCGTTGGCCACCACCATTTCGCCATCGAGCCAGGCCGATTCCAGGCCCAGCGCTGCCAGTGCCTCGGCTTGACCGGGCAATTTATGGGTCCAGTCGTGGCCGTTGCGGGTGAAAAGTTTGACCTCGTCGTGGTCAATGCGCGTCATGACCCGGTAGCCATCGAACTTGATCTCATAGCTCCATTCGCCGCTCGGCGCGGATTCGACCAGCGTCGCCAGTTCAGGCTTGAGCAGCTCCGGCAGCTTCGCTTTACGTGCGCCCGTCAGTTGTGGCGACTTTTCCCTGTGCGTCTTGGCCGGGGCTTTTCTGATCGGTTTGGGCTTTTCAGCGCCGTGCTTTTTTTCCACGATGGTGCGGTCGCTGAGCACGCTGTCAGGTTCGGCGGCGACCACGTCGTATTCGCTGTCGGGTCTGGCGGCGCTGTCCTGATGTTTGATCAGAAACCACTGTTCCTGTTTACCCGGCATGTGCGTGCGCACGAGGTTCCACAGGCCGCCGAGCTTTTCGCCTTTCAGCTCGAATTTCAGCCGGCCCTTGGCGTACGCCTTGGCCGGATCGTCCTGGGGAATCCACACCCCACGGTCCCAGACGATTACGTCGCCGGCACCGTAGTGCCCTTCAGGAATGGTGCCCTCGAACGTGGCGTAATCCAGTGGATGGTCTTCGACGTGGATGGCCAGGCGTTTGACTTTGGGGTCCAGCGACGGCCCTTTGGGGACGGCCCAGCTTTTCAGCGCACCATCGAGTTCCAGGCGAAAGTCATAGTGCAGGTGCGAGGCGTCATGTTTCTGAATGCAGTACTGCAACGCATGTGCTTTGCCTTGTCGTCTGCCTTTAGCGGATTTGGAAACACTGGCGGGCTCGGGACTTTTTTCGAAGTCCCTCATGCTGTTGTACTTTTCGAGCGGCTTGTCCATGGCGCCCTCCACGGGTTTATGACTGAATCAAACCGTTATTGTCGTGAGACCCCGGATGAGTATGCGAAGGTTCAGTCGTCTTGCAAAAAGACAAGGCCCGACCATTGGTCGGGCCTTGTCGTTGCAGGGCTTGCGTAACACTCGTTCGTTTATCAGGTGAGCGGTTTGCGCAGCAGGATATCGACCGCGAAAACGCCCAGGACAGTCCCGGACACCCAGCGTTGAGTGCGCATGGCCGTGGGTCGCTTGGCCAGGAATCCACTGACCCTGGAGGCGGCGAGGACGATCATGCCGTTCACTGTGACGGCGATGCCGATCTGTACCAGCCCCATCTGGACGAATTGCTGGAAGGTAGACCCTGCGGAAGGGTCGATGAACTGGGGAATGAGCGCGGAATACATCAACGCAATCTTCGGATTCAGCAGGTTCGTCACCAGCCCCATGGTGAACAGCCGTCTCGGCGAGTGAGGTGCCAGTTCGCGCGCCTCGAAGGGCGAGGCCCCCTTGGGCTTTAACATGTTCCAGGCCAGATAGCCCAGATAGAATGCACCGGCGATCCTGACGACATCGTAGGCAACCGGCACCGCCTTGAACAAGGCCGCCAGCCCCAGTCCCGCAGCCAGCAGGTAGCACACGAAGCCGAGTGCCACACCCGCCAGCGAAATCATCCCGGCCAACCGCCCCTGGGAAATCGCCCGCGAGGTCA
Organism: Pseudomonas sp. A-RE-19; assembly: GCF_019956555.1. Taxonomy (GTDB): domain Bacteria; phylum Pseudomonadota; class Gammaproteobacteria; order Pseudomonadales; family Pseudomonadaceae; genus Aquipseudomonas. The sequence goes on along the minus strand of NZ_JAHBDQ010000016.1, from coordinate 54,289 downwards.
GGTAAATCATGTTGGGACCCGGCGTCAGCACCATGCCCAAGGAGATGATGGCCACACCGGCCAGGTTTTCCAGCGCCATCATTAGCGTGCTCCTTCGTTCAATGAGGATTTTTCGGCCCGCTGTTCGAGCCAGCCGAGACTGCCGCGGAACAGCGCATGCTGAGCGCGCTGTGCCACTGGCCGAACCACGATTTCGTCGACATTGACATGGGCGGGCTGATCGGCAACCCAGGCCACTACCTGGGCGACATCGTCCGCGCTCAAAGGCCGGTCGACATCCTCGTAGATGGCGCTGACCCGTTCGGCGTCGCCGCGAAAACGATTCAAGGAAAACTCTGGCGTATGCACCATGCCGGGGAGCACCTCGGTGATGCGCACCGGTACACCCTTCATCTCCAGTCGCAAGGACTGGGTCAGCGCGCGCTGAGCACCCTTGGCCGCGCAATAGCCGCCTCCCCCCTCATAACTGGCCAGCGCAGCCGTAGAGGTAATATTGACGATCACCCCTTGGGATGCAATGAGCCGAGGCAACATCAGCTGGGTCATCCGCAAAGTCCCAAGTACGTTGCTGTTGAACATGTTAGTCCAATCCTCGGCACTGGCCCTGTCTACCGCATCCAGGCCGATCGCACCGCCCGCACAGTTCACTAGCAGATCGCACTCGCAAATCTGCACCAAGTCCTCCTCTCGCGCTTGCGTCACATCCAGCACAATGGCGTGGCCGCCGGTTTCGCCGGCAATCCGCTCAAGCCGATCCCCCCTGCGCGCCACGAGAAATACCCGCCAGCCACGACTGGCCAAGGTACGGCTGCATGCCTCGCCAATGCCACTGCTGGCACCCGTAACAACTGCTGTTTTCAAGATTGAGCGCCCCATGACTCGGATAAATGTTCGAAGATCGTTCCCACGTCTCGTACCAACGCGGGACGATCGAAGCTGCGCAGGCGAAGTCGGGTGCCAGCGCCCTCATAAACACCGCTGGCGAAGCGATCCAGGTTCTGCGGCTGAGCCCAGTACAAGGTACCCAAACCATCGCGCGGCGAGCTGTTGCGGCGGGCGATCACCCATGCCCCCCGCTCGCGATGCAGTGGCCTGCCCTCCTTGCTAAGGCTGCGCGCAAGGTCCCTGTAGCGGGTAGACGCCCCGGTCTGGAGTTCCCACGCGATCCCCAGCAGGTCGATATCCCTCACCTCTCGCCAGAGGAATGGGATTTCGGCGCCACCGACCCGGGCACCGATTTCCAGAAAGAGCAATTGGTCATCCAGGTCGAACAGTTCGAGGTGGAAGACGATTTCCCGCTCAGGCGCGAAGGCTGCCAGCAGTTGCTCGACGCGCCCCGCAATCCGCTGTTCGTCGTCGCCCTCCTCGAGCTCGATGCTACCCAGCGGGCTGTCCGGACCGAAATCGGCACAGCTATTCACATAACGCGACGCCGTGACCACCACAATCCGTTGCCCATCCCACCAACCGTCTACGTGCAGGATGGGGGCCGCGCAGTAAGCCTGGACCATCATCGGCTCCGTTGCCTGCCGGATCTGCTCAAGATCCTCCGGGCCGCGAAGAAATTTCACGCCGCGACTCGCCGTGCCATAGCGCGGCTTGAGCACCAGCGGATAGCCGTGTTCGGCCGCCAGTCGCTCGACAGCATCGCGAGCATCGGCGGCCGAGGCAGGCAGCACGCCGATTGACGTTTGCCGACCAGCGACCTCCAGCATCGTGAGCTTGTCGCGGAACCGCTCGGTCCAAGCGACAAGATCTCCCGGTACCTGCCATCGCTCGCGGATAGAAGCCGCATTGAGCAGGTCGCCCTCGTTAAGGGCAACCACCAGCGCTGGAACGCCATGCAGCTCGACCAAGCGCTCAGCCTCAACCATGACCGCCTCGGCATCGTCCAGCGAGGCGAGCGTCGAGCTTGACGCCAGACGCTCGCTCGGCAGGGACGCGCGGGATTCGGGCGTGCAGATCGCCCGAATTTGCATTCCTGCAGGCAGTTCGTATCGGTCGTAGAGCGCTTGGCAGCCGACCCAACGGTGCAAGCAGAGGACATATCTCATGCCGTGGGGTCCACGATGAAGTGAACCGCTTCCACCAGTTCGTCGCCGATCCGAACAGCGTCCTCGCGCGAGACGCCTGTTGCCAGGACATACCCTGAAACGCAGTCGGCAACGGTGTCGAGCGGCGGAATCTTGTCGCCCTCATGCTTCTGGATGACGACGGCACGCTCGGCATCACCCAGTTCGAACAGGAACGGCAGGAACACCAGTGGCGTCTCGCCGGGCCTGGTATGGCGCACATCGACGTCAGGCTTGAGATCGAGCTCGACCTTTCTGACCTTGCCAGGCGTCGGTACGAAGAACTGGATCGCGGCACCGGCCTTCGGCTCGGGCGACACATCCGGCAGGGTGTCGATACCCAGTGGCACAGTAAGGAACATGCGGTTCAGGTCCAGGCCGAACGCACGCCGCACCAGTTCGGGGGCGCCCGAGCCCGCCAGGCGAGCGTGGGATTCGAGTACACGAGGACCTTTCGGGGTCAGCACGAACTCGCTGTGGGAAGGACCTTCCTCCAGCTCTACGGCGTCGAGCAGGCGGCAGGTCATATCCTTCAGCTCGCTCAGCCATTTCCTGGCCTCGGTGCTCGGCGTGCTGACCTCCCACTCAACGTATTTGTCGTTCATGCGGTATTGGGAGTAACCAATCGGCAGGTGGCGTCCCTTGAACGAGAAGGAGTCGACGCTGACGACCGGCCCTTCCAGGTACTCCTCGATGATAATGTGCTTGACGTCGGCATCCTGAAGCGCCTGCCAGGCCTTGGCAGCGGAGGCTTCGTCATCGCAGGGATGGATATGCAGGCTGGCTACGCCTTCGGCGGGTTTGAGAACCGACTTGCCATGCGCTTTGACGAACGTGATTGCATCCTGCGCACTGGTGACATGGCGATAAGCTACCGGGCTCAGGTTGTGCTCGACCAGCAACTCGCGCATGGCCACTTTGTCCTTGAGCAGGCGCGCAGTCTTATAGGAAACCCCGGTCAGGCCGAAGTGATCGACCACCTTGCCCGTCGACTCGCCCGCCACTTCGGTGGTGGTAATGATGCGATCGAACGGACGTTCGCGGTGCAGGGGCTCGAGAACCTTGATAATGGCCTCGGCGTCGTCAAGCCTGGCATGCACCACCTGTTCGCAATGGGCGAGGATAGCCTGCTCGTAGTCACCCTCTTGATGCACCAGTACGACGTCGATGCCCAGTTCTTTGGCACCGTGGATTGGCGCGGGGCGGCCACCGACTACTGCGATACGCTTGTTCATGCATAAACTCCATGTCTATTGGGATGGTTTTTTGAAGCAAAGGATCAACTGCCGTACACCCTACGCAGCCAGCGCGCCTTGCCGTTGAGCAAAGGCTGGAACGCCTTGCGTCGGTGCAGCACGCGGGCATTTTTGAAAATGAAGAAGTCGCCTGGCTGCAGCACCACCTCTATACCCTGGGCATCACGCAGGCACTGGCGCAGGAGCGCAAGAGCCTTTTCGCTGTCCAGGTCGAGCGCGGCCACGATGCCATCGTCAAAGCGCAAGCGATAACCGCCAGCGTCCTGCTCCAGCACCGGCAGCACCCTCGCCTCGCCATCGAAGCCCTCGTTGGAGGCGGGGGCACCAAAGGTGTAGGCAGCCTTCTGCAACTGGGCGATCGCCCAGGTGGGCAGCTGTGAAAGGACATGATCCACACAAACAATGTCGGTGGAGGCGCCTTCAAAGTTGCGCACGGCGGTAAAGGCCAGGAAGTTCGGCACGGAGGTCGCGACATTTCGGCTTTGATCGGCGAAGGGCCAGTTGGGGTTGTCGGTGTGCCAGAAAAACTCCACATCCGCGCCCCAGGAACTCGTGGTGCCCGCGGCCTCCGGAACCGGAACGACGTTTCTGACCAGCTTGCCGAAGTTTTCATACTCGACGGCATGCGGTCTGACATCCAGCAGCCGCAGCATGCCAAAGTGCAGCAGATCAAAATCAAGAACGCACTCGGCATTGGGCAGAAAACCATTGCGCGGCGTCGCGACGTCCGTAGAGAGCGAAATGCCTCTGATGAGCAGCGCTTTGTGCGGGCTGGCAGGAAATGCGCGAATCGCCTCGACGATATCCCGGCCCAACACTCTGCCGAGCCAATCCCCGCCGACGGCTCCCACACTGTCAGCGCAGTGCGGCGTTTCGGCCAACCTCACGCGACAGTCCTTCAGCCCGGTCAGGTCGGGATCATTGACGACCATCACCTGTACCAACGAAGCCTCCTGAACATCTATGGCCATGAGGCTCATGATTTGCGGTTCAGGTATGAGGTGACCTTGGGGTCCGGCCGATGGGCGAACGCTTTGGTTCGCCGGATGAACATCCCCAGCGGCAGGATCAGGTAGAGCAAAACATAATCCATAGTGCACCTTCCCTAGTGTATGAAATCGTTAATCCAGCGGTACTGTCTCGCGCCAGTCGACCGCTTCCTCAAACTGAGGCTGCTCTGATTTATCGAGGTAGAAGTCGCCAATCGCCAGCACATCCATGTGGGTGCGCATGAAGCAGCGATAAGCTTCGAACGGCGTGTTCACAATGGGCTCACCACGCACGTTGAACGAGGTATTGACCAGTACCGGACACCCTGAACGCTGGTAGAAGTGTTCAAGCAGCGCCCGGAACCGCGGGTTGCGCTCCCGGTCCACGGTCTGCACCCTTGCCGAGAAGTCCACGTGGGTAATGGCGGGCAGATCGCTACGCACCAACTTGAGCAAGTCGATGCCGGTAAGCCGCGCACTCTCCTGTGGGATCGTCTTGCGAATGAGCTTTGCAATCGGCGAGACCACCAGCATGTAGGGGCTTTCTTCCACGATGTCGAAGTAGTCAGCCGCTTTTTCCTCAAGCACCACGGGCGCGAAGGGGCGGAAGGACTCGCGAAACTTGATGCGCAGGTTCATGTTTGACTGGGTGTCCGAGCGGCGCGGATCACCCAGGATCGAACGGCTGCCAAGTGATCGTGGACCGAACTCCATTCGCCCCTGGAACCAGCCGATGACCCCGCCGTTCTCTATGCTGGTGATCACCCGCTGGTCGAGCTCGTCCTGCGACAGCCTGTGAAAAACAGCGCCGCAGGCTTCCAGTTCGTCCCTGATCTGCTCCTCACTGTACTCCGGCCCAAGCAATGCGCCGCTCATGCCATCACGGACGTCAGCAGGCAGTTCGCGGCTTGCTACCCTGCGATGTTTGCGGTCAGTCAGCAGCGCGGCGCCCAGCGAGCCACCCGCATCCCCAGCCGCCGGTTGCACCCACAGTCGGTCGAACGTTCGCTCACGCGAGATCACACCGTTGGCTACGCAGTTGAGGGCAACGCCCCCGGCCATGCATAGCGATGTCTCGCCCGTGAGCTCATGGGCAGTCTTGGCCAGGCGCGAAACGACTATCTCCGTGACTTTCTGCACCGATGCCGCCAAATCGAACTCGCGCTCGGTCAGGGGTGCCTCGGGCAAGCGCCGGGGGCCACCGAATAGCTGCTCGAAGGCATCGCCCGTCATGACTTGGCCCTTGATGAACTCGAACTTGGTCCAGTCGAGTCTGAAGCTGCCATCGGGCTTCACATCGATCAGATGCGAGAGGATCGTGTCGACGTAGAGAGGCTTGCCATAAGGCGCAAGCCCCATGAGTTTGTATTCGCCAGAGTCCACCTTGAAGCCGCAGAAATAGGTGAAGGCCGAGTAGACCAGGCCCAGCGAATGGGGGAAGGACAACTCTGCGACCAGCTTGATGCCTTCTGGCTTGCCGTGCCAGAGAGTGGTCGTCGCCCATTCGCCGACACTGTCGATACACAGGATCGCGGCGCTCTTGAACGGACTGGGGAAGAACGCCGATGCCGCGTGGGACTCATGGTGGCCATGCACTTCGATTCGGCGACCGTCCCGGTCTCCCATCGCTTGGAGATGACGCACGACTTCACGGTCCATTCGGCGCTTGGTTGATAGCCATTCGCCAAGCACCGGTGCATAGGTGCGCGCTGCCGAAAACCCGGCCACGGCTGCCGTCGAGAGCACCCGCCGGAACTTGAGCGCCGGGTCTTCGTAATAGGCGACATGGTCGACATCGGCCAGGTGTATACCTGCGTATTTCAGGACGTACTCAATGGCCCTGCACGGAAAACCCGGGTCATGTCGAATCCGGCTGAAACGCTCTTCCTGGGCAGCGGCGACGATCTTGCCGTCCACCACCAGAGTGGCCGCGCTGTCATGATAAAAGGCAGAAATGCCAAGCGTAATCGTCATAGTAGCGACCTCACTTTTTCGCGAAACTTATCCAGCATTGTTTGCTCCCTGGGTGGATTCAGCGCGACGAATCCGTTACGGACGCGCGCCCAAAGTTCATCACGGTCACTTCGAGAAAATGCGCAAAGGTAGGTATCCAGACTCGCGGCAGCCCATGCCGTATGCCCGGTGGAAATGTTGTCGATGGAGTTGTGCAAATCGACGAACATCGTCGGATAGCCGTAGGCAACCAACGCCTTGTGGGTACGCCGATAACCGCCACCGACACCGGATAACTCCATCGCCAGGTTCAGCCCGAGAATCTCCGGGCAGTAGGTTTGGGGATATCGCCCGATTGACAACCAGAACACGGGCAGTTCGAAGTTCTCGTCGTTGAAGCAAGCTGCGTTGGCGTATCCGGGGTCGGCAGTGGCCGGCAACTCGCCATGTACTGCCTTGAGCAGATGGCGGTAGATGACGGGATGGTTCTGCGCCTCGATTCCGTTGCCCAACTCATCGAAAAGCGTTTCGAACAGTCGGCTGCCGTACGCCGTGGAGGCTACCGCCGGGTGGGCGAACCCGGCCAGCCAAGCCCCGTCGATCATCGTCAGTGGCGCCAAGGACAGGATATCGGCAACTACCTCGTCGCGAGACGGCAGCTCTTCGCCCTCCTCCAGCGCTTGGTTGGACGCTTCATGCTGGCCCTGCAACCACTGCTGCAGGACACCGGGCGCCCACTGCTCTGGCAACGAGCAATGCCCCTTGGCGACGCCATGGGCGGCCCTGGCCAGCCAGCTCTTCACGTAGTGACCGGCATAGGATTCCTCTGACGGCGTGAGCTCCATGCGCAACAGGCGCGGGTAGGCTTCTCGTGGACTGAATCTGGCGACCAACGCTTGGGTTTCAGCGTCCTCGCGAAGCGCCCCGGCGAGTGTGCCGTCGTCTTTCCATACCTGGAAAGCCGCGGGCTGCCTGGGCGCATCGGAGTAAGGCAAGCTGGAGATCCAGCGGTGAAGAATGGCAATGTCGTCGCGACTGAAGATTCGGAACATCTTGCCCCGCGGCGAAATCAGGCTGTTGAGCAGTGGGCTCGATTCCGGCTTGCCCGTTCGCACGTAGGCGCTGGCGGCAAGATGGTCGAGGAACTTCAAGGAGTCGTCGACCGCGAGCAAGGGCTTCATCGGCACCTTATTGAGCTGTGTCTTGTCATGGTACTGGCAAGCATCCAGTCGACGTCGGCTGATCAGGTGGCGTGCCGCCTCTCTCGGATCGAGCCAGCGCTCAAGCACATCGAGCAGCGCTTCGCTCATCTCCTCGGCCTGCCAGCGCGCCCACAGGTAGCCCTGGCGTACCCCATCGTTTCCGGCCGCTCCCATTGGCAAGAGAAATTCCCGGACAGCCATTTCGGCGAGCACCGCTAGATCGTCGGTACTACCGGCGGGATCACGACGCAGATCGAGAAATTGGCGGGCGGATGGCTCATTGCGGGTGATGAACTCGAACGAGGGCAGCAGCCCGCAATGGCGCAGGTAAAGGTTGATCCCCAGGATCTGCGCCGTCAGCGACTCCGGGAAATGCCCCAATACGACCAGGGTCGAGGCAAAGTTGAAGGCTCCATCCGAAATCCTCGGGTCGGCCACCGCTCGCAGGAGATCTTCGCCAGCATCTGCCAGCGCATGCTGACGCAGCAATTCCTGGTAGCGCTGGATACGACTGGCCCCCGGCTGACCGGCCCCCACATCCGCCGCATGAATACGCAGCGCTGCCATGGCATGGCGCGCTTCATTATTCCAGCTACCACACACCCCATGAATCAGGTGCTGGCTGCCGATCAGAAAGGGTGCCGACTCCAGCGCCGCCTTGGCACGCAGCGCCTGGGCATCGGCTTCGTTCGTCTCGATTGCCTGTGCCAACCTTCGGAATCCATCGCGCAATGGCCCAAGCCGTTCGCACGCAACGCTCGCCAGCCCCGCCAAAGCCGTCGCGCTGGTGAAGTCGACGTCTGCCAAGTCCGTCCCATGCACCGCATCCAGGCAAGTGCGCAGGCTGACCGGCGTGAACATGCGCCTGGCCTCTCCCCCGGTCTCTGCCCCGAGGAAACTGGAAAAGATTTGTCTATTAGTCTTCATCAGTGCATTGGATAGATGGAGGAATTGTTTTTCTTCTTGGCTTTTTTCTTTTTCTTGAACAAAGAGCCAAGTGCATTACGAATCCGCTTGAACATAAAGCCTCCTAAACTTTCACTGCAGGTATCGATGAATGGCGTGTGCTACAACATCACTGCCAAGGTCGGTAAAGTGCGCGCGATCAACGTATAGCCATTCATCGCCCGGACGTTCTCTAAAATCATCGACCAGGCAGGCAAATCGAATACCCAAGTCATGACAAGCATTATCCAGACTGTCAGCGTAATATTCCGCGACGGCGGGAACGGATATGTCGCCATATAAGTGCTGCCAAGTGCCAAATCGGGAAATTCGATCAAGTTCATCGAACAGTTTCTGCTCTTCGGCGCACGGTGTTCTTACCCAAGTCGCCAGGGGCTGGAGAACAAACGTAAGTTCCGCACCCAAAGAGTCCGCGAGTCGTTTCCAGTTAGTCAGACAATTCAGGGTATCTTGTGTGGCGCGTGCCAGAGTTTGCGAAATCGGCGGAACGTCGGTCGTTTCGGCCGGCCACTTTGGAAGTTTGCCCGGCGGCAGTTCTGCGCCATTCTCCTCAGCGATTTCATCAAACTTTTCGTAATAGTCTCCGCAGAAATAGAACGGCGGCAGATCACCTCGAATGAACTCGGGAAGACGCGCCATGACCAGCGTATTGAAGCCGCCCATGATCACGATCCGGCGCACTTTGGGCAGCCGATGGGCATGCAACATGAACAGCATCAATTCCTGGGTCGCATTAAAGGTATGGCCCGCAAAATTCAGCCACGGCGTACCGTCTGGGTCATGCGCGGACAGGCGGCTCGCTACCGAGGCGGCATCGCTGGAAGCCCCGTAACCCAAGGCTGACGAGGCCCCGACCAGCAAATTCACCTCTGACAGCGCGCTGGCCTCCAGAGTGCCGACACTGATCGGCCGACCTTGTGCATCATGGGCCAGGCGAAATCCGAGCCGATCGGTATTGATCGATTCCGAACGGTAGTCGGCGGCATTGAAACCCATCACATAAGGCAGGTACTGGGAACGACTGCGACTGGCAAATTGATCGTAGGTGAGCATCTGAGGTGTCAACTTCACACGCTCCAGATTGGGATCATCCAATGCGATGCGCTTGCGTCTTTTAAACATGGCCAAGCCTCTCCTTTAGCGAGATTCAGAATTCCATTTGATCAGCCAAACTTTTTCGGGGCGAACGGCATCATTCATTTCGAATGTTTTAATATCGAAAATGCGAACACCAATAACGACCCATGGCAAAGCACGCATCATAAGTTTTGGCCATTACCAACCCAAACTGTTAGAGGCATGAGATCGAAATTATTTAAAACCGTATGCGAGCGATAAAATACACATCGCGATGCGACGAGGGGGGAATTTCAGCTGGGACTGTTGCGAGGTGCAATATGAAGGTATTGCAGACTGCAATACGGTGATACGGAGAGCATCCATGCATTGTATCGTCCTTTTACTTTTATTCTTTTTTTTGCCCCTCAGAGGGGACACGTGCGATCGATTCTAGGCATTGGATCCAAAATGTCAATGCGAAAGTACTGCATTTCGTCTGTATGGAAAAATATTCATGAAAGGGCGAGCAAATCAACAAACCTTATGAATGCCCGGTCACTCATGCATACAGCATTTACGGAAGCCACTATTGTTCGAGCAGATCGCAGGTGTTCATGACGATATCCTCAATAATGGGGCATAAATTCAGTCAGGCAACGATAGCTCTCGCCAGACATTACGCCAGCGCCGTCTGGCTGTTGCCCTGCCCGTTCACACTCCTGACGGAAACTGACACCGCCTCCTTTTATGCTGCACCCACCTTGAATGGAGCAGCCCTATGATCACTCCCCGTTATATTTTGCTTTTCGTGGAAAACCCCGCCGTCAGTGCACGGTTCTATGAGTTTTTGCTGGAGCGCAAGCCTGTGGAGGAGTCGCCGACCTTCGCGCTGTTTGTCCTGGAGGGCGGCTACAAACTGGGGCTCTGGTCACGGCACACCGCCGAACCAGCAGTGGAAACGACCGGCGGCGGGACCGAGCTGGCGTTCCCGGTGGAGTCCGCCGAACAGGTCGATGCGCTGTTTGCCGATTGGAGCGCCCTTGGGCTGACCATGGTGCACGCACCGACAGAACTCGACTTCGGTCGTACCTTCGTGGCGCTTGACCCGGATAACCATCGGCTGCGCGTGTTCCACCCCTCGCTGAACTGAAGGCCGTCCCGACATCGGTCGGGCACAGGCGTGCAACGCTTCAATTCTTGCCCCGGATATTTCCGGGGTATTTTTTTGCGCGGCGGCTAAGATTCAAAGGTGGTGAACCTTATTCCCGAAAATCCGGTCGATACCTCAACCCGACCCGGTTTGCCGACACCCTCAAAACGACGGGTGGTAACCGGCATGCTTCACTTTTTGGAGAACGCCCCCGTGATATCCACCGTACACATTGCCAGGCTAAAAGCATGGGGCGCCCATGGTTTTACCGCCACGGGCGTGGTCACAGCCTTCCTCGCGACCCTCGCCTTGCTGGAGAACCAGCCCACCAACTGCCTGCTGTGGCTGGGCGTGGCGCTGATCGTCGACGGACTGGACGGCGCGCTGGCGCGCAAGGTCAATGTACAGTCGGTGCTGCCGAGTTTTGATGGATCGATCCTCGATCTGGTGATCGACTACCTGACCTACGTATTTATTCCCGCCCTGTTCATCTACCGCTACATTCCGTTGCCGGACTACACCCTGCTACTGACCGTGTCGCTGATTCTGGTGTCGTCGCTGTTCTGCTTCTGCAATGTCAACATGAAGAGCAAAGACAACTACTTCCAGGGCTTCCCCGCCGCGTGGAACGTGGTCGCACTATGCCTGTACATCATCGACCCGTCGCCGTGGATCACCTTACTCGCCGTCATCGGCCTGGCACTGCTGACCGTGACCCGGATGAAATTTCTGCACCCGTTCCGTGTGCGCCGTTTCATGCCGATCAACATTGCCGTGACAGCCATCTGGTTGTTGTGCAGCTTGTCGCTGGTGGTCAACCATCCGGCCATCAACCCGCTGGTGATGGGGCTTTGGCTGTTGATGTCGGCTTACTTCCTGGGGATTTGCATCTGGCGCACCGCGCTGGAATGGTTCGACGGCTCCCGGCTCAAATAGGCACTGCGATCATGCCCATCCATATCGTGCAACTCGGCACACCCCGCTCGGAGAATGAAGGCCTGCGCCTGGGCACGGTACGCCGCCCGCCCCGCGGTGTACCGAAGGCTGAATTTGCCAGCCGGGATTTTTACGATGTGTGGCAACCGCTGCTGTCTCCCAGCCCTGAATTGGTGGCCGAAGCCAAAGCGGCTGAGAATGCCAAAGCCTGGGAGAGCTTCAAACGCAAGTTCAAGGCCGAGATGAACCATCCCGCGCCCAGCCAATTGCTGGATCTGCTGGCCGCCCTCTCCCATCAAACGTCGCTGGCCGTGGGGTGCTATTGCGAAAACGAGGCGCATTGCCACCGTTCCGTCTTACGGGAATTGCTGGAGACGCGGGGTGCGAAGGTTGTTTAGATAAAACCAACACCACTAATCCCCTGTGGGAGCGGGCTTGCTCGCGAAGGCGGTCCGCCAGTCGATAGAAATGTTACCTGACACTCCGATTTCGCGAGCAAGCCCGCTCCCACATTAGAACTGCGGCGTGACACCTCAGCCCTTGAGTTCAGCACGACCTTCAACCCGCACCGGCCTTGCGGACGAGAGGTTGATCATGGTCAATACTTAGGGGATTGAATGGCTATCGAATGACCACACGTCGAGTGCACAGTCGCTCTCCCGCAGTCATCGAGATCGCTGCCTGCTCGTACCCATGGGAGGTTTGTCATGTCTGGTCAAGCACGTTTCATGCTGGTCGTCTCACCCCTGATGGAACACAGCCCCGCCTTCGACCGGGCCGCGCTGCTGGCCAAGGCCGAGGACGCGGCCCTGCATATCGTGGCCTTCGACTACCTGGAAGGCCTGGCGACTGCCGGCATGGTCAACGAAAAGGCCCTGGAACAGATGCGTATCGGATATGTCGAGCGCCACCGCCAGTGGCTTGAGGAACAGGCCCGTCCCTTGCGCAAGATCGGTGTGCACGTCACCACCGAGGTGGTTTGGGTCGAAAATCCGCTGGAAGAAATCCTGATTCACCTCAAAGAGCAGCCGATGGATGTGCTGATCAAGGCGCTGGAACACCCATCGCGGCTGTCGCGGCTGCTGTTCACCCCTCTCGATGTGCATTTGCTGCGTGAATGCCCGGTGCCGCTGCATTTCGTCAGCCACGCCACCCACGCCTTGCCGCGCAAGATCGTCGCGGCGGTCGATCCGTTCCATCGTGATGATCACTACAAAAGCTTCAACGACCGGATTCTGCACGAAGCGTCGAAACTGGCGAGCGCCTGTAATGCCGAGCTTGATCTGGTCTACGCCTATGACCTTTCATCCATCAGCGCAGACGAATTCGGCTTCGATAATGGCTCGACCTTTTTCTCTTCGGGCAAGAACAAGACCCTGTTCGATGCTCAGGAAGCGGCGTTCAACGAACTGGCCGAGCGCAACGGCATCGCCCCGGAACAACGGCACATGATCATGGGCAGCCCGACCAGGGTGCTGACCCGCTATGCCGACACCTATGACACCGACGTGATTGTCATGGGCCGGATCGGCCATCGCGGTATGGGCCGGTTGATCGGCAGCACAGTGGAACACCTGCTGTACAAAATGCCGTGCAGTGTGTGGGTGGTGTACACCGAGCGGCTGGATGAGTGAAGGGGCAGGGTAAATTTTACACTTACCTTTGTGGGAGCGAGCCTGCTCGCGATGAGGGACTTACATTCAACATTCATGTTGACTGAAGGTCCGCTATCGCGAGCAGGCTCGCTCCCACAAGGGTTTTGCGGCGTTGTTGACTCAACGCCGGGTAATCACCACCTCCAGGTATTCACTCGGCACCACCAGTGACCGCTCCCCCGCTCGGTTCAGGCGATTGAGCAGTTCAGTCAGGTCATTTTCAAGGGCTGCGGCTCCTTCCGGTGGCAAGGTCGCAAAGACCTTGTGAACCGGGCCATACCAGGTGCGAAAGATGTCGATGAAATGGGCGGCCGAGCGATAGCGGAAGTTGAACAACCGCCGTGTCACCTGGAGTACAAAGTCGCGCTGATCGAACTGTGAATGCAACCAGGCTTCGGAGCCCCAGTTCGACGGTGGTTGGGCGCCCATGGGTGGCGGCATATGGCGGCCCAGGGTCTTGAACATCTGGCCGACGAAGCCTTCAGGCGTCCAGTTGGCGAGGCCGATCCTGCCACCAGGGCGACACACCCGCGCCAGTTCCGCCGCAGCCTTGGGCTGGTCCGGTGTAAACATCACGCCGAAGGTCGAAAGCACGGCATCGAAACTGGCATCCTCGAACGGCAGGTTCTCGGCATCGGCCACCTGAAAGGTCACGTTCAGGTGTTCCGCCCGTGCGCGATCTTCACCGCGCTCAAGCAGCTTGGCCACATAGTCGGTGGAGGTGACCTTGCAGCCCCGGCGCGCGGCCGCGAGTGTTGCATTACCGTTGCCGGCGGCGACGTCCAGCACCTGCTCATCACAGAGCAAGTCACAGGCTTCGGCCAGCTGTTCACCGACAATCTGTAAGGTGGTGCCGATCACGGCGTAGTCACCGCTGGCCCACGAGGTCATTTGACGGTTTTTCAGGGCAGTGAGGTCAATGGGTGTACTCATGAAGTCCGCTCCGTTGCAGCGTCCCGGCTCACTCCGCCGTGGTGGGATCGATGATGTTCATGACTCGCGAAACGCTGTCAGCCGGAAAACCGCCCTGCCTGGCGTGCTCCCTGATGAGTTCTTCGTTCGGCGCGATGTACACGCAGTAAATCTTGTCACCGGTGACGTAACTCTGCAGCCATTGCACTTCTGGCCCCATCCCCCGCAACACATCGCAGGACTTTTGCGAAATCGCTTTGAGCTCCTGTTGCGGCAGCGCACCGGCACCCGGAATCTTGCGTTCAATGATGAACTTTGGCATGGCAACTTCCTTTTCTTGTTGGTGATGACAGGGTCGGCAGTGATCCCGTCGTCCACAAACTATCGCTCCCGGATACGTTGTCGTCCTGTCCGATCGTCCGGTGAATTCATGAAATACGGCGTTCTCCGATGCATGGTCACCGATCTGTAACGCCGTATTAACAAGTTGGCCTGCTTCGCCTGAACGGATCAGGCGGCAGGCGCTTTGGCCTCTTCCAGCAGTTGCTGAATCATCTGCTCCTGAGTCTCGTACCGGCCCTCGCCAAAGTGGGTGTAGCGCACCTGCCCCTTGGCATCGATCAGGTAGTGGGCGGGCCAGTACTGATTGTCGAAGGCGCGCCAGATCGCGTAGTTGTTATCGATCGCCACCGGGTAGGTGATACCGAGTGTTCTCACCTGATCGCGGACGTTGTCGATGATGCGTTCGTAACCGTATTCAGGGGTGTGTACGCCGATCACCACCAGGCCATCCTTCGCATATTTTTTCGCCCAGTCCTTCACGTAGGGCAAGGTGTGCTGACAGTTGATGCAGTCGTAGGTCCAGAAGTCCACCAGCACCACTTTGCCGCGTAGGGAATCGTTGCTCAGCGCTGGCGAGTTGAGCCATTCGATCGCGCCGGAGAGTGACGGCATCGGGCCTTTGGCCGCGTCCATGGTCGAGTCGGCCTTGACCTTGCTGACGAAGTAGTCGACCACTTTCGGCACGGTTTCCAGCAGCCGCTGTTCAATCGTGGAGACGCCTTCTGACGAGGTGCCGGCGAGCAATGTGTTGTCGGCGCCGGTGGAGATAACCGCCGCGGCGACCAACACCGCGGCCCCCGTGCCGCGACGCAGCCAACCGGTGACCGGTATCGACGGTTTCAAGCGATTGACCAGGCCGCGACCGGCGAAGATCAAGGCGCCCAGGGACAACGCGCTGCCCAGGCCGTACGCCACCAGCAACAGACTGGTCTGGGCGTTGGCGCCTTGAAGCATGGCGCCGGTGAGAATCACGCCGAGAATCGGCCCGGCACACGGCGCCCAGAGCAGACCGGTGGCGACGCCGACCATGATCGAACCCAGAGGGCCGGACATTTTTCGGGTATCGGGGTCGAGGCGATTGCCCACCAGTACGAACGGGCGCGCCAGCCAGTCGCCGATACGGGCAGACATCAGCGACAGGGCGAACAGCACCATCACGATCAGCGCCACATGGCGGCCGGTGTTGTTGGCTTGTACCACCCAATCGCTGCTGACCACGGCCAGGCTGGAGATCAGGGCGAACGTCAGAGCCATGCCGCCAAGGGTGAGCAGGATCGAGGAACGTGCACGTTTAACACCGGCAAACAGAAATGGCACGACCGGGAGGATACAGGGGCTGAGGACGGTCAAAATGCCGCCCAGGAATGCGATGAGGAACATGGGGATCACCTTGAAAATATGAGTCTCATGTGGGAGCGAGCCTGCTCGCGATAGCGGTCTGGCAGTCACATGGAAGTTGAATGTGCTGCCGTCATCGCGAGCAGGCTCGCTCCCACACTGGAACTGCGGGAATGAGGTAACTCAATTGCTTTCGTTGCAGCCGTCAGCGAATTTGCTGTAATCCAGGACGCGGGTTTTGCCCTGGGAATCCAGGTAGGTCATCCGGGCATTCACAATCCCGCAGGAAGGGCTGGCGTCCTGTTTCATCGACAGCACTTTCTGGATGTCCAGGTTCGTGCCATAGGTGTAGGTTTGCGGGGTGACATCGGCTTCGGCCCGGGCTGACAAGGTGCAAATATTCAGGGCGGCAAACAGGCAGGCGGCGTAGATGGCTTTGGTGTTCATGGCGGTTTCCTCAAGGCTTCGACAGGTCAATCGTTGATTGGGCCGAGGCGGTTGGGTTTGCCTCGATGGAACCTATTAGAAGCCTGCGAGGTATCCCGGCTGTGTCGGGAACAGGCGCGGGTAAATCACTGCGTATCAGCGCCCGCTCGCGATACACAGCGATACAACCCCCTGAAATCGGCTGTTTTTGCGTCTGCGTGTATCCGCCGACACACCAGATACACTGCAATACAAACGGCGGCAGGCGAGCTGGCCAAGGCTCGATAGACTGCGCGACAACCCCCCATTCAAGAGGCTTGGTCACCATGGAACACGTCGATCACATTCTCATCGTGGACGATGACCGCGAGATCCGGGAACTGGTAGGCAACTACCTCAAGAAAAACGGCCTGCGCACCACTGTCGTGGCGGATGGACGGCAGATGCGCTCGTTTCTCGAGACCACGCCGGTGGACCTGATCGTGCTCGACATCATGATGCCGGGGGACGATGGCCTGGTGCTCTGCCGCGAGCTGCGCGCCGGCAAACACAAGGCCACGCCGGTGCTGATGCTCACCGCCCGCAACGATGAAACCGATCGCATCATCGGCCTGGAAATGGGCGCCGACGACTACCTGGTCAAGCCATTCGCCGCCCGTGAGCTGCTCGCCCGCATCAACGCCGTGCTGCGGCGCACGCGGATGCTGCCGCCGAACCTGGTGGTCACCGAGAGCGGTCGCCTGCTGGCGTTCGGTCGCTGGCGCCTGGACACCTCGGCCCGGCATCTGCTGGATGAGGACGGCACCATGGTCGCCCTCAGCGGCGCGGAATATCGCTTGCTGCGGGTATTCCTCGATCATCCTCAGCGGGTGCTCAATCGCGACCAGCTGCTCAACCTGACCCAGGGCCGCGACGCCGACCTGTTCGACCGCTCCATCGATTTGCTGGTGAGCCGCTTGCGTCAGCGTCTGCTGGACGATGCCCGGGAACCGGCCTACATCAAGACTGTGCGCAGTGAGGGTTATGTGTTTTCCCTGCCGGTGGAAGTACTCGGTGCGCCGTCATGAACCTTGCGCTGCACTGGCCCCGAACACTCGCCTCGCGGCTGTCGCTGATTTTCCTGATTGGCCTGATCCTCGCCCAGGCGCTGTCCTTTGGCGCTCAGTACTACGAGCGTTACGAAAGCGCGAAAAATACGATGCTGGGCAACCTGGAAACCGACGTCTCGACTTCCCTGGCCATCCTCGATCGCTTGCCGGCCAGCGAGCGCCCGAACTGGCTGCAGCGCCTGGAACGCGCCAACTATGGCTATCTGTTGAATGAAGGTACGCCGGGCACGCCCATGACACCCCGCGATGTGCCGATTGCAGTGACCTCGATTCAGGACGCCATCGGCCATGAATACCCGCTGACCTTTACCGACATCCCTGGCCCGAAAAAGCACTTCCAGGCCCACCTGAAACTGAAGGACGGCAGCCCCGTCACCCTCGACGTGCGCCCCTCAATGGTGCCCTTGTCGCCGTGGTTACCGGCGGTGTTGCTGGGGCAACTGGCGCTGATGATTGCCTGCACCTGGCTGGCCGTGAGAATCGCCGTCCGCCCCCTCACCCGACTCGCCCAAGCGGTGGAAACCCTCGACCCCAATACCCACGCCGTGCACCTGGACGAAAAAGGCCCGACCGAAGTCGCCTACGCCGCCAGGGCATTCAATGCGATGCAGGCGCGCATTGCGGCTTATCTCAAGGAGCGCATGCAACTGCTGGCGGCGATTTCCCACGACCTGCAAACCCCGATCACGCGCATGAAACTGCGTGCCGAATTCATGGACGACTCCAGCGAAAAAGACAAACTGTGGAACGACCTCGGCGAGATGGAACACCTGGTGCGCGAAGGCGTGGCCTATGCCCGCAGCATTCATGGCGCCACCGAGGAAAGTCGCCGCACCGCTCTGGATTCATTTCTCGACAGCCTGGTGTTCGACTATCAGGACATGGGCAAGGACGTGCAACTCGGTGGCAAAAGCGCGGCAGTGATCGACACCCGCCCCCATGCGTTGCGACGGGTACTGGTGAACCTGATAGACAACGCCCTGAAATTCGCCGGCGCAGCGGAGTTGTGGGTGGAAACGAAGGCTGACGGCAGTTTGTCGGTGAAGGTGATGGACCGTGGGCCGGGGATTGCCGAAGAGCAATTGGCTCACGTGATGGAGCCGTTCTACCGCGTCGAGAACTCGCGTAATCGCAGCACCGGCGGGACCGGATTGGGGTTGGCGATTGCGCAGCAATTGGCGTTGGCAATTGGCGGGGCGCTGACCTTGCGCAATCGCGAGGGCGGTGGGTTGTGTGCGGAGCTGACGTTACCGGCGTAGCGAGCACAGTAAGCGACAACACCACGAATCCAATGTGGGAGCGAGCCTGCTCGCGATGGCGTAGTGTCAGCCAACATCGATGTTGGATGTGCTGGCCTCATCGCGAGCAGGCTCGCTCCCACAGGGATATTGGGTGAATGGGAGATTGCATGCGGTCAGGCCGCTATGCCGATTACCCCTTCTCCATGCATCTGCCGCAACAACGCCAACCCGCTGTCGATAAACTCCGGCGACCCAACCATCCCCGCCTCCACCGCCAGCCCTTCCAGCTGCGCTCGGCCATCGAGCTGAGGAAACTCTCCGATCCGCTGCAACAGCCGCCACGCCAACGGGCTCAATTCGGAGAAACGCACACTCCAGTCCTCGGCCCGACGAACCAACAGCAACGTCGGCTGAGCCGGCAGCGCTTGCGGCCGGTAATCCGGCCCCACCCATTGCACCGGCCAGCCATACGCCAACGGCCAGGCCAGTGGTGAAACCTGCAACGGTCGGTCCAGCAGCAACCCGGCATCACTGGCCGGCAACGGCTCGGCTTCGGACTGTTGCAGGGCCATTTCGACCCACTCGTAATGCGCCAGCTCGACCATGAACGGCGGCCACGGTCCATCGTTCAATGCCAGCGGCTCAGAGGCGAGAAACTCGACAAACTCCTGGGCGATCTCGCCGAATTTGGGCGTGTGAGCGCGGTAGTCCCGCAGGAAGATCCGCACCAATGCACGCCAGTGATCATCGCCAAGTATCTTTACCAGCACCGGAAAAGTCCCGCTGAGTAACGACGACAGATTCGAAAACACCAGGTCGCGATAAACCTGCGCCCGTGCCACCCCCATCCCGGCGGGCGGTGCGCAGTGGTCTGGGTCGCGCAGGTAACGAGTCAATGTGTCTTGCTGCTGATGCAGCGTTGGTTTATCCACGGTTCATCTCCTCACCTTGCAACCGGCGAATGGTCTGCAATTCAGTCACCAGTTCAGAAAACGCCGGAAAGTTGAAATCCCGCTCCAGCAGCGTCGGTTGCACACCGAACCGCGCATACGCGTGGGCCAGGAGTGACCAGACCACCGGTTTGACCGAGGCGCCGTGGGTATCGATCTTCAGGGTGTCGGACTCATCGAAATGCCCCGCCACATGCATGGCGACCACCCTCCCAGCGTCGATGCCGGCCAGAAACGTCTGCGGATCGAAGCCGTGATTGATCGAGTTGACGTAGACATTGTTGACGTCCAGCAACAGGTCGCAATCGGCTTCACGCAACACCGCGTTGGTGAAGGTCAGTTCGTCCATGTCCTGCTGCGGCGCGGCGTAATAGGAGACGTTTTCCACCGCCAGCCGGCGACCGAGAATGTCCTGGACCTGGCGAATTCGGGCGGCGACGTGATGCACCGCTTCTTCGGTAAACGGCAACGGCAGCAGATCGTAAAGATGCCCGTCATCGCTGCAGTAGCTCAGGTGTTCGCTGTACAGCGGCACCTTGAAGTGATCGAGGAAAACCCGCACTTCCTGCAGGAACCCGACGTCCAGCGGCGCCGGCCCGCCCAATGACAAGGACAAGCCGTGACAGGACAACGGATAGCGCTCGGCCAGGGCGCGAAACGCCGCGCCGTGAGCGCCGCCGATGCCGATCCAGTTTTCCGGGGCGACTTCCAGAAAGTCGAAAGCGCCCATCGGGGCCGCTTGAAGGTCTTTCATCAAACCGCGACGCAAGCCTAGCCCGACGGTCGCCTTCGTTGATGTGAGGGGGGTCTGCATGGTGTCGATCTCATCCTGTGATCCGGTCTCCAGCACCTGAGCGATCAGTGCCGGCCGGCAAGTACAGTTAATCGACACGGTGTATCGGGTCTGTGTGCGCCAACGCCCCTATTCTCGGGGCACTGTATCGGACAGGCAGTCAGATACAGTGGGATACACGAACTAAACTCAATGATTACCCCCATCCGGGGGACCAGGACGCGCTTATCGTCCTGTTCACTCCCACGACCACCGTCCAGAGGTGCATGCCTCGACAAACAATGCCTCCGGACCGTGATCCTGCTCAAGGAGCACACATGATGGACGAGGCCAGACTCAATGATTTCATGGGCAAACTGGTGAACGACATGGGTGGCGCGGCGATGCTCGCCAACGTCATTCTCGGCGAAGAACTCGGCTTGTACCGGGCCATGGCCGACAGTCAGCCCGTCACCCCCGAAGCACTCGCCGAGAAGACCGGTTGCAATACCCGTCTGCTGCGCGAATGGCTCAGCGCCCATGCGGCCTCCGGTTACATGGAACACCGCGACGGCCAGTTCCGCCTGCCCGAAGAGCAAGCCCTGGCGCTGGCGATCGAAGACTCACCGGTCTATGTGGCTGGCGGTATCGGGGTGGTCGCATCGTTTTTCCATGACAAGGACAAACTGGTCAACGCCATGCGCGGCAACGGCGCCCTGCCCTGGGGCGATCACCATCCGTGCATGTTCAGCGGCACGGAACGGTTCTTCCGCCCGGGGTACAAGGCGCACTTGGTCAGCGAATGGCTGCCGGCCCTCGACGGGGTAGTCGCCAAACTGGAGGCCGGCGCGAAAGTGGCGGACATCGGCTGCGGCCACGGCGCCTCGACCGTGATCATGGCCCAGGCGTTTCCGAATTCGCGGTTCGTCGGTTTCGACTACCATGCGCCCTCCATCACCGTGGCCACCCAGCGCGCCGAAGAAGGTGGCGTGTCCGGCCGGGCGCGGTTCTTCCAGGGCACCGCCAAGAGCTATCCGGGCGACGACTATGACCTGATCTGCTACTTCGACTGCCTGCACGACATGGGTGACCCGGTCGGTGCCGCACGGCATGCCTATGAATCACTCAAGCCCGACGGTTCGGTGCTACTGGTGGAGCCCTTCGCCAACGACACGCTCGACGCCAACACCACCCCGGTAGGTCGACTGTTTTATGCCGCCTCGACCTTCATCTGCACGCCCAACTCGCTGTCCCAGGAAGTCGGGCTCGGGCTCGGTGCCCAGGCCGGCGAGACACGGTTGCGCAAGGTCTTTACCGAAGCGGGGTTCACCCAGTTCCGACGGGCGACGGAAACGCCGTTCAACTTGATTCTGGAGGCGCGTAAATAAGGGCAGGCTCATCACCCGGGCAGGCCACCTGCCCGGGTGATCCGTCAGCAACTGGCGAAACCCAATTACTGTGGGAGCGAGCCTGCTCGCGATGGCGGTGTGTCAGGCGGTATCCATGTTGAATGTGCCGCCCCCTTCGCGAGCAGGCTCGCTCCCACAGGGGACGGTTATCAGCGCATGGAAAGGCGCTCGCCAAGGTTTTCGGCCTTGAGAATATCGAACAGTGCCTGTGCCGCCGCCGACAGTTCATGCCCCGTCGTCAGCACTCCGATCGCCCGTTCCACCACCGGGTCACGCAGGGTAATGCAACGCGCGCCCAGCTCCTGCATCTGCCCGGCGCACAACGCCGGCACCGCGCTCACGCCCAACCCGCTGGCCACCATCCGCCCGACCGTCGCCAACTGATGACTTTCAAACTCCACCGGCAGTTTCATGCCCCGCGCCTGCAAATGCTCTTCGAGCATCACCCGCACCGTCGATGGTCGTTGCAAAGTAATGAACGGTTCCTCGAGCAAGGTCTGCCAATCGATATCGCCCAGGTCCGCCAGCGGTGAATCGAACGGCACCACCGCCACAAACCGGTCGATGTACAACGGCGTGAACACCAGCGACGAGCTCTGGGTCGGTTCAAACGCCACGCCCAATTCCACCTGCCGGTCGCGGACCATTTCCAGCACCTGCTCGTTGATCACGTCGTTCACCGTGACGTTGACCTTGGGGTAGCGGGCGCGAAAGGTCTTGAGGATCGGCGGCAGCAAGTTACCGGCAAACGACGGCATCGCCGCCAACGTCACGCGGCCGCGCTGGAGGGTGAAGCGTTGCCGCAGCTCATCCTCGGCATTGTCCCAGTCCGCGATCAACCGGCGGGCCAAGGGCAGCAGCGATTCTCCTTCGGCGGTCAGTGCGACGTTACGGGTATTACGCGTGAACAGGCGCCCGCCCAAGCCGTCCTCCAGCGCCTTGATAGTCAGACTCAACGCCGACTGGGACAGGTGCAGCCGCTCGCAAGCCACGGCAAAACTCAAACTCTGGGCCACGGCCAGGAATGCACGGATCTGTTTGACGGTCATGGCCGGTGTCTCCAGCGTAATCAATGTCTGCGCGTTTTCGGCTAACTACCGCTGCGCTCAATGTAGGAGCTGCCGCAGGCTGCGATCTTTTGATCTTGATCTTCGGCGCCCTTGAGGGTGCTGAAGATCAAAAGATCGCAGCCTGCGGCAGCTCCTACCAATTAGTGAGTTTTATCTATCAATCAACCTTAAAAATCAACTTAACAAATAAATTCCCCAGCGCGACACTCCCTCCTCATCCGGCTAGCCAGCCGCCCACAAAGAATAAAAGAGGTGCATATGGCAGGGTTCGACAAGCGCGTGTATTCCTACGAGGAAGCGATGGCAGGTCTTGAAGACGGCATGACCGTGATTTCCGGCGGCTTCGGCCTGTGCGGGATTCCGGAAAACCTCATCGCCGAGATCCAGCACCGCGGCACACGTGACCTCACCGTGGTGTCCAACAACTGCGGCGTCGACGGTTTCGGCCTCGGTGTGCTGCTGGTAGACCGGCAGATCCGCAAGGTGGTGGCCTCCTACGTCGGCGAAAACGCGTTGTTCGAGAAACAGCTGCTGAGCGGCGAAATCGAAGTCGACCTGACCCCTCAAGGCACCCTCGCCGAGAAAATGCGTGCTGGCGGTGCCGGCATTCCAGCGTTCTTCACGGCGACTGGCGTCGGCACGCCGGTGGCCGAAGGCAAGGAAGTGCGCGAATTCAAGGGCCGCAAGTACCTGATGGAGGAGTCCATCACCGGTGACTTCGCCATCGTCAAAGGCTGGAAAGCCGACCATTTCGGTAACGTGGTCTATCGCCACACCGCCCAGAACTTCAACCCGCTGGCCGCCACCGCCGGCAAGATCACCGTGGTCGAAGTCGAAGAAATCGTCGAACCCGGCGAGCTGGACCCGTCGCAGATCCACACCCCTGGCATCTACGTCGACCGGGTCATTTGCGGCACGTTCGAGAAGCGCATCGAACAGCGCACCGTGCGCAAATAACCCTGACCCCAGCCCAGACGGAGAACAACAACATGGCACTTTCCCGCGAACAAATGGCTCAGCGCGTCGCCCGCGAAATGCAGGACGGCTACTACGTGAACCTCGGCATCGGCATTCCGACCCTGGTCGCCAACTACATCCCTGAAGGCATGGAAGTCATGCTGCAATCGGAAAACGGCCTGCTCGGCATGGGCGCCTTTCCAACCGACGCCGAAGTCGACGCCGACATGATCAACGCCGGCAAGCAAACCGTGACCGCGCGTATCGGTGCGTCGATTTTCTCGTCCGCCGAATCGTTCGCGATGATTCGCGGCGGCCACATCGACCTGACCGTGCTGGGCGCGTTTGAAGTGGACGTCGAAGGCAATATCGCCTCCTGGATGATCCCCTGCAAACTGGTCAAGGGCATGGGCGGCGCGATGGACCTGGTGGCCGGTGCGGACAACATCATCGTCACCATGACCCACGCCTCCAAGGACGGCGAGTCAAAACTGCTGTCGCGTTGCAGCCTGCCGTTGACCGGTGCCGGATGCATCAAACGTGTGCTGACCGACTTGGCCTACATGGAAATCCAGGACGGCGCGTTCATTCTCAAGGAACGCGCGCCGGGCGTCAGCGTCGAAGAAATCGTCGCCAAGACCGCGGGTAAACTGATCGTGCCTGACCACGTCCCGGAAATGCAGTTCGCTGCCCAGTGAGGAATCCTTCCATGCAAGAAGTCGTGATTGTTGCCGCCACTCGCACTGCCATCGGCAGCTTCCAGGGGGCGCTGGCGAATGTATCCGCGGTTGACCTCGGTGCTGCGGTGATCCGTCAACTGCTGGCGCAGACCGGGCTGGACCCGGCGCACGTCGACGAAGTGATCATGGGCCAGGTGCTGACCGCCGGTGCCGGGCAGAACCCCGCGCGCCAGGCCGCGATCAAGGCCGGCCTGCCCTTCGCCGTGCCGGCCATGACCCTGAACAAGGTCTGCGGCTCCGGCCTCAAAGCGCTGCATCTGGCGGCTCAGGCGATTCGCTGCGGCGATGCCGAGGTGATTATCGCTGGCGGCCAGGAAAACATGAGCCTGGCCAATTACGTCATGCCCGGTGCCCGCACGGGATTGCGCATGGGTCACGCACAGATCGTCGACACAATGATCAGCGACGGCTTGTGGGATGCGTTCAACGATTACCACATGGGCATCACCGCCGAGAATCTGGCCGAAAAGTACAACCTCACTCGTGAGCAGCAGGACGCCTTCGCGGCCGCTTCCCAGCAGAAAGCCGTGGCCGCCATCGAAGCCGGGCGGTTTGCCGATGAAATCACGCCGATCCTGATCCCGCAGCGCAAGGGCGATCCGTTGTCCTTTGCCACCGATGAACAGCCTCGGGCCGGTACCACCGCCGACTCCCTGGGCAAACTGAAACCGGCCTTCAAGAAGGACGGTTCGGTGACTGCCGGCAACGCTTCTTCACTGAACGACGGCGCTGCTGCGGTCATTCTGATGAGTGCCGCAAAAGCCAAGGCCCTCGGCCTGCCGGTATTGGCGAAAATCGCCGCGTATGCCAACGCGGGCGTCGACCCGGCGATCATGGGCATCGGCCCGGTGTCAGCCACTCGTCGTTGCCTGGACAAGGCCGGTTGGTCCATCGATCAACTGGACCTGATCGAAGCCAACGAAGCCTTCGCCGCGCAATCCTTGGCGGTGGCCAAGGATCTGGAATGGGACCTGAACAAGGTCAACGTCAACGGCGGCGCCATTGCCCTGGGCCACCCGATCGGTGCCTCGGGTTGCCGGGTGCTGGTGACCCTGCTGCACGAGATGATCAAGCGTGATGCCAAAAAAGGTCTGGCGACGTTATGCATCGGCGGAGGCCAAGGCGTAGCACTGGCGATCGAACGCTAATCACATCCTTGTAGGAGCGAGGCTGCCCGCGAAGAACGATAACTCGGTGCAACAGATAAACCGCGTCATCGTTCTTCGCGAGCAGGCTCGCTCCCACATTGGATCGGGGGCACTGGTGTTCACCGCAGATCAACTGTGGGAGCGAGCCTGCTCGCGATAAGGTCCGCTCAGGCAACATCCCTCCGGAGTCAGGCCACAAACTGCAGGATCAACCAGCTGTTGGCCGCACTGATCACCACAAACAACCCCCACGCCAACACCCGCGTCGGCCGTCGATTCACAAACGGCCCCATGAGCGTCTGATCGTTGGTCATGCGAATCAACGGATACAACGCGAACGGCAATTGCAGGCTGAGCACCACCTGGCTCAACACCAGCAGTTTGCCGATCGCCCCGTCGCCCATCAGCCAGACACCGATGAACGCCGGGATCAGCGCCAGCCCCCGAGTGATCAATCGCCGTTGCCAGCAGGGCAGCCGCAGGTTCAGATAGCCCTCCATGATCACCTGGCCCGCAATGGTGCCGGTGAAGGTCGAGCTCTGCCCTGACGCCAGCAACGCCACGCCGAACAGCACACTGGCCAACGCGCCGCCCACCAACGGATCGAGCAAGTGATAGGCATCCTGAATGTCCACCACGTCGGTGTGTCCGGTCTTGTGAAAGGCCGCCGCCGCGAGAATCAGGATCGCCGCGTTGACCAGCAGCGCCAGGGCCAGAGAGCCGATGGTGTCGATGCGTGCCAGTTTCACCGCGTCCTGCTTGCTGGCCAGGTCCTTGCCGATCATCCGGGTCTGCACGATCGAGGTGTGCAGGTACAAGTTATGGGGCATCACCGTGGCCCCGAGTATGCCAATGGCCAGGTACAACGGCGCAGCATCGCCGATGGCTGAAAGTGACGGTGTGAAACCGCGAGCGACGTCCGGCCAATAGGGTTTGATCAACCACAGTTCAACAAAGAAACACGCACCGATGGTGCCCACCAGCACCAGCATGATCGCCTCCAGCCGGCGAAAGCCGCGGTTTTGCAGCGCCAACACCAACAGCGTGTCGAATGCCGTAAGCGCGATGCCAAACGTCAGCGAACAGCCCAAGAGCAGGTGGAACGCCAGCGCACAGCCGAGCACTTCGGCGAGGTCGGTGGCGATGATCGAAATTTCCGCCAGCAGCCACTGGGTCCGTGCGGTCCGCGTGCTGTAGCGCTGCCGGCACAGTTGCGCCAGATCACGCCCGGTGGCGATACCCAGACGCGAACACAAACACTGCACCACCATCCCTGCCAGGCTCGCCAGCAACACCACGAACAACAGGCTGTAGCCAAACCGCGAACCGGCTTCGATGGCCGTGGCCCAGTTGCCCGGGTCCATGTAGCCGATGGACACCAGCAAACCGGGGCCGGCAAAGCGCAGGACGCGTTTGAAGAAGGATGCATTAGGGTCAACGGCAACAGTGCCGGCCACTTCCGTAGGGCAAAACGGCGCGGTGCCGACTTTGGGCAAACTGAATTTCACGCAAGCATCCGTCAACAGGTGGAAGCGCGCAGCTTAGACGTTTCGCGCATTCCGGTGTAGACGCTCAGTGCTTGCGCAGAGACCGCTTGAGCAATCCATCGTCCGCAATGCTAACGTGGCCGGCTCACACCGAATGGAGACGCGTGCGTGCTGCTACTCAAACTGCTGGTGATTCCGGGATTTCTCTTGTTGATTTCCCTGGCCGGTAAACGCTGGGGCCCTGGCGTGGCCGGTTGGCTGTCGGGGTTGCCGGTGGTGGTCGGGCCGATTCTGTATTTTCTCGCCATCGAGCAAGGCGTGATGTTCGCCGCTCAGGCGGCAACGGCGGCGCTGTCGGCGATGTTCGCGATGATTGCTTTCTGCGTGACCTACGCCCAGGTTGCACAACGTTTGAGCTGGCCGTGGACGCTGACGATTTCGCTGCTGGTCTGGGCCTCGGCGGCGGCTGTGTTATCGCTGATCCCGCCGTCGCTGGTGTTCTCGGTCATCGCGGCCGCCACCGCATTGCTGGCCGCGCCGTACCTGTTTCCCCCGGTGCAGCCCATCGTCTCAGGCCCGGCGCCGAAGTCCGACAAACTGCTGCTGCGCATGCTGGCCGGCGCCCTGCTCACGTTGGCCGTCACGTTGCTGGCCAGCACGGTGGGCGAACGCTGGAGTGGCCTGCTCGCAGTATTCCCGGTGCTGGGCAGTGTGATGGCGGTTTTCTCCCATCAGACCCGTGGTCCGGCTTTTACGGCGGCGTTGCTCAGGGCGACGGCGACCGGGATGTATTCGTTTGCGGCGTTTTGTCTGGTACTGGCGTTGGCGTTACCAACGTTGGGATGGCTGGGGTTTGTCTTGGGGGTCGGTGTGTCGTTGGGGATGCTGGTGATCACTAAACGGCTGGCATTGCGTTCGAGAACCTAGAACTGCCACGGCAGCTGCTACAGATCGCGATCCGTGGGATGATCGCCGTCAAAGCGCGATCATTCCACGGAGAGCTTGAATGTCATTGTTGAGTAAAAAAGCCGTTGTTCTGCTGCTGGCGGCGGCTGCCAGCCTGGGCGCCATGAATGCGCAGGCCGCCAAGACGACTGCCAGCGATAAAACGCCGACCCAGAAGGTCTCGATGCTCGGCGGCAAGTTCACCTTCACCCTGCCCAAGGGCTTCATCGCCAATCCGCTGCCGGCTGGCGATGCGGCCACCGGTACCGCCGGGGCGACGGGTACGATGTACACCAACCAGACCAGCAAAACCGTGGTGATCGCCGCTGAAAACACCATCCCCGGCGGCGCCAACGTCAAGGACAACGACGGTGAGTTTCTCGACGCCACCGTGTCCGCGTTCGCCACCGAGCAACGCAACGCTTTGCCGGACTTCAACAAAACCAGCGAAAAAAGCCTGACCCAGAAAGGCACCGGCCTGGGTCTTCGGCAGATCGACAGCACCGCCACCCAGGGCGGTGGCATGACGCTGGACAGCACGTTGATGGCCGCTTCCGGCACACGCATGGCCATCGTTCAGATCATTTCCCGCCCCAACGACAAAACCGGCCACGAAGCGCTGGTCAAACAAATCGTCAGCGGCAAATAAACCCCGCCGAATCAGGGATTGAGGCGCTGCAACCAGGCGCTCAAATCCTGCATCTCGGTGGCGCTGATGCTATGGCCGACA
The DNA here is from genome assembly GCF_019956555.1 of Pseudomonas sp. A-RE-19. Classification (GTDB taxonomy): domain Bacteria; phylum Pseudomonadota; class Gammaproteobacteria; order Pseudomonadales; family Pseudomonadaceae; genus Aquipseudomonas. The sequence continues at coordinate 25,475 of NZ_JAHBDQ010000016.1, read as the reverse complement.
CCCGGATAGGCGTGAAACTCGGGCTTGAGTGACAGGCGCTGCAACAGGCTGTCGGCGTCGGTGCCGTCGTTGTAGGGCAAGCGTTTGTCGGCGGTGCCATGACCGATGAAAATCGCCAGCTGCTGGCGTTTTTCATCCGGTTTGAGCTCGGACTCGAGCACCGGCAGGATTCGCCCGCTCAACGCCGCAATCCCGCCCACTGCCTGGGGATGACGCAACGCGACCTCGTAGGACATGATCGCGCCCTGGCTGAACCCCACCAGGAATACCTTGTCCGCTTCGGTGTGATATTTCTTCGCCGCTTGTGCGACAAAATCCCGCAGCACCTGGCCGCTGGCCTTCAGGTCGTCCGTCTCGCCGTTATAGGCGCCCTCGCCTTTCTGGCGAAACCACTGGTAACTGCCCTCTTCCATCGTCATCGGCGCCCGCACCGACAGGTAGTTGTACTGCGGCGGCAATTCATCCTTGATGTCGAACAGGTCCTGCTCGTTACTGCCGTAACCGTGCAGGAAAATCACCAGGGGTTGGTTGCGGGACTCCGCGTTGGCCTGCTCCAGGTATTTGAGCGGCAGATCAGTGTGCAGCGGGGTTTGAGCGTGGACGGCGGTGGACGCCAGGAGCGTGAGCAGAGCGAGTAACTTCAACATAAACCTTCCTTCACAGCGCACAGGATTCGGGGCAGAGCCTAACATCTCTTCCCGCCGATGCACTGTCTCCCGCCGATACACCGTCCCCCGTAGGAGCTGCCGAAGGCTGCGATCTTTTGATTTTGCTTTTAGATACAAGATCAAAAGATCGCAGCCTGCGGCAGCTCCTACGGGAATGTGTTTCTCAAGTCATAAAAAAGCAGCCACCGCGTCAACGGTAGCCACTTTTTTGAACGGCGTGATTAATGGCCGTAAACGTCGAAGTCGAAGTACTTGTCCTGCACTTGCTTGTACTTGCCGTTGGCGCGGATTTCAGTGATGGCGGTGTTGAATTTGTCCGCCAACGCTTTATCACCCTTGCGCACGGCGATGCCGGCACCGCCGCCGAAGTACTTGGCGTCTTCGTAGGTCGGGCCAACAAACGCGAAGCCTTTACCGGCGTCGGTTTTCAGGAAGCCGTCGTCCAGGTTGACCGAGTCGGCCAGCATTGCGTCGAGGCGGCCGGCGACCATGTCCAGGTTGGCTTCCTGCTGGGAACCGTAACGCACCAGGTTGATGCCGGCCGGCACCAGCACTTCAGTGGCGAAGCGGTCGTGGGTACTGGCGCGCAGCACACCGACTTTCTTGCCTTTGAGTTCGGTCAGTGGGTCCTTGACGTCGGTGCCTTCCTTCATCACGAAGCGCGCCGGGGTGTGGTAGTACTTGATGGTGAAATCAACGTTCTTCTTGCGGTCATCCGTGATGGTCATGGACGACAGGATTGCGTCGATCTTCTTGACCTTCAGCGCCGGGATCAGGCCGTCGAACTCTTGCTCGACCCAGGTGCACTTCACTTTCATTTGTTCACACAGCGCATCGCCGATATCCACGTCGAAACCGGTGAGTTTGCCGTCAGGGGTTTTCATCGAAAATGGCGGGTAACCGGCTTCGATACCGAGGCGAATCGGCTTGGTGTCTTCGGCCATGGCGGTCAGGGACAACATCGACAGTGCCAGGGCACCGAACATCACTCGCTTCTTCATTTATAACTCCTGTGTGCGGAGGCTTTTATTGGCAGCTTCGATTGGCAACTTTCGGTGGGTGAAGACCGAAGTGGCCGGCAGTCTAGAGCGGCTACAGGAGGGCAAATTGTGTTTAAGCGACAAATATTTATAGAAAATCCGCCAAGGGATTCAAGGCACTTGAAGCGTGCGCCACGGTGGTGCAAGGGCTGTAGGACAATCCATTTCTTCAGACAAAACCTGCATGATTTCGGGTACTTGTCCCACTGAAAAGTCGCACTGGCGATGAACCCTTTTTTGCGGCACATTCACCCCTCCAACCCTCTCCCAAAAGAGCAGCGTGATGCCTTCGTTGAACCTGATCCAGCACCATCCTGCCGAAGGGCCCGGTGCCATTGCCGAGTGGGCCCGGTCCCGTGGCATTACGCTGAACGTGTTTCGTGCCGACCTCGGCCAGTTACCGACCATGAGCGCGGCACCGGTGATCCTGTTGGGCGGGCCTTATGAATCCAACGCCGGGCCGGCGTGGCTGGAAGTGGAGCGTCAGTGGCTGGCGGGCAGTCTGGATCAGGGCGCGGCAGTGTTTGCGATTTGTCTGGGTGCGCAATTGCTGGCGCTGAGCCTGGGTGGCAGTGTGCGGCGGATGGGTCACCCCGAAACTGGCTGGACCACTGTGAGTTTTACCGATGGCCAGGCGCTGAGGATGCTGGAGTGGCATGAAGATGCGATCGATCTGCCGCCCTCTGCCCAGTTGCTGGCCAGCAGTGACGTTTGCGAGCAGCAGATGTATCGCGTCGGGGCGACGCGGGTGGGGTTGCAGTTCCATCCGGAGTGGAATGCTGAATCGGTGGCGATTCTCAACGAGCACTTTGCCGAGGAATCGCCGTTGCCTCGGGGGCCACAGGACAATGCTGCTTATGCGGCTGTGTTTGGTTGGTTGCAGACGACACTCGATCAGTGGTGGGTGGCGCGGGCAGCGGTTTGAATCAAGATCAAAAGATCGCAGCCTTCGGCAGCTCCTACAGGGGATGTACAGCCGTAATTTCACTGGTGTACACGGTCAATGCAGGCGCTGGCGAAGCCTGCGATCTTTTCAGCTACATCAACATTCGCAGCCGATCACGGTACTGACCGGCTGGTGCATCGCAACACTCAATTCAAACCCTTCATCCAGCCACCCCGTCACCCCGCCGATCATCTCCTTGACCGGGTAACCCAGCGCCGCCAGTTTCACCGCGGCCTTGTTGGCGCCGTTGCAGTGGGGCCCTGCGCAATAGACCACGAACAACGTGGATTTCGAATAAGCCGCCAAGCCGTCGGCCGTGATCAGTCGGCCCGGAATGTTGATCGCACCCGGCACATGTCCGCGTTCGAACGCCAACGGTCCGCGCACGTCCACCAGGACAAAATCCACCTCGCCGGCCTGTTGGCTGCCGTGGACGTCGGAACAGTCAGTCTCAAAGGTCAGACGGTTGCTGAAATGCATCAGGGCAATGGCGCACGGGGCGGCGGGAATTTCGCGAACCAGGCTGGGCATGGGTTGTACTCCAAAGTCTCGGTGGGTGTGAGAAGACTTTATCTGCCTCGCGCATGTCGCTACAGTGGCGCACAAGACACTCACCGGGAACTTTCCGCCAAATGCAGCCCACCCCTGGATTGGTCGCGATTCTGGCCTACGACGGCCTCTGCACTTTCGAATTCGGCATCGCCGTGGAGATCTTTGGCCTGGCGCGACCGGAGTTCGATTTCCCTTGGTATGCGCATCGCATCGTTGCCGTCGACCAAGGGCCGATGCGCGCCATGGGCGGCATTCAGGTGCTGGCCGACGGCGGGATGGAACTGCTTGAAGAGGCCCGGACCATCATCATCCCCGGCTGGCGCGACCGCAGCGCGACCGTGCCTGAACCCTTGCTCGCCGCCCTGCGCCAGGCCCATGCCCGGGGGGCGCGGTTATTGTCGATCTGTTCCGGGGTATTCGTGCTGGCGGCCACCGGTTTGCTCGACGGGCATGGCGCCACGACGCACTGGCGCTACACCACTGAACTGGCCGAGCGTTTTCCGAACATTCGGGTGGACCCCGACGTGCTCTATGTCGACTCGGGCCAGCTGATCACTTCGGCTGGCAGCGCCGCCGGCATCGATGCCTGCCTGCACCTGGTCGCGCGGGATTTCGGTACTCAGGTGGCCAACTCAGTGGCACGACGGTTGGTGATGTCGCCGCAACGCACCGGCGGCCAGGCGCAATTTATTCCTACACCCGTCAGCCCGACGCCGCGCAGCGATCTGTCGCGGGTCATGCAATGGGCACGCGAGCGCTTGCACGAACCGCTTGAGGTTCGCGAGCTGGCGAGTGAAGCGGCCATGAGTGAACGGACGTTTCTGCGCCGGTTTACGCAAGCCACTGGCCTGCCGCCCAAAGCGTGGCTGCAGCATGAGCGTCTGGCCCGTGCGCGCGAGTTGCTGGAGAGCACAAACGAGAACACCGAGCAAATTGCCCAGCGCTGTGGTTATCGTTCGGTGGAGAGTTTCCGGGTGGCGTTTCGCAGTGTAGTCGGCGTGCCGCCGTCGGTGTATCGGGAGCGGTTTGGGCGCGAGATAAAAGTGATTTCTTGAGGTGTTATTGAGGCCTCATCGCGAGCAGGCTCGCTCCCACATTTGATCTGTGGTGACCACAAGACCATTGTAGGAGCGAGGCTTGCCCGCGAAGGCGTCGTACACAAATGTTGTGATCAATAGAGATGCCCTGTGGGAGCGAGCCTGCTCGCGATAGCGCCACTCCAGCCCCCAATATCTCAAGACTTGCGCAACAGATAGGTATCCATGATCCACCCATGCGCCAGCCGCGCCGCCTTGCGCACTCGCTCGATTTCATCCGCGACATCCTTGAGCTTGCCACTGATCAGGATTTCATCCGGCGTCCCCAGATAAGCCCCCCAGTAAATCTCTGTCTCCTGATCGGCCACGTGATGGTAGGCGTCTTGCGCATCCAGCATCACCACCAGGCTGTCGGCGTCACTCACCTGCCCCGCCGCCAACCGCCGGCCGGTGGTGATTTCGATCGAGCGACCGATGCGATTCAGCGGCACCTTGTGTTGCGCCGCCAACGCTTGCACGCTGGTGATCCCGGGGATCACCTCGAACTCGAATACACACCGGCCTGACGCCAGAATCGCTTGGAGGATCCGAATGGTGCTGTCGTACAACGCCGGATCGCCCCACACCAGAAAACCGCCGCACTGGTCGTCAGTCATTTCCTCGTTGATCAAGCGCTCGAAGGTCTGCTGCTTGGCATGGTTCAGGTCTTCGACGCTGGCCTTGTAATCCACATTCCCGCGCTCCCGCTCCGGGCTCTGGGCTTCGACGAAGCGGTAGTCGTGATCAGTGATGTAGCGCTCACAGAGCTCACGGCGCAGGTCGATCAGCTTGTCTTTGTTCTGGCCCTTGTCCATGAGGAAAAACACATCGACCCGGTTCAATGCTTTCACTGCTTGCAAGGTGATGTAGTCGGGGTTGCCCGCGCCGACACCGATGACCAGAAGTTTTTTCATTAATGCATCCCCTCAAGATCAACACTCATCAAGCGTAGCCGCCAGCGACCGTTGAACCGCAACTCGATGGCCGACAACGGCTCGACGTCGATCTGATTGAACGACTCGCCCTGCAACACCTGCATCAGTGCGGCGCGAATGACAAAGGGATGGGTGATGGCCACGATATGCCCCGGCGTCGTCTCAAGGCTATTCAGCCACGCAGCCACCCGCTCACCGAGTTGCGCCACCGATTCTCCACCGTGGGGCGCCGAGGTCGGGTCATTGAGCCAGGCCTGGAGCGTCTCGGGTTCGGATGCTTGCAGGTCGTCGATCGACGAGCCTTTCCAGCGTCCGAAATCGCAATCCCCCAGTGCCGCGACAATCTCCGCGTCCTGGCCAAACAGCTCGGCGGTTTGGCGGGTTCGCAGTTCCGGGCCACAGAGCAAGCGGGGTGTTCCCTTGAACTGGCGGCAACGTGAACCTTTCGCCGATTGCCAATCCATTTCCAACGGCTCGTTCGTAGGAAAACGCGCCAATTTCTGTGCGATGGTTCGAGCGTGGCACATCAGGGTCAAGCGGGTCGCCTGCACGGAAGATCACTCTGTCAATAAGATGGAAAACGGCACGATGCCGCGAACAATCGCGTCATTGTGCCGCAAGACGCGCGACCCGGGGCGCTTGGTTTCAAGCAGTCGATCGGGTTTGCGGTTCCATTTTATCCCCCAGAAGTAGCGATCTCTGACACCACTATGGACGATGTCCTACAAGGTCTATCGACATCCGCGTAGCCCCCAGCGCACGGGGTTTTCGCCCCACTTTGGGGCTTTTCAAATCCGCGATAAAATTCACTAGACATGTAGCACACGTTACATAAATACTATTTTAACAATTAATGAAATGAAACCGACACAACCATCCAGCAGGAGCCCGGATGCCCTCTCTCAGAGACCTGATCACCGATCCCGGCCTGGACTTCACGCCGTCGGAACGCAAAGTCATACGCGCCTTGCTGGACCAGTACCCACGCAATGGACTGGGCCCCATGTCACGTCTGGCCGAACATGCCGGTGTCAGCGATCCGACCATCGTGCGGCTGGTAAAGAAGCTTGGTTTCAGCGGTTATGCCGAGTTTCAGGAAGCCTTGCTCCGCGACATGGACGACCGCCTGCGTTCCCCCAGTACCCTGTTGCAACCCCGCGCTCATCTCAAGAAAGATGACCCCTGGAGCCACTATCTGGCGAACAGCCATCGGGCATTGCTAGACACCCAGGCCCTGACCCAGCCCGAAGATGTACGCATTCTGATCGAATGGCTGCTCGACACCCGTCATCAGATCCATTGCTTTGGCGGGCGCTTCAGCAGTTTCCTCGCCAACTATTTGCTCAACCATCTGCGCCTGCTGCGGCCCGGCTGTTTTGCCCTGGAAGACAATGCGCAATTACCGGACCGGTTGTTCGACGTGCAGCGTCAGGACGTGGTGCTGATGTTCGACTATCGCCGCTACCAGTCCCAGGCCCTGCGAGTCGCCAATGCCGCGAAGAGCCGACATGCGCGGGTCGTGCTGTTCACCGACATCTACGCCTCACCGCTGCGGGAAATGGCCGACCTGATTATCAGCGCGCCGGTGGAATCGGTGTCGGCCTTCGACACGATAGTCCCGGCGCTGGCCCAGGTTGAAGCACTGGTTGCCTGCCTGTCCTTGCGCAGCCCCGATCTGGCCGATCGCCTGGAAGGCATCGACGCCCTACGGGCCGACTTCGACACCCACTTGCTGGAGGAAAAATAAGGATGTTCACGCTCCCCCATCACTCGCCACGGGACTTGCCGTTCACCACCGACCACACCGCGTTGTTGCTGGTGGACATGCAGCGTGCCTGGCTCGAGCCGCAGTTCGACCCGCACCTGAACGAGCCGGATGCCGACTATTTTCTGACCCGTGCCCGCACGCAAGTGGTGCCCAATCAACGTCGGTTGCTCAGCGCCTTTCGTCATGCACGACAAAACGTGCTGCACACGCTCATCGAAAGCCTCACCGCCGATGGCCGCGACCGTTCGCTGGACCACAAACTCTCGGACATGCACCTGCCCAAGGGCAGCCCGCAAGCGCGGATCATTGAAGATCTGACGCCAGCCGAAAACGAAATCGTTCTGCCGAAGACCTCTTCCGGGGTCTTCAATTCCACCAACATCGACTACGTGTTGCGCAACCTTGAAACCCGGCACCTGATCATCGCCGGCATTGTCACCGACCAGTGCGTCGACATGGCCGTGCGCGATGCCGCCGACCGCGGTTACCTGGTGACACTGGTCGAAGATGCCTGCGCCACCTACACCGAACAACGGCATCACGCCTGCCTGAACGCCATCAAGGGCTACTGCTGGATCACCGACACCCAGACCGTGCTCAACCGGTTGCAGGAGATGCAGCCATGAGTGCACGCCTGTTGCCACTGCCGATGACCACGATCGTCACCACCGACCTGATTGGCGTGACCCGCGGCCGTTCCTTTCCCACGGACGAACTCGATGCCTATCACGTGGCGGGCTGCGGCTGGGTGCCGGCCAACAGCGCCCTGACCCCGCAAGACATCATCGCCTCCACCAACCCTTGGGGCGCTTATGGGGATTTACGGCTGATCCCTGACTTGAGCAGCCGTGTGACCGTCAACAACGGCCCGGATGCCAATGCCCCGGCGCTGGACTTCATTCACGGTGACATTCGCGAAACCGATGGCCGCCCGTGGGGTGCCTGCCCGCGCACGCTGTTGCGCAACGAGGTGGAGCGTTATCACGGCGAATTGGGCCTGCAGATCAACGCCGCGTTCGAACATGAATTCAACCTCGACAGCGGCGCGGCTGACCATCTGGCGTTTTCCCTGGAAGCTCAGCGCCAGGGCGCCGGGTTCGGCGGCTGGCTGCTCAGCGCGTTGCGTGCCGGCGGTGTCGAACCGGAGATGTTCCTGCCGGAATACGGCAAGCACCAATACGAAATCACTTGTCGTCCGGCCCTCGGCGTCGCCGCCGCCGACCGTGCAGTGAACGTGCGCGAGATCACCCGTGAGATCGCCCGGCAAATGGGCCTGGACCTGAGTTTCGCGCCCAAAACGTCCGAGCACGCCGTGTGCAATGGCGTGCACTTGCACGTGAGCCTGCAGGATCTGGCCGGCCACCCGGTGATGTACGACGCCGGCACCAGCAATGGCCTGTCGACCCTCGGTCAGCATTGGGCCGCCGGCGTTCTGCACTATTTGCCTGCACTCTGCGCCTTTACCGCACCGACGCCAGTTTCCTATCAGCGCTTGCAGCCCCATCACTGGAGCGCTTCCTACGCCTGCCTCGGCCAACGCAACCGCGAAGCGGCGCTGCGAATCTGCCCGACCGTGAGCCTGGGCGGCAAAGCCGTGGCGACGCAGTACAACCTGGAATTTCGCGCCATGGACGCCACGGCCTCGCCGCACCTGGCCATGGCCGCATTGCTGATCGCCGGGCGCCTGGGCATCGAGCAGCGTCTGGCCCTCAACGCGATCACCGATGAAGTCCCTGATTCCCTGAACGAAGAGCAACGCCAGGCCCGCGGTATCGTCGCCCTGCCGGCGTCCCTGTCCCAGGCCCTGGAATGCCTGCGCAACAGCGAGGCGCTGATCGAAGCCCTGCCGAGCGCCTTGCTGGACACTTACTTCGCCCTGAAAACCGAGGAACTGACGCTGACGGAACAGCTCTCGCCCGCCGAACTCTGTGAGCACTATGCGCGCCTGTACTGAATCCGCCGAACTGGGCCTCTACACCCAGCCTGCATACACCCTGAGCCGGGAAGCCTCCGAGCACCCGCTGATTCTGGTGTGTGAACACGCCAGTCGTTTTATCCCGGCCGAGTTGAATGACCTGGGCTTGAGCCACGAGGCCGCCCGCGAACATATCGCCTGGGATATCGGCGCCCTGGCGCTGGCCGAGGGATTGTCCGAGGCACTGGGCGCGACCCTGTTGGCGGCCAACTATTCACGGCTGTTGATCGACCTCAACCGCCCGCGCCATGCGCCGGACAGCATTCCATTGCAGAGCGAGATTTATCAGGTGCCGGGCAATCGGGATCTGGACGAGGCCACCCGCGAATATCGCCGGCACTGCCTGTTCAAACCGTTTCATGCACGCCTGCAAACCTTGATCGACGCCCGCGTGGCGCAAGGTCGGCCGGTTCGCGTGGTGGGGATTCACAGTTTCACGCCGATATATTACGGCCAGCCACGAACGCTGGAAGTCGGCGTGTTGTATGGGCAGGCCGGGGAGTACGCCCAGCGAGTGATTGACGGGCTGAGCCGGCAGCCGTTGAAAGTCGCCGGTAATCAACCGTACAAGGTCGATCCGCTGGGGGACATGACCGTGCCGGTTCACGGCGATGCCCGAGGGCTTGAATCGGTGTTGATCGAAGTGCGCAACGATCTGCTGCGCACGCCCGAGGACGTCGGTCGCTGGACCGACTGTCTGGCGCCACTGCTGTAGAGGAACAGCTTCAAACTCGCAGCATGCAGCTGCTTTCATATCAAGGAGAAGGGCTTCATGGAAATTGAAGAATTCGGCTACAAGCAAGAGTTGAAACGTAGCCTGTCGCTGACGGATCTGGTGGTGTACGGGATGATCTTCATGATCCCCATCGCCCCCTTCGGCGTTTATGGTTATGTCAATGCCGAAGCCCCGGGGATGGTGCCGCTGGCCTACATCATCGGCATGGTGGCGATGCTGTTCACTGCCCTCAGTTACGGCAGCATGGCCCGGGCCTTTCCGATTGCGGGCTCGGTGTATTCCTACGCGCAACGCGGCCTCAACCCGCATGTCGGGTTTATCGCCGGTTGGCTGATGCTGCTCGATTATTTGCTGATTCCGCCGCTGCTTTACGTGTATGCCGCGATGGCGCTGAATCACTTGTACCCGGACATCCCGAAAGTCGGCTTCATCCTGGCCTTTCTGGTCAGCGCCACCTTCGTTAACCTGCGGGGCATCACCTTCACCGCGCGGATGAACATCGTCTTTCTACTGGCGCAACTGGTGGTGCTGGGGATCTTCCTGTTCTACGCCTGGAATGCCCTGCACAGCGGCGGCGGTAACGGCGAGCTGACGCTGGCGCCGCTGTATAACCCCGAGACGTTCAACTTCGCCCTGCTGATGCAAGCGGTGTCGATAGCCGTTTTGTCGTTCCTGGGTTTCGATGCCATTTCCACCCTCGCCGAAGAGATCAAGGGCGACCCGGGCCGTAGCGTCGGCAAGGCTGCGCTGATCACATTGCTGGTGATGGGCGTGATCTTCGTCGTGCAGACCTGGATTGCCACCGACCTGGCCGCCGGCCTGGGCTTCAAGTCCGCCGACACTGCGTTCTATGAAATCGCCGAAATCGCCGCCGGCAGCTGGCTGGCAACCCTGACCGCCGTGGCCACCGCCCTGGCCTGGGGCGTAGCCGTCGCGATCACCTCGCAAGCCGCGGTTTCCCGCCTGCTGTTCGGCATGGCCCGGGACGGCAAACTGCCGAAAGTGCTGTCCAGGGTGCACCCCAAACACAACACGCCGTATGTGAGCATCTATCTGGTGGCGGCGCTGTCGCTGGTGATCTGCTACCTGTTCATCAACTCGGTGGACACCCTCACCTCCCTGGTGAACTTCGGCGCCCTGAGCGGCTTCATGCTGCTGCACCTGACCGTGATCAATTACTACTGGCGTCGGCAGAAGTCCGGCCAGGTGATCCGTCATCTGATCTGCCCGGTGGTCGGCTTCATCATCGTCGCGGCCATCATGTACAACATGGGCGTCGATGCACAGAAGCTCGGCCTGATCTGGATTGCCCTGGGCCTGGTCTATCTGTTCTTCCTCAACAAACTGGGTGCCAGCACGGTTCTGCCCGACCCGAGCAATGGCTGACAAGAAAAAGAGCAGCGTCTGACACGAATTCAGGCGACTGCCGATTTAACGCGTGGGAACCGACGGTGATAGTCAGGTTCGGTGCAAACCACCGAACCCTTTGATACAGGAGTATGTCCATGCTGGTCTTACGCCCAGTGGAGTTAACCGACCTGCCCCAGTTGCAGCAACTGGCGCGCGACAGCCTGGTGGGGGTCACCTCCTTGCCGGACGACACCGAACGCCTGCGCGAGAAAATTCTCGCTTCCTGCGCCTCGTTCGAAAAAGACGTCCAGGGCCCTGGCCCGGAGAACTATTTCTTCGTGCTGGAAGATCTGACGACGCGCCGCTTGGCAGGCTGCTCGGAAATTCTCGCCACTGCCGGGTTCAGCGAACCGTTCTACAGCTTGCGCAACCGCCATTTCACCAGCGCATCGCGGGAGCTGAACATCGAGCATGGGGTGCCGGCATTGTCGTTGTGCCATGACCTCAGCGGTCATACGTTGCTGCGTGGTTTCCATATCGATGCGGCGCTGGAACGCTCACCGCTTTCCGAGTTGCTGTCCCGGGCGCGGCTGCTGTTCATCGCCGCACACACGGCGCGCTTTGCCGAAGCGGTGATCACCGAGATCGTCGGCTACAGCGACGAACAGGGGCAGTCACCGTTCTGGGATGCGCTGGGCAAGCATTTCTTCGACCTGCCCTACGTCGAGGCCGAGCGGCTTTGCGGTCTGCAGAGCCGTACGTTTCTCGCCGAACTGATGCCGCAATACCCGATCTACGTGCCGATGCTGCCCCCGGCGGCACAGGCATGTATCGGCCGGATTCATCCTGACGGCCAGGAGGCCTTCGACATTCTTGAACGCGAAGGTTTCGAGACCAACAGCTACATCGACCTGTTCGACGGCGGCCCGACGCTGTACGCACGCACCTCGAACATTCGCTCCATCGCCCGGAGCCAGCCCGGTACGGCGCAAACAGGCTCGTCTATCGATGCCCGCGGCAGTTACCTGGTGAGCAATGATTCGTTGAAGGGTTACCGCGCCATCGTCGCCGAACTCGACTATCGCGCCGGACAACCCGTGGCCTTGAGCGCCGAGATGTGCGCGGCCCTGGACGTGACCGACGCCAGTGCGATCCGGTTGATCGCCCTGTGAGCCGCCACCGGCCCCGTGCCCAACGACAGCGCCCGAGCAGGCGCGAAGAAGGAGCTGCCTGATGATTGTCCGCCCGGTTCAAGTTACCGACCTGCCCGCCTTGCTGGATCTTGTGCAGCAGGCGGACCCCAGGGTCACCACCCTGCCGGCCAACGAAGAACGCCTGGCCCACCGCGTGCGCTGGTCCCAGCGCACTTTCGCCGAACAGGTCGAGCGCGCGGACGCCGATTACCTGTTCGTGCTCGAAGACGACGATCAACAAGTGATCGGCGTCAGTGCCCTTGTGGGGGCTGTCGGCCTGCGGGAGCCCTGGTACAACTATCGGGTCGGACTCACGGTCAGCTCTTCACCGGACCTGGGTATTCAGCGCCAGATCCCCACGCTGTTCCTGAACAACGAAATGACCGGCCAATCGGAAATCTGTTCGCTATTTCTGCGACACGATCAACGTCACGGCAGTAATGGTCGATTGCTCTCGCTGGCGCGACTGTTGTTCGTCGCCGAATTTCCCCATTTGTTCGGTGACAAACTCATTGCCGAACTGCGCGGCAGCGCCGATGAACAGGGCTGCTCACCATTTTGGGACAGCCTGGGCCGGCACTTTTTCAAGATGGACTTCAGCCACGCCGATCACTTGTCGGGGTTGGGCAGCAAAGCGTTTATCGCCGAACTGATGCCACGCCAGCCGCTCTATACCTGTCTGCTCACCGAACAGGCCCAAGCGGTGATCGGCAAGCCTCATCCGAACACGGAACCGGCGCTGAAAATCCTCACCGCCGAGGGCTTTGCCCATAAAGGTTATATCGACATCTTTGACGCAGGCCCGGTGATCGAGGCCCCGGTGTCGAAAATACGTACGGTGCGCGACAGCCAATCGTTGGTGCTGGTCATCGGCACGCCCGACGATCAGGCCCCGGTGTGGCTGATCCACAATCGTCGCCTGGGAAGCTGCCGCATCACCACCGCCCAGGCGCGGCTGGTCGGCAACAGCCTGGTCGTCGACCGCCTCACCGCCAAACGCCTTCAACTGCAACCCGGTAACTCGGTGCGCGCCGTGCCGCTGACAAACCAACAGCAGCAGGCGATGGCGGCGTGATCGGAAAAGATCGCAGCCTTCGGCAGCGCCTGCATCTTTCTTTATCTGTCCGCATCGATCGTTGAATACTCAGCGGGCGCTGCCACAGGCTGCGATCTTTTGATCTGGCGTCCGCCTGTCCGGCAAATTCGTCATCATTCTTCACCCGCCTCCGTGATAGCCTTTTGTTCTTTCGGCGTTGACACTTTTGCTCAAGCCCTTCCATTCCATTGGTGGAACTCCTATGTCCAGGCTATCTCATCAAGATTTGCGCCGTAACTTTCGCGAGCTGTTCGCTTCCGACACCTGCTATCACACGGCATCGGTCTTCGACCCTATGTCGGCACGCATCGCCGCGGACCTGGGTTTTGAAGTGGGGATTCTCGGTGGTTCGGTTGCATCGCTGCAGGTGCTGGGCGCCCCCGACTTTGCCTTGATCACCTTGAGCGAGTTCGCCGAGCAGGCCACCCGCATCGGCCGCGTGGCCCAATTGCCGGTCATCGCCGACGCCGACCATGGGTACGGCAATGCGCTCAACGTCATGCGCACCATCGTCGAGCTCGAACGCGCTGGCGTGGCCGCCCTGACCATCGAAGACACCCTGTTACCCGCGCAATTCGGCCGCAAGTCCACCGACCTGATCACGGTCGCCGAGGGCGTCGGCAAGATCCGCGCGGCTCTGGAAGCCCGGGTCGACTCGGAAATGGCGATCATTGCGCGGACCAATGCCGGGATCCTGCCGGTTCAGGAAATCATCAGCCGCACCAAGCAATACCAACAGGCCGGGGCGGACGGGATTTGCATGGTGGGTGTGCGGGACTTCGACCACCTCGAACAAATCGCCGAGCACCTGAGCGTGCCGCTGATGCTGGTCACCTACGGCAACCCGCTGCTGCGCGACGATAAACGCCTGGCCGAGCTGGGCGTACGCGTCACTATCGATGGTCATGGCGCTTACTTCGCAGCGATCAAGGCGACTTACGACAGCCTGCGGGAACAACGCCAAATCTTCACCCAGGCATCGGACTTGAGCGCCACTGAACTGACTCACACCTATACGCAGCCTGAGGAATACATTCGTTGGGCGGAAGAGTTCATGAGCGTCAAGGAGTGAGGGTTCAGCTGAAATGAGGGTGTGAACCGACATGACGCCATCGCGAGCAGGCTCGCTCCCACACTGGATTTTCTGTGAACACATTATTTGTGCACCCAGCAATCACATGTGGGAGCGAGCCTGCTCGCGATAGCGTCTGCTGCAACACCGCTAAACGGGGTCTGAAAGTATGCAGGGGACCGCTACGCGCCCCAACGGGGGCAAGCCCCCTCGCCACAGAGAGCTGCGCTCGAGCTGTGTGGCTTATTTCTTGGCTAACTCCATGATCATCCGCGACAGCAGATAAATCCGTGGCGCCACGCTCTCGACCTCGGCATATTCCTCGGGCGTATGGATATTTCCCCCGACAATCCCGAACCCATCCAGCGTCGGCGTTCCAACCCCGGCCGAGAGGCTGGCATCTGCCGCCCCGCCGCTGCCTTCTTCCGTCAACTTGCGGCCAATTTCGCCGTAAATCCCCTGGGCCATGGCCATCAAGCGATCCGACTCCGCCGTTTGCGGCATCGGCGGCAAGCCGCGCTTAAGGGTGGTCGTGACTTCCGTATCAGGAATCAACTTGTCCTTGGACACCCGCGCCAGATCCTTCTCGATCCGGTCGAACTCTTCCGGCACCGCTGCCCGCACGTCAGCCTTGGCGGTGGCCTGATCCGGGATCACGTTAGTGCGATCGCCAGCATTGAGCACGGTGAAGTTGATGGTGGTTTTCTTCTGCGCATCCCCCAGTTTGCCGAGTTGCAGAATCTGGTGCGCAGCTTCCATGGCGGCGTTACGCCCCAGCTCCGGCGCGACGCCAGCGTGAGAGGCCTTGCCTTTGACCTCGACCACGGCGGTGGCGCTGCCTTTGCGCCATACCACCAGGCCATCGGCCGGGCGGCCGGGTTCGAGGTTGAGGGTCACGTCGTGGGCCTTGGCGGTTTTCTTGATCAAGTCGGTGGCGACGTCCGAACCGGTTTCTTCGCTGGCGTCGAGCAGGAAGGTGATCTGCGCGTAGTCCTTGAAGTCGAGGTTCTTCAATACCTTCAGCGCGTAGATCCCGGCGACGATACCGCCCTTGTCGTCCATCACGCCCGGCCCGTAAGCGCGGCCGTCCTTGATCTGGAACGGGCGCGCGGCGGCCGAACCTTCCTTGAAC
Organism: Pseudomonas sp. A-RE-19; assembly: GCF_019956555.1. Classification (GTDB taxonomy): domain Bacteria; phylum Pseudomonadota; class Gammaproteobacteria; order Pseudomonadales; family Pseudomonadaceae; genus Aquipseudomonas. The sequence continues at coordinate 9,936 of NZ_JAHBDQ010000016.1, read as the reverse complement.
ACGGTGTCCATGTGCGCCATCAGCAGGATTTTCGCCTTGCCGGTGCCTTTGAGCGTGGCCAGCACATGGTTGCTTTTGTCCGGAGTGTTGGGCACGAGTTCGATGGTGGCACCGAGTTTTTTCAACTCATCGATGGCAATGTCACTCACCTGAGTCAGGCCCGGTTCATAACCGGAGCCGGAGTCGATGTTCACCAGGCGCTTCAGCAGTTCCAGGGCTTCCCCCTTGTACTGTTCGGCATCGGCGAGGACTTGTTTATGGGGTTCGGCGAAGGCTGCGGGAGTGAAGGCGCCGAGGGCGAGGGTCAGGCCGAGGCTGGTGGCCAGGAGGGAGCGAGAGCGTTTGAACGTCATGAATCGATCCTTGTTTCGTGTCGAGGGTCAAAAATACCCTACCTGACTACGACGCAAGGCTCTACACCGGATGCGACACACACAAACCTGAATGACCCTGCATCCCCTGTGGGAGCGGGCTTGCTCGCGAAAGCGGTGTATCAGGCAACGATGATGTCGCCTGACACTCCGTCTTCGCGAGCAAGCCCGCTCCCACAAGGGATTTGGGGGTGATCGGTCAGACCGAATTGAGCAACGCTTTATGCGGTTTGCCGTCGCTGTGACAGATGACACGGTTGCGGCCGGTGGTCTTGGCTTCGTAGAGCGCCTGGTCGGCGTCGTTGAGCCACAGGGTCGCGTCGTTATGGGCCGGGTTGAAGGCCGCCAGGCCAATGCTCAAACTGACTTTCAGCGCCGGGTTCTGCTCGTAACCCAACGTGGCGAACCGATCACGCAGCGCATCCATCGCCACGGCGGCGCGGTCCAGTGGCAGGTCCGGTAGCAGCACGCAAAATTCGTCGCCGCCGTAGCGCCCGGCGACATCGGCTGCACGCAGGTTCTGCTTGAGCATTTTGCTCAGCTGACGCAGGACGATATCCCCGGCGACGTGGCCATAAGTGTCATTGATGGTTTTGAAATGGTCGATGTCGATCAGCGCAATTGCCCCGCCCTGCTGCTGGCGTTGGCAACGTTGAAACTCGATTTCCAGCTGATCTTTCCACGCGCCATGGTTCAGCAGGCCAGTCAGGCTGTCGGTGCGACTCAGGGCCAACAACTCGCGTTTGTGTTGGCCGAGGGTATAGGCCTGACGGAAGCAGATCCAGCCCAGCGCCATCGGATAAATCGACAGCAAAGGCAAACAGGCATACAGCTGCATCGGACTGGTTTGCGGGACAAAAGCCGGCATGAACACCAGCAGTCCAACGCCCATCCCGAGTATTTGCGCGACGGTGCCCACTAACAGAAAACGCAAGCCGCCGATGGCCACATTGTTCATCGCCATCATGGACAGGGTTGCCGCGCTGGGCAGCGGATTGAATTGCATGGCGGCCACCCAGAAACCGCCGAGAAACGCGTCCGTCAGGATGTTGCGGTGTTCAGCGTGGAAAGGAACCTTGGCCCGGCGCGCCCATTGATAGGCCACGTGCGGCCAGATGACGCCATTGAGCAGCATCAATCCCCAGACCCAGGGCGCCGGATTGAGTGGATACATCCCTGCACCGACGCACAATAATCCAAGGGCCAGACCGAGGATTCGCGACACATAAAGCCTCCTGGCCAATGAAAGTCCCTTTCCTCCCTTTTTTTCCATAGAGGCCTCTGTACTACAACGGAGCCTGACAACACATGGGGTGAAAGTATGCTTGGAGTCTATCAGGGTAACGTCAAATAGCCATCACCGGCTGGCAGTCTGAATAGCATGGCATCGCCATGAGGCGAGTGCCCAATGTTTGTCTATACATGAAGGGAGGGATCGAAAAACAACGATAAAAAAGGAGGCCCATGCAGACCTTTCAGGTGTTGATCACAGGCCCCAACCCAGGTATCGGCCATACCTCAGCGCTGTTCATCATCGAATCCCGGATGAATGACATCCTCGACGGCATCCGCGCCTTGAAAAAACACGGCTTGAGCAGCATCGAAGCGTGCCCCGACGCAGAACGTACCTACACTGAAATGATCCACCACGAGAGGGAACGCACCGTGTGGAAATCCGGCGACCGCCACAGTGAGTACAAGAGCAAGAGCGGTCATGTAATCGCCATGTTTGCGGGCTTCAGCTTCACTTGTCAGCGATTGACCCGGGCGCTCAAATCCGCCGGCCACATTCTGTCCTGATCACTGCAAAGGAATAGCCTGATGCTTCTGTTGGTCGTCACTATCGCTGTCTTCGTGGCCTGGAGCTGGTTGAGCTACCCGGCCATCGGTTACTGCCTCTATGACTTGAGCATGGCGCTGGAAGCGCGGCTGTATCGGTTGCACAAGATTGTCGTGCCGATCACCGAAATGACCGTCTCCACCTGGCAAGGCGGGCCTTACGAAGCTTCCAGCAGTGTGCTGATGCTGCACGGCTACAGCGCCGACAAGAACATCTGGCTGCGCTTTGCCCGGCATTTTGTCGACGATTACCGGGTGATCATCCCCGACCTCGCCGGCCATGGTGAAACGGGCTTCAAGGCCGGCGGTGGCTATGACATTCCGGTTCAGGCCAAACGGCTGATCCAGTTGCTCGATGTCTGTGGGGTCGAGAAGGTGCATGTGATCGGCAACTCCATGGGCGGTTACATCGCGGCGTGGCTGGCGGCCACTTACCCCGAGCGCATTGTCTCGCTGGCGCTGCTCGACCCGGCCGGTGTCACCGCACCGGAGCCCAGCGACATGGAGCGGCACCTGGCTCGCGGGCATAACCCGTTTTTGATTCATTCCCGTGAAGAGTTCGAGCATTTTTACGCCATGACCATGGCCTCTCCACCCTGGGTGCCCGGGATCGTGCTGGACGCTGTCGCCCAGCGCTATGAACAGCAGCGCGATGAACTGGAAGAAATCTTCAGGGACTTCCACGCCAGCCCGCCGATGGAGCCAAAACTGCCCGACATCAAATGCCCGGCGCTGCTTCTCTGGGGACGTAAAGACCGCTTGATCGATGTCAGCAGCGTGCCGATCTGGAGCAAGGGCATCGTCGATCTGCGGGTGGAGATCTGGGACGGCGTCGGTCATATGCCGATGGTTGAGCAACCGACCAACACGGCGCGGCTGTACCGGGAGTTTCTGGGAAGAAAAAACTGATGATATCCCCTGTGGCACAGGGGTTCCCTTCTGTAGGAGCTGCCGCAGGCTGCGATCTTTTGACTTTCGCTTGTAAAGGCAAGATCAAAAGATCGCAGCCTGCGGCAGCTCCTACACAAGCGAGCCCCTCGCCGCAGGGATTGGCGTGTGGTGGTGAATGATGAACATTCTTTACGACGAACGCATCGACGGTGTTCTGCCCGATGTCGACAAGGCGGCGTTACTCAAGGCCTTGCAGCAGGAGGTGCCGGACCTGGACGTTCTGTGGCGCGAGGAAGAGCTCAAACCCTACGAATGCGACGGTCTCTCGGCTTATCGCACCACGCCGATGCTGGTGGCCCTGCCCCGGCAGCTGGAACAGGTGCAGGCGCTGCTCAGGCTCTGTCACGCCCGCAACGTGCCGGTGGTGGCGCGCGGGGCCGGCACCGGGTTGTCCGGCGGTGCGCTGCCATTGGACAAAGGCGTGCTACTGGTGATGGTGCGGTTCAACAACATTCTGCACATCGACCCTGCCGCCCGCACCGCACGGGTCCAGCCGGGGGTGCGTAACCTGGCGATATCCCAGGCCGCGGCGCCCTTCGGTTTGTATTACGCGCCGGACCCGTCCTCGCAAATCGCCTGCTCCATCGGCGGCAATGTCGCGGAAAATGCCGGTGGCGTGCATTGCCTCAAATACGGCCTGACCGTGCACAACCTGCTGAAACTCGAAATATTGACCCTTGAAGGCGAACACCTGACCCTCGGCGCCGATTCGCTGGACGCGCCGGGCTTCGACCTGCTGGCCCTGTTCACCGGTTCCGAAGGCTTGCTGGGGATCATCACCGAAGTCACCGTCAAACTGCTGCCCAAACCCCAGGACGCCAAAGTCCTGCTGGCCAGTTTCGACTCAGTGGAAAAGGCCGGTCGCGCGGTGGCCGAGATCATTGCCGCCGGAATCATTCCCGGAGGCCTGGAGATGATGGACAACCTGGCGATCCGTGCCGCCGAAGATTTCATTCACGCCGGCTACCCGGTGGACGCCGAGGCGATCCTGCTGTGCGAACTGGACGGTGTCGAAGCCGATGTCCATGACGACTGCGAGCGGGTCCGCGAGGTGCTGCAACAGGCCGGTGCCAGCGAGGTGCGCCAGGCGCGGGATGAAGCCGAACGCATACGGTTCTGGGCAGGGCGCAAGAACGCTTTCCCGGCCATCGGCCGCCTCTCGCCGGATTACTACTGCATGGACGGCACCATCCCCCGCCGCGAGCTGCCCGGCGTGCTCAAGGGCATCGCCAGTCTGGCGCAAGAATACGGCTTGCGAGTGGCCAACGTGTTCCATGCCGGCGACGGCAATATGCACCCGCTGATCCTGTTCGACGCCAACCAGCCCGGCGAACTGGAACGGGCCGAAGCCCTCGGCGGCAAGATCCTCGAACTGTGCGTGAAAGTCGGCGGCAGCATCACCGGCGAGCACGGCGTTGGCCGGGAGAAAATCAATCAGATGTGCGCGCAGTTCAACAGTGACGAATTGACCCTGTTTCACGCCGTCAAAGCCGCGTTCGACCCGAAGGGCCTGCTCAACCCCGGCAAAAACATCCCGACCCTGCACCGCTGCGCGGAATTCGGGGCGATGCACATCCACGCCGGGCAACTGCCGTTCCCTGAGCTGGAGCGTTTCTGATGCCCGACTTCGATGCCAGTGAAGCCCTGCTCGAACAGGTCAGGCAGGCGCGGGAGAACGCCACGCCGCTGCGCATTCAGGGGGGAAATACCAAGGTGTTTCTCGGCCGTGAAGTGGCTGGAGAAATACTCGACACCCGCGCCCATCGCGGCATCGTCAGCTACGACCCGACGGAGCTGGTGATCAGCGTTCGCGCCGGCACGCCGCTGAGCGAATTGTTTGCCGCACTGGACGCAGCCGGACAAATGCTGCCCTGCGAGCCACCGTCGTTCGGCGAGGGCGCCACCGTCGGCGGGATGATCGCGGCGGGACTGTCCGGGCCACGGCGGCCGTGGTCCGGCTCAGTGCGCGATTTTGTCCTCGGTACGCGGGTGATCAGCGGCCTCGGCACCCACCTGCGCTTCGGCGGCGAAGTGATGAAAAACGTCGCCGGTTACGACCTCTCGCGCCTGATGGTGGGCAGTTACGGCTGCCTCGGGGTGCTGACCGAAGTCTCGCTCAAGGTGCTGCCCAAACCCCGGCAATGCTTGAGCATCAGCCTGGACATCGACTGTGCCCGCGCCTTGGAACATCTGGCGCAATGGGGCCAGCAACCGCTGCCCATCAGCGCCGCCAGCCACGACGGCCAACGTCTGTATCTGCGACTCGAAGGCGGCGAAGGTTCGGTGGCGGCCGCCCATCAACGGCTCGGCGGCGAACCGATGGATTCCGGTTATTGGGCCGACCTGAACGAACAACGACTAGACTTTTTCAATGAGGGCTTGGCGTTGTGGCGCTTGTCATTGCCCAACAACCTCGGGCCTCTGGACTTGCCCGGCGAGCAATTGATCGACTGGGGCGGCGCGCAACGCTGGTTGAAATCCGCTGCCGACAACATTCAGTCGCTGGCCCATGAACTCGGTGGCCACGCCACCTGTTTCAGCCATGGCGTCAGCGAAACGCCATTCCAGCCCCTGGCCCCGGCACTGCTGCGCTATCACCGGCAACTCAAGGCGCAACTGGACCCACAAGCGCTGTTCAATCCTGGGCGGATGTACGCGGAGTTTTAGGGGGCGTTCTCAATGCAAACCAACCTCAGTGAACAGTCCAAACGACTGCCCCGCGCCGAAGAAGCGGACAAGATTCTGCGCACCTGCGTGCATTGCGGGTTCTGCAACGCCACGTGCCCGACTTACCAATTGCTGGGCGACGAACTGGACGGGCCGCGCGGGCGCATCTACCTGATCAAGCAAGTGCTCGAAGGCGCCCCCGCCACGGCCAAAGCCCAGTTGCACCTGGATCGCTGCCTGACCTGCCGCAACTGCGAAACCACCTGCCCGTCCGGGGTGGATTATCACAACCTGCTGGACATTGGCCGGGCCGTGATCGATCAAGCGGTGCCGCGCCCGGCCGGTCAACGGCTGTTGCGTCAGGGGCTGCGGGCACTGGCGCCGAACCCGAACCTGTTCAAGACCCTGTTGCAGATCGGCGCAACCTTTCGGCCGTTGCTGCCACAGGGCATTGGGGCGAAGTTGCCCCATGACCTCCCCGCCACGGGCGAGCGCCCTGCTCCTCGGCATGCTCGCCGGGTGCTGATGCTCGAAGGCTGCGTGCAGCCCGGCCTCTCACCCAACACCAATGCCGCGACCGCGCGGGTGCTCGATCGGTTGGGGATCAGCGTGATTTCGGCGCCGGAAGCCGGCTGCTGTGGCGCGCTGGACTATCACCTCGATGCCCAGACCATGGGGCTGGACCGCGCCCGACGCAACATCGACGCCTGGTGGCCGCACCTGGAAAACGGCGCCGAAGCCATTGTGCAAACCGCCAGCGGCTGCGGCGCATTCATCAAGGATTACGGGCATCTGCTGGAGCGTGATCCGGTCTATGCGGCCAAAGCCCAGCGGGTCAGCGAACTGGCCCTGGACCTGGTGCAAGTGTTGGCCGATGAACCTTTGGAACGGGTTTGCGCCGCCACCGACCGGCGGATCGCCTTCCACTGCCCCTGCACGTTGCAGCACGCGCAGAAACTCGGCGGCGCAGTAGAAGCCGTGCTGACGCGGTTGGGCTTCAATCTCACGACGGTGCCCGACAGTCATTTGTGTTGCGGCTCGGCCGGCACCTATTCGATCACTCAACCGGAACTGGCCCGGCAACTGCGCGACAACAAACTCAACGCCCTGGAAAGCGGCCACCCCGAGGTCATCGCCACCGCCAACATCGGCTGCCAGAGCCACCTCAACAGCGCAGAACGAACGCCAGTCAGGCACTGGATCGAACTGGTGGACCAAGTGCTGCGTTGACCGAACAGCCCGAATGACAAGAACAGTCCTTGGCAGAATGAAGTTCGTCAGAAACTTCGTTTGTCGGCGCCGCCGAAGGCTGCGATCTTTTCCGGCATCCGTTACGTCACTGCGCCAGGAACTTCTTTCATGAGCCATCCGAACTTCGTCAGCCCTGACCTGATCCGCCAACGCTTCTCCAAAGCGATGTCCGACATGTACCGTGAAGAAGTGCCGCTGTACGGCGCGCTGATGGAGCTGGTGGAACAGACCAACCGCCACGTGCTGGACAGCGATCCGCAAATCGCCCGACAGCTGCGCAGTACCGGTGAAATCCAGCGTCTGGACCTGGAGCGGCACGGCGCAATCCGCGTCGGCACCGCCGCCGAACTGGCGACCCTCGCCCGCCTGTTCGCGGTGATGGGCATGCAACCGGTGGGCTATTACGACCTGACCCCGGCCGGCGTGCCGGTGCATTCCACCGCGTTCCGCGCCGTGCATGAGGCGGCGTTGCAGGTCAGCCCGTTCCGGGTGTTCACCTCGCTGCTGCGCCTGGAGCTGATCGAAGACGCCGAACTGCGGGCCTTTGCCCAGTCGGTGCTGGACCAACGCTCGATCTTCACCCCGGCGGCGCTGGCCCTCATTGAACGCGCTGAAACCCAGGGCGGACTGACTGAATACGAGGCGCAGGATTTCGTCGTACAGGCCCTGGAAACCTTCCGCTGGCACCACAGCGCTACCGTCACCGCCGCGCAATACCAACAACTGAGCGCCCAGCATCGATTGATCGCCGACGTGGTGGCGTTCAAAGGCCCACACATTAACCATCTGACGCCGCGCACCCTGGACATCGACATCGTGCAAGCGCAAATGCCCGTCCATGGCATCACCCCCAAAGCGGTGATCGAAGGCCCGCCCCGCCGCCAATGCCCGATCCTGCTGCGTCAAACCAGCTTCAAGGCGCTGGACGAGCCCATCACCTTCACCGATCAAGCCCAGACCCGAGGCAGCCATAGCGCCCGTTTCGGTGAAATCGAGCAACGCGGCGCAGCGCTCACCCCCAAAGGCCGGGCGCTTTACGACCGCCTGCTCAACGCTGCCCGGGATGAACTCAAGGACTTCCCCAACGAAGCCAACGCCGCACGCTACAACGCCTTGATGACGCAGCACTTCGGCGAATTCCCTGACACCGTCGAGGACATGCGCCAACAGGAACTGGCGTACTTTTGCTACTTCGTGACGGAAAAAGGCCTGGCCACTGATGAGCTAAAAGGCGAGTCGCTCGAGGATTTACTCCGTGACGGCTATGTGCGGGTTGAACCGCTAGTGTACGAAGACTTTTTACCGGTCAGTGCGGCGGGGATTTTTCAGTCGAACCTGGGGGATGCGGCGCAAACCCACTATGGCGTGCATTCGAATCAACAGGCGTTCGAAAAGGCCTTGGGGCGTTCAACGATAGATGAGTTGGGGTTGTATGCCGAGACGCAGCGGCGGTCGATTGATGAGTGTTTTGCAGCACTGGGTTTGAGCGTTTCCGAATAAGCGTTATGGCTGCAAAAAAGATCACAGGCTGCGCCAGCTCCTACGGGGATAGGCTCCACCCGCTGCATCGCGGTTGCACGCGGTCGAGGTAGGAGCTGCCGCAGGCTGCGATCTTTAGATCTTATTGCAGCTTCGCCAATAAAACCTTGGCGGTCGCTTCCGACGAGGCCGGGTTCTGACCGGTCAGCAACAGGCCATCCGCGACCACGTAACTCGCCCAGTCATCGGCCTTGGAGTAGATCCCACCGTTGGCCTTGAGCATCTCCTCCACCAAAAACGGCACCACGTCCGTCAACTGCACAGCGGCTTCTTCGGAATTGGTGAAACCCGTCACCCGCTTGCCTTTGACCAACGGCTGGCCGTCCGCACCCTTGACGTGGCGCAACACACCCGGCGCATGACAGACCGCTGCAACCGGTTTGCCCGCCTTGTAAAACGCCCCGATCAGCGCAATTGAAAAGGTGTCTTCAGCCAGATCCCACATCGGGCCATGCCCGCCCGGGTAGAAAACCGCGTCGTAATCCTCGGCCTTCACGGTGCTCAGCTCTACGGTAGATGCCAAGGCGGACTGGGCAGCGGAATCCTTGCGAAAGCGATCGGTGGCTGCGGTTTGCGCGTCCGGCTCATCGCTTTTAGGGTCCAGCGGTGGCTGGCCACCCTTGGGCGAGGCCAGGGTCAACTGCGCGCCAGCGTCCTTGAAGACGTAATACGGGGCGGCGAATTCTTCGAGCCAGAAGCCGGTTTTCTTACCGGTGTTACCCAATTGATCGTGGGACGTCAGAACCATCAGGATTTTCATGTCGTTCTCCAGTCGATTTAGGGGTTATTCAGTGATCTCAGCGCTTGGATTTGACCATCGGGCAACGATGTTCGTTGCGCTTATTATCGGCGTGATGGCTCATGGCCTTGATGCGCAAGAAGTTGCGCAACCGCGTCGGTGAAAAGCCCTCCAGCAATGCTGGACGCCAGGTTTATCAAGCCCTCCAGCCAAGTGCGCAAGAAGTTGCGCAGTGGTGCGCAACTTCTTGCGCACATTTTCAGGTGATCCTTGCCGAAAGTCCTTTCGACGTTGGAGAAATTCATTCAAACACCTGATTTATATAGCTTTAATCATTTCTGGCACGAACCTTGATAACAGTCAGGCACCCACCGGGCGATACCGCCTCCCGGGCACCCTAACTTTTAGCAAGGAGCACCTCCATGGCTACACCAGCGTACATGTCCGTTACTGGCGAGAAACAAGGCCTGATCACTGCCGGCGCCTTCACCGCCGACTCCGTTGGCAACACCTACCAGGAAGGTCACGAAGACCAGGTCATGGTTCAGGGTTTCAGCCACGAAGTGATCATCCCGCGTG
>NZ_JAHBDQ010000015.1 GCF_019956555.1 Pseudomonas sp. A-RE-19 | reverse complement strand
GTCCCCAAAATGATGGCGTTAATGGGCTGAAAAGCCTTTTTTCGTCTGCTTCCCGCACAAAAGCAAACGCCCCGAACAAGTCGGGGCGTTTGCTTGATCCGCTAATATTGCGTTTTCACACAGTCTGCTTCGGCAGCTCCTACACGAGTGCGTACATCCGCCATTGATCGGGCGTACTCATTCCCCGTAGGAGCTGGCGAAGCCTGCGATCTTTTGATCTTCGGCCATTTCGAAACTGTCAGTGCTGGAAGCTTATTTGGCAGCCATCAGGCGATTGACTTCACTGCGCACCATGTTCGCGAACTCCGGCGGCGACATGCCATCGAGTTCGGAGCGGACCCACTCGGCCCATTTGCCTTTGCGCTTGGCACGCTCACCGAACAACCGGGCGGCCTCACCCTTGGCTTTGCCCAGGTTGTTTTGCCAGAGTTCGAACAGACGGGATTTTTCGTCTTCAAGCGCCGCGCGCTCGGCAAGGGGTTTGTCGGCCAGATTGAAACTCATGGAAGATACCTGCTGCGTAAAATAGGCGACATCTTACACTGTAGGAAGAAATGTCCTGCCCTGGATTTTTCTTCAGGGTTGAGTCGCCACGCAAAATTGCTGCAACTTTTGCCACGGTGGCACACTCCATTGTTCACCGTCCATTCACCTGCAAGGAGTACTCCAATGGCCCGCAAAATCATCGATCAAGTCGCCGAGGATCAAATCAAGGATCAGGTCTTCAGCGAACTTCAGGCCCTGATCGAAGAGTCGGAAAAGCTGCTGAAGAGCAGTGCTTCACTGGTCGGTGAGGAAGCGGACACCCTTCGGGGGCAAATCGCTCTGAAACTCCAGCAGGCCCGGAATTCGGTATCCAGCGTACGTGACCGGACCCAACCCGCGGTCGACGCCACCGAAATCTACATCGGCGGTCATCCTTGGCAAACCGTGGCCATTTCCGCCGGATTCGGTCTGGTGGTCGGGCTGTTGTTGGGGCGGCGTTAAGCCATTGAGCGTCAGTACCGAACCTGTGGGAGCGGGCTTGCTCGCGAAGGCGGCGGTACAGTCAACATTGATGTCGCCTGATACACCGCTTTCGCGAGCAAGCCCGCTCCCACATCAAGGATTGCGCTTGACCTCAGAGCCCTGCCAGTTTCCGCAGATCCGCCAGCGTCTGAGCATCGAGCGCAATGCCTTCGACCTTGGCTTTGGCGCGCTGCCGGTGACGTCGATCACCCGGTAACCGCTTGAGCCCTACACCGTGCATCTGCCGGACCAGTTCCTGACTGCGTTCGGCGAAGCTCTGCCCCGCCGACTTGCTCGGATCGATCACGATCAGCAGTTGACCGGTCCAGGGTGTTTTCGCCCCCGGATGGTTCGACCAATCGAACTCGAAAGAAAAATTGCCCCCGGTCAACGCCGCCGCCAACAGTTCCACCATCATCGACAGCGCCGAACCCTTGTGCCCGCCAAACGGCAACAATGCGCCGCCTTCAAGGATCGCTTTCGGGTCCTGGGTCGGTTGGCCGAGGCTGTCCACCCCCATGCCTGGCGGCAAGCGCTCGCCTTTGCGGGCAGCGATCTGCACATCGCCATGGGCAATGGCGCTGGTCGCGAGATCGAAGACGATCGGGTCACCGTTGGCCCGAGGGGCGGCGAAGGCAATCGGGTTGGTCCCGAACAGTGGACGATCGGCACCGTGCGGCACTACGCAGGTCATGCTGTTGACCACGCTCAGTGCCACCAACCCTTCATCGGCAAACGGCTCGACGTCCGGCCACAAGGCGGCGAAGTGGTGGGAATTGCGGATGGCCAGCACCGCGATGCCGGCGCTGCGGGCTTTCTCTACCAACAATGGCCGCGCTGCCGCGAGGGCCGGTTGCGCGAAACCATTACCGGCGTCGACCCGGACAAAGCCCGAGGCCACGTCCTCGACCACCGGCACGGCCTGACCATTGACCCAACCGCTTTGCAGCGTCGACACATAACCGGGGATGCGAAATACACCGTGACTGTGAGCCCCGTCGCGCTCGGCACCGGCGCAGTTGAGGGCCAGGGTTCGGGCGACCTCGGCTGAGGTGCCGTGGCGCAGGAAGATCTGCTCGAGCAACGCCGTCAGCGCTTCGAAGGACAGGTTTTGCGAAACCGCAGTGGACACATGATCGTGTGGCGCAGACATCTGAAGCTCCAATTTTTTTATTAGATACGGGCAACAGGTCAAACAAAGTTGCAGGGCAACCGGAAAACACTCGTCGATTAAGCGCTGTTTTACCGGGCTCCTGTCAAGCCCTCGGCGCGGGGTCAGGGTCAAGCAATATGTACCGCACTCAGGCCTTCCATTGGCCCTAATGTTTTTCCTCGATCCAACGGCTGCAATTTCACGCCGCAGCCCATTAGAGGAAACGCCATGACATCTGCCACACAGCCCTATTTTTTCGACGAGGCGCATCGAGGGTCCCTTGCCAAGGAACTCGGTGTTCGCGAAAAAGCGCTGAACTTCACCCGCGATGACCTGAATTGGTTGAGCGGTGTGTATCTCCCCACCCACGCGGCTCGCATGGCTCAAAGCAGGCCCATGCAAGTCGACCGTCTGCTTCTGCGCCTGATCGGCGCAGCCGATATACCGTTGGCCGGGGCCTTTGCCATGAGCCTGCCCAACACTTCATCGGTGATGCTCTACACCCCGTGGAAGGGCCTGATCAAATTCGCCGACATGGCCAGCCTCATAAATGGACTCAAGCAATGGCTTGGACAGACCACCGGGCAACGAGAGTTGTTGCGTTACCTCTCCATCGGGCAGCGCGAGACCGTGTTGGCAACCACGGTGTCAGGCATTTCCACGAAAGAAATCGAAGGGGCAGTATTCCAGGATCAGGAACGGCTCATCCAACTCAATCAGGCACACAATCTCAAGGCGATGATCGATGAGCTGGTGAAGATACCGACACTCCAGTGGATGCTGGATGAAACGCTGAAAACGGCACTGGCCGGGCGCTTCCCCCGACTGGATCAGCGCCTGACTCGCCTGGAAAGCTTTACCCGCTCCAGCGTCGATAACATTGAACGCATCCATAAGCAGTCTTCGCTGTCATTGAGCGATGCCTTGCTGCACTACTATCAGACGAATCAGTGGCCACAGGGTGACTACAGGATTTTTTCCCATCCAGGTCATGGCATCAGCAGCGACGCGGACAACCAATTCTGGGAAAGAGCGATAACAGAGGGCGCAAAAAACCTTTCGCTTAGCCTTGGCAGCTTGCTCGAATCCTTCTGGAACACCCCCATCAGCAACGAACAAACACGCTCGGACTTTTTTTCCAGGTGCCTTTGCGACAGTTATCACACTGTACTTTTGCTCAAACGCCAGCGAGGTAATTTGTCGTCAAGCAAATACCTTGAGTTGATAACCGTCGGCCAGACCGGCATCAACGACTCATTGGCTTCGGACGGTGAACTGCGCATCGAAAAAGTTCGTGTCAGCGCACCTCATAAGCATTACGCGCAACTGGCCTGCTCCTTGATGATCACCAGCGCCGATACCCTGAGCTATTTGTATACCCCATCCAGAGGCATCGAAGGCACCTCTGACCGGGCAGAAATCAGGCGCATCGTGTTGGACATGCTGAAAAGCGAAGGTCGTGAAGACAATCTGCTTGATTTCATGTCCCTCGACGAACGTGACACATTCCTGTCATTGAATTCGAACGAGCGCACCATTGTCGGTGAGCCGATTGTCGGCGCGGTGTTCGAGCAACTGATGAAGGACATCCTCGGCAAGCAACTGACAAACCTGACTTATGCGCTGCGCCGCTACCAGGCAAGTGAAGGCATGCTCGACCCGCATGCCTTGCTGGACAAGGCGCTGGATATACGAGGATTGATCGATCATCGGCTGTTGGTCGCCGATGCCGGTGGACGATGGAGCACGCAGGTGGACCTGCGATGGAGTAAACAGTCGCAGCAACAACGGAACGCCCTGGCGGCCGCCGCGCATGCGGAGTCGGCCAGCGAACAACTGACGCTGTTCAGCGCCGCTGAACAGACACTCGAACGGCAACTTGCCAGTCACCCTGTCATCCCCACCACAACCCGCACGGTCGTTGAAGCACAAAATATCGTCGGCGGGTCTCTGGCGCAGTTGCAGTCCGGCTTCACTCGCACGCTGTCGGCGGCATTGCGCGGCGAGCTCCAACTACGGACATCCGCCGGCACACTGGGCGCTGTAGAACAGGCGATTATCAAAACAGTCCTCGACACTCCCGTAAGGCTCCAGCGCGTCGGACTGAACGGTTTTTTGCCCGATGTGTTTTCACTGGCTTTAAAGGCTGGCGACTCTGCGGACTTAATGAAACTGGCCAGCTGTTTTGTGCTGACTGAACGGGGCGGCCTGGACCCGACCCATTCGGGCAAGGCCATCTTATGGACGCCGACCCTGGGATTTGAAGCGCTCCCATCATTGACAGCCTTATTGAGCAGGCTCCAGAGACGCCTGCAAAACCACGACGAACGTTTCTCACTGTTGGAAAACCTGGGCCGTGGCGAACGAATGCTCAGCCATACATTTACCCTGGCGCCGCTGGAACCGATTCACGAAAACTTTCTCGACCACATTCAAAAAGAACAGGTACGACTGGATGCTGAATTCGTCGAAAAAGCACTTCACGACGCGCTTCCCGAAGCGACACGGTCCAGTCTTCTGAACCTCGTGTCGTTGCGCCAACCCATGACAGGGTTGCACCGGGCAATGGACATTGCCCGATCCCTGATCACTCGGCAAAAGCTTCCAGCATGGCTTGGCGAGGCGTCGATCGAAGATCAGGTACTGCACGCAGAACTGCTCCAGCAATACGTGCATAACGTCAACGACGACAAAGACTATCTGACTGGCATTCGCTCGCTGCAGCGCACGGCCCATCATGAACTCGAGAAGCAACTCAAGGCAGATACCTTCGATATTGACCCGGACAACGTCCAGGTACAGATCAGCCAGCCTTCGACGTCCATGACATCGACGCAAACCCTGACAGATTTCGCCCTGATTCACTTCCATGACCTGGAACAGGCCCGTTTCAAGCTGGTTTCACTGGATGCCACCACGATTCCCGAAGGAATGGACGAAAGCTATATCAAACGCCTGATCCGGAATTTGAACCTCGGCCAGCATCAGCAGACAGTATTGAAGGCCGCACTTGCCGACACCCACAGCTACGCCGCGACACGTAGAAAATCGTTCGCCGCACAGTTGCCATGGCAACTCATGCACTATGCCCACGCAGAAAAACTGCAGAAGCGCCTGAGCCAGAGCGGGTTCGATCTCATCCGACAGGTCATGGATATGCCCGACGCCATCGCCCGCGCCGCTGTGCGGGGGGCGGATGCGATTATCCGTCCCCTGCAACTCTTGGGTATCAAAAGCGGCGAAGCGATTCAGGTGCCGGGCACCTATCTGATCGGATCAAAACAGAACGTCACCGGCCCTCGGGTTCTGATCGCCCCCTACAGCCCCGAACATGGGGTAAAAGAATACGAAAATGAACAGCTGTTGCTGACTGAATTGAAGACGCCGGGGGCTTTACGCAACTGGGTTCTCGGCTGTCTGTCGCCATCCGATCGCACGCTCTGCGAAAGCAAATTGACCACCGCCAATGGCAAACCTGACGACGTGAGCCTGGGGCACACACCTGTCACGGGCAACCTGTTTACACAGTTGTTCAACGACAACGCCGCATTACTCGGCCGATTGCTGGGTTGTCAGTCTGATACCAACGCTCAGAGCGAATGGGCCGTCATCAAGCATGTATTGAGCGAGGATGTGCACCAGGCCTATACGTTCTTCATGGGCAAACTGGCGTACCCGATCACCGTATGGCGCAGTTACAAAGACATCAAACAATCCGCCGAAGACCTCCAGGTGCAACGATGGAAGCCGGCGATAAAGTCGTTCATCGGTGGCATAGCGCAACTTGCCATGCTGCGCCAAACGACAGAGGAGGAAGCGACCCCGTCTTCGGCCATCAACGCGTCAGCGCCGCAAGCAACTGACTTGCCACTTAAATGGCAAGACGTAGACATGACTGCTCCCGAACGCATTCGCTTGCGCCATCACGAGAGTACGGATGTAGACCTGAATTCAATGGCATTGAATCCGGCACTGGGCCTCTACACTCATCCGACGACAGAACAACACTTCGCCGCCGTTGGAGGCAACGTCTATCCCGTCAAACAACGTGGGGAGCGCTGGCGCATTGTCGGCGACAAGACCCAAGGCCCCTATCTGCGTCAGAACACGGCCAGGCAGTGGATTGCGGATACAGAAACGCAACGTCCTCGTTACGGAATGCTCAGGCGATTGCAGACGTTGATGACCGTAAGGCACGGCATGAACGTGGAAGCCGACGGCATGCCCGAAATCCGTCGGCTGTTCCCTGTAAAGGCCCGGTTGATTGATGAAGGTCTGGACATGGCAACCCACTATGCCTGGAACAGTATGCGCAACCTGCAATTACTCAAGGCTGCCGATGGCGTGGAGTCACCTGTCCACCGACTCATCAAGGAATTTATTGATGTGCCCGAGGTACTACCGGAGCATGTGTCGAGGCTTGAAAAAACGGTAGGTAAGATTTTTGTTGCCTTGCTGGACCCCACACTCAGGCAACCGAAATCCAGGCGTTTCGCCGTCGGAAGGCTGTTCGAAGGCAGGGACGGTACCTACGGCTTCGTTATTCCATCGGACGACAAACACAAAATCTACCTGGCCGAGAAGTACTTTCTTCCTCGTCTTGATCACTACCGCAATTATTTGTCTGACCCGTCTTTCCCGATCAGCGCTCACGCACGCGCAATTACGCTGCTCCATGAGCTATCGCACATCGTTTGCCGTACGGAAGATATTGCATACCTCGACTCCGTCAGGCCTTTTCCTGATCTGATCGAAACATCCAGCCCTCGTGCCAATGCGCTCAGAACCGCCCTTTCCACGGTTCAGAGCACAGCACTGTCGCGCCGATCAGACGAACTCTTCGCGGTCTTGAATGAAGAGACTGGCCTTTGGGAGGATTTTGGCCGAACGACCTATGAAAACACTGACAGCGCGCGCGCTCTGGTTTTGAAATTGACCGGTCAAACGACACTGCCCGATGCCCGCAGTCGCTTTATGAATGATTCGAAGATCAGATTGGCTGTGCAGTTAGGGAACGCTGACAGTGTTTCCTGGTTGATCAGTCATTTGGGGCGCCAACTGCATACAAGTACACCATGAACTCAGCGTTTTAAGCGGTGACAGGGCGCTGAAGCAGTACAGCGCCCCTTTGATCTTTTTTTCACTCCATCTATGGATACTGCCCGGCGACGCTCTGCTTTCAGGGCATTTGGGTGAAAAACAAGTTCACGGTTGATGGGCAATTGCCATGACGGTTGTTCTCGCCGACTTCCCCTCAAGGTTAGAATGCAGGAAATCAGGATGAGTCAATGACCGACCACTCTCTCTCGCAAGCCCAATACGACGCCATCACCGATGCCGCTGCGCACTGGTGCATGCGCTTGCACGCCGTTGACTGCACAGACGAAGAACGCCAGGCGTTCGAGCAATGGCGTGATGCTCATCCTCTGCACGCCTTCGAGTACGAAGCCATGCTGGAGATCTGGGACGTTGCGGGCGATTTGCCTCGCTCGGAATCCCCTGCGCCAGCTGTTCGGGTCAAACCGACAATGCCTTGGCGCACCGCCGGCATTGCTGCCACCGTCTGCGCCCTGGCGCTGCCCCTGGCGGCCTATACCGGATGGAACCTGGGCTGGCTGCCCAACGCCTACCAGCATTTCGAGGCAACCGACAATGTTCGTCAGGTCACGCTGAGCGACGGCAGCCAGGTGGAACTGAACCTGGGCAGTGAACTGACGTTCAGCAATTACAAGGATCAGCGGCGTGTCACGCTGAAAAAAGGCGAAGCCTTCTTCAACGTCAGTCACGACAGGCAGCACCCGTTTATCGTCAGGGCGGCCGATGGCAGGATTCGCGTCACCGGAACCCGCTTCAACGTCTGGATGTATGAAGACCAGGTACGCGTGAACCTGATCGAAGGCTCCGTGCTGGTGACCAGCAACGATGCCCTGCCCGGCGAGGGTTTACGTCTTGAACCTGCCATGCAGGCGCGTTACCGGCACGGCGACTTCACCCCGCAAATCAGCCAGACCTCTGTCAACGACCATTCGCTGGCCTGGCGCAGCGGCAAACTGGTGCTCGATGATCTGGCGCTGACCGACGCCCTGCCCCTGATCAACCGTTATTTGAATAAGCCTGTGATGGTCGCGGATCACAGCACCGGCTCGATTCGCCTCGGCGGTATCTACAACATCAAGGAACTCGACAACCTGGTGGCTTCACTGCCCAAGGTTCTACCGGTCTACCTGACCCGTAACAACGACGGTAATCCGGTCCTCAATTCGATTCCGCAACAAATCCCAAAAAGCTGAAAGCCGCCACCCTTGCGGGGTGCGGCCTTCATTTTTCACTCAAACGCTATAGCTGTTACTGCGCGGCGATTTTCCCCGTTTTTTCATCCTGCTCGCGAATCGTCTGAGCCTGGTACTGCGGATCGGACGTGATCTGCTGCTCGGTGAACGGCAACACTCTCAGCTGTTTCTTCGAAAAGGCTTGTGTCTGGTCTCGGGAGTACTTCGACGCAGGGTCACTGGACAACGAGAACGCCAGTAAGCCCTGGGCCTGCGGTCCCTTGTCATCGAAGGTCACCACCTGCAAATAACTGGTGCCACTGACGACTTCGCGCTTGCCATCGGTTCTCGGCACGCTTTGGATGGCGTTATACACACCCAGCGTACCCGGCCCTCCGTGGATCGGCGTTTGCTGCCCGCCACTGCTGACCACCTGGATATCGCCCCAACGGCTATCGGCCTTCAACCCAAGATTGTTTACCTGTTCGACCGAGGCCAGCATCGCCGCCCGAATCGCTTTGGCGACGTCTGGCCGCTCGATTGCCAGGCCACGCGGTGTGTGTTGCGGATCCTTCGGGTCGAACGCCACACGCCAGATGTCAGGGATTTGCTGTAACGCCACCATGACATTCTGAAAATGCACAAAGCCCAGTCCACTGTCCAGATTCACCCGGCGATCCCACGTCTTGAGGCTGGCACACAGTGGCATAAGCGTCGGTGCATCGGCGCCGAGGTCCGCAGCACAGTATTGCAGCAGGTCCGGCATCACCTGGGCGGCCTGATACACCTGATCGTCCATCACCATGTGTTGCAGGTCCGCCGCAGCGACAGGACCGGCCTTGCCCAAGGTGCCCAGACGCTCCAGCGCGAAGCGCGAACGCAACCCCAATGGCTGATTGTCCTGGCTGATCAACGGCGAGAAACCGGTGAGCGGTTGCGCCGGGTTGACCATCCACGCCGAATCGTTGGAATGCTGCACAAAGTCTTTGCGCAGCAATTGCGGCAATTTGTCTGCCGCAAAAATACCTTTTTGCGCCGCGCGCGGATCGATATCCCAGGCGCAAGCGCTGTTGGAGCCGTCAAGCAGGATCATCTGCAATCCAGCCCGCGGATCGCTGCACTTGGCCAGCTTGGCGGCACTGACGTTCGGCACCACCGACAGGTTCATGTAAAGCGTCTGCCCCTGATCGTCCACTGCCAGGGTATTGACCCACGGGATCCCCTGAATCTTGTGCACCGATGCCTGCAAATCCTTGAGGCTGGCGGCACGGTTCATCGCATACCACTGCTGCAAGACCCGGTCGTTATCCAGATTGGCATCGCGCAGGCTGTAGGCGAACTGGTTGTCCCAGTCCAGTTTTCCGGGCCATTGCACAATCGGGCCGAATTCCGAACTGTAGATCACATGGGAAATCTGCCGGGTCTGGCCATCGGGTTGCTTCACGTTAACCGCCAACGTCTGCTTTTTCATCGGCAAGGACTTGCCATCCAGCAGGTAACGGGTCGGATCCTTGGGATCAAGTTGCAGACGATACAGCGTGAAGTGCTTGGACGAATCCACCGTATGGGTCCATGCCAGGTGCTGGTTGAACCCAATATTGATCATGGGCAGACCGGGCAACGCGGCGCCCATGACATCCAGTTTGCCGGGAATGGTCAGGTGCATCTGATAGAAACGCATCCCGCCCACCCAGGGAAAGTGCGGATTGGCCAGCAACATCCCGCGGCCGTTGAACGAACGCTCGCTGCCGATCGCCACGGCGTTACTGCCGCGATCCAGAGCGAAGCGTTGCATGCGCGAAGCCGCAATCTGGAACGACGCCGGCTCGCCCGCCACATGGGCGACGGTTTTCGGCGGGGTAGCGCCGGCCACTGCCTCGGCAAACTGTCCCACCCCACCTTCGACCAGCAAGCGACGGGTCAACCTGACCAGGTCCTGCGCCGTAATTGCGCGCACCCATTCTCCCTGGCATTGCGGCGGCAAACCCTGCGCTCGACGTTCTGTCAGCGAACGGTTGTAACCCGCCACATAACCTTCGATGAGTTCACGGACTTCAGGCGTTTGCGCCTGCCAGAAAGCGGCAACCGCCTGGGGGGTATTCAGCCAGTTGAAAAACAGATCGCTGGCCAGATTGCCGCGCTCTTCGACCGTCAACAGGTCCGGACCAAAATACCGGGAGCGCTCGCCATTGACGGTGACAATCTCATTGGCCAGCAAACACAAATTGTCTTGGGCGTAGGCATAGCCAATACCGTAACCGAGCCCGCGCTCGTTTTCGGCACGGATATGCGGCACGCCAAAACTGGTACGACGAATCTCGGCCGTCGCCTGCTCTGGCTGGTTGCGCGCGTTTGCCGCAAGGCTTAGCCCCAGCAACACACCCGCAACGCTCAACCTGGTTAACTGCCTGGAAATATTCACGCTCGCTCCTGATCGAAAAGACGTATGACACGCAACGCGCCTCCCCTTGAAACGAAGCAAACCGCAAAAATTTAGGCCCTTTGGGGGCGTCCCCACGCCCGGCTCACGGGCCGATGACGTAACGGCGACAAATTTTCGACATGTGGGTCTTCATTATTTGCCCTGCTCGTTCGTCATTATTGAATGAGAGCACCCATCGCACTTTACTGATCAGGCTCTGAAAAGGAGTTTTTGCATGCACAACCCGCAACTGCCAACGGACGGTAGCCATGCGCCAAAGAGCACCATCATGGGCCCCGGCGCGTTCAATCAACAGGTCGAACGCCACGGCAACGAGCGGATCAGGTTTCTGCTCAAAAGCTTTGGCCTGCGAACCAGCCTGATTCGCCTGAAAGTCATCGACGCGTTGCTGACCGCGGCTAAAAGCGACCGCAGCCTGGGCGTGCGCGGCGTGCACAGCCACTTGCTGGACCTGGACATTCCCCTGTCCTTTCTCAGTGTCCGTGAAGTGTTGAAACGCTTGTGCAGTGAAGGCGTGATCACCCTCAATCCGGACAAAAGCTACAGCCTGCATCCACAAGCCGCCGCTGTCCTTTATAGCGAGCAATCCGGCCAGGAAGTGTCGCTCAAGGCTTGACCTTGCGACGCATCACGCCATTGATCACCACCACGACCACCGCCACGCCAATGGCGATGTACTGGAACAGTTTCTCTGTGATGATCCCTGCGTTCTGCAGCCAGGAAAGGCCGAACATGATCCCCAGTACCACCAGGGAGATCAGAATCGAGTATTTCAAACGTTGCGACTGGGTCATTGCGGGTTCCTGAACCAAAAAATGTATCCGGTTTGTATCCGATTGCATGCCAAGCCCCTACCGTTCTACCGGAATGAGAGGGCTCGAACGGGGTCACATGTTACAGCCGATGACGAGTTTTGACTTCATTGCGGCGATAACCATGAGGATTTTTAAATGTTTCGTCGAATCACACTGCTGATTCCCTTGCTTGCTCTCCTGACCCTGAGTGGCTGTATCGTTTTCCCCCATGATGGCTGGCATGGCGGCCACCATTACGACCGTGGCGGACCTGCGTATTATCAGCATCGATAACACTCGACTATTTTTTTGACGACTCAACAATCGACTATTCACTCAAAACCCAATAACTTTTCCTACAAGCCCAACACAAAATGCCTGCTCTATAGCGGGCATTTTTCGTATAGGACTGCCCTCTTCTTTTTCCCTGAATATCCAGCAATACACATAACGAAAAAAGTTGAAACATCCGGTTCCAACAACCCCGTAAAACAATCTCTGCATGACGGTTATTCTTGCTCCGCCCGCTACACATTCGCCGTTAAACTTTCGGCACCAACAGGAACGTCATGCGCAAACCTTTAATAGATATAAGTCCGCCTCGACTACTTGGATTTTGCCTTGCAATCACTCTTTTCGAACTTCTGACTTATATGGCCAGTGACATGATCATGCCGGCCATGTTGACCGTAACCCATCAACTGAATGCCCCTCCGAGCCATGTTCCTTACGCCTTCAATCTATATTTGGCAGGCGGCATTCTTTTGCAATGGCTTATCGGTCCGCTGTCCGATCACTTCGGTCGTCGCAAGATGCTGCTCATTGGTTGTGCAGTATTTGCCATTGCCTGTGCCGCAGCGTTCAACGTCCAGAGTATTTGGGCATTTAACGGCTTGCGGCTGATTCAAGGCATGGGGTTGGGATTTGTCATTGCAGTCAGCTATCCAGCCCTTCAAGAGGTTTTCTGCGAAGCCGACGCGGTAAAGATCATGGCATTGCTGGGGAACGTTGCACTGCTCTCCCCGCTGCTCGGTCCCTTGCTCGGCAGTCTGGTACTGGAATGGCTTTCCTGGCGGGAGCTGTTTTTACTCTTGGGTATCAGCGGCGTTATGGTCTGGCTCGGCCTTTATTGGTTCATGCCGGAAACCGTCGGCACCTTGCGTCAGGACGGTCAACGGCTGGCTGCAGTGCCCTTTGAATGGGGCGGCACGGTGCGCCGCTACGCCGCTTTGCTCACCAACACGCAATTCCTGCGCGCTACCGTCGCCTTGGGACTGATGAGCCTGCCGTTGATTGCCTGGATCGGGCTGGCGCCACTCTTGCTGATCCAGAACCAGGGGCTTTCCCCCTTGTACTACGGTCTGTGGCAAATCCCGGTATTTGCGGCAGTCATTCTCGGCAATCTGCTACTCAACCGATTGATTGCCAACACTGAATTGCCCCAACTGATCCGATACGCGCTCTGGCCGTTTTGCGGCGGCCTCCTTGCATTAATCCTCATCACTCTCACCGGTGCTTCGACGCTCCTGTTGGTCAGTTGCCTGTCGCTTTATGCCATTGGTCTGGGCATGAGCAACGCCGCGCTGTACCGGCTCGCACTGTTTTCCACCGACGACAGTAAAGGGCTGGTTTCAGCCGCGATCGGCATGATCTCCATCGCGGTCATGGGTGGTGGGGGTTCGATTATCGCTGCGCTGGGTGCCGGTGACAGCCTTGAAGCCTTCGCTCTGATGGCCGGTCTCATGGGACTGTTCTGCCTGGTGCCCTTGGGACTGTTTCTGCGCCGCTCTCACATCCAGCTTGCAGTCTGACACCCAACAGTAGGTCTTTTGATGATCCATCTACCCCATACCGATGCACTTTGTGCGTTAACGCAACCTTATTGCCTGGATTCCGTGCCGGAAGGCCTGTTCGATCAGGCCATGAGTGAAATCAGCTTGTTTCATTGCCACCACACACCGGGCTATGAACGCTGGCTGAACGCCAATGGTCTTGATGAAAAAGCCCTGGAGACGCTGGATGACTGGTCGAGGCTGCCGCCGATTTTCGCCAATTATTTCAAACGTCATTTGGTGTTCAGTCCCACAGGCGAAGGTGCGCTGGAGCTCACATCATCCGGTACCAGCGGCCAGAAGAGTCGCATGCGCTACGACCATCGCAGCATGACCGCGGCACAAGGCATGGTGAGCCACATTTTCCGGCACTACGGATGGGATACCCCGGACAGCCCCTGCAATTATCTGCTCCTGAGCTATGAACCCGAGGCGGCTATCACCTTGGGCACGGCCTACACCGATCAGTTTCTTTGCAGCTATGCCCCCGTCAACCGTGTCGTTTACGGCTTGCGCCTGACCGGAAAAGGCCACGAGTTCGACCTTTTGGGTGTGATTCGTGCCTTGCAGGAATTTGCCGACGAAGGATTGCCCGTTCGCATTCTCGGATTTCCAGCGTTCCTTTCCCATGCGCTTCAGTGCATGGAGGACACCCGGGTTGCCAATTTGCAGTTGCCTGCCCAGTCATTGGTGTTTTTGGGGGGAGGCTGGAAAACCCAGGCTGCACAGGAAATCCCCCTGAGTCAGTTATATGCCCGAATCAATCGGCAATTGGGCATCGACCTGTCCCGCTGTCGCGACGGTTATGGTGCCGTAGAGCATGCCGTGCCCTACATCCAGTGTGCCCACCATCATTTTCATGTACCGATCTACTCGAAGGTTTTCGTGCGCAACCCATCCGATTTCACTGTCCAGCCTTATGGCCAGCGTGGCTTGCTGGAATTCGTCTCGCCGTACATTTCGTCGAGCCCTGCCCATGCCGTGGTCATGGGCGATCTGGCAACATTGCACCCCGGCGCCAGTTGCGGATGCGGCCTGACGACCGATTGGTTCGAGCTCCATGGACGTGCCGGCACCTCCGCCAGTCGCAGCTGTGCCATGGCCGCTTCAGAACTGATCGGGAGGGCTTGATATGTACCTGATCAATGGCCAACTCCGCGACGACGTTTCCCTGGAAAGCGCCCTCGACCGCCTTCAAAAACAATTACCCCGGCTGCTGGCTGCGCCGATCGACAGTGCCATCGTCATCGAGTCCGCCGCACGGTTTTCAGCGCGGTTGCAGGCTCGCAGCCTGGATTTTCCTCTCGATGACGATCACTGTCAGGGGCTGATCGATTTTTGCCAGCGCAACAGCCTGGAGACAAAACTTGAGCGAGAGCTGGGTCTGCAACCGCGTTCACTACGGCGTATCGACTACCAACAGCCATGCTTCGAAAGCTGGCACCCGTTAGGGCTGGTGGTGCATATCACCCCGGGCAATGCGCCGTTGCTGGCGTTCTGCGCAATACTCGAAAGCCTGCTGGCCGGCAATATTAACTGGTTACGCCCCAGCTCCAGCGACGAGGGTTTGACTGCTCGGTTGTTGGCCGCCCTTGTGCAATGCGACAGCAGCGGCAGGCTGGCCGAATTCGTAGCGGTGCTGCCCGTTGGCACCTCACAGATAGCTCAACTTTGCGCCACGGCGGACGGAGTATCGGCCTGGGGTGGTGAAACAGCGCTCAAGGCGATCCGTCAGCAGATCCCTGCGGGATGCCGCTGGATCGATTGGGGGCACAAGATCAGCTTCGCTTATCTGTCACCTGAAGCGGCGAGCCCTTCGAGCCTCGATGCGTTGGCGGATGAAATCTGTCGACTGGATCAACAGGCGTGCTCCAGCCCTCAATGGGTGCTGGTAGACAGCAATGACCCGACAGTCCTGCGAGACCTGGGGGAGCGTCTCGCCGAAGCGTTCAAACGTCGCGCCTCCCACTGGCCAGCGCTGCTGCCGACAGATCAGGAAGCATCGGAAATCACTACGCGTACAGCCATGGCGCGATTGGATCAGTGTTTTACCGATCAGACCGGCCAGGTGTGGGATGGCGCCGGATGGCGTGTCATCTGGGAGCATCATCAGACGCTCGCGCCGTCGCCGCTGTTTCGGACAGTGCTGCTCAAGCCGGTCCCGCAGCACCTGATCGCCGAATCACTGTTGCCCTGGCGAACCGTCCTGCAAAGCTGCGCGCTGTTAGCCCCTCCGACAGAAACGCCCGCGCTCGTTCGTACATTGATCAACGCCGGTGTCAGCCGCATTGCACCTTGCGAGTCGATTCATGACGGCTATGCCGGTGAGCCCCACGATGGCGTCTACGCGCTGTCGCGCCTGAGTCGCCGCCTCTCGGTAAGTTTGCCCCCGGATGTCTTGACGGGCCGTGCAACGCTCGATCCGGTACCGCCTGCCCCCGACACAGCCCATGGCCCGATCATGGACAAAAACACCTTCATCACGCAACCGATCAGCCCCGCAGCACAACTGTACTTCCGCTCCGGCGGCAGCAGCGGGACCCCGGCCCTGGCCGGCTTCAGCTATCGCGACTTCCAGCGACAGATGCGCGCCGCGGCTGATGGCCTCTTCGCCGCCGGGCTCGATCCGTCACAGGACCGGGTGATGAACCTCTTTTACGGCGGCAACCTGTACGGTGGCTTTTTCAGTTTTTCGACCATTCTTGAACAGATGGACGTAGTGCATTTACCTATGGGTGCGCCCCAGGACGACGACTTCAGCGAAATCGCCCGACTGATCGTGGAGCAACGCGTCAACGTACTGATCGGCATGCCCAGCACACTGCATCGCCTGTTTCTCAATGAACAGGCCCGACTCCGCGCCTATGCCGGTATCGGCAAAGTGTTCCTTGGTGGCGAGCATCCGGGCGAGGCCAGTCGGCGCCTGATGGAAAGCTGCGGCGTGTCGACGATTCGCTCTGCCATCTACGGCTCTGTCGACGCTGGCCCTCTGGGACATGCCTGCCGAGCGACGGCGGACGGAGTGTTTCACTTGATGTGCGAAACGCAGCATCTGGAAATCGTCCATCTCGAACAGGATGTACCGGTGCAGGCCAATGAGATCGGTCGTCTGCTGTTTACGTCCCGCGCCCGACAAGGTCAGCACGTATACCGATATGACATCGGCGACACCGGTCGCTGGATACCCGGGGCCTGCGCCTGCGGACTGGAATCGCCGCGATTCGAACTGCTGCAGCGACATGGCAAATTAGTGCGGATTGCCACGGAGTTCATTTCGCCATCGGCGCTGGAACACATCGCGGGAGTCCCCATTCAAATTGTTCTGGACCACGCCACCACTGGGGTCGAACGAATGCACATTCGGGCGAACGCAGATACCGCCTGGGTACGCGAAAAACTACTGACCCATGAAGCATTGGCAAATGCGGTGGCCGCTGCACTTTTAATTGTGGAAGTTACAGCGTGCGCCGAACATGAGTTCATACGAAATAAACACAGCGGCAAAACCCCATTGATTATCGATCGAAGAATATAAAAACAAAACGTTTCAACGACCGTATTTTTTAAACCAAGACGCCTGATTTAAAAGAGGGGATTGCGTGAAATCTACTTATTCGCTCGAACAACTCGTGCCTTTTGTACGACAACATTCAAACTACTATAACGAGCACCTGAAACACCTGCCCACAACCAGTACTTCTTTAAAAGAGCTACCGCTAACCAACGTGTCCAACTATTGGGCCGGCAGCAACGATTTGAGTCACTGGCCGGTCCTCACCGGAAACGTCGATGATGCGCTGGTGTTTAAAACCGGAGGCTCAACCAGCCAGGGCAAACTTGCGGTGTACTCCTACGAGGAGTGGCACGCATTGGTCAGTACTTTCGGAGCCAGTATCTCATCTCAACTGAATAACGGAGACCGGGTCGCCAATCTGTTCTTTTCAGGGGATCTCTACGCCAGCTTTCTGTTTATCCACGACTCACTGGCCCATGTCGGGCGATCCATCAGCGAGTTTCCGTTTACCGGAAACGTCGAGCTGGACGTCCTGGCAGATGCCATTGCGCGATACCGGATCAACGTTCTGGCCGGAGTGCCGGCACAGCTACTGAAATTTGCGGCCTACCTGGCGCAGCATCAGCGTGTGTTGTGTGGCGTCGAGACACTACTGTATGGCGGCGAAAGCCTGTTTGCCCCACAGCTGGCCATTCTCGGCGAAGTGTTCCCGAACGCCCGTATCGCCTCTATTGGCTATGCCAGCGTAGACGCCGGACTCATAGGCGCCAGCGATCGCGACTGTGCATTGGGCGAGCATCGTATGTTCGAACAACAAACCCTGCTGGAAATCGTCGATGAATACACAGGTGAAGTCATTGAGGAATGCGATCGCATCGGAATGCTCGTGGTGACCAATCTGACACGTCGGCTCATGCCGCTGCTGCGTTACCCGGTAGGAGACCGTGCCTGTTGGTGTGAACCGGTCGGGACTCCAACGCGTAAATTCGCGCTCAAAGGCCGTAGCGCCCATAGCCAGCGGGTACGAGTAGGGGTGCTGTCGCTGTTTACCGAAGACGTACACGAGATCATTCGGCGTGTAGCTCACAGCGAGCAATGGCAATTGCTGATCGAACAGACCGGCCACAAGGATCTGTTGAGCGTGAAGTGGGTGCCCGACTCTCCATTACACACTGCGGAACCGATAGGCCAGGCACTGTTTGAAGCACTGGTTGCCCACTACCCTGTCATCGACGACCTGAGCCGCGAGGGTCTGCTGGAGTTGCGAGTCCTGCCGTGTGCAACGACTGATCTGAGACTTCACCCTCGCTCGGGCAAACAACTGAGGGTGCTGGACTTGCGCGTGTATGACGCTGCCGCGCTGGAGTCTGTGTGATGAGCCGATTGGTTTTTCGCCCTTACCGCCCCTCCGACGCAGGCGCCGTGAGCAGGTTGTTTCGCGAGGTCTATGGCGATCATTACGTTCAGCCGGATGTCTACCTGCCGAACATGATCAATCAGCACAATGCCGAGGGTTGCTGGCAATCGATGTTGGCGGTGGATGACGTGCGTGTTCTCGGGCACGCCGCACTGTGCCGCACTGTGCATTCGAATACTGCGGAGCTGGCGCTCAGCGTGGTGCATCCCGCTGCACAGGGGCAGAGCATCGCGACCCGTCTGGGCCGGGAGTTACTGATGCAATCAGGCTCACTGGGGCTGGAGAGCGTTTCGATCAAGCAAGTCACCCACCATCCCTACACGCAACGCATGGCCGAAAAAATCGGCTTCCACAGTACGGGCCTGCTACCCGATTATGTTCCTTCGCCATTCGCTGAGCCGCTACCGGAAACCATTGTGATGGGCTGTCACATGATCGACGGACACAGGCGTCCGCTCCCTGACATTCCCTGGCCCGACAGCTGCCGTGCGTTGATGCAGCATCTATGCTCGGTGTTCGGAACCCACCAGGACAATACGTCGCGCCCCGCGATAGCCTTGCAGATCAAGCAACACCAGCATCGGTTCGACATTGTCATTCAGCGTTTGAACAAGGATTTGCTTGAGCAACTCTGGCGACTGCCCAGGCACTGGCTGATCTCGGCACGACTCGAACTGTCCCGGCACTTCGTCCGCAACCTGCGCAACCTGTCAGCCCTGGGCTTCACCTTCACCGGACTGATGCCCACGGCCGGTGAAAATGGCTGGTACGCACTGTTTCATCGAGGCGTGCAAGTTCGATCCCTCAACCTGAACTGCGCACACATGCAACAGTTGCATGACAACTTGCAGCAGAGCGCCAACGCAACGAGAACACACCGCCGAGCCAATGACCCTATCGGCACCCGCTCAGCCGCGTGAGTCTTTTCTAAAAAAACCGTTAGTCGACTGCGCACAGAGATCCACCATCCAGTCGACGAACACCCGCACCCGCCGGGACAACTGGCGGTGAGGGGGATAGAGCGCCGTCAGCGGCATGCCCGGTGGTGGCACGTCCCTCAGGACCTCGACCAAACGCCCCTCCTTCAGCTGGCGGGCAACGTGATAATACGGGGTCTGGACCAAGCCATATCCCGCCTCGCACGCAGCCAGATAACCATCGGCGCTGTTGACCGAGACGTGCTTGGGCAGGTCGATCAACCGCAGCTGGTCATCGACGGCAAATTCCAGTCCGTAGCGTTTGCCAGTGCTATTGGAAAAATATTCCACCATCTGATGACCTTTCAGATCCTCCAGGCACAGCGGAGTCCCACGTCGCTGCAAGTATTCCGGGCTGGCACAGGTGACCTGGTCCAGCATGCCCAGCGGCCGCGCCACCAGTGAGTCGTCCAGGGTCGAGCCACCGCGCAACACGCAATCGACGCCTTCGCGAATCAGATCCACAGGCCGATCATTCAAACCGATCTCCAGTTCGATCAATGGATACCGGGTGGTGAACTGCGGCAATGCCGGGATCACGATCAAACGCCCCACTCCCGCGGGCATGTCCACTCGCAGCAGACCTTTGGGGTTGTGGCGAGCAGCGGAAAATACCGCTTCGGTTTCCTCCAGATCCGCCAGTAACTGCACGCAACGCGGGTAATAAGCCGCGCCATCGAGCGTCAGGCTGATATGCCGGGTGGTGCGTTGCAGCAGTTGCACACCCAGATGAGCCTCAAGTTGCTTGATCAGAATGGTCACCGAAGCCCGGGGCAATTGCAGGCTGTCCGCCGCTTTGGCAAAGCCGCCCAGTTCGACGATTCGGGTGAACACGCGCATGGCGTTAAAACGGTCCATTACTTTGGCTACCGGCTGATTATTTAGAAATTGCAAACAGTGATAGCAGTTTTAGCCGGTTTATCTTGTTTCTGTCGAGGTCAACAATGGGGCTCAATTCACAGGGAGCTGATTTCATGCAAACACGTCAACTAGGCAAGAACGGACCTCAGGTTTCAGCCATTGGTCTTGGCTGCATGGGCATGACCGATTTCTACACGACCGGCGTGGATACTCGCGAAGCCACCGCCACCCTGCACCGAGCGCTGGAACTGGGCATCAACCTGCTCGACACGGCAGACATGTACGGCCCACACACCAACGAAGAACTGATCGGCAAAGCCATTGCCGGCAAGCGTGACCAGGTGTTTGTGGCCAGCAAATTCGGCATTGTCCGCGACCCGTCCAACCCCGGCGCACGGGGCGTCAATGGTCGACCGGAATACATTCGCGACGCTATCGACGGCACCCTCAAGCGCCTTGGCGTGGAAACCCTGGATTTGTATTACCAGCACCGCATCGATCCACAGGTAGACATCGAGGAAACCGTCGGCGCCATGGCAGAACTGGTGAAGGCCGGCAAGGTGCGCTACCTGGGATTGAGTGAAGCATCGGTCGCCACACTGGAACGAGCGCACAAGGTTCATCCGATCAGCGCATTGCAAAGTGAGTATTCGTTGTGGAGCCGCGATCAGGAAGAAAATGGTTGCCTGGCCGCGTGCCGGCGCCTGGGAGTTGCCTTTGTCCCTTACAGCCCGTTGGGCCGGGGCTTTTTGACCGGGGCACTGAAAAGCCCGGACGACTTCGCGGCCGATGACTACCGTCGCTTCAGCCCGCGTTTTCAAGGGGAAAACTTCGCAAAAAACCTGTTACTGGTGCAGCAGGTGCAGGCCCTGGCGGCCGACAAGGGTGTGACAGCAGGCCAACTGGCGTTGGCGTGGGTCTTGGCCCAAGGGGATTATCTGATCCCGATTCCAGGCACCAAACAGCGTAAATACCTTGAAGAAAATGTGGCCGCACTGGACGTGAAACTGAGCCGCGAAGAGTTGCAGGCCCTGGAATCGATATTCCCGGCCAATGCCACAGCAGGCCTGCGTTATCCGGAGGAAGTCATGAAGTTGCTGGACCGATAGCAGGTGCATGGCCCGTTCGACGGTTGAGCGGGCCCGCGTCGCTGAACATCAGGCCTTGGCCTTGACGCCCTTGTCAGTGGGGGTCGTGCCATTGCCCTTACCGTAAGTTTGCAAGTTCTGCAGTACGTAGATCGCCGTCTTGTATTCCGGGATCAGGCCAGCGGCATACTTGTCACCCTTGATACTGTTGTTCTGGATAGTGTCCAGTTGCGTGGCGAAATACTCCAGCGCATTGAACTTCGCATCCGGGTCCTTCTGTACGCCAAACCGGTCAAACTTGTCACCGGCATTGAGTAAGGTCATCGACGTTATATCGGAGATCAAACCTTTGCCTCGCAAGAACGCACTGAGATTGCCCAGTTGCCTGGCAGAGACATTTTCCGGGTCGAAGCCCTTGATGTTCCTGTGCAGCTTCTGTTCATCCATTTTCGCGGTGTTCAGCGCATTGGGATTATTCCCCACCAGGGCCAGCATCTGCTTGACCCTGGCACTATGGCTGACAGGCTTGCCGCCGCCGGTATCCCTGACCAGTAAACCTGCCTTGCTTGTCCAGGCACCTGTGTAGCCGATAGTCATGACCGAGCTCCCGACTGCATGGCTGGATGCCGACCATCCAAAACAGGCAGACGTCCTTGTGAGGCGACCATAAAAGTTCCTTGTTTAACCGAGTTAAGTGCGGGCGAGTATCGATGCGCACACTAACGCCACCAACAAATATTTCCGTTTTTTACAATTCTTGTACATTTACGACACATACCACAAAGCGCCTTGTTTCATTGGCCTACATGAACTTTTCGATATTGGCGCAGCTAACTATTCAAGCTCTTATGTACGCCTTGGTTAGTTTGTTTGTATCAAGGGCGACACTTTCTGCTTCACGCCGCCCGTCGTTGCAGACGAATCTTGCACGATCCAAACCTGACAGCCTTGTAATCCCGCGCTCATTCGGCTGACAGCATTGATCTGCGATGATCGGGCTAACCGACCTTGTATAATTTCGAAACACTCGCGCAATGCCCAGTCGGAAAAAGAGGTCAAAATGCATCTTTTTTGCCGCAACCCGAGACGAGATTCCCATGCGAACCCACCTGCGTCTGGCCGCCCTGAGCGCCCTCTTTATCTCCTCCCTGACTCAGGCCGCCGACCTGATCCCCATCGAAGTTCACCGCGATGCCAATTGCGGTTGCTGCAAAAAATGGATCAGTCATCTGGAAGCCAACGGCTTCAAGGTTGAAGACCACGTCGAAGCCGACATGAGCGTATTCAAGCAGCAACACGGCGTGCCACCTCGCCTGGCGTCCTGCCACACGGCCGTGATCAACGGCAAATTCGTCGAAGGCCATGTGCCGGCCGATCAAGTACTGGCCTTGAGCAAGCGCGACGATCTGTTGGGGGTTGCCGCCCCTGGCATGCCCATGGGCTCGCCCGGCATGGAAATGGACGGCATGAGCGACGCCTATCAGGTGATCGGCCTGAAAAAGGATGGCACTGACGTCGTAGTGGCGGACTATCCCGGCCATTGATGTTCGGTGCCTTCATCGGGCTGTTTCTCGCGGCATTCGGTGCCGCGACGTTGCTGCCCTTGCAATCCGAAGCCGTGCTGGTGGGGCTGTTGCTCAGCGGACAGTACGGGCTCTGGTCATTGCTGGCGGTCGCAACGCTGGGCAACGTGTTGGGGTCGCTGCTGAACTGGTGGCTGGGACGCGGCATCGAACGGTTTCGTGAGCGACGCTGGTTTCCGGTCAGCCCACGCCATCTTCACCAGGCCCAAAAGCACTATCAGCGCTACGGTCATTGGTCCTTGCTACTGAGCTGGGTGCCCATCATCGGCGACCCAATGACGCTGGTGGCTGGCGTCATGCGCGAACCGCTGGGGCGTTTCCTGGTGATCGTGACGCTCGCCAAGGGCGCCCGCTATGGTGTGCTCGCCTTGGCTACGCTGGGCTGGATGGGCTGAACGATCATGCAGGGCCATTGCCCAGTGCCAGTCAGCTTGGCATTACGATCGTGGCCTATCTTTAATGTCACCCTAATCGTACCGGTCAAGCATCGGCAGATTTCCTGTGGAGTTCCCCCATGTCACCCACTTTTTCCCGCTGGTTACCGGGCCTGCTGCTGACGGCGGCACTACCGGTTCTCGCCCATGCCCAGGACCAGAACCCGGTCGAAACGCCGCAATACGGCGCGCAACTTCAGGGCTTTGAGTACCCCTATACGGTCAAGCATTTCGCTTTTGAGTCCCAGGGCAAATCCCTGCAAATGGGTTACATGGACGTCGCCGCTCATGGCAAGGCCAACGGGCGCAGCGTGGTGTTGATGCACGGCAAGAATTTCTGCGGCGCGACCTGGGACAGTACGATCAAAGCGCTGAGCGAGGCCGGTTACCGGGTCATCGCCCCGGACCAGATCGGCTTCTGCACCTCAAGCAAACCGGACCACTATCAATACAGTTTCCAGCAACTGGCGGCCAACACCCAGCAACTGCTCAAGGCCCTCGGCATCCAGAAAGCCTCCCTGCTCGGGCACTCCACCGGCGGCATGCTCGCCACCCGTTATGCCTTGCAATACCCCGATCAAGTCGAACAACTGGCGCTGGTCAATCCCATTGGCCTGGAAGACTGGAAAGCCCTCGGCGTACCGTATCTCACGGTTGATCAATGGTATGAGCGAGAGCTGAAAGTTACAGCCCAAGGTATCCGCGACTACCAACGCACCACCTATTACGATGGCCGCTGGAAGCCCGAGTATGACCGCTGGGTGAACATGTACGCAGGCCTGGCCAACGGACCGGGCAAAACAGCGGTGGCGTGGAACTCGGCGCTGATTTACGACATGATCTTCACCCAACCGGTGTACTACGAGTTCAAGGACCTGAAAGTGCCGACCCTGCTGCTGATCGGCACCTCCGACACCACGGCCATCAACAAGAACATCGCATCGCCCGAGGTCAAGGCGAAAATCGGCCATTACGACGTACTCGGCAAGCAAGTGGCGAAACTGATCCCACAGTCGACGCTCATCGAATTCCCGGGCCTTGGCCACGCGCCGCAGATGGAGGAACCGGCGAAATTCCATCAGGCATTACTCGGCTGGCTGAACAAAACCAATCCCCTTCGTTGATGAGGTAAAGCTGATGGCAGTGCAGATTGCGGTGATCGATGACTGGCAGGACGTGGCTCGCGACGTGGTGGACTGGTCGGTGCTGGACAGCATCGGCCAGGTGAGTTTTATCCATGACTACCCTGCCGACAACGAAACCCTGGCCGAACGTCTGGGCGCCTTCGAGGTGATCTGCGTGATGCGCGAGCGCACCCGGTTCGACGAAGACCTGCTGCGCCGCTTGCCCGCACTCAAATTGCTGGTCACCGGCGGCATGCGCAACGCCGCCCTGGACCTGAAAGCGGCCGCCGCCCTGGGCATTCAGGTGTGCGGCACCGACAGCTACAAACACGCCGCTCCCGAATTGACCTGGGCACTGATCATGGCCGCGACCCGCAACCTGGTGGCCGAAGCCAACGCCTTGCGCTCAGGTCTTTGGCAGCAAGGCCTGGGCGGCGACCTGCAGGGCAAGACCCTGGCGATTCTTGGTCTGGGCAGCATCGGTCAACGGGTCGCCCGGTTCGGTCAAGTGTTCGGCATGCGGGTGATTGCCTGGAGCGAAAACCTGACCGCCGAACGGGCCGCCGAAGTCGACGTCACCTATGTCAGCAAGCAGGAACTGTTCGAGCAGGCCGATGTGCTGTCGGTCCATCTGGTGCTTAGCGAACGCAGCCGAGCAATGGTGGATGCTCAGGCACTGGACTGGATGAAACCCACAGCATGGCTGGTCAATACCGCTCGCGGGCCGATTGTCGATGAGGCGGCGTTGATCAAGGCGTTGCAGAAAAAACGCCTGGCGGGCGCTGCGCTGGACGTGTTCGAGCACGAGCCGTTGCCCCGTCATCATCCCTTCAGAACATTGGACAATGTATTGGCCACGCCTCATGTCGGGTACGTCAGCCGGCAGAACTACCAATTGTTTTTTTCGCAGATGATCGAAGACATTCAAGCCTGGGCGGCCGGAGGCCCGATTCGGCTGCTGGGCTGAAACCGCGTTACCGTTCTTCGCGGGCAAGCCTCGCTCCTACAGGTTCGCATCGTTCGCACGATTCGCATGATTCCTGTAGGAGCGAGGCTTGCCCGCGAAGAGGCCCTCGAACCCACCACACCTCCCTAAACCTTACGCACCGCAATGGTGCAACTCACATCCCATCACGCCCGATATCGTGACTTCCCGGTCCCGATTTGACCCACTCCAAAAAAACAAACCTGCACTTCGTCGGTGCATCTCCC
Source organism: Pseudomonas sp. A-RE-19 (assembly GCF_019956555.1). GTDB lineage: Bacteria > Pseudomonadota > Gammaproteobacteria > Pseudomonadales > Pseudomonadaceae > Aquipseudomonas. Next base: position 91,549 of record NZ_JAHBDQ010000015.1, on the reverse strand, counting down.
CCAAGGCCCCCCAGGTTTGTACCCTCTAGCAACCGATTGTCGAACAATTTCACCGGTTGGCCGACCCCGCTCTAAGTTCTGACCTAGACTGATTTTCGCGGAGTAAAACCGGCTGGTCATTCGGTGAAAAAAATCGAAACTTTTGGTCTTGGCCTCGGGTCAGCTTAAAAGTAGGGCCACAGCGACTGGTGCATTCCTTGCAACAGCCACTTCACCCATTCTGCTTCAGCGCATGGGCAGCACTTGCTCACCGATGCGTAGCGCGTTTGCGCCCGGCCACAGGATTTGGCCACGAACACCGTTTGTGCCAGGCCTAGAATTAGATCAACAACACGGGAGATTCATATGATCAGTGCGGCTTTAGATATTCAGGGAGAACGTGCTCATCAGCAGGTCGGGGAAACGAGCACCGTCGGTGTCCTCAGTGCCAAATCGGTCAACATGCCGATTCCCAAGACACTGGCACCGGTAGCCAGCCAGAATCCCAATAAAAAGAAAGTCCTGTTCGTGACCTCGGAGATTGCCGATCTGGTGAAGACCGGAGGTCTTGGCGACGTTTCCGCCGCGCTGCCGCGAGCCATGGCTCATCTGCACGATGTCCGGGTGCTCATCCCCGGTTATCCGCAAGTGTTGAACAGCGAAAACCCGATTCATATCATCGGTGAGCTGGGTGGGCACGCAGCGTTGCCGCCCTGCAAGATCGGGCGCATGGACATGCCCGACGGCCTGGTCATTTACGTGTTGATCTGCCCTGAACTGTACGAGCGCGAAGGTTCGCCTTACGGCGCCAACAACGGCCGCGACTGGCCGGACAACCATATTCGTTTCGCCCGGCTGGGCCTCGCAGCCGCCGATATCGCCGCCAACCTCGCCCAGATTCACTGGTGCCCGGACCTGGTGCACGCCCACGACTGGCCCGCCGGCCTGGCTCCTGCCTATATGCACTGGCGTGGCCAACGCACCCCGACCCTGTTCACCATCCACAACCTGGCATACCAGGGCGTCACCAGCCTCGGCTCGTGCCCGGAACTCGGCATTCCCATGCATGCCCTGCAACAGGAAGGCATGGAGTTTTACGGCAAGATGTCGTTCCTCAAGGCCGGCATGGCCTACTCGAGCCACATCACCACCGTCAGCGCCACCTATGCCCAGGAAATCACCACGCCGGCCTTCGGCTGTGGCCTCGATGGTTTTCTCGCCGCCAAGACCCAGCAAGGCCTGCTCAGCGGGATTCCCAATGGCATCGATGAAAGCTGGGACTCGGCCACCGATCCGCACCTGTTCCACCCGTTCGGTATCGGCGACTGGGACGGTAAAGCCGTCAACGCGGCGCACGTTCGCAAGCTGTTCGGTCTCGAAGACTCAGAAGGTCCGTTGTTCGCCGTGGTCTCGCGGCTGGTCTACCAGAAAGGCCTGGACCTGACCGAGGCGGTGGCCGAATACATTGTCGCCAACGGCGGCCAGATCGCGATCATCGGCCGTGGCGAGCCGGAAGAAGAACAAGCCATGCGTGAATTGGCATTGCGCTTTCCCGGACACGTCGGCGTGCGTATCGGCTTCAATGAAACCGATGCCCGCCGGATGTTCGCCGGCAGTGATTTCCTGCTGATGCCTTCGCGTTACGAACCCTGCGGCCTGAGCCAGATGTATGCCCAGCGTTTCGGTTCATTGCCGGTGGCGCGCAATACCGGCGGCCTGGCCGACACCATTGAAAATGGCGTGACCGGTTTCCTCTTTGACGAGTCCACGGTGGAAAGTTATCGCGAAGCCCTGAGCCGCGCGTTCAAGGTGTTCGCCTTCCCCGGCCTGCTCAACGCCATGCGTTGCCGGGCCATGGCAGCGCCCTTCAACTGGTGCAAGGCGGTCGAACCCTACGCCGAACTCTACGAACAACTGGTGGCTAAAGCGCTGGGAAAATCGAGCAGACAGTAAGAGGCTTTCAACGATGCCGTTACGGACCCTTGAGACCTGGCCCCACGGCGCAATCATGCTGGACGCAGAACACACGTGTTTTGCCTTGTGGGCGCCAGATGCGTTTTTCGTCAGTCTCGAACTGAAAGATGGGCAATCCCTGCCGCTGGTGCCTCAGGCCGATGGCTGGTTTGTGATCAAGACCCGCTGCCGCGCGGGGAGCTGTTACCGCTACAACATCGATGGCGAGATGGAGGTGCCGGACCCGGCCTCCCGCGCCCAGGCGGGCGATATCGACGGCTACAGCGTGGTGGTCGATCCCCTCGCCTATCAATGGCAACACAGCGCCTGGCAGGGTCGGCCATGGAATGAGGCGGTGATTTATGAGCTGCATGTCGGTGCACTCGGCGGTTTCAGTGAGGTCGAGCAGCATCTGGCGCGCCTGGTCGAACTGGGGATCACCGCCATCGAACTGATGCCGCTGGCGCAGTTCCCTGGCGAGCGCAACTGGGGCTATGACGGGGTTTTGCTTTACGCCCCTCAGGCCTCCTACGGCTCCCCCGAACAACTCAAACACCTGATCGACACCGCCCACGGTCATGGCCTGGCGGTCATTCTCGACGTGGTCTACAACCACTTCGGCCCGGACGGCAATTACCTGCATCGCTACGCCAAAGGCTTTTTCCGCGAAGACAAACACACCCCGTGGGGCGCGGCGATCGACTTCCGGCGGCGCGAGGTGCGCGACTTTTTTATCGACAATGCGCTGATGTGGCTGCAGGAGTATCACTTTGACGGCCTGCGCCTGGACGCGGTGCATGCCATCGAAGACCCGGATTTTCTTCAGGAGCTGGCGCAACGGGTTCGCCGGCAAATCGATCCGGCGCGGCACGTGTGGCTCATGGCGGAAAACGAGCACAACCAGGCCAGCCTGCTGGAGCAAGGTTACGACGCGCAGTGGAACGACGACGGCCATAACGCCCTGCACGTTCTACTGACCGGCGAAACCGACGCCTATTACGCCGACTATGCCAAGCAACCCACCGAACAGCTCGCCCGGTGCCTGAGCCAGGGTTTCGTGTTCCAGGGCCACATCACCCGCCACGGTACGCCCCGCGGTGAGTCCAGCGGTCACTTGCCGCCCACGGCCTTCGTGCTTTTCCTGCAGAACCACGACCAGATCGGCAACCGCGCCTTTGGCGAGCGCTTGCACCAACTGACCCCACCTGATGCCCTTTACGCCGCCACCGCGTTGCTGTTGTTGTCGCCGATGATCCCGCTGATGTTCATGGGCGACGAGTTCGCCGCCGAGCAACCGTTCCTGTTTTTCACCAGCCACCACGGTGAATTGGCGGAGTTGGTGCGCGAAGGTCGACGCAATGAGTTCGCCGCCTTCAGTGCCTTCGCCGACCCGCACAAACGCGAGCAGATTCCCGACCCGAACGCGACGCAGACCTTCGAGGCGTCGCGACCAAAACTGAGCTCCAGCCGGCAACCGCCGATTTACGACCTGTATCGCCGACTGCTGCAGATCCGCCATCAACACATCATCCCGCACCTGCCCGGCGCCCAGGCGCTGGGTGCGCAAGTACTGGCCGAAGGCGCGGTGACGGCGCGCTGGCGACTGGGCGATGGCAGTCAGTTGCGCATTGACCTGAACCTCAGCGACACGCCCGTGGTCCACACCCCACAGGCCGACGCGATGCTGCTGTTCGAACACCCGCCACAATCGGCCGGTCTGTTGGATCAGGGCACGCTTGCCCCGTATTGCGCGCTAGTCACCCTCACGGCCGCAGCCCCTTTGCTACCCCCGGACGGAGAGCGCCCATGAGTGATGCGCAACTGGAAATTCTGGCCAGCCGAGCAGGCCTGGCCGTCGACTGGATCGACGCCAATGGCCGTCCACAGAAAGTCACCCCGGCGGTGTTGCGCTCGGTGCTGGCCGGTCTTGGCCATCCCGCCAATACCGCCCAGGAGATCGACGCCAGCCTGCTGCAATTGCAGGAAGTGCAACAAACCCGGCACCTGCCACCGCTGCTGACCTGCGACGTGGGCGTCGGTCTGGATCTGGCCCACTACTTCGAACCGCATACCCCGTGTGAAATCCATCTCGAAGACGGCTCACGGCTCAACCTGAAGCTCGATGACGACGCCGTGTTGCCCGGGCTGGTGCCGGTGGGTTATCAGCACGTCAGCATCGACGATCAATCCTTCACCCTGGCGGTGGCACCCCAGCGGTGCTACAGCGTCGGCGATGCCGTTGACAGTCAAACCCCCCGGGCCTGGGGCCTGAGCGTGCAGTTGTATGCGCTGCGCCGCCCCGGCGATGGCGGTTTCGGCGATACCCAGGCCCTTGAAGACCTGGCCCGGGTGGCCGGCGAACGGGGCGCCGAAGCGTTGGCGATCAGCCCGCTGCATGCGATGTTCAGCGGCGATACCCAGCGTTACAGCCCTTACTCGCCATCCAGCCGTTTGTTCCTCAACAGCCTGTATGCGGCGCCCGGAGCGATTCTCGGTGAGCGTGCCCTGCGCACCGCGATTGACGCCACCGGCCTTGGTGCTGAGCTCAAGCACCTCGAAGCACTGCAACTGATCGACTGGCCCACCGCCGCCGACGCCAAACACCGCTTGCTCGAAGCCTTGTACGAAGGGTTCGTCCACGGCGAACATCCCTTGCATCCAGACTTCAGCAGCTTCCGTCACACCGGTGGCGAAGCGCTGGAAAATCATTGCCGCTTCGAAGCGATCCAGGAAGCCCGTGCGCAGCGCGGTGAAAGCCTCGACTGGCGCGAGTGGCCCGAAGAATGGCGTGACCCGCGCAGCACCGCTCTGGCGCATTTTGCCGAAGAAAATTCGACCCGCATCGGCTACTACGCGTTCTGCCAATGGCTGATTGCGCGCAGCCTGGAGCGCGCCCAGGCCGCCGCCCGTGGTGCCGGCATGGGCATCGGCCTGATCGCCGACCTGGCCGTGGGCGCCGACGGCGGCGGCAGCCAGGCCTGGAGTCGCCAGGACGAATTGCTCGCCTCACTGACCGTGGGTGCGCCACCCGACATCCTCAACCGCACCGGCCAGGGCTGGGGCATTTCCGCGTTCTCCCCCGAAGGCTTGGTGCGCAACGGCTTTCGCGCGTTCATCGAAATGCTGCGGGCCAACTTCGCCCACGCCGGCGGCCTGCGTATCGATCACGTCATGGGCTTGCAACGACTGTGGGTGATCCCCAATGACGCACCGCCCCGCGACGGTGCCTATCTCTATTACCCGGTAGACGATTTGCTGCGTTTGCTGACCCTCGAATCCCATCGGCATCAGGCCATCGTCCTCGGCGAAGACCTCGGCACCGTGCCCGAGGGCCTGCGGGAGAAACTCATCGCGCGCTCGATCCTCGGCATGCGCGTGCTGCTGTTCGAACAGGACAACGCTCACTTCAAGCCGATTCTCGACTGGCCGGACAATGCCCTGGCCACCACCAGCACCCATGACCTGCCGACGCTCAATGGCTGGTGGCATGGCCGCGATATCGATTGGAGCGCGCGCTTGAATCTGGTCGACGCCCCGGGTGAAATCGAATGGCGCCAACATCGCGAACGCGAGCGCGAAGGTTTGCGCCGGGTGCTGAGCCAGGACCCGCAGAATTTCCGCGAAGAGTCCCACGAAACCGATCAGGTGCTCGATGCCGCCATTCGCTTCCTCGGTCATACCCGCGCGCCGCTGGTATTGCTGCCAATGGAAGATGCCTTGGGTATCGAACAGCAGGCCAACCTGCCCGGCACCACCGACACCCACCCCAATTGGTCCCGCAGGCTACCCGGCGACAGCGAAGCCCTGCTCGATGACCCGGACGCTGCCCGGCGCCTGGAACTGCTCGCCTGTGCGCGACTTCAGGCGGCCGAGCGTGACCAATGAATCCACCGCTCATCCCACCGCTGCGGGCGACCCTGCGGCTGCAATTTCATAAAGACTTCACCCTGGATCAGGCGGTGCCGCTGGTGCCGTACTTCGCCAGCCTGGGCATCAGCCACATCTACGCCTCACCGCTGCTCGCCGCCCGCGCTGGCTCCATGCATGGCTACGACGTGGTTGACCCGACCACGGTCAACCCTGAGCTCGGCGGCGAAGCGGCATTGCGCCGTCTGGTCGATGCGTTGCGCAAACAGAACATGGGGCTGATCCTCGACGTCGTTTCCAACCATATGGCCGTCGGCGGTAGCGATAACCCCTGGTGGCTCGACTTGCTGGAGTGGGGGCGGCTGAGCCCTTACGGCGAGTTTTTCGACATTCAATGGCACTCACCCGACCCGCTGATGGAGGGCCAGTTGCTGCTGCCCTTTTTGGCCAGCGATTACGGCATCGCCTTGCAGGACGGCACCCTGCCCTTGCGTTTCGATGCCCGGCGCGGCGACTTTTATGTCGAGCACTATGAGCATCACTTCCCGATTTGCCCCACGAGCTACGGAGAACTGCTCAAGGCAGATGATCAACTGAATGCCGAGCAGGTCGAGCAGCTCAAATCCCTGGCAGACCGCTTCAGCACCTTGAGTTATCAGACTGACGCACACAGCCTGGCGATTCCGCTGAAAGCCGAGCTGCATGAACTGGCCAGCGATCCGGCGATTCTTCAGGCCATCGAGCACACGCTCGGCACCTACGACTCGCTCACCCCTGAGGGTTTTCAGTGCCTGCATAACCTGCTGGAACGCCAGAGTTATCGCCTGGCCAGCTGGCGTACCGCGGCGGACGACATCAACTGGCGGCGTTTTTTCGACATCAATGAACTGGGTGGCCTGCGCGTCGAACGCCCGGCGGTGTTCGAGGCGACCCATGCAAAAATCTTCGAGCTGGTGGCCGAAGGTCTGGTCGATGGACTGCGCATCGACCACATCGATGGCCTCGCCGATCCGCGCGGTTACTGCCGAAAATTGCGGCGCAGGGTCGATAGACTGGTACCGGATCGGCATTTGCCGATCTATGTCGAGAAGATCCTCGGCGAAGGCGAAACCCTGCGCCGCGACTGGTCCATCGATGGCAGCACCGGTTACGAATTCATGAACCAGTTGTCGTTGCTGCAACACGATCCCGAAGGCGCCCAGACCTTGGGTGAACTTTGGAGCCAGCACAGCGAACGACCCGCCGATTTCCGCCAGGAAGCACAACTGGCGCGCCAGCAGATTCTCAATGGCTCTTTGGCCGGGGATTTCGAAAGCGTCGCCCACGCCCTGTTGCAACTGGCCCGAGACGACTTGATGACCCGGGACCTGACCCTCGGCGCAATCCGTCGGGCCTTGCAGGAGTTGATCGTGCACTTCCCGGTGTACCGCACTTACATCAGCCCGTTGGGCCGCGCCGCCCAGGACGAAGTGTTTTTCCAGCAGGCCATGGACGGTGCAAGGCAAACCCTTGGCGAGGCCGACTGGCCGGTGCTCGACTGCCTGGCCGGCTGGCTCGGCGGCCAACCCTGGCGCAAGCACCCGGTGGGTCGCCCACGCAAACTGCTCAAGCATGCCTGCGTGCGCTTCCAGCAACTGACCTCACCGGCGGCGGCCAAGGCGGTGGAAGACACCGCGCTTTATCGCTCGGCGGTGCTGTTGTCGCGCAACGATGTCGGCTACAACACCGAGCAGTTCAGTGCGCCGGTTGCCGACTTCCATGCCGCCTGCGCCAATCGTCTCGCCGAGTTCCCCGACAACCTGCTGGCCACCGCGACCCACGACCACAAACGCGGCGAGGACACCCGCGCGCGTCTGGCGGTGTTGAGCGAGCGCAGCGCCTGGTACGCCGAACAGGTCGAACACTGGCGAACCCTGGCCGACGAATTGCGCACCGAACCCGGCGTGCCCTCGGCGGGCGACGAGCTGATTCTTTATCAAGCGATCCTCGGCAGCTGGCCGTTGCGCAATGACGATCAGGTGGCGCACGAGGACTACGCCAAACGCCTCTGGCAGTGGCAACAGAAAGCCCTGCGCGAAGCCAAGTTGCAAAGCAGCTGGAGCGCGCCAAACGAAGGGTATGAACAGGCAACCCATGGGTTTCTCGAACGCCTGCTCCTGAGCCCCGAAGGTCAGCCACTGCGCGCGGCCATCGGCGCAGCGGCCCAGCACATTGCCGCCCCGGGCGCACTCAACGGCCTGGCGCAAACCTTGCTGCGAATGACGGTGCCGGGGGTACCGGACCTCTATCAGGGCAACGACTTCTGGGACTTCACACTGGTCGATCCGGACAACCGCCGGCCGGTGGATTACGTCAGCCGTCAGCAGGCCATGCACAGGCCGTTGGACCTGCCCGAGCTGTTGGCGAACTGGCATGACGGGCGCATCAAGCAAACCCTGATCGCACGGGCGCTGAACTGGCGTGCCGAGCATGCCGGGCTGTTTCAAAAAGGGACTTATCAAGCCCTTGAAGTCGTCGGCAGCCAGGCTCACCGGGTGCTGGCGTTTGTCCGCGAATGGCAGGGAAAACGGGCTATCGTGATAGTGCCGATACGCTGTGCCGAACTGCTGGAAAACAGTGCCAAACCCCAGGTTCACGCCTCGCTGTGGGGCGATACGCGAGTCAAATTACCGTTTGCCGCCGCTGAAGAAAATCTGAAGGGACTTTTTTCAAGCGTCACAGTCACAAAACACAGGGAGCTGACGGTCAGCGCCGTGCTGGGGGATTTCCCGGTCAATCTCTTTATCCAAACGACCCAAGCTTGAGTTCAGTTCAGGAGTATTGCGATGAGTACCGACGATAAACGCATCCGCGAATTTGCCTATCAGATCTGGGAGTCCGAAGGAAAACCCGTGGGCCAGGAAACACGCCATTGGGAGATGGCCTGCAAACTGGCCGAAGCTGAAGCACTGGCGCCCGGCAAATCCCCGAAAGCCACCGGCAGCAAAACCGCTGCCAAATCCGCTGTCAAATCCGCCATCGGCAAGCCCGACGGCAAGGTTATCGATGGCAAAAGCACCGAGACCAAACCCAAAGCCAAATCCAAGGCCAAACCCGCTGCGGCTTCGACGGTGATTGCGCCTGGCGAAAAAAGCACCGCGAAAAAGCCTCGCGCTGCGCGTAAACCGCCTACGACCTGACGCTTTACAGCGTCGTCTCGTTTGACTTCGTGGCGAGCTTTTTCGCCACCGAGGGTGCGCTCGTCCTCGAAAAAAACCGAGCCCCAATGCAGGAGCATCTATGAGCAGTCCAAAGAAAGCCGCGCCCGAACCTCATGCCGAGGCCTCGCGAATCCGTGAAGGCCTGCCCTTCCCGCTCGGCGCGACCTGGGATGGCCTGGGGGTCAATTTCGCGCTGTTTTCAGCTCACGCGACCAAGGTCGAACTGTGCATCTTCGATGATGCCGGCGAGGTGGAACTCGAGCGTATCGAGTTGCCGGAATACACCGACGAGATCTTCCACGGCTACTTGCCCGACGCCCATCCAGGGTTGATCTACGGCTATCGCGTCTACGGTCCGTACGACCCGGCCAACGGTCATCGGTTTAACCCCAACAAACTGCTGATCGACCCCTATGCCAAACAACTGGTCGGCCGTTTGAAGTGGTCCGAAGCATTGTTCGGCTATACCATCGGCCACCCTGATGCCGACCTCAGTTTCGATAAACGCGACAGCGCCCCCTTCGTGCCCAAATGCAAAGTGATCGATCCGGCCCACACCTGGGGCCATGACCATCGGGTCAGCGTGCCGTGGGACAAAACGATCATTTATGAGACTCATGTACGCGGCTTCAGCATGCGTCACCCCTCCGTCCCCGAGAATCTGCGCGGCACCTTCGCCGGGTTGATGGTCGATGACGTGCTGGAACACATCCGCAAGCTCGGTGTGTCGACCGTGGAATTGCTGCCCATTCATGCCTTCGTCAATGACCAGCATTTGCTGCACAAAGGCATGACCAATTACTGGGGTTACAACAGCATCGCGTTCTTTGCCCCGGACCCGCGCTACCTGGCCAGCGGCAAGATTGCCGAGTTCAAGGAAATGGTCGCGCACCTGCACGATGCCAATCTGGAAGTGATCCTCGACGTGGTCTACAACCACACCGCCGAGGGCAACGAACAAGGGCCGACCCTGTCGATGCGCGGCATCGACAACGCCTCCTACTACCGCTTGATGCCCGATGACAAGCGCTACTACATCAACGACTCCGGGACCGGCAACACCCTGGACCTGAGTCACCCGTGCGTGCTGCAAATGGTCACCGACTCCCTGCGTTATTGGGCCACGGAAATGCACGTGGACGGTTTCCGCTTTGATTTGGCGACCATTCTCGGTCGCTACCACGACGGTTTCGACGAGCGTCACAGCTTTCTCGTGGCCTGCCGTCAGGACCCGGTGTTGCGCCAGGTGAAAATGATTTCCGAACCCTGGGACTGTGGCCCCGGCGGTTATCAAGTCGGGAATTTCCCACCGGGCTGGGTCGAATGGAACGACAAATTCCGCGATACCGTGCGCGCGTTCTGGAAAGGCGACGACGGCCAACTCGCCGACTTCGCCAGCCGCATGACCGCATCCGGTGAAATGTTCAACCAACGTGGACGGCGGCCCTATGCCTCGCTGAACTTCATCACCGCCCATGACGGCTTCACGCTCAACGACCTGGTGTCGTACAACGACAAGCACAACGAAGCCAACGACGAGAACAACCAGGACGGCAGCAACAACAACCTGTCCTGGAACCACGGTGTCGAAGGCCCCACCGACGATCCCGAGATCAATGCGCTGCGCCAGCGGCAAATGCGCAACTTCTTTGCCACGCTGCTGCTGTCCCAGGGCACGCCGATGCTGGTGGCCGGTGACGAATTCGCCCGCACCCAGGAAGGCAACAACAATGCCTACTGCCAGGACAGCGAGATTGGTTGGGTCAATTGGGACCTGAGCGACGACGGCAAGGCTTTGCTCAAGTTCGTCAAACGCCTGATCAAATTGCGCCTGGCCTATCCGATCCTGCGTCGCGGGCGCTTCCTGGTGGGCAATTACAACGAAGACATCGGCGTCAAGGACGTGACCTGGCTGGCCCCGGACGGCAGTGAAATGTCCACCGAACAATGGGAGGAAGGTCACGGTCGATGCCTGGGGATGCTGCTCGATGGTCGCGCCCAGGAAACCGGCATTCGCCGCAAGGGGGCCGACGCGACCTTGCTGCTGGTGGTCAACGCGCACCATGACATCGTCAATTTCCTGCTGCCGGAAGTCCCTGACGGCGGTTTCTGGACTTGCATGATCGACACCAACCAACCGTCGATTCGTGGCCAGGAACACTTCGAGTTCGGTCGCGAGTATTCGGTCACCGGCCGTTCGCTGTTGCTGTTCGAATTGCAACATGAGGAAGAAGAATGAAAGGAATGCCATCCATGTAGGAGCGAGGCTTGCCCGCGAAAGCGGTGTGTCAGTCGACATCATCATTGCTTGACACACCGCCTTCGCGGGCAAGCCTCGCTCCTACCGCCCGAGTCGACGGTTTTGCTGACCATTTGCGACACCCGACACAGCTCGGATCAAAAAAAACGCATCAGACCAAAGGCTGAGGCGACGAATAGCGTTCCATGAGCAATACTCTGCCGGCGGCAATCCAGGGTTCGGAGCGCTGCACAATGCTATCAATCCGCCTTCACGGGTCTGCCGGGCTTGCTTGTACAAGCATCGTGTACGACTGAGGGCAAGACAGAACAAGGACGCCCATGAGAACCGTTTCCATCAGCGAAAACAGCCTGCCCGCACAGATCTGGAACAGCGCCCCGCAACTGGACAACATCCCCGTCATCAACACCGAAACCCTGGTCCCGGCTGGTGCCCGCGCGGTGCTGATCGCGCCGCATCCCGGCGATGAAGTAGTGACTTGCGGCGGCCTGCTGCAACTGCTGTGTAGCCTCGGTCATCCTCTGCAATTGATCTCGATCACCGACGGCAGCGCCAGCCATCCGGGGTCGCGACAGTGGTCGGAGAAACGCCTGAGCGTGTTCCGCCCCCAGGAAAGCGTCGAAGCGTTGCGCCGGCTCGGGTTGCCGATGCACAGCCTGAAGTGGATTCGCGGCGGCTTCCCCGACAATGCCCTGGCCGAAAGCGAATCCGAACTGACCCAATTCATTGTCCGCTACCTGCGCCCCGGCGATGTGCTGTTCACCACCTGGCGCGAAGATGGCGACGTCGACCACGACGCGGTCGGTCGGGCCACTGCCAAGGCAGCCGCCCTGATCGGTGCAACGCTCAACGAGGTGCCGGTCTGGGCCTGGCATTGGCCGTTGCGCGATCAGGGGCTGATTCCCTGGCATCGCGCGCGCAAGGTTCGTCTCGACACCTGGACTGTTGCGCGCAAAAGCCACGCGACGTACGCCTATGCCAGCCAGCTCGACGGCGAACCCGCGATCGGCGTCGCCCCGTTGCTGCCTCGGGTGATTCTGGAGCGCATGCGGTTGCCGTATGAAATTGTGTTTGTCTGAGGCATTCGAGGAATGTCTTGGGCGAAGGCGCTTTTGTGGCGATGGAGCTTGCACCCGCCGGGGGCGCGAAGCAGCCCCCTATAGATCTACGACTGCTGCACAGCTGAACGGGAGCAAGCTCCCTCGCCACAAAAGCAACCTCGTCACACATCACGCTGAACTGCTTGCCCGTGTATCAGTCGCATAGAAACAGCAGCCCTGATTCAGAGGAGTGAACGTGACCAGAGATTCCGAACGGCAGCCCGTCGAATCAGCGCCATTGGACACGCCCTTGGCGATTCACCGACTGCGAGTGCTGACGGTCAACACCCATAAGGGCTTCACCGCCCTCAATCGACGTTTCATCCTCCCGGAACTGCGTGAAGCGGTACGCAGTACGTCGGCAGATCTGGTGTTTCTACAGGAAGTGGTCGGGGAGCACGACCGGCACTCCTCCCGTTACAACGAGTGGCCACAGACCTCGCAATACGAGTTTCTGGCCGACAGCATGTGGAGCGATTTCGCCTACGGGCGCAACGCGGTCTACCCTGATGGCCATCACGGCAATGCCCTGCTGTCGAAATACCCGATCCGCGAATTTCGCAACCTTGATGTCTCGATCACCGGCCCTGAGCGCCGCGGGCTGCTGCACTGTGTGCTGGATGTGCCGGGCCATCCCGAAGTTCATGCCATTTGCGTGCACTTGAGTCTTTTGGAAAGCCATCGACAACTTCAGCTCCAGCTGCTCTGCCTGTTGCTCGAATCGCTGCCCGACGATGCCCCGGTCATCATTGCCGGTGATTTCAACGACTGGCAGTTGCAAGGCAACGCCGCCCTCGCCCGGCGCCACTACCTGCATGAAGCCTTCGAACGTCACCATGGCCGACCGGCGAAAACTTACCCGGCGCGGTTTCCCCTGTTGCGTCTGGACCGAGTCTATCTGCGTAATGCCAGCAGTCATGAACCACGAATACTCGGCAACAAACCCTGGACGCATTTGTCGGACCATTTGCCCCTGTCGGTGGAAGTACGCCTGTAATACCGTCAATGGGCAGTCGCCAAGGACTGCCAACTCTGACAGAAAAAAATCACGGCAATGACCTGTCGCCCCTGCTCGCTGACGTTACACCGGCCATCCATCGAACAAGCCTGAGTCCTCTACCGAACAGGTCTGGGTCGCGCCTTTCATAATGATTTTTTGCACAAACAACGACTTATATACATGTCAAAAATCAGTCACTTACAAACACTAAAATAGCCATACCGCCTATCGGCCATTTTCTTGACGCAACGCCATCGGTCTTCTTAGCTAGTCCTTACTACCCCCGGAAATCCATCAGGGGCAAGCCTCCAGACACTCGTAAAATCGGGCGGGTCGGACCTTGCCTCAATCCATTCGGTCGCCCCTCATTCGGGGTAGGAGAGACGCCACAGCGAGAGACGCATGCGATTGCAAGGTAGACCCCCATGAACACATCTTTCACTTCACAAGAGATCAAAATCACTTTTTGCACTGTTACGAGTTCACTCCTGCTGTGCTCATCCATGGAGGTGCAGGCCTCGCCTGCCGAGGACGAAATGCCCCGCTGGTACCGCCAGGAACCGCTGACACTCACCTTGCCCACCGCCTCCACCACGTATTCCGGCCTTTTACGCGTCAACCCCGACTTACAAAGCTCACGCCTGACGATCGAAGCCGCCGCGCCTTCGGCCTGGGACCAAGTCTATGGGCGCACGTCGCGCCAGGCCCAAACCGACTATCTGGCCCAGGGCCTTTCTATCTCCGGTGCCAGCGAATTCAAAGGCCCGGCGCTCCTGACCGTACAAAGCGACAGCGGTCATACCCAACGGGTCGGGCTGATCGGTGGCACCGCTCAATTTCAGGGCAACGACAATGGCCTGCTGACCAGCCGCGCCCTCGCCGACCCCGGCAATGACACGCTCAACCTGCAAGGCCAGAGTCTTGGCGCTTACTGGAGCCTGACCGGGCCCCAAGGCTGGCACGTAGACTTGACGGCCAGCGGTGGCCGGGTCAACGGTTACAGTCGCAATGACCAGGGCGCGCGACAAACCGCCGAAGGCAGTGCGATGACGCTGTCGGTGGAAGGCGGTTTCCCGATTGGTCTGGGTAATAACTGGGTGGTCGAACCCCAAGCGCAGTTGATCAATCAACGCATCACGCTGGATACGCCCTATGCCGGCTCGGGTAACGCCTCCTCCAGTGATCTGACGTCCTGGAGTGGACGAGTCGGTGCACGCTTGAAGGGCAGTTACGATCTTAACGGCCTGCCGGTCGAACCCTATGTGCGGACCAACCTATGGCACACGGTGTACACCGGCAATACCGTGAGCCTGGATCAGGTCGACAAAATCAGCAGCAGCCGCAATTCATCGACGGTGGACGTGGGTCTGGGGCTGGTGGCCAGAGTGACGCCTTTGGTCAGCCTGTATGTCAGCGCCGATTACAGCAGTGTCGTGGATGACAATGATTTGAACGGGCTGATTGGTAGTCTTGGGGTGCGGATGCGGTGGTGAGTGCATGACTCAAGAAGCGCTTTGTTCGGTCTGGCTCCTTCGCGAGCAAGCCCGCTCCCACATTGGATTGTCGTCGTACACAAAACCAATGTGGGAGCGGGCTTGCTCGCGAATGAAGCGACGCGGTTTTCGATCAACCCTCCGGCCGCAGAATCAACACCGCCAACGGCGGCAGATTCAACACCAATGAAAGTGCCTGCCCATGGCTCGGTTCTTCTTCGGTGAACACCCCGCCGCCGTTGCCGTAATTGGACCCGGCATAGGTGTCGGCATCGCTGTTGATCAACTCGACCCAGCGCCCGGCAAACGGCACGCCGATGCGGTAGGACTCACGCGGCACCGGGGTAAAGTTGGCCACCACCAACACCGGCCGCCCGTCCTTGCTCCAGCGCAGCCAGGCGTAGACGCTGTTGACCGCATCGTCGCCGATCAACCACTGGAAGCCTTGCGGGGCATCGTCCTGATCGTGCAGCGCCGGCTCTTCGCGATACAACCGATTCAAGTCGCCGACCAGTCTGCGCACCCCTTGGTGTTCCGGGTATTGCAGTAAATACCAGTCCAGTTGCTGATCGTGATTCCACTCACGCCACTGGCCGAATTCGCAACCCATGAACAACAGTTTCTTGCCGGGATGCGTCCACATGAAACTCAGATACGCCCGCAGGTTGGCAAACTTCTGCCAGCGGTCGCCGGGCATCTTGTCGATCAGCGAGTGCTTGCCGTGGACCACTTCGTCGTGAGAAATCGGCAGGATGAAGCGCTCGGACCAGGCGTACACCAGGCCGAAACTCAACTCGTTGTGATGATGGGCGCGGTACACCGGGTCTTGCTGAATGTAATGCAGCGAATCGTGCATCCAGCCCATGTTCCACTTATAGGCAAAACCCAGGCCGCCCTGTTGCGTGCTCTGGCTGACACCCGGCCACGCGGTGGATTCTTCGGCAATCACCAGCGCACCCGGTGCCTCCAGGGCCACCACATCGTTGAGATGGCGGAGGAAATCGATAGCTTCCAGGTTCTCCCGACCGCCAAGACGGTTAGGCACCCATTCGCCGGCCTTGCGCGAGTAATCGCGATACAGCATCGACGCCACGGCGTCCACGCGCAGGCCATCAACGTGGAAATGCTTGAGCCAGTGCAGCGCCGACGCCAGCATGTAGCCGTGCACCTCGGTGCGGCCCAGGTTGTAGATCAGCGTGTCCCAGTCCTGATGAAAACCTTCCTGCGGGTTGCCGTATTCATACAACGCGGTGCCGTCGAACTGCGCCAGGCCGTGGGTATCGGTGGGGAAATGCGCCGGCACCCAATCGAGGATGACGCCGATCTCGGCCTGGTGACAGGCATTGACGAACGCGGCGAAGTCATCCGGCGTGCCGTAACGGGCGCTCGGGGCGAATTGCGACAGCAGTTGATAACCCCACGAGCCACCGAACGGATGCTCCATGATCGGCATCAGTTCGATGTGGGTGAAACCCAACTCCTTCACATAAGGAATCAGCCGCTCGGCCAACTCGGGCCAGCTGTACTGACGGGCGACCTCGCCCAGGTCATCCAGCTCGCATTGCCAGGAACCGGCGTGCAATTCGTAGATCGACAACGGTGCGCTGGTTCGCTGACGCTCGCCCCGCGACTGCATCCAGGCATGGTCCAGCCAGTCGACTTGCAACGGTGAGGCAACTTTCGACGCCGTGTCCGGTGGCATGGCGGTGGCGAGGGCCATCGGGTCGGCCTTGAGCGGCAAAATACCGTGGGCGCCGAGGATTTCGTATTTGTAGGCCTCCCCCGCTTGCAGGCGCGGAATGAACAGTTCCCAGACTCCCGTAGGATGGCGCAGGCGCATGGGATGCCGACGACCGTCCCAGACGTTGAAGTCGCCGACCACCGAGACCCTTCTCGCATTCGGCGCCCACACGGCAAAGCGCACGCCGTCGACGCCATCGACCGTCTTCAGTTGTGCGCCGAGACAACTGCTCAGATCCCGGTGATTACCTTCGGCGAACAGGTACAAGTCCATCTCGCCGAGTAACGGGCCAAAGCTGTAAGGATCCTCGGCGAGTTGCTCGCCGCCGGCCCAACGGGTTCGCAACAGATAGGGCCGGGCCCGCTCGAAGTGCCCGACGAACAGCCCCGGGGTTTGAGCAGCCTCAAGGCTGCCGAGTTCTTCCCCGGATTCCTTGTCTACCACCTGCACGCCCAAGGCGTCCGGCAGATAGGCCCGAATAAATTGCCCGCCAGCGCCATCGCCATGCGGGCCGAGAATTGCAAAGGGGTCTTGGTGCTCAGCGCGTACCAACGCTTCGATATCCCGCGCCTTGGGCAGCAGCGCCTGTTCAACGTGCCCCTGTTCCTTGTTCGAGAAACTCATGACTACTCTCCACCAAGATCGGAAAAGGGTTTAAGCCCACTCAATAATCCATATAAACCGTGCAACGGCACAGGCAACCAAGTGGGGCGATTTTCCGCCTCATAGGCCACCTCATAAGCCGCCTTCTCCAGCCCGAACAACGCCAGCGCGGCGTCATCGCCTTCAGGATCTTGCCATGCATGAGCAAGACTAGCTGCCGCCAGCCGATAAGCGTCGACAAATGATTGTCGCGCCTCTTTCAGGTAACGGTCAGTGACTCGTTGACGCGCCGCCCGGGCGTCAGCGGTGTTATCGACGTTCTGCACGTTGATGGCCATCGCCGCGGCATAATCGAACGAGCGCAACACGCCGCTGACATCTTTATAGGGACTGTGTTTGCCTCGACGCTCATACAGCGATCGCGCCGGTTCACCCTCGAAATCGATCAGATAGGCATCGCCCTTGATCACCAGCACCTGCCCCAGGTGCAAGTCACCATGGACGCGGATACGCAGGCCGCCAGCCGCCTTTTTACCCAGATCCTGGAGATGGCTGAGGATGGTTTTTTTGTTGTCCAGCAATCGATTGACCAAGGCCTGATCCGCAGCGTTCAGTTCAGTTTGATGCTGCTTGAGCAACGTCAGGGCATGTTCCAGTTGCGCCGCCACGTCCTTGGCCGAGGCCAGGGCATCTTTCTGGGTGGTGATCTGTGGGGCGAAGTCGGGGTTCGTGCTCGGTGCCGCCAGCACCTGATGCATTTCCCCCAGGCGCTGGCCGAGCATGCCGGCAAAATCCTTCAGCTCGCCGAGGGCGTTGTAGTGCTGCTCCTGTTCCGACACGGCATCAGCGAGTTCGTCGCGAAGCGCCCGTTCGAGGTTGTTCTGGGTCCACTCCCACGCGTCGCCCTGATTGCTCAGGTAGCCTTGGGCGATCATCAACAGCGTGTCCTCACCCGCCGCATCGCGACGAATCACCGAACCCAGCAACGGCGAAATGTGGCGGAAGCCGGCGTGGGTCAGGTATGCGCTCATTTCCAGTTCCGGATGCACGCCAGACGCGACCTTACGGATCAGTTTCAGCACCAGGCTGCTGCCGATCACCACCGAACTGTTGGATTGCTCGGCGGACAGATAACGCACTTCCGACTCGGCGGTGAGGCCGAGTCTGGCCAGTTCGTCGGTGGGCTCGAAGCGGATCTCGCCGCCGTCCGATGGCAACACCATGCCAGCCTGCATGCTCTGCAACACGGCATGAACAAAGCTATCCAGGCTGAAGGCATCGGTGATCAAACCGACCTGACGCCCGCGCCGGACCCTGGCCAGCGCCAATTGCTGCGGCAACGCCGCGCCGACCTGCTCCTCGGAGATGAAACCGAACGGCAACTGATAACGGCTGGTCTGGCCGCCGCTGGTGACGTCGATCTCACCCAGCAGCACCGGATGCTGCGGATCGCCAAAGCGCACGCCGTAAGCGAGATTGACGCTGTCGATGGTGCCGTCCTTGCCGGCGTACCAGCGGCGGTTCTGCAACCAGCTCGGCAGAATGCCTTGCTCCAGCGTGCCACGGGACGGCGCCTCAAGCAGTTCTTCCATGCGTTTCTTCAGCACCAGGGTGGTGAAGTCCGGCAGGCTTTGCGCCGGCTCCACGTGCCAGCTCGGCATTTGGTTTTCCGCCGCCAGCCCGAACCAATAGAAGCCGTAAGGCGCCAGCGTCAGCAGGAAATTCAACTGGCCGATGGGCGGGAACGCATTGCCGCCGAGCATCTCCACCGGAACCATGCCGACATAAGCCGACAAGTCCAGCTCCGCCGCTTGCGCGCTGCGGGACACGTTGGCCACGCACAGAATGATCTCGTGCTTGCCGTCCGGGCCGATGAATTCGCGGGTATAAGCCAGAATCCGTCGGTTGCTTGGCGAAAGCATCTTCAGCGTTCCGCGCCCGAAGGCCTTGGACTGCTTGCGCACCGCGAGCAGGCGCCGGTTCCAGTTCAACAACGAATGGGGGTCACCGGCCTGGGTTTCGACGTTAACCGACAGGTAGCCGTAGAGCGGGTCCATGATCGGCGGCAACACCAGGCTGGCCGGGTCGGCACGGGAGAACCCGCCATTGCGGTCGATGGACCATTGCATTGGCGTGCGCACACCGTCGCGGTCGCCGAGGTAGATGTTGTCGCCCATGCCGATTTCATCGCCGTAATACAGGGTCGGCGTGCCGGGCATCGACAGCAGCAGGCTGTTAAGCAACTCCACACGACGACGATCACGCTCCATCAACGGCGCCAGACGCCGGCGAATCCCCAGATTGATCCGCGCCCGACGGTCGGCGGCGTAGTAATTCCACAGGTAGTCACGCTCCCGGTCGGTGACCATTTCCAGGGTCAGCTCATCGTGGTTGCGCAGGAAAATCGCCCACTGGCAATTGGCAGGAATTTCCGGGGTCTGGCGCAGAATGTCGGTGATCGGGAAACGATCTTCCTGAGCCAGTGCCATGTACATGCGCGGCATCAACGGGAAGTGAAAAGCCATGTGGCATTCATCCCCGTTCAAGCCCTTGGCATCGGTTTCACCGAAGTACAGCTGCGTGTCTTCCGGCCATTGATTGGCTTCGGCCAGCAGCATGCGATCGGGGTAATTGGCGTCGATTTCGGCACGGATCTGCTTGAGGACGTCGTGGGTCTCGGGCAGGTTTTCGTTGTTGGTGCCGTCGCGCTCGATCAGGTACGGGATCGCGTCCAGCCGCAGACCGTCGATGCCCATGTCGAGCCAGTAACGCATCACCGACAGCACCGCTTTCATCACTTGCGGGTTGTCGAAATTCAGGTCCGGCTGGTGAGAATAGAAACGGTGCCAGAAGTACTGACCGGCCACCGGGTCCCAGGTCCAGTTGGATTTCTCGGTGTCGAGAAAAATGATGCGGGTACCGTCGTATTTCTGGTCGTCATCGGACCAGACATAGAAGTCGCGAGCCGCCGAACCGGGCTTGGCCTTGCGCGCGCGCTGGAACCACGCGTGCTGGTCCGAGGTGTGGTTGATGACCAGTTCGGTAATCACCCGCAGGCCGCGCTTATGGGCCTCGGCAATGAAACGCTTGGCATCGGCCATGGTGCCGTAGTCAGGGTGCACGCCACGGTATTCGGCGATGTCATAGCCATCGTCGCGTCGTGGCGAGGGGTAGAACGGCAACAGCCAGATGGTGTTGACGCCCAGATCGGCAATGTAATCGAGTTTGGCGATAAGGCCGGGAAAGTCGCCGATACCGTCATTGTTGGAGTCGAAAAAAGACTTAACGTGAACCTGGTAGATCACCGCATCCTTGTACCAGAGCGGGTCTTTGATAAAGGTGGCTGACCTGGGTTTCTTCGCCATTGGTAACTCCTGTTGAATTCAATAAAGCGCACCACCTATGCGGTATCTACACATATCTCAAACCTGGCGCCCCTCTGTAGGAGCTGCCGAAGGCTGCGATCTTTTGATCTTCTGCCATTTACGGTCCACCAAAAAATCAAAAGATCGCAGCCTTCGGCAGCTCCTACGGGATCATTTATCCGCCAGCAAAAGAGTGTCGTCACAGGAATGCGCGGCGCATTTAAGAAGTGCTGATCCTCCAAATCCCGAACGGCAGATGCCACGGCTCGATCCGCATGAACTGGTATTTGCCGTGCCAGGTCCAGCGGTGGCCGTTCATCAAGTCTTCGCCGTGGGTGATGGCATTGTCGGGCAGGCCCATTTCCCATAGCGGCAATTCGAAATTCGCTTCCTGGGCGTTATGCGGATCGAGGCTGACGGCCACCAAAATGAAATTGCTGCCATCGACGCTACGTTTACCGAAATACAGAATGTTGTCGTTCCAGGCGTTGTAGACCTTCAGCCCCAGATGCGTGTGCAACGCCGGGTTCTGCCGGCGGATGCGGTTGAGCTGGGCGATTTCGGCAATGATGTTGCCCGGCGCATTGAAGTCCCGTGGGCGGATTTCGTACTTCTCGGAATTGAGGTATTCCTCCCGGCCCGGCACCGGTGCCGCTTCACACAGTTCAAACCCCGAATACATGCCCCACAGGCCGGAGCCCATGGTCGCCAGCGCGGCACGGATCAGAAAACCCGGGCGCCCGGATTCATGCAGGAACGCCGGGTTGATGTCCGGCGTGTTGACGAAAAAATTCGGCCGGTAGCATTCACGCCACGGCGACTCGTTGAGTTCGGTGAAATAGGTCGCCAACTCGCTCTTGGTGTTGCGCCAGGTGAAATAGGTATAGCTCTGGGAATAACCGACCTTGCCCAGACGCGCCATCATCGCTGGCGTGGTAAAGGCTTCGGCCAGGAAGATCACCTCGGGGTATAGCGCCCGTACATCGGCGATCAGCCATTGCCAGAACGGCAATGGTTTGGTGTGAGGATTATCGACGCGAAACAGCTTCACGCCCTCTTTGACCCAGCCCACCACGATGTTCCGCAACTCGACCCACAAACCGGGAATCGCGTCCACGGCATAGAAATCGACGTTGACGATGTCCTGGTATTTCTTCGGTGGGTTCTCGGCGTATTTGATCGTGCCGTCCGGGCGCCAGTTGAACCAGCCCGGATGTTGCTTGAGCCACGGGTGGTCCTGGGAACACTGAATCGCAAAATCGAGGGCGATTTCCAGCCCATACTCGGCGGCGGCAGTGACCAACCGGCGAAAATCTTCTCGCGTGCCCAACTCCGAGTGAATCGCTTCATGCCCGCCCTCTTCACTGCCGATGGCGTAAGGGCTGCCCGGGTCGTCGGGGCCGGCAGTCAACGAATTGTTCGGGCCTTTGCGGTAGCTGCGGCCGATCGGGTGGATTGGCGTGAAGTACAAGACGTCGAAACCCATGTCCTGGATCATCGGCAGCCGCGAGTGCACATCGTTGAAGGTGCCGTGGCGGGCCGGGTCATCGGTGATCGAGCGCGGAAACAACTCATACCAACTGGCAAACTGCGCCAGCTCTCGCTCAACGTCCACCGGGTATTCCGGGCTCAGGCTCAGGTAAGGACGATGGTCGGCCTGGGCCATCAAGTCCGCGCTGCGTTGGTGCAGAAACAAGGCGACCTGCTCGGTTTCGAGCAGACTGGAGAGCTCATGATGCAACGCCGCCAGTTGCTCACTGAGGCGGCCTTCGGAGCGTTCAGCCGCCTGTTGGACGTGAGTGCGCCCTTCCTGCAATTCCAGGCTGACCGACATGCAGGCGCCGTGCTTTTTTTTCAGCTCATAACAAAAGCTTGCGTATTGATCGATCCACGCTTCGATACAGAACACATAGCGGCCCTGCTTCTTGACGCGGAACTGGCCCTGCCAGCCGTTATTACCCAGCTCGGCCATTACCTCGCTCTGCCAGGTTTCGTCGCCTTCGGCACGCCAACGTATGCGCACGGCCAGCTTGTCATGACCATCGGCAAACACTTTGCTGGTTACCACCACGTCCTGATCGAGCACGGCTTTAATGGCGAATTGCCCGCCATCGAGGATCGGCATGGTGTTTTCGATTACGATCCGCGGCAGCAGTAAGGCCTGCGACAGCGGTATATGAGGGTTGTAGCTCAGCTCTGTAGGTTTTTCAGCGGTCATCGAGCATCTCTCCTTAACGCCCCAAGGACGCTCTTGTGCCTGGTCGTCGTTCACGCGGAGCGGTCTGCCCCGACATGAACTCACCGACATGAACTCACTTAAGTTCCGAACAGCAGGCGCCGGTAAAAGTTCAGAGGGATTTGCCAAGCCTTTCCGGGAATCAAATTCCCCGTGTACGGGTCAACCAACTTAAGCACGACTCACGCCATCTGCCACTGGAGACTTTATCGATGAGCATTCCTGTCCCGGCCGAGACACCCGATCCGAACATCGACGAGCCGACGATTCCGCCAACACCACCGACCGAACCCGGCCCCGTCCCCGAGCAGGAGCCCCCAGGCACCACCCCGCCATCCCGGGAAGAACCGCCGAGCACCCAGCCGCCGGAGATCGCCAGCGCCAGTTAATGACTCGACAGAGGATGGACCGCATCCACCATTAATCGGTTACACAGAACGATGACCGGCGGATGTGTCCTAACACTTCAGAATCCGCAGAAAAAGGACACCTCCATGACTGTGCGCATCGAGAATCAGACCTGCATCTTCATCACCGAAAACGGCGAAGAAATCCGTCTTTGCCCCGACGTCACCATCATCACCGACGGGGAAAAATCCATGTCGGCGGTCGACCTTGACGGCCAGCGTATCTACATCACCGAAGCAGAAGCCGATGCATTGACCGTAGCAGGCGCAGTAGACGGTCGCCGGCATTTGAAGGCCACCAACAGTGATTCGGTGATTTGACTGACCCGCATCAACAAACACCGCAAGCGCCTGATGTAGGTGTTTGCGGCCAGCTGTCGCGAGTGCTTCAAGTTGTCGCAGGCGGACGCGACAGCCCCATCTGATCCGCTTTTTATTGCAATATCTGAGTCTGTTATGCAAACAGATCGCTGGTCATAGTGCTCCGGCCTGATGGAGGCTGATGAGCGAAAGACCATGAGCGATAGAATCCCCGTCCGAACCGTTGAAAACTCCTCATTTTTAAAAAGCAATGAGCCTTTGCGTCCAAAGATAAAGGCCAAGTCCAGCGACAACCTGATCCATACCCGCAGTTTCACGGGGGTGTTCCGCACCCTGCGCATGAGTGGCGCGGGGGTTCTGTTTCTGCTGTTCTTCGGCACGGTGTGGCTGAACTGGGGTGGCCGCCAGGCGGTGCTCTGGGACCTTTCCGAAAGCAAATTCCACATCTTCGGCGCGACCTTCTGGCCACAGGATTTCATCCTGCTCTCGGCGCTGCTGATCATCGCCGCGTTCGGCCTGTTTGCGATCACCGTGTTCGCCGGCAGAGTCTGGTGTGGTTATACCTGCCCGCAGAGTTCCTGGACCTGGATCTTCATGTGGTGCGAGAAGCTCACTGAAGGCGAGCGCAACCAGCGAATCAAGCTGCAGGCCGCGCCCTGGGGCCTGAACAAACTGATTCGCCGCTCGGCCAAACACACCCTGTGGCTGGCGATCAGCCTGCTCACCGGCCTGACCTTTGTCGGCTATTTCACGCCGATCCGGCCGCTGGCCGAAGAGCTGCTGACCTTGCAAATCGGCGGTGTCAGCCTGTTTTGGGTGCTGTTTTTCACCGGAGCCACTTACATCAATGCCGGTTGGCTGCGCGAAGCGGTGTGCATGCACATGTGCCCGTATGCACGGTTCCAGAGCGTAATGTTCGACAAGGACACCCTGACCATTTCCTACGACGTGGCCCGTGGCGAAAACCGTGGCCCGCGCAAACGTGACGTCAAACCCGCCGAAGCCGGTTTGGGCGATTGCATTGACTGCCAGTTGTGCGTGCAGGTCTGCCCGACCGGCATCGACATCCGTGACGGCTTGCAGATGGAATGCATCGGTTGTGCCGCGTGCATCGACGCCTGCGATTCGATCATGGACAAAATGGGCTATGCCCGTGGGCTGATCAGCTACACCTCGGAGCATGAATTGCAGGGCGGCAAGACCCACCTGCTACGCCCGCGCTTGATCGGTTACACCGCCGTGCTGCTGGTGATGGTCGGCGCCCTCGCCCTGGCGCTGGTGGAACGGCCAATGGTGTCGCTGGACGTGAGCAAGGACCGTGGCCTGTTCCGCGAAAACAGCGAAGGCCAGATCGAAAACATCTACAGCCTGAAGGTCATCAACAAGACCCAGCAACGTCAGGATTATCGATTGACGCTGGTCGATGGCGACGGCTTCCAGCTGCAGGGCAAGACCGAACTGAGCCTGGCCCCCGGAGAGATCGTCGACGTACCGGTATCGGTGGCGATGACCACGGAACGGCCGAGCAGCAGCTCGCAGACGATCAGTTTCAAGATTATCGACAGCGATGAACCGGCCATCTACAGCGTGGCCAAAAGCCGGTTTGTTGCGCCGATGAACCGTTGAGCCTTTAAGATGGCGAGCGCTTCGCGCTCATTCGCGGGCAAGCCACGCTCCTACAGTACGGTGGTGTGTAGGAGCGAGGCTTGCCCGCGAAGAAGCCACCCCGATTTTCCAGAATGCCCCCAACTCGAGCACTCGATGAAACGCTACGAAAAATTCGCCGAAGACATCGCTGAACTGATCCGCTCCGGCGTCCTCGGCCCCGGCCATCGGGTGCCGTCGGTGCGCTATGCCAGCCAGACTTACGGCGTGAGCCCGTCCACCGTGTTCCAGGCCTATTACCTGCTCGAACGTCGCGGTCTGATCCGCGCCCGGCCGCGCTCCGGCTACTTCGTCAACACGCACGCACCGAGCCCGTTCTCGGAGCCGGTGATCAGCAGCCAGGTCAACGAGTCCACCGAAGTCGATGTCAGCGAACTGGTGTTCTCGGTGCTGGATTCGATCAAAGACCCGACCACCGTGCCCTTCGGTTCGGCGTTCCCCAGCCCGACCCTGTTCCCGCTGCAACGGTTGTCCCGCTCACTGGCCAGTGCCGCCCGGGAGATGGACCCACGCATGGTCGTCACCGATATGTCACCGGGTAACCCGCAGCTGCGTCGGCAAATTGCCCTGCGCTACATGGTCGGCGGGCTGATGTTGCCCATGGAAGAATTGCTGATCACCAACGGCGCCCTCGAAGCCCTGAACCTGTGTTTGCAAGCGGTCACCGAGCCTGGCGATCTGGTGGCCATCGAAGCCCCGGCGTTCTACGCCAGCCTGCAAGTGCTGGAACGGCTGAAGCTCAAAGCGGTGGAAATTCCCGTCCACCCGCGAGACGGCATCGACCTCGGCGTACTCGCCCAAACCCTGGAACGGCATCCGATCAAGGCCTGTTGGTGCATGACCAGTTTCCAGAACCCCATGGGCGCGACCATGCCCGAGGCGAAGAAACAGGAACTGGTGGAGCTGTTGCGCAGCCACCAAGTGCCGCTGATCGAAGACGATGTCTACGCCGAGCTCTATTACGGGCAACAGGCGCCAAAACCGGCCAAGGCTTTCGACACCGAAGGACTGGTGATGCATTGCGGCTCGTTCGCCAAGAGCCTGGCCCCGGGCTACCGCATTGGCTGGGTTGCTGCCGGGCGTTATGCGCAGAAAATCGAACGCTTGAAGCTGATGACCTCACTCTGCGCCTCGATGCCCGCCCAGGCGGCGATTGCCGATTACCTGCAACACGGCGGCTACGACCGGCACCTGCGCAAACTGCGTTACGCCCTGGAAGAACAGCAAAGCGCCATGCTCGCCGCCATCGCCCGCTACTTTCCGGCGCAGACCCGCGTCAGCCAACCGGCCGGCGGTTACTTCCTGTGGCTGGAGCTACCACCGCAGATGGATTCGTTGAAGTTGTTTCAGATGGCGTTGGCGCAAGGGATCAGCATCGCGCCGGGGCCAATTTTTTCACCGACTCAGCGGTTCAGGAATTGTATTCGGCTGAATTATGGCAGCCCGTGGACTGAAGATTCGGAGAAGGCGATGGAGACGTTGGGGCGGATTGTCAGATCCTTTTAACAGCAAAAGATCGCAGCCTTCGGCAGCTCCTACATTGGAATCGTGTACACCCATGAATCATCGGGAGTACACAAATTCTGTAGGAGCTGCCGAAGGCTGCGATCTTTTGATCTTGCTTCTGATCTTTACCGCCCGCCGCCCAAATCAACAAAGGTCCCCGTCGCATAAGAAGCCTTGTCCGACAATAACCAGACAATCGCCTCCGCCACTTCATCCGGCCGCCCACCCCGAGCCATGGGAATCGCCGATTCCAGCTTGCTGACCCGGTCCGGATCGCCGCTCAATGCATGGAAATCGGTGTAGATGTAACCCGGTCGCACGGCGTTGACGCGAATACCCTCGCCCGCCACTTCCTTGGACAAACCGATGGTGAAGGTGTCCAGCGCACCTTTGGATGCGGCGTAGTCGACATATTCGCCGGGGGCGCCCAAGCGGGCAGCGACCGACGACACGTTGACGATACTGCCGCCCTGCCCGCCATGCTTGGGCGACATGCGCAAGATCGCATGTTTGGCGCAGAGGATCGGCGCCAGGACGTTGGTCTTGAGGATTTTCAGAATACGAAATTCAGACATTTCGTCGATCCGCGACTTTTGCCCGACAGTGCCGGCGTTGTTCACCAGCGCCGTGACCCGGCCCAACTCGGTGTCCACGCGATGGAACAGGCCGATCACTTCGTCTTCGATGCTGACGTCGGCGCGCACTGCAATGGCCTGAGCGCCGAGTGCGCGGACTTGCTCGAGCACACTGTGCGCCGCCCGTTCGTCGGACTGGTAGTTGATGCAGATCCGATAACCCTGCTCTGCGGCCAACAGAGCCGTGGCGGCACCGATTCCGCGGCTACCGCCGGTGATGACGATGACTTTGTCCATGCTGGCGTTCCCCCGTTTCAAGCGTAAGCAGTCGGGGCCAAGAATAACCGCCATTGCGCGGTTTTGCATGAACCTGCGTCAATTCCAATGACACAAACCTGTGGCGAGGGTCTATCAGCCCGCCGCCAGTCGCTCCCCACGATGAATGTCGACCATGAAGCGATCGGCCGGCAGTGGGTGCCCCAGCAGGTAACCCTGCAACGAGTCGCAACCGAGCTGGGTCAGGAAGTCTTGCTGGACATCGGTTTCCACCCCTTCGGCCACGATCCGCAAACCCAAGGCCTGGCCGAGGGCGACGATCGCCGAGACGATGGCCGCGTCATCGCTGTCGTGCTCCAGATCGCGGACGAACCCCCTGTCGATCTTCAATTCATTGGCCGGCAAACGCTTGAGGTACATCAAACTCGAGTAGCCGGTGCCGAAGTCATCGATGGAGAGGTCAACGCCCATTTCCGACAGTTCCTGCAGCACCGTCATGCTCGCATCAGCGTCGCTCATGGCAGTGGTTTCGGTGATCTCCAGGGTCAGGCTGTTGGCCGGCAAATGATGAGTGGCCAGGGCCTTGGCGACGCTTTGAACCAATCCCGCGTGGCAGAACTGCAAGGCCGAGAGGTTCACCGCGATGCGCCAGTTGGTGTAGCCGAGCACATACCACTCGCGCATCTGACGGCAGGCTTCGTTAAGCACCCACTCGCCAATCGGAATGATCAGCCCGGTCTTCTCCGCCAAGTCGATGAACGTGTCCGGCAGCAGCAGGCCCTGGGTCGGGTGCGCCCAGCGCAACAATGCCTCGGCCCCCACCGGTCGGCCATGGCTGGCGTCGAATTTGGGTTGGTAATAAAGACTGAACTGCTGTTGATCGAGGGCGGTGCGCAAGTCTTGCAGTAATTGCAGTTGTTTGCGCGCGTTGCTGTTCATCGACACGTCGAAGAAGCTGTAGCCGTTTTTCCCGGCGCCTTTGGCGTGGTACATCGCGGCATCAGCATTCATCAACAACTCTTCGGCGGTCTGCCCGTTGCCCGGATAGAGCGCGATGCCGACGCTGGCGGAGATCTGCAAGTCATGTTCCGCGACCCGGAACGAGCGCGCGATCAGCCCCACCTGACGCGCCGCCAGGTTCAGCGCGTCGTTCTGTTCGGTGAGCCGCACCAGCAGCACAAATTCATCGCCACCGATCCGCGCCAGGGTGTCCTGGCTGCGTAAATCCTCGCGCAGGCGAAGCGCGACTTCACGCAGCAACTGATCGCCCATGTGGTGACCGAAGGCATCGTTGACCGGTTTGAAGCCGTCCAGATCAATGAACATCAACGCGAAACAGCCACCCTGCTCCTGCACCTTCGACATCGCCTGATCGATACGGTCGGCCAGCAACACTCGGTTCGGCAAACCGGTCAGGGTGTCGTGCAACGCCAGTTGGGTGAGTTCGCGATTGGCCTCGGTCAGCGAGTGAGCCAGGTCCGCGGTGCGAGCCTCCAGGCGTGCATCGAGGATCGAGGTCAGCAAGGCAATGCTCAACACCGCCAGGGTGGTGATCAGCACCAGGTTGTCCAGGCCATCGCCACTCAGGCCGCTGCTGGCCGCACCGCAGAAACTGCCGTCGGCAAAGCGCGCCGCGGCCATGCCTGTGTAGTGCATGCCGACGATGGCGATGCCCATGATCACCGCCGCACCGCCGCGAATCAGGCGAACATATGGCGTGTGCTGGCGCAGGCGGAAAGAAATCCATAACGCCGCGCCCGAAGCGCCGACGGCGATCAGCAGCGACGCACCAAACAGGGTCGGGTCGTAATCAATGCCCGGTTGCATGCGCATGGCGGCCATGCCGGTGTAGTGCATGGCACTGATGCCAGCACCCATGACCAGCGCGCCAAACGCCAATTGCCAGACCGGCAGTTTCGGTTGGCTGACCAGCCACAACGCAAAACCGCAGGACAGAACCGCAATCAATAGGGACAGCGCCGTAAGACTCGCGTCGTAGCCCAGATTGATCGGCAATTTGAACGCGAGCATGCCGATGAAATGCATCGACCACACGCCAATCCCCATCGCAAAAGCGCCGCCCGCCGTCCATAAATGCACCGCCCGGCCCTTGGCCGTGGCAATGCGTCCGGTGAGGTCGAGCGCGGTATAAGAGGCCAGTATCGCCACACACAGCGATATGAAAACCAGCGTAAGGGAATAACTACCGATGAGCATGGGACTTCTCGCGACCGTCCCCGCCGTACTGTTTTCGTTCTCGGGGGACAAAGCCGGCGATTGTACTGATTCCGCGGACGAACGCACTCACAAAGTAATCAAAAGGCCATCAAGATGATGAAACATTTGAGTGATCGCTGCCCTGTGGCGAGGGGGCTTGCCCTGATGCCGGTAAGTCAAGGCGCATAACCTGTGGGAGCGTGGCTTGCCCGCGAAGAATTCACTGCGGTTTTTCAGGTATTACGCGTCATCGTTCTTCGCGGGCAAGCCACGCTCCCACAGGATTTTCGTCGCCTGGGCTTACCGGCATTAGCTCCCCTCATCAAAGGTTGCGTTATTGCTTGTCGCTCACCTGAAGCTGCCCGTCCCACCCGCCGCCCAGCGCGGCAATCAATTGCACGCTGGCGATCAAGCGGCTCTGCAACAAGCTCAGCACGTTGCGTTCATTGCTCAACGCCGTGGCCTGAACCACTACCACCCCCAGATAGGCAATCACTCCGGCCTTGTACTGATTCTGGGTCAAACGCAGGGATTCGCGCGCGGCATCCAGTGCTTCCTGGCGCACCTTGGCTTCGTCTTCCAGCACCTTGAGCTGCACCAAATAGTTTTCCACTTCACGCAAGCCATCGAGCACGGTCTGGCGGTACTTGGCGACGGTCTCATCATAGGCCGCTTCACTGCGATCGACTTCCGCCGAGCGCTGCCCGCCGTCGAACAGGGTCATGGCCAGTTGCGGCCCCATCGACCAGAAGCGGTTCGGCACGCTGATCCAGTTGGCATAGGTGCTGCTGCTATAGCCGCCGTTCATGCTCAGGGTCAGGTCCGGGTAGTAGGCAGCCTTGGCCACGCCGATGTTGGCGTTGGCGGCCATCACCGAGCGTTCGGCGGAGGCGATGTCCGGGCGGCGTTCCAGCAACTGCGAAGGCAGGCTCAGCGGAATCTGCGGCAATGCCGGGATGTCTTGGGTTTCAGCCAGGCTGAACTCGGCCGGTGGCAGACCAATCAGCACGGCGATGGCGTTCTCGAACTGCGCGCGCTGCCAGATCAGGTCGACCATTTCCGCCTGGGTGGTTTTGAGCTGAGTGGTGGCCTGGGCCACCGCGTCCTTGCCGGAGACTCCGGCGCGGTACTGGTTTTCGGTCATGGTCAGTGAGCGTTGATAGGCCTCGACCGTCGCTTCCAGCAGGCGCTTCTGTTCGTCGATCACCCGCAGTTGCAGATAGTTCTGCACCAGTTCCGATTGCTGGCTCAGGCGCATCGCCGCCAGGTCGGCAAAGCTCGCCTGTGCGTTGGCGGTGTCGGCTTCCAGACCCCGGCGCAATTTGCCCCAGATGTCCGCTTCCCAGCTGACCCCGGCCTGCGCCGTGTAGGTATCGCGAATACCGCTGGAGGAACTGCTCAGGCTCGAACTGCTGCTACCGGTGCCCTGGCTGGAGCGGTTCTTCCCGACGGTCAGGTCCACCGTCGGGAAAAACGCTCCCCGGGCACTGCGCACCAAGGCTTGAGCCTGACGGTACTGGGCTTCGGACTGGGCGACGGTCTGGTTGGCGCTGTTGAGTTTTTCGATCAGGCCATTGAGCTGCCGGTCGCCATACAGTTCCCACCAGGCACCGCGCGCCAGAGCGTCGCTGGGGTTGGCCTGGCGCCAGCCGGCTGCCTCTTTGTACTGCACCGGCGCGGCGGTTGGCGGGCGCTGGTAATCCGGGCCGATGGCGCAGGCACTGAGCATCGCCACGCACAGCGACAGGCTCAGCAAACGCGAGCCTCGGGCCGTGATCAGCGGTGCAGTCAGGTGGATAAGCGAACGGTCAGTCATAGCGGAGTTTCCAGAGCAGCATCGGTACGCACCCCACGCCAGTGGTTGAAGCGATGGCGCAGTTTGTCGAGATAGAGGTAAACCACCGGGGTGGTGTAAAGAGTCAGCACCTGGCTGAAGACCAGCCCGCCGATGATGGTCAGGCCCAGCGGCTGGCGCATTTCCGCCCCTTCGGCCCGGCTCAGCAACAACGGCAAGGCGCCGAGGATTGCCGCCAGGGTAGTCATCAGAATCGGTCGCAGCCGTTGCAGACAGGCGCTACGGATCGACTCCAGTGGCTCCAGGCCCTGGTTTCGTTCCAGTTGCAGCGCCAGATCGATCATCAGAATGGCGTTTTTCTTCACCACACCGATCAGCAGGAACAGCCCGAGCAAGGAGATCAGGCTGAATTCACCGCCCAGCACATAGATCGACAGCAACGCCCCTACGCCGGCCGATGGCAAGGTCGAGAGAATGGTCAGCGGGTGGATGTAGCTTTCATACAGCACGCCCAGCACCAGATACACCGCCACCAGCGCGCCGAGAATCATCCACGGCTGGCTTTTTTGAGTGGCGGCAAACGCATCAGCGGTACCGGCCATTTTCGCGATCACGTCTTCCGGCAGGCCGACTTTGGCAATCGCCCGCTCGATGGCGGCGGAGCCCTGCTCCACCGTCACGCCCTCGGCCATGTCGAAAGCGATGCTTTCCGAAGCGAACTGGCCTTCGTGGCTGACCCGGTCGCCTTCCAGGCTGTTTTCATAGTGAGCGATGGTCGACAGCGGAATCCGCGCGCCGTCGGCGGTGATCACCTGCACCTGCTTGAGCGTGCTTGGATCCTGAGCGTATTTCGGGTTGACCTCCATCACCACCTGATACTGGTTGAGGCTGTCGTAGATCGTTGAAATCTGTCGCTGGCTGTAAGCGTTGTTCAGCACCGCCGTGACCATGTTCATGTCCACGCCCAGTCGCTTGGCCTGATCGCGATCGACGATCAGGGTCACTTGCCGGGCGCCACGGCCTTCGCGTGCGTCAATTGCCGTCAGTTCCGGCAATGCCTTGAGAGCGGCAACGACTTTCGGATACCACTCGCGTAACGCACCGAGATCGCCGCTTTGCAGGATGTAGGAATACTGCGAGGTGGTCTGCTCGCGACCGCCGCCAAATTGCAGGTCTTGATCCGCCATCAGCATCAGCTGCGCACCGGGCACTTTGGGCATTTCCTTGCGCAGGCGTTCGATGACTTTCTGCGCGGACAGGTTGCGTTCCTTGATGGGCTTGAGCCGCACCAGCATGAAGGCGTTGTTGGTGCCGTTGTTGCCGCCGATGAACCCGGCGACGCTTTGCACCGCCTCGTCCTTCAATACCGCACGGCGGAAGATTTCCATCTTCGGCTGCATCACGCTGAACGACAGCCCGTCGTCGCCGCGCACGAAACCGATCAACTGGCCGGTGTCTTGCTGCGGCATGAAGGTTTTCGGCACCACCACGTACAGCGCGACGTTGACGCCGATGGTCACGATCAGGCTGAGCAAGGTCAGCCGACGGTGGCGCAGCACCCAGTCGAGGCTGGTGGCGTATTTGCCGACCATCCACTCGTTGGTCCGCTGGCTCCAGCGTTGCAGGCGGTTTTCCTGCCCCGGCGTATGCGGCTTGAGCCAACGGGCACAGAGCATCGGCGTCAACGTCAGCGACACCAGCAACGACACCACGATGGCGGCCGCCAGGGTGATGGAAAACTCGCGGAACAGGCTTTCGATGATCCCGCCCATGAACAGGATCGACAGGAACACCGCCACCAGCGAGACGTTCATCGACAGCAGCGTGAAGCCGACTTCCTGCGCCCCGAGGTACGCGGCCTTCATCGGCGGCACGCCCTTGTCGATGTGCCGGGAAATGTTCTCCAGCACCACGATGGCGTCGTCCACCACCAGCCCGGTGGCCAGGATCAGCGCCATCAGCGACAGGTTGTTCAGGGAAAAACCGTACACATACATCACCGCAAACGTGCCCACCAGCGACACCGGCACCGCCAGGGTCGGAATCAGCGAGGCGCGGAAGTTACCGAGGAACAGGAACACCACCAGAATCACCAGCGCCACGGCAATCAGCAGGGTCATTTCCGCTTCGTGCAGGGTGGCCTTGATCACTGGCGAACGGTCCATGGCCAGGTTGAGCTTGACGCTGGCTGGCAGCACAGCCTGCAATGCCGGGAGCTGAGCCTTGATCTCGTTGACCGTCTCGATGATGTTGGCGCCGGCCTGCCGGTTGATCACCAGCAACACCGCTGCGTCGTTATTGAAAAAGCCGCTGTTGTAGCGGTCCTCGACGCCATCGCTGACCTTGGCCACATCCTTCAGACGCAGGGCTGCGCCGTCCGTGTAGTGAATGATCAGCGACTCGTAATCCTTGGCTTTTTCCAGTTGATCGTTGGCCTGAACCTGCCACAGCCGCTGGTCATCTTCGACCGACCCCTTGGGCCGGCGCACGTTGGCGTTGGCGATGATGTTGCGCACATCGTCCAGGGCCACGCCGTACTGGTTCAGCGCCTGAGGCTCGAGCTCGATGCGCACCGCCGGCAACGAACTGCCGCCGATCTGCACTTCACCCACGCCCTGCACCTGCGACAGGCTCTGGGACAGAATGGTCGAGGCCAAATCATAGAGCTGGCCTTTTTCCAGCACATCCGAGGTCAGTGACAGCACCATGATCGGCGCCTGGGACGGGTTGACCTTCTTGTAGGTCGGCATGCTGCGCATCCCGCTGGGCAGCAAGTTGCGCGAGGCGTTGATCGCCGCCTGCACTTCTCGCGCCGCGCCGTTGATGTCGCGGTCCAGATCGAACTGCAGAATCACTCGCGTCGAACCCTGGCTGGAACGGCTGCTCATGGTGTTGACCCCGGCGATGGCACCGAAGGAACGCTCAAGCGGCGTGGCCACGGTCGAGGCCATGACCTCCGGGCTCGCACCGGGCAGGCTCGCCTGAACCACGATCACCGGGAAATCCATCTGCGGCAGCGGCGATACCGGCAACAGGCCGAAGCTCACGCCGCCCAGCAGCATGATCGCCAGGCTCAGCAACATCGTCGCGACCGGGCGTTTGATGAAGGGTCTGGACAGGTTCATGGCTGTTCTACCGGTTCCACGGATTTGGACTTACCGCTCCAGCGCCGTCCGAGGCGATCGAAGTACAAGTAGATGACGGGCGTGGTGAACAGCGTCAGCACCTGACTCACCAGCAAGCCACCGACCATTACCAGACCCAGAGGCTGGCGCAATTCCGCCCCGGAACCGGTGGCCAGCATCAACGGCACCGCGCCGAACAACGCGGCCAGGGTGGTCATCAGAATCGGCCGGAAGCGCAGCAGCGCTGCCTGATAGATCGCGGTTTGCGGGTCCATGCCCTGGTTACGTTCAGCCTCGAGGGCGAAGTCGATCATCATGATCGCGTTCTTTTTCACGATACCGATCAGCAGGATGATGCCGATGATCGCGATCATGCCCAGGTCATTGCCGCTCAACAGCAACGCCAGCAAGGCGCCGACCGCCGCCGAGGGCAAGGTCGAGAGAATGGTGATCGGGTGAATGTAGCTCTCGTAGAGCACGCCGAGCACGATGTACATGGTCACCACCGCCGCCAGAATCAACAGCAAGGTGCTCGACAGTGACGCCTGGAACGCTTCGGCCGCGCCCTGGAACTGGGTTTGCACGCCGATCGGCATGCCGATGTCTTTCTGCACCTGATCGATGATCTGCACCGCATGCCCCAGTGCCACGCCGGGCGCGAGGTTGAACGACATCATCACCGCCGGGAACTGGCCGATGTGGGTGATCGCCAGTTGCGCCTGACGCTCCTCGACATGCGCCAGGCTGGACAGGCGCACCTGACCGCCATCGGTGGTCTTGACGTGAATCTGGTTCAGCGCTTCCGGGCCGATCTTCTCGCCGGCCTGCGATTGCAACACCACGCGGTATTGGCTGGCCTGAGTGTAAATGGTGGAAATCTGCCGCTGACCGAAGGCGTCGTACAGCGCGTCGGTGATGTTTGACACCGATACGCCGACCCGCGACGCCGCATCGCGGTCGATCACCAGATACACCTGCAAACCCTTGTCCTGCAAGTCGCTGGCGACATCGGTCAGCTCCGGCCGTTGGGCCAGGGCTTCCACCAGACGCCCGCTCCACAGGCTGAGCAACTCGGAATCCGGCGAGGACATGCTGAACTGGTACTGCGTACGGCTGACCCGATCCTCGATGGTCAGGTCCTGCACCGGCTGCATGAACAGACGAATGCCCACCAATTTGTCGAGTTCCGGTTGCAGACGCGCGATCACTTCGGTGGCGCTCAGGTCGCGATGGCTGTGGGATTTGAGGTTGATCAGCAGGCGGCCGCTGTTCAGTGTCGAGTTGTCGCCGTCGACCCCGATGTAGGACGACAGGCTCTCGACCGCCGGATCGGCGAGGATCACCTTGGCCAGTTCCTGCTGGCGCTCGCTCATCGCCGCGAAGGAAATCGACTGTGGCGCCTCGGAAATCCCCTGGATCACCCCGGTGTCCTGCACCGGAAAGAAGCCCTTGGGCACCACCATGTACAGGAACACGGTCAGCGCCAATGTGCCGATGGCCACCATCAGGGTCAGCGGTTGGTGCTTGAGAACCCACTTTAACTTGCGCCCGTAAGCCGCGATCATCCAATCAATTGTTGCCCCACTGGAACGGTAGAACCGCCCTTGCTCTGCTTCCTTGGGTTCACGCTTGAGCAGACGCGCGCACATCATCGGCGTCAGGGTCAGGGAGACGACAAGGGAAATCAGGATCGCCACCGCCAGGGTGATCGCGAACTCGCGGAACAGGCGCCCCACCACGTCCGCCATGAACAGCAGCGGAATCAATACGGCGATCAGCGACAGCGTCAGGGAAATCAGGGTGAAACCAATCTGCTTGGCGCCCTTGAGCGCCGCTTGCAACGGGCTGTCACCCTCTTCGATGAAGCGGGAAATGTTCTCCAGCATGACGATCGCATCGTCCACCACAAAACCGGTGGCGATGGTCAGCGCCATCAGGGTCAGGTTGTTGACCGAGAACCCTGCGAGGTACATCACGCCGAAGGTGCCGATCAACGACAGCGGCACGGCCACCGACGGAATGATCGTGGCGCTGGCTCGCCGCAGGAACAGGAACGTGACCATCACCACCAGGGCGATGGCGATCAGCAGTTCGTGTTGCACGTCGGTGACCGAGGCGCGGATGGTCTGGGTGCGGTCGGTGAGCACCGTGACATCGAGCCCGGCCGGCAGGTTGTCGGTGATGCTCGGCAGCAAGGCCTTGATCCGGTCGACCACTTCGATGACGTTGGCGCCGGGTTGGCGCTGGATGTTCAGCAGCACGGCCTGGTTTTCATTGGCCCACGCCGCCAGGCGTTCGTTCTCGGCGCCGTCGACGATCTCTGCCACGTCCTTGAGCCGCAACGGCGCGCCGTTTTTGTAAGCGAGGATCAGGTTGGCGTAGTCCTTGGGGGAAGTCAGCTGGTCGTTGGCGTCGAGCATCGACACCCGGGTCGGGCCGTCGAAGTTGCCCTTGGGCTGATTGACGTTGGAGGCGCCGATCAAGGTGCGCACGTCAGACAGGTTCAGGCCGTTGGCCGCCAGGGCCTCGGGGTTGACCTTGATGCGCACCGCCTGACGCTGGCCGCCGGCAATGCTGACCATGCCAACGCCGCTGATCTGGGCGATTTTCTGCGCCATGCGGG
Source organism: Pseudomonas sp. A-RE-19 (assembly GCF_019956555.1). Lineage (GTDB taxonomy): Bacteria > Pseudomonadota > Gammaproteobacteria > Pseudomonadales > Pseudomonadaceae > Aquipseudomonas. The sequence continues at coordinate 54,242 of NZ_JAHBDQ010000015.1, read as the reverse complement.
TGTCGACCAAATCATTGAGTTTGGGCAACAGCATGGTTTTGGAGGTAATGGCCAGGGTCAGCACCGGGGTGTCCGCCGGGTTGACCTTGTTGTACACCGGCGGTGCCGGCAGGTCCTTGGGCAGCAAATTGGTCGCGGCGTTGATCGCGGCTTGCACCTGCTGCTCGGCGACATCCATGTTGATGTCGAGGCTGAACCGCAGGGTCAGCACCGAGGCGCCGCCGGAACTGGTGGACGCCATCTGGGTCAGGCTGGGCATCTGCCCGAACTGACGCTCCAGCGGCGCGGTCACGGCGCTGGTCATGACATCCGGGCTGGCGCCGGGATAAAGCGTCATGACGCGAATGGTCGGGTAGTCGACCTGGGGCAACGCCGACACCGGCAGCAGCCGATAGGCGATCACGCCGGCCAGAATAATGGCCAGCATGCTCAGGGTCGTGGCGACCGGGCGAAGGATGAACAGCCGCGAAATGTTCATGCGCCGCCCTTTTTCGCCTTGTCGGTGGCCGCCGGCTCAGTCGGGGTCGCCGCCGACTTGCCTTGCAGGTGTTCGGTCGGGGTGGTCGGTACATCCTTGCTGTCGTTGACGACTTCCACTTCGCTGCCTTCTTTCAGGCGGTCAGTGCCTTCCAGGACCACCCGATCACCGACGGCCAGGCCTTCGGTGATCACGGTGTTTTCACCGTCACTGGCGCCGACTTTCAACTGACGGATCGTGACCTTCTTGTCGCCGTCCAGGGCATAGGCGAACGTGCCATTGGTGCCGAACTGGATCGCTGCCGAAGGCGCAAGCACCACGTCTTTGAGGGTATCGGCCAGCAGGTGGACGTTGACGAACTGATTCGGGAACAGCGCTTGATCACGGTTCTCGTAGCGGGCCTTGAATTTCAGGGTGCCGGTGGTGACATCGATCTGGTTGTCCAGGCTCTGCAACACGCCAGTGGCCTGCAATTTGGTGTCGCCACGATCCCAGGCTTCGGCGGGCAGTTTGGCGCCGGTACGATAACGGGCCAGCACGGTTTCCAGGCTGTTTTCCGGCAAGGTGAACGCCACGCTGATCGGTTGGGTCTGGGTGATGATGACCAGCGCGGTGGTGTCGTTGGCCGCGACAAGGTTGCCAACGTCCAGCTGGCGCAGGCCCACGCGCCCGGCGATCGGCGCGCGGATTTTGGTGAATTCCAGATTGAGCTTGGCGTCGTTGACCGCCGCCTGATTGGTCTTGACCGTGCCCTGATACTGGTCGACCAGCGCTTCGGCGGTGTCCAGGGTTTGCTTGGCGATACTGTCTTCGCGGTACAGGCCGCGATAGCGCTCGACATCGACCTGGGCGTTTTTCAGCAGTGCCTGATTCTGCAGCAAGGTGCCTTCGGCCTGGAGCAAGGCGTTCTGGTAAGGACGCGGGTCGATCTCGGCCAGCAGGTCGCCCGCCTTGACCATTTGCCCTTCTTCGAAATAAACCTTGACCAGTTCGCCACCGACGCGGCTGCGCACATTGATGGTGTTCAGCGCCGTGACCGTGCCCAGCGCCTTGTAATACAGCGGGAAATCGCCTTTGACCGCAGGCGCCACGCGCACCGGAACCGGCCCGGTCGCCCCGCCGAACCCCGGACGCATCCCCCCCGACCGCCCGGTGTGCCCGGCCACGGCTTTCGGCCCTGCGCCCTCCTTCGGGCCGCTGCCTGCAGGCCAGAATTTCCAGCACAGGCCAGCGATGGCCAACAGGACCAGCAGGCCGAACAGCCAGCGACGAGGATTGCGGGAAGCGGAGGATTGCATGGAATGATCAACCATTGGGCGCGTGAGCTTCTTTCTACGGGAGGCTGAACGATAAGCACTGGCGGGTATTAAGCAAAGCGCCTTTACCGGCAATTTACCTTTGGCTTACGTAACAGGAGATTTATCTAAGACACTGAAGCACAAATGAAAACGGCCTGGACAGGGCCAGGCCGTTAACAATTGTAAAACTTCGCTTATTTCAGTACGGCGAGCGCTGCGTCGTAGTTCGGCTCTTCAGCGATTTCCTTGACCAGTTCGCTATGCAGAACCTTGTCGTTTTCGTCCAGAACCACGACGGCACGGGCGGTCAGGCCTTTGAGTGGGCCATCGGCAATCGCCACGCCGTAGTTCTCGATGAACTCGGCACCGCGCAGGGTCGACAGGTTCTGCACGTTTTCCAGGCCTTCAGCGCCGCAGAAACGAGCCTGGGCGAACGGCAGGTCAGCGGAGATGCACAGCACGACGGTGTTGGCGACATCATTGGCCTGGGCGTTGAACTTGCGCACGGAGGTGGCGCAGGTCGGGGTGTCGATGCTTGGGAAGATGTTCAGCACTTTGCGCTTGCCGGCGAAGCTCGCCAGGGTCACGTCGGACAGATTGCCGGCAACCAGGGAAAAGGCTGGCGCCTGGGAACCGGCTTGTGGCAGTTGGCCGTTGACTTGAACCGGGTTGCCTTTAAGAGTGACTTGAGCCATGAACGGAGTCCTTCTGAACGTTGATGTAGAGATTTTGACGAGGCCAAAGTTAACCACGAAATGGTCTGGCGACCTATGCCCAGATACAAATTGTGATAGGTCGTCGCACAAAACTGGATACAAACGCTTCAACAAAACTTGCTAACACTGCATAAGCCCGTGGGAGCGGGCTTGCTCGCGAAGGGAGCTTCGCCACAAAAGCAAGATCAAAAGATCACAGCCTTCGGCAGCGCCTGCAGGGATACGGGGCACCAGAAGGTTCTTGGCGATTGCGTTTAGTCGTGTTGTCGATTTAGCCCATGGCCATTCGACTAGACAGTGAGTCATTCAAATCCAGTGGAGAACTGCCATGCGATTCATGATCATTGTGAAAGCCAGCCCGGATTCCGAGGCCGGTGTGATGCCCAGCGAAGAACTGATGACCGCGATGGGCAATTTCAACGAGGAACTGGCCAAGGCCGGCATCCTTATCGATTGCGACGGCCTGCAGCCCAGCAGCAAAGGCGCCCGCGTGCGTTTCTCGGGAGACCAGCGCACGGTGATCGACGGCCCGTTTATTGAAACCAAGGAACTGATCGCCGGCTATTGGCTGTGGCAGGTGAAGTCGAAAGAGGAAGCGATCGAGTGGGTCAAGCGCTGCCCCAACCCGATGCCGGGTACAGAGGCCGAGATCGAGATTCGCCAGGTGTTCGAGGCCGAAGACTTCGGTGCCGAGTTCACACCGCAGTTGCGCGAGCAGGAAGAGCGAGTGCGTGCGCAGGCGAAGAAGCACTGAAGCACTGAAGCACACCTGATGCACCTGATGCACCTGATGTATCGTAGGAGCTGCCGAAGGCTGCGATCTTTTGATCTTGCTCTTTCCGAGCCCGCCAAAAGCAAGATCAAAAGATCGCAGCCTTCGGCAGCTCCTACACGGGGTACCGGGATTGCGGAGGATTTAGTGGTATCGGGAGGCCGCTTTCGCGAGCAGGCTCGCTCCCACATTTGATCTCTGGCGTACACAAAATCTGTGATCGAAACAGAATCAATGTGGGAGCGAGCCTGCTCGCGAAGAAGCCCTCAGCCGCGCCGCATTACTTTGCCCGCGAAGACATCAGCTCAAACAACACAAAACCTCATCTGGATAACCCTGGTCAATCACCAGGAAGATCCGCTTTTCGCCGCCAACTCCCGCCGACTATTGGCCCGCATCGCCTTGATCAACGACACCGTGCCCACGAGGATGATCACGGCGGCGAACAGGAAGTCGATGGTGTACAGCTGGAAGTCATTCAACGGCCCCACCAGAAACACCCGGATCGCACCAATACTCACCAGCGTCGCGAGAAAATCGATGCCCGGCTCATCGCGATAGAACACGTGCATCAGCGGCAGACACATCACCAGCAACAACAGCAGCACAATCACCTTGAACGAGCCCTTGCGCTCGACGCTGAACGCGCACTCGTTGGCGCCGTAAGGCTTGTAGTCTTCCTCGCTGATCAACGAATTTTTCTCGTTGATGTACTCGACACGGTTGTACTTCTGGGTCGGCGTAAAGGTGTTCGACATCTCCATGCCGGTGGTAATGTGCCTGAACTTCAGGTCAATGCGCTCATTGCCTTTGAGGATGTACAGCACCGGCTTGTAGCCGTAGCGATAGGAGTCGAAGGGAAAGTCCGTCGCCCGCCCCTGGACATCGATGGGTCTGGACTCAAGTTCCGCGTAGGCACTTTTGTTGGTCGAAGACAGGTTACGGCTCAGGGGTTTGATCTTGACCTGTTCCATGAGAATCGGCGCAATGCCGTAGGACCACTGCATGGGCTCCATGCGCAGCCGCAGCTCGTTGCGGCCCAGGTCATAACGATCAAAGGTTCGTTCGGAGACGATGACCGCGCCCGAGAGCATGAACTCGCCGTGAACGTTGTTGGTGATGCGCAGCGACAGTCGATCCTTGCCCAACCCACCGGTATCGCTGGCCGGCGGCGTGCCACACCAGGCGTAGCTGCTGAACGTCTCCCCGAGCTGGCCGTTACGGTTCTCTTTGAACACGTAAAAATAACTGCCCCACAGGGCCGCCATCAGCAGCAACGCAAAAAGCCCTAAAATTTTCTTGCCCGCGCTCAAACCAGACTCCTTTCTTTGCTGACTCCTTATGAGGCGCGGACTCTACCAAAATGCCATCATTGGCCCAAGCAAAAGATCGCAGCCTTTGTAGGAGCTGCCGAAGGCTGCGATCTTTTGATCTTGTCGTTGCAACTGACGCCGAAGATCAAAAGATCGCAGGCTTCGCCAGCTCCTACGCCGACCGTGTACACCCGTGATTCTGCGGCGTACGCAACCTCCGTAGGAGCTGCCGAAGGCTGCGATCTTTGATCTTGATGTTCCTACCGCCGCCGAAACAACGGCCGCGGCTCGATCACCGAGCGGCCATACAACACGCTCATCCCGGCCAGTCCCTTGAGCGCATCTTCAGCAGATTTGTCTTCGCGCACGGCAAAACTGTCGAAACCGCATTGGCGCATGTGGCTGAGTTGATCGCGCAGCACATCGCCAATCGCGCGTAATTCGCCTTGCCAACCGAAACGCGTACGCAACAGATAGGCCTGGCTGTAGGCACGTCCGTCGCGAAAACTCGGGAAATCCAGGGCAATCAGCGGCAGGTCGGGAAACCATGGGGCCAGGTTTGTCACTTCGTCGTTGGGAGCCAGCCAGACGCCTTCGAGCGCTGATGTCCTGTCGGCATTCAACGCCAGCCACTGGGGTAACGGCAGTATCAGCGGTCCGGCCGGCAACTGCTCCGTTGTTTCACGAATCAGCTGCCACGGGTCGTCGCGCACCCACTCGGCGCCGCCGTCTTGCAAACGCAGCAGATTGTTCATGCCGACACCTCCAGCATTTTCGGGTAAACCCGCTCCTTGAAGGGCTCCAGACCGATGCGTGCCAAGGTATCGACGAACAGTTCCTCACTCTCCCGGTAGCGAACGAATGTGCCAATGATCTGTTCAATGACATCAGGCACTTCGGCGGCGCTGAAGGACGGGCCGATGACTTTGCCCAACGCGCTGTTCTTGCCCTGGGCGCCGCCGAGGGTGATCTGGTACCACTCACTGCCGTTTTTATCGACGCCAAGAATGCCGATGTTGCCGATGTGGTGATGGCCGCAGGCGTTCATGCAGCCAGAGATGTTCAGGCTGATATCGCCCAGGTCATGCAGGTAATCCAGATTCTCGAAGCGCACCTGAATCGCTTGCGCGATGGGGATTGATTTGGCGTTGGCCAGCGCGCAGAAATCACCGCCCGGGCAAGCGATGATGTCGGTCAGCAAGCCGATATTGGCGCACCCCAGGCCTTGCTCGCAGGCCAGGCACCACAGGGGATAAAGGTCCGTCTTGGGCACGTCCGGCAAGACGATGTTCTGTTCATGGGCAATGCGGATTTCGCCGAAACCAAACTGCTCGGACCACTGGGCCACCGCTTCCATTTGCTCGGCCGTGACATCCCCCGGTGGCGCGGCGATGCCCGGTTTGGTCGACAGCACCACGCTGGCGTAACCCTGCACCTTGTGCGGTTGAACGTTGCGCGCCACCCAACGGGCGAACGCCGGATTCTCGGCCAGGCGTGTGCCGAAGCCCAGATCGGTGCCCGCCAGTGAACGGTAATCGGGTGGCACAAAGGCACTGGCGACACGCTCATACTCAACGTCGGTCAACTGCGCCGGGCCGTCCTTGAGGTGCTGCCACTCCTCCTCCACTTCCTTGGCGAACGCTTCGATACCCAAGGCCTTGACCAGAATCTTGATCCGCGCCTTGTACTTGTTATCGCGCCGTCCGTGACGGTTATAGACCCGCAACACCGCTTCGACGTAGGACAGCAGGTGCTGCCACGGCAAGCCTTCGCGGATCTGCAAACCGAGGATCGGTGTGCGCCCCAAGCCGCCGCCAACGATCACCCGCAAGAGCATTTGTCCGCTGTCATCGCGATAAAGATAAAGGCCGATGTCATGCATCATGATGGCCGCGCGGTCCTGTTTCGCCGAGCAGATGGCGATCTTGAATTTGCGCGGCAGGAACAGGAACTCCGGGTTGATGGTCGACCATTGCCGCAGGATCTCCGCCAGCGGGCGCGGGTCCATCAGTTCGTCCGCAGCGACCCCGGCAAAGGCTTCGGTGGTGATGTTGCGCACGCAATTGCCGGAAGTCTGGATGGCGTGCATTTCCACCTGGGCCAGGCGTTCGAGGATGTCCGGCACCTGGGCCAGTTCGATCCAGTTGAACTGCATGTTCTGCCGGGTGGTGAAGTGGCCGTAACCCCGATCGTAGTCCCGCGCAATGCTCGCCAGAATGCGCATTTGTTTCGCGCTCAGCGTGCCGTAGGGAATTGCCACGCGCAGCATGTAGGCATGCTTTTGCATGTACAGGCCGTTCTGCAAACGCAGGGGCAGGAACTCTTCTTCGCTCAATTCCCCGGCCATGAAACGTTCGACCTGATCGTGAAACTGCGCAACACGCTCGAACACCAGGGCCCGGTCATAGTCGTCGTACTGATACATGTAGCTGCCTCATCAGGATTATCGGGCTCTGCGGCTAATGCCAGTCAGTCAAGGATTTGAATACCGCAATCCATGTGGGAGCGAGCCTGCTCGCGATGGCGGTTACGCATTCAACACATGTGCTGCTTGTCAGTCCGCTATCGCGAGCAGGCTCGCTCCCACAAGGTCTGCGCCTAAACTGATCGGCATCAGGCTCTGCGGCTCGCTCTTGGGGTGCAACTATGCGGCAGCAGCGCAGCACGTTACAGATTCAGCTAAACACTAAAAAACCGTATCAGCACGCAGCGTATGGCCGCAGGCCCGCATCGCAGCTGATCCGCATAAACTCGGTTTTTCTGAGTCTGTTTTGTTTGCGGCAGGGTTTCTACAGTTCATGGCATGCCAGACCGGGTGGCCTGGCAAGACTTTGCAACCGTGGAAGAACTGACCATGAGCACAGCAACAATCGGACAGGCCTATAACTACAAGGTCGTTCGCCAATTCGTCGTGGCAACCATTGTCTGGGGTGTCGTCGGGATGGCGATGGGGGTATGGATCGCCTCGCAGCTGGTATGGCCCGAGATGAACCTCAACCTGCCGTGGACCACCTTCGGCCGCTTGCGCCCGCTGCACACCAGCCTGGTGATTTTCGGCTTTGCCGGCAGCGCGCAATTCGCCGCCAGTTACTACGCAGTGCAACGCACCTGCCAGGTGCGGTTGTACTCTGACAAGCTCGCCGCGTTCACCTTCTGGGGCTGGCAATCGGTGATCGTGGTGATGCTGATTACTCTGCCGCTGGGCTACACCACCACCAAGGAATACGCCGAGATCGAATTCTCCGGCGCGGTGTGGATGACGGTGGTCTGGGTCGCTTACGCCATCGTGTTTTTCACCACCGTGGTGCAACGCAAAACCAGGCACATCTACGTCGGCAACTGGTTTTTCGGTGCGTTCATCGTGGTGATCGCCATGCTGCACGTGGTCAATCACCTGTCGATTCCGGTGGACTGGTTCAAGTCGTATCCGGTGTACTCCGGGGCCACCGACGCCATGGTGCAATGGTGGTACGGGCATAACGCCGTAGGCTTCTTCCTGACCACCGGCTTCCTCGGGATGATGTATTACTTCGTGCCGAAACAGGTCGGGCGGCCGGTGTATTCCTATCGCTTGTCGATCGTGCACTTCTGGGCGCTGATCACCCTGTACATCTGGGCCGGCCCGCACCACTTGCACTACACCGCGCTGCCGGACTGGGCGCAGTCGCTGGGCATGGCGATGTCGCTGATTTTGCTGGCGCCGAGCTGGGGCGGGATGATCAACGGCATGATGACGTTGTCGGGCGCCTGGCATAAGTTGCGCACCGACCCGATCCTGCGTTTTCTGGTGCTGTCACTGGCGTTCTACGGCATGTCGACTTTCGAAGGGCCGATGATGGCGATCAAAACGGTGAACGCCCTCTCCCACTACACCGACTGGACCATCGGCCACGTTCATGCCGGGGCGCTTGGTTGGGTGGCGATGATCACGTTTGGCGCCATCTACCACATGGTCCCGAAAGTCTTCGGCCGCGAGCAGATGTACAGCACGCCGCTGATCAACCTGCACTTCTGGCTTGCGACCATCGGCACCGTGCTGTACATCGCCTCGATGTGGGTCAACGGCATCACCCAGGGTTTGATGTGGCGCGCGATCAACGATGACGGCACGCTGACCTACTCGTTCGTCGAAGCCTTGCAGGCCAGTCATCCGGGGTTTGTGGTGCGTTTCGCCGGTGGGGTTTTCTTCCTCAGCGGCATGTTGCTGATGGCCTACAACACCTGGCGCACGGTGCGGGTTTCGAGCGTCGAGATGGCCGAACTTGAAGCGCAGATTGCCTGAGGCAAGGAGCCTGACATGATTGAGATGGCGTTGAATCTATTAGGTGTTTTGGGGCTTTGGCTGGCGGTTGAATACTGCCTGAAACACCAGACCGCCGAGAGCCTGGATGATGCCAGTCTGATTCCGTTCGCCGATGACCCCGAAGTGGCGCGGCGGGTGGAATTGGCCACGGGCAAAACCGTGAAAGCGGTGGCACCGGAAGAGGTGAAGCCGGGTTGGGGCAACCTCGAAATCTGAGGCACACCCAAACCACTGTGGGAGCTGCAGTGAATACATCATTTGCGAACGCCGCAAATCAATGTGGGAGCGAGCCTGCTCGCGAAAGCGGAGGATCAGTGAACATAAATGCTGATTGCTAAACCGCCATCGCGAGCAGGCTCGCTCCCACAGGGGAATGTGCAATATTCAGAGCATTCAGCCGCGCTCGCGGGGAATCAAACTCTGCAGTTGCTGCGCCAGGAAGTTCGCATCGAAGGCAAAGGTATCCGGGTCTTTCAAACCATTGGTCTTGCGCCACTGCCAATTGCTGGAGGGCGGCAGGCATACCAGCGAAATGCTGCCATAACGCGCGGCGGTCAAGCCCATCACCACCAGGGAAATCTGCCCGCCCGCGCCCATCACGTCCGGCACGAACTCCACCGGTTTCCCGGCGATGACGATACTCAGTTTTTCGGTCTTGAAGGTCGACGTCTCGAGCGGCACGTTTGGCCCGGATGCGACATACGCCTCGCGACTCACCTCCAGCAGGTTCGGCGCCTGAACCGGTTCCAGCCACTGCTGGATCTGATCGAACAACTCACCAATACGCGTCGCCCACACGACCGATTGCGACTCAAACAGTTGCTTCTTGTGCGCTTCGCTTTCTGCGTAGTGGCGAAGCATCTCACCCAGTTGCTGTACGTCGTCCATTGCGGTGTTCCTTTGGTTGAAGCGGTGCTGCGGACTTTGAGCATGGCAGATGCGCGCCACAGGCGTACGACTAAAAGCGTGAACGGTATTGGCAAGGAGTCATGCCCAGGTGTTTGCGAAAGACACTGCCCATGTGGGACTGATGGGCGAAACCGGCATCGAATGCGATACCGGCCAAGGGCAGATCAGTACATTCGATCATCCATCGTGCGGCCTGAAGCCGAACTTCAACCAGGTAAGCGTGCGGTGTCATGCCGATGGCCCGGGTAAAATCGCGCAGAAAGCGCAGCTCGTTTTGCCCATAGGAGGCGGCCAATTGTTCCAGCGTCAGCGGTTGCTGGAACTGCTCGGTGATCTGCTCCATGACGCGGGCGAAAGCCTTGGGCGTGGCACGCTGCCCTGTATCGGTTTGCGAATTCGCGACCCCAACCAGAGCCACCGCACATTGCTCAAGCGCCAGCACATCGGGTTGCGTGACGAACAACTGACGCCGTACCTCTCGCGCCAGGGTCAGCGCCCGTCGATTGCCGCAAGACTGCACGCGGTGGGCAACGGAGGGTAACTGTTCGCTGGCGAACTGCTCGTCCAGGCGCATCAGCAGATACTCACCACCAGTGGCTGATTCGGAAAACACTTCCACGCCGATCGGCGTGTAAGCCATCACACCCGCAAAGGTATCAAAATCTGTCCGTCGGTCAGAATCGATCGCATGCACGCCTCGCTGACGTTCCAGCGTCACCCCAAGGGTTTGCGACTGTGCCGGATCGCGCGCGCTGTACGCCGCACGGGGCAAGAGTTGCAGACAGATTTTGCCGCCCGCAAGGCGCTGGCTCAGCACACTGGGCATGTGAAATTTCCTGATAGATCGCCATGAAGACTCACGGGATACTCTCGAATAAAGACCGCTCTCGCAAGGGCTTGCCATTTACAGGAGTACGACATGCGCACCATCGGCCTTATCGGCGGCATGAGCTGGGAGTCCAGCGCCGAGTATTACCGCCTCATCAACCAGCAGGTACGCGATCGCCTCGGGCCGTTGCGTTCGGCGAAATTGCTGATGTACAGCGTCGACTTCGGCCCTGTCGAACAGGCCCAGCATGCCGGGCGCTGGGACGATGCGGCGGCGATTCTGGTGGATGCGGCCCAGCGTCTGGAAGCTGGCGGCGCCGAGTGCGTGGTGCTGTGTACCAACACCATGCACAAGGTGGCCGGGCAGATTCAGGCCGCGATCGATATTCCGTTCCTGCACATTGCCGACCCGACCGCTCAGGCGGCATTGGACGCCGGTGCGCTGCGGGTGGGTTTGCTGGGCACCGCGTTCACCATGGAGCAGGATTTTCTCAAGGAGCGTCTGACGGCCAAGGGCCTGACGGTGCTGGTGCCGGAGGTCGAGGACCGTCAGGCTGTGCACCGGATCATCTATGACGAGTTGTGCGTCGGGGTGATCAGCGAGGCGTCACGCCAGGTCTATCAACGGGTGATCGAATCGCTGACCGAACGCGGCGCCCAGGCGATCATCCTCGGCTGTACCGAAATCGGCTTGCTGATCAAACCCGAGCACAGCGCCCTGCCCTTGCTCGACACCACCGAACTGCATGCGCAGGCGGCAGTGGCGTTCGCGTTGGGCGACTGACTCGCGCAGAACCTGTAGGAGCGAGGCTTGCCCGCGAAGAACGATGACGCGTAATACCTGAAAAACCGCGTTGCGTTCTTCGCGGGCAAGCCTCGCTCCCACAGGATATTCGTCGCTCAAATTTCTTCACTTACCGGCATTGGGCCTCGAGCGTACGACGCAGGCGCGCCATGCTCAGGGTATCGACCAGTCGACCGTCACGCACCGCGTAATCGCGAAACAGGCCTTCGGTCTCGAAGCCGAATTTCTGGTACAGACCAATGGCCGCTTCGTTGTCGGCGTACACCGAAAGTTCGACCCGTTGCAGGTTCATCCAGTTGTCGGCGACGTCGAGCACCGCCGCCAGTAGTTTCGAACCGACGCCCTTGCCCTGCCATGCAACAGCGACACCCATGCCAAGGCTGCCGGCATGGCTGCGGCGGATTCGCGAGAACTGCTCAAGGCCAATGTTGCCAATGACCGATCCCTGATGCAGCGCCACCAGTTTCACAGCCCGCTCGTTGTCCGCCATCAGGCGTTGGCGCCAGACCTCGGTGGACTGAAACGGCATTTGCAGCACCTGGCGGGCCACGGCCGGGTCGTTGTAGAGCGCGGTGACGCCCTCGATGTGGGATTCGTTGAAGCGTTCGAGTGTAATGACGGAGTCGGCGGGCATGAATGTTTCGTCCTTGATGCGTGCATGGCTGCTTACTCTATAACGGTGCAATCCCATGTGGCGAGGAGGCTTGTCCCTCCTCCAGGGAAAATCAAAAGATCGCAGCCTCTGCAGGCGCTGCCGAAGGCTGCGAAGCGCAGCGCCAACCACCTGCTAGAGTGAAAAGCATACCAATCGACCATCCAGCACCGAGTCGTGCACCGCCACCTGGACTTTCGACTTGAGAAGCGACGTTATTGGCTGGACTGAATGTCACCTTCGGAAAATGAGGAAATTTCTATGAAAGGTTTGCTTCGCGCCGCAGCATTCAGCCTGATGGCGCTTTTCGCCAGTTGTGGTGTCGGTGCCCAGACGCTGCACAGTCATGCAGCGCCGCCTGCCTCCACCGCCGCACCGGCCGATATCCAAGGGCATAGCCAAAGAGATTGATCGTGCCCATGCTCTACGCAGAGCGTGCGAACAGGCTTGCTCGTGAAGGCGACCTGTACAGTCGACATCGATGTCGAATGTGATGGCCCCATCGCGAACAGGCTCGCTTCCACGTTTGAGCAGTGGTTACCCTTCAAACCACTCCCGCCGCTCATTGAAGGTGTTGTGGATCAACTCGACGATCCCCTGCACCTCGGCCTCATTCCGGGAGTCGGCATTGACCGCCATCCACACCTGGCGTTGCATCGGTTGCTTGAAGAGCCCGGGCAATGCCACCAATCCCCGGTCGAACTGGCTCATGTAGTGCGGCAGCAAACCGATGCAGGCGCTGCAACGGATCATCTCCAGCATCAGCTCATAGGAATGCAACTGCACCACCCCTGCCAGGCGCTGCTCGACCAGACTGTTCCACGGCCCAAGGGAGGCGACATGGCGGTCGTGCTGCCATTGCACCAGCATGAAATCAGCCAGGTCTCCCACGCTGTCCGGCCGCGCCGCGACCCGTGAATACCGTTTGGCGATGTGCGGCAGATAGTCCAGCCGTGCCAGACGCTGGGGCTCACTGATGGCGAAACTGGGGCCTGGCAATGGCGAATCGGTGCCGGCCAGCCACACCACCACATCGGCGCTGATTGCTCGCAGCGCCAGTTCGCTGTCCAGGGAAATGATGTCCAGGCGCACACTGGCATTGCGTCGCAGCAGCGAAACCAGATCGCGGCCGAGGATATCGTGCAGGATCGATTCGGCCACGGCCAGGCGAATCAGGGGCTGTTCGATCACGGGCAAGTCGCGTTCACGGGCCAGGGCCATCAGCTGCGCCTGAAGCTGCAAGCCGTCACGACTGAGGGCGAAGCCATTGCCCGAATGGCTGAACAGCGAACACTGCAATTGCGCTTCAAGTTGCGCCAATTGTTTACGCAACTGGGTCGACTTGATATTAAGGCTGCGGGCCGCTTGCATGAAACAACCGCAACGGGCACTGACGCTGAAAGACTGCACCAGCACCGGATCGATGCCGGCTACCCGCGAGTGCAGGGATTCGCGTTGTTCTACGGGCCAGCGGTACTTGGCCATCCCCTGGCGCGAGGTAGATTCCATGAATGACATTGATGACTCCCTGTCGATCTGTCCTTGAGCGTTTATCCTGCTGGCTGTTCATGAACCTGATGTGACAATCGGGCAAAAATTGAATCAACCGCTGGGCGTTTGCCGAAAGCTCACCGCCAGGCGATTCCAGCTGTTGATGGTGCTGACGGCCATTGTCAGGTCGACCAGTTCACCTTCGCTGAACTGCTCCCGGGCCAGGACATAAACGTCGTCTGGCACGTGGCTTTCCGAGAGCAGGGTTACCGCTTCGGTCCAGGCCAGGGCGGCCCGCTCCCGAGGGTTGAAGCAGCTGCTGTCGCGCCAGACCACGATTGCGTACAGCCGGCGATCGGTCTCACCGAAGCGGCGCGCGTCCACCGAGTGCATATCAGTGCAGAAGGCGCAGCCATTGAGCTGCGAGGCGCGGATTCTGATCAGGTTCAGCAAGGCCGGTTCGATGCTCAGGTCGCGGGTCAAGGCCTCCATGGCGATCATGGCTTTCATCGCTTTGGGTGATGCGCTGTAGTAATCCAGGCGGGAGTTCATGGGGCGACCTCATGGAGCGGATAGGTGACTCCAAGGTAGAGGCTGGCCCATGGGCATCACAGGTCCAATTCATCGAAAAAACCATGGACCGCCCGGCAGAAGGCCAATTGATGGCTTTTCATCCACGCAACTTCTACGCAGCGGTTCATGCGGGTAATCTGGCGCGACGCACAGTCGCCTCAACCGCCCCAGGAGCCCCGCCGGTATGGAACTTCATGTTGTCATCAACGGCCGCAAGGACCTGGCAGGCCAGTTGTACCGGCAACTGCGCGACGCCATTGAGTCCGGCCGTCTGGCTGCCGGAGCGCAGTTGCCGCCGAGCCGCTTGCTGGCCGAGCAACTGGGGATTTCGCGCAAGACCATTTCCGACACGTATGCGCAACTGACCTACGAGAACTTCCTCACCGGGGTGATCGGCAAAGGCACTTACGTCAATGCCCGGGCAGCGAAAATCGTCCGCAAGCAAAGCCATTCGGAGCTGGCCAGCTTTGAAGTCATCGAACGCTGGCGCAACCTGCCAACATTCTTGCGCCACCCGACGCTGGAAGGCTCGTTGCGTTACGATTTCATCGGTGGCGCCACCAGCAAAGGCCAGTTTCCACAGGACGATTGGCGCCGCTGCACCTCCCATGCCTTGCGTCAAATTGCCGGTTCCAAAGGTTTCTATAGCCTGCCCGAAGGCCTGCCGGCGCTGCGCAATGCAATCGCACAGCACATCGCGTTTTCGCGCGGGGTCAATTGTCAGGACGAAGACGTGGTGGTGTGCAACGGCGCGCAGCAGGCGCTGGACCTGATTTCCCGGGTGCTGACCCAACCGGGCAGCCTCGTCGCCATGGAAGACCCCGGTTACCCGCCGGCACGCCTGCTGTTCGGGACTCACGGCGCGACAGTGGTCGGCGTGCCGGTGGACGCGCAAGGCATTCAAGTGGAGCTCATTCCCGATGGCACCCGGCTGATTTACGTCACCCCGTCCCACCAGTTCCCGCTGGGCATGCCAATGAGCCAGCCCCGCCGGGAAGCCCTGCTCGCCAGGGCATATGAGCTGGGGGCGATCATCATCGAGGACGACTACGACAGCGAATTCCGCTACGAAGGCCGGCCCACCGACTCGCTGCAAAGCCTGGATGAGCGCGGCATCGTCGCCTACGTCGGCACCTTCTCGAAGACCCTGTTGCCGGAACTGCGGCTGGGGTATGCGATTTTGCCGCCGGCCATTCTCGAAGCAGTGATCCGCGCCAAGCAGCTCACCGACCTGCATACCTCCACCCTGCCCCAATGGGCGCTGGCCAAGTTCATCGCCGAGGGCTGCCTGCTCAAGCACATCCGGCGCTGCCATACGATTTACGCCGGGCGCCGTGAGCGGATCCTGGCGCGCATGGCGGGTGACCTTTCGCCGTGGTTTGAAGCAGTCCCGACCACGGCCGGGTTCCACATGGCGGTGCTGTGTAAGGTGCCGGTCGATATTCCATTGGTGATCGAACTGGCCAAAAAAGTCGAAGTGGGGCTCTATGCCCTGGACAGCTTTTTTTACCAGCAAGCGCCGCGGGCCGGGCTTTTCCTGGGATTCGGCGCGAT
This sequence comes from Pseudomonas sp. A-RE-19, assembly GCF_019956555.1. Classification (GTDB taxonomy): domain Bacteria; phylum Pseudomonadota; class Gammaproteobacteria; order Pseudomonadales; family Pseudomonadaceae; genus Aquipseudomonas. Next base: position 38,550 of record NZ_JAHBDQ010000015.1, on the reverse strand, counting down.
CGAAACCCTGGACATCGACATCGCCCTGGACCGTTTGCGGGACATTTTGCAGCAGGTCAGCTGACGGATTGGTCTGTGGCTTTATCCGGCGATTGGCTATTGGCGGCCTGGGGGGGCAGGCCTATCCTGAATGGGCGTTATCCCTCAATGAGCAGGATTCGTCCGGCCTGATTCAGGAGTGTGAGCAATGTCCAACGAAGTGATCAACACCGTAAAGGTGCAGGCCGCCGCCGGCCGCTCGGATGAACTGGGTAAGCAACTGCAAAAGATTGTCGAAACCCTGCGTGAACTGCCAGGCTGTGATTCCTATATGGTCGACCGTTGCCCCGAGGACGACACCCGCTGGACGGTCAGCGCCCGCTGGCAATCGGAAGCGGCCATGCAATCGCACTTCAACTGCCCCGAAGTACAAGGCTTTATCGGCCTGATCGACAGCCGACTGGCCAATGCCGTCGATTTCAATAGTTTTCCAATCGTTTAAAAACAAGATCAAAAGATCGCAGCCTTCGGCAGCTCCTACAGAATTTGTGTCCGCCCGATGTTTCACCGGTGTACGCAATTCCCCCGTAGGAGCTGCGGAACGCTGCGATCTTTTGATTTTGACCTGCTTGATTGGTCCCCTCACCTTCCCGAAAATTGGCCGTTTGATTGCCCGATAGCGCGGCTTACTGTGGCCCCTGACAACTCACCACCTCAGGTAATCAACCATGAATGCGCTTCGTTTTTTTTGCTGCCCCTCTCATCGCCCTGACGCTTGGCATTTCAACCTCGGCATTCGCCAACGACACCGCAGCCCCTTCAGAAAAAGTCACCGTTTTGCAGGACCAGATGCTGAAAAACGCACCCGGCAAAAAAGCGTTGATGATCGAAGTCGATTACCAACCGGGCCAATCGTCCATCGCCCATAAACATCAAGGCACGGCCATGGCTTACGTGCTTTCGGGGGAGATTGTTTCTCAAGTCAAAGGTGAAAAAGCGGTCACCTACAAGGCCGGCGAGTTCTGGTACGAACCGGCCGGATCGGAACATCTGGTCTCGAAAAACGCCAGCGCCACCCAACCCGCCAAGCTGCTGGTGTTCATGGTGTTGGCCCCGGATGAGAAAGTGCTGATTCCTTTGGAGAACTGATCGCTGTCAAAAAGTCTCGGTGCGGCTGATGGCCTCTTCGCGGGCAAGCCTCGCTCCTACAGGGTTAGCGGCAAGTGAACGACACCTGCCATGTAGGAGCGAGGCTTGCCCGCGAAGAGGCCCGAGCAGACACCACAAAACCTTCAGACAAAAAAAAGCCCCATCTCTTTCGAGACGGGGCTTTTTCATTCAACGCCTGATCAGGCAGCCGGCTCCAGTTCGGCGCTGGCAGTGACAGTCGCAGCGGCAGGCACCACCGCTTGACCGCTCAACGCCAGGTCCAGCAGTTCGCGGTTGGCGACCGCATACATGGCGTAGTCAGTGCCGCTGGCGGCACGGATTTCCACCAGCATGGCGCGCCAGCGTTCGATCATGCCTTCGTGCTCTTCCATCCACAGCGCCAGGCGTGTTTCCACGTCCTGGGTGCCGTCGCCCTGTTGCAGGACCGAGATGGTGATCGCACGTTGTTGCCAGTCGACGTCATCACGGAACGCTTCACGGGCCAGGGCCTGCCAGTTGTTTTCAACCGGTAGAGCGCTGATCTGTTGCAGGTACCAGGTGATGTCCAGCGCGCTGCCCACGGCGAAGTAGGCCTTGGCCACGTCCGCTGCGTTCTGGCCGGTCACATCCGAAGCTTCGATGATCGGCAGCAAGGTGTACAGGTGAGTGGTGCCTGCAACCATACGCGCCAGCAACTCAGGTACGCCAGCAGCGACGTAAGCCTGATAGCGGGTCTGCCAGCCTTCGCGAGTCGGGCCTTCCAGCAGTTCGTCGAGCTTGAGGCCCAACGCCGCCAGGTGCGGACCGAAGTGCGCGACGTCACGGGCAGCGTTCTGCTCGTTGCGACGGCTGCGCAGGAACCAGCGCGTGGCACGGCGGCCCAGACGCATCAGCTCATCCATCAGCTCCAGTTGTACGTCGGCCGACACCTGGTAATCCAGGGCTTCGATCTGACGGAACCAGTGCGGGAGGTGGAAGATGTCACGCACGATCACATAAGCACCGGCCACGTTCGCCGGGCTCATGCCGGTCGACTCTTTGAGTCGTTGAACGAAGGTGATGCCCATGTGGTTCACCAGATCGTTGGCGATCTGGGTGCTGACGATTTCACGCTTCAGACGGTGACGGCGCATGGCGGCGGAGAACTTGCTGACCAGCGTCGGCGGGAAAGCAGTTTCCATGTCGCGGGTCAGGTAGTCGTCGTCCGGCACCAGGGAGTTGAGCAGCGCTTCCTTGAGGTCGATCTTGCTGTAGGAGATCAGCACCGACAGCTCGGCACGGGTCAGGCCATGGCCCGCCGCGACGCGCTCGTTGATCGCCTCTTCAGCCGGCAGGAACTCGATGGCGCGGTCCAGCTTGCCACGGCCTTCCAGATCGTTCATCAGACGCTTGTATTCAGCGATCCGCGGCAAAGCACGGCGAGCCGCCAGGGACAGAGCCTGAGTCTGCTTGTAGTTGTTGCCGAGCACCAGGTTACCGACTTCGTCGGTCATGCTCGCCAGCAACTGGTTACGTTGCTTGTCGGTCATGTCACCGGCGTGCACGACTTCGTTCAGCAGGATCTTGATGTTCACTTCGTGGTCGGAGCAATCCACACCACCGGCGTTGTCGATGAAGTCGGTGTTGGAACCGCCGCCATTGAGGCCGAATTCGACACGACCCAGCTGAGTCATACCGAGGTTACCGCCCTCGCCCACCACTTTGCAGCGTAGTTCGTTGCCGTTCACGCGCAGTGCATCGTTGGCCTTGTCGCCGACATCGGCGTGGCTTTCGGTGCTGGCTTTCACGTAGGTACCGATACCGCCGTTCCACAGCAGATCCACCGGTGCCTTGAGCAAGGCATTCAGCAGTTCGGTCGGGGTCAGTTTGTCAGTCTGAATGTCGAAGCGCTCTTTCATCTGCGGGGAAATCGCGATGCTTTTTGCGCTGCGCGAAAAGATCCCGCCGCCTTCGGACATGATGCTGGTGTCGTAATCCGACCAGGCCGAACGTGGCAAGTCGAACAGACGCTGACGCTCGGCGAAGCTGTTGGCAGGCTCCGGATTCGGGTCGATGAAGATGTGCAGGTGGTTGAACGCTGCGACCAGTTGCAGCTTGTCGGACATCAGCAAGCCGTTACCGAACACGTCACCGGCCATGTCGCCGACGCCCACCACGGTGATGCTGTCTTCCTGAACATTGATGCCGCGTTCACGGAAGTGACGTTGTACGCCGACCCACGCGCCCTTGGCGGTGATGCCCATTTTCTTGTGGTCGTAACCGGCCGAGCCGCCGGACGCAAAGGCGTCGCCGAGCCAGAAGCCGTAATCGATGGCGATGCCGTTGGCGATGTCGGAGAAGGTCGCAGTGCCCTTGTCCGCCGCCACTACCAGGTACGGGTCATCGTCGTCATGACGCACGACGTTGGCCGGCGGTACCAGCGCGCCGTCTTTCAGGTTGTCGGTGATGTCCAACAGGCCCGAGATGAAGATGCGGTAGCAGGCGATGCCCTCGGCCGCGATCTCGTCACGGCTGCCGCCCAGTGGCAGGCGACGCGGCAGGAAGCCGCCCTTCGCACCCACCGGTACGATGACCGAGTTCTTCACTTGCTGGGCTTTTACCAGGCCCAGGACTTCAGTACGGAAGTCTTCTTCACGGTCGGACCAGCGCAGACCACCACGCGCCACGTTGCCGAAGCGCAGGTGCACGCCTTCAACGCGTGGCGAGTAAACGAAGATTTCGAACTTCGGAACCGGCTTCGGCAGCTCTGGAATCTGGTGCGGGTTGAACTTGAAGCTGAAGTAGGACTTGTTCTGACCGTTGGCGTCGGTCTGATAGAAGTTGGTCCGCAGGGTTGCTTTGATCAGGTCCAGGTAACGACGCAGGATGCGGTCTTCGTTCAGCACCTGAACATCGTCCAGTGCCGCCAGAATCGCGTGTTCCAGGCGTTGCTGCTTGTCTTCCAGATCGTCAGTACCAAGCTTGCGCGCCAGGTAGAAACGGGTCTTGAACAACCGGGTCAACTCGCGAGCGATGTCGGTGTGGTTGTTCAGGGTGCTGGCGATGTAACCCAGGTCGAAGCCCAGACGGATCTGCTTCATGTAACGAGCGTAGGCACGCAGCAGCGCCACGTCGCGCCATGGCAGGCCGGCGGTCAGCACCAGACGGTTGAACGCATCGTTCTCGGCATCGCCACGCACGATGTGGACGAAAGCGTCCTGCAAGGTGTCGTTGAGCTGCTGGATGTCGAGTTCCAGGCCTTCGGCGGCGGTGAATGCGAAGTCGTGAATCCAGAATTCGCGGCCATTGTTGTGACGCAGGCGATACGGGAACTCACCCAGCACGCGCAGGCCAAGGTTTTCCAGGATCGGCAAGACATCGGACAACGCCAGCGGGGTGTCGGCGTGATACAGCTTGCAGTGCAGCATGCGCTGACCGGACACCTGGGCCAGCGGCTGATAGAAGCTCATGACCAGCGGATTTTTTTCGCTCAGGCTCAACAGGTGCTGCATGTCGACCACAGCCGAGTGGGCTGCGAAACGCTCGCGGTAACCGGCCGGGAAGCCTTTCGGGAAGTCGGCCAGCACGTTGGTGCCCTGGGCTTCGCCGAAGCTCTCGACCACCAGGCTCGCGTAGTCGTCCTGCCAGCTGCGGCAGGCCTGCACCACTTCTTTTTCCAGCAGAACCGGGTCGATGTCCAGACGGTTCTTCGGATCGACCCGCAGAATCAGTTGCACACGGGCCAGCACGGACTCGGAGAAGAAGGTCCAGAACTCGCAGTCCGAGGCTTTCAGGCGATCCATCAGCACTTGCTGGATCTTCTGGCGCACTTCGGTGGAATAGATATCGCGCGGCACGTAAGCCAGGCAGTAGCAGAAACGGCCGTACGGGTCTTTGCGCAGGAACACGCGGATCTTGTTGCGTTCCTGGATCTGCACGATCGACATCACGGTGGTGAACAGCTCGTCCACCGGAGTCTGGAACAAGTCGTCGCGAGGCAACACTTCAAGGACCTGAGCCAGTTCCTTGCCCAAGTGAGCCTTGGCCTGGAAGCCCGAACGCTGTTCGATGATCTCGACCTTGCGACGGATGTAAGGAATGACCCGCACGCTTTCGCCATACACCGACGAGGTGTACAGGCCCATGAAGCGGCATTCCTTGATGACCTTGCCATTGGCATCGATCTGGCGGATCGACACGTAATCCGGGTACGCCGGACGATGAACACGGCTTGGGTGCGCAGCCTTGGCAAACGACAGCGGCGTCGGTTCGCGCAGGTAGTTGACGGCGTAATCTTCGATGCGCAGGTCATCGACGGTCAGGCCGGCGCGCAGCAGTTTGGTCAGGCCGAGGAACGAGCTCTGGTCATATTCGATGTGACCGCCGTTCTGATCCTCGCCCACCACGAACTCTTCGTAGCCCAGGAAGGTGAAGTGGTTGCCCACCAGCCATTCCAGGAAGCTCTTGATTTCGTATTTTTCGTTGGTGTCGATGACGAACTTGCTGTTGTCGATGCCTTCGATCAGTTCCTGGACCTTGGCTTTCATCGGTTCAAAATCGGCGACCGCGACGCGGACTTCACCGAGAACCTGCTCCAGCTCTTTCATCAGGACATTGAGTTCGGCCGTGTTGGCGCAACGGTCGATTTCCAGGTACATCAGCGACTCTTGCAGAATGTCGTCGCCCTGGGTGCCTTTAGGCAGGATTTCCAGCAGCTCGCCCTTGCTGCCGCGACGCACGCTCAGCACAGTGGTTTGCAAGGTATGGATGCTATAGCCGCGACGGTTCAGCTCGGTGCGCACCGAGTCCACCAGAAACGGCAGATCGTGGTGCAGCACTTCGACCGCGGTGTGGGTCGACTGCCAACCGTGGCGTTCGTAGTCAGGGTTATAGACGCGCACTTGCGGATGCGCGTGATCGAAGCGCTCAAGCAGGCGCCACGCAGAAAGGGTGCAGCCGGCGAGGTCGGACAGCCGACGCTGGGTCAGCTCGTCCAGGGAAATAATGCCGAAGAATTGTTCAGAGAACAGCGCCACTTGTGGCAGTGCCTGTTCACTGATGTGCTGCGCCAGTGCCGCTTGCAGTTGATGCTGGAAGTCGGCTTTGCTGGCTGCGGTGAAGAACGCCATCTGTGGTACTCCGCTTGGGCTTGTTATTGATGGAAGCGTCGCGTGCAAACCCCTTTCGGGGCAATCCCGTCATCCTGTTCCTGATTCTCGGGCAGAGGAAACAGAATGACAGGTGGGTGAAGCTGGACGAGACACTCAGGTCACATTCACCTTCCATTGAATGGGCATCTGCAAAAACGACTGCCGGGGCAACAGGCAATGCCTTTACGGGTGCTCATCCGTTGCGCAGCTTAACGAGTGCGGCAAGGGCCGTGCTTGCAGCGCTGCGACATATTCGGTCATAGGCACGTAACTCGCGGCATATACCTTGAACAACACTAGCAGCCGTGTAGCAAAACGGGCGCTTTAAGCCCGGCTTTACGGTACATGCGTGCCAAAAATGACTGAGGATGCTTCGGCTGTTCACAATACATCCTCAGACACTCAGGCGAGCAGAAATTCCCCGGGGCTGGCAGAATTGCCCTTTGTTCGTCTTCACAATGCTCGTCGAGCCAGGAATACCCCATGCAAATGACCACAGCCCTCTTGATCGTCAACCCGTGCGATGACGAAGAAGACAACATGGCCATGCTCGCCTGCCATAGCGAGCAGGGCGAGATGTTCCTGATGACCCGCTACCCGGACGAGGACGCGCTGGACATTACCCTGGACGGCGAACCATCGACCCTGGACGGAGTGAAAATCACCCTAAGCCCTACCCGTCTATTGATCGAAATTGCTGCCGGTGACGCTGATGCACTTAATGGCGATGATTCTTTGGAAATCATTCACAGTACCGATGCCAGCGACCTGGCTGAGGTGGAAGAAACTTTGCAGAACATCCTTAAAGGTACCGGCACCTATATAAGCCAGCTCTAAGCCTCGGAATCTCGGGTGCCTGAGCCTGCTCGCGATGAGGCCAGCCAGATCACCACCCTGTCCCTCGCCTACAAACTTCCAACAATTTTGCCCATCATTTCCCGCACTTTGCACAAAATGCCGTTAGTCGCCGCCCCCTGCGATGGATTAAAGTAACGCCCCCAGCCCTGGCGTTATTTGAACGTCTTCGGTCACCCTTTCCAGGAACAGTCATCGATGGAACATCGTGAAGCGCTGCTCGCGCTGCGAACCTTTCTTTCAACGCAGATTCTCGGCCAGGAAAAACTCATCGAGCGCTTGCTCATTGCCTTGCTCGCCGACGGCCACATGCTGGTCGAGGGCGCCCCGGGGCTGGCCAAGACCAAGGCCATCAAAGAGCTCGCCGAAGGCATCGAAGCACAGTTCCACCGCATCCAGTTCACCCCCGACCTGCTGCCGGCCGACATCACCGGCACGGAAATCTATCGGCCGGAAACCGGCAGCTTCGTGTTCCAGCAAGGCCCGATCTTCCACAACCTGGTGCTGGCGGATGAAATCAACCGTGCGCCGGCCAAGGTTCAGTCGGCCCTGCTCGAAGCCATGGGCGAACGCCAGGTCAGCGTCGGGCGCAGCACTTACGAGCTGTCGCCGCTGTTTCTGGTCATGGCCACGCAAAACCCCATCGAGCAGGAAGGCACCTACCCGCTGCCCGAAGCCCAGCTCGACCGTTTTCTGATGCATGTAAAAATCGGCTTCCCCGACGCCGCCGTCGAACGCCGGATTCTGCAACAGGCCCGTGGCGAAGCGCTGCACGGTGAAACCAAACCCGAACGCCGGGTCAGCCAGCAGGCGATCTTCGCCGCGCGCAAGGAAATTCTCGGCTTGTACATGGCCGATGCCGTGGAGGAATACCTGGTGCAACTGGTCATGGCCACGCGCACGCCGGCCAAATTCGACCCGGAGATGGCCGAATGGATTGCCTATGGCGCCAGCCCGCGCGGTTCCATCGCCCTGGACCGTTGTGCCCGGGCCCACGCCTGGCTAGCCGGTCGCGACTTCGTCAGCCCGGAAGACATTCAGGCAGTGCTGTTCGATGTGTTGCGCCACCGCATCATTCTTTCCTTTGAAGCCGAAGCCGCTGGCATCGACCAGGACCGGGTGGTCCAGCGGATTCTCGACGTCGTAGCCGTCGCTTGACCCCGATGAACGCCCTCCTGCCGCCCGAGCCGGGCATCCGCATCAGCCTCGCCGAGCTGATCGAGATGCGCCATCGCGTGCGCGAAGTGCAGCTGTTTTCCACGCCGAGCCAGCGTAGCCCGCTGATCGGCCTGCACCACTCCAAACTGCGCGGACGCGGGGTGGACTTCGATCAGGTGCGGGTCTATCAGGCCGGCGATGACGTGCGAAGCATTGACTGGCGCGTCACCGCCCGGACCCAGGAGCCGCACACCAAGCTGTTTCATGAAGAACGCGAACGTCCGATTTTCATCATGGTCGAACAGAGCCGTCGGCTGTATTTCGGCTCGGGGCTGATGTTCAAGTCGGTGCTTGCTGCCCAGGCGGCGAGCCTGATTGGCTGGGCGGCGCTGGGTCATAACGACCGGGTCGGCGGGTTGGTGTTCGGTGACAACGAGCACTACGAGATCAAGCCGCGACGCAGTAAACAGAGCCTGCTGCAATTGCTCAACCGGCTGGTGCGGGTCAATCAGTCGCTGCACACCGAAAGCGAGCCGGACCGTGACGCGTTCGGTATTGCCCTGCGCCGCGCCCGGGAAGTGCTGCGCCCCGGCAGCCTGGTGATTGTGATCTGCGACGAACGCGCCTTGTCCGACGGTGCCGAGCAGCAGTTGAGCCTGTTGTCGCGCCATTGCGACCTGTTGCTGCTGCCCGTATCCGATCCGCTGGACCACGCCCTGCCCGCCGCCGGCCTGCTTCGTTTTGCCGAACGAGGGGCGCAACTGGAAATCGACACGTTGAATTTCGACTTGCGCCAGGCCTATCGCGCACAAGCGGAAGCACGGATCGCCCGCTGGGAGCTGCTGGCGCAGAAGCTGCGGGTGTTGCTGATGCCGTTGAGCACCCAAAGCGAAATGGTCGAGCAATTGCGCGAATACTTGAACCCACAGCGTCCGGGGAAAGGTCGATGAGCAGCCTCGATCAACTGCAACCGCTGATTTCCCCGCCACCGATCGGCTTCTGGCCGCCGGCTCCGGGCTGGTGGCTGCTGCTATTGTTGCTGCCATTGATTGGTTTCGGCCTGTGGCAGTTGCGCCGTTTCATTCCGAACAAGCAGCCCGTCGTCCGCGCCGAACAACCGCTGGACCCGGTGCGTCTCGCGGCCCTGGCCGAACTCGCCCTGATGCCCAAACCCTACGACGGCGCCCCGGCCGGTGCCTGGTTGCAGCAACTCAACGGTTTGCTCAAACGCCTGTGCCGCAACCATTACCCTTACAGCCAGAGCCATACCCTGAACGGGCGCAAATGGCTGGCATTCCTCGATAACCGCTGCCCGGCCGCCGGCCTTACGCGCTGGATGGTGCTGGTGGAAGGCGCCTACAAACCCGAATGCAAACTCGACGACAAGGCCATCGCCGGCCTGACCCAGGCCGTCGACACCTGGATTCGCAAACATGTTTGAGTTCGCCTGGCCGTGGATCTTCGCCCTGCTGCCCCTGCCCTGGCTGATGCGGGTGCTGCTACCAGTGGCCGACAGCGGCGAACCGGCGCTCAAAGTCAGCTTCCTCAGCGACCTCGAAGGCCTCGCTCGCCGTCGCGCCCGAGCGAATCTGCCGGCCTGGCGCCAGCAAGCTCCGTTCATCCTGCTGTGGCTGTTGCTGCTGATCGCCGCGGCGCGCCCGCAATGGCTAGGCGAGCCCCTGCCAGTGGCCGCCAGTGGCCGCGATCTGCTGGTGGCGGTGGACGTGTCCGGCTCAATGGATTTTCCCGACATGCAGTGGCAGGACGAAGACGTCAGCCGACTGTCGCTGGTACAGCATCTGCTCGGTGATTTTCTTGAAAGTCGCGACGGCGACCGGGTCGGGTTGATCCTGTTCGGCAGCCAGGCCTATTTGCAAGCGCCACTGACTTTCGACCGGCACACCGTACGGGTGTGGCTCGACGAAGCGCGGATCGGCATCGCCGGCAAGAACACCGCCATCGGCGACGCCATCGGCCTGGCCCTCAAGCGCCTGCGTCAACGCCCGGCACAAAGCCGCGTGCTGATTCTGGTCACCGATGGCGCCAACAACGGCGGCGAAATCGACCCATTGACCGCCGCACGACTGGCGGCCAACGAAGGCGTGAAAATTTACCCGGTCGGTATCGGTGCCAACCCGGAAGAAAGCAGCACGCTCGGTTTTCTCGGGATCAACCCAAGCCTGGACCTCGACGAACCTGCCTTGAAGGCCATCGCCCAAGCGACCGGCGGCCAGTACTTCCGCGCCCACGATGGCCAGGAACTACAGGCGATCAAGGAAACCCTCGACAAACTGGAGCCGGTCACCCAACAACCCACCCAGGCCCGCCCGGCCCAGGCGTTGTATCACTGGCCGTTGGCAATGGCGCTGCTGTTGAGCATGTTGCTGGTGATCCGTGAACGCTGGCCGCATAACCCGCTGCAAAGACTGTTTACCAAGGAGCTGTTTCTGCAAACGCAACTGCCCGATTGGCGTCAGCGACTCAAACGCCTGCGCCTGCGGAGGCGTCGATGATCGCGCTCTGGCCGCACTGGTTCCGCCCTTGGTGGCTGCTGTTGTTGCCGTTGCTGGGCTGGTTGCTCTGGCAACTCTGGCACCGGCAGAAGCGCGCTGGCCGCTGGCAAATGATTCTGCCGCCAGCCTTCCATGCCGCATTGCTCAGTGGTGGCAGCGGCCAAGAGAGCAAACTGCCGTGGGTTGCCCTGGGCCTGGCCTGGGTACTGACCGTGCTGGCCCTGCTGGGGCCAGGTTGGCAACGAGTCGAACAAACCAGTCAGAAACCCGCCGACCCGCTGGTGGTATTGCTTGAGCTGACCCCGGAAATGCTCGCCACCGACGTTACGCCGAACAGGCTGGAACAGGCCCGGCGCAAACTGCTCGACCTGCTGCAAAGCCGCAGCGACGCCCAGACTGCAATCGTCGTCTACGCCGGCAGCGCTCACACCTTGGTGCCGCTGTCGGATGACCTGTCGACCAGCCGCAACCTGCTGGATGCACTCAAGCCATCGCTGATGCCCCAAGAGGGTCATCGTGCCGATCTGGCGGTGACCAAGGCACTGGCATTGCTGGATCAGGGCGCCCTCGGCCAGGGTCGGATCCTGCTGATCGGTTCGTCGCTGACGGAACAGGAGCGCCAAGGGATTCGTCGAGCGCTGGACGACAAGTCCACAGCATTTCTGATGCTCGGTATCGGCAGCGCCGAAGGTGCGCCGGTCGCGCAGGACGATGGCAGTTTCCTCAAGGACGATCAGGGTGCAATTCTGGTACCGCGTCTGGACGGCCCCAGCCTGAAGGCCTTTGCCAACGGTCTGGGTGGACGTTACCGCCAGGCACGCCTGGACGATGCCGACCTGCGCGGCCTTGGCCTGCTCGACGGTCCACGGGATCTGCGCAACGATGGCCAGACGTTGCGCCTCGACACTTGGGCCGATCAGGGTTACTGGCTGCTGCTGCCCCTGTTATTGCTGGCCGCCTGTGCCGGGCGCCGCGGCTGGCTGTTCTGCCTGCCGCTGCTGTTCCTGCTGCCGCAACCGAGTTACGCCTTCGAATTCGAAGACCTGTGGCTGCGCCCCGATCAGCAGGGCCTGCACTTGCTCAAACAAAAGCGCCCGGCCGAGGCGGCGCAGCATTTTGAAGATGCTCAATGGCAAGGCGTGGCACTTTATGAAGCCGGCGACTACAGTGGCGCCGCTCAGCGGTTTGCCGAAAGCAATGACGCCTACGCCCACTACAATCGTGGCAACGCCCTGGCCAAAAGCGGTGAGCTGGAAGCGGCGCTGGATGCTTACGAACAAGCGCTGGAACGTCAACCGGACCTGCGCCCGGCCCTGACCAACAAGGCACTGGTGGAAAGTCTGCTGAAACAGAAGGCCTCGGCGCCGCCCGTCGAGCCAGACAAAAACGCAGGTGATGAAGCCGAAACCACCACGCAAGAACCGCCGCCGGGCAGTGCCACCCAGCCGTCGAGCAACGGTGAACCGAAAACCGACGCCCAACAGACCACCCCGGACACCGAACAGCCGCCCACAACGCCACCGCAACCGGGCGCCAATGAAGTCCCGGGCAGCGAGTTGGGGGATGAACAAAGCACCACGCCACCGCAGCGCCCGGCCAGCGACATGATCGAAGGCGAACAGCGCCAGGCGCTGGAGCAATGGCTGCGCAAGATCCCGGATGACCCCGGCGAACTGCTCAGACGCAAATTCTGGTACGAACAGCAACAACATCAGGATCAGGAAAAAACTCGATGACCCGCTTCACCGCCTTCTTGCTCGCACTGCTGCCCGCCCTGTTGCTCTGCACCGTTCAGGCCCAGGCCGCGGAGCTGGTCGCCAGTGTCGATCGCAGCCGCCTGAATTCCGGCGAGACGGTCGAACTGATCCTGGAATCCAGTGACGTGACCCAGTTCGGCAAACCCGACCTGACCCCGCTCGAGCCGCTGTTCGAAGTGCGCGGCACCCGCCAGGTCAACCAACTGAACACCCTCAATGGCGACACTCAAGCGACCACCCGCTGGATCATCACCCTGCTGCCCCGGCAAAACGGCAGCGTGGTGATTCCGTCGCTGCAACTGGGCGATGCCCAGAGCCAACCGATTACCGTGCAGGTGATCGAAAGCGAAACCCAAGACCGCAGCAACACACTGGCACCGGTGTTCATCGAAGCCAGCCTCGACCAGAACAGCGTCTATGTGCAGGCTCAGGCGATCCTGACCCTGCGCATTTACCATTCGGTGTCGCTGTACGACGACAGCAGCCTGACCCCGTTACAGATTCCCGATGCGCGCATCGAACAGCTGGGCGAGTCGCGTACCTACGAAAAGGTCATCAACGGTTTACGCCATGGCGTGATCGAAATGCGCTACGCGATCTACCCGCAGCACAGCGGCGAATTGACCATTCCAGCGCAGATGTTCAGCGCCACGCTGGTCGATACCCAGCCGTCCCAGGACGCAACACCCCAAGGGCAAAAAGCGGGCAAGCTGATGCGCGTCAGCTCCGCCGAGATCCCGCTGACGGTCAAGGCCAAACCCGCCACTTATCCCGTCGATGCTCCCTGGCTGCCGGCCCGCAGCCTGAGCCTGAGCGAAAGCTGGAGCCCGGAACCGGATCACGTGGAGGTCGGCGACTCGCTGACCCGCAGCCTGACCTTGAACGCCGAAGGCCTCGCCAGCTCCCAGCTGCCCCCATTGCCCGCCACCGAGATCAACGGCCTGCGGCGCTACCCGGACCAACCGGTGCTGGGCAACCAGAACAGCGAACGCGGCTTGATCGGCAGTCGCGAGGACCGTGAAGCCCTGGTGCCGACCCGCACTGGCGCCATTGACTTGCCGAGCGTTGAAGTGGTCTGGTGGAACACCTTCGAGGATCACCTGGAACACAGCAGCCTGCCGGCCCGCACGCTGCAAGTGGCAAGCAATCCGAGCCTGATCGTCGACACCCCGGCGGGCAGCCCGCAAGTCATGTCCGGCACCAACAGCGAAGCCCTCCGGTGGTGGAAACTCAGCACCGTGATCCTGGCCTGCACCACCCTGCTGGGCTTTGGTCTCTGGTGGCGCGCCCGTTCGCAACCGGCAATCCTGCGTGCCGCGCAAACCGGCCCGAGCCCACGCACCCTGCTCGACGACCTCAAACGTGCCTGTCAGGCCAACGACCCTCAGGCGACCCGCCAGGCCCTGGACGCCTGGGCCCGGCAACAGCCCGAAACCCTGGCCGACATGGCCGCGCGTTTTGTGCCGCTCTCCGATGCACTGGACGGCCTGAACGGCGCGCTTTACAGCGAAACCGGCCAATACTGGCAGGGCGAAGAACTCTGGCGCGCGATTCGCGCGATCCCGACGGCCGAAGGGGTTCAAGACCTGGTCGGTGATACTGGGTTGCCGCCGCTTTATCCCAAATAGAATCAAAAGATCGTCCGAACGCGGCCCGAGCCTTCGGCAGCTCCTACAGGTGCGTGTTCTCCGCAAAAATCGTGGCGAATATCAATGTAGGAGCTGCCGAAGGCTGCGATCTTTTGATCTTCCGGCGCCTTCAAGGGCGCCAAAAGATCGCAGCCTGCGGCAGCTCCTACACGGACCGTGTTCCTCTGCACATTTGCCAGTAAACTCCCCCCTCTTTAGCCGCCAACATTTTCCTCGCGGCCATCACCTTATTTCCTACGGAGTACGCCTTGCGTCTGTTTCACACCTCCGACTGGCACCTTGGGCAGAACCTGCATGGCCAGGACCGCGATTTCGAGCACGGCTGCTTCCTCGACTGGCTGCTGCGCCAGCTGAAGCTGGACCAGCCCGATGTGCTGCTGATCGCCGGCGATATCTTTGACACGGTCAACCCGCCGGTCAAAGCCCAGGAACGCCTCTACGATTTCATCGTCAGCGCCCACGAACAGCAGCCGCTGCTGACCATCGTGATGATCGCCGGCAACCACGACTCCGGCTCGCGGATCGAACTGCCCGCGCCGTTGATGCGGCGCTTGCGCACTCACGCCCTCGGTCGTGTGCTGTGGCTCGATGACGGCCAACTGGATGCCGAACGGCTGTTGCTGCCGTTGCCTGATGCCAGCGGCGAAATTGCCGCCTGGTGCCTGGCGCTGCCATTCCTGCGCCCGGCCGAAGTGACCGGCGCGCATTTGGGCGATAACTACTTGCGCGGCATCGGTCAGGTTCACGAATGGCTGATTGAAGCGGCCAACGCCAAGCGCAAGCCAGGCCAGGCACTGATCGCCATCAGCCATGCGCACATGGCTGGCGGTTCGGTTTCGGAAGATTCCGAGCGCAGCCTGATCATCGGCAACGCCGAAGCCCTGCCCGCCAGCCTGTTCGGGCCGAGCATCAGTTACGTCGCCCTCGGGCATTTGCACAAACCGCAGAAGGTCAACGGTGAAGAGCGCATCCGCTATTGCGGCTCGCCGATTCCGTTGTCGTTCTCCGAGATCAATTACCAACATCAGATCCTCGACATTCAGCTTGATGGCGAAACATTGGTCAGCGTCGAACCGCGCCTGATTCCGCGCGCCGTCCATTTGCAACGCCTCGGTTCGGCACCGCTGGCGGAGATCCTGCTGCAACTGGCCGACCTGCCCAACATCGACCTGCTGGCCGATATCCAGCGTCAGCCATGGCTGGAAGTGCGGGTCCGTCTCGACGAACCGCAACCGGACCTGCGCCATCAAGTGGAAACCGCCCTGCAAGGCAAGGCCGTGCGGCTGGTACGGATAGCGGCTGAATATGCCGGCAACGGCGGCCGCGAGGGTGTCGATGACGGCGCTGCCTTGATCGAACTGGATCAACTCACACCGCAGGAACTGTTCAGCCGCGCCTGGCAGGACAACTACGGCAGCGAGGTAGACGAGCAAACGCTCAAGGACTTCGCCGAGCTGTTGCAAGACGTGCAGATGGAGAGCGAACAGCCGTGAAAATTCTCGCGATCCGCCTGAAAAACCTCGCCTCCCTGGCCGGTCCGTTCGAAATCGACTTCACCGCTGAGCCCTTGGCGAGTGCCGGCTTGTTCGCGATTACCGGGCCGACCGGTGCCGGCAAAAGCACGCTGCTCGACGCCCTGTGCCTGGCGCTGTTTGGCGCCGTGCCGCGCCTGAACAACACCGGACGCGATGCCAAGGTCCCGGACGCCGATGGCGAAATCGGCACCGGCGACCCGCGCACCCTGCTGCGCCGTGGTACCGGCGAAGGTTATGCCGAAGTGGATTTCGTCGGTATCGACGGTCGCCGCTATCGCGCTCGCTGGGAAGCCAACCGTGCCAGGGAAAAGGCCGGCGGCAAGCTGCAAGCCAGTCGCCAGAGCCTGCGCGACATCGATCAGGATCAACTGCTGGCCAGCCAGAAAGGCGAATACAAAGCACAGCTCGAAGCCGCGCTGGGCCTGAACTTCGAACAGTTCACCCGCGCCGTCATGCTGGCTCAGAGCGAGTTCAGCGCCTTCCTCAAGGCAGACGATAACGACCGCAGCGAACTGCTGGAAAAGCTCACCGACACCGCGCTCTACACCCGTCTCGGTCGTCGCGCTTTCGACAAGACCAAAGAAGCTCGCGAAGCCCACAAACTGTTGCAGGATCAGGCCACCGGGGTCACGCCGCTGTCGCCGGAAGCCCGGGCCGAACTGAATGAGCGCTTCAACGACGCTCAACAGCAACTCAAGACCCAGCAAGCGCAGCTCAAACAGCTGGAGTTGCAACACACCTGGCTCAAGGAACTGCGCCAGGTGCAGGACGCGCAACAGAGCGCCACCGAGCAACTGCACTCCGCCCAGCAACACTGGAACAGCCTGGCCGGCGAGCGCTTGAAGCTGACCCGTCTGGAACAACTGGCTCCGCAACGGCATCAGTTCGCACGCAAGACCGAACTCACTGCCCAGCTCACGCCGCTGGCGGCGCAGATTCAGCAGCACACGCAACAACAAAGCGAGCTGGCTGATCGACAGACTCAACTCGAACAAAGCCTGAGCTCCGCCCAAACGGCGCTGACCCAAGCGCAAAGCCAACACACCGCCAGCGCTCCACTGCTGCGCCAGGCCTTCGAAGAGCAAAGCACCCTCGCCCGCCTGGTCAAGGATGCCAGCCTCAGTGCCGACCTCAAGCAGCAGGCGGAACAGGCCTGCACTCAGGGTCAGGGCACGATTCAGGGTTTGCTCGACCAGCAGAAGCAGGTCGCCGAACGGTTGCAGCGGATTGCCGGAGAGCTTGAACAAAGCACCCATCTGGCGCCGTTGAGCGATGCCTGGAACGCCTACCGCGATCGCCTGCAACAACTGATGCTGATCGGTAATCGCCTGAACAAGGGCCAGGCCGAACTGGCCGCCCTGGAGCAAAGCGCCGCCCGCGCCGCCGAGGAACTGGCCACCCAGCGCCAAAGCCTTGAGGTGCTGTACAAAGAGGCCGGTGCCGAGCCTGAAGCGGTGGCCGAGCAGATTCAGATCCTCGGCAGCCTGCTACAGGACAACCGCAAGCAATTGCGAGCCTTTGAAGAGTTGACGCGACTGTGGGCCAGCCAGAAGGAACTGGACAAGCGCGGTGCCGAGCTGCAGCAGCGGCAACTCGCCGCTCAGCAAGACCGCGATCGTCTGACCCAGGACGGCGTGAAGACCAAGGCCGAGCTGACCGTCGCCGAACAGACCCTGACCGTCACCCGCGAACTGCTGGAGCGTCAACGTCTGGCGCGCAGTGCCAGCGTCGAAGAACTGCGTGCGCAGTTGCAGGACGATCAGCCATGCCCGGTTTGTGGCAGCCCGGACCATCCTTATCATCAGCCCGAAGCCTTGCTGCAAAGCCTTGGCCGGCATGATGAAAGCGAACAGGCCAACGCTCAGAAAGCCGTCGACCTGCTCAAGGACAAACTCACCGATCTGCGCGCTGAAGTCGGTGGTTTGATTGCCCAGCAAAAGGAATTGCTGCAACAGCAGGAACAACTCGCGACCCAGCAACAAGGCCTCACGCCGAGCCTGGAAGCGCACCCACTGTCCGCTCAACTGCTGGCCCAGGACGCAAGCAAACGCGATACCTGGCTGACGCAACAAAGCAGTCAGTTGAACCAGAGCATCACCCAGGACGAACAACGGCAAACCGCCCTGCTCACCCTGCAACAGGATGCCGCGCGCCTGGCGCAACAACTGCGCAGCGCCGAAGCGGCGAATCAACAGGCAACACAACACCTGCTCAACCAGCAACGCGAGTTGAGCAGCGATCGCCAGCGCCTGGACGAAGAACTGACGGCGTTCAGCACCCTGCTACCCGCCGAGACGCTGGAGGCCTTGCGCAACGAACCTGCTGCAACCTTCATGCAGCTCGACCGGCAGATCGCCCAGCGTCTGGAACAACTCGACCAGCAGCGCGATGAACTCGGCGAACAGCAACAACGCCAGCAGACGCTGGACAAAGAACAGTACCAACAGCAGACCCGCATACAGCAACTGGACGCCGCGCAGCAGCAGTTCGCGGCGCTGGCCGGTCAGCAACAGGCTTGCCAGGAAAAACTGACTCAACTGCTGGGCGAACATGCCAGCGCCGAACAGTGGCAGCAGCAACTGGATCACGCCGTCGAGCAGGCGCGCACTGCCGAAGCGACCGCCAATCAGGAACTGCAAAGCGTGCGCACGGGGTTGGTGCAACTGGCCGCCGAACTCAAGGCTCAACAGGAACGTGCACAAGCCCTGGAAAGCGAAGACCGCGAGTTGAGCAACAAGATCGCCGACTGGCGCGCACAACATCCAGAGCTGGACGACGGTGGACTGGAAGATCTGTTGAGCGTCGACGACCAACAGGTCAGTGAACTGCGTCAACGATTGCAGCAGAGCGAAAAAGCCATCGAGCAAGCCAAGGTGCTGTTGCAGGAGCGCGATCAGCGCTTGCTCGATCATCAGGCGCAGCACAACGGCAATCTCGATGCAGAACAACTGGCCATGACGCTGGCCGAACTGCAAACCCTGTTCGCCGTCAGCGAACACCGCTGCGCCGAATTGCGCGCCGAACAGGCTGAGGATCAACGTCGGCAGAATGCCAATCAGGCGCTGGCTCAGCAGATCGCCGACGCCTACACCGAATACCAGCGCTGGGCGCGCCTGAATGCGCTGATCGGTTCGGCCACCGGCGACACCTTCCGCAAAATCGCCCAGGCCTACAACCTCGACCTGCTGGTGCATCACGCCAACGTCCAGTTGCGACAACTGGTGCGACGCTATCGCCTGAAACGGGGCGGCAGCATGCTCGGATTATTGGTGATGGACACCGAGATGGGCGACGAACTGCGCTCGGTGCATTCGCTGTCCGGCGGCGAGACATTCCTGGTGTCGTTGGCGTTGGCGCTCGGTTTGGCGTCGATGGCTTCGAGCACGCTGAAAATCGAATCGCTGTTCATCGACGAAGGCTTCGGCAGCCTCGACCCGGAATCCCTGCAACTGGCCATGGACGCCCTCGACGGTTTGCAAGCGCAGGGCCGCAAAGTTGCGGTGATTTCCCATGTGCAGGAAATGCATGAACGGATTCCGGTGCAGATTCAGGTCCGCCGCCAAGGCAACGGCCTGAGTACCCTGGAGGTGAAATGAATACGCTGTATTCGTTCCGTCGCTGCCCCTATGCCATGCGCGCACGCATGGCCCTGCGGTATTCAGGGGTGGAGGTGAATATCGTCGAGGTCAGCCTCAAGGCCAAACCTGCCGAAATGCTCGCACTGTCGAGCAAAGGCACGGTGCCAGTGCTGAGTGTGGACGGCCGGGTGATCGATGAAAGCCTGGACATCATGCGCTGGGCACTGGCGCAGAACGACCCGCAGGACTGGTTGTTCAAGGATGACCCGCAAGGACAGCAACGCAGCACCGCATTGATCGAAGAGAACGATCAAGTGTTCAAGGTGCACCTGAATCGCTACAAGTACGCCGAGCGTTATCCCGAGCAGCCGATGACGTTTTACCGATCAGAGGGCGAGGTGTTCTTGCGCAAGCTCGATGAATTACTGAAGGGCCGCGACTACTTGCTGGCCGGGCATCCGAGCCTGGCAGATATCGCCGTGATGCCGTTCGTACGACAATTCGCCCACGTGGATCGCGAGTGGTTCGAGCAGACGCCTTATGTGCGATTGCAGGCGTGGTTGCAGCGCTTCATCGAGTCAGATCTGTTCACATCAATAATGAAGAAATAACCGAGCCCCTGTAGGAGCGAGGCTTGCCCGCGAAGAATCCACCGCGGTGTTCAAATAAACCGCGTCATCGTTCTTCGCGGGCAAGCCTCGCTCCTACAAGGGGGGTGGGGATTCAGGTCAATACCGAGCACATTCCCAACGCCGAGCAATCCACCTGGAACGGCCCGAAGAATTCGCCATTGGACTTGATCGGCGGATTACCCACCAGCAACCCCAAGGCCTTGGCAGTCTGAATGTTGTGGGCGATGTTATGGTTGCATTCGATGGCCCGTGCCACCGACCCCGCCGAGCCCTGCCCTATCCCAAGCAAGGAAGCGCCATTGGTCATGAATGCCAGAAAGGCGATGACCCAGAGTCTGTGTCCTTTCATGCCCCCACCACTCCCGCCACGTCGGCGTGATCGACCACTACGTTCTGGGCGTGGTGCTCGAATTGAATGGCGGGATAAGCGACCTGGATCGGTGCTTGAAGGCTGTGTTGCGATTGAGCCGAAAGGCTGACGACCAACACCATGGCCATGTAAAGGCCGATGGCCAGGTAGGCGCCGTGTTTGGCAGAAGTAATGATTGCGCTGGCCATGGTGTTCTCCGTGGGCATGTTTCAGTGCCCACAGAATCGATCAAAAAACCGAAGATAACTAGCGACCTTTATGCATAGTAGCTATCAGTTTTATTGATCATGAACCCAGCGTGTTTCAGCCTTCGATAAAACTCATCAAGCGTTCGCGGGCCGCCTCGGGCTCGCTGGGAACGGGCTGGGCAGCCGACAGAATCGGGGTTGAATAGAGAAACAGGAGAACCACTGCCAGACGCATCGCCATGCTGTCGATCCTTTTAGGGAAGGAGTCAAAAAATCAGCGTCAAATTTAGACGCATGGCCATGTGATATCAAGCAATACATTGATAGCAATATGATGCTGTCGTAAACGCGTTATGCAGGAGCGACATCACTTCGGGGCTTCTCGACGCCTTACAGCTCGATCGGCAAGTGACTTCGCTCCTGCATAAAAGGTGCAGGGTTCAGATTTCAGTGTTGAGCTTTGTGATCCAGCGCGGCGTAGAAGTTAGCGCTCTGTTGCAGGTATTTCTGGGTGTAGCTTTGGGTGTGGGATTTTTTGTCGCTGATTTCAACGTTGGCGCTGGCTGGCAGTGCAACAGTGGCAGAGATAGCAGAAGCGGCGATGACGGAGAAGAGATTGAAGTTCATGGCGGTGTTCCTCGATTCAGTTGGCTTGCTTGCCCGGTTGGGCCGTGAAGCAAACTTAACTCCCGAGGGTCGACGCCTTGAAATGCTTTGTAGCATTAGCCGATATCAGTCTCATTAATAGAAGGTTGCAGGCCCCATCAACCGGGGCCTGCGGCCTATTGACGCACCAGAAACTTGAGATCGCTGGGGGCATCCATCGGCAGTTTTTGCACGGTTTTTCCCAACAGACCGGTCTTGGCATCGCGCTCGACGACGACAATCTGGTTGCTCTTCTGGTTGGCAATCAGCACGAATTTGCCACTGGGGTCGAGGCTGAACTCGCGCGGGTGATCACCGTCCACGGAGCGGCGTTGAAGCTCCCTCAGGTGACCGGTGGCCGGGTCGATGGCGAACACCAGCAGCTGATTGGCGGTGCCACGGTTGCTGACGTACAGGAACTTGCCATCGGCCGAAGCATGAAGCCCAGCCGCAGCCTTGCCCGATGTGGGCAGACCCGCCGCCAGATCGACCAACTGGGTTTGCTCAAGCTTGCCGTCCCGGTAATCGAACACCGCGACCTGCGCGCTCATTTCCATGGTCAGCCAGGCGTGCTTGCCATCGGCGCTGAACAGCAAGTGTCGCGGCCCGCTGCCCGGTGGCAACTGGACGGATGCGGGGTTGGCAGCGGTCAACGGCAGTTCCGGGTTGGCCTTGGGATCGAAGCGGTAGACAAAGATCTTGTCCGCCCCCAGATCGTTGGAAAACACGTATCGGCCATCCGGCGATGAAACCACCGAATGCACGTGCGCCGACTTCTGCCGCTCGGGGTTGACCCGGCTGGACGGATGACTGCTCATCTGCACGACAGGTTTTAGCTTGCCATCGGTGCCCACCGGTAACACCGCCAAGGTGCCGCCCGGGTCTTCAGCCACCGAGTAGTTGCTGACAAACAAATGGCTGGCATCACCGCTGAGGCTCGAATGCGTCGGTTCGTTGCCCAGGGTTTGAACCTGATTGATCAGACTCAGTTCATGGGTCTTGGGGTCGATCGCATAACTGCTGACACGCCCTACCGGATCGGCCTGGCCCGGGCCGTTTTCGTTGACCGCAAACAGACGATGTTGATCCTTGGACACGGTCAGCCAGGACGGGTTAGCGCTCTTCAGCACTTGCAGAGGTTTGGCGTCGATCTGCCCGGTGCGGCTGTCGAAATTCAGGCGATAAATCCCCTGGCTCTGGCCGGCGGTGTATGACCCTACCAGCAACTCGTAATTGTCGGCCGGGGCCGCTTGCACGCCCATCGCGCCTACGCTGCCGGCCATCAACAGCGGCCAGAAGTTACGCATCCTCATTCGTTTCGTCCTCGTCGTCACCACCGCCAAACGCAGTCGTGCACACCAACCGGTGCTCGCCGGAATCTCCGGTGATCAGCCAGCTTTGCAGAGTGGCGTCGAAGGTCGCGGCCTGGGTCTGTGCCGGGGTGAACTCCCAGTGCTTGGCCGCACGGCCGTCCATGCATTCGATGTGCAGGTTATCGTCTTCATCGAGGGAAAATTCGAAGGCGTGCAGCCCGTCGATTTCCAGCATGTAGCAGTGTTCAAGGGCTTCGATCAAGGTGTTGGTTACGGCAGTCATGGCAGTCAATCTTTGAATGGGAAAGAGGCAATGATAGCTCATGCACTAAAGGATCGTTCCACTCGCCCCCTGTGGGAGCGAGCCTGCTCGCGATGATGGCAGCACATCCAACATCAAGGTGACTGCCAGACCGCTATCGCGAGCAGGCTCGCTCCCACAGGGAACGCGTTCAATCGTTAGAGAGCATCGCGCGACGGCTTGCCATCGACCAGGCGCTGAATGCGCAGCGGATTGCCATTCTTCAGCGCTTCCGGCAGCAGGCTGTCGGGGTAGTTCTGGAAGCACACCGGGCGCAGGAAACGGTCGATGGCCAGGGTGCCCACCGAGGTGCCGCGCGCATCGGAAGTTGCCGGGTACGGCCCGCCATGGACCATCGCATCGCAGACTTCCACGCCGGTCGGATAGCCGTTGAGCAGGATCCGTCCGACCTTCTGCTCCAGCAATGCCGTCAGCTCGCCGAACTGTTCGAAGTCCGTTGGCTCACCGATGATCGTTGCCGTCAGCTGCCCATGCAGGCCGTTCAACGCGGCACTGAGTTGCGCCTGACCCGCCACTTCGACGAACACCGTGGTCGGGCCGAACACTTCTTCTTGCAGCACTTCATCGCCATCGAGCAACAGGCTCACATCGGCCTTGAACAGTTGTGGCTGCGCCTGATTACCTTGTTGCGAACTGCCCGCCAGATGCTCGATTTTCGGATGAGCAAGCAGCTTCTGCAGGCCTTTGCCATAGCTGCTCAAGGTGCCGGCGTTGAGCATGGTTTGCGCCGGCTGATCGCCGATCAGCCCGGCCACCTGCTGCACGAATGCGCTGAACTGCGGCGAACGAATGCCGATCACCAATCCCGGATTGGTACAGAACTGACCACAACCCTGAACCACCGAAGCCGTGAGGTCACGGGCGACACTTTCAGCACGCGCTTGCAGCGCGTGAGGCAACACGATCACCGGGTTAATGCTCGACATCTCGGCAAACACCGGAATCGGCTGCGCCCGTGCCGCGGCCATGTCACACAGCGCCCGACCACCCTTCAGTGAACCGGTAAAACCGACCGCCTGAATCGCCGGGTGCCTGACCAGCGCTTCACCCACCCCGCCGCCGTAGATCATGTTGAACACACCGGCGGGCATGGCGGTTTTCTCGGCGGCGCGGATCACGGCGTCGGCCACCCATTCAGCGGTGGCCATGTGACCGCTGTGGGCCTTGAACACCACCGGGCAGCCGGCGGCCAAGGCGGACGCGGTGTCGCCGCCCGCCGTGGAAAACGCCAACGGAAAGTTGCTCGCGCCAAACACCGCAACCGGCCCGACACCGATGCGGTACTGACGCAGATCCGGACGCGGCAATGGCGTACGTTCAGGCAGCGCGCGATCAATCCGTGCCCCATAGAAATCACCGCGCCGCAGCACCTTGGCGAACAGACGCATCTGGCCGCTGGTGCGACCACGCTCGCCTTGAATCCGCGCCGCTGGCAATGCGGTTTCGCGGCAGACCACGGCGACAAAGTCGTCGCCCAATGCGTCCAGCTCATCGGCAATCGCATCGAGAAATTGCGCACGTCGTTCGGCGCTCAGGCTGCGATAGGCCGGGTAAGCAGCGGCGGCGGTCTTCGCGACGGCGTCGACTTCTTCAGAAGTGGCTTGATAGAAATCGTGGGGCAAGGCCTCGCCAGTGCTGGCGTCGACGCTCTGGAGTTTGACGTTGCCGGTAGCGCTACGCTGACCGCCAATGTAGTTGTGACCAAGAATCCGGGTCATGGGTGTCTCCTTAAAGTGTGCCGACGGTGCCGGGTTCGAACGCCGCTTCAACGGGCTCAATGCCATTGATCAATGGCGCGCCGAACTCGGCCTGACTGATCTCGAACACATCACCCGGTCGGGTGCGGATGCCGTCAGCGAAAGACAGGGTCGCGGTGCCGAAGAAGTGAATGTGCACGTCGCCGGGGCGCAGGAACTGGCTGTACTTGAAATGGTGATACTCGAGGTTTTCCAGGCTGTGGCACATGTTCGCTTCGCCACTGAGGAACTCGTTCTGCCACAGCACTTCACCGTCACGCAGGATGCGGCTGGTGCCGGCCAGATGCCGGGGCAATTCGCCGACCCGAAGCTCCGGGCCATAGCTGCAACTGCGCAATTTCGAATGGGCCAGATAGAGGTAATTCTTGCGCTCCATCACGTGATCGGAGAACTCGTTGCCCACGGCGAAACCAAGGCGATACGGTTTGCCGTCGTGGCCGATCACATAGAGGCCGCTGAGTTCGGGTTCTTCCCCGGCATCGTCGGCAAACGGCGGCAGCGGGAACGGCTTGCCCGGACGCACGACAATGCTGCCATCGCCCTTGTAGAACCATTCTGGTTGCACGCCGGCCTGGCCGGTCGCGGGCTTACCGCCCTCCACGCCCCACTTGAAGATGCGCATGGTGTCGGTCATGGCGGTTTCGTCGCCGACCTGCTGATGCATTTTGTCCCGGGCCGAGGCACTGCCCAAGTGCGTCAGGCCGGTGCCGCTGACCAGCATGTGCGCCGGGTCCGGGTGATCCAGCGGCGGCAGGATTTGCAGATTGGCCAGCAGCGCTGAATAGTCGTGGCTGGTGCCCAGGCCCAAGGTTTTGACCTGCTGCTCAAGATTGACCCCCGCTTCGATCGCCGCCAGCGCCAGATCCCGCACTGAGCGCGCATCCTGCACTTCGCGCACCAGACCGTCCTTGACCACGCCGACGCGGCGCTCGCCGTTACTCAATTCGAACTGAACTAAACGCATGATTTTCTCCTGTTAACGCAGAACTTCAAAACAACGCAGGCCCAATGTGGGAGCGGGCTTGCTCGCGAAGAGGCCGTCACATTCAGCATCACCGGTGACTGACACGACGCCTTCGCGAGCAGGCTCGCTCCCACATTTGAATCGTGTTGACCTCAGGTGCGGGTAGCCCCACGCGCACTGGCCGCAAATTCATCGGCCGGCAGCACGTGCTTACGCTCCAGCAGCCGATAAACCACACCCGTCAGGACCAGGCCGAACACCATCACGCACGACAGGAAATACAGCCCCGAGGCCAGATTGCCGGTGTATTCCTTCAACGCACCGATCACGAACGGACCGATGTAGCCGCCGAGGTTGCCCACCGAATTGATCAACGCGATCCCCGCCGCCGCACTGGCACCGGCAAAGAAGCGACCCGGCAAGGTCCAGAACACCGCCGTGCAGGAAAACAGCGCGAACGCCACCAGGCACAGCGCCGCCAATTGCAGCACCGGCACCGACAGCCAGGCGCTGAGGAACAGACCGATGGCGCCCAACACATACAGCACCGCCAGATGGCCATAGCGATC
Organism: Pseudomonas sp. A-RE-19; assembly: GCF_019956555.1. Classification (GTDB taxonomy): domain Bacteria; phylum Pseudomonadota; class Gammaproteobacteria; order Pseudomonadales; family Pseudomonadaceae; genus Aquipseudomonas. The sequence continues at coordinate 12,488 of NZ_JAHBDQ010000015.1, read as the reverse complement.
ATTCAAACGGTCGGAACTGCGCGGAATGATCAGCAAACCGATGATCCCGAAGATGTACGGTACCGACGACACGAACCCGGTCACCAGGTCAGTGCCACCGAACTGCTTGATCAATGTCGGCAACCACAAACCGAGACCGTAGATGCTCAGCGTCACCGGCAGATAGAACAACGCCAGCAGCAACACGCGTTTGTCTTTCAGCGCATGCAGCGGATTGCCATGGCGGGTCTGGCCGTATTGTTCCAGGTCCTTTTTCAGTTCACCGGTCAGCCAGTCTTTCTCGGCCTGGTCCATCCATTTCACCTGTTGCGGGCCGTCCGGCAGGTAACGCAGCACCGGCCAGGTCAGCAGGATCGCTGGCGTACCGATGACGATGAACAGCCACTGCCAACCGTGCAGCCCAAGCATGCCGTCCATGCCCAGCAAGCCGCCGGACACCGGGCCGGTGATCATCATCGCGATCGGTTGGGAAAGGATGAACAGCCCGAGAATCTTGCCGCGATGGCGAATCGGGAACCATTGGGTGATGTAGTACAGAACGCCCGGGAAGAACCCGGCTTCGGCCGCGCCGAGCAGAAAGCGCATCACATAGAAGCTGTGCGGCCCCTGGACGAACGCCATGCCAATGGTGATGGCGCCCCAGGTGACCATGATCCGCGCGAACCAGCGCCGGGCGCCGAAGCGGTCGAGCATCAGGTTGCTCGGGATTTCCAGCAGGAAGTAGCCAATGAAGAACAGCCCGGCACCCAGCCCGTAGGCCGCGTCACCGATTCCGATGTCGGCGCCCATGTGCAGTTTGGCGAACCCCACGGCGGAGCGATCCACATAGGCGATCAGGTACAGAAGGATCAGGAAGGGAATCAGTTTCAGCGTGATGCGACGAATAAGCCGCAGTTCCTGGCTCATGAGTTCGGTCTCCGATTGTTGTTGTTATAGAACCTCGGGGGACGCCTCTCACGGAAAACCGTCAGGGCCATCCCTCCGTTGAAATCGACTATATAGTAATACTATTTAATCAACAACACTTCCAAACAGCCGAAATTGCGCCTATGTTACGCCGTAGCTCGAACAATATAGTCATACAATAAGAGAACCGATCATGTCTGATAAGAAACCCACCCTGCGCTCCGCCCAATGGTTTGGCACCGCCGACAAGAACGGCTTCATGTACCGCAGCTGGATGAAGAATCAGGGCATCGCCGACCACCAGTTCCATGGCAAGCCGATCATCGGCATCTGCAACACCTGGTCGGAACTGACCCCGTGCAACGCGCATTTCCGGCAGATTGCCGAGCACGTCAAACGCGGGGTGATCGAAGCGGGCGGCTTCCCGGTGGAATTCCCGGTGTTCTCCAATGGCGAATCGAACCTGCGCCCCACCGCCATGCTCACCCGCAACCTGGCGAGCATGGACGTCGAAGAAGCCATTCGCGGTAACCCGATCGATGGCGTGGTGCTGCTCACCGGTTGCGACAAAACCACTCCAGCATTGCTGATGGGCGCGGCCAGTTGCGACGTGCCGGCAATCGTCGTCACCGGCGGGCCGATGCTTAATGGCAAGCACAAAGGTCAGGACATCGGCTCGGGCACGGTGGTCTGGCAGCTCAGTGAACAGGTCAAGGCGGGCACCATCACCCTCGATGATTTCCTCGCGGCCGAGGGCGGCATGTCACGCTCGGCCGGCACCTGCAACACCATGGGCACGGCCTCGACCATGGCCTGCATGGCCGAAGCACTCGGCACTTCCCTGCCCCACAACGCGGCGATTCCAGCGGTCGATGCTCGCCGTTATGTGCTCGCTCACATGTCCGGCATGCGCGCAGTGGAGATGGTGCGCGAAGATTTGAAACTGTCGAAAATCCTCACCAAGGAAGCCTTCGAAAACGCCATCCGGGTGAACGCCGCCATCGGCGGTTCGACCAACGCGGTGATCCACCTGAAGGCCATCGCCGGGCGCATCGGTGTCGAGCTGGACCTGGATGACTGGACCCGCATCGGTCGCGGCATGCCGACCATCGTCGATCTGCAACCGTCCGGGCGCTTCCTGATGGAAGAGTTCTACTACGCCGGCGGCTTGCCCGCGGTGCTGCGTCGTCTTGGCGAAGCCAACCTGATTCCGAACCCGAATGCCCTCACCGTCAACGGCAAAACCCTCGGTGAGAACACCAAGGACGCGCCGATCTACGGCCAGGACGAAGTGATCCGCACCCTCGACAATCCGATCCGCGCCGACGGCGGCATCTGTGTGTTGCGCGGCAATCTGGCGCCACTGGGCGCGGTACTCAAACCTTCCGCCGCGAGTGCCGAATTGATGCAACACCGTGGCCGTGCGGTGGTATTCGAAAACTTCGACATGTACAAGGCGCGGATCAATGACCCGGAACTGGACGTGGATGCCAACTCGATTCTGGTGATGAAAAACTGCGGTCCGAAGGGTTACCCGGGCATGGCCGAAGTCGGCAACATGGGGTTGCCAGCCAAGCTGCTAGCCCAGGGCGTGACCGACATGGTGCGGATTTCCGATGCACGCATGAGCGGCACCGCTTACGGCACTGTTGTTCTGCATGTTGCGCCGGAAGCTGCGGCCGGCGGACCGTTGGCGACAGTGAAGGAAGGCGACTGGATCGAGCTTGATTGCGCCAGCGGGCGATTGCACCTGGACATTCCGGATGCGGAACTGGCAGCGCGCATGGCGGATCTGCAGCCACCACAGCAATTGATCGTGGGCGGTTATCGTCAGTTGTACATCGATCATGTGCTGCAGGCGGATCAGGGTTGCGACTTCGACTTCCTCGTCGGTTGCCGAGGGGCCGAGGTGCCGCGTCATTCTCACTGACACCATCAAACTAATATGGGAGCGGGCTTGTTCGCGAAGAGGCCATCACATTCAACATTGATGTTGACTGATAGTCCGCCTTCGCGAGCAAGCCCGCTCCCACATTTAATCCCCGTATGCCTCAGGACTGTGCTTGCTCTGGCGACCGTCCTCGCCGCGCCTGCTATCATGCTCGGCACCCCATCGCACAGGATCGCGCCGTTCCCCATGGATTACCGCAAACCCTCCGACCGCAAAAGCATGCACTCGCGCATCGTCCAGGAACTGGGCATGCAGATTGTCTCGGGACGTTTCAAACCAGACGACAAACTGCCCGCCGAAGCCCTGTTGTGCGAGGAATACGCGGTCAGCCGGCCGGTGCTGCGCGAAGCCACTCGCGTATTGGTAGCCAAGGGCCTGGTGTATTCCCGTCCGCGGGTCGGCACGGTGGTCAAGCAGCGCAAGGAATGGCACATGCTTGACCCGGACGTGCTGCACTGGCTGATGCAAAGCAGCCCGCAAAACGAATTCTTTGATCTGCTGACCAGCGTGCGCAGCATCATCGAGCCGGCCGCCGCCGCCCTGGCGGCGCAGTTCGCCACCGATGCCGACATCGCCTCCATCAATGAAGCCTACCAGCGCATGGAAGCCGCACCGACCCCCGAGGCCTTGTTGCAGCCGGACCTGGACTTCCACAGCCGCATCGCCGACGCCACCCATAACGACCTGCTCGCCAACCTGTGCAACATGCTGTCGGTGGCCATCGCCGAAGCCCTCAAGCATTCCAACCAGCGGCCCAACCTGCACGAACTGGCCTTGCCCCGACACAAGGCAATCCTCACGGCCATCGAAAACCGTGACGCCCTCGGTGCCCGCCACGCGACGCTGGTGCAGCTCGACGATGCCCGCAGTGCCTTGAGCAGCGTCCTGGGTCAAACCTTGTAACCACATGCCATCACCGGCTGGCACGTCGGCGGTGACAGAATGCGATTTCCTGACGGGGCCTGAAGGATTCCGGCCTCCAGGACCAAGCGCCATGACGGCGCCGGTCCCTAACACGATAAGGATTTCGTCATGCCCGACCCCAATACCCCCGTATCCCATGCCTTCAGCGAACTGCCCGCCCGAGCGGTGCAAAAGCGATTTGCCCAGCGTCCAACATTATCGTTCGTGCTCGCCAGTGCCTTGCGCGAAAGGTTGGCCGAGCACTACCCCGGCCTGGATGTCGATCCGATCCGGATCAAACTGGCTTCCCCCGAATCGTCGGGTGGCTGGACATTCGAGCTGCTGATCCATGTGTTCATCAAACAATTGTTGACCCCCTCCCCACCCGACTTTACCCTCCGCGATTCCCGGCCCTTCTTTCTGACTCAGGCACTGCCCTCGCGCCTCGACACCCCCGTTGCGCCCCATGTAGATATGCAGGTCGTCGCCCGGATCATTGCCGAGCTGCCCCTGACGCTATACATCGATTTCCAGCAAGCCTTGGCCGACTTCTGGAACCAGGCCGACGAAAGCGGCATCAACCACTGGCAGTGGCTCGCGGGCGTCCTCAACAACCAGCTCAAGGTGGCCTCACTGCTACCCTCCAGCCTGAGGGAAGAACAGCGCCAAATATTGTCACAGGTCGCTGCATGGCCGGATCGGGTCGAGCGCATGGCCCAGACAGGCGTCGTCTACGCCTGGTTCCTGGAAACCACGCTCGGCCAGGACTAGCGTGAAATACGCCGGCTGGGGCCGGAAATACTGTTGGCACAGGGCAAAAACGTCTTGCTGTGCCACGTGGATGGGCGTGTTGAAGCGTTCGACTCTCTGGACGACTTCAGCCTCGACTGGGGCCGGAAGATGCGACAGCAGTTTCTTGTAGAGCGCATCAATTGGAAACGCTATGAACCTGACGGCAATCTCTTCGAGCTACAGGCCGGCCTGATTTTCAACAGCCAGCTCGATGACCTGGAAGCGTTCAAGGCCGACACCGCCCATGACCTTGAGGACCTGGAGCGACACCTGGATGTCCTCACCGATCCATCGATCCTGTTTGCGCAAGCCCCCCAGAGTCACGATGCGCCGCTCAAGCAGTTGCATTCACAATTGCCGGACTGGCTGCAACACGCCTCGGCCACCGATCGTTTTGCCTACCGTCAGCATCTGCTGGACCTGGCCGAAGTCGTCGCACAAAGCCAGGATCGCACGTTCAACGAAGGGCTGGACGATATCCGGACCTTCAGCCGCCACGCTTTGCGGGCACGGATGCAGGCCGATCATGGCGAGGCGGCCGACTACGATCCTGACGATCTCGAGCTGGATTTTGCCGTCGCCGCCGGTTATCCGGGCGGCGCCGGTTTCATTGAGCATGTGCGCATGTCACTGACCGACCTGGCCCTGAAGAACCTGGTCGGCAAACCCAATGGCCGGATGAGCGTTTCCCATAAACGTGGCCTGGCATTGCCGGCCTGGCTTGACGAAGACTATCTGCTAGGCAGCAAGGGGCTGATACAACGGGTCGATATCGGCAAGGTCTACCCCGAAAAAATCAAGGACCTGCTGCTCTCCGGCTCCCCGGACGCCCAACGTCGGGCCCTGTTGTATACCCGCCAGCTTCGAGTGCAACTGCCCATGCGGGCACTGGAATGCAAGATTCGCAAGCAATCCGGCATTACGGCCAAGGGTTACCGCTACGTGGCCGCCCTGATGGGTGAAACCCCGGCCGACCGAAAAGTCGACGAGCAAGACATCGTCCTTCGCCCCCTGGCATTCCACCGCAAGCCCGGTGCGGAGCCGGACGTGGTCGACGACATGTTTGTGATCGAGCCGAAAAACCTGTTGGCCGGGCCACACGTTCTCTATCGTCCTCAGTACAGCGAGTCCTTGATCGAATTCCCCTCTCGCAGTGCCCTGCTCGACGCCATCGCACAGGCCGGCGACCTGCAGGACAGCGTCCTGACCTGGTTGCCGGAACGTGCGCGCAGTGTTTATGCCAACAATGGATTCAACGAACCCCACATTCTTCATTTCCACCTGGGAGATGAATTCGACCGATTGCCCAAACCGGCGCCAGCGACCCTGGCCGGCGACGAGGGTGCCGACGTGTTGTTTCAATCGCTGCGTGAAGGAAAGATTCTCTCTGCGTTGTTCGGCAGCAATGCCAATGCCCTTGTAGACCTGGCCAACCGCGAGTCGATATCCAACGTGGAAAGCCGCTGGGAGATCCTGCTCAAGGGCGCCGGGCTGCTATTCAATGTCGTACTGTTACCACTGGTTCGCGGGCCGTTAATGCTTGCCGGCTGGATGCTGGTGTTGATCGACGGCCTCGAAAAGGATCTCAGCGGGCTAACCAGCCCCGATCCCGAAACCCGTGAACTGGCCCTGATCGATTTGCTCCTCAATACCGCGATGGTACTGCTGCATGTGACACCGGCTGCCGGCACCCCAGAGCATCCTCTGCCCCGACCGACCCCCGACGAAACCGCGCTCTCGCTGGTGCCTTGGCGCCTGGCGCCACATCGGCCGGAACCTGCCACCCTGCAGATCAGACTCGGGACGGTGTCCCTGCCAGGCGAACCGGTGGGTGGCGGCCATACGCCGCTGGATTTCATCAGTTCCATCGCCAGCCCCAAAGCCACCGACAAGCTGCTTGACGCATTGCTCAATGTTCATGTGCCATGGCCCGAGAAGCTGCCGCCAGCGGTCACAAGCGGTCCGTTCAAAGGCCTGTACAACATCGACGGTGCCTGGCATGCGAGCACCGGGGGCTTGCTATTCCAGGTCAGTATCGTGCCCGGGTTCGGCGAGGTGTATTTGATCGATCCTTCGCACCCCGATCATCCCGGCTTCAAGCTCACCAGCGATGGTCAGGGCCACTGGCGACTGGATCGCGGGTTGAAGCTGGAGGGCGGAGGTCCGAAAAACCGGCGCCAAGCCAAACTGGAGGAGATTCAACGCCAGCTGGACGAAATCAAGCGCAACAAACCGGCGCTGGAGCAGCAACTGGAGCGTCAAATGGAACAATCGGCGCGGGCACGGGCGGGGTTGGACGAGACCGTCAGCCAGTTCGAGAGCACCTCGCTGGAACTGGAAGCCGCATGGGAAGCTCTGGATGAAGCCCAAGAGCAGGAATATCAAGCCGCAGCGGTACGACACCAACAGGCGGTCAAGGCATTCGCCGACACCAATCGAGCAGGCAACATCCAGTGCGAACTGCTCATTCGGATCACCGAGCGCGTTGAACAGACCACCCACGAGCTGATGGACATCAGCCGTAAAAGCCAACCACTGGAGCTCGCTGTCGACCACCTCAGACGACAGGTTGACCTGTTATGCGGTGTCGCCGCCAGTTACATCTATGGGCTGCGTTTCGGACTGGAAGTGGAAAAGCCGACCGTGACACCTCAAGGCGAGCCGATCAAAGTACTGTTCGCCCGCGAGGCGTCCGAACTCGAAGAAGGTATCCCCACGGGTTATCAGGAAGCGGTCGAGCTGTTCAAGTCCCGACTGGAGAACAAGGAACGCAGCATCGATCTGGTCGGGAGACTGGACCGGCTATACAGCGAACTGGATCAGTTTCCAGCGGGTCGCGCCGAACACGAACGGTTGGCACAACTGACAGATAGGCCCCAGGTAAGCGACAGGATGAATGCCGTCATCAGCAGCCTGGAAATGCTCCGCGGGCTGACCCTCGATCGCGGCAAACCCATGAGCGCCCAAGAGCAATACCTGTCTGACCTGCAACTGTCCGACTTGAAAAACGAAGTCACCATTTCCTATATGAACCTGCGTAACACCGAAGGCTTCACCCTGGCCGAGCGTCAGCAGGTACTGTCGACCGTTATAGACCGCTACAAACTGTCACTCGGTGCCTGCCAGGACTTACTGGACACGGGGTCAAGCCCCGACCGGATCGACTACCAGCGTCGTTTTGTCGCGCGCATCAACGAAGTGATCGCCAATGCAGAAGCCGAAATGGCCGAGCTGATCCGCTCCGAGGCAGAGGTTCCTGCGGTGCAGGAGGTCGCAAAACCTCAACGAAAGCGTTCGCCGACCAAACGGGTATTCAAGACTCGTAACAAAGGCACGCTGGTGGGCGATCAGGTCCCTGCCCCAGAGGGGGAAACAGGCGACTTCATTGAAATCCGCAACCCGAGCAATGATCAGGTAGTGGCTACGTTCCACAAACATCCTGGAGAAGACGTCTTCGTAGAGTGCGTGACTTTGCCGCCCACGAAACCGAAACCTGTCGCATCGGCCCCATCGCGCTCGCTGGCCACGCTCAGGAAAGACAGCCAGGCATTGATCGCCAGGCGGGTAGATATCGAGGGTTCAATCCGCTTCCAACAGAGAAAACTCAACGACCCGACACAGCTTGAAAACCTTGAGCCACGGGACTGGGACAACATGTTGACGGGCCACGGTGAAAAACTCACGGCCCTGGCCCGGGAAGCCGAAGAACTCAATAACCCTGATGCCGCGGCGCTGGGCAAGACCCTGCGTGATGAGGCTGCGCAGACTGTCGCGCTGGCACGTCGATACTGCGCCGAAGGCTACAAGAAGCAACGGCCCCAGGCTCAGAAAATTGATTATCTGTGGCGTCATGGCTTCGTTGATATCAACCTCGTGACCCGGCTGAAGAAACTCGCCACCGGTGACTACCTGACCGAATACTCGATACGGGAAAAGAACAGCCCGAATGTCTTGTGGTATGCACATTTTCACTACCCGACCCTTGATACGCCTCGGGCTGCCTATAGCTTTGCCCATATCAAGATCCCGACGCAGCGCTTCCTGACCTACAAGGATCTGCTCAAACAAGCCGGGACTGACAACCCCACCGTGATCAATCTGAAAAAATCCGTCATCGAACCGCCGCTGGATGAAAAGCTGTTTCTAAAACTTTGACCTGACGCACATAAAAGAGCCGCAGCTCAGGCTGCGGCTCTTTTGGCTCAAGCGATGAATCAGTGAGCAAACAACGAGTTGCCCTTCTGCCCCGCCAACTTCTCTGGTTTGATCAGGAAGCGTGCCAGCGCTGGCAGCAGCCACAACGCGCCGAACATGTTCCAGAGCAGCATGAAGGTCAGCATCAGGCCCATGTCGGCCTGAAACTTGATCGCCGAGAAGATCCAGGTGCACACACCGATCGCCAGGCACAAACCGGTGAACAGCACGGCTTTGCCTGTGGATTTCAGCGTCTGATAGTACGCCTCTTGCAGCGGCAGACCGGCACGCAGGAAGCTTTCCAGACGGCTGTAGATGTAGATTCCGTAGTCCACGCCAATCCCCACCCCGAGCGCCACCACCGGCAAGGTCGCCACTTTCACGCCGATGCCCATGAACGCCATCAACGCATTGCCCAGTACCGAGGTCAGTACCAGCGGCAGCACGATGCACAAGGTCGCCGCCCAGGAACGGAAGGTGATCATGCACATGGTTGCGACACAGATGTACACCAAGACCAGAATCGTCAGTTCGGAGCGCTTGATCACCTCGTTGGTGGCCGCCTCGATCCCGGCGTTACCGGCGGCCAAAATGAATTCCAGCCCTTCCTTGTTGTTCTCTTTGGCGAAGTCCTGCACCGCATGCACAGCACGATCCAGGGTTTCGGCCTTGTGGTCGTTGAGGAACACCAGCACCGGTGCCAGAGAGCAATTGTTGTTGTACAGGCCGTCGGCACGGGCGATGGAGTTGTTCAGCACGTCCGGGTTGCGCGACAGGGTTTCCCATTTCAGGTTGCCCTCGTTCATGCCCTTGATCATCTGCTTGGACACGGTCACCAGCGAGATCGCCGACTGCACGCCTTCGGTGTTCTGCATCTTCCACATGAGTTCGTCGATCGGCGCCATGGCTTCGTAGCGCGAGCAACCTTCGGACTTGGTCTTGACCATCACCACCAACACGTCGGAACTGGTGGAGTAGTTATTGATGATGAAGCTGTTGTCCTTGTTGTAGCGCGAGTCTGGACGCAGTTCAGGCGCGCCCTGGTCGAGGTCGCCGATTTTCAGGTTCTGGCTGTACCAGAGGCCACCACCGAAGGCGATCAGCGCCAGGGTAATGGAGATCGGGGCGACTTTCGGGCTGGCGAAATTCGCCAGCAGGCGCCAGAACGGGTGTTCGCGGTGTGCGTCTTTCTTGCTGCGTTCTACCGCGCGCTTGCTGATACCGACGTAGGAAATCGCCACCGGCAGCAGGATCAGGTTGGTGAACACGATCACCGCCACACCGATGGACGCGCCGATGGCCAGCTCACGAATCACCCCGATGTCGATGATCAGCAGCGTGATGAAGCCCACCGCATCGGCGAGAATCGCGATCATCCCCGGCAGGAACAGCTGACGGAAAGTGCGCCGCGCCGCAGTCAGCGCGTTGTCCGCCTCGCTGGACTGCAAGGCGATACCGTTGATTTTCTGCACACCGTGGGAAATCCCGATGGCGAAGATCAGAAACGGCACCAGCATCGAGTACGGGTCAAGCCCGAAGCCGAAGAAGTGCATCAGGCCCAACTGCCAGACCACCGCCACCAGCGTGGTGCTCAACACCGCCACGGTACTGCGCATGCAGTTAGTGAACCAGTACAGCAGGATCAGGGTAATGACGAAGGCGACGCCGAAGAACATCACCACCATGACCAACCCATCGATCAGGTCGCCGACTTTCTTGGCGAACCCGACAATGTGGATTTTCACGTTGGGGTTCTGGGCTTCGAACTTGTTGCGGATCTTGTCTTCGAGTTCATGGGAGAACTGGCGGTAGTCCAGCGCCAGCAACTTGCCCTGGTCCTGCGGGTCCGGGTAGGACTCCAGCAGCGGGATGTCGACGATGCTCGACTTGAAGTCGTTGGCCACCAGCCGCCCGACTTGCCCGGACTTGAGCACGTTGTTGCGCAGCAGGTCGAGGCTTTGCTGGGAACCGTTATAGCTCTGGGGAATCACTTCACCACCGGCGAAGCCCTCTTCCGTCACCTCGGTCCAGCGCACGCTCGGGCTCCACAACGACTTGAGGCCGGAACGGTCGACGCCGGAAATGTAGAACACCTCGTCGTTGATCTGACGCAGGGTCTCCATGTATTCCTTGGAGAAGATGTCGCCATCGGTGGCTTCCACGGAAATCCGCACCGTGTTGCCCAGGTTCGCCAGATCGTTGCGGTGCTCCATCATTTTTTCAATGAACGGATGCTCGAGCGGGATCATTTTTTCGAAACTGGTGGACGGCCGGATCAGCGTCGCCTGCCAGAACAGGAAAATACTGACCAGCAGGCAGATGACGATGACTGCCGGGCGGTTGTTGAAAATCAGGCGTTCAAGAAACGTCGCCTTGTCTTGGTGATGACTGCTCAAGGATGTCATAGACCCGCCTTCTTATTATTTGCCCGGCTCATTTGGACGACCCGTTTTTTCCAGTTTCTGCGCCGTCTGGCGAGGTGACGCGAACGCCGCCCTGTCCTGCCAGAATCAGATTGCCGTTGCCTGCCGCAGTCACCGCCGAAACGGAAATGCGATCCGGGCGGTTGAACACGCTGAAGGTTTCGCCATCGTCGGTGCTGCGAATCACGCTGCCGCCATTGCCGACGATCACGATGGAACCGTCGTCGAGCAGCGTCGCGCCGGACAGGCCGAACTCCAGGGCACCGCGTGCAGCCTTGAGCTCGACCTGCTCCCAGGTGCTGCCAAAATCCGTGGAGCGGTAGAGATTGCCCCGCAACCCGTAGGCCAGCAACGTGGCCGGTTGAGCAGTGCCGATCACGCCGAACAGCGAGCCTTCGTAGGGGCCTTCAAGCTTCTCCCAGGTCTGACCATCATCGGCGGAGCGGAACATGCTGCCCTGCTCGCCGACGATGAAAATGCCGGAGTCCTTGACGGCTGCAATGGCGTTGAGGTGGTACTGGTCTTCGTTATCGAGGCGGTCGCTGACGTCTTCCCAGTTTTTACCGCCGTCGGTGGTTTCCAGCAACGCACCGTAAGCGCCCACGGCAAAGCCGCTGTTGACGTCCTTGAACCAGACGTCGAGCAGCGGCGATTCGCGTTTCAGATCTTCGAATTGTTTGCTCCAGGTGATGCCGCCGTCTTCGCTGGCGAGGATCTGCGCGTCATGGCCGACGGCCCAGCCGTGTCTGTCATCGACAAAAAACACCGCCGTCAGCAGTTGCCGGGTTGGCACCCTGGCCTGGGTCCAGGTTGCGCCCTGGTCATCGGAATACAGAATGTGCCCGCGATCGCCGACCGCCACCAGGCGCTTGCCTGCGTGCACGACATCAAGCATCAGGCCTTTGCTGGCCTTGGCGGACTCAACGGAATAAACCACGTCGGAGGCTGGCGCGGCAGCGGCCAGCACAGGCGCCGACAGTACGGCACAGCTCAACAGCGAGAGCGCTGTAGCCAGCAACGCGAACCTGCGTAACGCCGGCGGGCGGCAAATACTCACACCCATGACAGGCTCACTCATAGACCTTCCCCCATTATTATTGTTAGGTCGCTCAACCTTTCAGGGCGCCGTCAGGGGTACTCATCGGGATTGACCTGTTCAGCAGCATAGTCCTGAAACCCGCAATCCAGAGCCCCTTCGGAAGCTGGCTTATCCTATCGGGGTTTGGAAAGGTCTGACAATCGAAGCCACGTTATGTTTTGTTAACTGCGGGGTTATGGGTTGTGGGTGAATGAGGAGGTATTCGGAGGGGTGATTGGGG
>NZ_JAHBDQ010000014.1 GCF_019956555.1 Pseudomonas sp. A-RE-19 | reverse complement strand
GATTTTTGGTGTTTGGGGGGAAGGGGCGGGCATGAAAAAGGGAGGCCATCTGGCCTCCCTCTTTCATTGCGATTTACCCGTTACAAACTGGCAATCCGCGCATGCTGCTCGGCCAGCTTGCCCAAAGCCTGTTCAGCTTCGGCCAGTTTGGCGCGTTCCTTCTCGATGACTTCGGCCGGGGCCTTGTCGACGAAGCCGGCATTGGACAGCTTGCCGCCCACGCGCTGAACTTCGCCCTGCAGACGCAGGATTTCCTTGTCCAGGCGAGCCAGTTCGGCGTCCTTGTCGATCAGACCGGCCATCGGTACCAGCACTTCCATCTCGCCGACCAGAGCGGTGGCGGACAGCGGTGCTTCTTCGCCGGCCTTCAGGACGGTGATCGATTCCAGACGCGCCAGCTTCTTCAGCAGCGCTTCGTTCTCGGTGAGACGACGCTGGTCTTCGGCGCTGACGTTTTTCAGGAACAGGTTCAGCGGCTTGCCCGGACCGATGTTCATTTCGCCACGGATGTTGCGCGTGCCGAGCATCAGGCCCTTGAGCCATTCGATGTCATCTTCGGCGCCCTGGTCGATGCGTGCTTCAACGGCCACTGGCCAGGGTTGCAGCATGATCGTCTTGCCTTCGATACCGGCCAGCGGCGCGACGCGCTGCCAGATTTCTTCGGTGATGAACGGCATGAACGGGTGCGCCAGACGCAACGCGACTTCCAATACACGCACCAGAGTACGACGGGTGCCACGCTGGCGTTCGACCGGGGCATTTTCGTCCCACAGCACAGGCTTGGACAGTTCCAGGTACCAGTCGCAATACTGGTTCCAGATGAACTCGTACAAGGCTTGTGCGGCGAGGTCGAAACGGAACTGATCGAGCTGACGGGTCACTTCGGCTTCAGTGCGTTGCAACTGCGAGATGATCCAGCGATCCGCCAGGGACAACTCGAAGGCTTCGCCGTTCTGGCCGCAGTCTTCGCCTTTGTCCAGCACGTAGCGCGCCGCGTTCCAGATCTTGTTGCAGAAGTTGCGATAGCCTTCGACGCGGCCCATGTCGAACTTGATGTCGCGACCGGTCGATGCCAGCGAGCAGAACGTGAAGCGCAGGGCATCGGTGCCATAACTGGCGATGCCGTCGGCGAACTCGTCGCGGGTCTGCTTCTCGATCTTCTTCGCCAGTTTCGGCTGCATCATGCCGGTGGTGCGTTTCTGCACCAGCTCTTCCAGCTCGATGCCGTCGATGATGTCCAGCGGGTCCAGGACGTTGCCCTTGGACTTGGACATCTTCTGGCCCTGGCCATCACGTACCAGACCGTGCACATAAACGGTCTTGAACGGCACCTGCGGCGTGCCGTCTTCGTTTTTCACCAGGTGCATGGTGAGCATGATCATCCGGGCAACCCAGAAGAAAATGATGTCGAAGCCGGTCACCAGCACATCGGTGGAGTGGAATTTCTTCAGGAACTCGGTCTGCTCCGGCCAGCCGAGCGTGGAGAAAGTCCACAGACCGGAACTGAACCAGGTATCCAGCACGTCATTGTCCTGTTGCAGCGCAACGTCCGGGCCGAGGTTGTGCTTGGCCCGTACTTCGGCTTCGTCGCGTCCTACATAGACCTTGCCCGACTCGTCGTACCAGGCCGGAATCCGGTGGCCCCACCACAGCTGACGGCTGATGCACCAATCCTGGATGTCGCGCATCCACGAGAAGTACATGTTTTCGTATTGCTTGGGCACGAACTGAATGCGGCCATCTTCAACCGCCGCGATGGCCGGCTCGGCCAATGGCTTGGTGGAGACGTACCACTGGTCGGTCAGCCACGGCTCGATGATGGTGCCGGAGCGGTCGCCTTTCGGCACTTTCAGGGCGTGATCGTCGACGCTGACCAGCAGGCCGGCGGCTTCGAACGCTGCCACGATCTGCTTGCGGGCTTCGAAGCGGTCGAGGCCGGCGTATTCGGCCGGGATCTTGCCGTCGATGCTTTCGTTAAGCGTGCCGTCGAGGTTGAACACCTGACAGGCCGGCAGCACGTGGGCGTTCTTGTCGAAGATGTTCAGCAGCGGCAGGTTGTGGCGCTTGCCGACTTCGTAGTCGTTGAAATCGTGGGCCGGGGTGATTTTCACGCAGCCGGTGCCGAATTCAGGGTCGCAGTAATCGTCGGCGATGATCGGGATGCGGCGGCCAACCAGTGGCAGCTCGACAAATTTGCCGATCAGGGCTTTGTAGCGTTCATCGTTCGGGTTAACCGCCACGGCGGCGTCGCCGAGCATGGTTTCCGGACGCGTGGTCGCGACGATCAGGTAATCCTTGCCTTCAGCGGTTTTGGCGCCATCGGCCAGCGGGTACTTCAGGTTCCACAGGAAACCTTTCTCGTCGTGGTTTTCCACTTCGAGGTCGGAAATCGCCGTGTGCAGCTTGGTGTCCCAGTTGACCAGACGCTTGCCGCGGTAGATCAGACCGTCTTCGTGCAGGCGCACGAAGGCTTCTTTCACCGCTTCCGAGAGGCCGTCGTCCATGGTGAAGCGCTCACGGCTCCAGTCCACGGACGAGCCGAGGCGGCGGATCTGACGGCTGATGTTGCCGCCGGACTGATCCTTCCATTCCCAGACTTTCTCGAGGAATTTCTCGCGGCCCAGATCGTGGCGATTCTGGCCCTGGGCTTCGAGCTGACGCTCCACCAGCATTTGCGTGGCGATACCGGCGTGGTCGGTGCCCGGCTGCCACAGGGTGTTGCGACCCTGCATGCGACGGAAACGGATCAGAGCGTCCATGATCGCGTTGTTGAAGCCGTGACCCATGTGCAGGCTGCCGGTGACGTTCGGCGGCGGGATCATGATGGTGTAGGACTCGCCCGCGCCTTGCGGGGCGAAGTAATTCTCAGACTCCCAGGTGTTGTACCAGGAAGTTTCAATGGCGTGCGGCTGGTAGGTCTTATCCATGCGCGGCGGGACCCTATTGGCATTTATTCAGGAAAAGCCGGGAAGTATAGCGGGGCGTGGGGCGTAGGGCGAGCAGGTGTGGACCGGGCGCAGATCAATAACAGCGCGAATTACCCTGTAGGAGCTGCCGAAGGCTGCGATCTTTTGACGTCTTCAAGAACACTGAAGATCAAAGTCAAAAGATCGCAGCCTGCGGCAGCTCCTGCATTGCAATGGTGGGTGTTTATTCGTACTGGCTGAGCAACCGTTCCATCCGCGCATCCAGCCGGCGTTTGATCTCGGTTTCAATGTGCGGGGCGAAGTCGTCGATCACGTCTTGCATGATCAATTGCGCGGCGGCGCGCAGTTCGCTATCCAGGTGCAGCAGCGCGTCGGGGCCTTTGCTGGCGGCGGGAGCCGGTTGGGCAGCAGGGGCAGGGGGCGGCGGTTCGACCTGGGGCGCATTGCCGACGGTATCGAACAGCATGGGAATCTGTTCCTGATCGCTTTCAATGACCGTGTCGGTCAGCAAGGGCGGTTGCAGGTTGTCATCGCCGAGCAATTGGCGGATCGACTCGAGGTCATCCAGCAGATGCGCGGACTTTTGCGGCGGTTTTGGAGTGTCCATCGGAATGCTCAGAGTCGCTGTAAACGGTGATCTTGCAGAGGATAGCCCTGTTCGCGGTAGAAACGGAAACTCTCCCGCGCAGCCGAACGAATCGTCGGATCTTCCACCACCACTTCCGCCACGCGGGCGAATTGTTTGGCAAATACCGGGACTTTCAGAGCGAGATTGACCAGCAGATCCTGATGTTGGCCACAGTCATCGCCAAGGCCCAGGACAATCAAACCCTCCGGCTCGCTTTCGGCGGGACCGTGGGGCACGAAGCTTTCGCCCTTGAAGGCCCACAAGCGCGCATCGAGGTCATCACGCTGGGCGGCATCGCTGCAATGCAGGTAGATGTGGTGGCCCATGCGCCAGGCTTTTTCGGTGAGCTTGCAGGCGAAATCCAGCCGTGCCGAAGGATCGGCGCTGGGCAGGATATAGAAGTCGACTTTGGTCATTGCGGTTCCTGATATCTGAATGGCGTCATCCGCAGATGACGCCATTCAGGATCTTCAGTTTCAGGCCTTGGCGCGGTCCAGCAGGTATTGGGTCAGCAGGGGAACCGGACGGCCAGTGGCGCCCTTGTCCTTGCCGCCGCTGGTCCAGGCTGTGCCGGCGATGTCCAGGTGCGCCCAGTTCAGGTTCTTGGTGAAGCGCGACAGGAAGCAGGCGGCAGTGATGGCGCCGCCTTTCGGGCCGCCGATGTTGGCGATGTCAGCGAACGGGCTGTCCAGCTGCTCTTGATATTCATCGAACAGCGGCAGTTGCCAGGCGCGGTCGTCGGCGGCTTGACCGGCGCTCAGCAGTTGGCCGATCAGCTCGTCGTTGTTGCCCAACAGGCCCGAGGTGTGGGAGCCCAGTGCAACGACACAAGCACCGGTCAGGGTGGCGATGTCGATCACCGCTTGCGGCTTGAAGCGTTCGGAGTAGGTCAGGGCATCGCACAGCACCAGACGGCCTTCGGCGTCGGTGTTGAGGATTTCCACGGTCTGGCCGCTCATGGTGGTGACGATGTCGCCCGGGCGCGAAGCGTTGCCGCTTGGCATGTTCTCGGCGCAGGCCAGGATGCACACCAGGTTGATCGGCAGTTTCAGCTCCAGCACGGCACGCAGGGTGCCGAACACGCTGGCGGCGCCGCCCATGTCGTACTTCATCTCATCCATGCCGGCGCCCGGCTTGAGGCTGATGCCGCCGGTGTCGAAGGTGATGCCTTTGCCGACCAGCGCGTATGGCTTCTCGGATTTCTTGCCGCCGTTGTATTGCATGACGATCAGGCGCGGTGGCTGGGCGCTGCCCTGGCCGACAGCGTAGAACGAGCCCATGCCAAGGTCCTTGATCTTCTTCTCATCGAGGACTTCGACTTTCAGGCTCTTGAATTCTTTGCCCAGGTTCTTGGCTTGCTCGCCCAGGAACGTCGGGTGGCAGATGTTTGGCGGCAGGTTGCCCAGGTTACGGGTGAAGGCCATGCCGTTGGCGATCGCGGTGGCATGGGCCACGGCGCGTTCGACTTCAGCCTGTGCGGCCTTGATGGTCACCAGGGTGATTTTCTTCAGGGAGAGCGGGTCGGCTTTCTGGCTCTTGAACTGGTCGAAGCTGTATTCGCCGTCCACCAGGGTTTCGGCCAACAGGCGGGTCTTGCCGTAGCTGTCGCGACCTTTGACCACGACCTCGTCCAGGGCCAGTACGGCATCGCTGCCGCCCAGGCCTTTAAGGGTGTTGAGGATGCCGGCGATGATTTTGCGGAACGGGCGATCGCCCAGCTCTTCATCCTTGCCCACGCCCACCAGCAACACGCGCTCGGCTTTGAGGTTAGGCAAGCTGTGCAGCAACAGGCTCTGGCCGACTTTGCCGGCCAGGTCGCCGCGCTTGAGCACGGCACTGATGGCGCCGCCGCTCAGTTCGTCGAGTTGTTTGGCAACGGCGCCGAGCTTGCGGCCTTCGCCGACGGAGACCACCAGCGTGGCGGTCTTCAACGTTTCCGGGCTAACGCTTTTTACAACCAGTTCCATGTCCGGGTCCCTGAATTAATGGTCAAAGTGCGCGATGCGCAAAGACTTGCTTATAAGTAGAAAGACGCCGCTACAGTGCCGGCGACAAAGGCCGCAGTTTGAACCTCGCTACTGGCGCCTGACAACCCTCGGTTGTGCGAACTTAAGCGGTTCAGGTGTCTGCTTGAGCGTGCGCAGTGACAGGCGCACCCAATCACAGGATAATGCGCCATCTTTTTCGGCGGCTCTGCCCTGCGGGCCGACTGATACGTTTGTTTGTTTGGCCGCTTAGCCTGACAACCCTGGAGTGTCTGGTTTGATTGTCTTCCGTTACCTATCCCGCGAAGTCCTGTTGACCTTGAGCGCCGTCAGCGCCGTGCTGCTGGTCATCATCATGAGCGGACGCTTCATCAAATACCTCGCCCAGGCAGCATCGGGCCTTCTGGATCCGGGGTCGTTGTTTCTGATCATGGGCTTCCGCCTGCCAGGTTTCCTGCAACTGATCCTGCCCTTGGGTTTGTTTCTCGGGATTCTGTTGGCCTACGGTCGTCTGTATCTAGAAAGCGAAATGACCGTGTTGTCTGCCACTGGCATGAGTCAGCAGCGTCTGTTCGCCATGACCCTTTTTCCGGCCACCCTGGTTGCGCTGGTGGTGGCATGGCTGAGCCTGAGCCTGGCGCCGCAAGGGGCCAATCAGTTCCAGTTGCTGCTGAACAAGCAGGATGCGCTGACCGAGTTCGATACCCTGGAGCCGGGTCGCTTCCAGGCTCTGCGCGATGGAACGCGGGTGACGTACACCGAAACATTGTCGGATGACCGCATCAACCTCGGCGGCGTATTCATTTCGCAGAAGAACATCAATTCCGATAACAAGGATCGTGGAATCTCCGTGTTGGTGGCCGAGAAGGGGCGCCAGGAAATCCGCCCCGACGGTAACCGCTACCTGATCCTCGACAACGGCTATCGCTACGACGGTAATCCGGGCCAGGCCGACTACCGCGCCATCAAGTACGACGAGTATGGCGTCTTGCTGCCCAAGCCGGATGTCAGCGACGAAGTGACCGACCGCGACGCGATGACCACTGGTTCCTTGCTAAGCAGTGACGACATCCGCTCGCGCACCGAGCTGCAATGGCGCCTGTCGCTGCCGTTGCTGGTCTTCATCGTGACCTTGATGGCGGTGCCGCTGTCGCGGGTCAATCCGCGCCAGGGCCGTTTCCTCAAGTTGCTGCCGGCGATTCTTCTTTATATGGCTTACCTGACCATCCTGATTGCCGCTCGCGGCGCCCTCGAAAAGGGCAAGATCCCGTCGGCTTTGGGTTTGTGGTGGGTGCACGCGCTCTTCCTGGTCATCGGTCTGGGCTTGCTGTATTGGGAACCGCTGCGCTTGAAGAGGGCGAGTCGCCGCAGCGCGTTGGAGGTGGCCCGTGGATAAGCTCGATCGCTACATCGGTAGCAGCGTGTTTGTTGCGATCCTGGCAGTACTGGGAATCATCCTTGGTCTGGCCACGCTGTTTGCTTTCATCGATGAGATGAGCGAAGTCAGCGATACCTACACCTTGATGGACGTTTTGAGCTACGTCTTGCTGACCGCGCCACGCCGTCTGTACGACATGTTGCCGATGGCGGCGCTGATCGGTTGCCTGATCGGCCTCGGCAGCCTGGCCAGCCACAGCGAGCTGACCATCATGCGCGCCGCGGGCGTTTCGCTCGGGCGGATCGTCTGGGCCGTCATGAAGCCGATGTTGCTCCTGATGGCGGTGGGGCTGGTGATCGGTGAGTACGTCGCGCCGGCCACGGAAGTCACTGCTCAGGCCAACCGCTCGCTGGCTCAGGGCAGTGGCGACGCGCAAAGCGCCAAGCACGGTCTGTGGCACCGTCAGGGTGACGAGTTCATCCACGTCAACTCCGTGCAACCTAACGGTCTGCTGTATGGCGTGACCCGTTATCGCTTCGACGATCAACGCCACATGCTGTCTTCGAGCTTCGCCAAGCGTGCGGAATTCGACACGGATCACTGGCAGCTGACCGATGTCACGACCACGGTGTTCCATGACAAGAGCACCGAAGTGGTGACCGCCCCGGTCGAACGCTGGGAAGTCGCCCTGAGCCCGCAGTTGCTGAGCACCGTAGTGATGGCGCCCGAGTCGCTGTCGATCAGCGGTCTATGGAGTTATATCCATTACCTGGCTGACCAGGGCCTGAGCAACGGACGTTACTGGCTGGCGTTTTGGGTCAAGGTGTTGCAGCCGCTGGTGACCGCCGCGCTGGTGTTGATGGCGATTTCCTTCATCTTCGGTCCGTTGCGCTCGGTGACTCTTGGTCAGCGGGTCTTTACCGGCGTGCTGGTGGGGTTCACCTTCCGCATCGTCCAGGATTTGCTCGGGCCTTCGAGCCTGGTATTCGGATTCTCGCCGCTGTTTGCCGTGCTGATCCCCGCGGGTGTCTGCGCCCTGGCCGGTGTCTGGCTGTTGCGCCGGGCCGGTTGATCGCGGGTTTCCCCGGTCTTGCTTGTCACTCGAAACGCCCCTGTCGCAAGACCGGGGCGTTTTTTGTAGGTGCCGTCTGACCTGCGAACGTGACGCTTGCGCCGTGGATCAGGTACAATTCCCGGCTATTTTTCGGCGGGCTATGCCTGCAGCCTTTTTGAGTGTTGATCCGTGAGTGATTTGAGTCATATCCGCAATTTCTCCATCATCGCCCACATTGACCATGGCAAGTCGACGCTGGCCGATCGCTTCATCCAGATGTGCGGCGGCCTTGCCGAGCGCGAAATGGAAGCCCAGGTACTGGACTCCATGGACCTGGAACGTGAACGCGGGATCACCATCAAGGCCCACAGCGTCACCCTCTATTACAAAGCCCGCGATGGCATTAACTACCAGCTGAACTTCATTGACACCCCGGGCCACGTCGACTTCACCTATGAAGTCAGCCGGTCGCTGGCGGCCTGTGAAGGTGCATTGCTGGTGGTCGATGCCGGTCAGGGCGTCGAGGCTCAATCGGTTGCCAACTGCTACACGGCAATCGAGCAGGGTCTGGAAGTCATGCCGGTGCTGAACAAGATCGACCTGCCACAGGCCGATCCGGAGCGCGTCAAGGAAGAAATCGAAAAAATCATCGGCATCGATGCCACCGATGCGGTCGAGTGCAGTGCCAAGACCGGTCTGGGCGTCGATGAAGTGCTCGAACGTCTGGTTCACACCATTCCCGCGCCGACCGGCAACATCGAAGATCCGCTGCAAGCGTTGATCATCGATTCCTGGTTCGACAACTACCTGGGCGTTGTTTCCCTGGTTCGCGTGCGCCACGGTCGTGTGAAGAAGGGCGACAAGATTCTGGTCAAGTCCACCGGCAAGATCCACCTGGTGGACAGCGTCGGCGTCTTCAACCCGAAACACACCGCCACCGTTGACCTGAAGGCCGGCGAAGTGGGCTTCATCATTGCCGGTATCAAGGATATTCACGGTGCGCCGGTAGGTGACACCCTGACCTTGAGTTCCACGCCGGATGTCGACGTGCTGCCAGGCTTCAAACGCATCCAGCCGCAGGTCTACGCCGGTCTGTTCCCGGTCAGCTCCGACGACTTCGAAGATTTCCGTGAAGCCCTGCAAAAGCTCACGCTGAACGACTCGTCCTTGCAGTACACCCCGGAAAGCTCCGACGCCCTGGGCTTCGGCTTCCGTTGCGGCTTCCTCGGCATGCTGCACATGGAAATCATCCAGGAGCGCCTGGAGCGCGAGTACGACCTGGACCTGATCACCACGGCGCCGACGGTTATTTTCGAGCTGCTGCTGAAAACCGGTGAAACAATATACGTCGACAACCCGTCCAAGCTCCCGGACCTGTCGTCGATCGAAGACATGCGCGAACCGATCGTGCGGGCCAATATCCTTGTGCCGCAAGAGCACCTGGGTAACGTCATTACCCTGTGTATCGAAAAGCGTGGCGTGCAGCACGACATGCTGTTCCTCGGCACCCAGGTCCAGGTGACTTACGATTTGCCGATGAACGAAGTGGTCCTGGACTTCTTCGACCGTCTCAAATCCACCAGCCGCGGCTATGCTTCGCTCGATTACCATTTCGATCGTTATCAATCGGCTAATCTGGTGAAACTGGATGTGCTGATCAACGGTGACAAGGTCGACGCCCTGGCGCTGATCGTGCATCGGGACAATGCGCACTACAAAGGTCGCCAGTTGACCGAGAAGATGAAAGAACTGATTCCGCGTCAGATGTTCGATGTCGCGATCCAGGCCGCCATCGGCGGGCAGATCATTGCGCGAACCTCCGTCAAGGCACTCAGAAAGAACGTATTGGCCAAATGCTACGGCGGTGACGTTAGCCGTAAGCGCAAGCTGTTGGAAAAGCAAAAGGCCGGTAAAAAACGCATGAAGCAGGTCGGTAACGTGGAAATTCCACAAGAAGCCTTCCTTGCAGTGCTCAGGTTGGATAGTTAGGTCCTATGTCACTAAATTTCCCGCTGTTGCTGGTCATCGCCGTGTTCGTCTGCGGCCTGTTGGCGTTGCTCGATCTGCTGTTCCTGGCGCCACGGCGCCGGGCTGCCATTAACTCCTATCAGGGGAGCGTCAGTCAGGCTGACATGGTAGTGATCGAAAAACTGAACAAAGAGCCGCTGCTGGTCGAATACGGCAAGTCGTTTTTCCCGGTGTTGTTCATCGTGCTGGTGCTGCGTTCGTTTCTGGTGGAACCGTTCCAGATTCCTTCCGGCTCGATGAAACCGACCCTGGACGTCGGCGACTTCATTCTGGTGAACAAATTTTCTTACGGGATCCGCCTGCCGGTGATCGACAAGAAAGTCATCGAAGTCGGTGATCCGCAGCGCGGCGATGTAATGGTGTTCCGCTACCCGAGCGATCCGAACGTCAACTACATCAAGCGAGTGGTGGGCCTGCCGGGTGACCAGATTCGCTACACCGCCGACAAGCACCTGTTCGTCAACGGTGAATCGATTGCCGAACAACTGGTCGGCTCCGAGCCGGGCACGTTGGGCAGTGCCGAGCTCTACAAGGAAAAACTCGGCGCGGCCGAGCACCTGATCCGCAAGGAAATGAGCCGCTACCGCGCAACGCCGGACCATTCGTGGACCGTGCCGGCCGGGCACTACTTCATGATGGGCGACAACCGCGACAACTCCAACGACAGTCGCTACTGGGATGATCCGAGTATTCCCAAGGATCTGCTCGGCATGGTTCCCGACAAGAACATCGTCGGCAAGGCCTTTGCAGTCTGGATGAGCTGGCCGGAACCCAAACTCAGTCACCTGCCGAATTTCTCGCGGGTTGGCCTGATCAAGTAATCACACACGGCGCTGTTGAACACAGCGCCGAATGCATTTCTGGAACCGGCACAATCGGCACCAGAAGCATGAAAACAATGATATTCAGGACGTAATTTTTGAACACAGCGTTAATTGTCCCAAGCCTGCGCCGTCTCTCGGCCCTGGCGGTGGAATCCAACCACGAACTCAGCGTGGGTAAACCGTGAGCGTCTCCTTAAGCCGTCTCGAGCGTCAGCTCGGCTACACCTTCAAGGATCAGGAACTGATGGTCCTGGCCCTGACTCACCGCAGCTTTGCCGGGCGCAACAACGAACGCCTGGAATTCCTCGGTGACGCCATCCTCAACTTCGTCGCTGGCGAGGCGCTGTTCGATCGCTTCCCGCTTGCCCGCGAAGGCCAGTTGTCGCGCTTGCGCGCACGCCTGGTGAAAGGCGAGACCCTGGCCGTACTGGCCCGTGGCTTCGACCTGGGCGAATACCTGCGCCTGGGTTCCGGCGAATTGAAAAGCGGCGGTTTTCGTCGCGAGTCGATTCTGGCCGATGCCCTCGAAGCGTTGATCGGTGCGATCTATCTGGACGCCGGCATGGACATGGCGCGCGAGCGCGTGCTGGCCTGGCTGGCTGGAGAGTTCGAAGGCCTGACGCTGGTCGACACCAACAAAGATCCGAAAACCCGCCTGCAGGAATTCCTGCAGTCCCGTGGTTGTGAACTGCCGCGTTACGAAGTGGTGGATATCCAGGGTGAGCCGCATTGCCGGACGTTCTTCGTCGAATGCGAAATCATCTTACTGAATGAAAAAAGCCGAGGTCAGGGTGTGAGTCGTCGTATTGCCGAACAGGTAGCGGCCGCCGCAGCACTGATTGCCCTGGGCGTGGAGAATGGCCATGACTGATTCAACCGCAACTCGCTGTGGCTATGTTGCCATCGTCGGCCGCCCCAACGTGGGCAAATCCACGCTGCTGAACCACATTCTGGGTCAGAAGCTGGCGATCACCTCGCGCAAGCCGCAGACCACCCGTCACAACATGCTCGGCATCAAGACCGAAGGTGACGTGCAAGCGATCTACGTCGACACCCCAGGCATGCACAAGGGCGGCGAAAAGGCTCTGAACCGTTACATGAACAAGACCGCTTCGGCGGCGTTGAAAGACGTCGACGTGGTGATCTTCGTGGTGGACCGCACCAAGTGGACCGACGAAGACCAGATGGTCCTCGAGCGCGTTCAGTACGTGACTGGCCCGCTGATCGTGGCGCTGAACAAGACTGATCGCATCGAAGACAAATCCGAGCTGATGCCGCACCTGACCTGGTTGCAGGAGCAGCTGCCGAACGCGCAGATCATGCCGATCTCGGCCCAGCACGGGCACAACCTCGACACGCTGGAGCGAGTGATCGCCGAACACCTGCCGGAAAACGATCACTTCTTCCCGGAAGATCAGATCACTGACCGCAGCAGCCGCTTCCTCGCCGCCGAACTGGTGCGCGAGAAAATCATGCGCCAGTTGGGCGCCGAGCTGCCGTACCAGATCACCGTGGAAATCGAAGAGTTCAAGCAGCAGGGCAAAACCCTGCACATCCATGCCTTGATCCTCGTCGAACGTGACGGCCAGAAGAAAATCATCATTGGCGACAAGGGCGAGCGCATCAAACGCATCGGCACCGAGGCGCGCAAGGACATGGAGCTGCTGTTCGACTCCAAGATCATGCTTAACCTGTGGGTCAAGGTGAAAGGCGGCTGGTCCGACGACGAGCGTGCGTTGCGTTCGCTGGGTTATGGCGACCTGTAACACTTAGACTTGGACGCAAAAATTCCATTGTGGGAGCGAGCCTGCTCGCGATAGCGGTCTGTCAGTCAACATCCTTGTTGAATATCAGGCCCTCATCGCGAGCAGGCTCGCTCCCACAGTGGTTTGGGGTTGTCAGTAAAACTGCGCTTACTCATTGAGAACTGCGATTTCCATGTCGACCACCGCGCCAACCGGCCAACCTGCCTACGTGCTCCACAGCCGCGCCTACCGCGAAACCAGCGCATTGGTGGATTTCCTTACGCCGCAAGGTCGGTTGCGGGCGGTGTTGCGTAGCGCACGGGGCAAGGCCGGGACGTTGGCGCGGCCGTTCGTGCCGCTGGAAGTCGAGTTTCGGGGGCGGGGCGAGCTGAAAAATGTCGGCCGCATGGAAAGCGCCGGGGTTTCTACCTGGCTCAATGGCGAAGCATTGTTCAGCGGTCTCTACCTCAACGAATTGCTGATTCGCCTGCTGCCCGCCGAAGACCCTCATCCCGCCGTTTTCGATCACTATGCCGCGACCTTGCTCGCCTTGGCCGAAGGCCGTCCACTGGAGCCGTTACTGCGCTCCTTCGAATGGCGGCTGCTCGACGACCTCGGTTACGGCTTTGCCCTGAACACCGACATCCACGGCGACCCCATCGCGCCGGATGGCCTCTATCGCTTGCAGGTGGATGCAGGTCTGGAGCGGGTCTATCTGCTGCAACCCGGTCTGTTCAACGGTGCCGAGCTGTTAGCCATGGCCGAGGCGGACTGGACCGCGCCTGGCGCGTTGTCCGCTGCCAAGCGTCTGATGCGTCAGGCACTGGCCGTTCACTTGGGCGGTCGTCCGCTGGTTTCCCGAGAGTTGTTTCGAAAGCCGTAGCGTCAACAGATCCAGTCTCCCCGTGTATGCTGTGCACCGAACTTTCCCTTATTTCAGGAGCGCTTCCGTGACCACCAGCAATCGCATTCTTCTTGGCGTGAACATCGACCACGTTGCCACCCTGCGTCAGGCCCGGGGTACTCGCTACCCGGATCCGGTCAAGGCAGCGCTGGACGCGGAAGAGGCGGGCGCTGATGGCATCACCGTGCACTTGCGCGAAGACCGCCGGCACATTCAGGAGCGCGACGTGCTGCTGCTCAAGGACGTGCTGCAAACCCGCATGAACTTCGAAATGGGCGTCACCGAAGAAATGATGGCGTTTGCCGAGCGCATCCGTCCGGCGCACATTTGCCTGGTGCCGGAAACCCGTCAAGAGCTGACCACCGAAGGCGGTCTGGACGTGGCAGGGCAGGAGGCGCGGATCAAGGCGGCGGTGGATCGCCTGGCGAAGATCGGCTGTGAAGTGTCGCTGTTCATCGACGCTGACGAGCGGCAGATCGAAGCGTCCCGCCGTGTGGGTGCGCCGGCCATTGAATTGCACACCGGGCGTTATGCGGATGCCGAGACGCCGACTGCAGTGGCCGAGGAACTGAAGCGCGTGGCCGATGGTGTGGCCTTCGGTCTGGCCCAGGGGCTGATCGTCAACGCGGGGCACGGCCTGCACTATCACAACGTCGAGGCGGTTGCGGCGATCAAGGGTATCAACGAACTGAACATCGGCCATGCGCTGGTGGCCCATGCGTTGTTCGTCGGGTTCAAGTCGGCGGTGTCTGAAATGAAGGCGCTGATTCTGGCGGCTGCGTTGAAAGGCTAGATCGGCGGCGCTGCCTTCGCGGGCAAGCCTCGCTCCTACAGGTCCGTGTCGATGCGCAATGGTGTGTTCAACGCAAATCTGTAGGAGCGAGGCTTGCCCGCGAAGGCGTCTTTGAAGGCAGCGAAGATTTAAAGCGGCGGGGTTTCCTGGCTCGGCTTGGTCTTGTCGACCCCCGGCACATGCAGGTTGCCCTCAGCCACCTGATTGCCTTCCAGTTGTGGCTGCGTGACCCACGTCAGGATGTCGTAGTAACGACGAATGTTCGCCACGAAGTGCACCGGCTCGCCGCCCCGGGCGTAGCCGTAACGGGTTTTGCTGAACCACTTCTTCTCGGACAGGCGCGGCAGGATTTTCTTCACATCCAGCCACTTGTCCGGGTTCAGCCCTTCCTTGGCCGCCAGTTTGCGTGCGTCATCCAGGTGACCGCTGCCAACGTTGTAGGCTGCCAGCGCGAACCACGTACGATCCGGCTCCTGGATCGAATCATCCAATTGATCCTTCATGTAGGCCAGGTACTTCGCGCCGCCCATGATGCTCTGCTTGGGGTCAAGGCGATTGGACACGCCCATGGCCTGTGCCGTGTTCTGGGTCAGCATCATCAATCCGCGCACGCCGGTCTTGGACGTGACCTCCGCTTGCCACAGCGATTCCTGATAACCGATCGCCGCCAGCAGGCGCCAGTCGACTTTTTCCTTCTTGGCGGACGCCTTGAAGTGCTGTTCGTATTTGGGCAGCCGTTGCTGCAAGTGCTGGGCGAAAGTGGTGGCGCCCATGTAGCCGAGTACATCGACGTGGCCGTAGTAACGATCTTTCAAGCGTTGCAAGGTGCCGTTTTTCTTCACCTTGTCGAGGTAGGTGTTGATCTCGTTGAGCAGGCTGTTGTCTTCGCCGGCGGCCACGGCCCAACTCTGATTGCTGGAGTCGCCGAGGTCGAAAGCTACCCGCACGTTGGGGAAGTAGACCTGGTTCATCGCGACTTCGTTTGAATCAACCAGGGTCAGATCGATTTGACCTTCATCCACCATGCGCAGCAAGTCGACGACTTCAACCGCGTCGGACTCTTCGTATTCAATGCCGGGATATTTCTTTTTCAGCTCTGCCAATTGCTCGGCGTGGGTGCTGCCCTTGAGCACCATGATCTTCTTGCCGACCAGATCGCCTGCATCGGTCGGTCGCGACTGGCCGTTGCGATAGATGATCTGCGGGGTGACTTCCAGATAGGAGTGGGAAAACCGCACCTGTTTTTTACGTTGCTCGCTGCTGACCAGGCCGGCAGCAGCCAGCACCGGGCCGTTCGGCTTGCCCACTTGATCGAACAGATCATCGAGGTTGTCGGCGGTTTCGATCTTGAGTTCGACCCCCAGATCGTCGGCGAAGCGTTTCACCAGCTCGTATTCGAAGCCGGTTTCACCGTTGCGATCCTGAAAGTAGGTGGCGGGACTGTTACGGGTAACCACCCGCAGCACGCCATCCTCCTTTATGCGCTCCAGTGTGTTGGGTTTATCAACACAGCCACTGAGCATCAGGAAGAGTCCGGTTGCGATCAGCCATTTGGCGTACCGCGGACGCAAAGCCGTTGGGGAAAACATCTGCGCAGTATACGCAAAGGACCACGAGCGCCATATCTCGACAGCGAAGGGCTTGTCTGCTAGGCAGCTGAAAACCGCTCCGGAGCCCGCAGGAATGGGCTCGAGCAGCATTTTGTGACAGAAAAAATAACCCCCGGCGCACACCTGTTTCAAGCCCGAATACCCGGCCCGACGTTCGGGTATGGCTGCGTGTACCGTTTCGGGTGATGTCGCGGGCGGTTTAGGCTAGAATGCACGGCCTCAAAGCACACCCCTTCCCGAGGCTGTCCCGAAGATGTTGATCCTGCGCGGCGCTCCTGCCCTTTCTGCCTTTCGCCACAGCAAACTCCTTGAGCAACTGAGCCAGAAGGTTCCGGCTGTCAGTGGCTTGTATGCTGAATTCGCTCACTTCGCCGAAGTTACCGGCGTCCTGACCGGCGACGAACAGCAGGTGCTTGCGCGCCTTCTGAAGTACGGCCCTAGCGTTCCGGTACAAGAGCCGACTGGTCGTCTGTTTCTGGTGTTGCCGCGTTTCGGCACCATCTCGCCGTGGTCCAGTAAAGCCAGCGACATCGCTCGCAACTGCGGCCTGACCAAAATTCAGCGCCTGGAGCGCGGCATCGCGTTCTACGTCGCCGGCCAGTTCAGCGATGCCGAAGCGCAGCTGATCGCAGGCGCGCTGCACGACCGCATGACCCAGATCGTATTGGACAACCTTGAACAAGCCGCCGGCCTGTTCAGCCACGCCGAGCCCAAGCCCCTGACCGCGATCGACGTGTTGGGTGGCGGCCGCGCCGCGCTGGAAAAAGCCAACACCGAGCTGGGCCTGGCCCTGGCCGAAGACGAAATCGACTATCTGGTCGCAGCCTTCGTCGGCTTGAAGCGCAACCCGCACGACATCGAACTGATGATGTTTGCCCAGGCGAACTCCGAGCACTGCCGTCACAAGATCTTCAACGCCAGTTGGGACATCGACGGTCAGAGCCAGGAAAAAAGCCTGTTCGGCATGATCAAGAACACCTACCAGATGCACAGCGAAGGTGTTCTGTCAGCTTATAAGGACAACGCCTCGGTGATCGTCGGCTCCGTTGCCGGCCGTTTCTTCCCGGACCCTGAAACCCGCCAGTACGGCGCGGTGCAGGAACCGGTGCACATCCTGATGAAAGTCGAAACTCACAACCACCCGACCGCGATTGCCCCGTTCCCGGGCGCATCCACCGGTAGCGGCGGCGAGATCCGCGACGAAGGTGCAACCGGTCGCGGCGCCAAGCCAAAGGCTGGCCTGACCGGTTTCACCGTGTCCAACCTGCAGATCCCGGGCTTCGAACAGCCGTGGGAAGTGCCGTACGGCAAGCCTGAGCGCATCGTTACCGCGCTGGACATCATGATCGAAGGCCCACTGGGTGGCGCCGCGTTCAACAACGAATTCGGTCGCCCGGCCCTGACCGGCTACTTCCGTACCTTCGAACAGTCGATCACCACCCCGCGTGGCGACGAAGTTCGCGGTTACCACAAGCCGATCATGCTGGCTGGCGGCATGGGTAACATCCGTGCCGAACACGTACAGAAAGGCGAGATCACCGTTGGCTCCAAGCTGATCGTGCTCGGCGGCCCGGCCATGCTCATCGGTCTGGGCGGCGGCGCGGCTTCCTCCATGGCCACCGGCACCAGCTCGGCGGACCTGGACTTCGCATCCGTACAGCGCGAAAACCCGGAAATGGAACGTCGCTGCCAGGAAGTCATCGACCGTTGCTGGCAGTTGGGTGACAAAAACCCGATCAGCTTCATCCACGACGTCGGCGCGGGCGGTCTGTCCAACGCCTTCCCGGAACTGGTCAACGACGGCAACCGTGGCGGTCGCTTCGAACTGCGCAACATTCCAAACGACGAGCCGGGCATGGCCCCGCACGAAATCTGGAGCAACGAATCCCAGGAACGCTACGTTCTGGCGGTCGGCCCGGCGGACTTCGAACGCTTCCAGGCGATCTGCGAACGTGAGCGTTGCCCGTTTGCCGTGGTCGGCGAAGCCACTGCCGAGCCGCAACTGACTGTGACCGACAGCCACTTCGGCAACAGCCCGGTGGACATGCCGCTTGAAGTGCTGCTGGGCAAAGCCCCGCGCATGCACCGTTCGGCCGTTCGCGAAAACGAGCTGGGCGACGATTTCGATCCGTCGACCCTCGACATCGCCGACTGCGTCGAGCGCGTTCTGCATCACCCGGCCGTGGCCAGCAAAAGCTTCCTGATCACCATCGGCGACCGCACCATCACCGGCCTCGTGGCCCGTGATCAGATGGTCGGCCCGTGGCAGGTTCCGGTGGCCGACGTTGCCGTCACCGCCACCAGCTTCGACGTCTACACCGGTGAAGCCATGGCCATGGGCGAGCGCACTCCGCTGGCACTGCTGGACGCTCCGGCGTCGGGCCGCATGGCCATCGGCGAAACCCTGACCAACATCGCGGCGTCGCGCATCGCCAAAATCTCCGACATCAAACTGTCGGCGAACTGGATGTCCGCCGCCGGTCACCCGGGTGAAGACGCGCGTCTGTACGACACCGTGAAAGCGGTCGGCATGGAATTGTGCCCTGAGCTGGGCATCACCATTCCGGTGGGCAAGGACTCCATGTCCATGGCCACCCGCTGGAACGACGAAGGCGTCGACAAGACCGTGACCTCGCCGATGTCCCTGATCGTGACCGGTTTCGCGCCCGTGGCTGACATCCGTCAGACCATGACCCCGCAACTGCGCATGGACAAGGGCACCACCGACCTGATCCTGATCGACCTCGGTCGCGGTCAGAACCGCATGGGCGCCTCGATCCTCGCTCAGGTTCACGGCAAACTCGGCAAGCAGGCACCGGACGTCGATGACGCCGAAGACCTGAAAGCCTTCTTCGCCGTGATCCAGGGTCTGAACGCCGACGGTCACCTGCTGGCTTACCACGACCGTTCCGACGGTGGTCTGCTGACCAGCGTGGTGGAAATGGCCTTTGCCGGTCACTGTGGCCTGAGCCTGAACCTCGACGGTCTGGCAGAGACTTCCGCCGACATCGCCGCGATCCTGTTCAACGAAGAACTGGGCGCCGTGATCCAGGTTCGCCAGGACGCTACTCCAGACATCCTCGCGCAGTTCAGCGCAGCTGGCCTGAGTGACTGCGTGTCGGTGATCGGTCAGCCAATGAACAACGGCGAGATCAGCATCACCTTCAACGGCGACACCGTGTTCGAAGGTGAGCGTCGTCTGCTGCAACGTCAGTGGGCCGAGACCAGCTACCAGATCCAGCGTCTGCGTGACAACGCCGATTGCGCCGAACAAGAATTCGACGTGCTGCTGGAAGAAGACAACCCGGGCCTGAGCGTCAAGCTCAGCTACGACGTCAACCAGGACGTCGCCGCGCCTTACATCAAGAAAGGCATTCGCCCACAGGTTGCCGTGCTGCGTGAGCAGGGCGTCAACGGTCAGGTGGAAATGGCGGCCGCGTTCGACCGCGCCGGTTTCAACGCGATCGACGTGCACATGAGCGACATTCTGGCCGGCCGTGTCGACCTGAACGAGTTCAAAGGTCTGGTGGCTTGCGGCGGTTTCTCCTACGGCGACGTACTGGGTGCCGGTGAAGGCTGGGCCAAATCCGCACTGTTCAACAGCCGCGCTCGCGATGCCTTCCAGGGCTTCTTCGAACGTACCGACAGCTTCACCCTCGGCGTGTGCAACGGTTGCCAGATGATGTCCAACCTGCACGAGCTGATCCCGGGCAGCGAGTTCTGGCCGCACTTCGTGCGTAACCGTTCCGAGCAGTTCGAAGCTCGCGTGGCGATGGTTCAGGTTCAGGAATCGAACTCGATCTTCCTGCAAGGCATGGCCGGTTCGCGTATGCCGATCGCCATTGCTCACGGTGAAGGTCATGCCGAGTTCGCCAGCGAAGAAGCGTTGCTGGAAGCTGATCTGTCGGGTTGCGTGGCGATGCGTTTCGTCGACAACCATGGCAAGGTCACCGAAAACTACCCGGCCAACCCGAACGGCTCGCCGCGCGGGATCACCGGTTTGACCAGCCGTGACGGTCGCGTGACCATCATGATGCCGCACCCGGAGCGTGTATTCCGCGCCGTGCAGAACTCGTGGCGTTCGGAAGACTGGAACGAAGACGCACCTTGGATGCGTATGTTCCGTAATGCTCGCGTCTGGGTTAACTAAGCGCCATGTACAAGCTCTGCTTTTTTGTTCCGGCCAGCCATGTCGAGGTGGTCAAGAGTGCTGTGTTCGCTGCCGGTGGCGGGCGGATCGGGGCTTATGATCACTGCGCCTGGCAGGTGTTCGGGTTGGGTCAGTTTCGTCCACTGGGTGGCAGTCAGCCATTTATTGGTGAAGCGGGGCAGGTCGAGCAGGTTGAGGAATGGAAGGTTGAGCTGGTGGTCAGCGATGAGTTGATTCGGGCGGTGGTGGTGGCTCTGAAAGAGAGCCATCCCTATGAGACGCCGGCTTATGAGGTATGGCGGTTGGAAGATTTCTGATCTTCCTGGCCGCTGAAATGAGAAACCCGCTGAAAGTGATTTCAGCGGGTTTTTTATTGTCCGTGATGGGTAGTACCGTTTTGTCGACTGCATTCAATTTGCGCAGTTAGAGATCTTTCTCATAATCATCGAGAAACTCTTCCCAGCTGATCTCATTGTCGTCGTTGGGATTCACTTCTTTTAACAAAGACTCAAGATCTTCCGGTGTGAGAAATTTTTCGACCGTTTGGGTAAATTCCTTAACGGTAACTATGCCATCTTGATCGGTGTCGTATTTCTTAAAGTCTGCTGTAACTCGTTCCAGTTGTGCATCTGTCAGTTTGCTCATGTCGATCTCATCCTTCATAAATTAAATGAAAAATAATCAGGGCGACGGCTAACGGAAGGTACTGCCTTGATGGAGTCAAGCTAATAATGAGAGTAAATACTGTCAACTGCCATAACTGACAGTTGACAGTTGACAGTTGACAGTTGCACGAGCTCAGGAGATGCACCGTCCAACCGTAGTAGCCGAGTCTGCTCGCGATGGCGGCCTTACAGGCAGCGATGCTTATTAATCGGTAAAAAATTAGAATCTTCCCGCAAGATTTTCAGGTTGTCTGCCGGAAGCCGCTTATCTAACATCGGTCCTTACCTATATTTTGCAAGACTACTTGGAGAACACAGATGACGAAGCCCGCTAACGGTCACGTCCTCTCATCCGCCTTGGACACCCTGGTCAAACGTCCTCTAAATCAAGCAGATGACGCGGCGCTTGTGAGCGCGGCCAAAGCTGTTTGGTACTCGAAATTGAATCTTGAGAGTGAGGTGACAGCGTTCCTGAACTGCCACTCTGACGAGGTGGAAGTTCGACGTGCAGGCTATCTGCTCGAACGATTCACTCGCTTTGCCTGCGTGTCTGATAGCCGCGTGTCGGAAACCCTTAACGCTATTGAGCTTTTTGCACACTCGACTTCCAAGCATGAAGTGATACCACAAGCAACCGTACCGCTTCGTCGGCGCCGTGATGAACTCGCCATTGCTTGGGGGCTGAATGAAGGCCTTGGCTTGAAGGCTCAATCCCTCATGCCTTTCCAGACTCGGCACTACGAGGCTGAACAGCGCGCTACGTTTTCCTGAGCTTAAGCTGTATTACAAGAACCCGGCCTAGGTCGGGTTTTTGCTGTCCGCTTGGATAAGTGATGGTGTTTATTTGTCAGGCAAAAGATCAGAACCTTCCCACAAGACTTTCAGGTTGTCCGTCGGAAGTGGACTCTCTAACCTTTGGCTGTCGCTGCCAATTCAGTGACCGGGACTGCAAGCCCGAAGAATTGTTAGGCGCTTATAGGCGCCGCATCAATAAGTGATGTCGGTCGCTCCAAATTTTTAGGAGCTCCACCATGATCAAAGACAATCCCGATCTCCCAGAAACAGACGTAGAAGATGTGGAAACAAACATGGAAAACGAATCCGTTTCCCCCTACGCCTGCCTCAATTCCAAAAAACTCCACGACGCCGCAATCCGTGCACTCGATCACTACCTCGCGCCACCTTCCCAAAAAAAGGCCAAAGCCGACCAGCGTCCAAGTACGATTTTCGTCGTCGCGCCCAACGTAGATTCCGAAACCCTGCTGGCCCATGCCTGTGAAACCCTGGCTTCGGCGAATGTCATGGCCAGTGAGTTGGCGTTCGACCTAACCGGCCCAAGCTGCAATCTGGCCCTGGGGATTCAGCAGATGATTTCGTTGGCGGAGTTGTCGGTGAATCGTGTGCTGGATCATCTGGACCCGCAGGGGTAGCACGATGAAAAAAGCCCACTGGACCTTTGACGGTCAGCGGGCTTTGAGATTTTCATTGGTTGTGCGGGCCTCTTCGCGAGCAAGCCCGCTCCCACATTTTGACCGAGCCGGTCACAATAATTACGAACGCCGCCGATCTACTGTGTGCGGGCTTGCTCGCGAAAGCTGACTCTCAGACGCCAAAAATCTAAACCCTGGCACTCACCTCACTGCGATTAACCAAAGCCTCCAGCGCACAACTCAAACTCGGCGCTTTGTCGCCAACCAGCAGGTGCCAAACCCCACCGTCCAACTGACTGACACCCAGGCAACCAAGCGCTTTCAACTGACCCTCCGACAACGCCTTGCCATCCGCCAGTTGCAGCCGGATCCGGGTCATGGCCACGCAATCCATTTGCAGCACATTGTCGCCGCCGCCCAGTGCCTTCAGCCATTGCTGGGCCTCTGAGTTCGCCACAATGGCAGGTTCAGGTACGTCAACAACGGCAGCCGGGGAGGCAATAACCGCGCGCCCCAAGGCTGGCATCGCCAACCGGATCTCATCGGCAATGCTGTCTGCCATCGGCCCGACCACCACCTGCAAGCTGCCGCCCTTGCCCGGACGCACAACAGCCATCGCCCCCAACGCTTTCAAGTCCGCATCGGATGCCTTGTTGCGATCAACCATGTCCAGCCGCAACCGTGTCGTGCATGCACCCACCGTGATCAAATTCTGCGCACCACCCAGCGCCTTGATGTAAGCCCCGGCGCGCTCATTCTCGGCGACTACAACCTTGTCGCCCGTTGGAACATCTTCACGCCCCGGCGTCTTCAAGTTGAAGCGACGAATACAGAAATCAAACACAACGTAGTAGATCGCCGCATACGCCAGTCCCACCGGCACCACTCGCCAGCCATTGGTGGATTCACCCCAGCCCAGAACCATATCGATGAAGCCGCCTGAGAACGTAAAGCCCAAGTGAATGTTCAGCAAATTGGTGACGGCCATCGACAATCCTGTCAGCAGCGCGTGCAGCAGAAATAACATCGGCGCGAGGAACATGAAGGCGAATTCGATCGGTTCGGTCACGCCGGTCAAAAACGAGGTCAGCGCCATGGAGAGGAAAATCCCGCCCATGACTTTGCGTCGTTCCGGCAGGGCGTTGCGGTACATTGCCAGGCAGGCGGCGGGCAGGCCGAAGATCATCATCGGGAACATGCCGGTCATGAACTGGCCACCTTTCGGGTCGCCGGCAAAGTAGCGCGACAGGTCGCCTGTCACCAGGGCGCCGGTGGTGGGGTCGGTGAAGTTGCCGAAGACGAACCACGCCATGTTGTTGAGGATGTGGTGCAGGCCCGTGACGATCAGCAGGCGGTTGAACACGCCGAAGACGAAAGCACCGAAGCTGCCGCTGTCCATCATTAACGCGCCGAAGCCATTGATGCCGTGCTGGATCGGCGGCCAGATGAACCCGAAGACGACGCCCAGGCCGACGGCGGCAAACCCGGTGACGATCGGCACAAAACGCCGACCGCCGAAGAATGCGAGGTACTCCGGCAACTTGATGTCTTTGAAGCGGTTGTACAGCGCGCCGGCCATCAGGCCGCTGACGATCCCGGCGAGCATGCCCATGTTGATGCTCGCATCCAGCACTTTGAGGGTGGAGATCATCACCAGATAGCCAATGACCCCGGCCAGGCCCGCCGTACCGTTGTTGTCCTTGGCGAACCCGACCGCGATGCCGATGGCGAAGATCAGGGCCAGGTTGGCGAAGATCACTTGACCGGCGTCGTGGATGATCGCGATGTTCAGCAAGTCGGTGTCGCCCAGGCGCAGCAATAACCCTGCAATCGGCAGGATCGCGATCGGCAGCATCAGCGCACGACCGAGGCGCTGCAGGCCTTCGATGAAGTATTGGTACATGGCGGATCTCCCTGGTTTCTTGTTGTTTTAGTGGCTGGTCTTGTCGTCGTTGCTCAGCTCAGCGGCCATTGCTGGTGACAGGCGTGACGCACCTCGCTGGCACTGCTCAGCTTGAGCAGGTCCTGGGAGAGGCGTCGGCACTCGCCGGCGTCGAGGTGGCGGACGCGGTCCTTGATTTCACCGATCTGCACCGGGCTCACCGACAACTCGCTGACTCCCAGACCGATCAACACGGGCGTGGCCAAAGGATCGGAGGCCAGTGCGCCGCACACGCCGACCCAACGGTTATGCACCGCCGCACCGGCGCAGGTCTGGGCGATCAGCCGCAGCAATGCCGGGTGCAGCGCATCGACGCGGGAGGCGAGGCCGGCGTGGTCGCGGTCCATGGCCAGGGTGTATTGGGACAAGTCGTTGGTACCGATCGACAGGAAGTCCGCGTGTTCGGCCAGTTGCTCGGCCAGCAGCGCAGCGGCCGGGACTTCGATCATCACGCCCAGCTCCGGGCGCTGGGTCAGGCCGAGTTCGTCGCACAGCGCATCCAGACGCTGGCGGATGTGCAGCAATTCATCGACTTCGGTGACCATCGGCAGCAGGATCCGGCAGCGCGACAAGGGGCTGACCTGCAGCAACGCTCTCAGTTGCTGATCCAGCAGTTCCGGGCGAACCTGAGCCAGGCGAATGCCGCGCAAACCGAGCACCGGATTCGCTTCGACCGGAAGCGGCAAATAGTCGAGTTGTTTGTCGCCGCCGACGTCGATGGTGCGGATGATCACCGACTTGTCGCCCATGGCATCGAGCACGGCTTGATAAGCGACGCGTTGTTCCTGTTCGTCCGGCGCGGTGTTGCGGTCCACAAACAGAAATTCGGTGCGCAGCAGGCCGACGCCATCGGCGCCATTGGCCAGTGCATCGCCCGCTTCAGCGCTGGAGGCGACATTGGCGGCCACTTCGATTTGCAAACCATCAAGTGTCAGTGCCGGGGTGTGAGCCTGAGCCTGTTGAAGCGCGCGGCGTTGTTGATGATCGAGTTGCGCCTGTTGTACCTCGGCCAGGCGCGCGGCGTTGGGCGCCAGTTCGAGGCGACCGCCGTCGGCATCCAGCACCACCGCTTGACCTTGCTCCTGATCCAGCAGCGACGAACCCAATGCGACCATGCACGGCAAGCCTTTGCCGCGAGCCAGAATCGCCACATGGGACGTCGCGCCGCCCTCGGCCATGCACAACCCCGCCACACCTTGCCGGCTCAGTTGCAGCAGGTCGGATGGCGTCAGTTCATGGGCCGCGACGATGGCGCCGGCCGGTACGTCGTAATGCCAGGTTTCACCGAGCAGGGCGCGCAGCACACGTTGTTTGAGGTCGCGCAGGTCGTTGGCGCGTTCGGCCAGCAACGGGCTGCCGAGTTGCTGAAGCACCTCGCACTGCACGTCGATGGATTGACTCCAGGCGTGAGTCGCGGCGGTGCCCTGGTCGATGGACTGATAAGCCGCCTCAAGCAGCGCCGGGTCTTCGAGCAGTGCCAGATGCGCGGCGAAGATCGCTTCTTCGTCGGTGCTCCTGTGCTTTTTCGCTTGGGCCAGCGTGGCATTGATGTCGCTGCGCACCCCAGTCAGCGCCATGTCCAGACGCTGCCGTTGTTGCTCCGGCTCATGATTGCCGGCATCCATCGTCAGGCTGATCGAGTTCAGACGAAACAACGGCCCACCCACCATGCCCGGGGCCGCGCATACGCCATGCAACACGCCCGCTTCGGCAGGGCGATTGCGTTGAGCCATGGGTGCTGGCGCAGCGGCGTGGCTGTCTTCGGCCAGGGCTGTGGATAACGCCGCCAACAGGGCTTGCAGCGCGGCCTCGGCGTCCGGTCCCTGACAACTGACTTTGATTTCATCCTGCTCACCGACGGCCAGCCCCATCAGGCCGATCAAACTGTCGCAAGCCGCCGATTTGCCGTTGAAATGCAGCCGGGATTTGCTCTTGAACTGTTGGGCCGTCTGGCGGATCAGCGCGGCGGGCCGGGCGTGCAGGCCACCGCGATGGGCGACATGAATATGCCCCTGAACCTCGATGCCGACGACCTCAATGTCGATCTGCGCACCGTTCGCCACTTTCGGCACGATGTGCAGCAATGGATCGCCGACCTTCACCGATTTCAGCGTAATCGGCCGGGCCTGAAAGTCCTGGCTGTTGGTCAGGATCATCAGGCTGACCAGGCTTTTGCACTGCTGTGCGACCTGGTCCAGGTCATAACGCAACAGCGGCTGGCCATTGCTGACGCGCGCGCCTTCCTTGACCAGCATCGAGAAACCGACGCCCTGTAACTCGACCGTATCGAGGCCCAGGTGCAGCAGCAACTCGGCGCCGTTATCGGCGCGCAACGTCACGGCGTGGCCAGTGCGGGCGACGTGGATCACGACACCTTCACAGGGCGAGTACAGGGTGTCGTTCAGCGGATCGATGGCGATCCCGTCGCCCATCGCGCCGCTGGCGAACACCGGGTCCGGGACTTTGGCGAGTGTGAGCACCGGGCCGCTGAGCGGGGCGCTGAGGGTCAGCTCTTTATTGTTGTTGTGCATGGCTCGGTCTCATCAGTAAAAACTACGGTTCGGATCAACTCGCCCCTTTTCGGATCGACTCGCCCGGTACGGATTAACGTGTCCCCTGTAGGCGCTGACGAGTGAAACGAGGCTGCGATCTTTTGATCTTGCTCTTTAAAAACAACGTCAAAAGATCGCAGCCTCGTTTCACTCGTCAGCTCCTACGAGGGGTATTCACCCGCCATCAAAGATGTGTCGATTCAGTGCGTGCGGGTCACTTTGCTCAAGTGACGCGGCTGGTCCGGGTCCATGCCACGGGCAATGGCCAGGCCGGCGGCCATGACGTAGAAACTCTGGATCGCCAGAATCGGGTCGAGGGCCGGGTGCTCGGCGCGGATCAGGGTGAGGTCGCGTTCGGCGACGTCATCCGGCGCGGCGAGTAGCACGCGGGCGCCGCGTTGGCGCATGTCGGCGGCCAGGCTCAACAAACCGGCCTGCTCCGCGCCACGCGGGGCGAATATCAGCAGCGGATAGTTCTCGTCGATCAACGCCATCGGCCCGTGACGAACTTCGGCGCTGCTGAAGGCTTCGGCCTGGATCGCCGAGGTCTCCTTGAATTTGAGGGCCGCTTCCTGGGCGATGGCGAAACCGGCGCCACGGCCGATCACCATCAAACGCTGACAATCACGCAACGCATCGATGGCCAGGCTCCAGTCCTGTTTTGCCGCTTCGCGCAGACCTTCCGGCAGGGCAAGGCCTGCTTCCAGCAACTCCACGTCTTCTTTCCAGTGGGCGATCAGGCGGGCACTGGCGGTGAGGGTGGCGATAAAGCTCTTGGTCGCGGCGACGCTGCTTTCGGTGCCGGCGCACAGTGGCAGGCTGAATTCGCAGGCTGCTTCCAAAGGCGAGTTCTCGGCGTTGACCATGGAAATGCTCAGGGCACCGCGCTTGCGCAGCAGACGCAGGCTGTTCACCAGATCCGGGCTTTGCCCCGACTGCGAGAAGGCGAACGCGACTTGGCCGCTGACCTTCAACGGCGCTTGCTGCATGGTCACCACCGACATCGGTAGCGATGCCACCGGGATGCCCAGTTGCTGCATGGTCAGGTAGGCAAAGTAGCTCGCGGCATGGTCGGAGCTGCCGCGAGCGACAGTCATCGCCACTTGCGGCGGCTGACGACG
Organism: Pseudomonas sp. A-RE-19; assembly: GCF_019956555.1. Classification (GTDB taxonomy): domain Bacteria; phylum Pseudomonadota; class Gammaproteobacteria; order Pseudomonadales; family Pseudomonadaceae; genus Aquipseudomonas. Next base: position 95,048 of record NZ_JAHBDQ010000014.1, on the reverse strand, counting down.
CAGGCGTCCGGCGATCTCGATCATTTGCGGGTCGAGTTGCTGCAATTGAGCGTGCACGGCCTCGAACGAGGACAGTGCCTCTTCAAGCATTTTTGAAGTCAATGTCTTCTCCTTCGACCATGACGGCGGTCAGTGTGAGTGAGCGATCCAGCCGCACGCAGTCGGCCCAGGCGCCGGGTTGCAGGCGTCCGCGTTCTTGAAGGCCGAGGTAGTCGGCCGGGAATTGCGACAGTCGTTGCGAGGCCTCGGCGATCGGTAAACCGATCTTCACCAGGTTGCGCAGGGCCTGATCCATGGTCAGGGTGCTGCCGGCCAGTGTGCCGTCGGGCAGGCGCACACCGCCCAGGCATTTGGTCACGGTGTGGCTGCCGAGTTTGTATTCACCGTCGGGCATGCCGGCGGCGGCGGTGGAATCGGTGACGCAATACAGGCACGGGATCGAGCGCAAGGCCACGCGGATCGCGCCGGGGTGCACATGCAGCAGGTCCGGAATCAGCTCGGCGTACTTGGCGTGGGCCAACGCCGCGCCGACGATGCCCGGCTCGCGGTGGTGCAGCGGGCTCATGGCGTTGTAGAGGTGAGTGAAACTGCTGGCGCCGGCCGCAAGCGCAGCGACGCCTTCCTCGTAACTGCCCAGCGTGTGGCCGATTTGCATGCGCACGCCGCGAGCGCTGAGGGCGCGGATCAAACCGTCGTGGCCGGCGATTTCCGGGGCGATGGTGATCACCCGGATCGGCGCCAGCGCCAGGTATTCTTCGACTTCGGCCATCAACGCGGTATGGGCGAAATTCGGCTGGGCGCCAAGTTTGCCGGGGTTGATGTACGGGCCTTCGAGGTGCACGCCGAGGACTCGGGCGCTGCCTTTTGGCCGCTGCTCGCAGAACTCGCCGACGTCCTTGAGCACTCGCGAGATCTCTTCGTTCGGCGCAGTCATGGTGGTTGCCAGCAGCGCCGTCGTGCCAAACCGCACGTGGGTTTTGGTGATGGTTTCGAAGGCAGGCGCGCCTTCCATGATGTCTTTACCACCGCCGCCGTGAACGTGCAGGTCGATGAAACCCGGCAGCAGATAAGGCAGGTCGTTGTCCGCCGGATCGCACGGCTGGCCTTCGATGGACACGACCTTGCCGTGTTCGTGGATCAGCCGGCCACGAACCCAGCCGTGGGCGGTGAGGATGTTGTCTTCGGACATGAGTGCTTCCCGGTGGCTTGTTTGGCGACGAAGCTCTTTATCGACGGAGCTCTTTATCTACGAAGCTCAGCGACAAAGTCGTAGTAATCGTTGCGGCAATAGGTGTCGGTGACTTCGATTGGCGTGTTGTCTTCCAGGTAGCCAACCCGGGTCATCAACAGCATGGCGGTGCCCGGGGCGATGCCCACCAGCGCGGCAAATTCGTCCGAGGCGTTGATCGCCTGAATGTGTTGCAGGGCGCGGACCACCGGTTTGCCGATGCCGTCGAGGTATTCGTAGAGGGAATCGCCCACCGCTTGCGGCTTGGGAATGATCGAAGCGGGCAGGGTGCTCATCTCGATCGCCATCACCGTGTCGTCGGCTTTGCGCAAGCGTTTGAGTCGCGCGACCTTGTCGTTGGGCGAGAGGCCGAGGCGGATCAATTCTTCGTGGGTCGGCGGGGTGATTTCCCGTTCCAGCCATTGCGAGCCGGGGACGAAGCCCTTCAGGCGGAGCATTTCGCTGAAGCCGGAAAGACGCGACAGCGGTTGTTCCAGGCGTGGCGTGATGAACGTGCCGGAGCCTTGGTTACGGCGGATCAGGCCTTGCTCGAACAGCACTTCCAGCGCTTTGCGCGCGGTGACGCGTGAGATGCCCAGCCGTTCGCTGAGGTTGCGCTCCGACGGCATCGCCTGCTCGGCTTTCCACTGGCCGGCATGAATCGCCGCTTCCAGATTGCGCGCCAGTTGCAGGTACAGCGGCGTGGGCTGGGTGTCGTCAGGGCGTAGGGCCTGGAGGTCATTCATGTGCTGTTGTCCGATGCGGATATTGGAGTGTTGTCGCCCGGTAATGCGGCGAAACTAATACCACTTAAATACCATGTCAACGCCAGTACTTTGCTGTATGCGCAGCAAAGCCTGCCCTGCCGGATAGTCTTTAGGGGGCTTGGTTTAAAGTGGTATTAGAGGTGGGGATTTTGAAGGCAAAGATCGCAGCCTGCGGCAGCGCCTGCAGGGGGAATTGGTATCTACCCGGCAGGCGTTGTCGCAGGCTGCGATCTTTTGAATTTATTTTACGATGCCGACCGAAGGTAGCGGTCAGAGCATGAACGGAGGGCAAGGCGATGCTTTTGTGGCGAGGGAGCTTGCTCCCGCTGGGGCGCGAAGCGGCCCTCGAATCAGCGAATGCGGTATCAGATAGAACTTTGGGGCAAGCTCCCTCGCCACAGGCAAGCCCCTTTGCCACAGGGGGAGTTAAGGCCGAATCTCGATCATCGTGCCATCCGGTACCAGACTCCAGACTTCGCGCATGTCCATGTTGCGCATGGCGATGCAACCGTCGGTCCAGTCCAGGGTATGGAACAGGTCTTCGGGGGTGTCTGCAGAGTCCGGGGTGCCGTGGATCATGATCATGCCACCGGGCTCGACGCCTTCGCGACGGGCTCGGGCGGAGTCGCTGATGTTTGGGTAGGAGATGTGCATCGCTAGGTTGAAACGGTCACTGGTCTTGCGCCAGTCCAGCCAATAGAGGCCTTCGGGGGTGCGTTTGTCACCCTCCATCAGCTTTGGCCCTTGAGGGCGTTTGCCCAGGGAAATGCGATAGGTTTTGAGCGGCCTGCCATCGTTGATCAATTGCAGTTGATGAGCAGACTTGAGGACCAGGACTTTTTCGATGAGTCTGCCGTCCAATGTTTCCGCGGAGGAAGCCTGGCTGACAGCGACGAACGACAAGCAAAAAACAGCAAGCAACCAGCGCATTGAAACGATATCCCTAAGAGGTGTCGCGATAATTAATTTTATAGATGCTTTTATGTGTAGGCGCTTTAAATGATGGCAGGCTGGACGAGCGGTGGGATCGATTCGGACCGCACGGGATAGACCTCGGCCCGCCGGTCAGCGAAGAAGCATTCTAAGGTACGGCCCACCGTGCGGAAAGCCAGTTCGCTCCACGGGATATCAGCCTCTTCGAACAGCTGCACTTCCAGGCTCTCGGGACCCGCGGCAAAATTCAGGTCCACCAGCTCGGCGCGAAAGAATACATGCACCTGGCTGATGTGCGGCACGTCGATCAAGGTATAGATACTCAAATTGCGCACCCGCGCGCAGGCTTCTTCGGCGGTCTCGCGAATGGCGGCCTGTTCGATGGTCTCCCCGTTTTCCATGAAGCCGGCGGGCAGGGTCCAGTAACCGAGCCGTGGCTCGATGGCGCGACGGCACAGCAATATCTTCGACCCCCAGGTCGGCACGCAACCGGCGACGATATTGGGGTTCTGGTAATGAATGGTGTGACAGCTGTCGCAAACAAAACGCAGGCGCGAATCGCCTTCGGGAATGCGCTGGGTCACCGGGTTGCCGCACTGACTGCAAAATTTCATGCTTGGGTTCCTGAATGCTGCGCCTATCTTGGCGTGCGGCGGTGTCGGTCGGCAAGTTGTCGTTTCGCGACATGGGGTGGTTGAGGGCTTGGGCGGCCGGTGCGATTGGTGCATGATGCAAGGTAGCCAACAGATCGAGAAAACTCATGCTGGACGAGCTACTGCATCGAGTAAGCAACCACACCCCACGCACACTGGAAACCGACAAACGTTTTCCTGAGGCCGCGGTACTGGTGCCCATCACTCGCAGTGACGAACCGGAACTGGTTTTGACCCTGCGCGCCAGTGGGCTCTCGACCCATGGCGGCGAAGTCGCCTTCCCTGGCGGAAGACGCGACCCCGAAGACCCGGACCTGATTTTTACTGCCTTGCGCGAAGCCGAAGAAGAAATCGGCCTGCCGCCGGGGCTGGTCGAAGTGATCGGCCCGCTGAGCCCGTTGATCTCCCTGCACGGCATCAAGGTCACACCTTATGTCGGCGTGATTCCGGACTTCGTCGAATACTTGGCCAACGATGCCGAGATTGCTGCCGTGTTCAGCGTGCCCCTGGAGTTTTTTCGCGAGGATCCGCGCGAGCATACCCACCGCATCGACTATCAAGGCCACAGCTGGTACGTGCCAAGCTACCGTTATGGTGAGTACAAGATCTGGGGCCTGACGGCGATCATGATCGTCGAGTTGATCAACTTGCTCTATGACGCGAAAATCAGCCTGCATCAACCGCCCAAGCGTTTTATCAACACCTGAAGCCATTGTTCGCCTGGCGTGAATCTGTTGTTGCAAGTGAGCCTGCCTGAGCCTTGAGGAAATAAAGATGAAATACCGCCTGGGCGACGCCCGTGTCGATACCCATCCGCAGAGCTGGGTCGCCCCCAATGCCGTGCTGGTGGGCAAGGTCAAACTGGAAGAGGGCGCCAACGTCTGGTTCAACACCGTGTTGCGTGGCGACAACGAACTGATCCTGATCGGCAAGAACAGCAACGTCCAGGACGGCACCGTGATGCACACCGACATGGGCTACCCGCTGACCATCGGCACCGGCGTGACCATCGGCCACAACGCCATGCTTCATGGCTGCACGGTGGGCGATTACAGCCTGATCGGTATTAATGCGGTGATTCTCAATGGCGCGAAAATCGGCAAGAACTGCATCATTGGCGCCAACTCGCTGATCGGCGAGGGCAAGGAAATTCCGGACGGTTCGCTGGTCATGGGCTCGCCGGGCAAGATTGTTCGCGAGCTGACCGAGCCGCAGAAGAAGATGCTCGAAGCCAGCGCTGCTCACTATGTGCACAACTCGCAGCGTTATGCCCGCGATCTGGTCGAGCAGGAAGAATGAGCACCACTGAACGACCGGTCCCGTCCCCATGCGTGAACATTTGTGCGCTGGACGAGGATGACATTTGCACCGGGTGTCAGCGCACGGTGGAAGAAATCACCCGCTGGAGCCGGATGGACAACGAGGAACGGCGCAAGGTGTTGGGGTTGTGTCATGAGCGGGCGAAGTCGAGTGGGTTGATCTGGATGCTGGGTAAAACGCCAGGTCAGTAACCGAAGATCAAAAGATCGCAGCCTGCGGCAGCTCCTACAGATGCAGTGTTCTCCGCGATTTTGTGGATGAACGCTAGCCCGCGTAGGAGCTGCCGCAGGCTGCGATCTTTTGATTTAAGCCTTTGGCGGCGCTGCATGGCTGAAGTACCCTGTGCACCAAATTGACAGGTATCCCCATGCTCTTCCTGATCGCCTACATCAGCAGCGTCGTGCTGATCAATTACGCTTTTTCCACTGCCCCGCACCTGGACATCATCTGGTCGGCCTGGGGTGGTTTGGTGTTCGTGCTGCGCGACATGGTGCAAATCCGTTTCGGCCATGGCGCGATCGCGGCGATGCTGGTAGCGCTGCTGCTGTCGTACGTCACTTCCGACTCGTCTATCGCTCTCGCCAGTGCCACGGCGTTCGCCGTGTCCGAGTGCATCGACTGGCTGGTGTTCAGTACCACCCGGCGCCCGTTGCGCGATCGCCTGTGGATAAGTTCGGCCCTGAGCATCCCGCTGGACACCTTCATTTTCTTCGGCATGATCGATGCGCTCACGCCGGGCGTGATCCTCACCGCGCTGGGCTCAAAGTTCGCCGGTGTGACCGTCGTTTGGCTGATCATGGCCTGGCGCTTGCGTAATCAGGCCGTCGTCAGCTGAAGCCAAAGCCTCAGGTTCATGTAAAATGCCGCGCTTTCTCCCCACGGGAAGCGTGCTTCCCTCGATGATCCGCTTCTTTGAGGACCTGAGATGACCCGTATCGGAACTCCATTGTCGCCAACCGCGACCCGCGTATTGCTGTGTGGCTGTGGTGAGTTGGGCAAAGAAGTGGTGATCGAGCTGCAACGCCTGGGCGTTGAAGTGATTGCCGTGGATCGCTACGCCAATGCGCCGGCCATGCAAGTGGCCCATCGCAGCCATGTGATCAACATGCTCGACGGTGCCGCCCTGCGTGCCGTGATCGAAGCCGAGAAGCCGCACTTCATCGTGCCGGAAATCGAAGCCATCGCCACCGCGACCCTGGTCGAGCTGGAAGCCGAAGGCTTCACCGTGATTCCGACCGCTCGCGCCGCGCAGCTGACCATGAACCGCGAAGGCATCCGTCGCCTGGCCGCCGAAGAGCTGGACCTGCCAACCTCGCCGTATCATTTCGCCGACACCTTCGAGGATTACAGCAAGGCCGTTGAAGACCTGGGCTTCCCGTGTGTGGTCAAGCCGGTCATGAGTTCCTCGGGTAAAGGCCAGAGCCTGCTGCGCAGCGTCGATGACGTGCAGAAGGCCTGGGATTACGCTCAAGAAGGTGGCCGCGCCGGTAAAGGTCGCGTGATCATCGAAGGCTTCATCGACTTCGACTACGAAATTACCCTGCTGACCGTGCGCCACGTTGGCGGCACGACGTTCTGCGCACCGGTTGGCCACCGTCAGGAAAAGGGTGACTATCAGGAATCCTGGCAGCCACAAGCCATGAGCCCGGTTGCTCTGGCTGAGTCCGAGCGCGTTGCCAAAGCCGTGACCGAAGCCTTGGGTGGTCGTGGTCTGTTTGGCGTCGAACTGTTCATCAAAGGTGATCAGGTATGGTTCAGCGAAGTCTCGCCACGCCCGCATGACACCGGCCTGGTGACCCTGATTTCCCAGGACCTGTCGCAGTTCGCGCTGCATGCACGGGCAATCCTGGGCCTGCCGATTCCATTGATCCGTCAGTTCGGGCCTTCGGCTTCGGCGGTGATTCTGGTGGAAGGGCAGTCGACTCAAACCGCATTCGCCAATTTGGGCGCTGCGTTGAGCGAGCCGGATACGGCGTTGCGTCTGTTCGGCAAGCCTGAGGTCAATGGCCAGCGTCGGATGGGTGTGGCGTTGGCGCGTGATGAGTCCATAGAAGCCGCTCGTGCCAAAGCGACCCGTGCTGCTCAGGCTGTTGTGGTCGAGCTGTAACCGAGGCGCGGCTATCGCGAGCGGGCTCGCTCCCACACTGGACCGCATTCGTTCTGATAGAACGCGGTCCCTGTGGGAGCGGGCCCGCTCGCGATGGCGGTCTGTCAGGCCACCCGATTCAAATCGTTATGTCGCGTCTCCTTCAGGCATAGCACCGCGATCAAGCTCAGCACCGCCGCCCCCGACACATACCCGCCGACATAACTCAAACCGCCCATCGCCACCAGTTTCTGCGCAAAGAACGGTGCCGCCGAGGCTCCGACAATGCCGCCCAGGTTGTAGGCCGCCGATGCGCCGGTATAGCGCACCTGGGTCGGAAACAGCTCCGGCAGCAGCGCGCCCATCGGCGCAAAAGTCACGCCCATCAGAAACAGCTCGATGCACAGGAACAGGGCCACGCTCCAGGTCGAGCCTTGGGTCAGCAATGGTTCCATCAAGAATCCGGACAGAATCGCCAGCACGCCACCGATGATCAGCACCGGTTTACGCCCGAAACGATCGCTGGCCCAAGCCGACAGCGGTGTTGCGGCCGCCATGAACAGCACGGCGAAACACAGCAGGCCAAGAAAGGTTTCGCGGGTGTAGCCGAGCGTTGACACGCCATAACTCAGCGAAAACACCGTCGAGATGTAGAACAGCGCGTAACACACCACCATCGAGCCGGCCCCCAGCAGCATGGGTGCCCAGTACTGGCTGAACAGTTCAAACAGCGGAATCTTCACCCGTTCCTGACGAGCCATGGCATTGGCGAACACCGGCGTTTCGTGGAGCTTGAGGCGCACGTACAGGCCGACCATCACCAGCACGGCACTGAGCAGAAACGGAATCCGCCAGCCCCATGAGCGGAACTGTTCGTCGTTCAGGCCCATGGCCAGGATCAGGAACAGGCCATTGGCCGCCAGAAAACCAATCGAAGGGCCGAGCTGCGGGAACATGCCGAACCAGGCGCGTTTACCCTTGGGCGCGTTTTCCGTGGCCAGCAATGCAGCGCCGCCCCACTCACCGCCCAGCCCCAGGCCCTGGCCGAAGCGCAGCACGCAAAGCAGGATCGGCGCCCAGGCGCCAATGCTGTTGTAACCCGGCAACACGCCGATCAGCGTCGTACACACGCCCATCAGCAGCAGGGAGGCGACCAATGTCGATTTACGCCCGATGCGGTCACCGAAGTGGCCGAACAGCGCCGAACCCAGTGGCCGTGCTAGGAAGGCTATCCCGAAGGTGAGGAACGCCGACAGCATTTGGGCGGTGCCGGAGGTTTGCGGAAAAAACACCGGACCGATCACCAGCGCCGCGGCGGTGGCATAGACGTAGAAGTCGTAGAACTCGATGGCCGTGCCGATGAAACTCGCAGTGGCTACTCGGGTGGCGGAATTGGTCGGTTGCGCAGGTGCGGTGTCGCTGAACGTTGTGCTGGTCGTCATGCGGTTATCCCTGACAGTCATGTGCCCCAGTGGAGCGAATTATTATGGTCGAATACCCAGGGATGTGGGTTCAGAAACGGTCGCTGTTCAAGGTAGGAACAGTCGTCGCGGTAGTGCGGATGTTGTCGATGATCTGGCCGGAACCTGCTGCGTGCGGGGTAAGCACGTGGTTCGGCCGGGGGCTTGGGTAAGCGGCTCGATTATAGGAAGGTCGCTAACGATCGAACAAGGGCATAGATAATGAGAAAGATCGCAGCCTCGCTTCGCTCGACAGCTCCTACAAGGGAACACATTCCGAACTGTAGGAGCTGTCGAGCGAAGCGAGGCTGCGATCTTTTGGCGAACTAACGGATGAGTGCAGGAACCGAGCTGGTATGCCAGATCAACACCCGGGTAACGCGATTGTCTTCCGTCTCCAGAATCTCCAGCCGATAACGCCCGATCTTCAGGCAAACCGCACTGTCCGGAATCGTTTCCAGCGCCTCGGTCACTAATCCGTTGAGGGTTTTCGGACCATCGCTGGGCAGGTGCCAGCCAAGGCTTTTGTTCAATTCGCGAATCGACGCTGCGCCATCAATCACTAGTCGGCCATCCGCCTGGGGGTGGATGTGCGGGTTGTCCAGGCTGTGCTGGCTTTCGAACTCGCCGACGATTTCTTCGAGAATGTCTTCCAGGGTCACGATGCCCAGCACTTCGCCGTATTCGTCGACCACCATGCCCAAGCGCCGCTGCTGTTTGTGGAAGTTCAACAATTGCAGCTGCAACGGGGTGCTTTCCGGTACGAAGTACGGCTCGTGGCTGGCCGCCAGCAGAGCTTCCACGGTCAGGCTTGAATCCGCTAGCAAATGACGGATCTGCCGGGTGTTGAGCACCGCCTCGACCTGATTGATATCGCTATGGAATACCGGCAGGCGGGTACGTTTGTTGTGGCGCAGTTGCTCGATGATTTCTTCGAGCGAGTCATCCAGGTTGATCCCGTCGACGTCACTGCGCGGCACCAGAATATCGTTGACCGTGATGTTATCCAGCGCGTGGATGCCCGACAGCGGGTGCGGGCGAGCGTTGGCATGTTCGTGATCGTCGTACCGATCCAGAGGTGCTTCGTCTTCGCTTTGTTGCACCACGTGGGTTTTGCGGGCGAACGGTCGCATCAATAACTGGCTGATGCCATTGAGCAGCCAGGCGGCCGGATAGATGATTTTTAACGGTACGCCGAGCAGTGTATTGCCCAGCGTCAGGACGGCATCCGGGTAGCGGACAGCGAGGGTGCGCGGCAGGTAGTCGGCGAACACCAGCAACACCGCGCCGGCACCGAGGCAAGCCACCCACGGGCCGTTTTCCGCCCAGGTGAAAATCGCCAGCAAGGTGCTGATGACGACGACCAATGTGCGGCACAGCGTGTTGCAGAAGATCAGGCTATCAAGGGGGAAACCCAGCCTGGCCACCGGTTTGTCGTTCGAGCGCGAAGCCGTGCGCTGGGCCAGCAAGTGCTGTTGTGCAACTTCGATCGCGGTAAACAACCCCGACCATAAAACCAGCAGGGCCAGCACCGCGAGCATCGGCCCTATGGGCAAGTCGTCCATTAATGCCGCCCGTCAGATATGCAGAATGTATTCACGGACCAGCTTGCTGCCGAAATACGCCAGCATCAGCAGGCAGAAACCGGCAAGGGTCCAGCGGATGGCTTTGTGCCCGCGCCAGCCGAGACGGTTGCGCCCCCATAACAGCACGCTGAAGACGATCCAGGCCAGGCACGCCAGCAGGGTTTTATGCACAAGGTGCTGGGCAAACAGGTTCTCGACGAACAGCCAGCCGGAGATCAGCGACAGCGACAGCAGGCTCCAGCCGGCCCAAAGGAAACCGAACAGCAGGCTTTCCATGGTTTGCAGCGGCGGGAAGTTCTTGATCAGCCCGGACGGATGCTTGTGCTTGAGCTGGTGGTCCTGCACCAGCAGCAGCAAGGCCTGGAACACCGCGATGGTGAACATGCCGTAAGCGAGGATCGACAAGAGGATATGAGCAAGAATGCCAGGCTCTTCATCAATGATCTGCACCGTGCCGGCGGGGGCTAACTGCGCCAGCAGCACAGTTGCGGCGCCCAACGGGAATAGCAATAGAAGCAGGTTTTCCACCGGGATCCGCGAGCAGGCCAGCAGGGTCAGGGCGATGACCGCCGCGGCAATCAGGCTGGCGGCGCTGAAAAAGTCCAGGGCCAGGCCGATCGGCGTCAACAGGTGGGTGATCAGGCTGGCGCTGTGAGCCAGCACGGCCAGTACGCCGAGCGTGACCAGCAGGCGCTTGTTCGCCTTGGCGCCGGTGGCCAGACGAGTGCCCTGATAGAGGGTCGCAGCGGCATATAAGCAGGCGGCGGCGAGGGTGGTAAGCAAACTGGGTGACAAGGGGAGCATAAATCCTGTTAGGCAAGCCCGAAAGGCGCTGAGTTTGGCATAGAACCGCCATGGCACGAAAGACCATGCAACCTGACGGTGAAGGTGTCCGCCAGACGCAGTCTTCGCTATAATCCGCGACCTGCCCACGCCGCAGGCTCGCCGAGCACATGTTTATTCCGGTCTGGGCCGCCATTATCCCGGTCTACACAGGGCCTGAAAGGATCGCGCAATGTTTGAAAACTTAACCGACCGTCTCTCGCAGACGCTGCGCCATGTCACCGGCAAGGCCAAGCTGACCGAAGACAACATCAAAGACACCCTGCGCGAAGTGCGCATGGCGTTGCTCGAAGCCGACGTCGCCTTGCCGGTGGTCAAAGACTTCGTCAATTCGGTCAAGGAGCGCGCTGTCGGCACCGAGGTGTCGCGCAGCCTGACACCGGGCCAGGCCTTCGTGAAAATCGTCCAGGCCGAACTCGAAAGCCTGATGGGCGCGGCCAACGAAGACTTGAACCTGAGCGCCGTTCCTCCTGCCGTCGTGTTGATGGCCGGTTTGCAGGGTGCGGGTAAAACCACCACCGCCGGCAAACTCGCGCGCTTCCTTAAAGAGCGCAAGAAGAAGTCGGTCATGGTCGTCTCCGCGGACGTTTACCGTCCGGCGGCGATCAAGCAGCTGGAAACCCTGGCCAACGACATCGGCGTGACGTTCTTCCCGTCCGACCTGAGCCAGAAGCCGGTCGACATCGCGCAAGCGGCTATTAAAGAAGCCAAGCTGAAATTCATCGACGTGGTCATCGTCGATACCGCCGGTCGCCTGCACATCGATGAAGAGATGATGGGCGAGATCAAGGCGCTGCATGCCGCGATCAACCCGGTCGAAACCCTGTTCGTGGTCGACGCCATGACCGGCCAGGACGCCGCCAACACGGCCAAGGCCTTCGGCGATGCATTGCCGCTGACCGGTGTGATCCTGACCAAGGTCGACGGCGATGCCCGTGGCGGTGCCGCGCTGTCGGTACGTGCGATCACCGGCAAGCCGATCAAGTTCATCGGTATGGGCGAGAAGAGCGAAGCGCTCGAGCCGTTCCACCCAGAGCGTATCGCGTCGCGCATCCTCGGCATGGGCGACGTACTCAGCCTGATCGAGCAGGCCGAACAGACCCTCGACAAGGACAAGGCCGACAAACTGGCCAAGAAGCTGAAAAAGGGCAAGGGCTTCGATCTCGAAGACTTCCGCGATCAGCTGCAGCAGATGAAGAGCATGGGCGGCCTCGGCGGCCTCATGGACAAACTGCCGAACATCGGCGGTGTGAACCTGGCGCAAATGGGCAATGCCCAGGGCGCGGCAGAGAAACAATTCAAACAGATGGAAGCCATCATCAACTCCATGACCCCGGCCGAGCGCCGCGACCCTGAGCTGATCAGCGGTTCGCGCAAGCGCCGGATCGCCATGGGTTCCGGCACCCAGGTGCAGGACATCGGTCGCTTGATCAAGCAGCACAAGCAGATGCAGAAGATGATGAAGAAGTTCTCCGCCAAAGGCGGAATGGCCAAAATGATGCGCGGCATGGGCGGTATGTTGCCCGGCGGCGGCATGCCCAAGATGTAAAAGATTCGCGCCGGCAGTCATGTCGGCGCTGCCCACAAGGAAGTGGGATCTCCAGCAAACCCGCACTTGCGGGAGCTGACTGGCCGTTTTCAACGACGGCTCTATAGCAAATCTGGATGGCGACCGATAGGCCGCCGGAAAAAGACATTTGCAAAAGTCCGGATATTCCTTAGAATATGCGGCCTTTCGGGCACCTATGCCCGCTGTGCCTTTAGATTTGCAGCACCGACTACAGGAACGATGTTCACATGCTAACAATCCGTCTTGCCCTTGGCGGCTCCAAAAAGCGCCCGTTTTACCACTTGACCGTAACCGACAGCCGCAACCCGCGCGACGGTTCGCACAAGGAACAGGTTGGTTTCTTCAACCCTGTTGCTCGTGGTCAAGAAGTTCGTCTGTCCGTGAACCAAGAGCGCGTAGCCTACTGGCTGAGCGTTGGTGCACAACCTTCTGAGCGCGTTGCTCAGTTGTTGAAGGAATCTGCTAAGGCTGCGGCCTGAGCAATATGAACGCGACGCCAGCTATTGCCGATGATTTGATCGTTATTGGCAAAATTTATTCTGTTCATGGCGTTCGCGGCGAAGTGAAGGTGTATTCCTTTACTGATCCGACTGAAAACCTGTTGCAGTACAAAACCTGGACGCTCAAGCGCGAAGGCAATGTGAAACAGGTCGAGCTGGTCAGCGGACGTGGGAACGACAAGTTCCTGGTCGCAAAGCTCAAGGGTCTCGATGATCGTGAAGAAGCGCGTCTTCTGGCCGGTTATGAGATCTGTGTGCCGCGCAACCTGTTCCCTGAATTGACCGACGGCGAGTACTACTGGTACCAGCTGGAAGGTCTGAAGGTTATTGATCAACTCGGGCAATTGCTCGGGAAAATCGATCATCTTCTGGAAACCGGCGCCAATGATGTAATGGTGGTCAAGCCTTGCGCTGGCAGCCTGGATGATCGCGAACGCCTGTTGCCCTATACGGAGCAATGCGTGTTGGCCGTCGACCTTGCCGCAGGCGAGATGAAGGTGGAATGGGATGCGGACTTCTAAACGTGGCTAACCTGCGCGTAGAAGTGATCAGTTTGTTTCCCGAGATGTTCTCCGCCATCAGCGAGTACGGCATCACCAGTCGGGCGGTGAAACAGGGGCTGTTGCAGCTTACCTGTTGGAATCCGCGAGACTACACGACGGATCGACATCACACTGTGGACGATCGCCCATTTGGCGGTGGTCCGGGCATGGTGATGAAGATCAAGCCCCTGGAAGATGCTCTGGTTCAGGCCAAGGCAGCAGCCGGGGAGGCGGCGAAGGTAATTTACCTGTCCCCCCAAGGCCGTCAACTGACTCAGTCGGCGGTACGCGAGTTGGCGAATCTGGATGCATTGATCCTGATTGCCGGCCGCTATGAAGGCATTGACGAGCGTTTTATTGATGCTCATGTCGATGAAGAGTGGTCGATTGGCGACTATGTACTGTCTGGCGGCGAGCTGCCGGCGATGGTCCTGATCGATGCGGTTACACGACTGCTGCCTGGAGCTTTAGGGCATGCGGACTCCGCCGAGGAAGATTCCTTTACGGATGGTTTGCTGGATTGCCCGCACTACACCCGACCGGAGGTGTATGCGGATCAGCGTGTTCCCGACGTATTGCTAAGTGGCAATCACGCGCACATCCGGCGTTGGCGTTTACAGCAGTCCCTTGGTAGGACCTTTGAACGACGCGCCGATCTTCTGGAAAGCCGCTCGCTTTCTGGAGAAGAGAAGAAGCTGCTCGAGGAATACATCCGCGAGCGGGACGATAGTTAACAACGTATCGATGGTAGATCCGACGATTTACCTTAGGAGCACAGCATGACTAACAAAATCATCCTTGCACTCGAAGCAGAGCAGATGACCAAAGAGATCCCTACCTTTGCCCCGGGCGACACCATTGTCGTTCAGGTGAAAGTGAAGGAAGGCGACCGTTCGCGTCTGCAAGCGTTCGAAGGTGTTGTTATCGCCAAGCGTAACCGCGGCGTAAACAGTGCTTTCACCGTTCGTAAAATCTCCAACGGTGTTGGCGTAGAGCGTACTTTCCAGACCTACAGCCCGCAAATCGACAGCATGGCCGTTAAGCGTCGCGGTGACGTACGTAAAGCCAAGCTGTACTACCTGCGTGACCTGTCCGGTAAAGCAGCTCGCATCAAGGAAAAACTGGTTTAAGTCCAGCTTCCGATGCAGAAAAAAGCAGCCCACGGGCTGCTTTTTTGTTGCCTGCGATTTACCCCGAGCAAACCTGAATGTGTAGGCGCGAGGCTTGCCCGCGAATCGATCTATCAATCGCCGCAGTAACAGGGCGCTGTAAAGCCACCGCCGGCTATGAAAGACTTGCCGTCAGTTTTCCAGTTGCCCGAGCCTCTATGCCCGCCATCGACCATCCCCTGATAGACCAGTTTCTCGACGCGCTGTGGCTGGAGAAAGGTCTTTCCGATAACACCCGCGATGCCTATCGCAGTGACCTGGCCTTGTTCAATGGCTGGATGCAGGAGAAGGATCTGGAGCTGATCAATGCCGGTCGCGAGTTGATCCTTGATCACCTGGCCTGGCGCCTGGAGCAAAACTACAAGCCCCGTTCCACCGCGCGGTTTCTCTCCGGCGTGCGTGGTTTCTATCGCTATTTGTTGCGGGAAAAACTCATCGCCGTCGATCCGACATTGCGTGTCGACATGCCGCAACTCGGTAGGCCATTGCCTAAATCCTTGTCGGAAGCTGACGTGGAAGCGCTGCTGAAAGCGCCGGACTTGAGCGAGGCCATCGGCCAGCGAGACCGCGCCATGCTCGAAGTGCTCTATGCCTGTGGCTTGCGGGTGACGGAGTTGATCAGCCTGACGCTGGAACAGGTCAATCTGCGTCAGGGTGTGCTGCGGGTGATGGGCAAGGGCAGCAAGGAGCGGCTGGTGCCGATGGGCGAGGAGGCGATTGTCTGGATCGAGCGCTACATGCGCGATGCCCGTGGAGAGCTGTTGGGCGGGCGTCCCAGCGATGTGCTGTTCCCCAGCCAGCGCGGCGAGCAGATGACCCGCCAGACCTTCTGGCACCGCATCAAGCACCAGGCGAAGGTCGCCGGAATTGGCAAGTCGCTGTCGCCGCATACCCTGCGCCATGCCTTCGCTACACATTTGCTCAACCACGGTGCCGACCTGCGTGTGGTGCAAATGCTGCTCGGCCACAGCGATCTCTCGACCACCCAGATCTATACTCACGTCGCCCGCGCGCGTTTGCAGGATTTGCACGCCAAACATCACCCGCGCGGCTGAACGCGATTCTGTGGGAGCGGGCTTGCTCGCGAATGCGGTGTATCTGTCAAAGATAATGTGGACTGTCACTCCGCTTTCGCGAGCAAGCCCGCTCCCACAAGGGATTTGTGTCGCCCACGATGTCTTGCGACAGGCGCATTCGGCCACACGGGCCTTATGTGGTAGGCTTTGCCGGTTTGCACGATGGGCGGTTATGACCCGGTGTTTCGGCACGGGCGTTCTGATCGTCCCATTTGTCCGCCTTCAGGAGTTCTCATGCGTCTGACCCAGATTTTCGCCGCCGCAGCCATTGCGTTGGTCAGCACCTTTGCCGTCGCCGATGACGCGGCCGACAAAGCCATTCGTAAAAGCCTGGAAAACCTCCAGCTCGACGTGCCGGTCGAAACCATCACTGCCAGTCCGCTGCCGGGCCTGTACGAAGTCAAACTCAAGGGCAGCCGCGTCCTTTATGCCAGCGCCGACGGCCAATACGTCGTTCAGGGCTACCTGTTCCAGCTCAAGGATGGCAAACCGGTCAACCTGACCGAGAAGACCGAACGCCTGGGCATTTCCAAATTGATCAACGGAATACCAGTGGCTGAAACCGTGGTCTACCCGGCGATCGGTGAAACCAAGTCGCACATCACTGTCTTCACCGACACCACCTGCCCGTATTGCCACAAGCTGCACGCCGAAGTGCCGGAGCTGAACAAGCTGGGTATCGAAGTGCGTTATGTTGCGTTCCCGCGCCAGGGCCTGGGTTCGCCGGGTGATGAACAGCTGCAGGCCGTGTGGTGCTCCAAAGACAAGAAAGCGGCCATGGACAAAATGGTCGACGGCAAGGAAATCAAAGCCGCCAAGTGCGATAACCCGGTGTCCAAGCAGTTCGCCCTCGGTCAGTCGATTGGCGTGAACGGCACACCGGCCATCGTTTTGGCCGACGGTCAGGTCATTCCGGGCTACCAGCCTGCGCCACAAGTCGCCAAACTGGCGCTGGGCGCGAAGTAAATTCGCATCGTCACGGTCAGCCATTGACGATCATGGTTCGGCAGCAGCATTCGCCGGGCCATTAATAGAGAACCGCTAGCAAGCGGTTGTTTTCACGGCCGACCTTGAGTCGGCCGTTTTATGGGGAGTTCACAGTGAAACCGGTCAAAGTAGGCATCTGTGGGTTAGGGACCGTCGGTGGCGGTACCTTCAACGTACTTCAGCGCAACGCCGAGGAAATTGCTCGTCGTGCCGGGCGTGGAATCGAAGTGGCACAAATTGCCATGCGCACGCCAAAGCCTCAGTTCCAGACGACCGGTATTGCGATTACCAACGATGTGTTCGAAGTGGCCACGAACCCTGAGATCGACATCGTTATAGAGCTGATGGGCGGCTACACCGTTGCCCGTGAGCTGGTACTCAAGGCCATCGAGAATGGCAAGCATGTGGTCACCGCGAACAAGGCACTGATCGCCGTTCACGGTAATGAAATTTTCGCCAAGGCTCGCGAGAAGGGCGTGATCGTTGCGTTCGAAGCGGCCGTGGCTGGCGGCATCCCGGTGATCAAGGCGATCCGTGAAGGCTTGTCCGCCAACCGTATCAACTGGGTGGCCGGGATCATCAATGGCACTGGTAACTTCATTCTCACCGAAATGCGTGAGAAGGGCCGCACCTTCGAAGATGTCCTCGCCGAAGCGCAAGCCCTGGGTTACGCCGAAGCGGATCCGACTTTCGACGTCGAAGGCATCGACGCAGCCCACAAGCTGACGATCCTGGCGTCTATCGCGTTCGGCATTCCGCTGCAATTCGACAAGGCTTACACCGAAGGCATCACCAAGCTGACCACCGCTGACGTGAACTACGCCGAAGCGCTGGGCTATCGCATCAAGCACCTGGGCGTGGCGCGCAGCACCGCGGCCGGCATCGAGCTGCGTGTGCACCCGACGCTGATCCCGGCCGACCGCCTGATTGCCAACGTCAACGGCGTGATGAACGCCGTGATGGTCAACGGTGATGCTGCCGGTTCGACCCTGTACTACGGCGCTGGTGCCGGCATGGAACCGACTGCTTCGTCGGTGATCGCCGACCTGGTGGACGTGGTTCGCGCCATGACATCCGACCCGGAAAACCGCGTACCGCACCTGGCTTTCCAGCCGGATTCGTTGTCGGCTCACCCGATCCTGCCGATCGAAGCCTGCGAAAGCGCGTACTACCTGCGCATTCAGGCCAAGGACCATCCGGGCGTGCTGGCTCAAGTGGCGAGCATCCTCTCGGAGCGCGGCATCAACATCGAATCGATCATGCAGAAGGAAGTCGAGGAACATGACGGCCTGGTGCCGATGATCCTGCTGACCCACCGTGTACGGGAACAGCGCATGAACGATGCGATCACCGCCCTTGAGGCCTTGGAAGGCGTGGTCAGCCCGGTCGTACGGATCCGCGTCGAGCACCTGAACTAAGCCGTTATCGTTCACCGGGCTCGCGCGCGAGCCCGGCATTGCGAACACTGTCTATTGGAGCCAGTCATGCGTTATATCAGTACCCGCGGCCAGGCACCGGCCCTGAATTTCGAAGACGTTCTGTTGGCCGGTTTGGCCACGGACGGCGGCCTGTACGTGCCGGAAAACCTGCCTCGTTTCACCCAGGAAGAAATCGCTTCCTGGGCTGGCCTGCCGTATCACGAGCTGGCCTTCCGGGTGATGCGCCCGTTCGTCACCGGCAGCATCCCCGATGCCGATTTCAAAAAGATTCTTGAAGAAACGTATGGCGTGTTTTCCCACAACGCCGTTGCGCCACTGCGTCAGCTCAATGGCAACGAATGGGTGCTGGAGCTGTTCCACGGCCCGACCCTGGCATTCAAGGACTTCGCCCTGCAACTGCTGGGTCGTCTGCTCGACTACGTGCTGGAAAAGCGCGGCGAGCGCGTGGTGATTGTTGGTGCCACTTCCGGTGACACCGGTTCGGCCGCCATCGAAGGCTGCAAGCACTGCGAAAACGTCGACATCTTCATCCTGCACCCGCACAACCGTGTGTCCGAAGTGCAGCGTCGCCAGATGACCACCATCTTCGGCGAGAACATCCATAACATCGCCATTGAAGGCAACTTCGATGACTGCCAGGAAATGGTCAAGGCCAGCTTCGCCGACCAGAGCTTCCTCAAAGGTACGCGTCTGGTTGCGGTGAACTCGATCAACTGGGCGCGGATCATGGCCCAGATCGTTTACTACTTCTACGCAGCCCTGCAACTGGGCGGCCCGGCGCGTTCGGTGTCGTTCTCGGTGCCGACCGGCAACTTTGGCGATATCTTCGCCGGTTACCTGGCGCGCAATATGGGCCTGCCGATCAACCAGTTGATCGTCGCCACCAACCGCAACGATATCCTGCACCGCTTCATGAGCGGCAATCAGTACGTCAAGGAAACCCTGCACGCCACGCTGTCCCCGTCCATGGACATCATGGTGTCGTCGAACTTCGAGCGCCTGCTGTTCGACCTGCACGGTCGCAACGGCGCGGCGATTGCCGGTTTGATGGACACCTTCAAGCAGGGCGGCGGTTTCAGCGTCGAACAGGAACGCTGGACCGAGGCGCGCAAGCTGTTCGATTCGCTGGCCGTGGACGACGCCCAAACCTGCGAAACCATTGCCGAAGTCTTTGAGCAAACCGGCGAGCTGCTCGACCCGCACACCGCCATCGGTGTGAAGGCCGCGCGCGAATGCCGTCGCAGCCTGGATATCCCGATGGTGATCCTGGGCACGGCTCATCCAGTCAAATTCCCGGACGCAGTGGAAAAAGCAGGTGTAGGAAAAGCGCTCGAACTACCTGCACATCTTTCTGATTTGTTTGAGCGAGATGAGCGTTGCACCGTATTACCGAACGACCTGAAAGCCGTGCAGGCCTTTGTCAGTCAGCATGGCAACCGCGGTAAGCCGTTGTAACCGGCAAAAGCTGTCACATTTTGAAGCCCGTCTCCTGACGGGCTTTCTCATTTCTGCATGCCACACTTGTCGGGTTTCGTAAATGAAGAGCCGCCCATGAAGGACGGGCGAGACGATCACCAAGGAAGTGGCAATGCTGTTTTTCAGAGGGTTTATACCAGCCATGCGTTGGTTGTTTTTGTTGGGTGCCCTGGGTTTTGGGCAATGGGTAAAGGCTGCACAATTGGCGACACACGAATCCCGGGAGTCAGCCAGCGCCGCACGCATTGAGCTGGACGATCAGGAGCTGCGATGGATTGCTGAACATCCGATGGTCATCGTCGCGTCGGCACAGTATCCGTTATATCTGTTCAAGGATGAGCACGGTCACTGGAGCGGTTTGAACAAGGATCTGCTCGACCGAATCAGCGCCATGACAGGGCTGCGGTTCGTCCATGAAGAGTCGTTTTCCACCGATCAGATGCTCGAGCGCCTGGAGAGCGGGGCGGCGGACATGAGCACGACGCTGGCGCTAAATGACGAGCGCAAGATGTTTCTGGATTTCAGCCATGCGTTCGGCGGCGCGGGTTGGGTGCTCGTGGGACTGGCCGGCACACCCGCGTTACAGTCTTTGGAGCAACTGTCGAAAAGAGTCCTGGTATTGCCGACCCGGCACGCCCTGGAGGGCACGATTCGCCGTGACTACCCGGCGATCGAGCTGCGGTCGGTCAAAACCTACGCTGAGGCCCGGGCGCTGGTGGAAAGTGGCGAGGCCTACGCCACCATTGAGAACGAAATCGGAGCGCAGCTTTATCCCTTGGGCCGGCTCAAGGTAGGGCATGCGGTGGAGGGCAAATGGGAGGCTGATCATTTGGCGGTCCGCAAGGGACAGCCGCAGTTGTTGAGCATCCTCAACAAGGCGCTGGAGGCATTTCCACCCGCCGAGTTACGCGCCATACGCCTGAAATGGCTGAAAGGAATTACGCCTGTACATGCGCCCTCGGCCTGGCAACGGATAACCCAGTGGGGTTGCTGGGGCGTGTTCATCGCCAGCCTGTTCGGCCTGCTTTCATTGCTTTGGAATCGTCGGCTCGCGGCACTGATCGAACAACGGCGAGGCGCCGAAAAAGACCTCAATGACCAGCTCTCATTCCAGCATGCATTGATAGACGCCATGCCCGATCCCATGTTCGTGCGTGATCTGGAAGGGCGTTTGATCATGTGCAATAAAAGTTATGAGGAGTGCTTGTCGACCCGTTTCGACCAGGTTCAGGGGCGACAGCTGATCGAACTCGATGTCTTGCCCAAAGAAACCGCTGAGCAGTTGCACGCCGAGTTCATGGCTCAGCTCGATACTCGCAAGACCCGTTTCAGCGAGCGTCAGTTGATGTTCAAGGACGGCGTCAGGGACGTCTACCAGTGGACGGTGCCGTTTTACAGTGCGGACGGTCAATTGCGAGGGCTGCTGGGCGGATGGAGCGATATCGGCAAGCGTACACGGCAGGTGTGAAGCGATTGTTTTTTTGCTGTCATCTTTGCCGTGCATGCTCTAACTACCAGAGGCGCCGGTGCGCCTGCCGTTGGAATCCAGAACTTTCTTCTCGGGCCTGTGGTCATTTACTGTGGATACGCCCCAGGCACTTTGTTTTCGGACTATTGAGTGGTGATCGAGATGGAAAGTATCAGTCTATTGCTCGGTGAGGCTCTGAGCCCGTATCAGGTCACGTTGACCCCATCGGGTGTCCAGGGCGAATACCTGGTGACCCTGAAGAATGCGAGCGGCGCTATCGTGGTCGAACGGCTGTTCAATCAGGCCCAGTTAACCGATAAACGTCTGCTGACGGATGTCGTCGACGGGTTGCACCGCGACGTGTTGATTGCTGAAGGACGTCTGGAGCCCTGTGTCATCGCCGCATTGCGCAATGCTGCTCAGGACAAGATCCTGGCCAATCGCAATTGAATTGTTTTTTGTGGGAACCTTCCCGCGTCAAGGTCAGTCAGACCATGTAACAGCAGGATCAAGCATTGTGCTCCGGTGCTTGTGGCTTGCTGCTACTGGTCTTTATGTAGGCCACGTTTAACCCCGAGTCGTCTCCCCACTTCTCGGGGTTTCTTTTTGCCCGGGATTTATCACTGCGTGGCTTGGCGCTCGAAAAAGGCCCTGGTTTCTTCCAGATAATCTGTGCGTCGTTGCGGATCGAGCCAGTCGGCATACAGCGGGTCCAATTGCTCGCGAGGCAGGGCGCGCAATAGCTGATTGATTTCACTGATCGCTTGTCGGCCCTGAGGGGTATTCGAGCAACCGATGTACCCGGACAGGTACTTGCCCGTGCCTTTGACCGGATAGAACTCCAGCTGCTCATCGGCAATGTTTCCCTGACGAGCCTGATAACGGATCTCCGGCCAGTAACCCAAGACCGCCTGCAAACGCCCCAGGCGCTGCATCTGCAACAGACTGCCGAGGGCGTCGTTGCCGTAGTGGGGCGTCAGCACGCCGGGCGGCGCCTGTTGCAGCAATGTGTCGAGGAACTGACCGTAACTGCGCTCAGCCACCACCCCGACTTTCTGTCGACCGCTGGCCAGCAGTGCCGCCAGATCGACTTCATCGCCAAAGAGAAAGGGCGCCAGCATCGACCGGTCTTCATGTCGGATCACCAGCCCATTGCTGACCATCCGGTAGGCCGGGATGGAAAACGCAATTGATTGCTCGCGCTCCTTGCTCCAGATCAACGAGGGGTCGCAGGTAAAGGATCCTTCGTGAAGCATTTGCATGCCACGGGCGCGATTGACCCGTATCAGGGTGTGTTCGTATTGCGGCATGCCGGTGATCAACCGCGGCATCAGTTGATCGATAACCCCCAGGCCTTTTTTCGGGCCTTCGAAAATGGTCAGTGGCGGCAGGTCGCGCAGCAGCCAGATCAAATGCTCTTTCGGTTGCGCCAGGGCCGGAGGTATCAGCCCTGACAACAGCCCGAGAATCACCAGTGCACGCCAACGGCACACTTGATTGAGGGCTGATGAAAGCAGGCGTTTCAGCTTAGATGGCTCCGTCTTCACGCAGCCGTGCGATCTGTGCCGGATCGTAGCCAAGATCGTGGAGTACCTGCGCGTTGTGTTCACCCAGCTGCGGCCCGACCCATTCGGAGGTGCCGGGTGTCTCGGAGAGTTTTGGCACAATGCCGGGCATCTTGAAGTCTTTGCCATCGGGCAGTTTGGCTTGCAGGAACATTTCCCGGGCCAGGTACTGTGGATCGCTGAACATGTCTTCGGCACTGAAGATCCGGCTGGCGGGCACGTCAGCCTGGTTCAGTTGCGCGATCACCTCGTCCAGCGGCAGTGAGTTGACCCAGCGATCGATCACCCCGTAAATCTCGTCGCGACGGCTGTCGCGCCCGTCGTTGCTGGCCAGCACAGGGTCGTTGGCCAGGTCTTCGCGCCCGATGATCAGCATGAACCGCTTGAAGATCGCATCGCCGTTGGCGCCGATCTGTACGTGTTTGCCGTCGGCGCTGGTGTGAATGGAGGAGGGCGTGATGCCCGGCATGATGTTGCCGGTGCGTTCGCGGATGAAGCCGAACACGTCGAACTCCGGGACCATGCTTTCCATCATGGCGAAAATCGCTTCGTACAGTGCCACATCCACCACTTGGCCCAAGCCGCCGTTGACCTCGCGATGACGCAAGGCCATCAGCGCGCCGATCACGCCCCAGAGCGCGGCAATCGAATCGCCGATGGAAATCCCGGTACGCACCGGCGGCCGGTCCTCGAACCCGGTGATGTAGCGCAGACCGCCCATGGATTCACCGACCGCGCCGAAGCCTGGCTGATCTTTCATCGGCCCGGTCTGGCCGAAGCCGGAGAGCCGCACCATTACCAGTTTCGGGTTCAGTGCGTGCAAGACTTCCCAGCCCAGACCGAGTTTTTCCAGCACGCCGGGGCGAAAATTCTCGATCAGGATGTCTGCTTCGCTGAGCAGCTGTTTCAGAATCGCCAGGCCGTCCGGGTGTTTCAGGTTCAGGGTCAAGGACTTCTTGTTACGCGCCTGAACGAACCACCAAAGCGAAGTGCCTTCATACAACTTGCGCCATTTGCGCAAAGGATCACCGCCATCCGGGGATTCGATCTTGATCACTTCGGCGCCGAATTCGCCGCAAATACGCGAGGCAAACGGCCCGGCAATCAACGTACCCAATTCGATGACTTTCAGACCCGAGAGCGGTTTGTTGGAGAACGGCATGCTGAATCCTGTAGGACATAGGCTGAGCGGATGCAGAGTTTTAACATAGGCCGACGTCCATAGCCCAAAGTTGATCGCCTTCAATTCGTTGATTGCCTGTTGCATCGGTTAGACTTGCCGCCTTTCCTCGTATCAAGAAGCCCGTTCATGGCCCAGCCGTCCACGACCTACAAGTTTGAACTGAACCTCACCGACCTTGACCGCAGCGTCTACGAGAGCGTGAAGCAGACCATCGCCCGTCACCCTTCGGAAACCGAAGAGCGCATGACCGTGCGGCTGCTGGCCTACGCCTTCTGGTACAACGAGCAGTTGTCCTTCGGTCGCGGTCTGTCAGACGTGGATGAACCGGCGCTGTGGGAAAAAAGCCTGGATGATCGTGTCCTGCACTGGATTGAAGTCGGCCAGCCAGACGCCGATCGCCTGACCTGGTGCTCGCGCCGCACCGAGCGCACCAGTCTGCTGGCTTACGGCAGCCTGCGTGTGTGGGAAACCAAAGTGATCCCGGCGATCAAAAACCTGAAAAACGTTCACATCGCCGCCGTGCCCCAGGAAGTGCTGGAAACCCTGGCCAAGGACATGCCGCGCGTTATCAAGTGGGATGTGATGATCAGCGAAGGAACGATTTTCGTCACCGACGACCGTGGTCAGCATGAAGTCCAGTTGCAATGGCTGAGCGGCGAACGCGGCTGATTATTCGCCGCTGGAGCGCGTTACCCGGTTTTATCCTACGTATTCAAGAGAAGCACCTGTCACCCCATGCGCATCGAACCTCGCCTGTTGCCCGACACCCTGCCATTCCTTGGTGATATTCCACCGCTACTGACCCGTCTGTATGCGGCGCGGGGTGTGCAGTCCGAGGCTGAACTGGACAAGAGCCTGGTGCGGCTGATTCCGTTCCAGCAGCTCAAAGGCATCGATGCGGCGGTGGATTTGCTGGTGACGGCCCTCGAGCAACGTCAGCGGATTCTGATCGTCGGCGACTTCGACGCCGATGGTGCGACGGCCAGTACCGTGGGCATGCTGGGGTTGCGCCTGTTGGGCGCGGCGCATGTCGACTATCTGGTGCCGAACCGGTTCGAGTACGGCTACGGCCTGACCCCGGAAATCGTCGAAGTGGCGCTGACCCGCGAGCCGCAACTGCTGATTACCGTGGACAACGGCATCTCCAGCGTCGAAGGCGTGGCAGCGGCGAAACAGGCCGGGCTCAAGGTGCTGGTCACCGATCACCACTTGCCTGGCGACGAGCTGCCGTTGGCCGATGCCATCGTCAATCCGAACCAGCCGGGTTGCGCGTTCCCGAGCAAAGCCCTGGCCGGTGTCGGGGTGATCTTCTATGTGCTGATGGCCCTGCGCGCGCGCTTGCGCAGCCTGGGTTGGTACGAGAGCAAGCCGCAGCCGAACATTGGCGAACTGCTGGATCTGGTGGCGCTGGGCAGCGTCGCCGACGTGGTGCCATTGGATGCCAATAACCGGATTCTGGTGCATCAGGGCCTGGAGCGGATTCGCGCCGGGCGTGCGCGGCCGGGCATCAAGGCGATCCTTGAAGTGGCCAAGCGCGACCATTCGCGCATTACCTCCACCGACCTGGGCTTCATCCTCGGCCCACGTCTGAACGCGGCAGGGCGTCTGGATGACATGAGCCTGGGCATTGAATGCCTGCTCACCGAAGACGCGGGCGCTGCCCGTGAAATGGCTGCTCAACTGGATGGCATGAACCAGGACCGCAAATCCATCGAGCAGGGCATGCAGCGTGAGGCGTTGGCCCAACTCAAGGATTTACCGCTGGAGTCGATGCCATTCGGCCTGTGCCTGTTCGATCCCGAGTGGCACCAGGGCGTCATCGGTATCCTCGCCTCGCGTATGAAAGAGCGCTATTTCCGTCCGACCATTGCCTTTGCCGATGCCGGTGATGGCCTGCTCAAGGGCTCGGGGCGTTCGGTTCAGGGCTTTCATATTCGCGATGCCTTGAGCGTGGTCGCGGCGCAGCACCCAAACCTGATCAGTAAATACGGTGGTCACGCCATGGCGGCCGGCCTGACCTTGCCGGAAGCGAATTTTCCGTTGTTCGCCGAGGCCTTCGACGCTGAAGTGCGTAGGCAAATGCGCGAAGAAGACCTGACCGGGCGCCTGCTGTCGGACGGCACGTTGGCGGTCGAAGAGTTTCACCTGGAACTGGCCCGCGCCCTGCGCCACGCCGGGCCATGGGGGCAACACTTCCCGGAGCCGCTGTTTCACGGGGTGTTCCAGTTGGTCGAGCAGCGCGTGGTGGGTGAGCGGCACCTCAAAGTGGTGCTGAAAAGTGAATGTGGTTCGGTGAAGCTCGATGGCATTGCCTTCGGTATCGACCGCGACATCTGGCCGAATCCGACCATCAAGTGGGTTGAATTGGCTTACAAGCTCGACCTTAACGAGTTTCGTGGGAACGAGACGGTGCAGTTGATGATTGCCCACATCGAACCGCGTTAAGCCCTTCGCGGGCAAGCCTCGCTCCTACAGATCACTGACATCCGTAGGAGCGAGGCTTGCCCGCGAAAGTGAACTATCTGGCACCCAATCTCTCGGAACCCTCCCTCATCCCTCGATGTCGACTAGGCTCTAAGCACTGCTTGATTATCCTTGTGACGTCTTGTCGAATTTTTTGCCCGCGGGGGCGGGTGCTGCACCTTTTTCCTGTCACTCGTCGACTATTCAAACAGAACCCTGGAGCCTGCCCACTGATTCGAGAGGTGCCCCATGAGTCTGCTGCTTGAGCCCTATACCCTTCGTCAATTGACCTTGCTTAACCGCATTGCGGTATCACCGATGTGCCAGTATTCCAGCGTGGATGGGCTGGCCAATGACTGGCATCTGGTCCACCTTGGTAGCCGCGCTATCGGCGGCGCCGGCCTGATATTCACCGAAGCCACGGCGGTCACCGCCGATGGACGCATCACCGCCCAGGACCTCGGTCTCTGGAATGATCAACAGATCGAATCCTTGCAACGTATTACGCGCTTCATCGCCGCCCAGGGCGCCGTTGCCGGCATCCAGTTGGCTCATGCCGGGCGCAAGGCCAGCACGCATCGGCCATGGCTCGGCAAGCATGGCAGCGTCAAGCCGGAAGACGGCGGCTGGATTCCGGTCGGTCCTTCGCCCATCGCTTTCGACCCCCAGCACACACCACCGAAGCCGCTCGATGAGGGCGAGATCGCTGACATCATTCAGGCTTTCGTCGATTCGGCCAAACGAGCGCTGACCGCCGGTTTCAAAGTGGTCGAAGTACACGCCGCCCACGGTTACCTGTTGCATCAGTTTCTTTCGCCCCTGAGCAATCAGCGACGCGATCAGTACGGCGGTTCGTTCGAGAATCGAATTCGGCTGGTGTTGCAAGTCACCGAAGCGGTGCGGGCGGTATGGCCTGAAGAGTTACCGGTGTTTGTACGGGTATCGGCCACCGACTGGGTGGAAGACGGCTGGAACCCCGATGAAACCGTGGAGCTGGCGCGGCGCCTCAAAGATTTGGGCGTGGACCTGATCGACGTCTCGTCGGGTGGTACGGCGGTAAACGCCGAAATTCCTACAGGCCCCGGTTATCAGACCCGTTTTGCCGAGCGCGTACGCAAGGAGTCAGGCATTGCCACCGGCACCGTAGGAATGATCACCGAACCGGCCCAGGCCGAACACATTCTGCGCACCTGTCAGGCCGACATCATCTTCCTCGCCCGGGAGTTGTTGCGTGATCCGTATTGGCCGCTGCATGCCGATGATGATCTGGGCGGGCACAAGGCTATCTGGCCGGCGCAATACCAGCGGGCGACCCATCGTGATCAGCCGATTCATGAGTCGGATTTGCGTGATTGAATGCCGCTGTAAAACCCAAAAGCCCCGGTCCTGTTGATCGGGGCTTTCGTTTATCTGGCGGGAATATTTTGCCGGGCTTTGCGGCCTCATCGCGAGCAGGCTCGCTCCCACATTGGATCGATGCCGATCACATTATTGTGAAACTACGCAGCCCCCTGTGGGAGCGAGCCTGCTCGCGAAGGCGCCATTCCAGACCCCGACTGACTCTCAGGTGTACTTACGCTTATCAGGCGCCGGCGGGAAATACTGGTACAACCAGGTTTCACTCAACGTGCGGTCGTTGGTGCGAATGAACAACCGCAGTTCCACTGGTGCCACGCTGTCATTGGTCGGGAACCAGTCGAAGGTAATGCGGTAACCCTTGATGTCATCGAGTACCAACACATTGAAGTCCTTCACTTCGCCGTTCGAGCAGGTCACCACCGGCTCGATGCTCGCGCCTTCGGGCAAGCGGTCCAGACCGCCGCCGGTAAAGTCCACGGCAAAGCGTCGCGCCCAGACTTCCGGATAATGCTCACCCGGCGCCCAGCCTTCGATGAAGCCGCCCATGCCCGAACGGGTCGCGTTGACCCGTGCCAGCGGCGTGCCGGCGGGTGGCAAAGCGCTCCAGTAGAGCTTGTAGCCATAGTTCAGAGAGTCCCCGGCCGCGACCGGTTTTTTCGGCGTCCAGAACGCAACGATGTTATCCAGGGTTTCGCCGGTTGTAGGAATTTCCAGCAAATCGATAGAGCCTTCGCCCCACGCGGTCGTAGGTTCTACCCACAGGCTCGGACGCTTGCTGTACCAATCGACGGTGTCCTGATAACTGTCGAACTCATGGTCGGTCTGCACCAGCCCAAAGCCTTTCGGGTCGGTGTCGGCGAAGGCGTTGAATTGCAGGGTGGCCGGGTTGTTCAGCGGGCGGCAGATCCACTCGCCGTTGCCGCGCCACATCGCCAGCCGATCAGAGTCGTGGATTTGCGGGTGAATCGTGTCGCACATGCGACGCTCGTGGGTGCCGCAGCTGAACATGCTGGTCATCGGCGCGATGCCCAGTTGTTCTATAGCGGTACGGGCATTGATGTGGGCGTCGACGTCCATCACCACACGCTCGGCCTGGCAATCGATGTCAAAACGATAGGCACCGGTAGCGCTCGGCGAATCGAGCAAGGCGTAAACCACGAAATGGGTGCTGTCCTTGTCCGGTGTCTCGAACCAGAACTTGGTGAAGTCCGGGAATTCTTCACGCTTCTTGGCGTACGTATCAATCGCCAGACCGCGGGCCGACAAGCCGTATTGACCGCTGGCATCTACCGCACGGAAATAGCTGGCGCCGAGGAATGACAACACGTCGTGCTTGTCCAGTTCCGGGGCCTTGAACAGCTTGAATCCGGAAAAGCCCAGATCGCCGGTGAGCTGTTTAGTGTCGACGGTGGTTTTTTCATAGTTGAACAGCGACGGGCGGAAATGCACCTCGCGCGCCAGACGGGTCTTGGGATCGACGCTGTACATGCGCACGGGCTGCTTGAAACCCATGCCGACGTGGAAAAACTGCACGTCCAGCTGACCTTTCAGGTCCTTCCACAGCGAGTGATTACCGTCGTAGCGGATCGCATTGAAGTTCTGCGGTGTCATGGTCGCCAGCGTCGGCGGCAGCCCCTGTTTGGTGTCCTGCCAGGGTTTGCCGGCGAGCTGTTTGGCCTGGCTCTTCAGCGCTTCGAAGTCGAACGCCAAAGCATCGCCATCAGCCGCGCCGCCGCCAGCCCAGGCGCGCGTGGCCAATAGGCCGGTGGCAGAGAGACCGGTATAAGCCGCGATGGCCATGGAGGCTTTGAGCAAATTCCTGCGGTGCATAAGTACAACCTGTCGTGAACAATCCCGCGCCGTTCCTGGCACGTGCTGGATCAGAAATAACGGTTCGGACATGCCTTGGCCAAACGCAACGGACTAGGGGGCGTTCTGAATTAGTTTCCCCAACGCGGCGGGGAAACTAATTCAGAACGCCCCCTAAACAGATGCCAAATAGCTTAAACCGTTCGGTTGCAGAGCAAAAATGATTGATGGCACCGCGACAGCGTGGCAATGAAACAAGACATTTCAGGTAACGTTTCTTGCAGGACTTTCTGATTTATAGGGCATATCTGCTTTTTTCGACTAATTACTCTAAAAACCGCTTTTCAGCGCCGATTTAATTTCTATTCTATGGGGCATGACCGGTTTCGGCCCTTCAGACCGGTGGGTTCAGCAGGCACAAGGTGTCGCTGAAAGTGATAGGGCGATGCGGTTTTGAAGTTTTCTCTGACGTATAGAAAGGACATCGTCCATGTCGAAAGTACAAGGCATCACTGAAATATTAGGAATCTTCCCCTGGCTGGCCACCGGTCGGCGAAGGCGTCGGCTCAATTCGGAAGAGTTGAAGTTGGTGGAGCGGTATCGCGAGCTGTCGGAAAGCGACCGGATTGCGATGCGGTATCTGGTGGATGCGATGCGCAGTGTTTCGCGGTTTTAACGGTAGGAGATCGAGTGATGTTGGATAACCAAAGGGACGGACTGTAAAAGTCCGTCCCTTTGTGCATCAGGTCAACGGCTGCAAATCGTGAATGGCCGCTGTGCCTGCATCAGGTCAGGCATGTCCCGCCATTTGATCCAGGCCTGATGCTGCCAATGCAGCAGCGGCACAGAGACCCCAGCCCACTGCAACGAACTCAGGCTCGGAATGTTTTCCACCGATGCCGCGTTCGTATCACGCAGCATTGGCATGACCTCGTTGCTCAGCCACTGGCGCAGGTTTCGGTTTTCCGGGACGAAATGGTGAACCAGAAGGGCATACATCCCTGATTCGCTGACCATCAGTGATTCGACCGTTTTGCCGTTCTTCAGCAACCAGACGTATCGGCGTTGATCAGGATCGAGCTTCAGGGTGAGGCGCTGGTCCAGCGGTCGGCCCATCAGGCGACCGAGGTCCTGAACGCAGAACCAGGCTTGGTTGTCCTGCATAAAGGCGTGGAGGAAGCGGTTGTGGCGGGTGAAGACGGTAGGGGTGAAATGGGGATGGGTCATGACCTGCCTCCCAGAAGTCGGCATAAGGCTGTTCTGGACGAATATCGAGCGTGCTTGGACATTAAGGTGACTTCCGTTTTGATTGGGAAAGTCGCCACCAACCCTTCGATAGGTTAGGTGGCGAACCGAGTGGCGTTCGAAGTCGGGACACTTCCAATCAAAACGGAAGCCGGAAGGCCCGCGCCACACGGCCCGCCATAAAGCAGAACTGAAGGCATGAAACAGCCATAGTTCTATGGGGGGCGTGTAAGCACCGTTTTGATTTGTTCCGGCTTCGACCCCGGGTCGCTGATTTTGCAGCGACGGGTTGAAGCCTATCGTTCAGGCGCTCGCGGCGCCAAGTCTACTCTGGCGACGCTTGTTGTAGGAATCGTTGCATTTGCTGGAAGGCTCCATCTGTAGGAATTTCCTGTTTTTGCACGAGGTGCAGGGAGACAGCGCCAAATGAATGGTTTTTCCTATATTTATTCTGCTTTCAGGAATTAAGTGCAGGATTTCTACATGTTGATCGAATTTTCGGTTTCCAATTATCGCTCCTTCCGTGATGCGCAAACCCTGTCCATGGTTGCGACCCCACGCCTGAGTAAAAAGCGCAATGTATTCAAACCTTCTGTGAGTGGCGAAAAATTACCGGACTTGTTGAAGGTAGCGGCGATTTACGGGCCGAACGCGTCCGGTAAATCTTCTCTTATCCAGGCGATGGGGATCATGGGACGCCTGCTCGCAACGACCCCCTCCTCAAATGATGAACCGCTGCCGGTTTCTCCGTTTCGTTTTGACCCGCTGCTCAAGAACGAGCCCAGTTCTTTTGAGTACAACTTCATTCAAAACGAGCTCCGATATAGGTTTGTTCTGCGCATTACTTCGCAACGGATAATCAAGGAGCAACTGGTCTCCTATCCCAAAGGGAAAGAAACACTGCTGTATGAGCGTCGTTTTGGTGATGAGGGAGAGCAGTATGTCTTTGGTTCAAGTCTTGAAGGTGGCAAAGATGTCCACAATGCCTGGCGGCGCCTGACAGGTCCGAAGGTGTTGTTTATTTCGCAGGCCGTTGCGAACAGCAGCGAAGAACTGGCTCAGTTGCGAGCGCCGTTTACCTGGTTTAAAACCGGTCTTCTTGTCATTGAACAGAACAACATGATGGGGCTCTCTGCCGCCTCCATCAGGTTTTTGCAGGTTGCCTCGGACTACACAGTCGATTTAAAGGAGTTCTTAAGGGCAGTGGATATTCCAGTGTCTGCTATTCAACTCAATATTGAGGATGCAGATGCTGTTCCGACCCAGAAGAAGCTCTCGCTTAAGGAGTTCTTCGTGGCGGCCCAGAAAGACAAAGTGACCCTGACGCATACAAGTCTTTTGGGAACAGCAGAGTTTGATTTCTCAGAAGAGTCTGGTGGCACAAAAAACCTGATTGGCTTTTGGCTGCCCTGGTTCATGATCAATTGCGCAGATGGAAGCGGGATACTGTCTGTCGATGAGTTGGACAGCAGCCTCCATCCTGAAATAGTCGCTGATCTGATCGGGAAACATCTTGATAGCGAGTTGGAAACCCAGCTGATCTTTACGACTCACGACACTCATCTAATGAATGCAAAAATTCTGCGGCGTGATCAGTTCTGGCTCACTGAGCGCGATGCCAATGGTGCAACCCGTGTTTTTTCCGTTCACGATTTTGAAGGGCGAGAGGGTGAGGATGTCGAGAAACGCTACTTTGAAGGCCGTTACCGTGGTTTGCCGCTGATCAGACGGAGGTGACCAATGGTGCACTCGACAACATCATTTGATCGGAAGAAATCAAGATTCAAGCCCCAGCCTCAAGTGCTGGTTCTGTGTGAAGATAGCAAGTCAGGAAAACGGTATCTGGAGGAGGCCGCCTTTCATTTTCGCGCCAAGGCTCAGGTAGAAATTGCCCACTGCGGAGTCACGCACCCGAGCGGTATAGTAGAAAGAGCCATTGCCCGTCAGAAACGTTTCGACAAAGTGTTTTGTGCATTGGATCGCGATACGCACCTATGTTTTGAGCGAGCCATAGATCTGGCGAGGCCTCATCCGAAAATCAAAGTCATAGCATCGTTTCCCTGTTTTGAGTTTTGGCTTCTTTTGCACTTCGGTTTCAATCGAAAGCCATTTAGAGCTGTTGGGAAAAACTCTCCGGGCGACTTGGTAGCCAAGAGCCTCAGAGAAAAGCCGAACATGGATAAGTACCAGAAGGGCAAAGACATCAGCTAATTTGCTCAGCTATTGGGTGAGCCTTTTCAGACAGCCAGAGCTTTGGCACCCAAGATTCTCGAGGACGTCGCCATTAGTGGCGAACCCAATCCCAGCACCGAAATCCATCTGCTGATGGATGAATTCGAAATACTTTCCAAACCACAACCGATCTAACACCCTCAACCCTGCCACATAGAAGTGTGGCCAGCATTGAGGGTGTTAGATCGGTTCAATTTGTTTGGCTTTTGGTGTGGGACCTGGTGGTGCACGTTGCGGGGTGTCTTCCTTGAGTTCGTGACGACGCCATTCGCGGGCAAGCCTCGCTCCTACAGGGATCGCGTCGTTTCATTGATTGACACAAACCTGTAGGAGCGAGGCTTGCCCGCGAAGCTTTCAATGCTTGAACATCACATGCCGCACAACGGTGTAGTCCTCCAGCCCATACATCGACATGTCTTTGCCATAACCAGACAGTTTCTGACCACCGTGCGGCATTTCGCTGACCAGCATGAAGTGGGTGTTCACCCAGGTGCAGCCGTACTGCAGGCGTGCAGACAGGCGATGGGCGCGGCCGACGTCCGCGGTCCAGACCGACGATGCCAGGCCGTAGTCTGAATCGTTGGCCCAGGCCAGTGCTTGCGCTTCATCGGTGAACTGGGTGACCGACACTACCGGGCCGAACACTTCGCGGCGCACGATCTCGTCGTCCTGTTGCGCGTCGGCCAGTACTGTCGGCTCGAAGAAGAAACCATTGCCTTCCACCGCTTTGCCACCGGTGATCAACCGAATGTGCGGTTGCGCCATGGCTCGCTCGACGAACCCGGTCACGCGGTCGCGATGCTGCGCGCTGATCAACGGGCCCAGCTCCGTCGATGGATCGTCCTGCAAGCCGTACTTGATGCTGCTGACGGCCGCACCGAGCTTCTCGACGAACTGGTCGTAGATGCCCGCCTGCGCGTAAATGCGGCAGGCGGCGGTGCAGTCCTGGCCGGCGTTGTAGAAACCGAAGGTGCGAATGCCTTCCACGGCGGCGTCGATGTCGGCGTCGTCGAAGATGATCACCGGGGCTTTGCCGCCCAGTTCCATGTGCATGCGCTTGACGCTGTTGGCGGTGCTGGAAATGATGTTCGAGCCGGTGGCGATGGAGCCGGTCAGCGACACCATGCGCACTTTCGGGTGAGTGACCAGTGGGCTGCCGACCGTCGGACCACGACCGAACACCAGGTTAAGCACGCCGGCCGGGAAGATTTCCGACGCCAGTTCTGCCAGGCGCAGGGCGGTCAGAGGGGTTTGTTCCGACGGCTTGAGCACCACGGTATTACCGGCGGCCAGGGCCGGGGCGATTTTCCAGGCGACCATCATCAGCGGGTAGTTCCACGGCGCGATGGAGGCAATCACGCCCACCGGGTCGCGGCGGATCATCGAGGTGTGGCCGGGCAGGTATTCCCCTCCCAGCGCACCGCTCATGCAACGGCTGGCACCGGCGAAGAAACGAAAGACATCGGCAATCGCCGGGATCTCGTCGTTCAGCGCGGCGCTGTAGGGTTTGCCGCAGTTGTCCGATTCCAGTTTGGCCAGCTCTTCGCCATGGGCTTCAATGAGGTCGGCGAGTTTGAGCAGCAGCAGTGAGCGCTCTTTCGGCGTGGTTTGCGACCAGCCTTCGAAGGCGGTATCGGCGGCCTGCACGGCGGCATCGACCTGGGCTTCGCTGGCTTCGTTGATTTCCACCAGTACACGGCCGAGTGCCGGGTTGAACACGGCTTGGGCGGGGCCGTCGCCGTTGACGAGTTGGCCGTTGATCAAGAGTTTGGTTTGCATGACGTTGTCCTCATCGAAGCGGTTGTATTTCCTCTATGGGAACCGGATCTAATGTGGGAGCGGGCTTGCTCGCGAAGGCGGTGGGTCAGTCAACATCAATGTTGAATGTGATGGCCTCTTCGCGAGCAAGCCCGCTCCCACATTAGATTTCCGTTCCACCAGAGGGGAATGAGTTGTCAGTTATTTCCCGCCACTGCCCGCAACGCTTTCCCCACCACGGGTCAGGTAATAGGCGCCGAGAATCGGCAGCATGGTCACGATCATCACCAGCATTGCGACGACATTGGTCACCGGCACGTCCCGTGGGCGGCTGAGCTGGTTGAGCAGCCACAACGGCAAGGTGCGTTCATGGCCGGCGGTGAAGGTGGTGACGATGATTTCGTCGAACGACAGGGCGAACGCCAGCATGCCCCCGGCCAACAGCGCCGAGCCGAGGTTCGGCAGGACGATGTAGCGGAAGGTTTGCCAGCCATCGGCGCCAAGGTCCATCGACGCTTCGATCAAACTGTATGACGTGCGGCGCAAGCGGGCGATGACGTTGTTGTAGACGATCACCACACAGAAGGTCGCGTGACCGACGATGATGGTGAACATTCCTGGCTCGATTCCCAGGGTCTTGAAGGTCGCCAGCAAGGCGATCCCGGTGATGATCCCGGGCAGGGCGATCGGCAGGATCAGCATCAGCGAGATGCCTTGCTTGCCGAAGAAATCCCGCCGGTACAACGCCGCTGACGCGAGGGTGCCGAGGACCATCGCAATCAGCGTCGCGATGGAGGCGATCTGCAACGACAGCTTGATCGCATCCAGCACGTCAGGCCGGGAGAAGGCGACGCCGATCCACTTCAGGGTGAAGCCCTTGGGCGGAAAGCTGAACGCCGCGTCTTCGGTATTGAAGGCGTAAAGGAAGATGATCAGGATCGGGAAGTGCAGAAACACCAACCCGCCCCACGCCGCGATGCGCAGGCCTAAAGAAGCCTGATCTTGAGATGAGGAATCAGAGCGCATCGAAGGCCCCCAGACGTTTGACGATGGACAGGTAAATGGCGATCAGCACGATCGGCACCAGGGTAAAGGCCGCCGCCATCGGCATGTTGCCGATTGCCCCTTGCTGGGCGTAAACCATGCTGCCGATGAAGTAACCCGGCGGGCCCACCAGTTGCGGCACGATGAAGTCGCCCAGGGTCAGGGAAAAAGTGAAGATCGAACCGGCCG
The DNA here is from genome assembly GCF_019956555.1 of Pseudomonas sp. A-RE-19. GTDB lineage: Bacteria > Pseudomonadota > Gammaproteobacteria > Pseudomonadales > Pseudomonadaceae > Aquipseudomonas. Next base: position 59,098 of record NZ_JAHBDQ010000014.1, on the reverse strand, counting down.
CGATGCCCGGAATCGACAGCGGCAGAATCACTTGCATGAAGGTCTGGCGCGGCTTGGCGCCGAGGTCCGCCGAGGCTTGTAGCAAGGAGGGCGGCAGGCGTTCCAGCGAAGCCTGGATCGGCAGGATCATGAACGGCAGCCAGATGTAGACGAACACCATGAACCGCCCCAGGTGCGAGGTCGACAAGGTGCTGCCGCCCACTCCCGGAATCCCGAGCACGAACTGCAACACGGGCTCCAGCCCCAGGTGCTGAACGAACCACTGGGCCACGCCGCCCTTGGCCAGCAGCAAAGTCCAGGCGTAAGCCTTGACGATGTAACTGGCCCACATCGGCATCATCACCGCGATGTAGAAAAACGCCTTAGTCTTGCCAGTGGTGTAACGCGCCATGTAGTAGGCGATCGGAAACGCCACCACGGCGCTGGCGATGGACACGATGACGGCCATGCTCAGGGTGCGCAGGATGATGTCGAAGTTCGACGGCTGGAACAGCGCAGCGAAATTCGCCAGGGTCAGGTCGGGGGTGACCGCCATGGTGAAGTCATCGAAGGTGTAGAAACCTTGCCACAGCAACGTCAGCAGCGAGCCGAGGTAAATCGCGCCGAACCACAGCAACGGCGGCACCAATAGCATCGATAAATACAGATTCGGCCGTCGGTACAGCAGGTTGGAAAACCGGCGCAACGGCGAGCCGCTGGTCGGGGTTCGAGTGAGCGTCACGCTGTTCATCTCACACCCCGCCCACAACATTGTCGTGCAGCGGGATCATCGCTTCGCGTGCCCAACGAGCGCTGATGCGTTGCCCGGTCTGATGTTGCGTGCTGACATCCAGCCACTGGACGTTGGCCTGGCTGATGTTCAACGTCTGGCCGTTTTCCAGCTTCAGTTCATAGCGGGTCGCACTGCCTTGGTACTGGATGTCATGCAGCAGACCGCTGACTTCGATTTCATGGCTGGCCAGCGGGCCTTCGGCGAAACGCACGTGTTCCGGGCGGATCGAAAACGGCTGTGGATTGCCACTCAACTGCCGCGCCAGATCGCCGCGAATCACATTGGAAGTGCCGACGAATTCGGCGACGAAGGTGGTTGCCGGTTTCATGTACAGGTTGCGCGGCGTGTCGACCTGTTCGATGCGGCCCTTGTTGAACACGGCCACGCGGTCGGACATCGACAGCGCTTCGGTCTGGTCGTGGGTGACGAAAATGAAGGTGATGCCGAGCTGGCGTTGCAGCTTCTTCAGCTCGCCTTGCATTTGCTCGCGCAGCTTCAGGTCGAGGGCGCCCAAGGGCTCGTCGAGCAACAACACGCGAGGGCGATTGACCAACGCGCGGGCCAGGGCCACACGCTGACGCTGACCGCCGGAAAGTTGAACCGGTTTGCGCTCGCCGTAGCCACCGAGGGCGACCATGTCGAGGGCTTCTTCGGCGCGTTTATGGCGTTCAGCCTTGCCGACGCCTTTGACTTTCAAGCCGTAGGCGACGTTGTCGAGGACGTTCATGTGCGGGAACAGCGCGTAATCCTGGAACACGGTGTTCACGTCACGCTGATACGGCGGCAACCCGGCGGCTTCGGCGCCATGAATACGGATGGAGCCAGCGCTCGGTTGTTCGAAACCGGCGATCAGGCGCAGGCAGGTGGTTTTGCCCGAGCCGGAAGGGCCCAGCATGGAAAAGAACTCGCCGTCCTGGATGTCGATGGAAACCCGGTCAACGGCCTTCACTTCGCCGAATTGACGGGAGACGTTGGTGAACTGGACTGCGAGGGTCATGGTGCGTGCTCCAAAGATCTGAATCTTTAAAAACATCGCGAGCAGGCTCGCTCCCACAGGGGAATGCGATCAAATGTGGGAGCGAGCCTGCTCGCGAAGAGGGCTTAACGACCGCCCATGATCGCGATGTAATCCTGGGTCCAGCGGCTATAAGGCACAAACTTGCCACCTTCAGCCTGCGGAGTTTTCCAGAAGGCGATCTTGTCGAACTGGTCGAAACCGTTGGTCTTGCACCCCTCGGCGCCCAACAGTTCGCTTTCCTTACATCCCGCCGGGACCGCCGGCAGCGAGCCGAACCAGGCGGACACATCGCCCTGGACCTTTGGCTTGAGCGACCAGTCCATCCACTTGTAAGCGCAGTTCGGGTGCTTGGCCTCGGCGTGCAACATGGTGGTGTCGGCCCACCCGGTGGCGCCTTCTTTCGGGATGGTCGAGGCGATCGGTTGTTTCTCGTTCATCAGGCCGTTGACCTGATAGGGCCAGGAGCTGGAGGCCACCACGCCTTCGTTCTTGAAGTCACTCATTTGCACGGTGGTGTCGTGCCAGTAGCGATGGATCAACTTTTGCTGAGCGCGCAGCAGATCAAGCACAGCCTTGTACTGGGCTTCGGTCAGCTCGTAGGGGTTCTGGATACCCAACTCCGGCTTGGTGCTCTTGAGGTACAGCGCCGCGTCGGCGATGTAGATCGGGCCGTCGTAGGCTTGCACCCGGCCTTTGTTGGGTTTGCCGTCAGGCAGGTTTTGCGCGTCGAATATCACGCTCCAGCTGGTTGGCGGTTGCTTGAACACGTTGGTGTTGTACATCAGCACGTTCGGGCCCCACTGGTACGGGGTGCCGTAAGTCTGCTTGTTGACCACATACCACGGTGCATCCTTCAGGCGCGGGTCGAGATTCTTCCAGTTGGGGATCAATGCGGTATTGATTGGCTGCACACGTTTACCGGCGATCAGGCGCAGGGAGGCGTCGCCGGACGCCGTCACCAGGTCATAACCGCCCTTGGCCATCAGGCTGACCATTTCATCGGACGTGCCGGCCGTCTTGACGTTGACCTTGCAGCCGGTTTCCTTCTCGAAACCGCTGACCCAGTCATAGGCCTTGTCTGTTTCGCCCCGTTCGATATAGCCAGGCCAGGCGACGATATCCAACTGTCCTTCGCCGGCGCCGACAGCTTTCAGCGGTTCGGCAGCCTGCAGGCTGGCGCTGGCCAGCAGCGCCGTGGTGATTGCACTGAGCAGTGCGGTCTTGTGCACGAACATGGGTGAACCCTCTTCTTTAAATTATGGTCGGGGCAGTTCTGAACGGGGGTGAAGCCAATGCCGTTATGGCTAATTGTTAGCGTAGTGCGCTTTTATAAATGCTGTCCGTGGCGGGCCATGATGTGTCGCACCACGCTGTAGTCCTGGAGCGAATCGCTGGATAGGTCCTTGCCATAGCCCGAACGCTTCAGGCCGCCGTGGGGCATTTCGCTGACCAGCATGAAATGGCTGTTGATCCAGGTGCAGCCGTACTGCAAGCGCGCCGCCACCTGCATGGCTTTGTCGAGGTTTTGGGTCCAGACGGAAGAGGCGAGGCCGTATTCCGAGTCGTTGGCCCAGTCCACTGCTTGTTCGAGTTCTTCGAAACGGGTCACGGTGACCACCGGCCCGAATACTTCGCGCTGGACGATCTCATCGCTCTGCCTGCACCCGGCCAACAAGGTGGGCTGGTAATAGAAGCCGGCACCGGAATGCACCGCCGCGCCGGTCACGCGCTCGATGTGCGGCTGACCGAGGGCTCGTTCGACGAAACTGGCCACGCGGTCGCGCTGGCGGGTACTGATCAACGGGCCGATCTCGTTGTCGGCATCGCGTTTACCGGCGAAGCGCAGGCTGCCGACCGCCGCGCCGAGTTCGGCCACCAGTCGGTCGTGAATTCCGGCTTGCGCATAAATCCGGCACGCCGCGGTGCAGTCCTGGCCGGCGTTGTAGTAACCATAAGTGCGCACGCCTTCGACTACGGCTTGAATGTCCGCATCGTTGCAGACGATCACCGGGGCCTTGCCGCCGAGCTCGAGATGGGTGCGTTTCAGGGTTTTCGCTGCGGCTTGCAGAATTTTTTGCCCGGTGACGATATCGCCGGTCAGCGACACCATGCGCACTTTCGGGTGGCTGACCAAATGGCTGCCGACGCCTTCACCGCCGCCGCAGATGATATTGATCACGCCGCGCGGCAGGATTTCGGCCAGCGCCGGTGCCAGCGCCAGAATCGACAGTGGCGTGTGTTCCGACGGTTTGAACACCAGCGTGTTGCCGGCGGCCAGGGCCGGGGCGATTTTCCACGCAGCCATCATGATCGGGTAGTTCCACGGCGCAATCGAGGCGACCACGCCAATCGGATCGCGACGGACCATGCTGGTGTAACCCGGCAGGTATTCGCCGCTGAGCTGGCCGGTCTGGCAGCGCACGGCGCCGGCAAAGAAGCGGAACACATCGACCGTGGCGCTCAAGTCATCTTGACGGGCCAGGTGCAACGGCTTGCCGCAGTTCAGGGATTCGAGGCGGGCGAGCAGGTCGGCGTTTTTTTCGATGGCGTTGGCGATGTCCAGCAACAGGTTCGAGCGTTGCTGCGGCGTGGTCCGCGACCAATTGGCAAAGGCGCGGTGGGCGGCGAGGATCGCGGCTTCGACCTGCTCGGTGCTCGCTTCCGCGATTTGGGTCAGTACTTCCCCGGTGGCCGGGTTGAGGATCGGTTCGACAAAGCCCTGACCCGCGACCAATTCGCCATCGATCAATAACGCGGTGAACAACGGGGTCTGCGCGCCAGCCATTTTTCGGGTTCTCTTTTCTTGTGTGGCCATGGGATTCCCTGTGACTGGGGCCGGCCGTCTTATAGATGCCTCAAGACTAGTGGCCGGGCCTGTGGTCGACAAATACTAAATACTGAAGGTGGCGTTCGATTAAATAGATGGCTTGCGCCCGCCGTGGGGTTGTTCGCGAGCGACGGTCAGAAACGGGTCCACCAAGGCTGGGCGCGCTGTGCCGCGACGCCAGGCCAGGCCTACGTCGAGGGTCTGGCTCAGGTCGGCGATCGGCCGCGCTTCGATGATGTCGCCCTCCAGAGACCACGGTCGGTAAGTCATATCGGGCTGGATCGAGACACCCAGTCCTGCGGCCACGAGACTTCGTACCGCTTCCGTCGAGGCTGTTCGCAACGTGATGCGCGGTTGCAGCGAGGCCGCAGACCACATGCGTTGCGCGTTGCGGTCCATTTCATCGACGTTCAATTGAATCAACGGTTCACGGGCCACGTCGGCGAGGTTGATGCTGTCGTGTTCCAGCAGCGGATGCTGGGCCGGCAGCCACAGCCGATGGGGCGAGTGAGTCAGCACTTCGGTCTGCAAGGCGTGACGGTCTTCGAGATTGGACAGGATCAGCACGCCGACATCGATCTCACCGCTGACCAGCAAATGCTCGATGTAGGGCCGCTCATCCTCCATCACCCGGAGCTCGACATTGGGGTAGGCGCGCTGGAAGCGGGTGAGTAAATCTGCGAGGTAATAGCCGGCCACCAGGCTGGTCACGCCGATGATCAATTGCCCGGCCACCTGATCGGTGCTCTGTTGCAGGCTGCGTTTGGCGTTGTCCACCGTCGCCAGAATCAGGTGCGCCTGGCGCAGGAATTGGTGGCCCTGGTGGGTCAGTGTCATGCCCTTGGCGTGGCGGTTGAACAGGCCGACGCCGATTTCCTGCTCCAATTGCTGGATCGCCAGGGTCAGGGTGGATTGAGAAATGAACGCGGTTTGTGCGGCGGCTGAGATCGAGCCGGTCTCGGCCACGGCGATGAAGTGACGGATCTGGCGCAAGGTCATCATGGGAAAGTACCCGGTGGGCGGTTTTTATAGATTTGATCGAGTGTATATCTTTTTAATCGATGGGCAGGGGCGAGCATTTGGCGTGGCAGGCAACATCTGGAAGCTGTACATCGCCAGCGTGATGTTGGTGGATGAGGAGAACTTCATGGAGAAGTCCTACCTCGATGAGCTGGCGCGGCAGTTGAAGCTGGAGCCGGGGTTGAAGGTGGAGTTGGAGAAGCAGGTGCGGCAGGCTTCTATATAGGTCTTTGGATCGCTTTCGCGGGCAAGCCTCGCTCCTACGGTTAATGGTCGTACGCCCCCTTGTCGTTCGACACAAATCTGTAGGAGCGAGGCTTGCCCGCGAAGGCAGTGTGTCAGGCAACGGATTTTTGGCTTGTGGCGAGAGGGCAAGCCCCTCACCACAAAGGTTCGTCAGGAACACCGCGTTATCGTTCTTCGCGAGCAAGCCCGCTCCCACAGGCCCTCGGCTATACTCCCCGGCAATTTGACTCGCCCCGAGGACTGACTGTGAAGAACTGGACGTTACGCCAACGCATCTTGGCGAGCTTTGCGGTAATTATCGCGATCATGCTGTTGATGGTCGTGGTGTCTTTTTCTCGGCTGATGAAGATCGACGCCGACGCAGAAACGGTCCGTACCGATGCGGTCCCCGGTGTGTATTTCAGTTCGATGATCCGCGGTGCCTGGGTCGACAGTTTTAACCTCACCCAACAGATTGTCGGCCTTTCCGGACGTCGCGAAATAACCGCCGCCGACCAAGCCATGTACAAGAGCTTCGAAGAGCGCTTGGACGAGCAGATGGCCAACTACCGCAAAACCATTTTCATGCAGGAGGATCAGGTCCTGTTCGATGAGTTCGAAGTGCGTCATCAGCTCTACAACAAAGAAATGGCCAACGTTCTCGATCTCTATCAGCGCAAAGAGTACGACGCCGCGCGCCTTGCCCTGGAGCAAAAACTTACGCCGGCCTGGAGCAATGGGCGCAAGCAGCTGAGCAGCCTTCTTGAAAACAATCACGCCCAGGCCGAAAAAGCCACGCTGGCCATTGGTGACGCGGTGACGGCCGCCAAAATCAGCATGGGCGTCTCTTTGCTGGTGGCGATTATCGTGGCTGGCCTCTGTGGTCTGTTGCTGATGCGCGCGATCATGGCGCCGATGAATCGCATCGTGGAGATCCTCGAAATCATGCGCACAGGCGATCTCAGCAGTCGTCTGGATCTTGATCGCAAGGATGAGTTCGGCGCGGTGGAAGTCGGCTTCAACGACATGATGACCGAGCTCACCTCGCTGGTATCCCAGGCGCAGCGCTCCTCGGTGCAGGTCACCACGTCGGTTACGGAAATCGCCGCGACGTCCAAGCAACAGCAGGCCACCGCCACCGAAACCGCGGCCACCACCACTGAAATCGGCGCGACATCCCGTGAAATTGCCGCCACCTCGCGGGACCTCGTGCGCACCATGACCGAAGTCTCCACCGCCGCTGACCAGGCTTCGGTGCTGGCCGGTTCCGGGCAGCAAGGCCTGGCGCGCATGGAAGACACCATGCATTCGGTGATGGGCGCGGCGGATCTGGTGAACGCTAAACTGGCGATCCTCAACGAGAAGGCCGGCAACATCAATCAGGTGGTGGTGACCATCGTCAAAGTCGCCGACCAGACCAACCTGTTGTCCCTGAACGCTGCAATCGAAGCCGAGAAGGCCGGTGAATATGGTCGCGGGTTTGCCGTGGTCGCCACCGAGGTGCGGCGTCTGGCGGACCAAACCGCTGTGGCCACCTACGACATCGAGCAGATGGTGCGCGAGATTCAGTCGGCGGTGTCGGCCGGGGTCATGGGCATGGACAAATTCTCCGAAGAAGTGCGCCGTGGCATGTCCGAGGTGCAGTCGGTGGGCGAGCAGTTGTCGCAGATCATCCATCAGGTTCAGGCGCTGGCGCCACGGGTGTTGATGGTCAACGAAGGCATGCAGGCCCAGGCCACGGGCGCCGAGCAGATCAACCACGCGCTGGTGCAGTTGGGTGACGCCAGCAGCCAGACCGTCGAATCCCTGCGTCAGGCCAGTTTCGCCATCGACGAATTGAGCCAGGTGGCCGTGGGGCTGCGTGGCGGCGTTTCGCGATTCAAAGTCTGATGAGCGAACTCGCGGTCAAACGCGGCGCGGTGCTGCCGGTGAAGCAGTCGTTGTTTCTGGTGTTCCGCATCGGCAACGAGCGCTATGCCTTGCAGGCCATCGAGGTGGCCGAAGTGCTGTCGCATCTGCCGTTGAAGCCCATTCCCCGGGCGCCGGGCTGGGTGGCGGGGGTGTTCGCCTATCGTGGCGCGGTGGTGCCGGTGATCGACCTCAGCGCCCTGACGTTCGGCCAACCGGCCCAGGCCCGCACCAGCACGCGACTGGTGCTGGTGCACTATCGGCCGGATGAGGCGGCGCCGGCGCAATTGCTCGGGCTGATTCTGGAACAGGTCACCGACACGTTGCGCTGCAGTCCGGCGGACTTTCAGCCTTATGGCCTGGACAATCGCCAGGCGCCGTACCTGGGGCCGGTGCGCGAAGACGCCCAGGGTTTACTGCAATGGGTGCGGGTTGCCGATTTGCTGGACGCACAGGTTCGGGCCTTGTTGTTTCCCTCGCCGCCGCTGGACCTGGCGCAGTTTGAGGAGCAGGGATGAGCAGCGATCAACGGTTTTTCGATTTCCTCAAAGAACGTATCGGCCTCGATGTGGGCTCGGTCGGCCCGGCGATCATCGAACGCGCGGTGCGCCAGCGCATCACGGCGGCCCGGGCGCTGACGGCCGATGAGTACTGGCACACCCTGCTGGGCTCGCGGGATGAACAACAGGCGCTGATCGAAGCGGTGATCGTCCCCGAGACTTGGTTTTTCCGGTACCCGGAGTCCTTCGCCACGCTGGCGAAACTGGCGGCCAAGCGGCTGGTGGCGATCAACAACATGCGCGCCCTGCGGATTCTCAGCCTGCCGTGCTCTACCGGCGAAGAACCGTACTCCATCGCCATGGCGTTGCTCGATGCCGGGCTGGCACCGCACCAGTTCAAGGTCGACGGCATGGATGTCAGCCCGCTGTCGGTGGAGAAGGCCAGGCTCGCGCTGTATGGCAAGAATTCGTTTCGCGGCCAGGACGTCGAGTTTCGCGAGCGGCATTTCGCCGCTGAAAACGACAACTATCGCCTCAGCGGGCGCGTGCTTGAGCAGGTGCGTTTGCAGGTCGGCAATCTGCTGGACCCGACGTTGCTGGCCAATGAACCGCCCTATGACTTCGTGTTCTGTCGCAATTTGCTGATCTATTTCGATCAGCCGACCCAGCAGCAGGTGTTCGAAGTGCTCAAGCGCCTGACCCACGTCGACGGCGTGCTGTTTATCGGCCCGGCGGAGGGCAGTCTGCTGGGGCGTTTCGGTATGCGCTCGATTGGTATCCCGCAGTCGTTTGCCTTCAGTCGTCAAAGTGCGCCTGAATCGTTCGCGACCTTCGTGCCGACGCCGTTGCCGATGCAACAGCCAGTGCGCAACGTGACTCCGCCGCCCATGCGCAGTCGGCCTTTCGCGACGGTCGTGCCGATGCCTCAGGTTGCCGCCCCCTCTTCGCAAGCCACCCCTTCGGACGCCGCCACGCTGCTGGCGAACATCGCGGCGCTGGCCAATGAAGGCAAAAGTGCCGAGGCCCGCGCCGCGTGCGAGCGTTTTTTGCGCAGTCACGAACCGGTGGCCCAGGTGTTCTGCTGGTTGGGGCTGCTCAGCGATGTCGCCGGCAGTGCCCTGGAGGCCCAGGGTTTTTATCGCAAGGCGTTGTACCTCGAACCGCAACACCCCGACGCGTTGATGCACCTGGCCGCCTTGCTGCAATCCCAGGGCGACACGGCGGGAGCCAGACGATTGCAGGCCCGTGCCGCCCGCAGCGAGCGTGCCGCAGACAGTGAGCGTAAACGATGAGCGCTTCCGACATCTTGAGCGTCACCCATGAAGATGCCCAGGCCATTGACGACTGCTGGAACCGCATCGGTATCCACGGCGACAAATCCTGCCCGCTGCTGAGCGACCATATTCATTGCCGCAATTGTGCGGTGTATTCGGCTGCCGCCACGCGCTTGCTCGATCGCTACGCCTTGCAGCAGGAAGACCGCGGGCAGGTCTCGACTGTGGCCGAGAGCGACGTGAAAACCCGCTCGCTGCTGATGTTTCGCCTCGGCGAAGAATGGTTGGGCCTGGCCACTCGCAGTCTGGTCGAAGTGGCGCCACTGCAAGCAATTCACTCCTTGCCGCATCAGCGCTCCCGGGCGTTGCTTGGCGTGGCGAATGTGCGCGGTGCCTTGGTGGCGTGCCTGTCGCTGGTAGAGCTGCTGGGGCTCGACGCCACCAGTGGCGTGGCCGGCGCGCGGGTGATGCCGCGGATGCTGATCATCGCCGCCCACGGCGGGCCGGTGGTGGTGCCGGTGGACGAGGTGGACGGGATTCACGCCATCGACGAGTGCATTCTCGATGCCGCGTCTCAGTCCGGCGCCCAGGCCAGCGCCAAATACACCCGTGGCGTCTTGCAATTCAAAGGTCGCAGCCTGCGTTGGCTGGATGAAGAACAGTTGCTGTCCGCCGTGACCCGGAGCCTCACATGACCCCCGAGCAAATGCGTGACGCCTCTTTGCTGGAACTGTTCAGCATGGAAGCCGAGGCCCAGACCCTGGTGCTGAGCGCAGGTCTTTTGGCGCTTGAACGCGATCCGACCCAGGCCGATTACCTTGAATCGTGCATGCGTGCGGCCCATTCGCTCAAGGGCGCGGCGCGGATTGTCGGTGTCGATGCCGGGGTCAGCGTTGCCCATGTGATGGAGGATTACCTGGTCAGCGCCCAGGAAGGGCGCTTGTACCTGCGGCCCGAATACATTGATGCGCTGTTGCAAGGCACCGATCTGCTGATGCGGATTGCGACGCCGGGCAATGCTCCTGCGCCTGCGGATGTCGAAGCTTACGTCGTTTTGATGGGACGGCTGCTTGATCACATGGCGGCCACTGCCCCCATCGCGCCGCCGATGGCAGAACTTCAGCTGGAACCGCCGACGCCCAAGGTTGAGCCGCCCGTGTCGGCCACTACCGAAGCGCCCCCGGCAGCGCCCGCCGAGCCAGCGCCCATGGCTAAACGCACCACCGAAAGTGGCGAACGCGTATTGCGCGTCACGGCCGAGCGCTTGAACAGCCTGCTCGACCTGTCGAGTAAATCCCTGGTGGAGACCCAGCGGCTCAAGCCGCACCTGGCCACCATGCAGCGCCTCAAACGCATGCAGAGCAACGGCCTGCGGGCGCTGGAAAGTCTCAACGTCCATCTCAAGGATCATGCCTTGAGCCTCGAAGCCCAGGAAGCTCTGGGCGATGCCCGCCGATTGCTGGCGGAGTCCCAGCAGTTGCTGGTGGAAAAAAACGCCGAGCTGGATGAGTTCGCCTGGCACGCCAGTCAGCGTGCGCAGGTGTTGTATGACACGGCGCTGGCCTGCCGCATGCGGCCGTTCGCCGACGTACTGAGCGGGCAAGTGCGTATGGTCCGCGATCTTGGCCGCAGCCTCGGTAAGCAGGTGCGGCTGGAGATCGAGGGCGACAAGACTCAAGTCGATCGCGACGTACTGGAAAAACTCGAAGCGCCGCTGACGCACCTGCTGCGCAATGCGGTGGATCACGGCATCGAAATGCCCGAACAACGGTTATTGGCCGGTAAGCCGGAGGAAGGCCTGATCCGTTTGCGCGCGTCCCATCAGGCCGGTCTGCTGGTGTTGGAGCTCAGCGATGACGGCAATGGCGTCGACCTGGAAAAGCTTCGCCGCAACATCGTCGAGCGGCAGTTATCCCCAGCCGAGACTGCCGCCCAATTGAGCGAAGAGGAGCTGCTGACATTCCTGTTCCTGCCGGGTTTCAGCCTGCGCGACACGGTCACCGAAGTTTCCGGGCGTGGCGTTGGCCTGGATGCGGTTCAGCACATGGTTCGCCAATTGCGCGGCGCCGTGATGCTGGAACAGACGGCGGGCGAGGGCAGTCGCTTTCATCTCGAGGTGCCGCTGACGCTGTCGGTGGTGCGCAGCCTGGTGGTGGACGTCGGCGATGAGGCGTATGCCTTCCCGCTGGCGCATATCGAGCGCATGTGCGACCTGGCGCCGGAGGACATCGTGCAGGTCGAAGGGCGCCAGCATTTCTGGCATGAAGGCCGGCATGTCGGGCTGGTCGCCGCCAGTCAGCTGTTGCATCGGCCGGCGAACCAGAACAGCGCGCAAACCCTCAAAGTCGTGGTCATCCGCGAGCGCGAGGCGATCTACGGGGTGGCGGTCGAGCGGTTTATCGGCGAGCGAACGCTGGTGGTACTGCCGCTGGACGAGCGTCTGGGCAAGGTGCAGGACATTTCCGCGGGGGCCTTGCTCGACGACGGTTCGGTGGTGCTGATCGTCGACGTCGAAGACATGCTGCGTTCGGTCGATAAACTGCTCAATACCGGGCGTCTGGAGCGCATCGCCCGACACGCCAATCAGGCGGTCGAAGCGGCGCGTAAACGGATTCTGGTGGTCGACGATTCCCTGACCGTTCGTGAGTTGCAGCGCAAACTGCTGCTCAATCGCGGCTATGACGTCGCCGTGGCGGTGGACGGTATGGATGGCTGGAATGCCTTGCGTTCGGAGGACTTCGATCTGCTGATCACCGACATCGACATGCCGCGCATGGATGGCATCGAGCTGGTGTCTTTATTGCGCCGCGACAACCGTTTGCAATCGCTGCCAGTGATGGTGGTGTCCTACAAGGACCGTGAAGAAGACCGCCGTCGTGGACTGGACGCCGGAGCCGACTATTATCTAGCCAAAGCGAGTTTTCATGATGACGCTTTGCTGGATGCAGTGGTTGAGCTCATTGGAGGCGCGCGGGCATGAAAATCGCCATCGTCAACGACATGCCCATGGCCGTGGAGGCTTTGCGCCGCGCGTTGGCATTCGAGCCGGCGCACGAGGTGGTCTGGGTCGCCGGCAACGGGGCCGAGGCGGTGCAGCGTTGCACTGAATACACCCCGGATCTGATCCTGATGGATTTGATCATGCCGTTGATGGATGGCGTGGAAGCGACCCGGCGGATCATGGCCGAGACCCCCTGCGCGATTGTCATTGTCACCGTCGACCGCCAGCAGAACGTGCATCGGGTGTTCGAAGCCATGGGCTACGGCGCGCTGGATGTGGTCGATACCCCCGCGCTGGGGGCCGGCAATGCTCAGGAAGCCGCCGCACCGCTGCTGCGCAAGATCATGAACATTGGCTGGTTGATTGGTGACCAGAGCAATCGGGTGCGATCGGCGCCGAGCCCGCATCGTCATTCGGCCTCGCGCCAGCGCCTGGTGGCCATTGGTTCCTCCGCTGGCGGACCGGCGGCGCTGGAAGTGCTGCTCAAGGGCCTGCCGCGAGATTTTTCGGCGGCCATCGTGCTGGTCCAGCATGTGGATCAGGTGTTCGCCGCCGGCATGGCCGAATGGCTGGCCAGTGCCAGTGGCCTGGACGTGCGCCTGGCCCAGGAAGGCGAACCGCCGCAAAGCGGCACGGTCCTGCTGGCCGGCACCAACCACCATATTCGCCTGCTCAAAAATGGCACGCTGGCCTACACCGCCGAACCGGTCAACGAGATCTATCGGCCTTCGATCGATGTGTTTTTCGAGAGTGTGGCCAGTTACTGGAGCGGTGACGCCGTGGGCGTGCTGCTGACCGGTATGGGGCGCGATGGCGCGCAGGGGCTTAAACTCATGCGCCAACAGGGCTACCTGACCATCGCTCAGGACCAACACAGCAGTGCGGTGTACGGCATGCCGAAGGCGGCCGCGGCCATCGATGCGGCTGTGGAAGTTCGCCCACTGGACAAGATAGCGCCACGATTGCTGGAGATTTTCCCAAAATGACTATCATTAGCAGCAATCGTGGCCCAAGCAGTACTCAGGTGACCGCACATGAATGAATTACAGCTCGACGACTTCAAAACCGACGAAAACGCCGCCATGGTGTTATTGGTGGACGATCAGGCGATGATCGGCGAGGCGGTGCGGCGTGGTCTGTCGAACGAAGACAACATCGACTTCCATTTCTGTGCCGACCCGCATCAGGCTATTGCCCAGGCGATCCGCATCAAGCCGACGGTGATCCTTCAGGATCTGGTCATGCCTGGCCTCGACGGCCTGAGCCTGGTGCGCGAATACCGTAATCATCCGGCGACCAAGGACATTCCGATCATTGTCCTGTCGACCAAGGAAGACCCGCTGATCAAGAGCGCGGCGTTTGCCGCCGGGGCCAACGATTACCTGGTCAAACTGCCGGACAACATCGAACTGGTGGCGCGTATCCGCTATCACTCGCGCTCCTACATGACCCTGCTGCAACGTGACGCGGCGTACCGCGCGCTGCGGGTCAGCCAGCAGCAATTGCTCGACACCAACCTGGTGCTGCAACGCTTGATGAACTCCGACGGCCTGACCGGGCTATCGAACCGCCGGCATTTCGATGAATACCTGGAGCTGGAGTGGCGGCGTTCGCTGCGGGACCAGACCCAACTGTCGTTATTGATGATCGACGTCGACTACTTCAAGTCCTACAACGACAGTTTTGGCCACCTTGAAGGCGATGAAGCGCTGCGCAAGGTCGCCACGGCGATTCGCGATGCCAGCGCCAGGCCCTCGGACCTGCCGGCCCGTTACGGCGGCGAAGAGTTCGTCCTGGTCCTGCCCAACACCTCGCCGGGCGGTGCGCGAATGGTGGCGGAAAAACTGCGCCAGACCGTGGCCGGGTTGAAAATCCCGCACATTTTCCCGACCGAAGGTTCGAGCCTGACCATCAGCATCGGCCTGTCGACTTTGATCCCGCAGCCGGGCAGCGATTGCCGGCAATTGATCTCGGCGGCGGACAAGGGGCTGTACCTGGCGAAGAACAATGGGCGCAATCAGGTGGGCATTGAGTAGCAGGTGACGGGGTTCCAACACGCCCCCCACCACAGGTTATTCGATTACGGCAACGGCGTTTCTTTCATACTTCGGACGCCGTCGAGCCCCCCTGCAGCAATTCACCGTAGAGATTTTCGCCGCGCTGACGACGAAAAGTCCGATGTTCGATGGTCGCCAGTTGCTCCTTTCGCGCCTCGATAGCCTTGTGTTTCGCCTGTTCCTCACCGAACGTTGCCACGTTGAATGACCGGGAAATCTTTTTGCCTTTACGGGTCGTCGTTTGCGCGATCCAGTAGGTGTTCTTGCCGTTCGTCTGTCGTGAAACACCCGCCAGGCCACTGGTGTTATTGATGCGCAGCTTTTGACGAATAGTGCAGCTTAGTGGTGGTGGGAAGCGGAGCATCTGCTCATTGCGAAACCGCTCGGCAGCGGCACGTGCTGGCCCCTCACCTCCATGGCTAATGAACGTAAATTCCTTGTGCACCTTCATGGCGCCATCCCGGTACAACGATACCCGCCAAGCCATGGCTCCTGATTTCTTGTGGCGGACTCGGATGATTGCGTAGTCGTTAGCGTTTGCGGGTGCATCCGGGATTCCAGTGACCATCAGTGCCCCGTTCTCGGGTGGTGGCTGATCAATCGACATACGTCACATACCGGGCCATCAAATTCGGCCGCTCAAATGTGTCGATGCTGTCGACGCGTTGATGCATCTCCCTGACCACCTGCTTGAACGTCGCGTCGTCCATGTCGATCCAGAAGCGCGGGTTGCGACCGGTGAGACGGTCGTATTCGGCGGTGGTGGGGTCGAGGTGGCGGTATTCCTCGTATTGGGGCAGGTCCGGCAGCGGGCGGCTGACGTCCATGTAGTTCTGGATGAAATCCCACAGGGCGCACGCGGGTTGTGTCTCGGGGCCGGGGCAGAGCAGCGCGCCAAAGTTGATCATGATGTTGCGGTAGCGGTGGGCGAGGTAGAGCACGTTCATCGGCATGCCCTGACTGTCTGGGGACGTGGCGATATAGGCATCAAACTCGTAGAATGGCGCGTTAAGTTCGCCGATGGTACCGCTCTTTTTATATTCACCGTTGTTTTTGTAGTCGAAGACGGTGACCAGGCCAGTGCGACGGTTAAGTTCCCAGATGGGGCCTCGGGAGGGTTTTATCCAGAGGCTGGGGAAGTGCTTGATGACTAATGAACCGATTGCCCAGGATAGGAGTGGTAGGCCGAGAAACCAGGAGTAGTACTCGAATATTGAACGTTTTGTTAGTTCCCAGAATGGTTCTGTTGTTGCTGAAGTCATCACGAAGTGACTTGGAATACTAAGTGTAAAAAATATGTAAAAGAACCATTTTCCAAAAAGCCTCATGTACAGCCAGAAGTGTGAGCTTGCGGGAAGGAGGGCATATCTAAAGCGTTCGTGGTCATCCCTGATGTGAAAATCGATGTGTTCGAACGGACTCGGGGCATAGGTGTTTGTGGCTATTTGCTCTTCGCGTTCTTTCTTGAATCCTTCATGGAGACGGAGTTTTTTAGGTGAGAATTTTTCGAGAAGGTTTACAGATGTTATGTCCTCTGCATTGCCCCAAGGCAGCCTGACCTTGGCGAAACGCATAATCCACAGACGTTCAGTTGAACGTTCTTGTTGAGGTACCTCGCTCATCCCATAGGCAGTTTCTGCGTACCACGATTCATTGCTCATTAGTTGCTGTTCCGTGATTTATTTGACACTTCGTCTGCCCAGTAAAGTGAACCTTCACTGCCGAAGTCGGGTTTATTGTGAGTTGCGTAGAATGGCGTGCCGTCCTTGGGTGGTGGCGCAGGAAAGTGCCAGCGTTGATTTTTTTGTTCCAGTACACACTGCGCTCTCACTTGCCATTGTTGTGCAATGACGTCACATGTTTTTTGTCGCTCAATCGACATACGTTACATACCTGGCCATCAAATTCGGCCGCTCAAACGTGTCGATGCTGTCGACGCGTTGGTGCATCTCCCTGACCACCTGCTTGAACGTTGCGTCGTCCATGTCGATCCAGAAGCGCGGGTTGCGGCCGGTGAGACGGTCGTATTCGGCGGTGGTGGGGTCGAGGTGGCGGTATTCCTCGTATTGGGGCAGGTCCGGCAGCGGGCGGCTGACGTCCATGTAGTTCTGGATGAAATCCCACAGGGCGCACGCGGGTTGCGCCTCTGGACCGGGGCAGAGCAGCGCGCCGAAGTTGATCATGATGTTGCGGTAGCGGTGGGCGAGGTAGAGCACGTTCAGCGGCATGCCCTGACTGTCCGGGGAGGTGGCGATATAGGCATCGAACTCGTAGAACGGCGCGGTGAGTTCGCCGATGGTGCCGTTCTTTTTATATTCGCCGTTGTTTTTGTAGTCGAAGACAGTGACCAGGCCGGTGCGGCGGTTGAGTTCCCAGATGGGGCCTCGGGATGCTTTTATCCAGAGGTTGGGGGATTTATGTATTACCAATTTTCCTATTGTCCATGAAATTAATGGAAGTCCGAGAGCGATGGAGGAAAATTTGATGAGGTAATATGCTGTTTCGCGCCGATCTTCATCGATATTTATTAGTATTAGGAGGGATGTTGCAGATAATATAAACAACAAAAACCAAAATAGAAACCTACCTATCGAGTACAAGTGAATCCAGAAGTGGGAGCTCGCGGGAAGGAGGGCATGCCTAAAGCGTTCGTGATCATCCCTTATATGAAAATCAATATCTTCGAAGGGGTTCGGAGAATAGGCTGCTTTGGCTATTTGCTCTTCGCGTTCTCTCTTGAGTTGTTCTTGAGTTTGAAGGTCGTTTGGCGAGTAATCCTCTACAAAACTTACCGGGCATACGTCATCTGCATTGCCCCATGGCAGTCTGGCCTTGGCGAAACGCATGATCCACGGACGTTCAGTTGAACGTTCTTGCTGAGGTACCTCGCGCGCCCCATAGGCCGTTTTGGCGTACCACGATTCATTGGTCATCAGTTACTGTTCCGTGATTTGTTTGACACTTCGTCTGCCCAGTAAAGTGCACCTTCGCTGCCGAAGTTGGGTTTATTGCGGGTTGCGTCAAATGGCGTGCCATCCTTTGGCGGTGGTGCAGGGAAGTGCCAGCGTTGATTTTTTTGTTCCAGTACACACTGCGCTCTCACTTGCCATTGTTGTGAGATGCCTGATGACCCTGTGACCAAATCGAAGGCATAGTTCGGTGGGGTTTCGAAGAACAATTCCAGTCCCTGCTGTAGCCGCCTTTGTGCTTTGGGTTGGAGGAGTTGACTGTTAATCAGTTTTTTGAACGGCACGGTTTCACTTTTGAGGCGCCCACCCTTGAGTTCGAACGTATTCAGTCGGTAGTGGGTATTGATGTTGAGCGTGCCCAAGTTGGCAATTAAACCCGGTAAGTTACTTTCAATGCGAATGCAGGTATTGGACGAGATCACTTGAAAAGGCGTCTTGGCGTGAACGTCGTATTTGGCATTGGGAATGAATTCAGGGTTGGTGCCGATGTTGATGCGAATGTCGGCAAACAAACTGATCAGGTAGTAGAAACCGCGTTGCGGATCTAGCAGGTGCGCATTGCCTGAGTGAACTTGAGTGCCGAAAGGGCCATTGACCAGCCATTCTTCGATGGGCTTGTCGGTCAGCCACCAAGCGAGCCCTGCACCAATCACGATCAATATCAGCGCTGCCCAACCACCCGGACCCAATTCCAGAAAGGTGACGGTGCCGACAATCAGATTGCTGGCAGTGCTGACGATGCCGCCTGTAGCCATCATCAGATACCCCCACATTGCATCATCGCCCCATTTTTTGGCATACCAGGCGTCGTACAAGCTTATGGACGCAAAGACAGAGCCCGATAGTATTTGTGAGATAAGGCGACCGGTAAATTTTCTGATTAAGCGCTTGGCATAAGAACGGAAGATTTTTTTCGCGGCCTCATCTGGAATAGTAAAAAGAACTTTGCGACCAGCCATTAAAACTGATTTGTTAGCGGCGAATTTTACAGTCAGCATTTCTAGCGCAATAGTCAGATCAACAAGTGCTCCACCCGACCCGACAACTGCTCTTCCAGCTCCTTTCTCTCTTGTGGTTTGTTTGAATGAATTGATCTCCATCCGCACATTCCAAACCTCCAACATCAAAACCCCCGCCGCAAACGGCAGCGAGCCCAACACCCGATAAACCCGGCTGTTCCCCAACTCCGCATGCTCATCCACGCCCCTCTGCAACGCGCCTTTCACTTTCGCGTTGTCTGCCCCCCGAGCCTCCACATCCTCCTTATAAACCCCATTAATCCGCTGATTCAGCCCACTAAGATTGCGCGCCGTCGGATGCTCCACCGGCATCGCCAGCAGTTTGTGATCACTGCCACGAAGGCGGGAAGGCTCCTCGAACGCATCCGTATTCCCCGTCTTCAGCGGTCGCCCCTGAGCATCCAGATACTCACCCATCACCCGCCGTGGCCGCTGCTCGCCGGACGGCACATCGGACAGACCGAACAGGTAGTCACGCTGCGGGTCGGCGTCCCGGCGATTGATGAAATGCGCCTCGCCAAAAGTGTTGGGCATCAGGCTGCGCAACAGCCCCACGCCAAGCCCATGCAGATAGGCACTGGTGGGGGCCACGCTCGCGCTCTGCGCCCCGGACGGTTTGTTCACCGCGCTGCTGGCGGTTTCGAGGGCGCCCGCGAGATTTTCGTAGATGCTGACTAACGTGCCGACCGTCGCTTTCGATTGGCCGGTGAGCGTGCTGTTCAGACTGCCGCTGGCCAACAGGCCTTCGAGCAGGTGCCCGTCGAGGTGTTCGACTTGCGGGTAATAAGGCCCCGGATCGCTTTCAAATACGGCGAGGTGTTCGGCGCGTAAACGGCCATCACCGTCGTTAACCGTTTTCTCGGTGGGCGGCAGGTAAGGCGCGGCCAGTGCGGCGTCATCGACGGTGGGCCAGAGCATCCCGTGCAGCGGATGCGCCGGGTCGTGGGCGATGTCGTTGAGCAATGCCTGGCCGACGCTGGCCTGGGGGCTGTAGAGGCTCAAACCGGTCACGGCGTTGGTGGCATCGCCATTGCTGGCCAGCGGATCGAGTTGCGCGGGCACGGTGGCGAGGGCCGCGAAGGTCTGGCTGACGGCAAACAGCGCGGCGAGGTAGTCAAAGCCGTCCAGGCTCAAATGATCGGCCAGGGTTTGCTGCGTCACCGGTTGTTGCAGGCACTCGGCGAGCAGCGCCTGCGCCATGTTCAGTTGTTGCCAGAGCAGGGCACGTTCAGCGGTGGCGGTAAAGCGGTTGATGTCGCGGCGACCGGCCTCTTTCACTTTGTCGAAACAGGCATGCAGCGGGTTTTTCTGACCGCCAATGTTCGCCGGCACGATCAGTTGCTGGACCAGTACGGCGCTGGCGTGGTGCGGGTGCAGGCTGGCGCGCTCGGCATACAACGTCAGCAGTTGTTGTTGCTGTTGGATCTGTGAAAGCAGATGTCGCAGGCGGTAGCGAGGGTCTTCCAGCAGCACACCGCACACACGCCGTTGCCGAGCGGCTTCCAGCACATCGACGACGGTGGGCTGGGGTTGCCAGAGGTCCGCTTCATCGGCGGTCGGCGTTTCACCACGTAATTGGCTCAACAGCGTGGCGAGACCATCAGCCCAGGCGCTGCTTTCGAGGGTGGCAGGCAAGGACGGCGTGGTGCCTTGCTCCCATTGATCAAGGCAGGCCTTGGCTTCTGTTTTGCGCTGCGCAGGGAATTGTCCCGAGAGGTCGCACACGTAACGCCCCGGATGGTCCAGCAGGTATTCGAAACCGCTTTGGCGTGCGCGTTGTGGGGCGATCAGGCTGACCGGAAAGGCCCGCTCGGCGAGGTTGCGCCAGGTGACGGTGGCTTTCGTCGCGCTATCGGACGCTTGTGCGTCCCACGCGTTGATGCCGCTGAAGGCCTCCAGCATCGCTTGCCCATCGGGCTTCTCGTCGAAAATCCGTTTGAACGCGTGGCTCTCGCATTGCAGCGCAGGGCTTTGACAACGCTGGGCGCGCAACGCCGGGTCTTCCTCCAGGCGTTTGAGGCGAGCAGCGCTGAGCTGGATTTCGCTGAAACACAGTTGCACGGCTTCGGCAGCTTGATTGTTCCAGGTGGCGGGGAGCCAGATGTCGCTGAGATCGACACCGCTGGCCTGTCGGTAATCGCCGCTGAATTCGTCATTCTGGCGATACGCCTGCAGGTCGATGTCGCGGTACGTTGTGAGCTCCTCGTCCTGTTGTACTTCCAGTTCACGCCAGAGGCGATCGCGGTAAAACACGTAGACATAACCGCTGCGGCACAAAACCGGCGTGCCCAGGTCGTAGCGGCTGCGAGTGCCGGGCAGCGCGGCGAAAGGCAGGATCGGCACGATCTGATTCCACTGGGCTTCCAGCTGACGCGGGGTTACACGTACGTCATCCAGCAACGGCAGGCGAATGGGTGGCCCTTGGGTGGTGGCAATTTCAAGCCACAACGGGTGCTTGAGCTGTGCGGACCAATCCCACACAAACAGCTCGCTGTGGACGCTGGTCGAACGCTCTGTTTCAAGCGCAACCTCATCGGTCAGGGCCTGGAGTGGTTCGACGCCCGACTGATCGAAGAGCACCAGTCGCTGGTTTTTCGAATGGGCCGTGCCAATGACTTGAACAATCAGCTTGTCGGGTTCGCAGCAGGGGCCGTCGCTCAGCCTCCCGAGGCGCTTCATGATTGAGCCTGCGTGCAGTGGATGTTCAGGAAGTCGCTGATGGCGTCACTGTTGTCGATGCCTTGGGTCAACGCTTCTTCCATCAATTCATTGGCATGCACAAATGAGCGCCCAGGATGTTGCTGCCACCAGTCATAAAGAAACTGTTCGGTGCGCTGGCGAATCAAGGCGTCTTCCTGGGTGACGCTCAGGGATAAAACCTTGTGTGTGCGCTCAATGGTCCAGTCTGTCGCATGGGGGTTGTTGAGCTGGTTCCAGCCGGTTTCCCCTGCCGCCTTGGCGGCCCACGTTGCACCGAACCAGCGCAGGCGGGTGATCGGTCCCAGCCATAGGCTGAGGTCTTGGGCCGTACAGGCGACAAAAAAATAGCTGGCGACGGCTGGATTGCTGTAGCGCAGGATGCCTTTGCGTTGTTGATCGAATTTAACGAACAAAATCTGTCGCAAGTGAGCAAGTACGGAGGGTGTGTCGCAGGTACTTTCGATCAGTAACCCAGACCATTCCAACGGGGTTTGCTCGATGGCCTGATTGAGCGTTGGCTGATTGTTCAGTCTGACCAACAGAGGGCTTTGCTCGGCGAAGCTGCTTAATTGAGTGCCGGCGAATAGCATCTGGGTGTCGGGATGAGTCGTCAGGCTGTACAGGGTTTTGAGCTGAGCGGATGGGCGCTCAAGCAGAATCCAGGTATTCATGGTCGAGCTCCATGGCCCAGGGCTTTGCGGCATTGGCAGTCGTTCAGCGGGCAGTCCATTGGTGTTCCGCCGCTGGGCATCTGGCAGAGTTCAATCAACGCTTCGTCGCCGAGCAGTTGTTTGAGTAGTGCGGTTGAAACCATTTCGGGTAGTGGCGGTTCGGTCGTGTCGAGACTGATCGGGGCGGCGGCGATCAGGGGCATCGGTGCGCCACCGACCTGAATCGGCACGCTACTGAACAGCCCTGCCGAATTGATTGTGATCCAGGCGCCACTGACCTGAAGGGTGACGCTGGCGCCGCCATCGATGACGACGTTCTGCCCAGCACCGATGTGCACTTGCTGCCGGGCGCTCAAGCGCTGGTTGGTGACGCGAACATGGCGGTCGCCCTGAACAGTCAGGTGATCGTCCTGCCTGATTTCCGTCAGCCGGTTACCGTGGGTGACGTGCTGTTCTTCGGCTCGCAGTTCATGACTGGCGTTGCCGCCAACGACGATGTTGCGCTGGTTGTCGACCTGTACTCGTTTGTCATTGCGCACGTGCTGTACGAAATCGCGCTGGGCGCGAACAGAAATTTCCTCAAGACCTTTGCGATCCTCGATTCGCAGTTCGTTGTAACCGCCACCGCCGGGGCTGCTCTGGGTTTTGAACACGCTGCGGGTTTTGTCGGCGGGCAGGTCGAGCGGGGTCGGATTAGCGCCGTTAGGCAGGCAGCCGACAATCAACGGTTTGTCCGGGTCGCCCTGATAGAAGCCGATGATCACTTCCATGCCGACCCGAGGAATCAACACACTGCCATAACGATCATGGGCCCAGCCGCTGGCTACCCGGACCCAACAACTGGAGCGATCGTTTTGAGCGCCGTCACGATCCCAAGGAAACTGAACACGTACGCGGCCGTGCTCGTCGCAATGGATTTCTTCGCCGGGCGGGCCGCAGACCACGGCATGCTGGTAGCCGTTGATCGTGGTCTTGGGGTGGTCGAGCGCAGGTCTGAAGGGCACGTCCCACGGTGTGGCGAGAAAGGTGTTGCGGTAGCCCTGAGAAAACTCGTCGCTTGAGGCCGTGGTGATCGACTCCTGGAGCACTTGCGGTTGTTTGCCGATGTGGATGACTTCGGTCAGCAACCACAAGTCATTCCATTCCTGGCGCGGGTGGTCGGTCAGGGGCAGGAAATGCCCACTGAGCAGCATTGGCTGGTCGCTGCGTCCAGCGGCTTGTCGATAATCGCTGCGGTGCCGTTCAAGTGCACGTCTCGCACGATGTTTGCCGTGTTCGCGGTCGGTGAACTGGCCGGGAAAGTCGTAGTCTTCGAGTCGCAGCGGCGAAGGATCTTTCGCGGCACTTTCCAGCTGCAGCAAAGGTTTTTCGAAGTCGTAATCTCGACGAGTCACGCCAGTGCTGCGGGTTTCCATTGTGACGGAGAAGGCCTTGATCACCGGGGTATCGGCGACCATCCCGCTGTCCTGCAGGTAGGCGGTGGGGTGATGGAGTCTGGGGAACACGGTCTGATCATCGCCAAACACCAGCACATGCCCCTCGCGACTGTGCTCAAAGTGGTAATGCAGACCTTCTTCTTCGCAGAGCCGCTGCAGGAAATGCAGGCAACTCTCGCCGTACTGGACGCAATAGTCCCTGGGCCGGTAATCCGTGCCGAGGGCAAAACGGTAGGCATCGCCGAGGATTCCTTGGGCTTCCAGTACCTCGGCGATGATTTTCGGCACGCTCAGTTTCTGGAATATCTTGTGGTCGAAACGGTTGCCCAGATAGGCAAGGCGTGGCATCAGGCTGAGCTGATAGTGGGTCAAGC
Organism: Pseudomonas sp. A-RE-19; assembly: GCF_019956555.1. Classification (GTDB taxonomy): domain Bacteria; phylum Pseudomonadota; class Gammaproteobacteria; order Pseudomonadales; family Pseudomonadaceae; genus Aquipseudomonas. Next base: position 35,327 of record NZ_JAHBDQ010000014.1, on the reverse strand, counting down.
GCTTGCCTGAATCGCCCTGGCCGATGCTATAAATCTGACCGTGAACTCCGGCGCCGTGGCGATCAAAGCCCAGGAATGCCGGGCGATGCAGAAGGTTTTCCAGATCCAGGTCGGGACGTTCGCTGACCAGTTTCAGATCGAAGCGAAAGGGTTGGCTGATGGCTTCCTTGCCGGTGAACTCAAGGACTTGCAGGTCGTGGGCGAAACCTTCGATATCCAGGAGGAAAGATGCTTGATTGGCAGGGCTGAACATCACACATCCCTTGTGCTGATTTAGAAGGGCGGGACTGTGAATGAGTGAATGCGGGGTTGATGCAGGGCTATTCTTTTTTTTGTGTGGGATTTTTCTTGGAGCAGGTTTCCTCCAACTGAGGCTGTCAAACCGGAATTGGACGGCATTCAGTCCGCCAGGCGGGCTGCCTTGACAGCCTGATTACGGTATACTCGCCGGCTTTCAAAAGTTCGCCAACGAGTGCTGCCCGCCATGGAAATCAACCCGATCCTTAACAGTATCAAGGACCTGTCCGAGCGCTCCGAAACTATTCGGGGGTATCTTTGACTACGATCAAAAGCATGAGCGTCTGACTGAAGTCAATCGCGAGCTTGAAGATCCGTCTGTCTGGAACAACCCGTCGTACGCTCAGGAGCTGGGCCGCGAGCGGTCCCTGCTGGCTCAGATCGTCGAAACCCTCGACGAAATGCACAGCGGCCTGGCCGACGCCAAAGATTTGCTGCTGATGTCCGCCGAAGAAGAAGACCAGGCCGCCGTCGATGACGTTGCCGCCGAAGTCGAGCGCCTGCGCGAGTCCCTGGAAAAACTTGAATTCCGTCGCATGTTCAGCGGTGAGATGGACGCCAACAACGCCTACCTGGACATCCAGGCCGGCTCCGGCGGTACCGAGGCCCAGGACTGGGCCAACATCCTGCTGCGCATGTACCTGCGCTGGGCCGACAAACGCGGTTTCGACGCAACCATCATGGAGCTGTCGGCCGGTGAAGTCGCCGGTATCAAAGGCGCTACCGTGCACATCAAGGGCGAATACGCCTTTGGCTGGCTGCGCACCGAAATCGGCGTGCACCGTCTGGTGCGCAAGAGCCCGTTCGACTCCGGTAACCGTCGTCACACCTCGTTCTCGGCCGTGTTCGTGTCGCCGGAAATCGATGACAACATCGAAATCGACATCAACCCGTCGGACCTGCGCATCGACACCTACCGCTCCTCCGGTGCCGGTGGTCAGCACGTTAACACCACCGACTCGGCCGTACGGATTACTCACGTACCGACCAACACCGTGGTCAGCTGCCAGAACGAACGTTCCCAGCATGCGAACAAAGACACCGCGATGAAAATGTTGCGGGCGCGTTTGTATGAGCAGGAAGTGCAGAAACGCAACGCTGCGTCCCAGGCCCTGGAAGACACCAAGTCGGATATCGGCTGGGGTCACCAGATCCGTTCGTACGTGCTCGATGCCTCGCGGATCAAGGATCTGCGTACCAACATCGAACGCAGCGACTGCGACAAGGTGCTCGACGGCGACATCGACGAATACCTGGTGGCGAGCCTCAAACAAGGGCTGTAAAGGCACGCGCTGCAGGGTTGTCGTAACCCTGTAGGAGCGAGGCTTGCCCGCGAACCCCGGCGAATGCCGGGGGCAACGAACCTGATGGAATATTTAAAGACATGAGCGACCTACAACTCGACCCGCAAGCCCTGCAACAGGAAGAAAACTCCCTGATCGCCCTGCGCAAGGAAAAGCTTGCTGCCGAGCGCGCCAAGGGCAATGCCTTCCCCAACGACTTCCGCCGCGACAATTACTGCGAAGATTTGCAGAAACAGTACGCGGACAAGACCAAGGAAGAGCTGGCAGAGGCTGCAATCCCGGTCAAGGTGGCGGGTCGCATCATGCTCAACCGTGGCTCGTTCATGGTGATTCAGGACATGACTGGGCGGATTCAGGTCTACGTCAACCGTAAAACCCTGTCCGAAGACACCCTGGCCGCGGTGAAAACCTGGGACATGGGCGACATCATTGCCGCCGAAGGCACCCTGGCCCGTTCCGGCAAGGGCGACCTGTACGTCGAAATGACCACCGTGCGCCTGCTGACCAAGTCGCTGCGCCCGCTGCCGGACAAGCACCACGGCCTGACCGACACCGAGCAGCGCTATCGTCAGCGCTACGTTGACCTGATCGTCAACGAAGAAGTGCGCCAGACCTTCCGCGTCCGTTCGCAAGTGATTGCGCACATCCGCAGCTTCCTGATGAAGCGTGACTTCCTGGAAGTGGAAACGCCGATGCTGCAAACCATTCCTGGCGGCGCGGCGGCCAAGCCGTTCGAGACTCACCACAATGCCCTGGACATGGAAATGTTCCTGCGTATCGCGCCTGAGCTGTATCTGAAGCGTCTGGTGGTCGGTGGTTTCGAGAAAGTGTTCGAGATCAACCGTAACTTCCGTAACGAAGGCGTTTCGACTCGTCACAACCCTGAATTCACCATGTTGGAGTTCTACCAGGCGTACGCCGACTACGAAGACAACATGGACCTGACCGAAGAACTGTTCCGCGAACTGGCTCAGCTGGTTCTGGGCAGCACCGACGTGCCTTACGGCGACAAGGTGTTCCACTTCGGCGAGCCGTTCGTGCGTCTGTCGGTGTTCGACTCGATCCTCAAGTACAACCCTGAGCTGACCGCTGACGACCTGAACGACATCGACAAGGCTCGCACCATCGCCAAGAAAGCCGGCGCCAAGGTGCTGGGCTTTGAAGGTCTGGGCAAACTGCAGGTGATGATTTTCGAAGAGCTGGTCGAGCACAAGCTGGAGCAGCCGCACTTCATCACCCAATACCCGTTCGAAGTGTCGCCGCTGGCCCGTCGTAACGACGAGAACCCGAACGTCACTGACCGTTTCGAACTGTTTATCGGTGGCCGTGAAATCGCCAACGCCTACTCCGAGTTGAACGACGCGGAAGACCAGGCTGAGCGCTTCATGGCGCAGGTGGCCGACAAGGACGCTGGCGACGACGAAGCCATGCACTACGACGCCGACTTCGTTCGCGCGCTGGAGTACGGCATGCCGCCTACGGCCGGTGAAGGGATCGGCATTGACCGACTGGTGATGTTGCTGACCAACTCACCGTCGATCCGCGATGTGATCCTGTTCCCGCACATGCGGCCACAAGCGTAAGTGTTTCAATTAAAAAGCCGCCTATAACAGGCGGCTTTTTATTGCCTGTCTGGTACAAACGTATCAATTGGTTACTTTTGACGTTTAGAGAGGAATACCTGTCGTGAATCGTGCAATGGCTCAAGAAGGTGCAGCGGATATCGCCACTGCGGTCGCTGAAAGTGTTCAGTACCAGGGTCGCAAGGCCAGCCGACAGGGCAGCGAACAGCGTCGACAGGACATTCTCGACGCGGCGATGCGTATTGTCGTGCGCGATGGCGTGCGGGCCGTGCGGCACCGTGCAGTGGCCGCTGAAGCGGGTGTGCCGCTGTCGGCCACTACGTACTATTTCAAGGACATCGATGACCTGCTCACCGATACCTTCGCTCAATACGTGGAACGCAGCGCGGCGTTCATGGCCCGGTTGTGGGCCAGCAACGAAGGCCTGTTGCGCGAGATGGTGGTCAGCGGCGATGGCACCGCCGAGTCCCGCTCACAGCTGGCGGACGATATCGCACGGCTGATGGCTGATTATGTTCATCGGCAATTGATCAATCGTCGCGAGCACTTGATGGCCGAGCAAGCCTTCCGCCAGGAAGCGCTGCTCAACCCGCGTCTGGCGTTATTGGTGCGTTCCCATCAGCAAATTCTCCTGCAGGGCACCTGCCAACTGTTCGAGGTATTGGGTTCCCGCGAGCCACAACAGGATGCCAAAGTGTTGACGGCGATTATCGGACGGATGGAATATCAGGGCCTGCTCAACGATGCCGAGCCTGTTGCTGAAGAGGAAATGCTCGGAATCCTCAACCGCTACATGCATTTGGTGCTGGCGTCGGTGTAAATCCCGCGGGGCAACTCGACCCCTGTAGGAGCGAGGCTTGCCCGCGAAGGCGGTTTAACATTCAACATATGCGTTGACTGACACACCGCTTTCGCGGGCAAGCCTCGCTCCTACGGGTTCGGTGACCGTTCGGGGCTGTGTGTTCATAGGGAGTGTTGAATGAAAGCCTGGCGTGTCGTTGTGATCGCCTTGTCGTTCCTGCTGCTCAGTGGCTGCCTGGTGACCTTCAAGGAGCCACTGCCCGCCAGCGAGCCCGTGCCCAAAGGGCTGCTCGGCAAATGGACCAGCACCAACGCCTGGGGCGAGCCGATGAACCTGGAACTGACGCGCCTTGGCGACAATCGTTATCAGGCGGTCAGCTACTTCAAGGCCAAACCCCGTGAGCGCGAAGCGTATCCCTTCACGGTGTCGCGCCATGGCAGTCGCTGGTACCTGTCGGCGAAGGTGCCGGCGCAGTTCGGCGGGCATTTCACCATCACCGGTTTCGAGCTCAACGATAAGCACGAACTGGTGGTCTACAACCTCGACCTTGAGCAGATCAAACAAGCCATGGGGCAAAACGTCCTGAGTGGCGAAGGCTTCCGGACCGACGACGGCGACGGGGTGTTGATCAATAACAGCCTGGATCAGGTGTTTGCCTACCTCGATGACCCGGCCAATTCCGATGTTTTCGTCGAAGCGGTGCGCTACCAGCGCCTGGCCAAAACCAAATAAACCCAGCACGTAACGGTTTTACAACAGGAGTTTCGGGTGGACGAATACCAGCAGACGATACGCATTTTGTCCGATCGCATTGTGCTGGCGCAGACGCCGATTCGCGTTCTGGATGCGGTCAAGTGGGACGACAGCATTCGCAAGGGGTTCCTCAAAGGCAAGGGCAAGGAAATGCCGGCCGTGGACCGCGACTACTACCTCAATCGACCGCTGTCGTTTGACTCCAGCAAAGTGAAGCTGGAATTCCAGAACATCGAGCGCGATATCACCCGCCAACTCGGCCAGTTCAACCCGGTCGGCCAGATCATGCGCCGCATGTGCAAGGAATACCGGATGGTGGTGCGCATGCTCGAAGCGCGCGGCACCGAGGATTTCGGGCTGATTTCCCAGGAATTGTATGGCGCGGCGTCCGATGCGTTTCACGCCGGCGACCCGACCCTGGCCGACCTTGGGCTGATGCTCTCCGATTACCTGAACAACATCGCTGGCCGTGGCGACCTCAAGGACGAACCGAAAATTCTTACCGCCAAGGAAGCCGTCGACCTGCTGCAACATCGGTTGAACAAGGTGTTTGGCGAGGCCGAGGAAACCATTCGGGTGTTCGAGTCCGACGGGATCGTCGCTGATGCTGCGGCCGGTGCCGACTACATCAAGATCCGCGCCGACGCGATGTTCAACGACCGCGACGTGCGTGCGCTGGAAGTCCACGAAGGGCTGGTGCATGTGGGCACCACGCTCAATGGCCTGAATCAGCCGATCTGTACCTTCCTGTCCAAGGGCCCGCCGTCGTCCACCGTGACTCAGGAAGGCCTGGCGATTTTGATGGAGATCATCACCTTCGCCTCGTATCCAAGTCGCTTGCGCAAACTGACCAACCGTACCCGTGCGATTCACATGGTGGAGGAGGGCGCGGACTTCTTGCAGGTCTTCGAGTTCTTCCGTGAACAAGGCTTCGAAATGGCCGAAAGCTACGGCAACGCGAGTCGGGTTTTCCGTGGCTCGGTGCCGACCGGTCTGCCATTTACCAAAGACTTGTCCTACCTCAAGGGCTTTATCATGGTTTACAACTATATTCAGTTGGCCGTGCGTAAAGGCAAGCTGGAGCAGATACCGCTATTGTTTTGCGGCAAGACCACGCTCGAAGACATGCGGACCTTGCGCCAATTGGTGGACGAAGGCCTGGTGGTGCCGCCCAAGTACCTGCCCGACCAATTCCGCGACATGAATGCGCTGTCGGCGTGGATGTGCTTCTCCAACTTCCTCAACCACCTGAGCCTGGACCGGATCGAAGCGGATTACTCCAATATCCTCTAACGATGACGCAGTCCAAATGTGGGAGCGGGCTTGCTCGCGAAAGCGGTGTGTCATTCGACATCAATGCTGGATGGAAAACCGCTTTCGCGAGCAAGCCCGCTCCCACATTGGAGCGTATTCCAACCCCCTATTTTCACGAGGCTTCACCGGATGAGAATCCTCGGCATCTTTTGCCTGCTCCTGGCCCTCGGCGGTTGCAGCTCTTTGCTGTTCTACCCCGAGCCTGGCCAGCCGTTCACCCCGGAAAAGGCCAAACTCGAATTTCGCGACGTCACCCTGACCACCGCTGACGGCCTCAAGCTGCATGGCTGGTGGCTGCCGGCGAAAAAAGGCGTCGAGGTCAAAGGCACGGTGCTGCATCTGCACGGTAATGGCGGCAACCTGGCGTGGCACCTGGGCGCGAGCTGGTGGTTGCCGGAGCAGGGCTATCAAGTGTTACTGGTGGACTATCGCGGGTATGGTTTGTCCGAAGGCAAACCGGCGTTACCGGAGATTTACCGGGACATCGACGCCGCCTTCAAATGGCTCGACCAGGCCCCGGAGGTCAAGGGTAAGCCGCTGATTCTTCTCGGTCAGAGCCTTGGCGGTTCGATGGCCGTGCATTTTCTGGCCCAACATCCCGAGCGCCAGCGGCAACTCAAGGCCCTTGTGCTCGATGGCGCGCCCGCCAGCTACCGCGATGTCGGACGTTTCGCCCTGAGCACGTCATGGATGACCTGGCCGTTCCAGGTGCCGTTGTCCTGGTTGGTGCCGGACGGCGACAGTGCGATCCATTCCATGACGCAGCTCAATGGCGTACCGAAACTGATCTATCACAGTATCGATGATCAACTGGTGCCCCTTTCCAACGGCATCCGTCTGTATCAAGCTGCGCCGCCGCCGCGGGTGCTGCAACTGACCCGGGGCGGTCATGTGCAAACCTTCGCCGACCCGGTCTGGCGAAAAGTCATGCTGCGCTACCTCGAAGACCCACAGCATTTCAACGGCCTGCGCCGCCTGGCTGAAATCCCGAATTACCCGGCACCCCCGAATTCTGAAGATGAACCACCAGAGAGTCCGCAATGAGTGAAGAACGTAACGCCATCCCGCTGATCATCACCGGTATTTGCAGCATCCTCGGCACTGTCGGTGCCCTGTGGTGGTACGGCTACCTGCACTTCGCCAAACCCGAAGATGCACTGCTGCTCAGTGACTTCACCATGCTCAAGACCGTGCCGGGTGAAGACTACAAGGTCTCCCTGGAACCGGCCCCGCAAGTGGCGCAGTGCATCGATGGCGTGCTGGTGATGTTCGACACCGAGCAGAAAGGCCTGACCGGCGTATTGGTCAACAACAAGAAAAAAGCCGTGCGCTGCATGGGCCAGGAAACTCCGCAAAAACTGCAACCGTAACCATTCCGTAGGAGCGAGGCTTGCCCGCGAAGAACGATGACTCGGTGTATCTGCCAGACCGCATCATCGTTCTTCGCGGGCAAGCCTCGCTCCTACAGACGGCATAAAAAAGCCCCGCCTGATCCACTCAGGCGGGGCTTTTACGTTATCGCAGGTTCTTAGTTAGAGCTGATCGCCGAACGGGGGACGACGGGCTGGCTGTCATTGGAAATGGTCACTTCCACCCGACGGTTCATTGCACGGCCCGAGACGCTGGTGTTATCCGCGACCGGGTATTCCTTGCCGTAACCCTGGACCACGATGCGCGCAGGGTCGACACCCATCTTGATCAGGGCCACTTGCACCGAGGTCGCGCGACGCTCGGACAGCGACTGGTTATACGACGCCGAGCCAGTGCTGTCGGTGTAGCCTTCGACGATCACTTTACGGTCCGGATTTTCCTGAAGGAACTGCGCCAGTTTGTTGATGTTCACCAAACCGTTGGACTTCAGGTCGGCCTTGTTGGTGGCAAACAGCACATCACCAAACGTCACCAGCGTGCCGCGATCGGTCTGTCTGGCGTTCAGGCTGTCCTGCAGCTGTCTGATCTGCTGGTCGCGGGCATCCAGACGAGCCTGAGCCCGTTGTGCCGCGGCGTTTTTCAGGTTGTTTTCAGCGGTGCGCAGGGCGATGGTCTGTTTGGCCACTTCAACACGCTGATTGGTCAGGTAAGCCAGTTGGTCGACCTTGGCCTGGTCTTCCTTGTCCTGGTAAGCCTTGTCGGCCTTGTCCAGGTATTCGCTGGCATCTTTGGTTTCCAGCGCCGCGACTTTGCTGGCTTGCGGGTTGGCTTGCAGGCCGGCGTAGTTGGTTCGGGCTTGCTCCAGGTTCGCGTTGGGCGGGGTGGAGCAGGCTGCCAGTGCAACACTTGCGGCCAGGAGGGCGGGGATCATCAATTGTTTGCGCATAATGGTTCGTCCTTTCTATCGATACAGTTTCAGGTCTGTAATCGGGATGCGCGCTTACTGCACGGTGCGCTGACTTTCCTGACGCAGTTCCTGAACACCTTTCTGGGCGTCCTTCACAGCTTGTTCGGCTTTCATCGCCTGGGCCTTGCGCTCGGCGACACGGGCGTCCCACTCGGCTTGCTCGGCCAGCCTTCTGGCCTCGTCATACTTGTTGTCGTGCATGGCGATTTCGGCTTGCTTGAGTTTGTCCTGAGCGGCCTTCATTTCCACCGCGGCGAATTCGGTACCGCCCGCGCTGACGGCGCTGTTCACGGCCGATTGAGTCACGGCGTATTGCTCGGTTGGTGGGTTACCGGCGCAACCGGCCAGAACGAAGCTACTGCCGATGGCCAGGGCAGCCAGTTTGAGACCGCGCAGGTGGGTAAACGAGGATGGGGCAGTGCTGGTCTTCATGGTCTTCAACTCCATTGGATAACTCCTGAAAACATCTGAATCCATCCTGGGCAAGGAGCCGCAACCTTCAATTTCCAGTGCACTTTTGAAACGGCCGTCCCAGGCATGGTTACTGGGTTGACCCGAAGTGTTTTTTAAAAGTTCAGAGAAGATGGCCTGTCGCCCGAAAAAACATGACCGAACGGACAAGGCTCTAGAACGGGGATTTTCGGGTTGAGCAGGGTACTCCCGAGCGTTTCATGACCCCGGGAATACGCCATTTTGAAGGATGGATGCAATCAAACTGTGGGAGCGAGCCTGCTCGCGAAAGCGTCAGTAAATCCAGCATTGAGGATGGCTGATCCACCGCTTTCGCGAGCAGGCTCGCTCCCACAGGTTCTAGTGTTTTTGCTTGTCGTTATCGCCCGACAAATCGTGCAAATGCCGCCGGGACAAGGCGAGAAACCGCGGGGTCGGACCGACGTCTTCGTACAGCGGATCGCCTTCTTCATCGGTGGCCACCACCGTTGACCCTTTCACATACGGAAAGCTCGCTTCGAGTTCTTCCAGGGCAGCGCCGATCAACTCGCCGAGCAGTTCTTCGGGGTGCCTTTTGGGGTACATCTCGATAATCGCCGCCAACCGTGCGGCCGCTTCCACGTCCAGATGAATCGCGTAGCCAGTGTCGGTCAAACGACCCTTGGCGTTTTCTTCCCAATGCTTGGCGAGCTCGCGGATTTTCATAATGACCTCATTGCGCACCTGCTCGTGGCAGGCCGGGTGAGTGTCCGGCGGTGGCCGGCGGCAAGCCGTTGTACGGCTCATTATTGTTGAGACTAGCTGCAACGCCTTGTGTTTGAGTCCCTTCGTCTGCTTGTAAGAACCGCTTTACGACGGCACTCTCTATGTCAGAGCCTCTAATAAAGCATAGCCGCCCGGATTTTCGCTGGAGAACTGCTGATGACTGATATTGATGCACGCTTGCGCGAGGACGTTCACCTGTTGGGTGAGCTGTTGGGCAACACCATTCGTGAACAGTATGGGGATGACTTTCTCGACAAGATCGAGCAAATCCGCAAAGGCGCCAAGGCTGATCGTCGCGGGTCGATGGACGCCGAGCTCAGCGCCAGCCTCAACCAGTTGAGCGAAGACGAGTTGCTGCCGGTGGCGCGGGCGTTCAACCAGTTCCTCAACCTGGCCAATATCGCCGAGCAATATCAGCTGATTCACCGCCGCGAAGAATCGCAACCCGCGCCGTTCGAGGCCCGGGTGTTGCCGGAGCTGCTCACTCGCCTGCTGACTGCGGGGCATGACGCCGAGTCCCTGGCGCGGCAATTGGGCCGGCTGGAAATCGAGCTGGTATTGACGGCGCACCCCACCGAAGTGGCGCGTCGCACACTGATTCAGAAGTACGACGCGATCGCCGCGCAACTGGCCGCCCAGGACCACCGAGACCTGACCACCGCCGAGCGCGAGCAGATCAAGACGAAGTTGCAGCGCCTGATCGCCGAAGCCTGGCACACCGAAGAAATCCGCCGTACCCGCCCGACACCCGTGGACGAAGCCAAGTGGGGCTTCGCGGTGATCGAGCATTCGCTGTGGCAGGCGATTCCCAACTATTTGCGCAAGGCCGATCAGGCCCTGCATGCGGCCACCGGCCTGCACCTGCCACTGGAAGCCGCACCGATTCGCTTTGCCTCGTGGATGGGCGGCGACCGTGACGGCAACCCTAACGTCACCGCCGCCGTGACCCGCGAAGTATTGCTGCTGGCGCGCTGGATGGCCGCCGATTTGTATCTGCGCGATGTTGATCACCTCGCCGCCGAGTTGTCGATGCAGCAGGCCAGCGACGCGTTGAAAGCCAAGGCCGGCGACAGCGCCGAGCCTTACCGCGCGGTGCTCAAACAGTTGCGTGAACGCCTGCGCGCGACCCGTAACTGGGCCCACGCCTCCCTGACGGCAACCACGCCGGCGTCGGCCGATGTGCTGCAAAACAACCGCGACCTGCTGGACCCGCTGGAGCTGTGCTACCACTCGCTGCATGAATGCGGCATGGGCGTCATCGCCGACGGTCCGTTGCTCGATTGCCTGCGCCGTGCAGTGACCTTCGGGCTGTTTCTGGTGCGCCTCGATGTGCGCCAGGACTCGTCTCGCCACACGTCGGCCATGACCGAAATCACCGATTACCTCGGCCTGGGCCGTTATGAGGATTGGAGCGAGGAAGAGCGCATCGCCTTCCTGATGCGTGAACTGAACAATCGTCGCCCATTGCTGCCGGCGTACTTCAAGCCGTCTGCCGATACCGCCGAAGTGTTGGCGACTTGCCGGGAAATAGCCGCGGCACCGGGGGCTTCCCTCGGTTCGTATGTAATCTCCATGGCCGGTGCAGCCTCCGATGTGTTGGCCGTGCAACTGCTGCTCAAAGAGTCCGGCGTATTGCGGCCGATGCGCGTGGTGCCGTTGTTCGAAACCCTCGCCGACCTTGATAACGCGGGCCCGGTGATCGAAAAACTCTTGCTGCTGCCGGGCTATCGCTCGCGCCTGCAAGGGCCACAGGAAGTGATGATCGGCTATTCCGACTCGGCCAAGGACGCTGGCACTACAGCGGCGGCCTGGGCGCAGTATCGGGCACAGGAGCGTTTGGTCGACATCTGTCGCGAGCAGCAAGTGGAATTGCTGTTGTTCCACGGTCGCGGTGGCACCGTGGGCCGTGGTGGTGGCCCGGCGCACGCGGCGATTCTGTCGCAGCCGCCGGGGTCGGTGGCGGGGCGTTTCCGCACCACCGAGCAGGGGGAAATGATTCGTTTCAAATTCGGTCTGCCGGACATCGCTGAGCAAAACCTCAATCTGTACCTGGCGGCGGTGCTGGAAGCGACCTTGTTGCCACCGCCACCTCCTGAGCCGGCCTGGCGGCATTTGATGGACGAATTGGCCGCAGATGGCGTCAAGGCTTACCGCGCCGTGGTGCGGGAAAATCCGCAGTTCGTCGAGTATTTCCGCCAGTCCACACCGGAACAGGAGTTGGGGCGTTTGCCATTGGGCAGCCGCCCGGCCAAGCGCCGCGCCGGCGGAATCGAGAGCCTGCGCGCCATTCCATGGATCTTCGGCTGGACCCAGACACGCCTGATGTTGCCAGCCTGGCTCGGCTGGGAAGCGGCATTGAGCAAGGCGCTGGAGCGCGGCGAGGGTGAATTGCTGGGGCAGATGCGCGAGCAGTGGCCGTTCTTCCGTACCCGCATCGATATGCTGGAAATGGTGCTGGCCAAGGCCGACGCCGATATCGCCCAGTCTTACGATGAGCGCCTGGTGGAGCCGGATCTGCTCCCTTTGGGTGCGCATTTACGCGACCTATTGTCGCAGGCCTGTGCGGTGGTCCTGGGGTTGACCGGTCAGTCGCAGCTACTGGCACATAGCCCAGACACCCTTGAATTCATCCGCCTGCGCAACACTTACCTCGACCCGCTGCATCTATTGCAGGCCGAGTTATTGGCACGTTCCCGGCAACAGGATGTGGCCCAAGGCAGCCCGGTAGAACAGGCGTTGCTGGTGTCTGTGGCGGGGATTGCCGCCGGTTTGCGAAATACCGGCTAAGGTTTTCGTCGTGGGGACAGGCACTCGGCGCGAGCGTCGAGTGCCTGCTGGCGAGCGGTCGAAAAGGTCTGTCACGCGACAGTTAATGATCGGGTTGCGACTTGGGTTACCCCTTCGAAGGGGCTCCTCAGGCGCGGGTTTCTCCGACTTTCGGCGGCTTGTGTGGGCAGGGCCTGCTGTGTATCTTGATCAGCCTTTGGCCGTTTGGGCGGTCGCGATCCTATTTTTGAGATTGGCCCCACGAGGCGAATCTGACGTTATCTATATAAAAAATTGAGGAGCACATCGATGCGCGTCATTCTGCTGGGAGCTCCCGGGGCCGGTAAAGGTACTCAGGCTAAGTTCATCACCGAAAAATTCGGTATCCCGCAAATCTCCACCGGCGACATGCTGCGTGCTGCTGTAAAAGCCGGTACCGAGCTGGGCCTGATCGCCAAGAGCGTCATGGACAGCGGTGGTCTGGTTTCCGATGACCTGATCATCAATCTGGTCAAGGAACGCATCAGCCAGGCCGATTGCGCCAACGGTTTCCTGTTCGACGGTTTCCCGCGCACCATTCCCCAGGCTGAAGCCCTGGTGAAGGCCGGCGTCGAACTGGATCACGTGGTCGAAATCGACGTCAAAGACGAAGACATTGTCCAGCGTATCGCCGGTCGCCGCGTGCATGAGGCCTCAGGCCGCGTGTACCACATCGTCTACAACCCGCCGAAAATTGCCGGTAAAGACGACATCACGGGTGAAGAACTGGTGCAGCGCAAAGACGATACCGAAGAAACCGTGCGTCATCGTCTTTCGGTTTACCACGCTCAGACCGAGCCACTGGTGAAGTTTTACCAGGAGCTGTCCACCGCTCAAGGCAAGCCGAAGTACAGCCATATCGAAGGTGTTGGCTCGGTTGAAGTGATCACCGGCAAGGTGCTTGAAGCGCTGAGCTGAAAAGTCTGATCGGCTTCACCTTCTACGGCCCGCTTGCGGGCCGTAGTTGTTTATACTGGCGCACTTTTTCTGACCTCTCTTACGGAAACATCAATGAGTACCTTGCTGGCCCTGGACACCGCGACTGAAGCTTGCTCCGTTGCCTTGCTGCATGGCGGCAAGGTCACGAGCCATTACGAGGTGATCCCGCGCCTGCATGCGCAGAAGCTGCTGCCGATGATCCAGCAACTGCTGGCCGACGCCGGGACCACGCTGCAAGCGGTCGATGCCATTGCGTTCGGTCGTGGGCCGGGTGCATTCACCGGTGTGCGGATCGCCATCGGCGTGGTGCAAGGCCTGGCATTTGCGCTGGATCGTCCGGTGTTGCCGGTCTCCAATCTCGCCGTACTCGCCCAGCGGGCCTATCGCGAACACGGCGTCAGCCAGGTCGCGGCGGCCATCGATGCGCGCATGGATGAGGTGTATTGGGGTTGCTACCGTGAAACGGCGGGGGAGATGCGATTGGTGGGCAACGAAGCGGTATTGCCACCGCAAGCCGCCGCATTGCCGGCCGATGCCAGCGGCGAGTGGTTCGGCGCGGGCACCGGTTGGGGGTATGCCGAGCGCATTGCCGTCAACCTGAGCGGGCAGGACGCGGGCATGCTGCCCCACGCCGAAGACCTGCTGACCCTGGCGCGTTTTGCCTGGGAACGCGGTGAGGCGATCGTGGCTGACGAGGCGCAACCGGTGTATTTGCGCGATAAAGTCGCGACGCCCAAAGCGCGTTAATTCCCACGACCGAGCGGGTCCAATCGCGGGCAAGTCGGATCGCCGCACCGCCGCTCCCACAGGGTTTGCGAAGACCCTGTGGGAGCGGGCTTTCCCGCGATGACGGTCTACCTGCCAGCGCCAATCGTCATTTTCTCTCCTGCGCTTTTAAACCTTTTGTCTTTTATGTGTTCTAGTTATCACTCGGCGGTTTGCGAAGTGGGCTATGCGCCACTAAACTGCCATCATCGATACCGAGCATGCCCTTATGCGTATAGACGGCCTTTCCTCTCAGTCCTACCCCATCAAGCGCAAGCCCCGCAAAGGCCACGTGGTGGAGGATGACGCCGTCGATATCGACGGCGAACTGGAATTCCCTACCGAAGAGCAATTGGCCGCCCGCGCTGCCAAAGCCTCCGCGCAACGCCTGAGCAATCTCCCCGCTCGTCAACAAGACATGATTTATCACCGCGCGATGAGCAAAAGCGTGGCGATGGCACTGGCCAGTTACCTGAGCACCGCCACGTTTGTCGATTGGGATGCGGATGTACTGGGTCTCGATCTGTACATCTGATGCTGCCTTACTACCTCGGCTGCCCGTCCTGGAGTGAAAACGCCTGGCGCGAGTACTTGTATCCGCAAGACGCCAGGCCCACCGAGTTTCTCAATCTTTATTCTCAAGTGTTCAACGCCGTGGAAGGCAATACGACCTTCTACGCGAGCCCGTCTCCCGCCACCGTGCAGCGCTGGGCCGAGACCATGCCCGAACACTTTCGCTTCACCGCCAAGTTCCCCGGCGACATCAGCCACAGCGGCGACCTGCGCGAACAATTGACCGCCGCCGAGACCTTTGTGCAATTGCTCAGTCCTTTGGGTGAACGGGTTTCGCCGCTGTGGCTGCAATTATCGAAAAGCTTCACCCCTCAACGATTGTCCGAACTGGCCGGTTTTATCGACGCGGTGGACCGGCCTTTGGCGGTTGAGGTGCGGCACGACGAATTCTTCGCCAAGGGCGATGCCGAGCGAATGCTCAATCGCCTGTTGCTGGACCGCGGCGTCGAGCGCATCTGTCTTGATCCGCGAGCGCTATTCAGTTGCACGTCGACCGATCCTTCGGTGCTCCACGCCCAATCGAAAAAGCCCAGAGTGCCGCCTCGTCCTGCTGCGTTTACTCAATTCCCACAGGTGCGCTTCATCGGCCATCCGCAGCTTGAAGCGAATGATCCATTTCTGGTGCCGTGGGTCGAGAAAATCGCCGTCTGGATTGAAGAGGGGCGCACGCCCTATATCTTCCTGCACACCGCCGACAACCTGCTGGCGGCAAAACTGGCACAACGTTTCCATGCACAACTGATGCT
The DNA here is from genome assembly GCF_019956555.1 of Pseudomonas sp. A-RE-19. Lineage (GTDB taxonomy): Bacteria > Pseudomonadota > Gammaproteobacteria > Pseudomonadales > Pseudomonadaceae > Aquipseudomonas. The sequence goes on along the minus strand of NZ_JAHBDQ010000014.1, from coordinate 19,893 downwards.
GCGTTTGCCTGGCTTGCCGCCGCTGCCTGAGCTATACAGAGAGCCCGCCGCCGAGCAACTTGGCTTGCTCTGAAGCGGCCTTGTTCCCTAATGCCAGTCAATTACGGACAAATCGGACCTGTAGGAGCCAGGCTTGCCGGCGAAGGCGTCCTTAAGAGCGCCTTCGCCGGCAAGCCTGGCTCCTACGAAAAGCGGTTTACTCGGCATTAGGGTTCTTTCCCCCTTTTCAGGAGCCTGCCAATGGATGCGCAAACCCTTCGAGCCCAGGCGTTCAAAGCACTGCACGAACGCGAGGGCGCTTTTGTCATTCCCAACCCCTGGGACGCCGGCTCGGCGAAAATGCTCGCCAGCCTTGGCTTCGAGGCCTTGGCAACCACCAGCGCCGGTTACGCCTTTTCCAGGGGCCGTCCCGATGGTGGGCTGACCCTCGATGAGACCCTGGCGAACGTTGAAGCGATTGTCGCGGCCACTGATCTGCCGGTCGCGGTAGATCTCGAAAACGGTTTTGCCGACGCCCCCGCCGACTGCGCCAAAAGTATTCTGCGGGCCGCCAAAGCGGGTGCGGTCGGCGGTTCGATCGAAGATGCCACGGGGCGTGAGGACGGCCCGATCTACTGCTTCGAGCATGCCGTGGCGCGGATCGAAGCGGCCGTTGCAGCGGCTCGCAGTTTGCCTTTTCCCTTCATGCTGACGGCGCGTGCCGAGAACTTTCTGCACGGCAATCCTGACATCGACGACACCATTCGCCGCTTGCAGGCATTTGCCGAAGCGGGGGCCGACGTGCTTTATGCACCGGGCCTGCGCAGCGCTGAAGAGGTCCTGGCGGTGGTTCGCGCCGTGGCACCGAAACCGGTCAATGTGCTGATGTCCGGTGGGCTCAAGCTGACGGTCGAGCAGTTGAGTGAAATGGGCGTCAAACGTATCAGTGTCGGTTCGGCACTGGCCTTGGCAGCCTATGGCGAGTTCTTCCGCGCCGCCGAGGAAATCCAGCAGCACGGGACCTTCGGCTTTACCTCACGCTCCATGCCGTTCCAGAAGGCCAATCAACTGTTCAAAGGCTGACGATGCGGTTTCGGTGAGGGCTGTTGCTGGTGCTGTTGATTATCGGCGCAGCCGGGCTGAGTGTCTGGCGCGGCTGGGTTTCCATATCTTCGCAATGGAGCCCGGGCCGTGGTGGCGGTGCGGCTGAGGGTTATGCGGCGATGCGCAGGTTCTGCAGAACGATCGGGCGTGCCCAGCCGTTATCGAAATCGAATTGCTTCTGTTGTTCCACCAGCTCTTGGGGCGAGAACGGCGGGAACGGTTTGTCCAGCAGGTCGAGTTCGAACTCGGCGATCGGCAAGTGCAGCGGACGGGGCTGCGGTGCCGTGCCAGGCTCTGGCAGCGGTTGACCGGTGGTGAGCACGATCGGGCGGACCCAGCCGCTTTCGAAGTCCTGTTGTTTCTGTTGCGCGACGATTTCTTCCGGCGGGAATGGCGGGAACGGTTTGTCGGCCAGGTCCATCTCGAACTCGGCAATCGGCAGAAACAGTGGCTCTGGTGGGCGGACTGCTGTTTCCTTCACATCACATTCGCGCTGGGAAACGATGTGCGCCAGCAGCTCGCTGCCAACGGTCGGTTCGACCGGGCTGTCGAGATCGACCGGTGGAAAATCGAGAGACGCCGGCACGACATCGCCTGACTGATCGGCCAGGGCCTGGGCAAAAAAATCCTGCCACAGGTGACTGACGCCGCTCAGTGCCTGGGAATTTCGCAGGCCAAAATCGCCATGGGGCGAGATGTAACCTATCGATGTGCGTTGAATGTCTGACATTTCTCTCGGTCGACGCTCAGCTCTGGCAAAATGCTCGATAGTTTGGTTATCGGCCGTTTTTGCCGATCATTAATTTTTTGAGCGTGTTTTCCCATGATTGAGCAACCTGCGGCCTGCCGCATCCATGTCGAGGCCTTGGGCACGACCTTTCAGCCACAGGCCGAGCAATGGGCCGAGCGCCTGGGGTTGCCGTTGCAGGTGGATGACGGCGAGTTTGCCTTGCAGGTGGGCGAGCAGGGGTTGCAGCTGCAACAACTCGGGCCGGACGCGCCGGGTCCGGTGCGGGTGGATTTTGTCGAGGGCGGCGCGGCCCATCGTCGGTTGTACGGCGGCGGCAGCGGTCAGATGATCGCCAAGGCGGTCGGCATCGCCCAGGGCGTTCGCCCAAGGGTGCTGGATGCCACGGCGGGGCTGGGCAAGGATGCGTTCGTGTTGGCCAGCCTGGGCTGCGAGATGAGCCTGATCGAGCGCCAGCCGTTGATCGGTGCCTTGCTTGAAGATGGCCTGGCACGCGGCGCGGAAGATTTCGACGTGGCGCCGATCGTGGCGCGGATGCGTTTGCTCAAGGGCAATTCGATCGAGGTGATGCGCAACTGGGAAGGCGAGCCGCCGCAGGTGATCTACCTCGACCCGATGTTTCCCCATCGTGAGAAAACCGCGCTGGTGAAGAAGGAAATGCGCCTGTTCCGGCCGCTGGTAGGCGATGACCCGGATGCCCCGGCCTTGCTCGAAGCAGCGTTGGCCCTGGCCAGTCATCGAGTGGTGGTCAAGCGCCCGCGCAAGGCGCCGTGCATCGACGGGCCGAAGCCGAGTCATGCGCTGGATGGCAAGTCCAGCCGATACGACATTTATCCGAAGAAAGCGCTCAAGCCCTGAGACCGTGTCGCCCCCATCGCGAGCAGGCTCGCTCCCACAGGAGATTTTTGGTGTACACGAAATGTGTGATCACCCTAAACCCACTGTGGGAGCGAGCCTGCTCGCGATAGCGTCGGCCCAAACACTACAAATCGATCAGGCCGACTCCGGCTGATAAGCCCGCATAAACAACCCCACCACTTCCCGCACATGGGCTTCGGCCTCATCCCCGATCACCGGCTCGCCGCAGCCATACAACAATCGAAAATTCCCCGCGCCTTTGAGCATGCAAAAGAAATGCTCGGCCGCATTACGCGGTTTATCGATACTCAACACGCCGCTCTGATTGACCTTGGCCAGCAAACGCTCCATGCCGTGCAACATGCGTTCTGGCCCGGCCTCGAAGAAAATCAGCGAGAGTTTCGGGTCCTGGCTGCCCAGCGTCATCATCAGCCGGTGCAGGTTTACCGATTCGACGCTGTTAATCAGCTGATGAAAGCCGCGCGCGATGTTCAGCAGCACGGTTTCCACCGCAATGCCGTCTGGCAATTCAAAAAACAGTGGCGGCAGTTGCTCTTCGCATTTGGCTACCACGGCGGCGGAGAACAGCGTCTCCTTGTCGTTGAAATGGCTGTAGACCGTCAGCTTCGACACGCCGGCCTCAGTCGCTACGGCATCCATACTGGTGTTGGCGTAACCCTTACTCAGAAACAGGATTTTCGCCGCGTCGAGGATGGCTCGGCGCTTGGCCAGATCCTTGGGACGGCCCGGACCACTGGGAGTTGAAAGATTGTTAGACATTCTTCGCTTTAATACTGGACTGGTGAGTTTGCTATTAATAACATACTGGCCAGTATAATTATTCCAAGCACCATTAGCGAAAGGTCCTTCACCATGTTCCGCCATGCCTTGCCCCTCGCGTTGCCGGTCAGCCTGGCTTTTTTATTGTCTGCATGTGGTCATGAAGAGACGCCTCCCGTCGCCGTGCGCCCAGCCATGGTGGTGCAGCCAGAGCCCTCGGGCCAGGCAATGGAAAGTTTTCCCGGTGAAGTCCGCGCGCGGTTTGAGCCGGATCTGGCCTTTCGCATCGGTGGCAAAGTCAGCCGACGACTGGTCGAGGAAGGGCAGCGGGTCAAGGCCGACCAGCCTCTGGCAGAGCTCGATCCTCAGGACGTACGCCTGCAACTGGAAGCCACCCGTGCTCAGGTCGCGGCCGCCGAAGCCAACCTGAACCTGGTGCGCGCCGAGCGTGATCGCTACAAGACCCTGATGGAACGGCAGATGGTCAGCCGTTCGCAGTACGACAACGCGGAAAACCTCTATCGCTCCGGTGAAGCGCGTCTCAAGCAAATCAAAGCCGAATTCAACGTATCGACCAACCAGGCCAGTTACGCGGTGCTGCGTGCGCCACAGGATGGCGTGGTGGCCAAACGTGCAGTTGAAGTCGGGCAAGTGGTCGCGGCCGGGCAAACCGTGTTTACCCTCGCCACCGATGGCGAACGCGAAGTGTTGATCAGCCTGCCGGAGCAGAGTTTTGGCCGCTTCAAGGTCGGTCAACCGGTCTCGGTGGAGCTCTGGACTCAACCTGATCAACGCTTCCCCGGACGCATCCGTGAGTTGTCACCCGCGGCCGATCCAAAATCCCGCACCTTTGCCGCCCGCATTGCATTCACCGCCGGCAAGGTTCCCGCCGAACTCGGCCAGAGTGCCCGGGTGTTCATTCAGGCTGCCGATGTGGTGGCGCTGTCGGTGCCGCTGTCGGCGGTCACCGCGGAAAACGGTGCCACCTATGTGTGGGTGCTCGGCGCCAACAACACCTTGAAAAAAGCCCCGGTGCGGGTCGGTGCATTCGGTGAGAAAACCGTGCCGGTTCTTGAAGGCCTGAACGCCAGCGATTGGGTGGTGGCGGCCGGTGTTCATGTGCTTCACGACGGGCAGCAAGTGCGCCCGGTGGATCGCTCCAACCGCGTGGTCAATCTGGCGCACAAGGAGTAATCCCCGATGGGTTTCAATCTTTCCGAATGGGCGCTGCGTAACCGCCAGATCGTACTGTTCCTGATGCTCTTGCTGGCCGTCGTCGGCGCGTTGTCCTACACCAAACTCGGCCAAAGTGAAGACCCGCCGTTCACCTTCAAGGCCATGGTGATTCGCACCAATTGGCCGGGGGCCACGGCCGAGGAAGTGGCGCGCCAGGTCACCGAGCGTATTGAAAAGAAACTGATGGAAACCGGCGAGTATGAACGGATCACTTCGTTCTCCCGCCCGGGTGAGTCCCAAGTGACGTTCATGGCGCGGGATTCGATGCATTCGGTGGACATCCCGGCGCTCTGGTATCAAGTCCGCAAGAAGATCAGCGACATCCGTCAGACGCTGCCACCGGGTATTCAGGGGCCGTTTTTCAATGATGAATTCGGCACCACCTTCGGCAACATCTATGCCCTGACCGGCGAAGGTTTTGATTACGCGGTGCTCAAGGACTACGCCGACCGCATCCAGATTCAGCTGCAACGGGTCAAGGATGTGGGCAAGGTCGACCTGCTCGGGCTGCAGGACGAGAAGATCTGGATCGAACTGTCCAACGTCAAACTGGCCACCCTCGGGTTGCCCTTGGCGACGGTGCAGCAGGCGCTTGAAGAGCAGAATGCGATGTCCACCGCAGGCTTCTTCGAAACCACTAGCGAGAGATTGCAGCTACGGGTCTCGGGGAATTTTCAGACAGTCGACGAGATCAAGAACTTCCCGATCCGCGTCGGTGATCGCACCTTCCGTATCGCCGATGTGGCGAACGTTCGTCGTGGCTTCAACGATCCACCGGCGCCGCGCATGCGCTTCATGGCTGAAGACGCCATCGGTCTGGCCGTGGCGATGAAGGACGGTGGCGATATTCTGATACTGGGCAAAGCGCTGGAGGTCGAGTTCGCGCGGATCCAGGAGAACCTTCCGGCCGGGATGCAGTTGCGTAAGGTGTCCGACCAGCCAGCGGCAGTGAAAACCGGTGTCGGCGAGTTCGTTCAGGTGTTGGTGGAGGCCCTGGCGATCGTCCTGTTAGTGAGCTTCTTCTCCCTCGGTGTGCGCACTGGTATGGTCGTCGCGTTGGCGATTCCGCTGGTGTTGGCGATAACCTTCGCCAGCATGTATTACCTCGGCATCGGCCTGCACAAGATTTCCCTCGGCGCGCTGGTGCTGGCGCTGGGCTTGTTGGTGGATGACGCGATCATCGCCGTGGAAATGATGGCGATCAAAATGGAGCAGGGCTTCGACCGGGTCAAAGCCGCCAGCTATGCCTGGACCAGCACCGCGTTCCCGATGCTCACCGGTACGTTGATCACCGCTGCCGGTTTCCTGCCGATTGCCACCGCGCAATCGGGCACCGGTGAATACACCCGTTCGATCTTCCAGGTGGTGACCATCGCGCTGTTGGCGTCGTGGGTTGCCGCCGTAGTCTTTGTGCCTTATCTGGGGGAAAAACTCCTGCCGGATCTGGCGAAAATTCACGCCGCCAAACACGGCGTCGGCGACGGCCAGCCCGACCCTTATGGTACGCCGTTCTATCAGCGCGTCAGACGTCTGGTGGAGTGGTGCGTGCGCCGGCGCAAAACGGTGATCGTCCTGACCATCCTGATGTTCGTCGCATCAGTGGTGCTGTTCCGTTTCGTGCCGCAGCAGTTCTTCCCGGCTTCGGGACGGCTGGAGTTGATGGTCGATCTGAAACTGGCCGAAGGTGCGTCTTTGAGCAACACCGCCGAGGAAGTCAAACGCCTCGAAGGTCTGCTCAAGGATCACGCCGGAATCGACAACTACGTGGCGTATGTTGGCACCGGTTCGCCGCGATTCTACCTGCCACTGGATCAGCAACTTCCGGCGGCGAGCTTTGCGCAGTTTGTCGTGCTGGCCAAAACCATCGAGGACCGCGAAGCGCTGCGTACCTGGCTGATCGAAACACTCAACGAACAATTCCCGGCCTTGCGCTCGCGGGTCACGCGGCTGGAAAACGGTCCCCCGGTTGGCTATCCGGTGCAGTTCCGGGTGACCGGTGAGCACATCGAGGAAGTCCGCGCATTGGCCCGCAAAGTGGCGGCCAAGGTTCGCGAGAACCCACACGTGGCCAACGTGCATCTGGACTGGGAAGAACCGAGCAAAGTCGTTTACCTGAACGTCGATCAGGACCGTGCGCGGGCGCTGGGCGTGAGCACGGCGAACCTCTCGAGGTTCCTGCAAAGCTCATTGACCGGTTCCAGTGTCAGCCAGTATCGCGAAGACAATGAATTGATCGAGATCCTGTTGCGCGGCACGGTGCATGAGCGCACCGAGCTGGCATTGCTGCCAAGTCTGGCCGTGCCGACCGACAATGGCCGCAGCGTGGCGCTGTCGCAGATCGCAACGCTGGAATACGGCTTCGAGGAGGGCATCATCTGGCACCGTAACCGCCTGCCCAACGTGACGATTCGCGCCGACATCTACGGCAAGGAACAACCGGCGACGCTGGTGCAGCAAATCATGCCGACCCTCGATCCGATTCGTGCCGAATTGCCGGACGGCTACCTGCTGGACGTCGGTGGTACGGTGGAAGACTCGGCACGCGGGCAGAACTCGGTGAAGGCCGGTGTGCCGTTGTTCATCGTGGTGGTGCTGACGTTGCTGATGCTGCAATTGCGCAGTTTCTCACGCACGGTGATGGTGTTTCTGACGGCGCCGTTGGGGCTGATCGGGGTGACGCTGTTTCTGATGGTGTTCCGCCAGCCGTTTGGTTTTGTGGCGATGCTCGGGACCATCGCCTTGTCCGGGATGATCATGCGTAACTCGGTGATTCTGGTGGATCAGATTGAGCAGGATATCGCTGGCGGGCTTAAGCCTTGGCAAGCGATTATCGAGGCGACGGTGCGGCGGTTCCGACCGATTGTGCTGACGGCGTTGGCGGCGGTGTTGGCGATGATTCCATTGTCACGCAGCGTGTTTTTCGGGCCGATGGCGGTGGCGATCATGGGCGGGTTGATTGTGGCGACGGCGTTGACGTTGCTGTTTTTGCCGGCGCTGTATGCGGCTTGGTTCAGGGTCAAGAAAGAGGCTGTGTGATTCTTTGATCCTGGCGGCCTTCGGGCCGACCATGCTGTTGGTTGGTGGGGTACATATCCGTTGCTGCGGTGATGGCGGCTAGCTTCGCTACAACCTACATGTGATGAGTTCGACTGCGTCGAACGGCGCTGCGCGCCAATCCCCGGATGAACACCTGCGCTCAGCCTCCCGAAGGGGCGGCCAGATCAAGATCAAAAGCGGCAGGCGAGCTAACGCTCGGCCCATAGTTTGGCTTGCCGCATTACCCTGTAGGAGCTGCCGAAGGCTGCGATCTTTTGATCCTGTCGGCCTGACAGCCGACCAATCTCTCTCAGACATACGTCACCACCAGTTGTAGGAGCGAGGCTTGCCCGCGAAGACGGCCTGACACCCGACCAATGTCTTTCGGATGCACTGATAGCTCATTGCTTCAGGCGTTGTTTATGGACGATCAAAAATAAAGGAAACATCCGACATGTTTTTCAGGTTGTCTGTCGGAAGCGCGACCTCTAGCCTTGGACCGTCGCTGCAAAAAGCAGCGACCGGGTTTCGCAGCCCGGTTAAACTTCAGACGCACAGCGTCCACCATCCGAAAGCGGGCGCTTTTTATGCCTGTGTTATGGCGGCTGTGCGCGGGATACCTTCGGGTATGCCGGGTTCCTGAAGTCCCGGTCTGCGAACCTGCGTACAGCTGCCACCTTAAATTCGTTTCGCAGCGATCGGTGGCAGCTCCATTACTTCAGGAGCTACACAATGATCAAAGACAGTCCAAATCCCCCCGAAGCAGAAACAGAAACTGATCCCGTTTCCCCCTACGCTTTCCTCAATTCCAGGAAACTCCACGACGCGGCGATCCGCGCGCTCGATCATTATCTCGCCCCTGCGGCCGAAAAAAAGGGCAAAGCCGATCGTCGTCCCAGTACGATTTTCGTCATCGGTCCAAACGTCGATTCCGAAACTCTCCTGGGTCATGCCTGTGAAACCCTTGCTACGGCCAATGTCATGGCCAGTGAGTTAGCCTTCGACCTGACCGGCCCCACGTACAACTTGGTGCTGGGGATTCAACAGATGATTTCACTGGCGGAGTTGTCAGTGAATCGCGTGCTGGATAATCTGGATCCGCAACAGTAGCGCAAAAGAAAAAGCCCGCTGAACCTTTAAAGGTCAGCGGGCTTTTCGTGATGAGTTGCACTTGGAAAATTACAACGTACCAAACACCTTCTTCGCCAAACTGGTCGCCGCCGCCGCAGGGTTCTGGCGAATGGATTCTTCCTGCTTGCCGATCATCTCGAACAAACCGTTCAACGCTTGCTCGGTGACATAGCTTTCGATGTTGGCGTTCTTCGCATCCAGCACACCCAGCGTCGCCGCTTGCCCGGCGAATGAGTTGTACTGCTGGGCCAGACCTACCTGGTCGGTGGCTTGTTTGACGATAGGCAGGAATTTGGTGCGGATTTGCTCGCGGCTGGTTTTGCTCAGGTACTGAGTGGCCGAGTCCTTACCACCGCTGAGGATCCCCTTGGCATCGTCCACGGTCATCTTCTTCACCGCATCCACCAGAATCGGCTGAGCCTGCGTCACGGCCGTTTCAGCCGCTTTGTTCATACTGGTTTCCAGTTGATCGACCTGGTCACCCATGCCGAACTGTTTCATTTTCTTGGCGACTTTACCCAGCTTGCCCGGCAGTTCGATTTTCACGTCCGGGTTGTTGCTGAAGCCACCGGGTGTGCCGAGTTGTTTAACGGCCAGTTGCGCACCTTGGGTCAGAGCGTCCTTGAGGCCACCGGTGGCGTCTTGTTGCGACAGGTCATTGAGCGACAGGGCCAGGGCGTTGGCGCAAATCATCAGGCCTGCGCACAGGCCGGCGAAGCGAAGGGTAGGGCGGAGCATGGCGGCTTCCTGTTCAGAAAAAAAGGTTCAGAGAAGAGCGTTAGCGGGCGGCGTCGACGCGGATTTTCAGGGGTTGCGGATCTTTGCCGTCCAGTTTCACCGCATGATTTTCAGTGCTGATGAACATCAGATTACCGTCCACTTCGATGCGGGCACTGACCGAGTAGCGGTGGCCGGGTTTGACCTGCGCCGGATCGTAGCTCAAATGGAATGGCAACGGCACTTGGCCTTTGACCGGGCCTTTCTGCTCGTCTAGCACTACCGCCGGTGCGTCGGCCAGGGACACATCTTGCAAGCTGACGCTCAAGGTCGCGTTCGGAGGCAGAGCAATGCGTTGCAGGTAGAACACTTCACCGTCGAGGCTGGCGTTGGCGCTCGGTTGTGTCGACTGGCAGGCACCGAGCAGGGCTGTCAGCAGAACAAGAGAGAGTTTTTTCATCGAAGATCTCCGTATCAAAGGCGCCAGAAGAAGCCTGGCGCCTGTAGGAATTTAGTCGGTCTGTGCCGCAGTCGCGACTTGATCCGCCGCGTCCTCGCTACGATGCAGCGCCACCTGACGGATCGACAAACGAATCTCCGCCGGTAGCACCCGTTTGGCGGCGCCTTCAGCCAGTTCGCCGAGCAGTTCGTGATAGCTCAACTTGCCGGCTTCATCGCGACGCAGCACGTCGAGGTCCAGCATTGTCTGGATGAAGTGACGGAACAGGCTCTTGTCGAAGAACTCTGGAGCGTTCAGGCCGTGGAGGATCGACAGGCGCTGGGCCATGACGGTGCAGAGGTCTTCGAGTTCTTCGGCGCTGAGGCTGTTCTGGCCGCTGTTGAGCAGCAAGGAAACGGTCATGTAGAAGCGCTGCAAGGTCTGGGCGATGCTTTTCGACAGCAGCGTCAGCAGCACGAAATGCCGCGAACTTGGCGCCGGACGCAGGTATACGTCTTTTTCAAAACGCAGCAGGCCTTGTTCGACAAAGGCTTCGAGCCATTGATCGATCACGCCGTCGAGTTCGTCCAGCGTCCAGCGAATGAACAGCTCCGATTGCAAGTACGGATACAGCGCGCGGGTGTAGCGCAGGATTTGCTCGCGGCTCATGCGCGACGCGCTCTGGAAGAAACTCGCCAGCAACGCTGGCAACGCGAAGATGTGCAGCACGTTGTTGCGGTAGTAGGTCATCAGGACGGCGTTTTGTTCGTCCAGGTACAAAATCTTGCCCAGCGCATCGCTCTGCTCGGACAGCAGGTTCATGTCCTTCACATGCTCGATCAGCGCCCGGCCGTCACCCTCCGGCAGGGTGGTGTGCGGCGAGTAGGGGACTTTGCGCAACAAGGCCAGATACAAATCGAGCACCCGCGCCATGGCGCGGTCGTCCAGGGCCAGACGGCTGGTGGACAGCAACGCCAGGGCCACCAGATTCACCGGGTTGATCGCCGCCGCTTCATTCAAATGCTGCGCGACTTTCTCGCCGAGGCGGTTGGTGGTTTCGTTGAGCCAGGCCGGTTTGAACTGCGGGCCGAGTTCCTGTTGGCGCCAGTCTGGTTGTTCGCTGTCGAGGAATTCCGCCAGTTTGATCGGCTCACCGAAGTTGACCGCGACCTGACCGAAGCGCTGTTTGAGTGCGCCGATGACTTTGAAGATGTCGAAGATCGATTCTTTCTTCTTGCTCGCGCCGCGCAATTCGCCGAGGTAGGTGCGGCCTTCCAGCACACGCTCATAGCCGATGTACACCGGCACGAAGACAATCGGCATGCGCGATGAACGCAGGAAGCTGCGCAGAGTGATCGCGAGCATCCCGGTTTTCGGTTGCAGCATGCGCCCGGTGCGCGAACGGCCGCCCTCGACGAAGTACTCCACCGGGAAGCCTTTGGTGAACAGGGTGTGCAGGTATTCGTTGAACACCGAGGTGTAGAGCGGGTTGCCCTTGAACGTGCGGCGCATGAAGAACGCGCCGCCACGGCGCAGCAGACTGCCGATCACCGGCATGTTGAGGTTGATCCCGGCGGCAACGTGCGGCGGGGTCAGGCCGTTGCGAAACAGCAGATACGAGAGCAGCAGGTAGTCGATGTGGCTTCGATGGCACGGCACGTAGATCACTTCGTGACCCTGGGCGACTTTCTGCACACCTTCGATGTGGTTGACCTTGATCCCGTCGTAGATCTTGTTCCAGAACCAGCTCAGCACCACTTCCAGAAAGCGGATCGCGGTGTAGGTGTAGTCCGAGGCGATTTCGTTGCCGTAGCGCAGGGCCTGGGCCTTGGCTTTCTCCGGGGAGATGTTTTCGCGCTCGGCTTCGTCGAGGATTGCCTGTTTGACCAAGGGCTGATTGAGCAGGCCTTTGACCAGGTTGCGACGGTGGGAAATGTCCGGGCCGATCACCGCGGCTTTCAGGTTGCGAAAGTGCACCCGCAGGATGCGCTGGGCCATGCGCACGGTGCGCTCGTGGCCTTTGTTGTGTTCGATCAGTTCACGCAAATGAATCGGTGCCGAGAACTGCACTCGGGTCTTGCGCCCCAGAATCATGATGCTCAGCAGCCGACGCAAACGCCCGGTGACCGCCCAGCTGTCGGCGAACAACAGTTTCCACGGGCTCGATTCGCTGTCCGGCGACTGGCCCCAGAACACGCTGACCGGAATGATCTGCGCGTCTTCGGCGGCGTTCTGGCTCAGGGCGCTGACCAGACGGGTCAGGGTCGGTGGCGCGCCGCGCTTGTCCTGACGGCCGAGCCAGTCGGGCTCCGGCGTCAGGTAAAAGAACGCTGCGGGCTCCAGCAACGTACCCACCGATACCGGCAACACCGGGCGTGGCAGGCCGGCCTTGCTGCATTCGGTATCGACCACGGCGAGGTCGGTCAGTGAAGGATTTTGCAGGACGTAGAACACCGGCCGGCTGCGGTCGAGGTTGAGGGTGAACGACGACTGATTGATCGTCTCCGAGCGAACCCAGAGGTATAGCAGTCGGCGCAGGGTGCCAAACACAAGACGGCGAAACGGGGAACGGGTCATACGGCTTCTGCGTGAGTGAAAAAAACCGAGCGTTTGCTCGGGCGGTCGTAGGGGGCGCTCTCAATGAGTTTCCCCGCCGCGTTGTCGCCTTAAAGCGGGCCAGGCAAGGCGCAGGCCGCTGGGAATGGTTGTTCCCTTTCCAAGGCCTGCAACGCAGCCTGGCCCGCTTTAAGGCACAACCCGAAGGGCCGGGCCTGCTGTTGTGCAGGGCTGCGTTGCTCGAAGCTTATTTGGAATGACCAAACTACGCTTCTCGCGCCTTGCCCTGCACAACAGCAGGCCCGGCGCGGTGGGGAAACTCATTGAGAACGCCCCCTAGTGTGCCGTATTCGTCGAAAATCGGCAAAAAAGCGGCTAAGTAAACTTGAGTTGAGAGTTTTGATGGCTGTCATATACTCGGCCGTTCAAAATAAAAACAAGGGGTAACCAGATATGGCAACGCGCGAAACCGGCAATGTGAAGTGGTTCAACGACGCCAAGGGCTATGGCTTCATTCAGCGCGAGGACGGGGTGGACGTGTTCGTGCACTACCGCGCGATCCGCGGCGAAGGGCACCGCTCGTTGACTGAAGGTCAGCAGGTTGAGTATGCGGTGGTGACCGGGGAGAAGGGTTTGCAGGCTGAGGATGTGGTGGGTTTGTAACCCCGCTCCTCAGGTCACACAAAACCCCTGTGGGAGCGTGGCTTGCCCGCGAAGGCGTCATCACTGGCGCTAAAAGCTTCGCGGGCAAGCCTCGCTCCTACAGGTTTTATGGGAACGTGGATTACGCGGTTTTCCAGGTGATTTCTTCTTCACCGTCAGCGCTGATGCGCATCCAGCGATCGGCCGTTTCTTCACCTTCTTCCTCGACCCAACTGCCCGGCGCGCAACGCACTTCGACGTTCAGCGCGGCAAAGGCTGCCCGGGCGCAGGCGATGTCGTCGTCCCATGGGGTCTGGTCGCTTTCCAGGTACAGGCTGTTCCATTTGCCGACAGCTTTCGGCAACCAGGTGACTGGCACGTTGCCAGCCTTGCACTTGTAGGTCTGGCCTTTCTGAACCCAATCGCTGCACGGGCCTAAAGCTTCGCCGAGCCAGGCTGCGATGGCTTTGTAGTCGACGTCGGCGTCTTTGAGGTAAATCTCGATATCGGGTTGGCGCATGGATGTCCTCACTGCGGGTCTGAAAAATCCATTCGCGGATTTAGCCGGCCTCAAGCTGTTTGCTCAAGACCAAAATTTAAGAATTTATTGAAGAACGAAATAATCGTAGCGCATCGAAACAGTGACCTCGAACGGCTCGACCTGTTCGATGACCGCTGCCCGGCGTTCGGCACTGGCGCGCCAGCCGTGGGGTGTCATGGCGAGAAGGTTCGCACGGTCCTGACCCTTTTCCAGCGTCAGTTTGAATTCCAGGGTTTCGCTGTGTTGCAGCGCCATGCCTTCCGGCACCAGAGCCAGGTGCTTGTCGTCGGTGTACTCACGCACTTCGTCGTACAGCCGTTCGCGCAATTCCATCAGATGGCCGCTGGTCGGCCCGACTTTCATCAAGCCGCCGCCGGGGCTGAGCAGGCGTTTGGCTTCCTCCCAGTCCAGCGGGCTGAAAACACTGGCGAGAAACTGGCAGCTGCCGGAGGCCAATGGCACCCGGGCCATGCTGGCGATCAACCAGGTCAGCGCAGGGTTGCGTTTGCAGGCGCGTTTGACCGCTTCCCGGGAAATGTCCAGCGCATAGCCGTCGGCGTTGGGCAGGGCTTCGGCGATTTGCGCGGTGTAATAACCCTCGCCACAACCGATGTCCAGCCAGCGCTGGGGCGCGTACTGCGCCGCCAGTTCCGCCAGACGCTTGGCCACCGGCGCGTAATGGCCAGCGTTCAAAAAGTCGCGGCGGGCTTCGACCATCGCCAGGTTATCCCCAGGGTCGCGGCTGTTTTTGTGTTGTACCGGCAGCAGGTTCAGGTAACCCTGCCGCGCACGGTCGAAACGATGCCCGGCGGGGCAAGCCACGCCGTTGTCCACCGCGTTCAGCGGTTCGCTGCAGATCGGGCAGGCAAGCATCAGGCGAGCAACTTGATCAGGGTCTGGTAGTAGATTTCGGTCAGCACGTCGAGGTCGGCCGCCAGCACGCGCTCGTTGACCTGGTGGATCGTCGCGTTGACCGGGCCCAGTTCAACAACCTGCGTACCCATGGTCGCGATGAAGCGCCCGTCGGAGGTGCCACCGCTGGTGGAAGCCTTGGTTTCGCGACCGGTCACGTCCTTGATGCTCGACGCGACGGCATCCAGCAACGCCCCCGGCTCGGTCAGGAACGGCAGGCCGGACAGCGCCCAGTCGATGTGCCAGTCCAGACCGTGCTTGTCGAGGATATCGGCGACGCGTTTTTGCAGGCCTTCGACCGTGGACTCGGTGGAGAAGCGAAAGTTGAACACCGCCACCAAGTCACCCGGAATCACGTTGGTCGCGCCGGTGCCGGAATTGACGTTGGAAATCTGGAAACTGGTCGGCGGGAAGAAATCGTTGCCATGGTCCCAGTGCTCGGCGGCGAATTCGGCCAGCGCCGGGGCGGCAAGGTGGATCGGGTTCTTCGCCAGGTGCGGATAGGCCACGTGACCTTGCACACCGCGCACGGTCAATTTGGCGCCGAGAGAGCCGCGACGGCCATTCTTGACCACGTCACCCACCAGTGTAGTGCTCGACGGTTCGCCGACGATGCACCAGTCCAGACGCTCCTTACGGGCGGCAAGACGCTCGACCACAGCCTTGGTGCCATGGTGCGCCGGGCCTTCCTCGTCGCTGGTGATCAGGAAAGCGACCTTGCCCTTGTGGTCCGGGTAGTCGGCGACGAAGCGCTCAGCGGCCACGGTCATGGACGCGAGGCTGCCTTTCATGTCCGCCGCGCCACGGCCGCAGAGCATGCCGTGCTCGTCGATCACTGCATTGAACGGGTCGATCTGCCAGGCGGTTACCGGCCCGGTCGGGACCACGTCGGTGTGACCGGCGAAGCACAGCACCGGCCCGTCGTGTTTACCGTGGGTCGCCCAGAAGTTATCCACATCTTCGATACGCATCGGTTCCAGCTTGAAACCGGCATCCCCCAGGCGCTGCATCATCTGCTTCTGGCAATCGGCGTCGACCGGCGTCACGGACGGACGGCGGATCAGGTCGATGGCGAGTTGAAGGGTCGGCGAAAGGTCGGCGTGGGCCGTCATGGAAAGCTCCGATGTGTGCAGCACGATAAACCTGTAGGAGCTGCCGAAGGCTGCGATCTTTTGATCCTGATTCTGAAAATCAAAAGATCGCAGCCTTCGGCAGCTCCTACCGAGTGTGTTGGTATTGAAAAGGGCGATCATTCTAAAGCAAAACGGCGACCCGAAGGCCGCCGTTTGACGTTATCTAATAACGGATTACGCCGTTGCAGGCTCTGACTCAGCCACCGGTTTTGGCAGCGACGACAGGAACGCCATGATCAGCGCCGCCAGATACGGCAGCGACTGCACCAGCAACATGGTCACCCAGAAGCGCATGTCGTTGCTCGGCAGGCCCTGCACCAGGAAGATCCCCAGTGCCGCGCCCCACAACAGCAGCATGATGAACACCTCTTCGCGTGCTTCCGAAATGGCCACCCAGAAGCCGTGGTTATCGGCATTCTTCGGCGTGCGGAAGAACGGAATGCTGCTGGTGAAGAAACCGTACAGCACCGCTTTGGCGATGGTGTGCGACAACGCCAGCCCTGCCAATGCCGCGCAAAACGCATCCTTCAGGTTGACCCCGACTGCACGGCGGTACAGGAAGATGATCTTGCCCACCTTGAACACGAACAGCGCCAACGGCGGGATCGCGAAAATCAGCAACGGTGGATCGACCCGTTGCGGCACGATGATCATCGCCGCCGACCACAACAACGCGCCGACGGTAAAGAAGATGTTCATGCCGTCCGCCACCCACGGCAACCAGCCCGCGAGGAAGTGGTAACGCTGGCCACGGGTCAGTTCGGTGTCCTTGCCGCGCAGCAGGCTGGCGGTGTGACGCTTGATGATCTGAATCGCGCCATAGGCCCAGCGGAAACGCTGTTTCTTGAAGTCGATAAAGGTATCGGGCATCAGGCCTTTGCCGTAGCTGGTGTGGTAATACGCCGCCGACAGACCTTTTTCGAACACACGCAGACCCAACTCGGCGTCTTCACAGATGCACCAGTCGGCCCAGCCCAGTTCCTCGAGCACCGAGCGTCGGGTCATGGTCATGGTGCCGTGCTGGATGATCGCGTCGCGGTCGTTGCGGGTGACCATGCCGATGTGGAAGAAGCCTTTGTATTCCGCGTAGCAGAGCTTCTTGAAGGTGCTTTCGTTCTGGTCGCGATAATCCTGTGGCGACTGCACCACGGCGATTTTCGGATCGGCGAAGTGCGGCACCATGTGCTTGAGCCAGTTCGGATCGACACAGTAGTCCGAGTCGATCACTGCAATCACTTCGGCATCTTTGGCGGTGTGCGGAATCAGATAGTTCAGCGCGCCACCCTTGAAACCGGCCAGCGGCGCAACGTGGAAGAACTTGAAGCGCGGGCCGAGGGTTTCGCAATAATCACGCACCGGCTCCCAGACCGCCGGGTCTTTGGTGTTGTTGTCGATGATCAGGACTTCGAAGTCCGGATAGTCGAGGTTGGCCAGGGCGTTGAGGGTCTGTTTGACCATCTCCGGTGGCTCGTTGTAGCAAGGTACGTGAATTGACACCTTCGGTCGGTAGTCCGATTCGCCCACGACCGGCAGGAATTCACGCCGGCGCTTGTGGGTCCAGACCGCTTCGGCCAGTTCATGGGCTTCCGTCAGCAGAACGATAAACACCCCGAGTGCACCGAGGGCGAGCAAGAAGCCCACCGTCAGGCTGAACCAGGTGCTGTATTGCTGGCTGTAGTCATAACCGATCCACACCAGCACCGAACCGCACAGGAATGCGATAAAGGTCAGGAAGGTACGGCCACGTTGGCGCAGGGCCGAGCCGTCGATCATCAGCAAGGTCAGGGACAGCAAGGCCAACACGGCCGAGCCGATCGCCAGCACACGCCATTGCGGGATCGCGACCACCGGGCCTTCGAAATTGAATTTCTGCTGGCGCGCGGCGTTGAACACGCCCCAGTACGCACCCACCGAACCTTCGTCAGTGGCCTTCCACGGCTGATCAAACGCTTCGATCACGAAGTAGTTGAAGCCTTGGCGGTTGAGCTTGTTGACCAATGTGCGCAGGTAGATCGCCTGATCCGCCGGCGACGCATCGGCGCCACCGCGCATGCGACCGTTGCTCGGCCAGCCGACCTCGGAGAGCAGCAGCGGTTTTTTCGGGAACATTTTTTTCAGGTCACGGGCGCGGTCGAGAACGAACTGACCGGCCTTGTCCACCGGAATGAACTCCCAGTAGGGCAGAACGTGAGCAGCGATCAGGTCGACGTGCTTGGCCAGGCTAGGGTTTTCTTCCCAGACGTGCCACTGCTCGGACGTGGTCACCGGCACTTTTACGGCGGCACGGACACGATCGAGGATCACGCTCAGGTCCTTGGCGGTGATTTCCTTACGGAAGATCGCCTCGTTACCGACAACCACGCGAACCACGCTGCGGGACGTATTGGCCAGTTCGATGGCGCGCAGAATCTCGCGCTCATTGCGTTCCTGGTCCGGGCTGATCCAGATCCCCAGGGTGACCCGCAGGCCGAATTCTTCGGCCAGTTTCGGGATGTCTTGCAACGTGCCGTCGACTGAGTAGGTACGGATGTTGTCCGTCAGCTTGCTCATGATCTCCAGGTCGCGACGCATTTCATCGTCGGTCGGATACTGGTCTTTCTGCGGATACTGGCCTTGTTGAAACGGCGAGTACGAGAAGCCGGAGATCTGTTCAGGCCAGTTGGGGGCGGTGACCGGGCGATTGACCAGCGCCCAGAAGCCGGTAAACAAGGCTGCGATGGCGAGCACCACGACCAGGTTGAGTCCAAATTTACGCGATGACATAGCTTTTTCGGGTTCCAAAGGCTGTGGAACGAAGGAACGGTTGGCGGCTGGCTGCCAGGTGGCAGGGGCGCGCATCCTACACTGGAGGTTCTCTGACCGTACAGCGAACAGGGAAACGCCCGACATTAGGCAATCCAAGTCGACTTAAGTTCTTCGACCGGGACGATGTAGCCCAATTCCAATAAATTTGTAGTCAATTGAAGCAGTCAAGACTGCCGTCCATAGCACCAAAGGTGCTCTTGACCGCCGACGGCCCTATAATGCGCGCCGGTTTTTGGGGTAATGGTCATGAGTACAGAAGATCCACGGTTTGCTGGCATCGCCCGTTTGTATGGCATCGACGGCCTTGAGCGCCTGCGTGCGGCCCATATCGCGATCGTCGGCATCGGCGGCGTCGGTTCCTGGGCGGCGGAAGCCGTTGCCCGGTGTGGCGTGGGCGAGATTTCGCTGTTCGACCTGGACGACGTCTGTGTCAGCAACGTCAACCGTCAGCTGCATGCGCTGGACAGCACCGTCGGCAAGCCCAAGGTCGAGGTGATGGCTGAGCGCCTGCGCGGGATCAACCCGGACTGCACGGTGCATGCAGTGGCGGACTTCGTCACCCGCGAAACCATGGCCGAGTACATCACGCCGAATATCGACTGCGTGATCGACTGCATCGACAGCGTCAACGCCAAAGCCGCGCTGATCGCCTGGTGCAAACGTCGCAAGATTCAGATCATCACCACCGGCGGCGCGGGCGGGCAGATCGACCCGACATTGATCCAGGTCTGCGACCTGAACCGCACGTTCAACGACCCGCTGGCGTCGAAAGTGCGTTCCACGCTGCGCCGCGACTACGGCTTCTCCCGCACCGTGACCCGCCACTACAGCGTGCCTTGCGTGTTTTCCACCGAACAGCTGCGCTACCCGAAACCGGATGGCAGCATCTGCTTGCAGAAGAGTTTTGTCGGGGATGGCGTGAAGCTCGACTGCGCCGGGGGCTTTGGCGCGGTGATGATGGTGACGGCGACGTTCGGCATGGTCGCGGCGACCAAGGCTGTGGATAAGATTGTGGCCGGAGTTCGGCGCCCGGCGGATCGGGTCAAATCTCAAGCCGAAACGTAAACTCGCGTAGGAGCTGCCGAAGGCTGCGATCTTTTGATCTTCGGCGTCAGTGGTCACGCTAAAGATCAAAAGATCGCAGCCTTCCAGACTGTGTGAAAACCTAGCCATTTGCGCAACGATTCAAGAAAATGCCCCGTATTGAAAGATACGGGGCATTTTTGCTGTGGCGTATATCCAAGGTGAACCACGAAACCAGACCAGCCTATTCCCG
>NZ_JAHBDQ010000013.1 GCF_019956555.1 Pseudomonas sp. A-RE-19 | reverse complement strand
AGATGTGTATAAGAGCCAGGGATAAAGGTGGGGGCGGGAACATCATTTGTGACGTGGTGTAATGATTATGGAAGAATGACCAGTACATATGAGCGTTTTGTTTTTCAATGGTGTTGGATGAAAGGTCGCTTTTCCTATAAACCGTTCTTAGTCTCTGACATGACAGGCGAAAAGGATTTTGTAATGCACCAGATCTTAGGGCACTTCCGGCAAGCACCTGAAATAACCAACAGGCTTAATGCTACTTACATTAAGCCTGCCTTCAGACTTCAAAAAGATATAACAACACGTACACATTGAAGCGCTCCAGCATGTATAACGGCCTAGCCTCAAAGGTTCGAACGATGCGGTCCGCATACATTTCGCGTACAGATTCCAGCAAATACTTTGAAAAACAAATCCGCACCCCATTCTTACTCTTTTGAAATGGAGTCTCTCAACTCACTATTAAAATAGTCTTCGCTACTTTTAATTTCAGAATCTACCCAACTAGCCACAAACGAATTCTTCTCTTTGGAGCCTTTCAAAAGTTCATCTTCGAAAAACATAGATATTGACGCATGATACACATCACTTTCGCCAACAACCCTATTTCTTTCTGAGGCATTATTTTTCTTCGATAGAAAATTAAATATACTCATGACCTCACTCCAAATCTTTTATCCAAGTAGATCGATAAGAGTTTAGCGATTGTAAGGCCTAACATCTTATCTCGCTCCAAAGAAAACTGATTAGACATATTACTAGTAAAGACTAGCACACCTAACGGTTTGTTGCCAACGCTAAGTTTGGCAGAATCTTTAATTGGCATAGAGAGAAATGACTTATATTTAGCCTCATCGCCAAGACTACTTGAACTGACGGATAGTTCCGTACTCTTAGTAATATCATGGCAGATTTTTATCTCATCCAAAATATATGTTAATCCTACATGACCAAATCCAGGCTTCCAGCTTCGACCGGTCGTTATAAGCCGGTCATCATGACACCTCCATGTAAGATCAAGCTGATCTTGCTCTTTGTTGTACAGATATAAGGCAAAATTGTACAAAGCCGTCGAACTATAACCAAAAAGCTCCGCTCGGTACTTGACTAATGGAGAAAGAATTCTCCCGAGATCAGCGGTTACCCGAGCATGAGTATAGCCAGCTTCACTTGAGCTATTTATCTCATCAATCAAATTTTCCAACTCCAATGTCGAAATATATGAAACCGTTTGTTGGAATTTTAGATTCTGATACATCTGCGACGCTTTCGGAACCACTACCTTCTTGAAAACCTTATTTTGCTTGATAAGCCTCTCGACTTCATGGGTTACGGACTTTCGCGTACTCGACGACAATAATACCCCCGTAAATACAAGGTGTAGAAGCGCACTCAATGAGAAAAGTACCGTTTCGCCCAATGTAAATTTTGATAACTCCCCAGTCGCAAAATACTTGCTGATAAACGCACCTATGATAACGGGAGAAATCAGAGTCATCCAAAAATTTGAGAACATAACGGAAAAATAAAAAACCCTTCCCTCAACCACTTTATTCTTTGAATTATTTTTAGAGATCCTCTTCAACTCTTCACCACGCATTTTTTAATAGTTATTAAAACTGAATCCTCACCTTCAATATAGCTGCTTTTTTTGGGTTTGGAGCCTCCTATTGCCTACAAGCACTTCCTATAAATTTGAATGAATTTTCTGACACAAGCGTCATTCATGTTTCTCTTCAATCGAAGCGTCTTTTTTGCGTTTCCGCTGCACATCTTTGTGACAAGTCGTTGACGAGGCCACATTTGAGATACCTGCGCCACGACAAGCATTCATTTCACGTACAGATTCCAGCAAATCTTTCTGAAACTGACTCAGTTCTACGTCCATTCATGATGCTCCCTTGAGCGAATCGACAAAGCTATTAGCAGACCATCCAAATTATAGCGGGCCAATAATTATCGCCCAGCCATAAAAATCACTAAACCTTCAACCCACGCCACCACCTAGCCACGATTGCGCATCCTCCCACCTCAGGCTACCTTCAAACCGTCGCTGCCAATTCAGCGACCGGGCCTGAGAACCCGAGTAAGATACAGGCGCACAAGCGCCCCAAATCACGATTTCTGGCGTTTTTTTTGTGCCTGCATTTCCGTGTAATGGCGGCTGTGCGTGGGAGACCTTCGGGTCTGCCGGGTTCCTGTATCTCCGGTTTCTCAGCCCGCGCATAGCTGCCACCCATTCGCCTGAGAACGAACGTGGTAGCTCTAACTTTGATTCAGGAGTTTTTGCTAATGCTCGCTATCGATTCGTCCAAAATTTGCGCTACTGCTCCACCGGTTCACGCCCACCACCGCCCAACCACCGGAGGTGCCCAATGACCAACCCCCAAGACCTTAAAACCATCGGCCTCACCCACTTCTCCTTCCACGCCAACGAACCCCTGTTCCGCATCAACGCCGGTGTCCCGGTGATCGAAGCCCTCTCCCACGCCTCCGATTTGCTCCATGTCGCCAAACTGCTCGCATCGGACGCCGCCATGGTTCGCGACACCGACCGGCACGCTTGGGCATCGCATTATTTGCAGGAAATGAGTAAGGCGATTATCGATGATGTGGTTAAGGTACTCGACGCACCGGGTAACAATCACCACCAGTAACTTCGTCACGCAAATCTAAGCCGCGCACATAAAGAAGCCCCGAATCCATCGGGGCTTTTTGCACTTCGTTGGACTCACATCTCGCTGACTTCAAACACAAACGAAATCTTCCGGCTGCTCGCACTCCACACATACCGAATGTGCTTCCCTTGCCTCGGAATGGACACGGCCGGCGGCCGAAACGCCGCAACACATTCATGGCCAGGCAAACGAACGCTGTTGTAGAGCAATCCCCACGACAAAGTTTCACGCAGTTGGCGGGCGAAGGCCTGGGCCGGACCGTAGGCGTTGGGATCCGGGTCGTACAGGTGTGGGTAGTCGCCACGGATGTCGTGCAGGGGTTTGACGACCTTGTTGACGTAGGTGCGCATGGTCAACTCGAGGTCCGGTTCGTTGGTCGCGGCGAGGAAGCGTTCCTGGTGATAGCTCGTCTCGGCGATGGCGGCGGCTTGACTGCTGGCTGCGTAGTACACGCCGAAGGTGCCGTCGGTGAAGCGGCTGGTTTTGCCGATGTGGGTGAACGCGGCCATGACAGGCGTGGAGCCGGGACCGGAGATGCGGTCTTCGGGGCGCACGCGGGAGAGCACCCCGGCTTCTTCCGTCAGCCGATCATTGGTCAGGGCTTCCAGCGCATAGGCGGTGGGCAGGTCTTCGGGGTCGAGCACGTCTTCGAACAACGAGATCGGCGGAAAGCAGCTGTTGACGATCCGATAGGCTCGCGGCCATTGCGGATCGGCCAGCTCCGGCGCCATCAACCGCGTACTCCGTCGAGGTAGCGCCGTACGTCAGCGATGTCGACCACGCGACCGGCCAGCATGTAGGACAACGCCGACTGGCCATTGAACGGCGCGGCGGTGTTAGGGCTGCTGACCCAGGTGTAGGCGCGCTCGCGGCTGTTGCTGAAGATGATGCTCAGCGCTTTGTGGATGCCCATCAAATACGAGATGCGCTCCAGGGTGTCGTGGGGCAGACGTACGTTGGGCGGCAAGTGTTTGTACTTGTAGAACGTTGTATTGCCGACTTTGCCCAAAAGGGTGCGTTGTTGCTCGGTGGTGCAGTCCCAGCGTTCCATGAGGTTGAAGAAGAACTTGAGCGCGACTCGACCGGCTTCGGGAGTCTCGAGTTGTTGCTGTGGGCTGAGAGCGGTGGTTGAGGCAGGCATGGGTAGCCTCCTTGGATATGCGATGTCTTGAATTCATACTAGTACAGATACGAACAGATATGAAATTTTAATTCGCAAGCGTATTACTCTCGAAAAGAGACTTCGCGCAAATTTTCCGCCCCCTGAAAAGACGCCGACACACGGTCCAATACACCCGTTGACACCTGCCCCACGCGGGCAGAGAATTTAATCGAGAGCGCGAAATCGACTGCCTTCAGGTGGCGATAGTCGACGTTAGGAACCCCGTTGAGGACCTGAAAATCAACGCAAGGGTAAAACCTCTCCTCCCCTGCTTGAGGGAGCACAATATCAAGCACCTATTCATGAAAGCAGCCTGATCGGGCTGCTTTTTTTTGCCTTGGAAAAAGGTTTCGCTGATATCCAAAAAACGCCCACATCACTCCCATCCGAGCCATTTTTTGACCCCGATCATCTATCCCCCACCAAAAATCTGGATCCTGTGCAAGCCTCCAGCCATCGGACGCAGAATCATTTCGCTACTAAACTCGGGACAAGCTTGCTCAGGTGCAGGATCATAGCCAGCACGCGACCGACGCCCACCGGGCGGCCAGGTACACAACAATAGCCAGCCCACTTTAGAGGGCATTACCCAAATGGATAGCAGAACCTTACGCAACCTCATGCGCATCGTGCAGACCGGCTCATTGTCGGCGGCGGCGGAGCATTCCTGTTTGACGGTGCAGGCATTGGCCGCGCAGTTGAACAAGGTCGAAGAGCAGTACGGTTTTCGGTTGTTTCGTCGCTCCAACAAGGGGCTGACCCTGACAACCCAGGGCACGGAGCTCACGCCTTACATGGACAAGGTGTTGGTCGCCACACGGCAACTCGAAGAGAAAGTCGCCGCGCTCAAGGTGCCCGGGCAGCGCACGCTCAGGGTTGCGCTTAATACCACACTCTCGGCCGACTTCAACCGGCGAATGATCGGACGCCTCATTGAAGTGTTTCCCGATGATCAGCTGGAATTCAGCTACGCAGAGTCGATGGAAAACCTCAGCAAGTTGAAGAACGAAGACTTCGACCTGGCCGTGCTGATCGGCCCGCAACAGCCGGGGCTGCCCAGCATCGCCCTGCCCGAGGTGCAGGTACAGGTGGTCGGCGCTCATTGCGGTCAGGAAAACGACCCGCTGATGCTGCTCGGCAATAAGTTTCAGGTTCGACCGGCAGACGATTGTCCGTATTCCCACAGCTTCTTGCGCTTTCTCGACGCGGGCCTCGGCGACTACGAGTCAGGCAAGCGGATGATCTATTCCTGCAGCGAGACCCTGACTCTGTCGTTGATCACGCAAATGGACGGCCTCGGCATGGTTTCCCGTGAGGCGGCCCTGCGTAACGGCTTGACCATTTTCCCGGGTTTCGAAGATTCCCTCGAAGTGCGGTTGGCGGTCAATAACCCCGAGTTGTCGGGCAAGGCACTGAATGACGTGGTCGATCTGCCGCTACATGAACGATCCGAGCGCGATGTACGAAGCCGTGCCCACCGCTACGCTGAGAAAGAGGTTTTTGCTGAAATACGCACATAACAACGTCGGAATGGCTGCATAAAATTCCGGGCGATCGAGCTGCACATGCTGATCCTTGATCAACAGGGGCGTGAGGCTGATGGCAGCGACGATCGCCACCGGCAGGTATTCCAGCGCCCGGGCGACCAGGGGAGGCCAATGGTCAGTGCTCACCTGCAGCGGCAATGCGCGGGGCAGAAAGGTCACGGCCATCATCAGCGCGACGACCAGGATCAGGAACGTTTGGTCAGGCATACACCCACTCCGCAGCCCACGAATGTGGCGATGAATACGTTGAAGGGTGAGTTGCCGATCAGGCTCAGGACGCCCATGCAGGCGACCGCGGCCAGTGCAGCGATCAGCTTGTTGCGAGTGTTGCAGAGCGACACCAACACGTAGAGCATCATCGCGGTCAGCGCATAGTCGAGCTGATATTTGATCAGGTGCGCCGCGTACTGCGCGCAGATCGCGCCCAGCAAACCGCCCAGCACCCACGACGTGTGGCAATACAGATTGAAGCCGATCAGGTAACGCACATTGACCGGCGAACCCTTGCCCAGTTTGACGCTGTGGAAGGCGAACGATTCATCGGTCAGCCCACCGGCGTAACACCACCGCTCGAGACGACTGAGCCCCATCGCCTGCAAGGCCTTGGCCATGTAGACCGACATCAGCATGTGCCGCGCGTTGATCAGAAAAGTGGTGAGGATGATGGTGGTCAGCGACGCACCACTGGAGATCAGCGCCAGGGCAGCGAACTGCGAAGCACCGGCGTACACGAACAGGCACATCGCAACGGGCAGCCACACGGGCAACCCGGCATTGACGGCCATCAAACCGAACACAAACGACACCGTGAAGTAGCCCGCAATCACCGGGCTGGCTTCAGCGAACGTGCGCGAGGGCTGGGGCTCGACCATCAGCGGCTGGCTGCTGGACGTCTCATTCATAGGTCCCTCTCAAAGGTAGTTTCGCCGCGCGGCTCGCAAAAACCCTGGGCACTCCAAAAACGTTTGCCGGCAAGGTTAGCATCGTCGACGAACAGGAACATCCGCAGCACACCCACCCGTTTCATGTCTGCCGACGCCGCTTCCACCAAGCGCTGACCAACGCCCTGGCTGCGATACACCGGGCTCACCGCCAAGTGATTGATGGTGCCACGGCTGCCGAGCATGCCGCCCAACACCGCGCCGACCACTTCGCCACGAACATCGAGCGCGAGGAATGCGGTGGTGGTTTGCTGCACCAACACGCCGCGCAGGCATTTGGCGTCCTGCCATTCACAAAACGACACTTCTTCGAATTGCCGAAAGAAGCGCTCCAGGCATTGGGCATCCTTGGCCGTCGCGCGCTGCAGCATCACCGGTGCAGAGCACTCGGCGATGTGCATCATGGGGTCTAGCTGTTCAGCGAACAATGTCGAAAGCGGTCCCGGGCCGCGAGAAGGAAATGGCCAGAATTTGCCGATAGGCCATTTCGTGAGCATGGGTGTTGCGTGCCGGTGTCACGTAGTGACGCATCTCGCGATCGAGGAAGTAGGTGGTGTCGAGGATTTCCATATAGGTCGTCGCCGCCAACTGTTCCTCTTGGGCCGAATACAAACGGCTCTCCGCCCCTTCCACGTTGTAGCGGCCCCAGAAATGCACACCGCTGAACGGATAACCGTCGCAATGAATACCTTCAGGGGTAATTTCCAGTTGCTTGCCTGGCTTGATCTCGATGCGGATCTGATGGATCTGGCATTGCCAGATTTCGTCGTGCAACTCCTGCGGCAATACGTTTTTGTACACCTCGAAATCTGCATCGATGAGGCTACGCATCACCGGCGAATTGATGACTTCATTGGAGAAGTCCTGGAAGTGCCGCTCCAGTCCGCCGACATAGCTGTTGTTGGCCTTCGATTGCACGTAGGCGCGGTGTTCCAGCTGCTTCAACTCACGGGTGACCGGGTTGTATTCGAAATCGCTGTAACGACGGAAACGCATGCCCGCATCGGCCTGACCGTAATAGCTGTCCGGCTCCATGGTTTCCCAACTTTTGGTCAATCTGACGAAGTCGGAAAAATGACCGAACAGATTGAAGTCAGCTCCCTGGACGTTGACATATTTGTCGCGCCGTAGCGATTCGCCAACTTCTTTGTTCAAAACGATCATTACTAGGTCTCCGCTACATTTAGCGGCCTAATCTAGTAGGTGCAGGTTTTGCGGCACATGAGAAAGAATTTCAGGCATATCAAGCGCTGTTTTAAACGCAGTATGAAGTTGCTTTAATTCGACTTTTTACGATCGAAAACAGCAGTTTTCAGTGTTTTTTCCAGAGTCATGAGGCGAAAAAAAACCGAACCAGTCGGTTTTTTTATCGAGTCTGTCTGTAAACAGGCGAAAATCGTCCAAGAAATCACTTGTCAGCGATAGCCAATTGCACAGTGTGGCTGTCGACGAATTGTTCGAAATGCGTGACTTTGCCGTCGGCCAGGGTCCACAAGTGAGCGACCCGTGCATTCATCGGGCGGCCGGTGGCTTTGTAGATTCCGCTGTAGTTGCCGTAGGCAAACACCTTGTCGCCCTGTGCGACGTAATTCTCGACCGTGAACTGAAAATCTTCCCACTCGGTGGCCAAGCGCTTGAAGACGTTTTCGACGATAGCGTCGAAACCGACATAGGTGCCGGCGTAGGGGAAACCCGCCGCTTCGGTCCAGCGAGCGTTATCGGCCAGCGCCGCAGCGGTATTGCGCGCGTTCTCCTGGGAGTTGGCGCCTTCGTAGGTGCTTTTGATCAGGCTCAGGTTGTCCATGATGTCTCCAGATGAATTCAATGGGCGCAGCCGTCGAGGCCACAGGCTTGAAACGCGGATGAAGACTCTTTTGCTGTAAGTGACTGGCTCAACCATTGGGCGAAGGATTGCGGCTTGCCCAGCCAAGGGCCGATATCGATCAGAGTGAACTGGCCATCCTGCTCCAACGCGAAGGTCGGGAAGCCCTGACCGCCGACGTTGGCCAAGAGTGCGCGACTGTCCTTGATATGGCGAGCAGTGTCGGCTTCCTTAAACGCCTGTTGAAAGGCCTCAGGTTCAAGACCGATTTGTATGGCGAGTTCCAGCAGAACGGCTTCGTCAGCGATGCGTCGACCCTCCACGTAATGAGCCGACTGCAAACGCCCCAGCAATTCAAGGCCGCGTCCAGCGATCTGCTCGGCTGCCAGTACAGCGGCAATCGGCGGCGCGGAATCGAACACCGCCGTCTCATCACGCAGCAAACCCTCAAAATATGCCTCGCCAAACGGCTGGCCGGTGTACTCGGCGATGCGTCGGTCGTGGGGCATCACGTAGTTGCGCAGTTGTGGCGAAACCGTCTGGCGGTTGGCACCGGTCATCATGCCGCCGCCGTGGCCGATCACCGGCAACACGGCTTGGGCTGCTTGCATCAGCGGTTTGGCGCCGTAGCACCAGCCGCACAACGGGTCGTAAATGTAGTGAAGGATCATGGGAAGACTCCGGCAATAAAGTAGGAAAACTCAATGCCGGCAGATTAATCCCCAGACAGTTTCGGAAAAACGCTGGAATGGCTTCCAGTCTGTTTCATGGATCGGTCGAATGCCCCTTCGACCGATACTTACAGTTTTTAAGATCAAGAGATCGCAGCCTGCGGCAGCTCCTACGCCGATCTATGTAGGAGCTGCCGCAGGCTGCGATCTTTTGATCCTGACGTCATAACAAACGCCAACTTTTCCAACAGACATAAAAAAGCGCCACCTTCCCGGCAGCGCTTTTATCAATCCGTTGTTTTTCTTCTTATCCTTCCATCACATCCCACAATGCTTCCAGTTCCGCCTCGCTGAATAAACCAGCGGGGTAGCGCTCGATCATCATCCGGCGCGGATCAGGTTCCCTGATCTGACGCGTTCCATTGGACTTCAACCATTGCGCCAAGACCTGGAGCGATTCGCTGTTAACTGCCAGGGGATGCAGTGCCCGCTCGCTCACGACGTTCATTTCGGCGTTCATCTCAGCGCTCTCTCCTGGTTTGTGAGCGGCTAACTTATCCAAGGTTTATGACAGAACATCGAAGTTCTCTCCCTCCCCGTGTTGCCCCATCGAAGATACAAGAGCTGTGCCAATGTTTTCGAAGTGTCGATAAGTGGATACAAAAAAGCCCACAGTCCTGATGGGCTGCGGGCTTTCTGCGAAACGAGGAGACAAAATCGTTGCTCAATCGATTCTTCAATCAACTCAAGCTGTTACGTCCTCACTCACTCCTTGTGCGGCGCGGGCTGTTGTTGGGTAAGGCAGTGGATGTTACCGCCTCCCAGTAACAATTCTCGGCCAGGCACCATGACCACTTCGTGCTGCGGGAACAGGTTCTGCAAAATCTCTTTGGCCGGACCGTCGAGCGGGTCGTCGAAGCTTGGCGCGATGATGCCGCCGTTGACGATCAGGAAGTTCACATAGGAGCCGGCCAGACGAACGGTTGGATTGCGCTCCTGAGTGCCGTCTACCGGATCCACGCCTGCGCACTCTTCTTCGGTGGCATACAGCGGCCCCGGAATCGGCATTTTGTGCACCGTGAACGGGCGACCCTTGGCATCGGTGCTGTTTTGCAGCACGTTCATTGCCGCCTGGCAGCGCGGGTAGTTCGGGTCCTGCGGATCGTCGGTCCAGGCCAGCAGTACTTCGCCCGGACGCACGTAGCAGCAGAAGTTATCCACATGGCCGTCGGTTTCGTCGTTGAACAAACCATCCGGCAGCCAGATGATTTTATCCACAGCCAGATTGGCGCTGAGCACCGCTTCGATTTGCGCACGGTCCATGTGCGGGTTGCGATTGCGGTTGAGCAGGCACTCTTCGGTGGTGATCAAGGTGCCTTCGCCATCGACATGAATCGAGCCGCCTTCGAGCACGAAACCCTCTGTGCGGTAACGCGGGCTGCGCTCGATTTCGAGAATCTTGCCCGCCACCTGCGAGTCACGGTTCCACGGCGAATACAGACCCCCGTCGAAACCGCCCCAGGCATTGAAGTCCCAATCCACGCCACGGACTTCACCGCGATTATTGATGACGAATGTCGGGCCGGTATCCCGGACCCAGGCGTCATCGCTGGACATCTCTACCAAACGAATATTCGGCACGTCGAGACGGGCACGCGCATTTTCGTACTGGCCAGCGGAGACCGCCACGGTCACCGGTTCAAAACGCGCGATGGCCTTGGCCACCGCCACGTGGGCGGCTTGCGCCGGCTTGCCGCCCAGGCGCCAGTTGTCCGGGCGCTCGGGCCAGACCATCCAGGCCTGTGTCTGTGGAGCCCATTCGGCTGGCATGTAAAAGCCGTCGGTGCGAGGGGTGCTGTTCAAAGTGGTCATGGTTCAGGACTCCAGGGAACCGTCGAGGGTTTTGATCGCGCCGTACAGGTTCGGGCGACGGTCACGGAACGAGCCCCAGGCGCTGCGAATGTGCTCCAGCTCATCGAGGTCGAAGCTGTGAACCAGAATGCCTTCTTCTGTTTCATTCAGCTCTTGGACTTTCTCGCCAAACTGGTTGGCAATGAATGACGAGCCGTAGAAGGTAATGTCGTAGCCGTCCTGCTCTTCGTTGCCGATGCGGTTGCTGGCGATCAGCGGCATCAGGTTGGCGCCGGCGTGGCCTTGTTGCACGCGCTGCCAGTGATCACGGGACGAAATGCTCTTGTCGTGTGGCTCGCTGCCGATGGCGGTCGGGTAGAACAGGATTTGCGCGCCTTGCAGCGCCATGCTGCGGGCGCACTCAGGGAACCACTGATCCCAGCAGATGCCCACGCCGATTTTCGCGTAACGGGTGTTCCAGACTTTGAAGCCGGTATCGCCCGGGTTGAAGTAGTACTTTTCGTGGTAGCCAGGGCCATCCGGGATATGGCTTTTACGATAAATCCCGAGGTTGCTGCCGTCGGCATCGATGATCGCGATGCTGTTGAAACGTGCACGGCCGGCCAGTTCGTAGAAGCTGATTGGCAGCACCACTTGCAGCTCTTTGGCGACTTTCTGGAAGTGCTTGATGGCGACGTTGTCTTCAACGGTCGTGGCCAGCTGCAGGTAATCAGGGTTCGGCTTCTGGCAGAAGTACGGCGCTTCGAACAGCTCCTGGATCAGGATGATTTGCGCGCCTTTCGCCGCGGCCTCACGGACCAGCTTTTCAGCGGTCTCGATATTGGCTTCAAGGTCCCAGGAACAAGCCATCTGGGTAGCGGCGACGGTAACGATACGGCTCATGAATCATCTCCTGGGCAAACGCTTGAGGGTCGAGGGTGGCATCGACCGATGACAGAAAGAGGCAGCACCGGGCGCGGCTCATCCACACCGTGGGCAGTGGCGACTTTATAGCCGATAAAAATCGGCTTTTAAAGCGATAAATATTCCAGCAGTCAAAAATAATTCAGTTAAAGCCGATAACAATCGAATTTAACGCGTTCCCTTGTGGGAGCGAGCCTGCTCGCGATAGCGGTGGGTCAGTCGACATCAATATTGCATGTTCGACCGCTTTCGCGAGCAGGCTCGCTCCCACAGGGGTATGTGTTTACAACCCTTCTTCGAGAACTTTGGACAGCATGTCGACAAAGAAATCCACGCTCTGACGCGACGTGACCATGGGCGGTTTGATCTTGAGGATGTTCAGGTAGTCACCCGTCGGCTGCATGAAGATCCCCAACTCACGAAGGCGATCGCACAGTGCCGTGGTTTCTTCGGTTGCCGGCTCAAGGGTTTCGCGATTGCGGATCAACTCCACGCCCAGGTAGAAGCCGGAACCATGCACCGCCCCCACCAACGGATGCCGGTCGATCAACGCTTCAAGACGTTCCTTGAAATACCCGCCCACGACCTGGGCATTTTCCCAGAGTTTTTCTTCCTCCATCACATCCAGCACCGCCATGCCGATCCGGCAGCTGACCGGGCTGCCGCCGGCCGACGAGAAGAAGTAACCCTCGGCCTCCAGCGCTTCAGCGATTTCCCGGCGAGTGATCACCGCACCCAACGGCTGGCCGTTACCCATGCCTTTGGCCATGGTGATGATGTCCGGCACCACGCCCTGCTCCTCGAAGCCCCAGAAGAAGTTGCCCATGCGGCCGTAACCGACCTGCACTTCGTCGGCGATACACACCCCGCCCTGAGCGCGGACCAGCGCATAGACCTGCTGCAAATAGCCCGGCGGCAGCGAGATACCGCCGGCATTGCCGTACACCGGCTCGCAGATGAAACCGGCTAACTGGCGTTTCTGTTCGGCGATTTTCGCCAGGTTGTGCTCGACGCTGCGCACATAGTCCGGCGCGCTATCGAGGCCGCGGAACTCTCCGCGATAGGTGTTCGGCGCAGTCACCGGATGTACCCAGTCCGGACGGCTGCTCAAGGCCTTGGGGTTGTCGGCAATCGAGGTCGAGACCGCATCCGCCGCCACTGACCAGCCGTGATAAGCCTCCAACACGCTGAGCATGTCGCGACCACCGCTGTAGGCCCAGGCCAGACGGATTGCCAAATCATTGGCCTCAGTGCCGCTGTTGACCAGAAATACGCGATCCATGTTGTCCGGTGCCAGCTTCAACAGGCGCTCGGAAAACTCGGCAATCGCCGCATAGTGAAAACGCGAGTTGGTGTTGAGCAACGACCACTGCCGGCTGGCGACGGCGGCCATGCGCGGATGGCCATGACCCAGGACCGCGACGTTGTTGAGCATGTCGAGATAGGAGCGGCCCTGCATGTCGATCAGGTGATTGCGCCAGCCGCGCTCGATACGCGGCGGGTCGACGTAATAGTGTTTTTGGGAGCGAGCGAAACTGGCGTCACGACGGGCCAGCAATGTCTGCGGGTCGAGTTCCTCTTCTGCATCGCAGGCCAGTCCCAATAACACGGCGGGTGAAGGGCATAACGCCTGCCAGGCTGCCGCGCGCGAAGGCGTGCAAAACAACGGTGCATCGAGCTGAGCGCTCCGCCACAACTGCACGATCAACGGCCCGCTGACCGAACCCAGTACCTGGCCTTTGACCAGCGCTGCGCCCGTGTGCAGCGACGGCGTCACCCCCCACAGCCGCACACTCAGTTGCGGGCCATCCAGTTGCAGCACACCCTCCGCCGGCTGGTGGATCACTCCGGCAAACGGCGATTCGACCGTCGTGCCGTGGGGCACTCGCAGCTCTACGTGCAATGGGCATGTGTCCGGTTCGCAGGCATGGTCCGGCCGGGTGCGAGACAACCGGTATTGCCCATAACGACTGGCCGCCAGACCATGAGCGGCGGCGGCCTCAGTCAGCAGACGCTGGTCGATTCCCTCTTGCTCCCAGTTACCGGCCTCGAAATGCGGGCTGAGCACGCCCAGATCAATCAAGGCAAATTCACGCCCCACCAGACTTGGCAACAATGGCGCGAAACCTTCGCTGCCGATGCTCGGCAGGTTTTGGCCGACCGCGGTAAGAATCGCAGCCTCCATCAACTCCAGCGGCACGGAGGTGGCGACGCGGAAAATTTCCCACTCATGGGTCAGGTTGCCGCCACTGTACTGATTGTCCGGGTCAATGCTGACCTGCTGTTCGCCACTCAGCACCAGCACCACCGAGCGGGCAACGATCAGCGGCCAGAGCGCCAGCAACTCTTCATGCTGCAACGGATTGACCGCGTGATAAGCCCGAACCGCCGGCAAAATGCAAAACGGATCGCCATCGGCATGGTGCAGCAACGCGGCGCAAGTCACCGACAGATCGGTGATCCGCCAGGTACGGACCAAGTCACCGAAATCGATCACGCCCTGCAACTGCCATTGGCGCTGCGAATCCCGCTGCCAGACCACGTTGTCGTCGGTGATGTCCATGTGAATCGCCTGCACCGGCAGCTTATCCATCAGCGGCTGCAAGTGGTGCCAGGCGCGTTCGGCCACATCGGCGATCAGCCCGCGTTGCTGGTCGTCCTTGATGACCGGCAGCAAATGCGCGATCAATGCGTTGGCGTGGCGAGCGTCCCATTGAAGGATGCGCTCAAGGCCGGGGTGATCGAAACCGGCCAGCGCCAGGTCCATTTCGCCGCAGAGCCGACCGAAACCGGCAACCACTGAATGGCTCAGATGATCGATGTGCGTCAGTGATTGTCCGTCGATGTAATCGAGCAGGCGTACATGCACCGCTTGACCGCCAACCTCAAGGGAGAGCAGGTCTGCGCCGTTTTTGGCAGGAATCACTCGAGGCACCGGCACGCCGGAATGTTCAGCCAGATGCTTGAGCCCTGCGTGCTGAGCTTGCAGCTCCAGCGCCGAATAATCGCCACGGCAGATTTTCAGGACGAAACGCCCCTGATCACTGTCGACCCGATAGTTGAGATCCTGCTGGCTGCCCAGGGCCTGTAACCGCCCGCTCAGCCCGTAATGCTCTTCCAGCAGCTCAAGCGCTTGCGCCGCAGACACCTGCGGGCTGGGCAGAGTGGCGCGGTGAATCAACGTGGCGAGCGGCATACAACGACCCCTGAAGTTTTATTAGGCACTTATATCGCCACTGCTTGGGGCGATACGCAACCCCCCTTCCTGGTTGGCGCGAATCAAATGCCCGCGCAACTCTCTTCACCGCCCCCCTCGCACCGACCGCCACTTTGCGTAAGAATGTCGACCATCACGCCTATTGCTGGAGAAACACCATGAATGTAGTCACCACCGACCTGCCCGGTGTTCTGATCATCGAACCCAAGGTATTTGGTGACGAGCGCGGCTTCTTCTATGAGAGCTTCAACGCCAAGGCTTTCGAAGAGGCAACCGGTCTGAACACCCAGTTCGTTCAAGACAACCATTCCCGTTCGCAAAAAGGCGTACTGCGCGGCCTGCATTACCAACTGGAAAACACCCAGGGCAAACTGGTGCGCGTCACCGCCGGTGAAGTGCTGGACGTGGCGGTAGACATTCGCCGCAGCTCGCCGCATTTCGGCAAATGGGTCGCGGTGCGCCTGTCCGCCGACAACCATCGTCAACTCTGGGTGCCGGAAGGTTTTGCCCATGGTTTCGTGGTGCTGAGCGACTTCGCCGAGTTCCTCTACAAAACCACCGACTACTACACCCCCTCGGCCGAGCGCAGCATTCGCTGGGACGATCCGGACCTGGGCATTGACTGGCAGCTGGACGAAGCACCGAAGCTGTCGGCCAAGGATCAGACCGCCGCATTCTTCAAGGACGCTGAAGTCTTTTCCTGAATTGCTGTGTGAATCTTCACCGCCAGCGCGCACTTGATCCAGGGTGCGCAGACTGCGCCCGCAAGCCTAGGCATAATGCGTCTGTACCCACAGGCGTTTGATGCTCATGACTCCGACCCTCCCCCGCAGACCCCGCTGGCGCAGCCTGGCATTGCTCGCGCTGTGCCTCGCGCCCTTGCTGTGGCCGTTGGAGCATCTGGCCGAGCGTTACTACCGCAGCGAGCTGGCCGGGCAGAATCGTCAGACCCTCGACCTTTACGTCGCCAACCTGTTGGGCACCTTGCACCGTTATGAAGTGCTGCCGCAGATTCTCATCGAGCTGCCGGCTCTGCGCGCGACATTGGCCACTCCCGACGAAGGCGTGGTTCAAGGCAATGCCAATCGCCTGCTGAAAAACATCAGTGCCCAGACCGGTGCCGAGGTCATGTACCTGATGGACACGACAGGCAAGACACTGGCGGCCTCCAACTGGGACAAACACGACAGTTTCGTCGGCCGCAATTTCGCCTTCCGCCCTTATTTCAGCGAAGCGATGGCCGGGCGCCTGGGGCGCTTCTTCGGCCTGGGCACCACCTCGGCCAAGCGCGGTTACTTCTTCGCGGCAGCGGTACGTGATCGCGAAAAAATCATCGGCGTTCTGGTGATCAAAGTGGACCTTGATCACACCGAAAGCATTTGGGGCAAAACTCCGGAACAATTGTTGGTCACCGACCACAACGGCGTGGTCATCCTCACGTCGCGACCCGAGTGGCGTTTCAGCTCGACCCGCACGTTGAGCGACGCAGAGCGCGAGGCAATCGCCGCGATTCAACCCTACCCGACTCGCGATCCCAAGCCGTTGAATCTCGATCCCAATGCCTGGCTGACCCAAACCCGACAGATCGAGGAAACCGGCTGGAGCGTCAGTATCCTTGCGCCACGCACCCTGATCGACCGCCCGGTACGCACGGTCGTGGCCATCGGCGGCGCAGCGCTACTGGTATTAATGCTGCTGCTCGGCCTGATGATGCAGCGCCGACGCCATTACCTGGACCGGATCGCCTTCGAAGGCAAGGCCCGCCAGGAACTGGAAGGTCGGGTCGCCGAACGGACCAGCGACCTCGAAGGCCTCAACCGTCGACTGAAGCAGGAAGTGCTGGAGCGCGAACACGCCCAGCAAGAACTGGTACGCGCTCAGGATGACCTGGTGCAGGCCGGCAAGCTCTCGGCGCTGGGGACGATGTCGGCGAGCATCAGCCATGAACTCAATCAACCGCTGGCGGCGATCCGCAGTTACGCGGAAAACGCCGAAGTACTGCTCGATCATCAGCGCACCGAGGATGCTCGCGGCAACCTCAAGCTGATCAGCGAACTGACCGAGCGCATGGCGTCGATCATCGCCCACCTGCGCGCCTTCGCCCGGCGTGATCGCCATGCCCCGGAAAGCGTGGCCCTGCAACCGGCGCTGGACGACGCGCTGGCGTTGCTGGCCAAGCGTCGGCGCAGCATGGAAGTCGAGCTGATCCGTGACCTGCCGGCCGCCACCTTGTGGGTCGAAGCCGGGGAAACCCGCCTGCGTCAGGTACTCGGCAATCTGCTGGCCAATGCCCTCGATGCGCTGACGGAAAAAGGCCCGCCGCGTAAACTCTGGTTGAGTGGCGAATCCACCGCCGAAGGCGTCAACCTGTACATTCGCGACAACGGCCCCGGGTTCTGCCTGGAAGCGCTGGGTCGTGCCGGTGAGCCCTTCTACACCACCAAGACCCGCACTCAGGGGCTTGGGCTGGGGCTGGCGATCTGCGACACCCTGATGCGCGCCTTCGGAGGTGAACTGTCGTTCTCCAACCACAAGGAAGGTGGCGCCCTGATTACCCTGAAATTGCGCGCAGGCGCACCGGGCGTGAGCCTGCAACCGTCCGAGGACCGAAGTGCATGACCATCGACAACCGCATCCAGGTCGTGTTGATCGACGACGATCCCCACCTGCGCCAGGCCCTGAGCCAGACCCTGGACCTGGCCGGCCTGAAGGTCCTGCCGCTCGCTGAAGCCAATGGCCTGGCCGGGCAACTGGAACGCGATTGGCCGGGCGTGGTGGTCAGCGACATCCGCATGCCAGGCATGGACGGTATCGAACTGCTGACCGAACTCCACGCCCAGGACCCGGAGCTGCCGGTGCTGCTGATCACCGGCCACGGCGATGTGCCGCTAGCGGTACAGGCCATGCGCGCCGGGGCCTATGATTTTCTGGAAAAGCCTTTCGCCAGCGATGCTCTGCTCGACAGTGTGCGTCGTGCCCTGGCCTTGCGCCGGCTGGTGCTGGACAACCGCAGCCTGCGTCTGGCCCTGAGCGATCGCAACGAACTGAGTGCTCGACTGGTCGGGCAGTCGGCGCCGATGCTGCGTCTGCGCGAACAGATCGGTGCCCTGGCGGCGACCAAAGCCGATGTGCTGATCCTCGGTGAAACCGGTGCGGGTAAAGAAGTCGTGGCTCGGGCGCTGCACGACCTGTCGAGTCGGCGTAACGGCCCGTTCGTGGCGATCAACGCCGGGGCCCTGGCCGAATCGGTGGTGGAAAGCGAGCTGTTCGGTCACGAGCCCGGTGCATTTACCGGCGCGCAGAAGCGCCGCATCGGCAAGTTCGAATTCGCCAATGGCGGCACGTTGTTCCTCGATGAAATCGAAAGCATGAGCCTGGACGTGCAGGTGAAATTGCTGCGCTTGCTGCAAGAGCGGGTTGTCGAGCGACTGGGCGGCAATCAACTGATCCCGCTGGACATCCGCATCATCGCCGCGACCAAGGAAGACCTGCGTCAATCCGCCGATCAGGGGCGCTTCCGTGCCGACTTGTATTACCGCCTGAACGTCGCGCCACTGCGCATTCCGCCGCTGCGCGAACGGGGCGAAGATGCGCTGATGCTGTTCCAGCATTTCGCCGATGAAGCCAGCGCGCGCCACGGCTTGCCGCCCCACGAATTGCAACCGGGGCACCGGGCGCTGCTGTTGCGCCATACCTGGCCAGGTAATGTGCGCGAACTGCAGAACGCCGCCGAACGTTTTGCCCTGGGCCTGGAACTGGCCCTGGACAACAGCGCGCCGGAGGCTGGTGTCGGCAGCACGATTGAAGTGGTCAGCGGTGGTTTGAGCGAGCAAGTGGAAAACTTCGAGAAGAGCCTGATTGCCGCCGAACTGGCGCGCTCCCACAGCTCCGTGCGCAGCCTCGCCGAAGCGCTTGGCATTCCGCGCAAAACCTTGCATGACAAACTGCGCAAGCATGGCCTGAACTTCGCCGACGGCGGTGCCGGCCACCCCACCGACGATATCGATTGAGCTACCGTCAACTCATCATCTTCAAACAAGAGGCCTTTGAATGAACCGCGACTGTCGTCACCTGGAATCGATCCTCCACCACGACATCCCCCTCACGCGGGACATGGGCCTCAAAGTGCTCGACTGGCACGATCAACAACTGCGCCTGCATCTACCGCTGGAGGCCAACGTCAATCACAAGAGCACCATGTTCGGTGGCAGCCTGTATTGCGGCGCGGTGCTGGCCGGCTGGGGCTGGTTGCATTTGCGTTTGCGCGAAGAAGGCATCGATGACGGGCATATCGTGATTCAGGAAGGGCAGATCCACTATCCGCTGCCGGTCACCTCTGACGCGACGGCGATTTGCCTGGCACCGAGCGCGGCCGTGTGGAGGAAGTTTCTGGCGATGTATCGACGCTACGGGCGGGCCCGGTTGACGCTGCATTCGCGGATCGTGAATACCGGGAGCGAAGAGGATGCGGTGAGGTTTACCGGGCAGTACGTCCTTCACCGGTAAAGCAAAAGATCGCAGCCTCGTTTCACTCGACAGCTCCTACACAGCTCCTGCAGAGGACGCGTTTCTCTGTAGGAGCTGTCGAGTGAAACGAGGCTGCGATCTTTTGATCTTTTTTGATCTTCAACCCCGAGCCAAAGCCAACAACTTCTCCCGCCACGCCGCCTTAGCCGGCAGCGCCAAAAAGAACTCATTCAACAACGACTCTCGCGCCGGATAACAGAACGGCTCACCATTCAAACCCAGTACCTCACCGCCCGCGCCTTCCAGCACACCTTGTGCCGCTGCGGTATCCCACTGCGAAGTCGGCGCCAACCGCGGATAACAATCCGCCGCCCCTTCCGCCAGCAGGCAAAACTTCAGCGAACTGCCGATATTGGCCAGTTGCAACTCACCCAGGCTGTCGCTCAACCCCGCCAGCAAGCGCTCCTGCTCAGGGCTGGAATGCCGACGACTGGCGACCACCGTAAAAGCTTCGCCCGCCGCCGGAACGTCGCGAACCTGAATCGGCAACGGCTCGGCGCCTTTATCGCCACGCCAGGCCCCCAACCCCGCGCCCCCTACATAAAAGCGCCCGTTGGTCGGCATCGACACCACACCGAACACCACGCGGCCCTGCTCGATCAGCGCAATGTTGACGGTGAACTCTTCGCTGCCGGAGATGAACTCCTTGGTCCCGTCCAACGGATCGACCAGCCACCAGCGCTGCCAGCCGGCACGCACGCTCTGGGGGATATTGGCGTCCTCTTCGGACAGCACCGGGATGCTCGGATCCAGCGCCGTCAGCCCGGCCAGAATCACATGATGAGCGGCCATGTCGGCCGCCGTGACCGGGGAATCATCGGACTTTGCAGTCACGGCGACATTGACGCGCCAGAACGGCAGGATCGCTTCGCCCGCCTTTAAAGCCAGTTCAACGACTGGCGCCATCAACGGATGGGGGAAATTCGAATTCACGGCAAAAACACCCCACGTTGAGTCAGTAAGTCACGGGCCAGATACAGCGCCGCCAAGGCACGGCCCTCGGTGAATCGCGGGTTCTGCGCCAGGGCCGACAACTCCCGCAAGTTGATCTTGTCCACGCCCATCGGCTCGGGCTCATCGCCCTCCAGGCGTTCTTCGTACAGATCGGTGGCCAGCACCACCTGGATCTTCTGACTCATGTAGCCGGGTGACAACGATAACTCGGTCAGATGTTCCAGCTGCCGCGCGCCATACCCGGCCTCTTCCTTGAGCTCCCGTTCAGCCGCCGCCAGTACGTCTTCGCCCGGCTCGATCAAGCCTTTGGGCAGGGACAGTTCATAGGCATCGGTGCCGCCGCAGTATTCCTCCACCAGCACCGCGTGGTCCGCGTCGAGCATCGCCACGATCATCACCGCGCCATAACCGGCGCCCTTGCCGACCAAGCGCTCGTAAGTGCGCTCCACGCCATTGGAAAAACGCAGCTTCAGCTCTTCGACACAAAACAAACGGCTGGTGGCGACGATCTCGCGGGCGAGTACGGTGGGTTTCTGGCGCATAGAAAGCTCCTTGGCGTGAACGCGTTACTATACCCGGCCTATCCTGATTGTTTACCTCGGATATCTTTTTTACCGCTGGAGAAGTTTTTTATGTCCCTGCTGCCCTGGCGCGACATCGATACCGTTTTGCTGGATATGGACGGCACGCTGCTGGACCTGCACTACGACAACCATTTCTGGATGGAACATCTGCCCCAGCGTTATGCCGAGCTGCACG
This sequence comes from Pseudomonas sp. A-RE-19, assembly GCF_019956555.1. GTDB lineage: Bacteria > Pseudomonadota > Gammaproteobacteria > Pseudomonadales > Pseudomonadaceae > Aquipseudomonas. Next base: position 109,943 of record NZ_JAHBDQ010000013.1, on the reverse strand, counting down.
GGGTGAGCCGGGCCATGGCGGAGCTGGAGTTGCAGCCGCTGTTCGAACGCCATGCCGGTCAGTTGCAGTGGTACTGCCTGGATTTCTGGAGCGCCGAGCTGAAACTGTCGGTGCGCGAGCTGAAACTGGAAACCGCGCACTTGATCGCGCTGCGGCCGGATGCGGACACTTTTCTGGCGGCGATCAAACAGGCCGGCAAGCGCGTGGTGCTGATCACCAATGCTCACCGCGATTCGCTGTCATTGAAGCTGGAAAGAATTGAACTGGCGCCCTATTTCGAGCGTTTGATCAGCTCTCATGATTACGGTTTCGCCAAGGAAGACCCGCAGTTCTGGGATGCCTTGCAGGCCGACATCGGCTTCGACCCGGCGCGCAGTCTGTTTATCGACGATACGTTGCCGATTCTGCGCAGTGCCCGCAGTTTTGGCGTGGCGCATCTGCTGGCCGTGAGCGAGCCGGACAGCCGCAAAGGGCCGAAGGACACGGCGGAGTTTGCGGCGGTGGGGGATTATCGGGAGTTGATTGCCGGGCTTTAGACCGAGTCGCCAGCTTCGCGGGCAAGCCACGCTCCCACAGGTTTTGCGTCGTATGCACACTACGCGAACAAAACAAAACCTGTGGGAGCGTGGCTTGCCCGCGAAGGCCATCACACGGTCTTAAACCTTATTCAGGAATCCGCTACACCTGCCCCGAATAGATCGTGTCCGTTCCTTCAACTGCTCGCTGACATTGGCATTGCCGGCGGTCAGCAGATCGATAAGTTTTTCACCTGCTTCTTTTACAAAGCTAAAAATACTTATGTTTCATCTCCTTGGGGTTCAGGTTCCAGACGCCAAAGACTAGACCAGCCTTCCAAAACCCGGTTCCCGGCCACCAATGACCCAACCCCGCGCAGGCGGTAGAATCGCAAACCCTGCCCACGCCCTGGAGCGAAGATGGACATCAAGCAGCTCAAATTCCTCATCGCTCTCGACGAAACCCGGCACTTCGGCCAGGCCGCCGCACGCTGTCACATCACCCAGCCGACCCTGTCCATGCGCCTGCGCAGCCTCGAAGAAGAGCTTGAACTGCCGCTGGTCAACCGTGGCCAACGCTTCGAAGGTTTTACCGCGCCGGGTGAGCGTGTGCTGGCGTGGGCGCGTACGGTGCTGGCGGCCTACGACGGTTTGCAGGCCGAAGCGGCAGCCTGTCGCGGTAACCTCGTGGGGACGTTGCGTCTGGGGGTGGTGCCGCTGTCGAGTTTCGACCCGATACCGCTGATGCAACGCCTGCACGCCGAACATCCGAATCTGCGCTTCGAACTCTCGGCCCTGAGTTCCGAACAGATCCTTGAACAACTGGCAAACAATCGCCTCGACCTCGGCGTTTCCTATCTGGAACGCCTGGACGGCGAACGTTTCGATTCCCTGGCTTTCAGCGAAACCCGCATCGGCTTGCTCTACGATCAGCGCTTCTTCAATTTTGGCGAGGCGCCACTGAGCTGGGAGTCGCTGATCGAACTGCCCTTGGGCATGCTCACCAGCGGCATGCATTTTCGCCAGTCCATCGACCATAACTTCCACAGCCGTAACCTGACCCCACAGCCGTTGCTGCAAACCGATTCGGTCCACCAATTGTTACAAGCCGTGCATGGAGGCCTGTGCTGCGCCGTGATGCCATTGGACGGTGGCCTGGAAAACCTCACCGATCACTTGCGCCTCCAACCCATCGAAAGCGCCCGGACCCTCGCCCGGCTGGGGCTGATCATGCGTCGCAGCGCTCCCCGTTCGGCGCTCGCAGAAGCCTGTTTCGCGATCTATCAGAAATCACCGACAGACTCTTGATCGACGTCATCTATCATCAGATCAGTAATAGCAATTAGACGCGACCCGTTGACGCGCCTAGGCTTAAAGCTGACCAAACCGTCGGTGATGCCTAATGAACGCCAAGCGCCCTACCCGCGCGGCGCCCGCTGTTGAAACACCCGCGACCGCCGCAAGCCAGACATACAGTTACAGCAACCTTGAGTACACCGAATCGGCCAGCACCGCGTTGGCCGAGGAAGTCGCGTTGGCGATCGCCTATAACGGCATCAGCCAGGCGGTCATGTTGGTGACGCCAACGGACCTTGAAGACTTCATCGTCGGCTTCAGCCTCGGCAGCGGCATCATCGAAGACGCTTCAGACATCTACGACCTGCAACTCAGCGGCTCGGGTTCGGCGCAATACGCGCAAGTGACCATCGCCAATCGCGCCTTCTGGAACCTCAAGCAGCAGCGTCGGCAACTGGCCGGCACCAGCGGTTGCGGGCTCTGTGGCGTGGAAGCGGTGGAGCAAGCGCTGCCCGACCTCAAAGTGTTGCCCGGCGCCCCGCTACCCCCGGCCGAATGGCTGGACGGCCTGCGCCAGCGCATCAGCGAATTCCAGCCGCTGGGCCAGTATTGCGGCGCGGTGCATGCGGCAGTGTTCATGAACGCTAAAGGCGAATTGCTGTTGGGCCGCGAAGACATCGGCCGGCACAACGCCCTCGACAAGCTGATTGGCGGGTTGGTCCGCCAGAAAATCCCCACCACTGGCGGTCTGGCGATTGTCACCAGCCGTTGCAGCCTCGAATTGATCCAGAAAGTTTTACGCGCAGGCATCCAGACCCTGGTCAGCCTGTCGTCACCCACGGGCCTTGCCGTGCAATGGGCCCGTCGACACAACCTCAACCTCATCCACCTGCCGCAGAAAAGTGCGCCACGGGTCTACAGCCCTGCAATTGAGAATCAAGCGTGAGCCAACATCGTCAAGCCGACCAGAAACCCGTCCCCCGCTACAAGCCCTACAAAGGCCCAGCCGGTGGCTGGGGCGCACTGATCAGCGTCGCCCAAGCCTGGTTGACCAGCGACAACGCGCTGAAGAACATCCGCATAATGCTCAAGACCAACCAGAACGGCGGCTTCGACTGCCCCGGTTGTGCTTGGGGCGATTCTCCGGAAAAGGGCATGGTGATGTTCTGCGAGAACGGCGCCAAAGCGGTGAACTGGGAAGCGACCAAACGGCGTGTCGACGGCGCGTTCTTCGCCAAACACAGCGTCAGCTCCCTGCTGGAGCAGAGCGACTACTGGCTTGAATATCAGGGCCGCCTTACCGAGCCGATGAGCTACAACGCCGAAACCGATCGCTACCAACCCATCAGCTGGGATGAAGCCTTCACCCTGATCGCCAAGCATCTGCGCGGCCTGTCGAGCCCGGATCAGGCCGAGTTCTACACCTCGGGTCGCGCCAGCAACGAAGCGGCGTACCTCTATCAGCTGTTCGTGCGCGCCTATGGCACCAACAATTTTCCCGATTGTTCGAACATGTGCCACGAGGCCAGCGGTGTGGCCTTGGCGCAAAGTGTCGGCGTTGGCAAAGGCACGGTGACCTTCGATGATTTCGAACACGCCGATGCGATTTTCGTCTGGGGCCAGAACCCCGGCACCAACCACCCACGGATGCTCGAACCCCTGCGAGAAGCGGTGAAACGCGGCGCGCAAGTGGTGTGCGTCAACCCGCTGAAAGAACGCGGTCTGGAGCGCTTCCAGCATCCGCAGCACCCGCTGGAAATGCTCACCAACGGCGACAAGCCGACCAACACCGCGTACTTCCGACCGGCATTGGGCGGTGACATGGCGGTGCTGCGCGGCATGGCGAAATTCCTGCTGCAATGGGAACGCGACGCGCAGAAGGCTGGCGCCCCGGCGGTGTTCGATCACGACTTCCTCAATGAACATGCCGTCAACGTGCTGGAATACATGGGCGTCATCGACGACACCCCATGGGAGCAGATCGTCGAGCAGTCCGGCCTGACCCAGGTGGAGATCGAGCAAGCGGCGCGCATGTATGCCAAAGGCAAGAACGTGATCATGTGCTGGGCCATGGGCATCACCCAACATCGCCATTCGGTGGCGACCATCCAGGAAATCGCCAACCTCATGCTGTTGCGCGGCAACATCGGCCGGCCGGGTGCCGGTCTGTGCCCGGTGCGTGGCCACAGTAACGTGCAGGGCGACCGGACGATGGGTATCAACGAGCGTCCACCCGTGGCGTTCCTCGACGCCCTGGAGCGCCGCTTCCAGTTCAAGGTGCCGCGTGAAAACGGCCACAACGTGGTCGAGGCGATTCACGCCATGGCCGACGGCCGCGCAAAAGTCTTCATCGGTCTGGGCGGTAACTTCGCCCAAGCCACGCCAGACAGCACCCGCACCTTCCAGGCCCTGGCCAACTGCGACCTGACCGTGCAGATCAGCACCAAGCTCAACCGCAGCCATTTGGCCCACGGTAAAGAGGCGCTGATCCTGCCGTGCCTGGGCCGTACCGACATCGATATCCAGACCGAAGGCGCCCAAGCGGTGACCGTGGAAGACTCGTTCAGCATGGTCCACGCCTCCAACGGTCAGTTGCAGCCGCTGTCGAACCAGATGCGCTCGGAGCCAGCAATCATTGCCGGTATTGCCGCCGCGACCCTGGGCAGCAAACCGGTGGACTGGAACTGGCTGGTGGCCGATTACCGCCGCATCCGCGACCTGATCGCCGACACCATCCCGGGCTTCCGGGACTTCAACGAGAGGATTCAGAACCCGGGCGGTTTCCACCTGGGTAACAGCGCCGGCGCACGTCGCTGGCATACGCCATCGGGTCGGGCCAATTTCCGCGCGAACATGCTGCCCAAACACCTGGTGCACGAACGCACCCGCGCCACCGGCATATTGCCGGACCTGATCATGCAGTCGATGCGCTCGCATGATCAGTACAACACCACGATTTATGGTCTTGATGACCGTTATCGCGGGGTGAAAGGTCAGCGGGATGTGTTGTTCGTCAATGAAGCCGACATCATTCGCCTGGGGTTCAAGCCCGGGCAGAAGGCTGACATCGTGTCGATCTGGGATGATGGCCGCGAGCGGCGGGTGAAGGGCTTTACGCTGTTGGCGTTTGATATTCCCGCCGGGCAAGCGGCGGCGTATTACCCGGAAGTGAACCCGCTGGTGCCGCTGGAAAGCACCGGGGATGGCAGCCATACGCCGACGTCGAAGTTTGTGGCGATTCGGTTGGAGGCGGCGAGTGAGACTGGGTTGATTATGGCGAAGTCGGCGTAACGCAGCGTCTGAGCAGACGCCATCGCGAGCAGGCTCGCTCCCACAGTCCGTGTTCCAACCCGACATTGCGGGTGAACGCAGCCTCTGTAGGAGCTGCCGAAGGCTGCGATCTTTTGGCGATGTCGCTGCCCCCCCATTTTTCAATCGCCCACAAAAAAGGCCGTTTTTGTATAAAAACGGCCTTTGCGAAGTAGTTAAAGACCGGTGAAAAACACTTAAGTTCCGCCCAAAAAACAGTAACTTATAGAATTGTGCTCAAGTCGTGTTACTCGTCGGATTTCTATTGTCACAACCGTGACACAGCCTCAGGATCGCGCCGTCATCCCCTTGAGGTTCCTCTATGAAGTTCTCCTCGATTCTCTTGTTGTCCCTTAGCCTGGCTAGTGGCTTCGCTTCTGCTGGCGGCACCACCGAAGCAGGTGTGGGCGGCGCATTGGGCGGGGTTCTTGGCTCGGTCGTCGGTCAGTCGTTAGGCGGCAGTACAGGTTCAACCATTGGCGCGGCCCTGGGCGGCGCGGGTGGTAGCGCAGTCGGCGCAGACAGACACAGCCGTGGCGAAGCCGCCATTGGCGGTGCGTTGGGCGCAGCAGGCGGTAACGTGGTCGGCCGCAGCATGGGTGGCACCACCGGTAGCCTGATCGGCTCCGCAGCAGGCGGCGGCGTCGGTGGCGCACTGGGTAACCACATGGGCAACAGTAGCAATGACGACGATGATCGTCGTTCCTATCGTCGTGGTTATGACGATGATGATCGTCGCTACTACCGTGACGGCCATCCAGGTCGCGGCCATGCCTACGGCCATCGCAAGCATCACCATCGCTATCGCGACTGAGGCTTGAATCGCCTCGTTGACCGGTAGATCAAAAATCGCAGCCCAAGGGCTGCGATTTTTTTTGCGCCTCAAACCGCCAGTCGCTCCAATGCCCCGCGCAACCCGGCAGGAATCGCCACCGGTTGATTCGACGCTCGATCCACGAATACATGCACGAAGCGCCCCGCTGCGCAGGCCTCATCATCGAAGGCCTTGAATACCGCCAGCTCATACTGCACCGAACTGTTGCCCAACTTGCCCACCCGCAGGCCGATCTCGATCCGGTCCGGGAAAGCGATGGAGGCAAAATAATCACAAGCCGAGCTCACCACAAAACCCACCACCTCGCCGTCATGAATATCCAGGCCGCCGACTTCGATCAGGTAGGTGTTCACCGCTGTGTCGAAAAAACTGTAGTAGGTGACGTTGTTGACGTGACCATAGGTGTCATTGTCGTGCCAGCGGGTGGTGATGGGCTGGAAGTGGGGGTAGTCGGTGCGTTGGGGCATCGGGTTGGACATCAGTGTCGGTTCCTGGAGTTGAATGGCTAGTTTAAGGTGAAACCGCGTCGTCCCCCTTCGCGAGCAGGCTCGCTCCCACACTGGATTTCGGTCGTACACAAATTCCGTGATCAATGAAGATCAACTGTGGGAGCGAGCTTGCTCGCGATTAGGCCGTCACAGACACCACATAAGATCACATGTCAGCAAAGCCTCTACCCTCTGCCGCCAGATCACCAATCAACCGCGCCGGCGCCCAGTGATCGCCCTGCTTGGTCTCAAGCTGCAACAACCGCAGATGAATATCTTTCAACCCTTGCTGATCCGCCCAGGCCATCGGCCCGCCCTTGTCCGCCGGGAAGCCATAGCCATTGAGGTACACCAGATCGATGTCGTGCGCCGACGCCGCAATGCCTCCCTGAAGAATCTTCGCCCCTTCGTTGACCAGCGCCAGCAAACAGCGCTCCAGAACCTCTTCAGGGCCAATTTCGCGACGCTGGAACCCCAACCTTTTGCTGACTTCCAGCACCAGCGCATCGACTTTCACATCGTGCTCGGCCTGACGACTGCCCGGTTCGTAGTGGTAATACCCGTCACCACTCTTCTGACCGAAACGCCCCAGCTCGCACAAACGGTTGTCCACTTGAACCTCCGGCGCATCCTGCCCCTTGCCAGCCAGTTCCCGAGCGCGCCATTCGAGGTCGATGCCAACCACGTCGTACATGCGGAACGGCCCCATGGCGAAACCAAAACCTTGCAGCGCCGCATCCACCTGATAAGGCAAAGCGCCCTCCAGCAGCATCTTGCGCGCTTCGAGCACATAGGGATGCAACATGCGGTTGCCGATGAAGCCGTGGCAGTTGCCCGAGACCACGCTGACCTTGTCCATGCGTTTGCCCAGCGCCAGGGCAGAATCAAGCACCGCCGGCGCCGTCTGGGAGCCACGCACGATCTCCAGCAATTTCATGATGTGCGCCGGGCTGAAAAAGTGCAGGCCCAGGACTTGCTGCGGACGGCGAGTGGCAGCAGCAATCGCGTCGATGTCCAGCGCCGAGGTATTGCTGGCCAGAATCGCTTCAGGTTTGAGCAAGCCGTCGAGTTCGCGGAAGATTTTTTGCTTCAGTTCGAGGTTTTCGTAAACCGCTTCGATGACCAGATCGACATCGCGGATCGCTGCGTAATCGGCAGCCGCCGTGACCCGTGCAATACGCGCATCCGCTTCAGCCTGATCGATCCGCCCCTGGCGCACGTTGTGGGCGTAAGTCTCCGCCACGCTGGTCAGCGCTTGCTCAAGCATCTGCGGATTGTTATCGACCCACTGCACCGGCACCCCGGCGTTGGCCAGGCACATGACAATGCCACGGCCCATGGTGCCCGCGCCAATCACGGCGGCGCGCTGAATATCGAACGGTGTCTGGCTCATGGTTGTTCTCTTGTTGGCGATCCAAAGACAGTCCTCACCATAGTCAGGCGCCGGGCTTTTTTGAAATGTATTCCTGTGATGAGCGACATTCAGCGGATGGATGTGCTTTCAAAAACACCGACTCCCCCGTAGGAGCTGCCGAAGGCTGCGATCTTTTGATCTTGATCTTCGGCCATTTCAGCATCGCCAAAGATCAAAAGATCGCAGCCTTCGGCAGCTCCTACAGGTTAGAGGTTTGCCTCCGCCCATTTTCGGACTTCGGCATACGGATAATCCTCCAACGCCGCAAACCCCGGAATCGCCCGCGCCTTGAGCTTGGTAAACAACGGCACGCTAATCCCGCATAGAAATCTTGTTACGCGTTCAGCCGAAGGGACGTGGCCTGTGTGCTGCTCGTGCCTGTGGATAAAATCACCACACAACGCCGCGAAGTTTTTATCCACAAGCGCTGGCAATTCCGGTGGTGCTGGCAGCCGTGCCACGTGGCCGTGACACACCGAACAATGCCCGCACTGCTTCGGTGCGTTTTCATCGCCAAAGTATTCGGCCAGGCGGTAACCCAGGCAGTGGTCGGTGGCAAAGAGATCCAGCATGGCGTGAATCCGCGCGACCTCGGTGCGCTCGTGCCGGGTGAAGTAGGCGTGCAATTCAGCGCTCAGGGTTTGGGAATCGAAGTCCGCTTGCTGCAGGCTGTAAACCTCGGTCATCTGCTTGCTCTCAAGCTCGACCCAACCCTTTTCCTGGAAGTAATCCAGCGCCTTGACCACTCGGCTACGCTCAGCGGAATGCTGCTCATACAGCGCATCGAAATTCACTGTGGCCCAGGTTCGTGCGCGACTGGAGGTCTGAATGATCGCCGAGACGAAGTCCCTGCGCTCACCCTCGAAACGGGCCAGCAAAGCCTCGGGCTCCTGCAAATACTTGAAACGGTACTCCGCGTAATAGGCATAACGCGGTGCGATTATTCCGCGAAGCTCCAGCTGCACCAGCAAGGTCTTGAGCGGTAACTGGCGAATGTTGCTTTGATCGGCCAGCGGCCCCAGCAGAAACTCCCACTGCCCGTCTGGCGCGGCGGCTTGCAGCTCGTCGAGTACGTGGCGAATGCCGTCCCGTTCCGGCGTGTCGCCGTAGACGAAGTTTTCCAGCACGTTGAGGCTGTCGCGGTTGGCCAATACCAGGCAATCGGACGGCTGCCCGTCACGCCCGGCGCGACCGATTTCCTGGCTGTAGTTTTCGATGGATTTGGGCAGGTCGAAATGCACCACATTGCGAATATCGCTTTTGTCGATGCCCATGCCGAACGCGATGGTGGCGACGATGCAATTGGACTGCCCGCCCATGAATCGCTTCTGTATCCCTTCCCGTTGCTCATGGGGCAAACCGGCGTGATAGGCCTCGGCCTGTATGCCGTTTCGCCCAAGGTGTTCGGCGATGTGCTCAGCGGTTTTCTGCAGGGTCACGTAGACGATGCTCGGCTGGCCGGGACGCTGGCTCATCCACTCGACAAGGCGGCGGCGCTTGTCCTGGCCGCGTACCGGTTCCACTAGCAGATTGAGGTTGGGTCGGTAGAAACCGGTGGTCACTACATCCTCGGGGGCGATGGCGAATTTGGCCTCCATGTCGGCGATCACCTTGGGTGTCGCGGTGGCGGTCAGCAGCAGGGCCTGAGGGATGTTGAACTGGCGCTGGTAGTCCGGCAGCTTGAGGTAATCGGGGCGGAAGTTGTGGCCCCACTCCGAGATGCAGTGCGCCTCGTCCACTACCAGCAGCGAGATGGGCACTTGCTGCAAGAAATTACGGAAGCGCTCGTTCTTCAGGCGCTCCACGGAAATCATCAGAATCTTCAACTCGCCAGACTTGGCCCGGGCCATCACGTCACTGGCGTCATCACGGCTCTGAGCCGAATCGATACTGCCCGCCGCAATGCCATGGCGCTGCAAGAACGCTAACTGATCCTGCATCAGCGCCAACAGGGGCGACACAACCAATGTCAGGTGCGGCAGCAACAAGGCCGGCAGTTGATAACAAAGAGACTTGCCCGAACCGGTCGGGAAAATCGCCGCTGCCGAGCGCCCGGCCAACACAGCACTGACCGCCGCCTCCTGGCCGGGCCGAAACTGTGGATAACCGAAAACCTGTTCCAGGGTGTTGTGCATAGGCTGTCACTCCGTTGACCGCTGCGAAGCCCAAAGCCTAGCCGGCAAACGCAGCGAGTCGAGAAAAGGTCGGGGGCAAAAACGATACGGGATGATACAGCTTCACCCCATCGATTCCTTCGCCACAGATTGAAACAAACGAGGCACTTTGCCCTCTCACATCAGTCCCCTGGCAGCCGGTAAGGTTCACCCCGAGAAAACCATCATCCGCAAAGTTTTCATCAAGGCAAGACGCCTGCACGCGGATCCTTATGAAGGAACAACCATGCCCAACACTCTGCTTTTTCCAATCGCCCTTGTCTTAGCATCCCTGCTACTGAGCGGATGCATGAAGCTCCCTGACGACAACCCGCTCCTCGCTGCGTCCACAACGCTGGTCGGCGCCTCACAGACTTAGTCATCGATTGACTGACGTCGGGTGGCTACGGTCTCAACACCGCCACCCGCAACTGCTCATCCAGCGCCCGCTCGTGAAACACCTGACTCTTGCTCACCCAAACCGCAAAGGCCGGGCTGATTTCGCCAGTAAACGCCGCCGCCAGCTGACGCAAATCGGCGACACTGCGCGCACGGGGGCAGAAGGGTTCGTCGTCGCAGTCCTGACTGGCGCCACGGTAGGTGACCAACAACCGATCCCACAACCCGTCACGCACCTGCCTGACCGACTTGAGCTTCACAGCCTGCACACCCAGTCGCTGTTTCAGCCCCTGTTCATCCAGCGCTTCGCTGGCCAGCAGCGCCTTGCCCACCATCAACACCTCGGCGCGAGAGGCGGTGTCGATGTCCGCTTGGGTGATCAGCGCATCCGGCCAACCGGTTCGCTCCATGTTCGCGAGGACCAGCGAATGACCGACGTCAGCAGCGCCCACTACCCGACAAACACCGGCCCACAACAATAAAATCGAGGCCATACGTAGCCATTGCATACCTAATTCCCTTTAAGAGTCGACTCAGACGCTTCGAAACGTCCTACAAATTCTGGCGCGCACCCTACAGCGGTTTAGTGCGTCGGGCCTGACAATCCCGTAGGAATATCGACCTCTCGGGGAAAAGCTTAAAAAATATTCAAGGCGCGTGTAGGCAAAGGGCGACAACGCCAATAAACCCCCTACAAAACCTGTCCATTTGCGTCACCTTGCGGTGTCTCGCCACAGCCCTCTATAGTTTCCGACGCGGCTGAAAACACTGTGCCAGCCTGCCAGCGAGACTGCACGACTTCCTACAGGACTGACCTCGATGACCACGTTCCAATCGTTAACAGACCGCTATCGCCCGCTCAAAACCAGCTACAGCGATACCCCCGTGTTGGTCGTCGACACCGAAGCCAATCCCCACGAAATTCTCGACGCCTCCCTGCAACGCATCCGCGCCGCCAGCGACCTGCTCGAAACGCTTTATTGCCTGTGCTTCAAACAGGCCGATGTGAAAGACATTCCAAACATCGTCAACGCGCTATACCTGCTGACCCAGGACGGCAACGAACTGCTCGAAATCGCCCGGCAACGCCTGCCGAAAACCACAGCGGATTGAGACCCAGACCACGACCCTCTGTAGGAGCCAGGCTTGCCCGCGAAAAACGAAAACGCGGTGTGTCTGAATACAATCAAAAGAGGGAAACAAATCTGTAGGCAACGACCTATCAAAGCTTCATCCCGTTCCTACAACCGAAGACACCTTGTCGCCTATCGCTGCCCGGCGGCTCACACCTATAGTCGCGACTGCCGCTGCCAAATCAGCGGCTCGGGTTTGGTCACTCGATTTAGATCTACGCACGCACCCGTTGTATGCTGCTGACGCTTTTGTGTCAGTACGCTTTATGGCGGCTGTGTTTGGGACGTCTTCGGACGTGCCGGGTAAGCGTGTGATCTCACCGGTTGACCAACCCGAACACAGCCCGCCTCCCATCGCTTGGTCACGATGGCAGCGGTCCTCCTGATGCATTCGAGATTACACATCATGAATAAATGGAATCCGTTCACCGATCGCTACCACCCACTCCAAACCAACCTCACCGACACCCCGCCCCTGATCATCGACACAGAGGCCAACCCGCAAGACATCCTAGAAGCCGCCCTCCAGCGCATCCGAGCCTCCAGTGATCTCCTCAAAACCCTGCACTGCGTTTGCTTCAAACACGGCGACGTCGAAGACATTCCCCACATCACCCACGCGCTCTTCCTCCTGACCCAGGATGGCTGCGACCTACTGAAAGTCGCCCAGCAACGCATGATGAATTGGAAAGCGCCTGCCTGACGCCGAGTGAACGGATCGTTCCCACGCTCTGCGTGAGAACGATCAACTGAACAGATGAATGAAAGCCCTCATCGAACACTGGAGATAACCATGGGCAAGTTTTTTGATGAGCTGATGGAAAGCGTGCAGCAGATGGACGAGATCTTACGGGGAGAGCGTCGGCCTTCCCGTGAATTCCATGTTGATGCGTTGCAAGTCAAAGAAATTCCTAAGACCGACGACCACACCATGCGCCTGCTCATGCAGCTGTTGCACGAAGAACTCGGCCTGCCGGAACGCAAAACCATCAGCCTCACCACCTCGATCAATTTTGACCTGGGCTGTGATGGCGCTGATGCGCGGCATTTGATGGAAGCGTTGGAAGAACAGTTTGGGATCGACTTCGTGGACTACGACGCCTATCGCTACTTTCAGCCGGAAGGGTTTGATGTGTTTCTCAAGCGCAGGGCGAAGGGTCGTGGCGACAAAGTCCCGCTGACCGTCGGCATGCTCTACCAAGCGATCAAGGTGCAACGGTGGGATACGCAGGAACTGGAGAGCCAGTAGAGCAGGTTACGTGGCTGAAACGGTCTATATAACTGCAATTATTCTGGCGTTATCACCTCAGAAGTGAAGGAATATTAGCTGTATGGCTAGAAAAAAACTGCGGCACTTCTCCCGCGTATTGCGCGACTGCGAGTGAGGAATATTCTGACGTGCATGGTTCAAAGGCTGGAGAAACCAGCAGTCTGGAAGCTCCAAAAGCATCAAAAATACCGACCTATTTGCCAGGTCGTTTGAGCTACACTTGAACATTGCACCGAGAGGCAGATGTCATGAGCGAACTGACGTTTCAGCAAAAGCAGGATTATTACGACAAGGTCCGTCGGTCGAATTATTTGGCGAGCTTACGTCTTGAAGGCTTCGACACCACACGTGCCGATGCTGAAAAACCGCTCCCAACGCGGGAATCGGTACTCAAAAAATATCGTCAGAATCCACGTTAATGGTGGATAAATACGGGGTCGGCCAAGACCCCTATTGCTACCCTGATAGCGACGTTCTACGTAATCTGCTCAACATCCATGATGAAGAGCAGCTACAGAAAGCAGAGCGAGAGCTATCAGAAATCGCTGCCGACAAATTTCGCCTCCTCCCTCCCCCGTACGACCTCAGCCTGTTGCAGCATATCCATAAGTCCTTGTTCTGCGACATCTACGAATGGGCTGGACTGCCGAGAACTGTGAATATCCAAAAAGGCGATACGCTTTTTTGTACCGCAGAACGAATCATCCCAGAAGCCGAAAAAATCTTCCGTACCATGAAAAACGCTGCTTGGTTCATAGGCACCAGCAAAGCCGAGCTAGTCATTAACATAGCTGAGGCGTACGGCGATCTAAACGTTATCCATCCTTTCCGCGAAGGGAATGGTCGAACTCAACGTATTTTGTTTGAACAGATCATCATCAATGCAGGTTTTGCCGTCGATTGGTGGCTAGTCAAAGATGAGGCTTGGATCCCTGCAAATATCGACGCAGTAACGTGCGACTACCGTGGCCTGGAAGCTATTTTCGAGCGTTGTATTGGTGATCCGCTGGACACGTCGCTATCACAGAACTGAGAGTTCTAACCTCAAAAGTCGTCTACACGGAAATTGGATGCACCCGCAATGAACCTCGCCCGCCCCCAACTTCCCCGCCCCTGGTAGATTTTCGTAGAACCTTAGTGTTTTTTGGCAGGGGCAGAGGGTTAGATAAAATCGACGCCCACAAAAAAGCCGCCCCAAAGGGCGGCTTTTTCATTACATCAAACCAAATCTTACAACTTCGGCCCAGCAGCCTTGATCGCGTCGCTCACTTCAAACTTCTTGAAGTTCTCAACAAACAACCCAGCCAGTGCTTTCGCGGCTTCATCATAAGCAGCCTTGTCAGCCCAGGTGTTACGTGGGTTCAACAAGCCAGTCTCAACGCCCGGCACAGCCAACGGCACGTCCAGGTTGATGGTGTCCAGGTGCTCAGTCTCAGCACCGATCAACGCGCCGCTCTGGATCGCTGCGATTACGCCGCGAGTGGTCGGGATGTTGAAGCGTTTGCCGACGCCGTAGCCGCCACCGGTCCAGCCGGTGTTGACCAGGTAGACCTTGGAGCCGAAGCCGCGGATGCGTTTGATCAGCAGTTCGGCGTATTCGCCAGCCGGACGCGGGAAGAACGGTGCGCCGAAGCAGGTGGAGAAGGTCGACTTGATGCCGCTGCCGGAACCCATTTCGGTCGAGCCCACCAGTGCGGTGTAGCCGGACAGGAAGTGGTAAGCGGCTTGTTCTTCATTGAGGATCGACACTGGCGGCAGCACGCCGGTCAGGTCGCAGGTCAGGAAGATCACTGCGTTCGGCTCGCCACCGAGGTTCTTCTCGGAACGCTTGGCAACGTGCTCAAGCGGGTAGGCGGCGCGGCTGTTCTGGGTCAGGCTGACATCGGTGTAGTCGGCGTGCTTGGCGTCGTCGATAACGACGTTTTCCAAGACTGCGCCGTGCTTGATGGCTTTCCAGATGACTGGCTCGTTCTTCTCGGACAGGTCGATGCACTTGGCATAGCAACCGCCTTCGATGTTGAACACCACGCCCTCGCCCCAGCCGTGTTCGTCGTCACCGATCAGGTAACGGCTTTCGTCGGCGGACAGGGTGGTCTTGCCGGTGCCGGACAGACCGAAGAACAGGGTCACGTCGCCCTCTTCGCCGATGTTGGCGGCGCAGTGCATTGGCAACACGTCGGCGGCCGGCAGCAGGAAGTTCTGCACCGAGAACATGGCTTTCTTCATTTCGCCGGCGTAACGCATGCCCGCCAGCAGCACTTTCTTCTGGGCGAAGTTGATGATCACGCAGCCGTCGGAGTTGGTGCCGTCACGCTCTGGCACGCATTCGAAGTTGGCGACGTTCAGAACTTGCCACTCTTCACGACCGGCCGGGTTGTACTGGGCCGGGTTGATGAACAGGCAACGACCGAACAGGTTCTGCCAGGCAGTCTGGGTGGTCATTTTCACGGCCAGGTAATGCTCTTCAGCCGAACCTACGTGCACGTGGGAAACGAAATGTTCTTGCGCGTTGTTGAACGCCTCGACGCGAGCCCACAGGGCATCGAACTTGTCGGCCGGGAACTTGCGGTTGATCGGCCCCCAAGCAATGGCGTCCTGGGTGGTCGGCTCTTCAACGATGAAACGATCGACTGGCGAACGGCCGGTACGGTGACCGGTGCGAACAACCAGCGCGCCGGTATCGGCAAGCTCGCCTTCACCGCGATTCAGGGCTTCTTTAACCAGATCATCAACACTCAGATCGGTGTACACGGCGTTATTGGCTTGCGTCATGAGGTTCCCCGTCGGCCAGTGGCCGAGTGCTCCAAACGTTTTGTAGTAGAAAGTCGTGCACTACTACCGCGAAAAAAGTGGGCCGGATTATGCCAGAAAAGCCCAAAAAGTGTAGGGCCCTCCCGTCAGAACGGCGTTATTCCGGCGTTAAGCAGTGAATTTACCTGCACTGAAACGTTTTAGTGACGGGTATCTGACGGCGTATCGACCCCTGCACCAGCGAACAATTGGGTGACATCGGCCGCATCAAACAGGTAGCGCTCGTTGCAAAACTGACAATCGACCTCGATGCTGCCGCCGTGTTCGACGACCAGCTTCTGCGCATCTTCCAGACCCAGACTGACCAGCGCATTGCCTGAGCGTTCCCGGGAGCAACTGCAATGAAAGCGCAGTTTCTGCACATCGAACAGACGCACTTGTTCTTCGTGGTACAGGCGATGGAGCACGGTTTCGTTGTCCAGGCTCAGCAATTCGTCGGCGGTCAGGGTGCTGGCCAGGGCGGTGATGTGCTGCCAGCTCGCGGCGCGTTCTTCTTCGTCTTTCAGACGGTCGGCAGGCAATTGCTGCAGCAACAGACCACGGGCACGACGGCCATCGGCGTAGAGCCAGAAGCGGGTGCCGACCTGCTGAGACATAACGAAGTAGTTGGTGAAGCATTCGGACAGGGTTTCGCCGTCGAGGTCGACGATGCCCTGGTAGCGTTGGCCCTGAGTCGGGTCGACGGTCAGCGCCAGCACACCATTGGGCATCAGGTCGGCGAGGGTCGCGTCGGGGGCAATCTGGTCGGCTTCGTAACGAGCCAGGCCACGAATTTCGCGCTCGCTGGAGCACTCGATCATAAGCAATGGCACCGGGCCTTCGGAACGGGCCTGAAGAATCAGCAAGCCATCGAACTTCAAGGTGCCCACCAGCAACGCTGCCGCCGCCATCAGTTCGCCCAGCAATTGCGCGACCGGCTCCGGATAGGCGTGTTTGGCGAGGACTTCGGCATAGCTACGCTCCAACCCCACCAGCTCGCCGCGAGTGTCGCTGTCATCGAAGATGAAGCGTTGGGTGTAGTCGGTATCCGCTAGATCGGTCATAGGTCTGGGTATCTGAAATGGTTACAAAAAATGAAAGTTGCGCCTTTGCAGCACCATGGGTATGCAAAGTTCAGCCATGGCGGCATTTTATGAACAATCCGGGGGTTGTTCCAAGCAAGGTCGACCCTCGGTTTTCGACGAGCGGCGTTTTCACCGCTCAACGCGCCGCTGGCGAATACCTCCATATGGCTGCACGGGTGGGCAATTGCAAGCCTGCGCCCGACGACGGTCACGACTCGTCGTTGCTGGAGCCGCGAAACTTGAACAGATCCCGGCGCTGCTTCTTGCTCGGCTTGCCATCGGTGCTCACGCCCAATGCCCCGGCCTTGCGCATGGCCGCCGCCGCTTCGCGCTTGGCAATGCTGGCTTCGGTCTCGGCATACAGCGCCTGGGCCTCCGGCGCGCCACGGCGCACGATTGATAATGCCTGGACCACCACCGTGCGTTCCTCGAAGCCGGTGCGAATCTGAAACTCGTCGCCGACCCTCGGCTCCTTGCCCGGCTTGCAGCGCTCGCCCCGCCAATGCACCTTGCCACTCTCGATCGCTGCCTTGGCCAAGGCACGTGTTTTATAAAAACGCGCGGCCCACAACCATTTATCGAGACGGACCTTGTCGTCCTCTTCGCTTTTTTGTGCCATCGGATGACCTCATTCTGAAATATCGATGAACTGTACTACCGTTTCTGTCGTGCCATGAATCATCACGCTGTGGATTAGAATGCAGGCATTCCCGCAATTGAGGGATGGAAATCCGGGCAGTAGATATCTGTCGCCTTTTACCCATTATTCTGCGTGAATACCGCGAATTCGGCCGCACGCGGTCTGAGCGGTTTTTTCCGGTTGAGCACTTTTGAAGACATTTGACCATTTGACCGTTATCGGTCTGCGCGAGTGGGTGGCGCTCCCGGATTTGGGAGTCGCGGGCCTTCGGGCAAAAATCGACACCGGCGCCAGCACCTCCAGCCTGCATGCCACTGACATCGAGCCGTTCGAGCGCGACGGCGAACAATGGGTGCGCTTCACCGCGCACCTGGGCACGGTGGTGCAATTGCGGCATCGGCGCTGCGAAGCACCCCTGGTAACGATGAAAACCATTAAAAGCTCCAACGGCCACGCGCAGATGCGTTACGTGGTCAGCACTACCCTGGCCCTCGGTGATCGGGTCTGGCGGGTCGAGTTCACCCTTGCCTGCCGCAAGTCCATGCGTTATCGCCTGTTACTCGGTTCCAAAGCCCTGATCGACGGCCAGTTGGTGGTTAATCCGGGCATTAAATACGTACAAGACAAGCCGGTGTTCCCGGTATCTACCTCCTCCACAGGTGTTGCATGAAGATCGCTGTGCTGTCGCGGAACCCGCGTCTGTATTCCACCCGTCGTCTGGTCGAAGCCGGTATAGAGCGTGGCCATGAAATGGTGGTGATCGACACCTTGCGCGCCTACATGAACATTGCCAGCCACAAGCCGCAAATCCACTACCGCGGCAAACCGCTGGAGGGTTTCGATGCGGTGATCCCCCGGATCGGCGCGTCGGTGACGTTTTATGGCTGCGCGGTGCTGCGCCAGTTCGAAATGATGGGGGTGTTTCCGCTCAACGAATCGGTGGCCATCGCCCGTTCGCGAGACAAACTGCGGTCACTGCAATTGCTGTCACGCCGGGGGATCGGTTTGCCGGTCACCGGTTTTGCGCATTCCCCGGATGACATTCCCGACTTGATCGAGATGGTCAACGGCGCGCCGCTGGTGATCAAGGTGCTGGAAGGCACCCAGGGCATCGGCGTGGTGCTGTGTGAAACAGCGACGGCGGCAGAGTCGGTGATCGAGGCGTTCATGGGCCTCAAGCAGAACATCATGGTTCAGGAATACATCAAGGAAGCCGGCGGCGCGGATATTCGCTGCTTTGTGGTTGGCGACAAGGTGATCGCGGCGATGAAGCGCCAGGCCAAGCCGGGGGAGTTTCGCTCCAACCTGCATCGCGGTGGCAGTGCGAGCCTGATCAAGATCACGCCGGAAGAACGCATGACTGCATTGCGTGCGGCGAAGGTCATGGGCCTGGCGGTGGCGGGTGTGGATATCCTGCGTTCCAATCATGGCCCGCTGGTGATGGAAGTGAACTCGTCGCCAGGGCTGGAAGGGATTGAAATCACCACCGGGAAAAACGTGGCGGGAATCATCATCGAGCATCTGGAGAAGAATGGCGGGCCGAATATGACGCGGACCAAAGGTAAGGGTTGAGCCTGAAAAGATCGCAGCCTCGCTTCGCTCGACAGCTCCTACGGGGGATCGCATTTTCCTGTAGGAGCTGTCGAGCGAAGCGAGGCTGCGATTTTTTCAGCCGTTAAACCGCATCCCGCGGCAACATCAACCCAAGCGGCAACCGCACCCGCGCTTCCAACCCACCGCCGGAGCGGTTGCGCAGCTCCACATTCCCGCCGTGCATCGAAGCGATCCGCTTCACGATCGCCAACCCCAACCCGGTCCCCTTCCCGCCCCGAGCCCGGTCACCACGGGTGAACGGGTTGAAGATTGCCTCCAGCTCCGACGGATCGATCCCCGCGCCACGGTCCATGACGCTCAGCACCACATACGGCGCACTGGTGTCCCCGGACACATAGGCCGCCACTTCGACGCCGCTGCCGGCGTGATGCAGAGCATTGCCGATCAGGTTGTTCAGCAACCGCTTCATCGACACCCGACGCAACGGGAACGGCTGAATCGGTTCCAGGCGCAAGTGCACTTTCTCTTCGTTCTGGTTGTACGGCGCAGCGACTTCGCGAACCAGCTCGCTGAGGTCCACTTCTTCCACCGACTCGTCACGTCCGTCACGAATGAACGCCAGGAACTGGTCGAGAATCGCATCCATGTCCTCGATGTCGCGCACCATATCGTCGGTCAGGTCACTGTGATCGCCCATCAGCTCCAGGGACAGCCGCAAACGGGTCAACGGCGTGCGCAGGTCGTGGGACACCCCGGCCAGCATCAATTCGCGTTCGCGCCCGGCCTGTTCGACATCCTCGGCCATCTGGTTGAACGCGCGGTAAACCTCGGTCATTTCGCTCGGTGTGTCGCTGATCGGCAGGCGCACACTGCGGCCCTGACCGAGTTGCCGTGCGGCATAGACCAGACGCTTCAAGGGTTGATTGAGCTGGCTGACGAAGATCCACGCCGAGGCGGTGGACAGCAAGCCGATGGCGAGGAACCAGCCCAGCACGTTCCAGATTTTCTGGCCGCGCAACGGATGCGGGTACAGCGGCACTTTCAGCCAGCCATCGCCCAGGCTAGGCGCCCGGACCCACAGCGCCGGCGGTGAATGCATGCGTAATCGGACTTCGGTGTCGCCCCCCAGCTCGGCCTGCATCTGTCGCTGGTAGATCTCGCTGTAAGGCCAATGGTGTTCGCCTTCCGGCACACCGGCGCCCACCACCCGGATCAGGGTCGCGGCATCGGCGATCTTCGCGCGGTTTTCTTCGTCAGCGGCCCAATAGGCACGCAGCGTCAAAGCGACGCCGTGACTGTATTGGCGATCCACCAGCACGTCTTCGTTCATCAACAGATAAACCAGGGTCAGCGCCTTGGAAAACAGGACGACGATCAGCACCAGCCACAGGGTGCGGGAGAAGAAGCTCTGGGGGAACCAAACAGGGGTTTTCATGGGTAACCGCTACACACTTGCAGGAGCGAGCGATGCTCGCATATTGCGGATCGCGAGTCTGCGGGAAAGGTCATCCGACCCGTTGCCCGCAAGACCCGCTCCTACAAATCACCGATCACTTTGTCGCGGTGCCATCCGGAACAAACACGTAACCCACGCCCCAGACAGTCTGGATGTAGCGCGGTTTGGACGGATCGGGCTCGATCATCCGGCGCAGGCGGGAGATCTGTACGTCGATGGAACGCTCCAGGGCATCCCACTCACGACCACGGGCCAGGTTCATCAGTTTGTCGCGGGTCAGTGGCTGACGCGCGTTCATGACCAACGCCTTGAGCACCGCGAACTCACCGGTGGTGAGCATGTGCACTTCGTCGCCGCGCTTGAGTTCGCGGGTGGCCAGGGACAGCTCGTAGTCACCGAAGGTCACGCTTTCGTCTTCGCTGCCCGGGGCGCCCGGCACCGGGGCCGCCTGACGACGCAGGACCGCTTTGACCCGGGCCATCAGCTCGTCCGGGTTGAACGGCTTGGCGAGG
This sequence comes from Pseudomonas sp. A-RE-19, assembly GCF_019956555.1. Classification (GTDB taxonomy): domain Bacteria; phylum Pseudomonadota; class Gammaproteobacteria; order Pseudomonadales; family Pseudomonadaceae; genus Aquipseudomonas. Next base: position 89,094 of record NZ_JAHBDQ010000013.1, on the reverse strand, counting down.
TAATCGTCGGCGCCCAGTTCCAGGCCCTTGATGCGGCTCAGCTCGTCGCCCTTGGCGGTGAGCATGATGATCGGAATCTGATTGTTCGCGCTGCGCAGGCGGCGGCAGGCAGTCAGGCCGTCTTCGCCGGGCAGCATCAGGTCGAGAACGACCAGGTTGAACACTTCACGCGCCAGCAGGCGGTCCATTTGTTCGGTGTTCGGGACAGCGCGGGCACGGTAGCCCTTGCTGACGAAAAAACGCTCCAGCAGGCTGCTCAGCCCTGGATCGTCGTCAACAATAAGAATTTTTTCGCCTTCAGCAATGTTTGCAGTGCTGCTCATTGGATGCTCCTTTGATCTCGGCGCGCATTATGGCGTAGCTGCCGTTATACGCACCGTGTGCATTGTTAGCAGATTTTTCCTTCACCGCCAGAAAACCGGGCATTGTGCCTACAGCCACCGATGCCCCCGAAGGGACAGAACGCTGGTTATAATGCCCCGCCTTTTGTGTCAGGCAACGTCTGATCGTTATTGCCGGTAGCCGCTTTTTTTTCATGGCGCTGGCAGTAATTGTTCGATTTCACGGGTCAACGGGAAGCCTGTTGATCCAGGTAGCGGCGCACGCCAGGCCGCTCAACCAGACTCGCCGAGCCCTTTATCTCTGCGCCTGCGAGCCTGCTTTCACAATTTGTCAGGTGGTTTTATGGACAGCATCAACAGCCGCATCGCCGAGGAACTCGGTGTACGCCCACAACAGGTCGAAGCGGCCGTCGCGCTACTCGATGAAGGCTCTACCGTTCCCTTCATCGCCCGCTACCGGAAAGAAGTGACCGGCAGCCTCGATGACATCCAGTTACGTCATCTGGAAGAGCGTCTGCGCTACCTGCGAGAACTCGACGAACGGCGCATCAGCATCCTCGCCAGCATCGAAGAGCAAGGCAAGCTGACCCCTGCACTTGAGCGCGACATCAAACTCGCCGACACCAAGACCCGCCTCGAAGACTTGTACCTGCCGTACAAGCAGAAGCGCCGCACCAAGGGCCAGATCGCCCTGGAAGCCGGCCTCGGCGAGCTGGCCGACGGCCTGTTCAACGACCCGACCCTGAGCCCGGAAACCGAAGCCGCGCGCTTCATCGACGCCGAAAAAGGCGTGGCCGATGTAAAAGCTGCCCTTGAGGGCGCCAAGTACATCCTCATGGAGCGCTTCGCCGAGGACGCCGGCCTGCTGGACAAGCTGCGCAACTACCTCAAGCAGGAAGCCACCCTCAGTGCCCGCGTGATCGCCGGCAAAGAAGAGGAAGGCGCCAAGTTCCGCGATTATTTCGAACACGACGAACCGCTGAAAAGCATGCCATCGCACCGCGCACTGGCAATTTTCCGTGGCCGCAACGAAGGCATCCTCAGTTCCGCGCTGAAAGTCGGCGATGAACTGCCGGGCACCATGCACCCGTGCGAAGGCATGATCGGCCAGCAATTCGGCATCCAGAACCAGAACCGCGCCGCCGACAAATGGTTGGGCGAGGTGGTGCGCTGGACCTGGAAGGTCAAGCTCTACACCCACCTGGAAACCGACCTGCTGGGCGAGTTGCGCGACGGCGCGGAAACCGAAGCGATCAACGTGTTCGCGCACAACCTGCACGACTTGCTGCTGTCGGCCCCGGCCGGCCCGCGCGCCACCCTGGGCCTCGACCCGGGCCTGCGCACCGGCTGCAAGGTCGCCGTGGTTGATGCCACCGGCAAGCTGCTGGATCACGCCACGGTTTACCCGCACGTGCCGCACAACAAGTGGGACCAGACCCTCGCCGTGCTCGCCGCCCTGTGCGCCAAGCATTCGGTCGACCTGATCGCCATCGGCAACGGCACCGCCAGCCGCGAAACCGACAAGCTCGCTGCTGAGCTGATCAAAAAATACCCAGCCATGAAGATGACCAAAGTCATGGTCTCCGAAGCCGGTGCATCGGTGTACTCGGCGTCGGAACTGGCCTCCAAGGAATTCCCGGATCTGGACGTGTCGATCCGTGGCGCGGTGTCGATTGCCCGTCGCTTGCAGGATCCGCTGGCTGAACTGGTGAAGATCGATCCGAAATCCATCGGCGTCGGCCAATACCAGCACGACGTCTCGCAGCTGAAACTGGCGCGGGGTCTGGATGCCGTAGTCGAAGACTGCGTGAACGCCGTCGGCGTGGACGTCAATACCGCCTCCGTGGCACTGCTGGCGCGTATTTCCGGCCTCAACGCGACCCTGGCGCAAAACATCGTCAGCCACCGCGACGAGCATGGCGCCTTCAAAACCCGCGCCGCGTTGAAAAAAGTCGCGCGTCTGGGTGAAAAAACCTTCGAACAGGCCGCCGGTTTCCTGCGCGTGATGAACGGCGACAACCCGCTGGATTCGTCCGCGGTTCACCCGGAAGCCTATCCGCTGGTGCAGCGTATTGCCGCTGAAACCGACCGCGACATTCGCTCGCTGATCGGCGACGCAAGCTTCCTCAAGCGTCTCGACCCGAAGAAGTACACCGACGAAACCTTCGGTCTGCCGACGGTCACCGACATCCTGCAAGAGCTGGAAAAACCCGGTCGCGACCCGCGTCCCGAGTTCAAGACCGCCGAGTTCCAGGAAGGCGTCGAAGACCTCAAGGACCTGCAATTGGGGATGATCCTCGAAGGCGTGGTGACCAACGTGACCAACTTCGGCGCTTTCGTCGACATCGGCGTGCATCAGGACGGTCTGGTGCACATCTCCGCGCTGTCGGAGAAATTCATCAAGGATCCGCGCGAAGCGGTGAAGGCCGGTGATGTGGTCAAGGTGAAGGTCATGGAAGTCGACATCCCGCGCAAACGCGTAGGCCTGTCGATGCGCATGAGCGACACGCCGGGCGAGAAGATCGACGGTGCTCGCGGCGCGCGTCCGGGTTCGGCACCACGCCAATCCCAGAACACCGCACCGCGCAAGGAAACCACGGCAGCGGCCCCGGCCAATAACGCCATGGCCTCGCTGTTCGCCAACGCCAAGCAGTTGAAAAAACGCTGATGGAGATCCCGTCCGGGCTAACTGAAAGCGCGTTTTTCAAGCTGCTGGGGTGTCGCTTGCACAGCCTGGAAACCGGGGTGGCGCAAGTCGCCCTGGCGCTTGAGCCAGAGCTGCGCAATCGCGGTGGCAAGCTGCACGGCGGGGCTTTGTTCAGTCTGGTCGATATTGCCATGGGGCTGGCCTGTTCCAGCACCCACGGCTTTGACCAGCAGAGCGCGACCATCGAGTGCAAGATCAACTACATCCGCGCCGTCGCCGACGGTGAGGTGATGTGCACGGCGCGGGTGATCCATCCGGGCCGTCGCACGCTGGTGGTCGAAGCCGACGTGATGCAAGACGACAAACTGGTCGCAAAAGCACAAGGCACGTTCGCTGTCCTGTAGCTCCCTGTCATCGATTTAGGTTAATTTCGGCGCTGTGATTGCAGCGCTGGAGTTTTCTGTGGGAGCGGGCTTGCTCGCGAAGGCGGTGTGCCAGGCGACTTTAATGTTGACCGACACTCCCTCTTCGCGAGCAGGCTCGCTCCCACAGGGATTGTGGCGATCCAAAACCAGGCGAAAACGCCAGTTTTAACTTCACCCTTGTAGACCGTCTTGCCCACCCCCATATTGGGGCGACTGACGCGTGAAGGAATCCAACTTGAGCGAACTTCTCAACCGCCGCCTGGCTCTGCTCGGCGAGCGCGCTAACCTCTCTCTGCTCGAACAGTGCCTTCACGGCATCGAACGTGAATGCCTGCGCGTGACAGGCGAAGGGCGCCTGGCGCAAACGCCGCACCCCGAAGCATTGGGTTCCGCGCTGACCAATGAACAAATCACCACCGACTATTCCGAGTCGCTGCTGGAATTCATCACGCCAGCCCTGCCAGACCCGGCGGATACCCTGGCGAGCCTCGATAAGATCCATCGTTTTGCCTACAGCAAGCTCGGCAACGAGTACCTGTGGAGCCCCTCGATGCCGTGCCCGTTGCCGGCCGAAGAAGACATCCCGATCGCTTATTACGGCACCTCCAACATCGGTCAGCTCAAGTACGTCTATCGCAAGGGCCTGGCCCTGCGTTACGGCAAGACCATGCAGTGCATCGCCGGGATTCACTACAACTTTTCCCTGCCGGAAAAGCTCTGGCCGCTGCTCAAAGAGGCCGAAGGTTTTGTCGGCACCGACCGCGACTATCAGTCGTCGGCCTACATCGCGCTGATCCGCAACTTCCGCCGCTACAGCTGGCTGCTGATGTACCTGTTCGGCGCCTCCCCTGCGCTGGACGCCGGTTTCCTGCGCGGTCGTTCGCACCAGTTGGAACAACTGGACCCGGACACCTTGTACCTGCCGTACGCCACCAGCCTGCGCATGAGCGATCTGGGTTACCAGAGCAACGCCCAGGCCGGTTTGACGCCGTGCTACAACGACCTGTCGAGCTACACCGACAGCCTGCGCAAAGCGGTGGCCACGCCGTATGCGCCGTACGTCGAGATCGGCACGCACCAGGACGGCGAGTGGGTTCAGCTCAACACCAACATCCTGCAGATCGAAAACGAGTACTACTCCAACATCCGCCCGAAACGCGTGACCTACACCGGCGAACGGCCGATTCAGGCGCTGGTGGCCCGTGGCATTCAGTACGTCGAAGTACGTTGCCTGGACATCAACCCGTTCCTGCCGATGGGCATCGACCTCACCGAATCGCGGTTCCTCGACGCGTTCCTGCTGTACTGCGCGCTGAACGACAGCCCGCTGTTGACCAGTACCAGCTGCGGCAACGCGACGTCGAACTTCCTCAGCGTGGTCAAGGAAGGTCGTCGTCCAGGCCTGCAATTGCAACGCGACGGGCACCCGGTAGACCTGAAGGAATGGGCCGGCGAATTGCTGGAAAAGATTGCGCCATTGGCGGCGTTGCTGGATCAGAGCCATGGCGGCGATGCCCACAGCAAGGCACTGGACGCACAACTGGCCAAGGTCAAGGACTCGTCTCTGACGCCTTCGGCTCAGGTGCTGGCGGCGATGGCCGAGCACAAGGAAAGCTTCGCCCAATTCTCCCTGCGTCAGAGCCAAGCGCATGCGGAGTTCTTCCGCAGCGAACCGCTTTCAAGCGAAGACCAGGCAAAATTTGAAGAACTGGCGCGCTCGTCGCTGGCTCAACAAGTGGAGCTGGAACAGAACGAAGTCGGCGATTTCGATGTGTTTGTCGGGTCGTATCAGGCGAGCATTCTGGCGATCAGTAATTAAGCGGCGTCTGTGAAAAGATCGCAGCCTTCGGCAGCTCCTACGGGACGGTGTCGAGGCTGCGATTTTTTTTGCCCGCATCACGCAATTTCGGATTCGCACGCTACCTTTGTAGGAGCTGCCGCCGGCTGCGATCTTTTGATCCTTTAGAATTTTCCGCTCATAAGGTAATTCGAAAAAGTTATTTATTTTCGGATTCTTATATCATTTAGTCTCCTTTTCACGCCGACCCTCGGTCGCCTGACAAGGAGCTTTCCGATGAAACTGACTTCCTCTCTTCGCCTTCTGGCCGCCGCGTTTCTGGCTTCAGCGAGTCTCCTGGCTCAGGCGGCAGATGTGACCGTCGCCTACCAGACCACCGTTGATCCGGCCAAAGTCGCCCAGGCCGACGGCGCCTACGAAAAAGCCACCCACGCCAAGATCGACTGGCGCAAATTCGACAGCGGCGCCGACATCATCGCCGCCATCGCTTCCGGCGACGTGCAGATCGGCTACCTCGGTTCCAGCCCCCTGACGGCTGCAATCACCCGCAAAGTCCCGGTGGAAACTTTCCTCATCGCCACCCAGATTGGCGCCGCCGAAGCACTGGTCGCCCGCGACGGTTCCGGGATCAAGACCCCGCAAGACCTGATCGGTAAAAAAGTCGCCGTACCGTTTGTATCCACCGGCCACTACAGCCTGCTGGCCGCGCTGAAACACTGGAACATTGATCCCTCGAAAGTCACCGTCCTCAACCTCGCGCCACCCGCGATCATCGCTGCATGGAAACGTGGTGATATCGACGCCACCTACGTGTGGGACCCGGCCCTCGGCGTGGCCAAGGAAAACGGCAAAGTGCTGATCACCTCGGGCGAGTTGGCCAAGTTCGGCGCACCGACTTTCGATGCCTGGATCGTGCGTAAGGATTTCGCCGAGAAGCACCCGGAAATCGTCACCGCGTTCGCCAAAGTGACCCTTGATGCCTACGCCGACTACCGCAAGGACCCGCAAGCCTGGCTGGCCAATCAAAGCAACGTAGACAAACTGGTGAAACTCTCCGGTGCCAAGGCCAGCGACATTCCATTGCTGTTGCAAGGCAACGTGTACCCGCTTGCGGCTGATCAGGTGATCACCCTCGGCGCGCCGACCACCAAGGCCATCACCGACACCGCGGTGTTCCTCAAGGAACAGGGCAAGGTCGAGGCCGTGCTGCCGGACTACGCGCCGTACGTCAGCGCCAAATACATCACCAATTGATCGGGAGTTAACCGCGATGGCTTTGCTACAGCTGGAGCGCATCAGCGCACAGTACCCAGGCGCAGCGGAGCCTGTGCTGGCGGATATTTCCCTGAGCCTGGGGCCCCGGCAGTTGCTGGTCGCCCTCGGCCCGTCCGGCAGTGGCAAGACCTCGCTGTTGAACCTGATTGCCGGTTTCGTCGAGCCCAGCGCCGGGCGCATCACCCTTGACGGCGTGCCGGTCAAAGGCCCGAGCGCCGAGCGCGGCGTGGTGTTCCAGGACGACGCCCTGTTGCCTTGGCAGGACGTGCTGGCCAATGTCGGTTTCGGCTTGGAACTGGCTGGCGTGTCCCGGGACAAACGCGAAATCCGCGCCCGGGAAATGCTCGCGCTGGTGGACCTTTCCGGTTTCGAGAATCGCCGAATCTGGCAGCTCTCGGGCGGGCAGAAGCAACGCGTCGGCCTTGCTCGCGCCCTCGCCGCCAACCCGCGCGTTCTGCTGATGGACGAACCCTTCGGTGCCCTCGACGCCTTCACCCGTGAACAGATGCAGGAGCTGTTGCTGCAAGTCTGGCAGCGCACCGCCAAACCGGTGTTCCTGATTACCCACGACATAGAAGAAGCGGTGTTCCTCGCCACGGATCTGATTCTGTTGACGCCCAACCCCGGGCAAATCGTCGAGCGTCTGAGCCTGGATTTCGGTCAGCGTTACGCCGCCGGTGAGTCGGCACGCTCGATCAAGTCCGACCCGCGTTTTATCGAAACCCGCGAACACGTGCTCGTCAAAGTGTTCTCCCAACGCAGTGCCGTCCAGCGGCAGGAGCGCGCATGAGCACTTATGAAATTCCCGCTACCACGGTGAAACCGGGCTCGACGGCAATCCCGCTGCATCGCAGTTTGAACACGCGCTGGATCAGCGTGCTGACCCTGATCGCGTTGTTGGCGATCTGGTGGGCCGTCACGGCCACTGGTTTGATTGAACCGCTGTTCTTGCCGCCACCTTCCGCCGTGTTGCAAAAAGGCTGGCTGCTGGTGACCACCGGCTATATGGATTCGACCTTGTGGCAGCACTTGGGCGCGAGCCTCAGCCGTATCGGCCTGGGCCTGGGTTTTGCCGTGCTGACCGCCGTGCCGGTCGGCATTGCCATCGGCCACAACCGCATCGCTCGGGGCATTCTCGATCCGCTGATCGAGTTCTATCGCCCGATCCCGCCCTTGGCTTATCTGCCGCTGATCGTGATCTGGTGCGGCATCGGTGAATTGTCGAAAGTCTTGCTGATCTACCTGGCGATCTTCGCCCCGATCGCGATTGCCACCGCCACTGGCGTGCGCACCGTCGACCCGGCCAAATTGCGCGCCGCGCAGTCGCTGGGCGCGACTCGGGCGCAGTTGATCCGGCATGTGATTCTGCCCAGTGCCTTGCCGGACATTTTGACCGGTGTGCGGATTGGTCTGGGTGTGGGTTGGTCGACGCTGGTGGCCGCCGAACTGATCGCCGCCACCAGCGGTTTGGGCTTCATGGTGCAGTCGGCCGCACAGTTCCTGGTCACCGATGTGGTGGTGCTGGGGATTCTGGTGATCGCGCTGATCGCCTTCGCCATGGAAATGGGCTTGCGTGCGCTGCAACGCAAACTGGTGCCATGGCACGGCCAGGCTCACTGAAAAAACATCATGTGAAAAACCCTGTGGGAGCGAGCCTGCTCGCGATGGCGGTGTATCCGCCACAGCCATGTCGCCTGACACTCCGCTATCGCGAGCAGGCTCGCTCCCACAAAAAAGCTCGACACCCCGAATTCGAAGAGAAATACCATGAGCAGCCTGAAAATCGTCCCTTTAAGCTGTGCCCTCGGCGCGCACATCAGCGGCGTCGACATCAGCCAGCCGCTGAACCTGGAACAGCGCGACGCCATCGAACAGGCGCTGCTCAAGCATCAAGTGCTGTTCTTCCGCGACCAGCCGATCGAGCCGCAACAGCAAGCGCGATTCGCCGCCTATTTCGGTGACCTGCACATTCACCCGATTTACCCGAACGTGCCGGAACAGCCCGAAGTGCTGATCCTCGACACTGCCGTCACCGACGTGCGGGACAACGCGATCTGGCACACCGACGTGACCTTCCTGCCGACCCCGGCGATGGGCGCGGTGCTCAGTGCCAAGTTGCTGCCGGCATTTGGCGGCGACACGCTGTGGGCCAGTGGTATTGCAGCGTATGAAGCGTTATCGGCACCCATGAAAACCTTGCTCGAAGGGCTGACGGCTACTCACGATTTCACTCGTTCGTTCCCGCTGGAGCGCTATGGCAATACACCAGAAGCCTTGGCCCAGTGGGAAGAAGCCCGACGCAAGAACCCGCCGTTATCGCACCCGGTGATTCGCACGCACCCGGTAAGCGGGCGCCGGTCGTTGTTCGTCAATGAAGGCTTCACGTCGAAGATCAATGAGCTGTCGGAGACGGAAAGCGAGGTGATTCTGAAATTTTTGTTCGCCCACACCACCCGGCCGGAATTCACCATTCGCTGGCGCTGGCAGAAAGACGACATCGCGTTTTGGGACAACCGCGTGACCCAGCATTACGCGGTGGATGATTACCGCCCGGCACGGCGGGTGATGCAGCGGGCGACGGTGTTGGGGGATGTGCCGTTCTTCCGGTGAGTCTCGGGTTTTTTGATTGATTTTGATGGCCTCATCGCGAGCAGGCTCGCTCCCACAGGGTTATCGGTTGACCACAGAAGTTGTGGTCAACGCAGATCCACTGTGGGAGCGAGCCTGCTCGCGATGCGGCCAGAACAGGTGCCAGAAAATCCGGCGCCGAACACTTACTCAGCCGTCGAAGGCTTCTCCCAAAGATTGATCCCGCCCTCTTGGGCAAACCGATCAATCTCCGCCAACTCTTCCACGCTAAAACTCAGGTTCTTCAACGCCCCGACGTTTTCGATAATCTGCTCCGGCCGGCTCGCGCCGATCAGCGCCGAGGTCACTCGCGGATCGCGCAGGGTCCAGGCCAGCGCCAGTTGCGCCAGGCTCTGACCGCGGCGCTTGGCGATTTCATTGAGCGCCCGCACATGGGCGATGTTGGCTTCAGACAGGTGAGACGCCTGCAACGAGTCACCACCCGGACGGTTGACCCGCGCATCCGCTGGCACGCCATTGAGGTACTTGTCGGTCAACAGCCCCTGAGCCAAGGGCGTGAAGGCGATCACGCCGGTGCCGAGTTCATCGGTGGTATCCAACAGGTCTTTTTCCACCCAGCGATTGAGCAGGTTGTAGGCCGGCTGGTGGATCAGCAATGGCACTTTCCATTCCTTCAGCAACGCGGCGATTTCACGGGTTTTCACCCCGGAATAGGACGAGATGCCGATGTACAGCGCCTTGCCCTGCTGCACGGCGGCGGCCAGTGCGCTGGCGGTTTCTTCCAGCGGCGTGTCCGGGTCGAAGCGATGGGAATAGAAAATGTCTACGTAGTCGAGGCCCAGGCGTTGCAGGCTCTGGTCGAGGCTGGCCAGCACGTATTTGCGCGAACCACCGCCCTGACCGTAGGGACCGGCCCACATGTCCCAACCGGCCTTGCTGGAGATGATCAACTCGTCGCGGTACTGCTTGAAGTCTTCACGCAGCAAACGACCGAAGTTGATCTCGGCGCTGCCGTACGGCGGGCCGTAGTTGTTGGCCAGGTCGAAGTGGTTGATGCCCAGGTCGAACGCCGTGCGCAATAACGAGCGCTGGGTGTCGATCGGGGTGCTGTCGCCGAAGTTGTGCCACAAGCCCAGGGACAGTGCCGGCAGCACCAACCCGCTGCGGCCTACACGGCGGTAAGGGATGGAATCGTAGCGGTTTTCGGCAGCGGTATAGGTCATCGAATCCTCTCTTGTCTGTCTTGAATGTGGTATCGACTGCTTTGCAAGTTGCCCAGCATACGCCGGACAAACGCCGATAAGCCTCAGCCCCGAGAAAATGCTGAAACGTTTCACAGTTTTCATCTTCAGTGTCAGGCGTACCGCCAAGATCACCTTCAAACGGCCCCCGCAAACACCTCCCCCAACCAATCCACAAACACCCGAACCCGTGGCGACATGAGTCGATTGTGGGGATACAGCACTGAAACCGGCATCGGTGGTGGAGGCATATCGCTGAGCACTTCCTGCACCAGCCCTTGGGAAATCAGCGTTTCCATTCGGTAATGCGGACACTGAATCAACCCCAGCCCGGCAATCGCCGAGGCCGCATAAATCTCCGCGCCAAACACTGAAAGCGCACCGCCGATAGCCACCTCTTTCAGCTCGCCATCGACCATGAATTCAAATGGAAACAACTTGGCGGTGGTACGCGAAACATAGTTCACCGCGCGGTGGCTTTTCAGGTCTTCGAGGGTTCGAGGTTCGCCGTATTTACGCAGGTAAGCCGGGCTGGCACAGGTGATCTGTCGCAGGTTGGCGACACGTTTACCGATCAGTGCCGAGTCGCCCAAGGTGCCGGCTCGCAGCACGCAATCAACACCTTCGGCGATCAGGTCAACGAAGCGGTCGGCTTCGCTGATGGACAGTTCGATGTCCGGGTAGCGCGCCATGAATTGCGGCAACGCCGGGATCACGAAGTGCTTGGCCAAGGTGCCGTGCAGATCCACTCGCAACCGCCCTTTCGGCGCCACGCCGCGGAAGGCCAGTTCGGCTTCTTCCAGTTCCGCCAGCAACTGCACGCAACGCAGGTAGTACGCCTCGCCATCCAGCGTAGGACGGACCTTGCGCGTACTGCGCTCCAGCAAACGGGTGCCGAGCCAGGCTTCGAACTGATTCAGCGTGTGAGTCAGGGTCGCACGCGGCAGGTTCAAGTCGTCGGCCGCCAGCGTGAAGCTGCTGCGCTCGTAAATCCGCACGAAAACCTTCATCGCTTTGACTTGATCCACACGGGACTCCTGACGGTCGATTGTTGGCGATTATTGAACAGTCAAGGCAACTCTCATGCATTTAACGCCCTGAGTAAACATGTGAGTCTGGCTTCACTTCAAACCACTCCAAGGAATCAACGCCATGACTACTCAAACCTCGAAAGTTGCCATCGTGACCGGCGCCTCTCGCGGCATCGGTGCCATGATCGCCAGACAACTCGCCAGCGAAGGTTTCGCCGTCGCCATCAATTACGCCAGCAGCGCCACTGACGCGTCAAAACGGGTGGTGGAATTGCGTCAGGCCGGGCATCAGGCCATAGCGGTCAAGGCAGACGTGGCCAATGCCGACGACGTGCGCCGGCTGTTCGACGAGACCGAAGCGCAACTGGGCAAGGTCGATGTGCTGATCAACAACGCCGGCATCCTCAAAGTGATGCCGCTGGCGCAGCACACGGACGAACTGTTCGACCAGACGTTCAACATTCACGCGCGTGGCACGTTCAACACCTTGCGTGAAGCGGCGACGCGTCTGAACAGCGGTGGCCGGATCGTCAATTTCTCCAGCAGTACCGTCGGCTTGAACCTGCCGGGCTACGCGGTGTACATCGCCAGCAAAGCAGCAGTGGAATCCCTGACCCAGGTGTTTGCCAAGGAAATGCGCGGGCGCAACATCACCGTCAATGCCGTGGCGCCTGGCCCGGTGGCGACAGAGCTGTTTTTGCACGGCAAGAGTGAAGAGCAAATCCAGACCTTCGCCAAAATGCCTCCACTGGAACGTTTGGGTCAGCCGGAGGACATTTCCCGAGTCGTGTCCTTCCTGGTCGGCCCGGATTCAGCGTGGGTCAACGGGCAAATCCTGCGGGTCAATGGTGGGTTGGTTTAACTATGCTCGATGTATTGGGGTGAGCTTTAAGGACGCCTTCGCGGGCAAGCCTCGCTCCTACAGGTCTTGTGTCGAACACAATCTCTTGACCGACACTGACCCTGTAGGAGCGAGGCTTGCCCGCGAAGGCGGCCTCAAGGGCAATACACACCTGAAGGGAGGAACGCATCATGCACACCACCATCATCATCTTCTTCGGCCTGGTCCTGCTGGCCCTGATGCTGTTCATCGGCGAGAAACTCGGTTTCCCCCGCCAGACCCTGGCCTTCAGCTTTGTCGTGCTGTGGCTGGCGTTGACCCTGATCAACGGCGCGGTCGGCATGGTCAACGCCGGCCAGCCGTTGAGCACGGAACTGGTGGTGGGTAGCGCGGTGTTCGGCGTCCCGGTGGCGGCGCTGGTGTTGTTCATGGTGTTGAGCCCTGACGCCTGACAAGACGTAAGCGCCAGCGCTCGATCAACGCACCAGGTGCAGGAACTGCATGTGCCGTTCGTACTGGTCAAGGATGTCGTTGATGACCTGCTCCTTGGTGTAGCCCACCAGATCGTAATCCTGACTGCCCTCGCTCAAATGCACTTCAGCCCGGTGGTAACGGCGGTTGTTGAGTTGCTTGGAACCCATGCCGCCACGGGCGAAGGACGGCGTGAAGTAACCGCGCATCTGCACCTGATAGATGAATGGATGCAGTTCGCCGTGACCGATCTCCAGGCTGACGTTGTCGTTGGCCGGATCAGGCTTGGCGACCACGTGTAAACCCTTCTCGACGAACACATCGGTCACTTCCTCAATGGCCGGGCGCACCGTGGTATCGAGGAAGCGATAAACCTCATCCCGAGACGGGAAATGCACCGCCTGACTCAAACGCTGACGCCATCCACCGCGCCGTGCTCCGGACACCGGCGCGAGGGAATGCAGTTGCGCGATCTGCTTCTGCGATTCCAGATAAAACGCCTTGTGCAGCCCCCACATCATCAGCAGCAAAATCATCGAGAACGGTAACGAGGTCAGCACCACCGCTGACTTCAGTGCATCGATGCTGCCGGAGAACAGCAGCGCGCTGGTCACCAGCGCGGTCATCGCGCCCCAGAACACCCGCAGCCATTTCGGCCCGTCTTCATCCGGGTTACCGCCCTTGGCGGATAACGTCGACAACACCACAGTGCCGGAGTCGGCGGAGGTCACGAAGAACACGAAGCTGATGAACACCGTGACCGCGATCACGGTTTTGCTCCACGGATAGGTTTCCAGCAGCAGGTACAAGGTCATCGATGGGTTGTCGATGGCCGACATACCGAGCGCGCTCATGCCGTGATTGAGCACTTGATCGATGGCGCTGTTGCCGAAGATCGACATCCACGCCAGGGTGAAACCGAGCGGAATCAGCAGCACGCCGAAGACGAATTCGCGGATGGTCCGGCCACGGGAAATCCGCGCGATGAACAGGCCCACGAACGGCGACCATGCAATCCACCAGGCCCAGTAGAACACCGTCCAGCCGCCCAGCCAGTCGCTCGGTTTATCGTAGGCGTAGAGGTCGAAACTCTTCATCGGCAAGGCGCCGAGGTAATCGCCAATGTTCTGGATCAGCGTATTGAGCAAGTGCTGGGTAGGGCCGGCGAACAACACGAACAGCAGCAGCGCACAGGCCAGCAGCATGTTGATGTCGGACATCACCCGCACGCCTTTATCGACGCCGGACACCGCAACGATGATCGCCGCGCCCATCATCAGCGTGATCAGACCGACCTGAATCCACTGGGTGTGAGCGATGCCGAACAGGTAGTCCAGGCCCGAGTTGAGGTGCAATACGCCAAAGCCCATATCGGCACCAAGGCCGAACACTGTGGCGATGATGCCGAAGCCATCCACGGCATAACCGATGGGGCCATTGATGCGCTTGCCGATCAGCGGGTACAGCGCTGAACGCAGGGCCAGCGGCAGGTTATGTCGATAGGCGAAATAGGCCAGCGCCATGCCGACGAACGCGAACACGCCCCAGCCGTGCAAGCCCCAGTGCAGAAACAGAATCTGCATCGCCTGACGCGCCGCGTCCGCCGTACCCGCCTCGCCTTGCGGCGGTTGCGCCAGGTGCGTCAGCGGTTCGGACACGCAAAAGAAAAACAGCGTGATGCTGATCCCGGCGGCGAACAGCATGCCGGCCCAGGACAGGTAACTGAATTCGGGTTCGTCGTGGTCGGCACCGAGCTTGATCTTGCCGTAGCCGGACAAGGCGGTGACCACCACGAAGACCAGATACAGCGTCATCGCGAGCATGTAGTACCAGCCGACCGTATTGGCCGCCCAGTTTTGCGCTTGCAACAGCCAGGCACCGGCCTGCTCGGGCATCGCCATGACGACAACGGCGAACAACAAAATGAAGGTCGCCGCGAAATAAAAAACCGGCGGATTCATGCGGACCTGGCCGCTTGCGGGGGTGGACGATGCACTCATGAAAGGTGCACCTCAAGGGGGTGAAACAGGGCAATCAATAACGGACTCGGCAAAGGCAAGCCTCCTGTTGTGAGCGGGCAGCAAACCGGTGGTTTAACTTGAATGAGCGTTCAAGTTAAACATGGATAGGGGGCTAAGGACTAATCGCAGGGCTCGGCGGTGCGTTTTGTACGCTAGCTCAAGGGAGGGTATGACGCGGGGTTTACGGGATTCGTTCGGCGGGAAATTAGCTAAAAGGCCATTCGCTCGGTTTGGCTTGAAACCATTCGCGGGCAAGCCTCGCTCCTACAGGTTTTGGGTCGTTCACGGAATTACCGTTCGACACAAAACCTGTGGGAGCGTGGCTTGCCCGCGATGGCGTCAGAAAGACCACTAGAAATGTTGGACCCTACTTCTGCGTCCCGTCATCATGCTGCAGATTCGCCTGGGTCAGGTTGCACCCCGCCGGCACGCTGCGGGTCAGCCAGACGTTGCCGCCGATGGTCGAGCCCTTGCCGATGGTGATCCGCCCCAGAATCGTCGCGCCGGCATAGATCACCACATCGTCCTCGACGATCGGATGCCGCGGATGGCCCTTCTGCAACTGGCCGTCTTCGTCCGACGGGAAGCGCTTGGCGCCCAGGGTCACTGCCTGATAAATCCGCACGCGCTCGCCAATGATCGCGGTCTCGCCGATCACCACGCCGGTCCCGTGATCGATGAAGAAACTGCGACCGATCTGCGCCCCCGGATGGATGTCGATACCGGTGGCCGAGTGGGCGATTTCTGCGCTGATCCGCGCCAGCATCGGCAGCCCGGCGCGATACAAATGATGGGCCAGGCGATGGTGAATCACCGCCAGAATCCCCGGGTAGCAGAGCAACACTTCATCGACACTGCGGGCCGCCGGATCGCCGTGATAGGCCGCCAGCACGTCGGTGTCCAGCAGGCTGCGCAGCCCCGGCAAAGCGAGGGCGAAGTCCTGAATGATCTGAATGGTTTTGGCCTCGACTTCAGTGTCGGCCTGGGCACTGTGGCGCGCGGCATAACGCAGTTCGAGCCGCGCCTGAGCGAGCAACGCGTTCAGTGCCACGTCGAGCGTGTGGCCAACGTAGAAGTCTTCACTCTCCTCGCGCAAATCCACCGGGCCCAGGCGCATCGGGAACAGCGCACCGCACAAGGCCTCGAGAATGTCCGCCATCGCCGCTCGGGATGGCAACTCGCGACCGCCCTGCTCGCCGCTGGCGCGGCCGTTTTGTGCGCGCCACTGGTCGCGCGCCGTACGCAGTTGGCTGACGATGGTCTGCAATTGCCAATGGCTGGAACGCTCACTCACGGTAAAAACTCCTCATGGGCGGCCGGACGGTCTGGCCACGTTAACGGCGATTACTTTACGGCAACGGCTTGCAGCCGAATTAAGAACCAATAGTGCTGTGCTCAATACTTTTAGCTATAAGCGATTGGCAGTTGCCCCACTAAATACCCGTGCCTATAGTCCTGACATCTTCCTCCGCCAGTACGGACCCATGATCAAACAACAGCTTGCCCGTTTTAACCGCCTCGACCTGCTCGGTCATCCTACTCCCCTGGAAAAACTCGAACGCCTGTCGACCTGGCTGGGCCGCGATGTGTACGTCAAACGCGATGACCTGACGCCATTGGCACTGGGCGGCAACAAGCTGCGCAAACTCGAATACCTGGCTGCCGATGCCCTGGCCCAGGGTGCTGATACGTTGATCACTGCTGGCGCAATCCAGTCCAACCACGTGCGCCAGACCGCCGCGATTGCCGCCAAGCTGGGCCTGGGCTGCGTGGCCCTGCTGGAAAATCCGCTGGGTACCGACGACAGCAACTATGTCGGCAACGGCAATCGGCTATTGCTGGACCTGTTCGACGCCAAGGTCGAGCTGGTGGAAAACCTCGACAACGCCGACGAGCAATTGGAAGCGCTGGCCGGGCGTCTGCGCAGCAACGGCAAGAAGCCGTATCTGGTGCCGATTGGTGGCTCGAATGCATTGGGTGCGTTGGGTTATGTCCGTGCGGGCCTGGAACTGGCCGAACAGATCAAGGACACCGGGCTCAAATTCGCCGCCGTGGTCCTCGCGTCCGGCAGTGCCGGCACCCACAGTGGCCTGGCGCTGGCATTGAACGAAGCACTGCCGGATTTGCCAGTGATCGGCGTGACCGTTTCCCGTAGCGATGAAGCGCAACGACCGAAAGTCCAGGGCCTCGCCGAGCGCACGGCCGAGCTGTTGGGTGTGAGCCTGCCAGCGAGTTTCAAAATCGAACTGTGGGACGAATATTTCGGCCCGCGTTATGGCGAGCCGAATGCCGGGACCCTGGCCGCGGTGAAGCTGCTGGCGAGTCAGGAAGGGTTGTTGCTGGATCCGGTGTATACCGGCAAGGCCATGGCCGGTTTGCTCGACGGCATCGGGCGTCAGCGCTTCAATGACGGCCCGATCATCTTCCTGCACACCGGCGGGGCGCCGGCGTTGTTTGCCTATACCTCGGTGCTCTGAGAGCGCATCGCGCTCTTCGCGGGCAAGCCTCGCTCCTACGGTTTAACCGCGTTCTCCTGTAGGAGCGAGGCTTGCCCGCGAAAGCCGATCTCAAATTCCTATGCCAATAAAGAATAATAAGCTTGATATTTAGTATTTTTATATCTAATGGCAACATCATATAGTCACGCCGCAGGCGAATTTGCAGCAAGACGCATAAGCTGCTTTAGGGCAGGATATCGCAGTCGTTCAAATCCCGAATTTGCCAACTTTCCTTAAGCGTCTTCCATAAGAAAACACAGGGGCTTGTCATGAATTTTTCCGCATTACGTCGAAATCTGCTGGTGGGCTCGCTGGGCCTGGCGCTGAGCGCCGGCCTGCTCGGGCAAGCGGTTGCCGGTGAGCAGCTGCAAAAAATCAAGGACGCGGGCGTGATCAACGTCGGTCTGGAAGGCACTTATCCACCGTTCAGCTTCGTCGATGCCGACGGCAAACTGACCGGCTTCGAAGTCGAGTTCTCCGAAGCCTTGGCCAAAGAGCTGGGCGTGAAGGTCAAACTGCAGCCGACCAAATGGGACGGCATCCTCGCCGCTCTGGAATCCAAGCGTCTGGACGCGGTGATCAACCAGGTGACCATCTCCGAAGAGCGCAAGAAGAAGTACGACTTCTCCGAGCCGTACACCGTTTCCGGGATTCAGGCGCTGACCCTGACCAAGAACAAAGACACCATCAAGACCGCCGCCGATTTGGCTGGCAAGAAAGTAGGTGTAGGCCTGGGTACCAACTACGAGCAATGGGTCAAGGAAAACGTTCCAAAAGCCATCATCAAGACCTATGACGATGATCCGACCAAGTTCCAGGATCTGCGCGTCGGCCGCATCGACGCCATTCTGATCGACCGCCTGGCCGCGCTGGAATACGCCCGGAAGGCCAAGGACACTGCCGCCGCCGGCGAAGCGTTCTCCCGCCAGGAAGCCGGTATTGCCCTGCGCAAAGGCGAGCCTGAGCTGCTAGCCGCGGTGAACAAGGCCATCGACAAGCTGCGTGCCGACGGTACGCTGAAAAAGCTTTCGGAAAAATACTTCAGCGCTGACGTCACTCAATAATGGAAGAAGCTTTCCAACTTGCACTGGACTCCGCGCCCTTCCTGCTCAAGGGCGCGTACTACACGGTCATCTTGAGCCTGGGCGGAATGTTCTTCGGCCTGCTGATGGGCTTCGGCCTGGCATTGATGCGGCTGTCGCGCTTCAAACTGGTGAGCTGGATCGCCCGCATCTACGTGTCGTTCTTTCGCGGCACGCCGTTGCTGGTGCAACTGTTCGTGATCTATTACGGCTTGCCGCAACTGGGCGTCGAACTTGATCCGCTGCCGGCGGCCCTGATCGGCTTCTCGCTGAACATGGCTGCCTATGCCTGCGAAATCCTGCGTGCCGCGATCAGCTCCATCGAGCGCGGGCAGTGGGAAGCTGCTGCGAGTATTGGCATGACCCGCGCGCAGACCCTGCGTCGGGCCATCCTGCCGCAAGCGATGCGCACGGCCCTGCCACCGTTGGGCAACAGCTTCATCTCGCTGGTCAAGGACACGGCTCTGGCAGCCACCATTCAGGTGCCGGAACTGTTCCGTCAGGCGCAGCTGATCACCGCCCGTACCTTCGAAATTTTCACCATGTATCTTGCCGCTGCGCTGATCTATTGGGTTCTGGCGACTGTACTGTCGCACCTGCAGAACCAGTTGGAAGCGCGGGTCAATCGGCACGACCAGGAGTCCTGACCCAATGATTGTCGTGGAAAAACTGACAAAGCAGTTCAAGGGTCAGGTGGTGCTCAACGGCATCGATCTGCAGGTGAAGGAAGGCGAGGTGGTGGCGATCATCGGCCCCAGCGGCTCGGGCAAGACCACCTTCCTGCGTTGCCTGAATTTTCTGGAAGAACCCACCAGCGGCCGGATCAAGGTCGGTGACATCGAGATCGATGGCAGCCGCCCCTTGAACCAGCAGCAGAGCCTGGTACGACGCTTGCGCCAGCACGTGGGTTTTGTGTTCCAGAACTTCAACCTGTTCCCCCATCGCACCGCCCTGGAAAACGTCATCGAAGGCCCGCTGGTGGTGAAAAAAATCCCCCGTGCCGAAGCCGTTGCCCTGGGTAAAAAGCTGTTGGCCAAGGTCGGCCTGGCGGGCAAGGAAGACGCTTACCCGCGACGCCTCTCCGGCGGTCAGCAACAGCGTGTGGCGATTGCCCGGGCGCTGGCGATGGAACCGGAAGTGATCCTGTTCGATGAGCCGACCTCAGCGCTGGACCCGGAACTGGTAGGCGAAGTGTTGGCGACCATCCGCGGCCTGGC
Source organism: Pseudomonas sp. A-RE-19 (assembly GCF_019956555.1). GTDB lineage: Bacteria > Pseudomonadota > Gammaproteobacteria > Pseudomonadales > Pseudomonadaceae > Aquipseudomonas. The sequence continues at coordinate 69,617 of NZ_JAHBDQ010000013.1, read as the reverse complement.
CGAGGAGAAACGCACCATGGTGATCGTCACCCACGAAATGGGCTTTGCCCGGGACGTGGCCAACCGCGTGGTGTTTTTCGACAAGGGTGTGATCGTCGAACAAGGCGAAGCCAAGGCGTTGTTTGCCAATCCGAAAGAGGAACGGACCCAGCAATTTCTCAGCAAGTTTCTTAATAACGCTTAGTGCAGACCTACTCGAAAACTGTCAACTTCCACGGATGGAAGTGACATCAACCCCGCCCTATAAAAGTTTTTTGTAGCTTTCAAAAACCTACTTGATTCTCCCTCATCCTAAATAACTTCCCACCACCCCATGCGGTACATATATATGTCCTGCAACAGATTCATATCGCCTGAAATCTATAAAACAGCTCGCTGTCCATGCACAAAGGGTTGCTGCCTCTTAGGCATAAAACCCACAAAATTCCGGGCTAAATTCGACAGGACGATGCGGTTTATTAACCACATCGCGTAGGAGCTTTCTGAATCACGCAAGAACTAACCTTTAACCAACCCACGCTATTGACACCTATTCAAACGCACTCTTATCTAGTCTCTAACAGGCAACAACCCTCACACTCAATCATTGTTTAAGCGCACAAATAGTTAATCGTTTTGTTGCTCGGTAATTCATACCTTTCGAACTTTCAGAAACGGACTTCGCGGCAAGGCTTCAAGGAGAGATAGCCCATGACAAGCACTTCGAACAAACCCGAACTTGCGGCCCCGACCCTGGCGCAAAGCCACAAGGCCGGCATCAACATGACCTCGGCCGCTCATCTTATGATCGACGTGCCGTCCTACCCCGGCATGGATGAAGGCGACCTGATCGAGCTGTTCTGGAACAACTGCTACGTGGCCTCCAGCGTGCTGGGAGCCGACCATGACGGCAAAGCGGTGAGCTTGCGGGTGCCGGAAAGCTTCATCGCCAATGGTTCTGCCCGCGTCCATTACAAGGTCATGCAGGTCGGTCAAGGGCCGGCGGTATCACCGGCGGCGCGGGTTCAGATCAAACTCGATTGCCCGGGCGGCCTGCTTCTTTGCGATGAGGAAAACCAGAGCCTGGCACCGGTGTTCATCCCGGAAACCATTCGCCGTCAGGGCCTCAATCCAAACCAGGTCAAACGCGGTGTGCCGTTGACCATCGAACCGTACCTGAACATGGCTACCGACGACGAAATCACCCTGCGCTGGGGCGATGTGCGCATGGACCTGCCCAAGCTCAAGGCCGGCGATGTGGGTCAACCGATTCAGGTCTGGGTACCGCCAGCGGTCATTCTCGAAGCCGGCGAAGACCTTCGACTGGAAGTGACCTACTGCATTCTCGATCGGGTGGGAAACAACTCGCGCTGGGCACCGGCACGCACCCTGAGGATCGGCTGTGCCAATCCCTACCTGAAAGTGCCGCCCAGAGAAACTCTGAGAGCAGCTGAAGCAGGAGTACCCCGCCGAATTTTCGATTGATCCCGAAAAGATCGCAGCCTTCGGCAGCTCCTACGCCAAACGCATTCCCCTGTAGGAGCTGCCGAAGGCTGCGATCTTGGCGGTTTAAAAGGTAACGACCTTCTATGCATATTCCTATAAGTTAGTTCATTAAATTTTTATACACGTTTAGGGTATATACACCGGACCACCGGACATTCTTGTTTTCGTTCGCCGCAACGATCGCGGCGTTTCCATGAGATGTGAGGTAGGTATGGTCCGGAACACAATCACCCCAGTGCAAATCGCCAGGGCATTGCGTGCAGCCAAGGAGCGGCACTGATGTCCAGTCTGGCAGATGCAATCGTCCAGAGTGATCTGGACATCGCCCCCTTGTTGTTGCCCGCGCAGGTTTTGCGCAACGACGCACAAGCCATCAAGGCAGCCCATGAGCTGGCGCACGTCGCCCGCCTGCAAGCCGCCAAACGTGACCAGCAGCGCAAGCTGCCGTGGTCGGAAATCGAACAGTTCACCCGCAGCGGCCTGGGCAGCATTGCCATCCCGCGTGAGTACGGTGGCCCGCAGGTTTCATTCGTCACCGTAGCTTCCGTGTTCGCGATCATTTCCGCGGCCGACCCGGCCTTGGGGCAGATCCCGCAGAACCAGTTCGGGATTCTCAACCTGCTACTTGGCTGCGCCACCGAGTCGCAAAAAAAACAGCTGTTCAAAAGTGTGCTCGAAGGCTGGCGAATCGGTAACGCGGGGCCGGAGCGCGGGACCAAAAATACCCTGGAGCTCAAGGCGCGGATCACCGCCGACGGCGATGGCTTCGTCATCAACGGGCAGAAGTTCTATTCCACCGGCGCCCTGTTCGCCCATTGGGTAGCGGTCAAGGCGCTGAACGACGAGGGCAAGCAAGTGCTGGCCTTCGTCCGTCGTGGTACCCCGGGCTTGCGCATCGTTGATGACTGGTCGGGCTTCGGCCAACGCACCACCGCCAGCGGCACCATTTTGCTCAACAACGTGCGGGTCGATGCCGAGCTGGTAGTGGATAACTGGAAGATCAACGACAGCCCGAATACCCAGGGTGCCGTGTCGCAATTGATTCAAGCGGCCATCGACGCCGGCATCGCCCGGGGCGCCATCGATGACGCCATCGAGTTCGTGCAAAAACGCGCACGGCCCTGGATCGACGCCAAGGTCGAACGGGCCAGCGATGACCTCTACGTGATCGCCGACATCGGCAGGCTGAAAATCGAACTGCACGCCGCCGAAGCGCTGCTGCGCAAGGCCGGGCAAGTGCTCGATCAGGTCAACGCCGCGCCGCTCACCGCCGAGTCCGCGGCACGCGCCTCGATTGCCGTGGCGCAAGCCAAAGTGCTGACCACCGAGATCTCGCTGCTGGCCAGCGAAAAACTCTTCGAACTGGCCGGCAGCCGCGCGACCCTCGCCGAATTCAATCTTGACCGCCACTGGCGCAACGCCCGGGTGCACACGCTGCACGACCCGGTGCGCTGGAAATATCACGCGGTCGGCGCTTACCACCTCAATGGAACCTTGCCTGCGCGGCATTCCTGGATCTGACGACCAGAACCTTTTTGACCAGATCTCTGGAGAAACACATGACTCTTTCTCACCACGTCGCGGTCATCACCAGCGATGAGCAAGCCTTGATCGTCGCCAGTGACCTGGCCGACGATTTCAAACGCGACAGCGCCCTGCGCGACCGCGAGCGTCGTTTGCCGCACCCGGAACTGGAAGTGTTTTCCCGTTCGGGTCTTTGGGGCATCAGCGTGCCAAAAGAATACGGCGGCGCGGGGGTTTCCAACGTCACCCTGGCCAAGGTCATCGCGCTGATCGCCCAGGCCGACGGCTCCCTCGGACAGATTCCACAAAACCATTTCTACGCCCTCGAAGTGCTGCGCGTGAACGGCACTGACGAGCAGAAAAAACGCCTCTACGCCGAAGTGTTGGCCGGCCAGCGCTTCGGCAATGCACTCGCGGAACTGGGCACAAAAACCGCCCATGATCGCGTCACCAGCCTGACTCGCGATGGCAATGGTTACCGCATCAACGGTCGCAAGTTCTACGCCACCGGCGCGATTTACGCCCAGCGCATCCCGACGTCGGTGGTGGACGAAAACGGCGTGCAGCAACTGGCGTTCGTCCCGCGCAACAGCAAAGGCCTGACCGTGATAGACGACTGGAGCGGCTTCGGCCAGCGCACCACCGGTAGCGGTTCGGTGGTGTTTGAGGATGTCTACGTCGGCGCCGAGGACGTAATCCCGTTTCAAAGCGCTTTCGAACGCCCGACCACCGTCGGCCCGTTGGCGCAGATTCTCCACGCCGCGATCGACACCGGCATCGCTCGCGCCGCTTACGAAGATGCCCTGCATTTTGTGCGCACCAAGACCCGGCCATGGATTGATTCCGGCAACGACAAAGCCATCGAAGACCCGCTGACGATCAAGAGTTTCGGCCACTTGGCTATTCGCCTGCACGCCACCGAAGCCCTGCTGGAACGCTCCGGCGAATTCCTCGACCAGGCCCAGGCCGACACCACTGCCCAGACCGTCGCCGCCGCGTCGATTGCCGTCGCCGAAGCCCGGGCCATCAGCACCGAAATTTCCCTCGCCGCCGGCAGCACGCTGTTCGAACTGGCCGGCAGCCAGGCGACCTTGATCGAACATGGTCTGGATCGCCACTGGCGCAACGCACGGGTACACACCCTGCACGACCCGGTGCGCTGGAAGTATCACGCGGTGGGCAACTACTACCTCAACGATGAAAACCCTCCATTGCGAGGGACCATCTGATGGCCGATGCCAAAAAGAAAATCCTGCTCAACGCGTTCAACATGAACTGCATCGGGCACATCAACCATGGTCTATGGACGCATCCACGGGACAATTCCACCCAGTACAAAACCATCGAATACTGGACCGAACTGGCTCAGTTGCTGGAACGCGGACTGTTCGACGGTCTGTTCATCGCCGACATCGTCGGCGTGTACGACGTCTATCAAAACTCGGTGGACGTGCCGCTCAAAGAGTCGATCCAGTTGCCGGTCAACGACCCGTTGCTGCTGGTTTCGGCCATGGCCGCCGTCACCAAAAACCTCGGCTTCGGCCTGACCGCCAACCTGACCTACGAACCGCCGTATCTGTTCGCCCGACGCCTGTCGACGCTTGATCATTTGAGCCGTGGGCGGGTCGGCTGGAACATCGTCACCGGCTACCTCGACAGCGCCGCCAAGGCCATGGGCCTGAGCGAACAGGTCGAGCACGACCGCCGTTACGACCAGGCCGACGAATACCTGCAAGTGCTCTACAAACTCTGGGAAGGCAGTTGGGAAAACGGCGCGGTGCTCAACGATCGCGAGCAACGGATCTACGCCTTACCTGCAAAAGTGCACAAGGTCGAGCACAAGGGCGAGTTCTATCAGGTCGAGGGCTATCACCTTTGCGAGCCGTCGCCGCAACGCACGCCGGTGCTGTTCCAGGCCGGCAGTTCCGATCGCGGTCTGCTGTTCGCCGGTCGGCATGCCGAGTGCGTGTTCATCAGCGGTCAGAACAAACCGGCGACCCGGGTTCAGGTGGACAAGGTTCGCGCCAGCGCCGTCGAAGCCGGGCGCAATCCCTGGGACATCAAGGTGTTCATGGGCTTGAACGTGATCGTCGGTGAGACAGAAGAGCTTGCCTGGAAGAAGCACGCCGAGTACCTGAGCTACGCCAGCGCCGAGGCCGGCGTGGCGCATTTCTCGGCGTCCACCGGGATCGATTTTTCCGAGTACGAGCTCGACGAACCGATCCAGTACGTGAAGAGCAACGCCATCCAGTCCGCCACCAAGAACCTGCAAAACAACGACTGGACCCGCCGCAAACTGCTGGAACAACACGCCCTTGGTGGCCGCTACATCACGGTGGTCGGCTCGCCGCAGCAGGTGGCCGACGAACTCGAATCCTGGATCGCGGAAACCGGCCTGGACGGCTTCAACCTGACACGGATCGTCACCCCGGAAAGCTATGTGGATTTCATTGAGCTGGTAATTCCGGAGTTGCAGCGCAGAGGGTCGTACAAGACTGCTTACGACGACGGCAGTCTGCGGGAAAAGCTGTTTCACGAAGGGGCGCATTTGCCTGGGCGACATACGGGGTCGGCGTTCCGCCGCTAAAAAGCTTCGCGGGCAAGCCTCGCTCCTACAGGTATTGGTCGTTCACAAATGTCCGGTACGGCGCTGAACCTGTAGGAGCGAGGCTTGCCCGCGATGAGGCCCGAACAGACACCAAAAATATAATGCACTGACTGGAAACCCCATCATGAAAAAGACCTACCTCTCTCACCCAGTCAAAGCACTGGCCCTGGCCCTCGGCCTCTTCAGCTCCATCACCTTCGCCGCCGACGCACCGCTGAAAGTCGGCACCACCGCCGCCTTCGCCATTCCCCTGGAAGCGGCAGTAGAAGAAGCCAACAAACAAGGCCTGAAAGTCGAACTGGTGGAGTTCAGCGACTGGATCGCCCCCAACGTCAGCCTCGCCTCGGGCGACATTGACGTGAACTATTTCCAGCACATCCCGTTCCTGGAAAACGCCAAGGCCGCTGCCGGTTTTGACCTGGTGCCGTTCGCCCCGGGGATCATCAACAACGTCGGCCTCTACTCGAAAAAGTACAAAAGCTTCGACGCGCTGCCCATCGGTGCCAGCGTGGCCATCGCCAACGACCCGATCAACAGCGGTCGCGGCCTGCAACTGCTGGCCAAGGCCGGGCTGATCACCCTCAAACCGGGCGTCGGCTACAAGGCCACCGAAGAAGACATCATCGCCAACCCGAAGAAAATCAAAATCCTTCAGGTCGAAGCCGTGCAATTGGTGCGCGCCTATGACGACGCCGATCTGGTCCAGGGCTACCCGGCCTACATCCGTCTGTCGAAGACCTTCGATGCCAGTTCCGCCCTGCTGTTCGATGGCCTCGATCACAAGGAATACGTGATCCAGTTTGTGATCCAGCCGAAAAGCAAAACCGACCCACGCCTGATCAAATTCGTCGACATCTACCAGCATTCGCCAGCCGTTCGCGCGGCACTGGATAAAGCTCACGGCAAGCTCTATCAAGCCGGCTGGGAAAGCTGAGCATGACGGCCGCAATCCAACGGCGACTGGAACTTCCGGAGCCACATAACGCCACACAAACCGAACTGCACCCAGACCTGAATCGCGCCCATGTGCGCTTCATCGACCTGGGCAAAACCTACAACGGCCAGCAAGGTCCGGTGGCGGCCCTGCACGGCATCGACCTGGCGATCCAGCGCGGCGAAGTGTTCGGCATCATCGGCCGTAGCGGCGCCGGCAAGTCGTCGCTGATCCGCACCATCAACCGCCTCGAACAACCAAGCAGCGGGCGGGTGCTGATCGATCAGGTGGACATCGGCGAGTTCGATGAAGACCGCCTGGTGGCGCTGCGGCGGCGGATCGGCATGATCTTCCAGCACTTCAACCTGATGTCGGCCAAAACGGTTTGGCAGAACGTCGAATTGCCGCTGAAAGTTGCCGGTGTGCCCAAGGAGCAACGTGAGCGCAAAGTTCGCGAACTGCTGGAACTGGTCGGCCTGCAAGAGAAACACAAGGCCTACCCGGCGCAGCTTTCCGGCGGGCAGAAACAACGCGTCGGCATCGCCCGCGCGCTGGTGCATGACCCGGAGATTCTATTGTGCGATGAGGCGACTTCGGCCCTCGATCCGGAGACCACGCAATCGATCCTCGGCCTGTTGCGCGAGATCAATCAGCGGCTGGGCCTGACCATCGTATTGATCACCCACGAGATGGCGGTGATCCGCGATATCTGTGATCGGGTCGTGGTACTGGAACACGGGCGAATCGTCGAGCAAGGGCCGGTCTGGGAAGTATTCGGCAACCCGCAACATGAGGTCAGCCAGACCTTGCTCGCGCCGCTGCAGCACGGCCTGCCGGAAGAACTGCAAAACCGCTTGCGTCCACAACCGCAGTCTTCGGACGCCGCTGTGGTGCTGCGCTTGCAATTCACCGGCAGCGCCAGCGACGAGCCAGACCTGGCGGCGCTGTTCAGCGCCCTCGGTGGCCGCGTGCGCTTGCTGCAAGGCGGCGTGGAACGGATTCAGGGGCATGCCCTCGGGCAATTGCTGCTGGCGGTGACCGGTTCGTCCCTTGGCGCCGAGGCATTGCGTCAGCGCGCCGGCCACTGGGCGCAACAGGCGGAGGTGCTGGGTTATGTGGTTTGATCGGTTGCTTCAGGGTTTTATCGACACGTTTTTGATGGTGGGTGTGTCGTCACTGATCGCGTTGTTGGCGGGCATTCCATTGGCGGTGATTTTGGTCACCAGCTCCAAGGGCGGGATCTACGAAGCACCGGCGCTGAATCGCGCGCTGGGCGCGTTTGTGAATCTGTTTCGCTCGATTCCGTTTTTGATTTTGATGGTGGCGTTGATTCCATTTACCCGGCTGATCATCGGCACCACGTATGGCGTGTGGGCCGCGGTGGTGCCGCTGACCATCGCCGCCACACCGTTCTTCGCGCGCATTGCCGAGGTCAGTTTGCGGGAAGTCGATCATGGGTTGATTGAAGCGGCGCAGGCGATGGGCTGCCGGCGCTGGCATATCGTCTGGCATGTGCTTTTGCCTGAGGCGTTGCCGGGAATTGTCGGTGGTTTCACGATTACGTTGGTGACGATGATCAACTCGTCAGCCATGGCCGGGGCGATTGGGGCCGGTGGGTTGGGGGACATCGCTTATCGGTATGGGTATCAGCGCTTTGATAGCCAGATCATGTTGACAGTGATTGTGTTGCTGGTGGTGTTGGTGGCGGTGATTCAGCTTGGAGGGGATCGGTTGGCGCGGGGGTTGAACAAGCGTTGAGCGATCTTGGCGCCATCAAATTCACCGATCAAAGGGAAGTTTTCGCACAAGAAAATCAGAGTGCCAGCAGGCCCGATCCCTTTCATTTGCAGGACATTTCCTAGATCATTCCGCTCGCTTGCGCCTGCCAAATTCCGTGGCTAGTCTCGGTCCGTCACTGCTCATCAGTGATCGGGTTTAGTAGCCCGGATCAATAGGCGCATAGCAATCCCATGCTCATGTCCGGCAATTTTTGCCGCATTGCAGAATATGGTGGCTGTGCGTGGGGCATCTTCGGGTGCACCGGTTTTCCTATTGACCGGCCTACTAACCTGCGTACAGCCACCACCCAATCGTTTAGTAGGCGATAAGTGATGGCTCCCATGCAGCAATAGGAGCAATACCATGGAAAAATCCGTTCCCGACCCGCCCCTCGAAACATCCTCAAACAAAGCTGACGACCTGCTCAAGGACCGTTCCGCGCTCTACCGTGCGATCGATTTCCATCTGACTGGCAAGCAGCCCACAGCACCCGATGAATTGCGCTTCTACAACGTCAGCGAAGACGTGAGCTTCGAAGACGCTCAGCTCTATGTGGCTGATCTACTGCGCTGCGCCTCGGTCACGGCGTATCAGTGTGGCGATCAACTCAAGGGGGCCGATCGGGCGTTGGTGTTCTCCGTCTGGCATTTGCTGGAGATTGCCAAGGCGATGGTTGATCGGTCCATTGAATGTCTGGGGATGAAACAAAGCTGAGTCAGGCCGTAATCATTGGTTGGCAGTGATATCGCCTTCGCGGGCAAGCCTCGCTCCTACAGGATTTATGTCGCTCCCCCTGTAGGAGCGAGGCTTGCCCGCGAATGGCTGCGCAGCAGCCCCCGGCGTCATGGCGTATATTCGGCGAACCCCAATTGCCTGCGCAGCCAACCATGAAACAGACTCCCGACGACCTGGAGCAGATCACCTCCACCACGCTGAGCCATTACAACGCGGTGGCCGAAGACTTCCGTGAAGGCACTCGCGATCACGATGTCAGCCAGAACATCGATGCCCTGCTGCGGCATATTCAGGGTGAGGCGCCGTTCACCCTACTCGACTTCGGCTGCGGCCCTGGCCGCGATCTGAAAACCTTCACGCGCCTGGGCCACACCGCCGTCGGCCTCGACGGTTCGGAAAAGTTTGCGCAGATGGCGCGGGAGGACAGTAGTTGCGAAGTCTGGCAGCAGGACTTTCTGAAACTCGACCTGCCGGCCGAGCGGTTTGACGGGATTTTTGCCAATGCGGTGCTGTTCCACATCCCGAGTCAGGAATTGCCTCGGGTGTTGAAGCAGCTGCGCGGGGCGTTGAAACCGGGTGGGGTGTTGTTCAGCTCCAACCCGCGCGGGGAGAATCAGGAAGGCTGGAACGGGCCGCGTTATGGGGCTTATTACGATCTTCACGCGTGGCAGGAACTGCTGACCGAGGCGGGGTTTGTGGAGTTGGAGCATTACTACCGGCCGGCGGGGCTGCCGCGCGAGCAGCAGCCTTGGTTGGCGAGTGTTTGGCGTAAGCCGGTGTAGCCGGTCAGGCGCTATCGCGAGCAGGCTCGCTCCCACAAAGTATCTTCATTGAACACAACATCTGAGTCAGTCGCCGATCCAGTGTGGGAGCGAGCCTGCTCGCGATGGCGATCAGAAAGTCACCGCATGGCTCAGAGGCTCACCCCAATAAAAACGCCGACGCTGTATTAGCCGCCGGCGTTTGAAACCTTGAAGTGGTTCGAGACTGCGGTAAATCAGAACGCCGGCAGTACCGCGCCGCTGTACTTCTTGGCGATGAATGCTTTCACTTCAGGACTGGTCAACGCCTTGGCCAGTTTCTGGATGGCAACGCTGTCCTTGTTGTCTGGACGAGCCACCAGGAAGTTCACGTAAGGCGAATCGGCACCTTCGATCACCAACGCGTCTTTAGCCGGGTTCAAACCTGCATCCAGCGCGTAGTTGGTGTTGATCATGTCCAGATCGACCTGGTCCAGAACACGCGGCAGCATGGCCGATTCCAGTTCCTTGAACTTGAAGTTGTGCGGGTTCTTGGCGATGTCTTTCGGCGTGGCCAAAGCGTTTTTCGAGTCTTTCAACTCGATCAGACCAGCCTTCTGCAGCAGGATCAGGGCACGGCCACTGTTGCTGCCTTCGTTCGGGATGGCGATGGTTGCACCGTCTTTCAGCTCAGCCAGGCTTTTGACTTTCTTCGAGTAGCCGCCGAATGGTTCGACGTGTACACCGATCACGGTCACCAGGTTGGTGCCTTTACCTTCATTGAAGCTTTTCAGGTACGGCAGGGTCTGGAAGTAGTTGGCGTCCAGACGCTTCTGGTCGACCTGCACGTTCGGCTGAACGTAGTCGGTGAAGACTTTGATCTCCAGGTCCACGCCTTCTTTGGCGAGGGTTGGCTTGATCAGCTCAAGAATCTCGGCATGTGGAACCGGCGTCGCCGCAACCACCAGTTTTTCGCCGGCCTGGGCCAGGCCCGCAGTCAGGGCAGCCGCCAATGCGGTGAACAACAGAACCTTTTTCATGCAGTGTCCTTATCGAAAAATCACGGTCGTCATCGACGACGGCTTGTTTAATATGAGTGCAAGCGAAGTGCTACTGCTGGCGTGACGCGGACAATACCGGGATTTTTTATTCCCGAACAATATCTTTTATTCACTTTCATATTCCATTTTGTTCATACAACCGCCACGCCCGATGTAGGAGCTGCCGAAGGCTGCGATCTTTTGATTTTGGCGATTTCAACGCCACCAAAGATCAAGATCAAAAGATCGCAGGCTGCGCCAGCGCCTACAGAAGGCCGGTGGCTTTAAGCAGTTTTTTCAAGGCCTCTTTTTCGGTGGTAGAACCGTTGCCGAGAATTTGTTTGAGTTGCCGCTCGATCTGTAGCAGCGACACCTGCGCCTCAGGCAGATTCAAATGCTCCGGCAAAATCTCGTCGCCGGTGCTCACCAATAACGCAAAGTGAATAACGTTCTCCAGCTCTCGGGTGTTGCCCGGCCAACTGTGCTGCTCCAGCAATTGCTGCGCGGCTTCGCTGATCAGCGGCACCGGTAAGTCGAGCCGCTGGCTGTAGATGCCGAGAAAGTATTCGGCCAGCGACAAAATATCGCCCACCCGCTCACGCAATGCCGGCAGTTCGAGCTGGCCTTCGCTGAGATAGTGATAAAGCCGCTCATGGAATTTCCCGGCCGCCACCGCCTGAGCCAGATCGATGCTGGTGGCCGCCACCAGACGTACATCCACCGGGCTCGGCTGATGAGCGCCTACGCGGGTGACTTCGTGGTTCTCCAGGGCGGCGAGCAATTTGATCTGGATCGGCAGCGGCAGGTCGCCGATCTCATCCAGATACAAGGTGCCGCCGTTGGCCGAACCAAACCAGCCAGCGCGACTGCTGGCCGACCCGCTGTAACTGCCGGCGGCATAGCCGAACAATTCAGCGTCGGCGTAGGTCGGGCTGATCGCCCCGCAATTGACTGACACGAACAATCCACCACGATCACTGGCGCGATGGATATGTCGCGCCAGCAATTCTTTACCGCTGCCGGTTTCGCCGCGGATCAACACCGAGATCGAACGTGGCGCCAGTTGTTCCAGCTCCTGGCGCAATTGCCGGGAACGTGGATCGACGAACACCAACGCCTTGGCGCGAATGCTCAGCGGGCTTTTTTCCGCATCGGGAAAGGTCAGCAGCGGCTGACCGAACGTTTCATGCAAGCTCATGACAGACTCCCGCCCAAAACCGCCGGGAGACGGGGGCCGATTCCAAGAAAAAGAAAAAACAAAAAAGAAAAGGTTCAAGCCCGACGCAAGGCGTGCTGTTCCATGCGGTTTTGCAGACGATAGAGGTACGCAAAACCCTGCTCCCAGCGCTGGTGACCGGACTTCACGTTGATGTGCCCGGCCCCCGATAAAATCCCCGCTTCGGCGCCCCACTGACGCGCCAGTTCAAGCGCCCGTGGCGCGCTCACGGCGCTGTCGTTGTCGGAGCTGACGACCTGGCTCGGGAACGGCAGCAAATGGGTCGGGATCGGTGCAAAGTTACGCAGGGCCGGCGCGCAGGCCGGGCGCTCGACGTCCGCTGGCGCGACCAGCAACGCGCCGCGCACCTGACGCAAGAATGGCAACGGTGCCGTGGCCGCCCAATGGGCGACGGTGATGCAACCCAGGCTATGGGCGATCAGAATCACAGGTGTGCTGTCGGCGGCAATCGCCTCGGCCAGTGCCGCGACCCAATCTTCGCGACGAGGCGTCAGCCAATCGGCCTGCTCCACCCGCGCACTGTTGGGCAGGCTGTTCTGCCAATGGGTTTGCCAATGATCTTCTGGCGATCCTTGCCAGCCCGGCACAATCAGGTAGCGAATTGATTCGTTGCGCATGGGGGAGCTCTCCTGCTGCGTGTCTGTTCCTGACCGAGTATAGGGAGGAGAGTTATGTTCGTTAAGGAATAAGAAGCTATTTATTAAGATCTATATGGAATATGAAGCTGATCACCTGTGGGAGCGAGCCTGCTCGCGATAGCATTAGATCAGTCACCATCAATGTTGGATCTGACGACGCCATCGCGAGCAGGCTCGCTCCCACAGGGTTTGTGGATTACTCGAGAAATAAAAAAGGGGCCGCACCCTGCCAAGGAGACGGCCCCGGAAACTCAAGATCTGTTAGCGCGAACCACATCGCTGGGATGTGAATGATTGGCTGAAACGGTTATCTGATAAAGGAATATTTAATTACCTTATTAGATCAAAAACACATATACCAATCGTTACGATGTACCCAAGCCATCGCTGCTTGCGTCACACCGTAACGTTCCTTTGGGTCAAATTGATGACCAGCGTTGAGTTTCCGGGCACATCGATCAAACCCGAGCGGCATGCACCTCCTGCGACCGTACGGCTTCCTTGCGAACAAACCGGTTCGCCCGCCCGAACGTCCCGAAATCATTGAACCGCACCCCCATCTCACGCATCACTTCATGCGCCACCGGCACGGTCATCTGGCGGATGTAAAACGGTTCCTTCACTACAAAATGATGGATCCCGTGGCTGCTGCCAAAGTTGAAGCAGAACGCCTGCAATGGCCACATCCACCAAGGGTTCAACACCTGCGTCTGCTGAATCACATTGCCCGGTTCCACGTCACCGTAGTAATGCATGTTCGAGCTGACAAAGTGCAGGCAGAACGTGCGCAACACGTTCGGGCCGATGATCACTACGGCCGCGATGTCGATCACTTGCATCACCGCCAACGTAGTCGCCGACCATTCGATGGATATACCCAGCAGATGGCCGATGGCATTGGCCGCGTGGAAACCGAGGAACACATACCACGCGCCCCAATGCACCAGTGCCAGTGGCGCGTAGACTTTCAGAGAACGCTTGATGATGCTGAACTTGTGCGCCCAGCTCCTGGCCCGCAGCATGCGGATAAACGCCGACATCACGTTATCGCCAACCATCAACAGCCGCGCGATCCCCCAGGGCTCACCGTTGGTGATCGCCCGCTCTTCCATGTCGGTTTCGGTGCCGGACACCTTGTGGTGATTGAGGTGCAGATGGCGGCGGATCCAGGGGTTGATGGTGCTCGGCCGCGCCAGCCAGACCAGGCCCATCATCAAGTTGTGCGGCACCCGTTGCTTGCGAAAGTACATGCTGTGGATCAGATCATGCTCCAGCTCGTGGGTCAGCGAGGCGAAAAACGCGTTGAGCAACAGGCATACCCACCATGCCATGTACCCGGTGATGTAAAGCGCCGCTGAACCGATCATCCCGGCCAATGCGAAGGCCAGAATGCCAGCGCCCAAGGCGTCCTGATGGTTGAGAATCGGGTAGCGCCGACGCAGTTCGACGCCTTTGGCCAATACCACCTCGCGAATATGCGCTGATCGCTGTGCTGCATTCAGTCGCTGGGGACTTGCAGAAGTACCGTCCATGCTTCCATCCTCTGGTTATTGATGTTCGCATCCTGCCCTGCAATGCTTTACAGAGTGGTAGCCGTGAACGCCAACCTGTTGACCGGACGCGCCAATCAGCATGACTGAACCGACCTCCCTCGCCAGCTGGACCCGCGCCCTGCGCAAACAACTCGATGCGCTGGGGCTCGACAGCACCGCCCTGTGCCAACAGGCGGGGCTCGACCCGCAGTTGATGGACGACCCGAACGCCCGTTACCCGTTGTCCGCCACCACGCGCCTGTGGCACATCGCGGTGCAGGTCAGCGGTGATCCGGCGATTGGCTTGCGGGTGTCACGTTTCGTCAGCCCCACCACCTTTCATGCGCTGGGTTATGCGTTGGTGGCCAGCGGCAGTCTGCGGGAGGTGTTCGAGCGCATTGTGCGTTATCACCACGTGGTCAGCGATGCGCTGGATCTGGAGCTGACCCGCGCCGAGGATCGCTACCGCTTCCGCTTGAAAATTCCCTTGGGTAACCCCGCGCCAGCCTTCGAAGCCATCGATGCCTTCGCGGCGATTTACGTGCGCACCTGCCGCAATCGCCTGGGCCGTGACTACGCCCCGCTGGCGGTTTATCTGCGCCGTCCGGAACCAGCCGACCCGCATCAATGGCACAAAGTGTTCCGCTCGCCGGTGTATTTCAACGCCGATGAAGACCGACTGGAATTCGCCCTGGTGGATTTCGACAGTCACCTGGACGACGCCAACCCGGAACTCGCCGAGCACAACGAAACCGTGCTCAAACGCACCCTGGCGCAACTCAAGCCCCTGACCTGGGAGCGCAAGGTTCGCGACGCCATTGAAGAGCAATTGCCCGAAGGCGAACCGTCGGCCGATTGCATCGCCCAGGCGCTGCACTTGAGTCTACGCAGCCTGCAACGGCACCTGGCGGATGAAGGTTGTCGGTTCGATACGCTGCTCAATGAAAGCCGGGAGAACCTGGCGCTGCTGCACCTGCGCGACCCACAGTGTTCGTTGAGCGAGGTCAGTTACCTGCTGGGGTTCGCCGACACGAGCAGCTTCAGTCGTGCGTTCAAACGCTGGACCGGAATGACGCCGGGGCAATTTCGGGATGGGTTGCGGTAGCAGATCCGAGCGGTGTTTTGTATGTTCCGGCCTCTTCGCGGGCAAGCCCGCTCCCACAGGGTTTTCGGTTGTTCACAACATTGTGATTCACACAGGTCCACTGTGGGAGCGGGCTTGCTCGCGAAGGCGGTAGTCCATACGCCGCAAACCTTCAGCGCCCCCGATCCCGCCGCAACAGCTTGCGCACCCGCTTCACCAGCTCACTGACCGCAAACGGCTTGAGCAGATAATCATCCTCATGCAACTCCAGCCCGCGCAGGCGATCTTCGATGCCGTCCGTGGTGGTGAGGAGCAGCACCGGCGTGTCGCCGAGCTTGCGTATCTGTTGCAGCAACTGCCAGCCGTTGAGGCCGGGAAGCATCACGTCGAGGATGATCAACTCGTATTCACCGGACTCGATAAAGCGCCGGCCGTCCATGCCATTGAGCGCCACATCCACCGCGTAACTCGCTTCGCTCAGGCCTTTGGCCAGGAGACTGGCGGTCTCGGGTTCGTCTTCCACTAGCAATACACGCATGGCACACCTCGATTATCGTCGTCACAGGCTAGGCGCGTTCACGGACAAAGCCTACCTATAACGTCGGTTGTTAAAAGATCGCAGGCTTCGCCAGCTCCTACATAGGGCAGCGATCTTTTTAAATCACCGTCAACGCTCGCAACCGCTGCGCATCCAGAATCTCGATCTCGCCATACTTGAGATTCACAATCCCTTGCCCCTGCAAATCCTTCAGGAGCTGATTGGTGGTCTGGCGCGACAACGACAACATTGACGCCAGTTGCTCCTGGGGCAGTTGCAGAACGCGGCGTGGCGGGTCGATTTCGCCGTAGCCCTCGGCGATCATCAGCAAGCGATGGGCCAGGCGTGCCGGGGCTGGCATCAGGCTGAGCTGTTCGAGGTTGATGAAGGTCAGGCGCAGTTTGTGGCTCATCAACAACGCCAGTTGCCGCCAGTACACCGGGTGTTCGTCGAGCAAGGCCAGCAGCGCCGTTTGCGGGATATGCAACAGGATGCATTGGCCTGCCGCGAACGCATCATGGGTTCGCGGCTGGCCATCGAACAGGCAGATTTCACCGAACCAGTGCGGCGGCTCCACCAGGCTCAGCAATGCTTCCTTGCCCTGCTCACTCACCGCGCCAATGCGCACCGAACCCTCAAGCACCGCGTACAGCCCGCACGGGGGATCGCCGCGCTTGAACAGCCGCTGCCCCGCAGACAAGCGCCTGACTCGGCCGGCGGCCAGCAGACTATCCTGTAAAGAAACAGGTAGATGACTGAACCATTGCCCCGTATCCAGGCGCGAACGCCAAACCTGCATGCCCATGAAAACTCCTGGAGATTGTCGCCTGGCTGACAGAGCGAGAGATGAACCCGGAGCATCATCCATCACCCTACAGGAGGAACAACAATGAAAAGCCTCGTTGACCATCTCAGTCAATACGCCGCCTACCACCGTGACCCGCGCAATATCGCCAGCCACTTCGTGGGCATTCCACTGATCGTGGTGGCGGTCGCGGTGTTGCTGTCACGGCCGGAGTGGTCGCTGGCCGGGATTTGGTTGTCACCGGCGGTGCTTTTGGCGCTGGCTTCAGCGTGGTTTTACTTGCGCCTGGAACGGCGGCTGGGGGTGTTGATGACTGTACTGCTGGGGCTGTCAGTCTGGCTCGGGCATGTGCTTGCGCAGCAGAGCACGTTGGTCTGGCTGGCCAGCGGTCTCGGGATGTTTATGGTGGGCTGGGCGATTCAGTTTGTCGGTCATCATTACGAGGGGCGCAAACCGGCGTTTGTCGATGATGTGACGGGGTTGATTGTCGGGCCGCTGTTTGTGGTGGTGGAAGCAGGTTTCCTGCTGGGGCTTCGGGGTGAACTGAAACGAGCCATCGAAGAACGCGCCGGGCCTGTGGCCTTGCGCAATCAACGCTCCGCCGCCTGAAAAAAGAGCGGTAACGGATTGATGCCGTTACCGCTCCAGGTTTCACAGCGTGCCGAACTCGACCCGAACCGTCAGCGCACCGAGATTGTCAGTCAAACCCGCCCCGTAGGCCCCGAACAGGTCGTCATTGATGCACAACTGCAGCTCGCCGTGCTGGCCAGCCGGAATCTGCGCCAGATCGCCAATCAGGAAGGGGATCCCGAAGTCGCCAACACGGCCGATCAAAGCACCTTCGGCGGCCCCCGCCAGGGTATAGCCGAACTTGGCGATGATGTTCGGATCGCCCTTTCCATCCACCCAGCCTCCCACCGGACTGGCGCACCATAAGCCAAAGACACAACGAGCCAGACGTGGAACCAGACCGTTGATCTGTACACCAGTGCCCTGCCAGGGCAGATTGGCCAGAACCTCCACCGTCGCAGCCTTCAGGTCGTTGGCCAGCGTATCCCCAGCCTGGAACGACAACGCGGCAATCGTCAGGCTCGGGTTCGAGGTGCCCGTGCTGGGGAAGACACCGTCGCCCACCAGGAACAGGTTCTTGTGGTCCCAACTGCGCTGGTATTTGTCGACTACCGATTTGGTTGGATCATCGCCCATGCGATAGGTCCCCATCAGGTGCCCGGCGCCCTGAAAACTGTAAGGCTCATTGTCGTGGATGAACGTCCCGGGCTTGAGAAGCTTCGTCAGCTCCACCGCGCCGAGCAGTTCCGTGATGATGTGAGTCGCCAACTTCTTCGCCTGCTTGAAGCCCTCCTTGGTGTATTTGGACAGGTCATAGTGAATTTCCGGCCGGGGAATGCCGAGCCGGTCCTTGTACTCGGTCGACGGCACGATGTAACAAGTGGGGTGATCAGGATCGTCCTCGACCTGCTCCACCAGAAACGCGATCCGGAACTGACGGATGAACAGGTCGTTGAGCTTTTGAACCAGCGCTGTCCCATAGAGCACTTGCTGTGGTTTCACGGCCGGCGGCAGTGGGTTGGCACCACCGTTATTCTCTCCGTCGATGAAATCGGCCACGGTGGCGTAAGGATCGGTGGCCGGCCAGTTCCAGCCCTCGTTACCGATTTCAATGCGCCACGCCGCTCGATATTTACGAAAGTCACCATCACGCAAACTCTCGATGCCCGCCGTGGACAGAGGACCACGGTACGGAAAAACCGCCTTGCCTTCAGGCATCAGCCCCCATGCCAGGTAGATCGGGTGATCGGCCAGGCTGCGTCCCACCTGCCCGCTGCTGTTGGCCACACCTTTGGGCCAGGCCGGACTCGTGGAGTTAAGCAATAGCTTGGGTGTCTCGATGGCATGGGCGGCGATCACATAACGCTGCCCGACAGCGACGCCGGTTCCAGTGGGTGGGCCGTCGCCAAGCTGGTACTGAATGAATTCGACGCCGTTGATATTGCTGTCCGCCCCGACGGTCACTTTGCTGGCCACGGTCCTGTACAAGACCCGGACCTTGCCGGTGGCCAAGGCCTTGTTCATTGTCACTGTCGCATCGTACTTGGCCTGGATCGGGCAGATCGGTGTGCAGTTGGTGTTGCCGGCACACACCCGGCGCCCCGCGTAAGGTTGGGAATTACGCCCGGCGGGCGTCGGGCTGACCACCAGCGGCAAGCCGTCGAATGTCTGCCCCGTCACGGCCGTGACAAAACTGCCATCGACCAGCGACAACGGAATGCTATGCATCGGGAATGAATAACCTTCGGGAAAAGTCATGCCCAGATAGGCCTGGTCGGCGACATTGGCCGCCACGCCGATTTCCGCCTCGGCCCGGCAGTAGGCACTTTGCAGATCGTCGTAGCCGATAGGCCAGTCCACCCCGACGCCGTATTTTGATCTCAAGCGAAAATCGTTCGGCACCATACGCAGACACGTCCCGACCCAATGCCAAGTGGTGCCGCCACCCACCCGTTCATAAGTGCTGGTGAAGGGCAGCGGGCCTTTCTGCACCAGGTAGCTGATTGCCGGCTTGTCCCAGCCCAGGATCAGATCGGCGATGGTCGCACGCGGGGCGTTCTCGTTGGCCGGATCACGGGGCGTGTCCAGGTTCGTCGCCGGTGGGTAAGGGGCTTCGGGGGTTTTCAGAGTCGCCGTATAGAAGCGCTCCAGGTATTGAGCACGGTTGGCCGGGATTTCCGGGCCTGATTCGAGCACCAGCACATCCACCCCGGCCATGCCCAGTTGATAAGCGATGATGCTGCCGGCCAGCCCCGCGCCGACGATCACTACGTCCGCTTGTTCGGTACTCATGACAAGGCTCCTTGCTGTCCGCTGGCGGGTACCCCGGTGTAATCCTCAAGGCTCGGCGGCGTGGTGTTCCAATAGCCGAAAAACATCTCGCTGTAGCCCATGGGATGGGCCTGGGCAATTTTCCAGGCCCAGCTGTGGATGTATGCCTGATCGGACACCACCATCGAATCGGTCGATTTGTAGCTCCCGGTGGCATAGGGCTGATACCAGACACCCAACAACCACAGCTTCATGATCGAACGTGCCGCTCGGGCCGTTTGCGTGGTCGCCGGTAGCGCCCCATTCATCAGTACCGTCTGGGCGATCCGGTCCGGGGGCATAAGGTCCGCTGCCAGCGTCGCGTACTGAGTCAGCAAGGTGTTGAGCACATCAGGCGTGATGCGCGGCGTGATGAATTCGAGAAAGATCGGCGGCAAGCCCACCTGGTCGATGGCCGGCGCCAGCCGATCGGTGGGAATGCCGGTGAGGGCCGATGAAAGGCCAATGAAGTTCTGCAGATCACTGCTCATGGCTGACTCCTTGTCCACCCGTGGACTGTGCGCGTTCAAGCAGGTAGGTGAAATCCGCGAAGCTGGTGCGCGGGGATTCGGTGACATGGGTGGCCGCATTGCCGTGGCACGCCATGCAACTGGAAGACGCCTGGGGCACGGTGCCCTGGATATAGGTTTCCAGCGTGGTGTTGGCCAGGAACAAGGGCGCGGGGCTGCCCAGTGGGTTGGTCGCCGATATCTGGCAATTGGGCTGTGGAGGGGCTGACGGCCACTGGGTGCTGATCAATTGATAGTTCGCCCAGACGCTCTGCGGATTGACCGTCCGCAACAGGGCCTGGTACGTGGTGTTCAGGGTTTTGGTGGCATCGGTCAGCGGCGCTTCACGCTCGATCTGCGAGGGCGTCGCCTTGACTGCCGGGTTCCACGGCCGTGGCGGAGGCTGGTTGACTTCGCTCTTGCTGTTGGCGTTGTAGAACAGGTACGGGCCCACCCGCTGGGCAGGAGGCGTGGACTTCTCCGGTACGTTTTTCACATGCTCAAAGGTTGACCAGACCCACTGCGCGGCATTGGCGGTCTTATGAACGATGTGCAACCCCACCAGCCCGACCGGCTCGGATACGCACGACTCCTCGACAATCGGCCCATGACTAGGATCGCGGTTGCCCGGCGTATAGACCAGCGCATCGACGGTGTGGAAATCCTCTCGGCGATCATTGGGCCCAAGCACTTTCCACGACGCCTTTACCATCACCGCACCCACCTGTTTCGTGCCAGCCGAGCCACAGCTGAAAGCCACGGCATTGCTCGGGCTCGCGGCGAAAAACTTCTGCTGGCCTTCGATGCTGTACAGCCCGTTGTTGACGATCCCGTCGAACATCGATTGGTTGACCACGATTTCGTTGCGCGTATAGACGCCGTTCTGATCCACCAGCGGACCACTCTCGAAGGGCTGGATAAACTCATTCAGCACATCGGGCACCTTGCCCATCTGTTGCAGCAGGCGACCAGGCTTGAGTGACTTGCACACTTCGGGGAGGGTGGCCGGCGCATCCCAGGGCAGAGGTGTCTGACCCTTGGGCCGGAATATCTGGTAGCTCTCTTTCCAGCTTTCCCACACCGTGGCCCCATCCTGCTTGCCGATGGGGGTGCCGGTATTTGGATCGCCGTTGTCCAGCGCCGGCCAGCTCAGAGCGATGAAGGCCTGCCACGACAGGTCATCGAAATCGGCCTGCAGGCTGGGCAGAGAAACCGGTTGGGTAACCGTGACATCGAAGGGTATCTGCGGCGACAGCGAGGGGGCGGCACTGGCGGACGAGCCCAGCAATGCGCTCAACAAGACACAGCCAAGCGGGCCATGCCGACTGACTTCCTTACTCATGCTTTATCTCCTTGGCATCAGGGCGTCAGGAGATAACACCGGTCCGTCATGGACTCTCACTGCCTCCTGGCAAGTCAGAGTCTAGGTAGGGTTTGAGGCAAAAAAAATCACGGGGGTAGAACCGATCGAAGCAAGGCCGGTTGGTGT
This sequence comes from Pseudomonas sp. A-RE-19, assembly GCF_019956555.1. GTDB lineage: Bacteria > Pseudomonadota > Gammaproteobacteria > Pseudomonadales > Pseudomonadaceae > Aquipseudomonas. The sequence continues at coordinate 48,060 of NZ_JAHBDQ010000013.1, read as the reverse complement.
TATTACAGATTTTGGCGGGGGTTTCTTGGAGACGCCATCGCGAGCAGGCTCGCTCCCACAGGGGATTTGTGAACGACACAAATCCCCTGTGGGAGCGAGCCTGCTCGCGATGCTTTTGATTTTAAAGGTTGGCGACTTTCTGCCAGACCTTCGGCTTGAAGAACAACGTCTCGCCCTTCGCCAAGCCGACCAGGCTGTCGTGATCCTTCACCACTTCCGCTTCGATCAGCTCGCTCTGGCCTTCGACCTTCAGCGTCACCCGCGTGGTGGCGCCCAGAGGGCGAATATCCCGTACTTCAGCGGCGTGGTGGTCTTCCAGTTCATGCCGCGACAGCGACACTTCGTGGGGACGGAACAGCACGTGCCGGTCTTCACCCAAATGCAGACGGTTCGAGTCGCCAAGGAAGTGATACACGAAATCGCTGGCCGGGTTTTCGTAGACGTCGCCCGGTGAGCCGATCTGTTCGATCACACCCTTGTTCATCACCACGATACGGTCGGCGACTTCCATCGCTTCTTCCTGGTCGTGGGTCACGAACACCGAGGTCAGGTTGATGTCTTCGTGCAGCCGCGCGAGCCAGCGACGCAGCTCTTTACGGACCTTGGCGTCGAGGGCGCCGAAGGGTTCGTCGAGCAGCAGAACTTTTGGTTCCACCGCCAGGGCGCGGGCCAACGCGATGCGCTGACGCTGGCCGCCGGAGAGTTGTTCCGGGTAGCGATCGGCCAACCAGTCCAGCTGCACCATGTTCAGCAGTTCATGGACTTTCACTGCGATCTGGCTTTCATTCGGACGCTGGTTTTTCGGCTTCATGCGCAGGCCGAATGCGACGTTGTCGAACACCGTCATGTGGCGGAACAAGGCATAGTGCTGGAACACGAAACCGACATTGCGATCACGCACGTCGTGGCCGGAGACGTCTTCGCCATGGAACACGATGTTGCCCTGATCCGGGGTTTCCAGGCCGGCGATGATTCGCAGCAACGTGGTCTTGCCACAGCCGGACGGCCCCAGCAGCGCCACCAGCTCACCGCTTTGAATGTCCAGGCTGATGTTGTCCAGCGCCTTGAACGCGTGGAAGTTTTTGCTGACGTTACGCACTTCGATCGACATGACTTATTCCTCCGCGGCGCTGGCGCGCAGGCGGTTAATACGGTTTTCGCTCCACTGCTTGAGCAGCAGGATGAAGAGCGCCAGGATCAGCAACAGGCTCGCCACGGCGAACGCGGCCACGTGGTTGTATTCGTTGTAGAGGATCTCGACGTGCAGCGGCAGGGTGTTGGTCACCCCGCGAATGTGCCCGGAAACCACCGACACCGCACCGAACTCACCCATGGCCCGGGCCGTACACAGCACCACGCCATAGATCAGGCCCCATTTGATATTGGGGACGGTGACGTGCCAGAACATCTGCCAGCCATTGGCCCCGAGCAGGCGCGCGGCCTCTTCTTCCTGGGTGCCTTGTTCCTGCATCAGCGGGATCAGTTCACGGGCCACGAACGGCACGGTGACGAAAATCGTCGCCAGCACAATGCCCGGCAAGGCGAAGACGATCTGGATGTCGTGATCCTGTAACCACGGGCCGAACAGGCCCTGGGCACCGAACATCAGCACGTAGACCAGACCGGCGATCACCGGCGATACCGAAAACGGCAGGTCGATCAGGGTCACCAGCATGCTCTTGCCACGGAATGAATATTTGCTCACGCACCACGCCGCGCTGACACCGAACACCAGGTTCAGCGGCACCGAAATCAGCACCGCAATCACAGTGAGTTTCAACGCCGACAAGGCGTCCGGTTCGAAAATCGCGGTGAAGAACGCACCCAGACCCAGCTTCAGGCCCTGGGACACCACGATGAACAACGGCAACAACAGAAACAGCGCAAATACCAACCAGCCGAGGCCGATCAGGATTCGCCGCGAAGTGGCACTGCCACGGCGGGCGGCGTTCGAGGAGGCTGCTGCAATAGACGATTGGGACATTTTTTGCGCCTCCTTATGGGGTTTCGATGCGCCGCTGCAGCAAGTTGATCAGCAGCAACAGGACAAAGGAAACCACCAGCATCAGTACACCAATGGAGGTGGCGCCGGTGTAATCGTACTGGTCGAGCTTGACCATGATCAGCAGCGGCAAAATCTCGGTTTTCATCGGCATGTTGCCGGCGATGAAAATCACCGAACCATACTCGCCAACCCCGCGGGCAAAGGCCAAAGCGAAACCGGTCAGCCAGGCGGGCAGCAGCGCCGGCACCAGAATATGGCGAAAAACCTGCAACGGTTTTGCCCCGAGACAAGCCGCCGCCTCCTCCACTTCACGCGGGATATCGGCCAATACTGGCTGTACGGTACGTACCACGAATGGAAGCGTCACAAAAGTGAGGGCAAGGGTGATGCCGAGGGGGGTATACGCGATCTTGAACCCCAGGTCCGCAGCGAACTGCCCCACCAGACCGGTGGGGGTGTACAGCGCGGTCAGCGCGATGCCGGCCACGGCGGTGGGCAATGCGAACGGTAAGTCGATCATCGCGTCGATGACTTTGCGCCCCGGGAACGTGTAGCGCACCAGCACCCAGGCCAGCAGCGTGCCGATGATGCCGTTGATGATCGCGGCATAGAGCGCGGTGCCGAAGCTCAGCTTCAACGCCGCCAGCACCCGTGGCGCCGAGATAATTGCCCAGAACTGATCCCAGGTCAGTTGAGCGGCATGCACAAACATCGCCGCCAGTGGAATGAGCACAATCAGGCTGAGGTACACCAAGGTGTAGCCCAGCGTCAGCCCGAAGCCGGGTATGACGGGGGAGATACGACGCGACATAAAAGTCCTTGGTTGAGAACGCGCTAAGCCCCGACGGTGAAATCGGGGCCTGTTTGCCAATGCCAGCCAGTTAAGGATTTGGACACTGCAGCCCCTGTGGGAGCGAGCCTGCTCGCGATAGCGGCGGGTCAGCCAACATTTATGCTGAATGTACCGCCGTCATCGCGAGCAGGCTCGCTCCCACAGGTTCAGCACCTTAACTGACTGGAATCAGGTCCATTGACTGCTCCATTTCAGGCTACTGCGCCTGATAAATCTGGTCGAACACGCCACCGTCATTGAAGAATTTCGGTTGCGCGGTTTTCCAGCCGCCGAAGTCCTTGTCGATGGTCACCAGCTCCAGTGTCGGAAACTGCCTGGCGTATTTGGCGGCTACGTCCTTGTCACGTGGACGATAGAAGTTTTTCGCCGCGATTTCCTGGCCGACCGGGCTATACAGGTGCTTGAGATACGCGTCAGCAATCTCGGCGTTGCCCTTTTTCTCGGCATTCTTGTCGACCACGGCCACCGGTGGCTCGGCAAGGATCGACAGCGAAGGCACAACGATGTCGAACTTGTCGGCACCACCGTCTTCTTTCAACGCCAGGAAGGCTTCGTTTTCCCAGGCCAGCAACACGTCGCCCTGACCGTTGTTGACGAAGGTGATGGTCGAACCGCGAGCGCCGGTGTCCAGCACTGGCACGTGCTTGAACAAGGTCTGCACGTACTCTTTGGCTTTGGCTTCGTTACCGCCGCTGGCTTTCAGGCCATAGGCCCAGGCCGCGAGGAAGTTCCAGCGTGCGCCGCCGGAGGTTTTCGGGTTCGGGGTGATGACTTCCATGCCGTTTTTGGTCAGGTCGCCCCAGTCCTTGATGCCTTTCGGGTTGCCCTTGCGCACCAGAAACACGATGGTCGAGGTGTAAGGCGTGCTCGCCTCTGGAAGACGCTTCTGCCAGTCAGCCGGCAGGCTCTTGCCGAGCTTGGCGATTTCGTCGATGTCCCCGGCCAGGGCCAGGGTCACCACGTCGGCCCGCAGACCATCGATCACCGCCCGGCCTTGCTTGCCCGAACCGCCATGGGATTGCTGGATCTTCACGTTGTCGCCGGCGTGATCCTTTTTCCAGAAGTTAATGAACTCGGCGTTGTACTCCTGGTACAGCTCACGGGTCGGGTCGTACGACACGTTGAGCAATTCGTAATCCTTGGCAACCGCAGAACCAGCAAAAAAGGCACTGGCCAGGGCGGCCAAGGCAAAATAGCGAATCGACGACATGGTGAAAGCTCCCGGAGTTCTTGGTGTGTTGGCTTTTTCTTATGGTCTGGAACGGGTTGCCTGTTCAAAGATCGCAGCTTTAGCCGGCCCCCTGCATCGGTCCCCCGCAGGAGCTGCCGAAGGCTGCGACCTTGTGATCTTTCGCTTCAGCTCGGTTTGTTATTCGGGTTCTGCAAACGGAATTTCTCTTTGCGTTCGATCTGAACCACCTGGGCGTTGTGCACGGTGATTTCCACTGCGCCAAAGCGCAGATCGCGCAAGGCGCTCTGGATCTCACGCAAAATGGTGGCTTCGTCCTGCCCGTCAACACTGCGTAGGGATGCGCTCATGGTGTTGCTCCTTTAATGAGATATGCCTGGCAGTGGCGGGCACTGCTTACGGCGCAGGAGCAATAGTAGATAGGCGCAGATATTCTTAAAAAGACTATTTAAGAATTTTTATATAACCAAAAGGCATTATTTGATGGGGCAAGGGTTTGCGGGGAATTAATGGCCAGACGATCAAAAGATCGCAGCCTTCGGCAGCTCCTACGGGGGACAGCGTACACATCGGATTTCCGGGCGCACCCAAGCCCCGTAGGAGCTGCCGAAGGCTGCGATCTTTTAGGGCTTAACGAATAACGGGGGCCCTAGCCCAATCCAATGCCATCGCCGGCACTGGCCTTCCAAACCAATAACCCTGCCCCAGATCGCAGTCGTGTTCGAGCAGGAAAGCCGCTTGCTCGACCTGTTCGATCCCCTCGGCGTGCACTTGCATTTCCATGCTTTGCGCCAGCGCAATGATTACCCGCGCGATTGCCGCGTCGTCCTCATCACCCGGCAAGCCTGCGACAAATCCCTGATCGATCTTGAGCTTTTGCACCGGCAAACGCTTGAGCCGCAGCAACGACGAATAGCCTGTGCCGAAGTCATCAATGGCCAACCGCACGCCCAACTCGCGCAAGCGATGCATCTGCTCCAGCGCCACTTCCGGGTCCTCCATCACCGCGCTTTCGGTGACTTCCAGCTCCAGATACGCCGGATCCAGCCCCGTCTCGTGCAGCACCTGAGCCACCTGCTGAAACAACTCGCGGCGGGCGAACAGGCGAGAAGAAACGTTCACCGCGACAAACGACAACTCCACGCCCGCCGCTTGCCACTGGCACATCTGCTGACAAGCCTGGCGCATGACCCAGGCGTCGATCTCGGCGATCAGCCCGGTGCGTTCGGCAATGGGGATGAATTCAGCGGGCGACACCAGCCCGCGCTGCGGATGCTCCCAGCGCACCAGAGCCTCGACGCCGATCAGGCGACTGGTTTTGAGGTCATGCACGGGCTGGTAATAAACCCGCAACTCCTGCTGTTCCAGCGCTTGGCGTAATTGGAACGCGATCTCGACACGTTGCTGGGCATGCGCGGTCAATTCTTCGGTGTAGAGGGCATAGCCGTCGCGGCCCGCGCTCTTGGCCTTGAACAGCGCGGAGTCGGCGTTGCGCAACAGTTGCTCGGCGCTCAAGGCATCGCTGGGGAACAGGCTGATGCCAATGCTGGCGTTGATAAACAGTGGATGTCCGTCGATCTGGAATGGTTCTTTAAGGCCATCGGAAATCCGCTGAGCCAGCGCTGCGGCATGTCCCGGTTGCGGGCAATTTTCAGCCAGCACCGCAAACTCGTCGCCGCTGAACCGCGCCAGCGTAATGCCTTGACCGAACAACGCGCTCAGGCGCTCAGCCACGGCCTTGAGCAATTGATCACCGACACTGTGGCCGAGGCTGTCGTTGATCAATTTGAAGTGGTCCAGATCGATCATCAACAACGCGCAACCGCGCTTATGGACCTGCGCCGAAGCCACCGCCTGCCCGACACGGTCGGTAAGCAGCAAACGATTGGGCAGATCGGTCAGCGGATCGTGATGGGCCAGGTGCGTCAGCTCATGCTCGGAGTTCTTGATCGCGCTGATGTCGGAAAACACCGCAACGTACTGGCTGAGCAGCCCTTGATCGTCGTGAATGAGGCGGATCGTCTGCCATTGCGGATAGATCTCGCCGCTTTTGCGACGGTTCCAGATTTCCCCGCTCCACTCGCCGAGGCTTTCGAGTGTCGTGAACATCGCCTGGTAGAAACCCGCCGGGTGATAGCCCGACTTGAACATGTTCGGGCGCTGACCCAATACCTCCTCGCGCTGATAGCCGGTGATGTCCATGAACGCCCGGTTCACATGGACGATCACCCCTTCTCTATTCGTAACCAATACCCCTTCACGGGTGCAATCGAACACCGCTGCCGCCTGACGCAGACGCTCCCGGTCTGCAGTGCGCTCGCGCAATTTGGCGCCGATGCCCAGGCAGCGAAACAATCGCGCCCGCGCCATGAAAATCAGCCCGGCGCTGAAGGCCACCCAGGCATAACCGTTGATCAGTTGCCAGCGCAGCAGGTCGGCGAAATTATCGAAGAACTTGTTCAATAAATAACCACTGAACTGGAGCCAGGCGACGGAAAGCACCAAGTAGAGCAGCGTTGCACGCAAAGCATCGCGATATGTGGCTGACATTCGAGCGTCCATGTCCCTACAAATAGGCTGGAATTATAGATTAAGGAAACATCCAGCCACTCTTATCTGAAAGGGCGACTGGTTTTATCTGTGGGCTTAGTGATAATGCGATGGCTGTTTTTTTCTTTATCGAGGGTCCTATAGGCTATGTGGTACGAAGGTTTTCTTGGCTTATCGCCCTGGTCACTGGTGGCAGTCACCCTGCTGATGACCCACGTGACGATCGTCGGCGTCACGGTTTATCTGCATCGCTATTCAGCCCATCGCTCGCTTGAGCTCAACGCCGGCCTGAAACACTTTTTCCGCTTCTGGCTGTGGCTGACCACGGCGCAGAACACCCGCGAGTGGACGGCCATCCACCGCAAGCATCACGCCAAATGCGAAACCGTCGATGACCCGCACAGCCCGGTCATCAAGGGGTTGTCCACCGTTTTGCGCAAAGGTGCCGAGTTGTACCGCGCCGAAGCGGAAAACCCCGAGACCCTGCGCATCTACGGCAAGAACTGCCCCGAAGACTGGATCGAGCGCAACCTCTACAGCCGCTTCCCGCTGCTGGGCGTGGCGATCATGGGCGTCATCGACCTGTTGCTGTTCGGCACCATCGGCATCACCATCTGGGCCATCCAGATGATGTGGATTCCGGTGTGGGCCGCCGGTGTGGTCAATGGCCTGGGCCATGCCATCGGCTACCGCAACTTCGAATGCCGCGATGCGGCGACCAATCTGGTGCCCTGGGGCATCCTGATCGGCGGCGAAGAACTGCATAACAACCATCACACCTACCCTAACTCGGCCAAATTGTCGGTGAAGAAGTGGGAATTCGACCTCGGCTGGGCGTGGATCCAGGTCTTCAGTTTCCTGCGTCTGGCCAAGGTCCAGCGGGTTGCGCCGATCGCCCACCGTGTCGAAGGTAAAGGCAACCTGGACATGGACACCGCCATGGCGATCCTCAACAACCGCTTCCAGATCATGGCCCAGTACCGCAAGCTGGTGATCGCGCCGCTGGTCAAGCAAGAGCTGGAAAAGGTCGATCACTCGGTCCGTCACCAGTTCCACCGGGCCAAGCGTTTGCTCTCGCGGGAAACCAGCCTGCTGGACGACAAGCACCATGTACGCATCCAGACCATGCTCGAGCACAGCCAGGCGCTGAAGGTAATTTACGAGAAACGTCTGGCCTTGCAACAGATCTGGGTCAAGACCAGCTCGAATGGTCACGACATGCTGGCCGCCATCAAGGACTGGGTACACGAGGCCGAGGCCAGCGGGATTCAATCCCTGCGTGATTTCGCCGACCAGTTGAAAACCTATTCCCTGCGCCCTGCCAACGCCTGATCCTCTGGTGACGGCTTGCCCTTCTGAGGGGCTTGCCCGTGGTAAGAGCCTGCCTGTGGCGAGGGAGCTTGCTCCCGCTGGGCTGCGCAGCAGACGTAAAACCTGACGACGCGTTTTAACGAAAAAAAACACGTCGCCAGTACCGCCCAGCGGCCCCTTGCCCCCCTCACCACAAAAAGCGGGAACTTCGCTCCAAATCCCCTATCTCAAAGACACTTCGCCATTCAGGCGGGCTTTGCTCTGGCCGCTGTCGAAATAGCGGCACGCCCTTTGAGATTTGTGCCGATGGTCAATAAAAACCTACAAGACACATCCCTTCCACAGTGGCCCGAGGCCGCGCAGACCCTGATGGCGCTGATGCATGCCCAGGGCGAAGTGGCGCGCCTGAGCGAACGCGAACAGCTGTTCAGTTCGCTGCTGGTCAGCGTCAACGCCGTGCTTTGGGCATTCAACTGGGAAACCCGTCAGGTGCTCTACGTCAGCCCGGCCTATGACCGGATTTTCGGCCGCCCCGCCGGCCTGTTGCTGTCCGACTACAACCACTGGCGCGACAGCGTCTATCCCGAGGATCTGGACTATGCCGAGCGCAGCCTGGCGCAAGTGCTGGTCAAAGGTGCCGTTGAAGATCGCGAATACCGCATCATCGCCGCCGACGGCCAGGTGCGCTGGCTCAGCGACAAGTGTTTCATCAACCGTCAGGCCGAACCGGGCCAACCGGTGATCATCGTCGGCATTGCCGAAGACATCACCGAAAAGAAGCAGATGGAAGCCGAGCTGCAACGTCTGGCCAGTACAGACGTGTTGACCCAAAGCAGCAACCGCCGACACTTCTTCGAATGCGCCCACCGCGAATTCGAGGAGGCGCGGTTGCAGGGCGCGCCGATGGCGTTCCTTCTGCTGGACATCGATGACTTCAAAGTGGTCAACGACACCTACGGTCATCAGGAAGGCGATAAGGTGCTGCAACGTATCGCCGAGAGCGGGCGCGCGGCCCTGCGGCGAGGTGATCTGTTTGGACGGATTGGCGGTGAGGAATTCGCCGCCGTGTTCCCCGGTTGTGCACCAGACATGGCCATGCAGGTGGCCGAGCGCCTCCAACGGGAAATTCAGCGGTTGAGCTTCAGCCATGACGGCCAGACGTTCGGCATCACCGTCAGCCAGGGCCTGAGCAGCCTCACTCCCGCGGATGAAAGCCTCGACAGTCTGTTCGCCCGCGCCGATGCGGCGATGTACCAGGCCAAGCGCCAGGGCAAGAACCGGATTATCTCTGGCTGAGCCCAAATTCCGGCTCAACACTAAACCAATGTGGGAGCGAGCCTGCTCGCGATGAGGTTCTGACATTCAACATTGATGTTGGCTGATCATCCGCTATCGCGAGCAGGCTCGCTCCCACAGGGTTTGGTGTCAGATTCACTTCTTGCGCAAACGCATCAACTCCGGCAACCCGATCTTGAGTAACCGCGCCGTGCGGCTTTTGGACAACGCTTCGATCCCCTCATGCTCGGTCAGGCGCGCCAGTTGTGCGGCCATGTTCATCACCAGCGCCTCACGGGAATAAACCCCGCCACCGAGCTGGTAGACGGCCGCAATCAGCTCTCGCAGCTCCAGCGGCAGACGCCAGCGAGTCCGTAGCGCCGAACCGTAGGCCGCGCCGAATTCGGCCAGGGCATCGCCGACTTCCTCCCATTCATCCAGCTCACCGCCGGCCTGCTTCCATTCCTGCAAACAGCGCAGCAAGGCCAGGTCGCCGAGGCAATGCAGCATGCCCGCGCAATAACAACGCGCCTGATCCAGATCCAGCAAACGCGCCAGCGTCCGGGCGTATTCGGCGGTGTGCAGCGACAACTCCCAATAACGCTCGGCATAGTCCGCCAGCTGTGGATCGCTGAGCCGGGCACTGCGCTTGAGGGCAAGGCCCAGAATCAGGTTCATGCTTTGCCCGGTGCCCAAGCGATGCAGCGCCTGGGCCAGGGTTTGCACAGCGACGCCATGATGCTGGGCCGCGCTATTGGCGGCGGCGATCAGGACGGCGGTGATTTGCGGGTCGGTGCGGATCTCGTCTTCCAGCAGCGTCAGATCGAGGCCATCGGGATTGAGGCTACGTTTGATCGCCACCTGCACGTCGGTCATCAGCGGCGCACCGTCCGCCAGTTCGCGCCGCCGCTCCAGGTACACCGACAAGGTCATGCCCGGCACCAGTGACGGCGCCTCACAGGACACCTCTTCACCGGCGTTCAGCAGTAAATCCTGCAGGCGCTGGGTCAGGCTTTCCATGTTCAAGGGTTTGGTCAGGTACGCCGTCGGCGCCAAGGGCAAGGCTTCGCGCACGCTGGCGCTGTCGTTGCGGCTACTCATCAGAATGAACGGCAGCGGTGGGTTACGTTTGCGCTGACGAACACTGCGCAAGACGTTCAGGCCATCGACGCCAGGCAACTCCCAGTCGACGATCACCAGATCGTAAGGATTTTCCGCCAACAGCTGCAATGCTTCCTGGCCATCGGCACACAGGTCCAGCCGTGCGTCGCAGCGCACATTCAACAACACGTGCTTGAGCAGGTCGCGGGACCAAGGGTCGGCCTCGGCAATCAGCACACGCGGTACAGCGGGTAACACCACAGCAGTCATCGCACACTCCAACGGCAATGCTTGCACCTTAGTCAATGCTGGCCATTCGATACAACTCAATTGCCCTCTGATGTTTTCAAGCGGTATAAAAAAACCCGCCGAAGCGGGTTTTTTGTCGATCAGATCACAAATCGATCAGAGCTCGGCGAAGCACTCTTCCATGATCGCCAGGCCTTTATCCAGTTGCTCGTCCGGCGCGGTCAGCGGTACCAGCACACGCAGAACGTTGCCATAGGTGCCGCACGACAGCAGGATCAGGCCCTTGTCGCGCGCCTTGGCCACAACCGATGCCACGGCAGCAGCGTTCGGCTTGTGGCTGTCGCCGTCGACGAACAGTTCCACCGCGATCATCGCGCCCAGGGCACGCACTTCGCCGATGACCGGGTACTTGGCCTGGATGGCTTTCAGGCCAGTCACCAGACGTTCGCCGACTGCCTTGCAGCGATCCAGCAGGTGTTCTTCTTCGAACACTTCCATCACGGCCAAGGCCGCGGCGCACGCAATCGGGCTACCCGCGTAGGTGCCGCCCAGGCCGCCCGGAGCGATGGCGTCCATGTATTCGGCCTTGCCGCACACACCGGCCAGCGGGAAGCCGCCAGCGATGGATTTGGCGAAGGTGGTCAGGTCGGCGGCAACGCCCATCTGTTCCATCGCGAAGAAAGTGCCGGTACGGCCAGCGCCAGTCTGCACTTCGTCCGCGATCAACAGAATGCCGTGCTGGTCGCACAGGGCGCGCAGACGCTTCATGAACTCTTTAGGCGCGACGTAGAAACCACCTTCGCCCTGAACCGGCTCGATGATGATGGCGGCGATGTCGCGCGGCTCGGCGTCGTTCTTGAAAATGCGCTCGATGCTGGCGATCGAATCGTCGATGCTCACACCGTGCAACTCGTTCGGGTACAGCGCGCGGAAGATGCCACCTGGCATCAGGCCCATGCCGGCCGAGTAAGGCACGACTTTACCGGTCAGGCCCAGGGTCATCATGGTGCGACCGTGGTAAGCGCCGGTGAACGCGATCACGCCGGCACGGCCAGTGGCGGCGCGGGCGATTTTCACGGCGTTTTCCACGGCTTCGGAACCCGTGGTCACCAGCAGGGTTTTCTTGGCGAAATCACCTGGCACCTTGGCGTTGATTTTTTCGCACAGTTCCACGTACGGCTCGTAGGCCAGGACCTGGAAGCAGGTGTGGGTCAGTTTGTTCAGCTGCGCAGTCACGGCCGCGATGACTTTCGGGTGCAGGTGACCGGTGTTCAGCACGGCGATACCACCGGCGAAGTCGATGAACTCGCGACCTTCAACGTCGGTCACGGTGGCGTTCTTCGCGTGGTCGGCGAAGATCGGGTGAATCTGGCCAACACCGCGCGGTACAGCGGCTTCGCGGCGTTTCATCAGGGATGCGTTAGTCTTGCTCATGGTGTCCTCATTCACCGCTCATCGGGCGGCGTGGTTCAAGGAAAATGCGGCGGGGAGGCAACTACGGCAGCATGCGATGATCGACTGCCACAGCTTTCCCGGCCACAGAGAAAATTCCGTTTGAAGCGGCGCAAAGGGACAGCGCTCTCGTGCCCTTTACGCTTGAAGCAATGCCTGCTTATGTTTTCCGAGCTTAGATACCCAGACAGAGGTATTTGATTTCCAGGTAATCCTCGATGCCGTACTTGGAGCCTTCACGGCCCAGGCCCGATGCCTTGATGCCGCCGAACGGCGCGACTTCATTGGAGATCAACCCGGTGTTGACGCCAACCATGCCGTATTCCAGGGCTTCAGCCACACGGAACACACGGCCCAGATCGCGAGCATAGAAGTACGAGGCCAGACCGAACTCGGTGTCGTTGGACATCGCGATCACATCGGCTTCATCTTTGAAGCGGAACAGCGGCGCCAATGGGCCGAAGGTTTCTTCCTTGGCCACGGCAGCGTTATTCGGCACGTTGGTCAGGATGGTCGGCTCGAAGAAGTTACCTTCCATCACCTTGCCACCGGACAGCACGGTTGCGCCTTTGCTCACGGCGTCAGCAATGTGCTCTTGAACCTTGGCCACGGCTTTTTCGTCGATCAGCGGGCCAGTAGTGGTGCCGTCTTCCAGACCGTTACCGATCTTGAGCTTGGCCACGGCCACTTTCAGTTTCTCGGCGAACGCGTCGTAGACCGAATCCTGAATGTACAGGCGGTTGGCACAGACGCAGGTCTGGCCGTTGTTGCGGTACTTGGAAATGATCGCGCCTTCGACGGCCTTATCCAGGTCCGCGTCGTCGAACACGATGAACGGCGCGTTGCCGCCCAGTTCCAGCGAGACTTTCTTGATGTCCTTGGCGCATTCGGCCATCAGCTGACGACCGATTTCAGTCGAGCCGGTGAAGGACAGTTTGCGCACGATCGGGTTGCTGGTCAGCTCGCTGCCGATGTCCCCGGCGCTGCCGGACACAACACTGAACACACCGTTCGGAATACCGGCACGCTGGGCCAGTTCAGCCAGGGCGAAAGCCGAGAACGGAGTCTGCGAAGCAGGCTTGAGCACCATGGTGCAACCAGCGGCCAGGGCCGGGCCGGCTTTACGGGTGATCATCGCGGCCGGGAAGTTCCACGGGGTGATCGCTGCGGTCACGCCGATAGGCTGCTTGATCACGATCAGGCGCTTGTCTGGCTGGTGGCCCGGAATCACGTCACCGTAAACGCGCTTGGCTTCTTCGGCGAACCACTCGATAAAGGAAGCGGCGTAAACGATCTCGCCCTTGGCTTCAGCCAATGGCTTGCCCTGCTCCAGAGTCATCAGGCGAGCCAGGTCGTCCTGGTTCTCGATGATCAGCTCGAACCAGCGACGCAGCTTGTTCGCACGATCCTTGGCGGTCAGTGCACGCCAGGCCGGCAGCGCTTTATTAGCGGCTTCGATCGCACGGCGGGTTTCGGCAGCGCCCATTTTCGGCACAGTGCCCAGAATTTCGCCCGTGGCCGGGTTATTGACCTTGATCGTCTGACCGTTGTCCGCATCGACCCAAGCGCCATCGATAAAGGCTTGCTGGCGGAACAACTGGGTGTCTTTAAGCTGCATGTCGGCTTTCCTTAACAGCACCGCGGCACGCGCGGAGCGAATTATGATTGTAGAAAGGCGCCTTATAGGCTGCCGTCAGGGAAATCATTCACCGGGCTGAAGCACATAAATAGCGCACGGAACGAACTCGTGCGGTTCAGCACCCAGACAAGAGCGTTTGAAATCTCAAACGAATCCTAGGATCAAAGGGGGTAAAGGACAATAGGCTGTTCGAAAAAAAGAACGAAAACGGCGCATTAGCCTATTTTTTCTGATCAGCGTAGCAAACGCAGGTTACGCTTTTGAAAAACGCAGACGATTCAGCAGCATGGACGCCCGCAACGCATATGAGTATCATGGCGCCCGCATCGCACCAGTAGCTCAGCTGGATAGAGTACTGCCCTCCGAAGGCAGGGGTCGTGGGTTCGAATCCCGCCTGGTGCACCATATGTAGAAACGAGAAAGCCTCAGGCCGTTGGGTCTGGGGCTTTTTTGTGGATACAAAAAAACCGCCAAAGCGGTTTTTTCATTCTGTCGTCCAGTCAAACTCGTCGTAATCATCATCCTCTTCGTCCTCAAACACTTCATCATCAAGAACGTCTTCCTCAAGCGCTTCTTCTGCCTGCTTCGCCAGAAGAAACTCCTTACGACTCTCAGTCACTGCTCGCCGCAATTCCTCCCCCTTCACCGGCAATTGAGCATTTGGAGAAAACAGAGAAAACAGGGGACAGCCCACGTTTTTACCCATAAAAATAATTGTGGTCTGTCCCCTATTTCTGTCCCTATTTCTACCAGCCGACCACATGCCGTCGGCCGCGTCACCGCGCTAAGAATCTGATCTCGCGAGCTAGAGGAGACAAGGCAAAAGCAGCCGAAGAAGCGCATTTTACGGGCTGTAAATGAGCATTCTAAGGCTGTTTTTAACACGGTATCGCCGACGCGCAGCAGGTCATAAACAGGTTTTTAGAAATCACTCGGCCGCCGGTTCCAAGACCGCCAACAGTTCCGATAGCCGCTCATCCAACTGCGCCAGCTGTGCCGCCGCTATAGGCGCCAGAATCCGCGCCTCGTTGGCGACATGGGCGGTCACCGCGCGGTCGATCAGCGCCAGCCCGGCCGGGGTCAATTGCACTAGCAGGCTGCGCGCGTCACTGGGGTTGGGCGTGCGGCTGACCCAGCCGGCGGCCTCCAGCTGCTGCATCTGCCGGGTCATGGTGCCGGAGGTGATCATCAAGGACGAGAACAGCGCGGTCGGCGCCAGGCAGTGAGGCGCGCCGGCTCGACGCAGGGTGGCCAGCACATCGAACTCCCAGGCGTTCAGGCCGAAAGTGCTGAAGAGCTTAGCCAGTTCACGCTGCAGCAGCACCGAGCAGCGCTTGACCCGGCCAATGGTGCCCATGGGGCTAACGTCCAGATCCGGACGCTCGCGGCGCCACTGTCGAAGAATTATGTCGACCGCATCGGCCTGTCGTTCGGTTGTCATGTTCTACCCCTCAAGATTTATCTTGAATCAAAGATAAAATACTATTAGCCTTCATTTTATCTTGAATGCGAGATAAATACATGAACAAGTTAAGCACCCGCAGTTCCTGGCTGGACATCCTAAGCACGGCGCTGGCCCCGGCCATCTGGGGCTCGACCTATATAGTCACCACCGAACTCTTGCCAGTGAATCGCCCCTTTACCGCCGCCTTGCTGCGCGCGTTGCCGGCCGGTCTGTTGCTGGTGCTGTACAGCCGGCATCTGCCCAAACGCGCCGAATGGCTGCGCCTGATGATACTGGCGGCGCTGAATATCGGCTTCTTCCAAGCCCTGCTGTTTGTCGCCGCCTACCGCTTGCCCGGCGGCCTGGCTGCCGTGGTCGGGGCCATCCAACCGCTGCTGGTGATGGGCCTGGTATGGACACTGGACCGCCAATGCCCGTCTTATCTGGCGGCCGGCGCCAGCGTGCTGGGGATAGTCGGGATGGCCGCGCTGCTGCTGGCGCCGGGCGCCTCTTGGGACCCGATCGGCATAACCGCGGCCTTTATCGGCACCGCCTGCATGGCGGTCGGCACCTACCTGACACGGCGCTGGCAGCTGGCGATACCGCTGCTGGCCTTTACCGGCTGGCAGCTGCTGGTGGGCGGCCTGTTGCTGCTGCCGCTGGCCTGGCTGGTCGATCCACCGCTGCCGAGCCTAAGCCTCAGCCAGTGGTTGGGTTACGCCTACCTGTCGCTGTTCGGCGCGCTGCTGGCCTATGTGCTGTGGTTTCGCGGGATTGCCCGGTTGGCGCCGGTGGCGGTGTCATCACTGGGCTTGCTCAGCCCGCTGGTGGCCGTACTACTGGGTTGGGCGCTGCTGGAACAGAGCATCACCGGCCTGGCGCTGCTGGGGCTGATCACAGTGCTGGGCAGCATCCTGGTGGTGCAATGGGCATCGACCTCAGGCTCGCCGGCCAGCCAAACGCCCACTGATTTATCCACTCTAGAAAACCCTGTGCAACGGAGAATGCTATGAACACTGCCATCAAGGACCTTATCGAGTCGCGAGTTTCCACCACCCGTTATCAGGCCGGTCGCGATCTGCCCGAGTCGGTCATCCGCGAGTTGGTGCAGCTGGCCACCCGCGCGCCCTCGGCCTACAACCTGCAGAACTGGAAATTTGTCGCGGTGCGCTCGGACGCAGCCAAGGCCCGCTTGCATGCCGTGGCCTACCAGCAGCGCCAAGTGCTGGACGCCCCCGTGACCTTTATCATCTGTGGCACCCTGGCGGCCCACGAGACGCTGCCGCAGATGCTGCAGCCCTCGGTCGACGCCGGCATTCTGCCGCCCGCCACCCTCCAGGGCTGGGCGGCCATGGCCAGCGAATCCCACGCGGGCAATCCGCAGCTGCAACGCGACGAGGCGCTGCGTTCGGCCTCCCTCACCGCCATGACGCTGATGTTGGCGGCTCAAGGCATGGGCCTGGCCAGCGGGGCCATGAGCGGCTTCGATGCCGAGGGCGTGACGCGAGAGTTCGACCTAGGGGCCAATGAACTGCCGGTCATGCTGGTCACCGCTGGCTACCCGGCCGCCGGCAACTGGCCGCAAAAAGTGCGTCGGCCTTTGCATGAGGTGCTGGCATTCGCCTAAGAGCCTGTTTGCGATCTTGAGCAGTAGAACGAGAAAGGCCAAATGGATGAACTGCAAACTGGTGTTGAGTCTACGCTCGCAGTTTTTCCACAATCGCCTGCACTTCTCCAGCCAAGCAAAGGAGCGCTTCACCACCCCCTGCGGTGCTTCACCGTTGTTATTGACACAGCGATCTCGACGTTGAATCTCTGCTTTAGAAAACGTGGTCTGTCCCCTATTTCCCTCACAGCTGGTCCGCGCTAACGTATTGATTCTAAACGTCGACTTTCAGGACTCCTGAAGGCAGGGGTCGTGGGTTCGAATCCTGCCTGGTGCGCCCTATGTAGAAACGCCTCAGATCTTAGGGTCTGGGGCTTTTTTGTGAGTACAAAAAAACCGCCGAAGCGGTTTTTTCATTCGGTAGTCCAATCAAACTCGTCGTACTCATCATCGTCTTCTTCGTCCTCGATCAGCTCATCATCAAGAACGTCTTCTTCAAGCGCTTCTTCTGCCTGCTTCGCCAGCAGAAACTCCTTACGACTCTCAGTCACTGCTCGCCGCAATTCCTCCCCCTTCACCGGGCAGTTGAGCATTTGGGCGATGCGGTCGATTTTTTGGGCCACGGCATCCTCCAACGCATCGGCTATAGGCCGATAGTGCGCGCTTTCGGGTGTCGATGCCAAATTTGCCAACGGCCATTCACCTCATTTCTTCTGTCTTGAGTCGGGCCTGCAGAGGGACATGGGGGCTGACCTCAGGAGGAATTTGACTCATTCATCCTCTGAGACGGACAGCCCGGCAGGTTCGGGTTAAAGCACCAGAAAAAATCTTCAGCGGTGATAACGCCGCACCACGCTGCTGTTTTTCAGCACATGGCCTTTGATCTGTTCCATCAGCTGCGCGCGGGTCAGGCCGGCAGGCAAGGCATCGGGCGCCAGGTCCAGGGCGTAGATCTGGATGATGTAGTGATGGGGGCTGTCACCGATGGGCGGGCAAGGGCCAATGTAGGTGGTGGTGCCTTTGACGTTAGTGCCGCCTACGCCTTCGAAGGCGGATTTGGCGCCGACACCGGCCGGGATCTGACGCGTCGCGGCTTTGATGCCGTAGTGAATCCAGTGATCGACGCCCAGGCCTTTCTGGCCATCCGGGTCGTACATGACGATGGCGTAGCTGAGGGTGCCGGGAGGGCCGGCGTTCCAGCTCAGGGCCGGGGACTGGTTTTTGCCGCCGCAACCGGCGGCATCGCTGGCCGCGATGGACGTGAACAGACGATTGTCCGAAACACCGGGAATGTTGAGGGTGAAATGTTCCTGGGCTTGGGCTTGGGTTTGGGCCTGTGCCTGGGCCTGTGCCGGAAACTGCACGCAAAAGGCGACTGCAACGGCCGCCAGCCAAGGGTTCAATGAGGTCAATCGGGTCATACCGGAGCACCTTGTGCGGGGTGGGGCCGTCGTCGGCTCGCAAACTATAGCCGGACCGTTCGTGCGGTGGCAGCAGGAATTGGCTGAACCTCGGAATAAGCGCCAAACTCCTAAGTGAAACACTTGCCTGGAGATCGATCATGGCACTGCATCGCGTCGCCCGTTTTGCCGATGTGCCCCAAGACCGTGGCCTTGAAGTTCGGATCGAAGGCACAAAAATCGTCTTGCTGCGGGTCGGCGATCAATTGCGCGCCTATCAGGGCAGATGTCCTCACGCCGGGGCACCGCTGGCCAAAGGGGCGTTGTGTCACGGACGGCTGATCTGCCCGTGGCACAAGGCAGCGTATCGACTCGAAGACGGCGCGTTGTGCGAGCCGCCGTCCCTGGACAGCCTGCGACGCTATCCCCTTGAAATTCGCGACGATGAGGTCTGGGTCGACAACCAGCCGATGCCCACCGCCAGCACGCCACCGGCGGACGATAAGCGAACCTTTGTGATCATCGGTGCCGGCGCCGCAGGTACCGCCTGCGCTGCGGCGCTGCGGGAGAAAGGCTTCGGCGGCCGGGTGCTGCTGATCGATCGTGAAGCCGAGTCCGGTTACGACCGTACGGTATTGAGCAAATTCGTGATTGCCGGGGAGATGCCGCTGGACGAAGTCCCACCGCTGCGTGATGAAAGTTTTTATCGTGAACAACGCATTGAACGAATAAACGGCGAAGTGACGAGCCTGGATGCATCGAACCGGACCGTGCGCCTGGCTGATGGTCAATCGCTGAGCTATGACGGTGCAGTGATCGCCACGGGCGGCACACCCAAGCGTCTGTCGCTGCCCGGCGCTGACCTGCCGCAGGTCTTTGTATTGCGTTCGAAAGCGCAGGCGCAGCAGATTCTTTCAGCGTCGAAACCCGGTCAACGCGCAGTGATCATCGGCGACAGTTTCATTGCCCTGGAGTCCGCTTCATCCCTGCGTCAGTACGGCCTGGAGGTCACCGTCCTGGCCCACCATGCCATCCCTTTCGAAGCGCAATTCGGTGATGCCGTCGGCAAGGCGATTCGTGCCCGGCACGAGGCCAACGGTGTGCGGTTTCACACCGATGGCGAGGCCGCGCAGATCGAAGGCGCAGGCAAGGTAGAAGCGGTGCTGCTGGATAATGGTCAGCGCTTTGCGGCGGATCTGGTGTTGGTCGGCATTGGCGTCACCCCGGCAACGGCCCCGTTTGCCGATTTGCCAAAGGAAAAAGATCAGTCGCTGAAGGTCGACGGCGGAATGTGCGTAACCGACGGGCTCTGGGCCGTCGGCGACATCGCGACCTTCCCGCTCAACGGCCAGCCCCAACGGATCGAACACTGGCGCCTGGCCCAGCAGCAGGCGCGAATTGCGGCGACCAATATGCTCGGCGGCGACGAGCACTACCTCGATGTACCGTATTTCTGGACCTGGCACTTCGGCAAAAACTATGACTACCTCGGACACGCTGAGGCCTGGGACGAGGTCGAGTTCAAGGGCGACCCCAATCATCCACCGTTTATCGGCCTGTTCGGCAAAAACGGTGTGGTCGCGGCGGCCGTTGCCTGCGATCAGGAACGGGCGATGGCAATGCTCGCCGAACGGATGAAACAACCGCTGTCGGTGGACGAGGCATGGCGCCTGATTCGGGATGTGGGCTGACCGATCTCCAATGCCCCGCATTCCCCGTAGGAGCTGCCGCAGGCTGCGATCTTTTGATCTTGGGCATTTTCAAAACCGCTGAAAATCAAAAGATCGCAGCCTGCGGCAGCTCCTACGAAGAGCAGGCCATACGGTGTTCGCCGAACGGACAAAGAGCGGGTAATGCAATGCCCACCGAACGGATGAAACAACAGGAACGCAGCAGTCTCAGACGTGGCTCAGCGGCTCTCGGTTGTCGTCATCTTCGGCCGGCAGGCGGATCACCAGCGGATGCTCCAGCGGTGCCAGAGGCGGCGGCAGTTGGGCCGGGTCGACCGGAGTGAAGTGCGTAACGACATGACTGACATCGCCATCCTGATCGTTATGAATGGTCATCGAGCCCGGCGTGCGCAGTTTCGCCAGCCGGTCGCCGCTCAGCTTGAAGCTTTTGCTGAGCCCCTGATCATCCACCACCGGCGCCGGCAAACGGCGCTGTGCGAAACTCTTGCTCTTGCGCTGTTGATAACGCGCCCACGTGATCAGGATCACCGCGTTCAACAACGCCACCCACAGGTAAATCTGCAACGTGCCGAGGGCGTCGAAAAATGACGTATTGATGCGTGGGCCGTCATGGGTATCGAACAACGGCCACAAACCCTGCGCCAGCAAATACAGCAGCCCGACCCAGGCGAGCACAGTGAAGAAAACATCGATCACGACCAGAAAGGGCCGCTGCCGGGTTCTGATGATTTTCATTTGATGACCTCCTCCTCTTCATCATCATTCAGCGGCTTGATGCCCCGGTCCGGACTGACCCAGCGCGCGCGCTTCTGATGTTGGCCGAACAGCACTTTAGGGAAGCTGACCAGGGTGGTGAGCAGGCTGACGAACCAGAACACCAGCGGATACCAGACCACCCAGAACATGGTCCTCCCGAGTCCCTTTTCGTAACGGCGGTCGATCATGATGCTGACCGCGAATTGCATCAGGCAGACCACCGCCAGCAACAGCCCGGTAAACGCCGGTGGCATGAGGTGATCAACAGCAATGGCTGGCGGCATGTCGACGAATTTGCCAACGCCCCAGAAGATCACCGACAGCAGGAACGTGAAGGCCCAACCGGTGGACAGGCAGTATTCGAACAGCAGCGGCCAGAGGTAACGATGGCGGTATTGCCAGATACCACGGATGTTCTTGAACAGCACCTCCGCACCGCCCTGGGCCCAGCGCAGACGTTGCTTCCACAGGCCGCCGAGGGTTTCCGGCATCAGAATCCAGCACAACGCGCGGGGCTCGTAGAAAATGCTCCAGTGATCCAGTTGCAGCTTCCAACTGATGTCGATGTCTTCGGTGATCATGTCCGGGCTCCAGTAGCCGACCCTGTTCAGCGCTGTGCGACGGAACGCGACGATCACTCCGGAAACGGTAAAGATCCGCCCGAATACCCGTTGGGTGCGCTTGATCAGGCCGATGATCGACGAGAACTCACCGACCTGCACGCGGCCGATCAGAGTCGAACGGGTGCGGATTCGCGGGTTACCGGTCACCGCGCCCAGTCGCGCATTGTCGAGCATCGGCGCCACCAGATACGCCGCCGTGTTCGGCGCCAGCAGCGCGTCACCGTCGATGCACACCAGATACTCGCTACGCGCCGCGATGGCGCCCATGCGCAGGGCCACAGCCTTGCCCTGGTTTTCCGCCAGGTGCAGCACCCGCAGACGCGGGTCTTGCGCCGCCAGTGCGTCGAGCACCGCGGCGGTGTTGTCCTTGGAGCCGTCGTTGATCGCGATGACTTCGATGTTCGGGTAATGCTGGGCCAGCGCCGCGTGGATGGTATCGGCCGCGTTGTCGCCTTCGTTGTAGCAAGGGATCAGGATCGAGATCAGCGGCTCGCCGGCCAGCGGCGGCGGCAAGGTGTCGTCCTTCCACGGCCAGTGCCGCTCCCAGTGCAGCCAGAAATACAGGCCGCCGGCAATCCACAGTCCTGACATGAACAACGGATAGAAGAACACGAAGTCCATCAGGAATTGCCCGGTGAGCAAAAAGATCAGCCCGAGGGGAACCCCAAGGACGATCGCCAGAACCAGCAGGGCCAAAAGTCTGTCCAGCATGTTATGGATTCCACTTGTTGGAGAGCGCGGGCCGCACGGTTTTCAGGTCCGGCTGGTTTTCGAGAAAGTCGTCCGGGTAGTAGCCGAAACTGGTGGCGCCCTGACGCTTGAGGCGGCCCATCCAGTCGGCCAACTGCCCGCCGTCGATGTCGGCGTCTTTATTTTTCGTCCAGTCGCGTGCCTGCAATTCGAACACCGTGCGATTGAGTGCGCCGGGGCGCGATTTGACCGTCGCCACCAACGATTCGAGCCAGGGGCCGGATTGTTTGTGGCTCTGTTTTTCCATCAACGGCATGGCCATCGGCGCCGTCCAGTCGTAGGCGCCCAGGAAGTCGTCGAGGTTCTGCGCGAACCAGGCTTCGCTCTCGGGGTTGAGCATCGGCTCGGCGAAAATATTGCGCGCCGTCTGCACTTGCGGGCCGCGAATGGCGCGGACCTTGGCGGTCAGCTCGTGTGTGAAATCGATCAGGTAGCGGCTCTTGAACCGTGTCCAGCGTTGCAGGGTGGCCGGATCGTCGCGCAGGGCGGCAATCGAACCGGACAGACCGTTGGCGGCATAGACCTTCAGGGCTTCGGGGCCGGCGTCTTCGAAGTCCGACAACACCGCGTCATCGTGATAGAGGATGCCGTCGACCGAGGTCAGGCGTGCCACGTCTTCGTAGATTTCACCGATGATGCGCCGCACCTCCGGATCGAATGGCGACAAACGCTTGTACTGGTCCGGATCGATCGACGTGGTGCCGGTTTTCGGGTCCCAGCGAGTGACGCGTGGCAGCTTCGAATCCAGGGCAAAACTCAGCACCGGCATCCAGGCATAGACTTTGACATGAGCCCGAGTGCGCAACTGCCAGGCCACGCGGTCGAAAATATCGGCACGCATCGGCAGGTGACGGTTGGGGAAGTACAGCGAATGCACCAGGCCATCGCCCGCAGGGTCGGCGAAGGCTTGCAGGAACACCGTGTTGGCGCCCATGTCGGCCATGCGCTGGACCAGTCTGCCGAGGTTGATTTCCTGTTGGGCCGGGTCCGGGTCGTAAACGTTGTCCAGATCCACATGCACCACGCGCATCGGCGACTCGGACTGCACCGAGACGATGCTGTTGGCGAAGTGTTCGCCATCCGGGTCCGAGGCCACCAAAAAGCGCGGGCTGCTCATCAGATTGTCGAGGGCATCGAGGCCGTCGTCCAGGGTCAGGGCCATCTGATAACCCTGTTCGTTGATCACGTGCAGCGAGGTGCCATCCGCAGTGCCGTACGGCCAGACCCAGACCCGCGGCTTGTAACCGGTGACCTTGCGGATCTTCTCCGAAATGGCCGTCACGTCGGCACGCATCCGGGCCTGAAATTGGGCTTCGGTTTCATAGCGGCCGGTAGCGGCGTCATAGCGCCGCGTTGCAGCCGCCGGTTGCAGGTTGCCTTGCGGGTTGGCCAGCACGCCTTTGTGGCTGGCATCGGTGTGGGCAGCGATTTCCACCAGGCCGGATCGTGAAATCTCGCGGATCTGCTCCCAGGTCAGGAAGTCCGAACGCTTGCGCGGTGTACCGGCGAAGTCCACAGGCTGGTTCAGCGGTGTATCGATCCACACCCCGACCGGCGCCAGCAAGGCGTGCCAGTTATAGGCACGCAGCACTGGCAACACACGGGTGTAGAAGCTCGAATAACCGTCGTCGAAACTCAGCAGAATCGCCCGGGGCGGCAGCTCCGGGCCACCCTTGCGAGCCGCCATGATCTGGTCGACCGTGACCGGCTTGTAGTTGTTCTCCCGTAGCCACGCCAGTTGCTCGATCATGCGCTCGGTGCGCACAGCCACCACCGCCTGATCGGGGTCACGATCTTCGACATCGTGGTAAGCGATCCCGAGTACATGATTTTTTGGCCACGGCTTTTCATTGGCCGGCACCGGGCGTTCGGACGGCGGCGCGAAGGCTGGGGCTTGCTGGGCGCAGGCGCTGATCAGCAGCACTCCGAGCAGAAGGATGAATCGCGAAATAAAAGGCATCTTCAAACTCTTCTAGAAGCGGTAAGTGAGGTCGACGAGCAGGCGCAGATCGGTTTCGCGGTCGCCGTCATAAGGCCGGTTGATCACGCTCAGCAGGCCGCCCACCTCGAATACGTCGTTCCAGCTGTAGCGCTGGCCGTAACCCAGCAGGCCGACGCCGCCGGTGCCGTGATCACGCTGGCTATAGGTGCCCGCACCGGCCAGGAACTGCTGGCTCCAGGAGGTTTCGTAGCGGTGATAGAGCACGTGGTTGACGTTCACCGTTGGCAGCACGCTGAAGTCGGATTTGGGGTTGAAGTACGGTACGTCGCTGGAGTTGGAGTTATGGCTGGTGCCGACCTCCAGGCCGAGGTCGACCTGCAGCCCCGGCGCGCGATAAACACCCTCGCGACCGGTGAGCAAGGCTTCGACACGGTTGTTGCCGTCGCTGAAGTGCGAGGGGCTGACCGACAGTTTCCACTCACGGCTCTCATTGGCGCGCCAACGGATGAAACCACTGCCGCCGTTGGCGGTGATGTCGCTGTTCAAGGCCCGCAACGGCGTTTGCGCCGACAGGTATTCGAGGCTGCCGCCGTACTGCCAGTGATCGTCGATGTCTCGGGCAATCGCCAGGCGCGCGCCCTGTTTGTCACCGAAGCCGTAGGAATGGTTGGAGATTTCCGCTTCCAGGCTCATGTCGCGAGTCCGGCGTTCGAGGCCGACGCGCTGGAAACGATGGTGGCCAGTGCCTTCCTGGAAGTCGCCAGTGGCGTAGCCGGCACCGGCGAACACGCGCCAGTCTTCATCGATGGGCGGGCTGTACAACGTGGTTTCGATGCCGAAATCGCGACTGCCGTTGACCGCCCCGACGTTGTCGTTGCCACCGCCATAAGTCTTGCCGCCGTAGGCTTGCACCCGCAACTCGGCCATGTCATGGACTTCACGCTGACGCTGTAAACGTTGCACCTGACGGCTGTCGGGAAAACGCGCGACCACATCGTCGGTCAGCGCATCCATCTGCCGCCATTCCTGCAGATCCATGGCGGTGTGGCCTTGAGCAATTTCCAGCCCGATGTCTCGTGGGGCCATGCTCTCGACTTCCTTGAGCTGATTCTCGGCGCGCCGTGGCCAGTCCCGGGCCAGGTACAGATCGGCCTGGGCCAGACGCAGGCCGAGATTGCCCGGGGCCTGATCCACCAGCGTCTGCAAACCCTGCTCACCCGACGGCAAATCGGCGCCATAGGTGCCGGCCTGGGCGGCGAGTTGCTGCGCGTCCATCCATTCATCGTTGGGATTGCCCGTCGGCAAGCCCTTGAGCTCGATTCGCGGTTTCTGGGTCTTGGCCGCGTCTTCGGCGACCTGACGTGCTTCATCAGCTTTGTCGCTTTCGAGCAAGGCGTAATAGAGCGCGGTGCTGTCCTCCAGACGGTCGCCAACATCGGCATCCGGCGCCACCAGTACCTGGCGATACAAATCGGTGGCGATTTCCGGCTGACGTTGGTCCAGATAGGACGACGCTACCCAACGCAGGGCGTAAGTCGGAACCTTCACACCTTCGGCGATCAGCTTCTGGTATTCAGTGATCACATCGGCCGTGCGCGCACGGGCCTTGAGGGCGCCCATGCGGTCGATTCGCCAGCGGATGACGTCATCGTGGGCCGCAGGATCCGGCGTCCAGGTCGCCAGCAACTGGTCGTAATCGGCCAACGCCCGATCGGCGATCACATACCGTTCTTTTTCGCTGCGGGTAGCCAGTTCAGCCAGACGCACGCGTTCTGCGGCCAGGTCACCTTCGAGGCGTCGCAGCGTGACCGGATCCAGCAACCCCGGCCGCTGGCGAGCCAGGCGCAAGGCCGGCTCCGGCAAACGGGCGCGTTGCAGGGCAATCACGTATTCGCGAGCGACTTCGGGTTTACTGCCAGCGCGAATGAACGCCTGGTCGTATTCAAACAGTGCGTCGTAGGTGGCACCGGCACGGGTCAAAGCGTAGGCCAGCGCCAGACGGCGGGAAGGATCATCCGGTTTCGCCGCCACCAGCGCCCTGGCGCGGGCAACCGCCTCGTCAGGTTTACCGGCGTCGGCCTGGGTCATTGCCAGGCCTAACTGAAGGTCGGGATTTTGCGGCTCAAGGGCCAGGGCCTTGTTGTACACCTGAGTCGCCGAGTCCCAGCGCTTGAGGTTGCGATAGGCGCGCGCGGTGGCGGTCAGGGCCTGAACCGGCAACGCCCGATTGTGTCCCTGGGTTTCATAGACCTGAACCACTTCGGCGTCCAGGCCGGCCCAGCTGGCGATCTGTAAATGATCACTGATCTGCCCGGTGGTGGCCTGGTTGACCGGCACCTGGCGCAACACGGTCAGCGCAGGCGTGTAGTTGCCGGCTCGTGCATCGCGAACCATCTGGTCGTAGGGGGTGTCGGCGAACGCGAACATCGGCCACAGCAACTGGCCGCACAGTGCTACGCGAAACAAGGGGCGCAAACCACGATGAATAAAAGGACCAGCAATACGCGGCATTCGTCAGCATCCTTACATGGTCAGCCGGGTCGCAATGTCCCTTGCCCATTCGTAACGTAAAGCCAGGTCGAGAGACCCAGCCAAGCTTTATCGATACAGTCTTGCATGCAAGCGTAGTCGACTATTCAGAACACAATAATTATTCAGATTCGTGATGCTCGGGTCTTCTCCGATGCCAGTCAGTCAAGCGCAGTCCTTGTGGGAGCGAGCCTGCTCGCGATAGCGACGGTACATTCAGCATCAATGTTGGCTGACCCACTGCTATCGCGAGCAGGCTCGCTCCCACAAGGGCTGCGGTGCTCGTGTCTTAACCAGGCATCAGGGTCTTCTCCCCCTCACCGCCTTTCGAAACCCCAGACAGCAAAACGCCCGGCGTCTGCGTGTTGCAGAGGCCGGGCGTTGCGCTGAAACCTGCGATTTACTGGACGGTGATGTTGCCAGTGCCGCCGAGCTTGCTCATCACGAAGCCGACAAATTCCTCGACGGTCATTTTCTGGCCGTTGAATTCCACCTGATTGTTGGCGTAGTGCAGTTTGGTGACGACGTTGTTACCGTCCAGTTTCGCCAGTTGCGTACCGACCGCCATGCTGCCGAACATGTCGGCGGTTGCACTCGCCTGATCGGCGATGAGCTTGGCGTCGGTCTGACCGTCGATTTGCGACTGTACGGTAAGTACGTCAACCAGCATTGGCTTGGACACCGATACATTGAGGTCCAACAGCGCGATCAACTGCTTGACCAACTGGTCCGGCGGCAGGTCCATGGATGACGGCTTGGTCAGGTCCAGCACCAGGTTGGCGCGGCTTTCACCGTTGCTGGTGTTGAACGAGAGGTTTTCCAGGGCCACCTGCGGGCCGGCGGCCAGCAGCTTCTCAAGGCCAGTCTTGATCTGTGCCTCTTCGGCCGGGGTCAGGTTCAGCTCTGGCGCCGGTAGACCGGCGGCAGCGGCTTCAGTGGCGGCCCTCTCGTACGGTTGCAGTTTGGTCTGGTAGATCTGCATCAGCGACATCGTTGACGGGATGTCGAGGTTTTTCAGGCTCATGGCCATCCGCGCAGAACCGACAACCTTGCCGTTCAACGACACTTCACCGACCTTGTAATCGGCACGCCCCGAAGCGTTGGTGCCTGATTCCTCGGTCTGGTTCTTCATTTCAAAATTCTTGAAACCGAGTACCGATTGCTTGGGGCCAAAGGTGGTTTTGCTGTCAGTCAGCTCGAGGGTGTTGTCGCCGACGTAATAGCCGTACGTGCTTTTGGTCAGATTACTGGCCAGGGTCAAGCCGTTGAGCTCGACCTGAACCGGGGTCTGATCTTCGGCTACGGTGGTCAGCTTCAGGCTGTCCATGTAGCCGTCGGCCTTGACCTTTTGCGCCTGGGCGCTGGCGGCCACGTCGAGTTTCAACCCGGAAAACGTCAGGCTGGATTTGTCGTCCAGTGCAGCTTGCAGCGGCAGAAATTCGAGGGTGCCCTTGGTGGAGTTGTCGTAGCCGATGTTGACCACGCCTTTGACCGGGGAATTGTCCTTGGCCGCAGCGAACCACTTCTCGGTCAGCGGGGTCTTCTCCAGCTCGTAGTGACTGGTGGCCAGGACCGGCAACCACTTCAGCGACACCAGACGCGAGAATGGCAACGGGCCGTGTTCGATGTGGTCGACGAACAGCATCTCCATCGGCGCTTCACCAAACATCTCGCCCTCGCCCTTGAGGCGGTAGTGCGCGGTACTGCTGAACACATGGCGCTCCAGCGAGACCAGCTCCAGCGACGCTGTGCCATTGGAACCTGCCAGCGCGGCTTGCAGCTCTTTGTTGGCATCGGCGATCGAGCTATCCAGCACTCCACCGAGTTTGCTGCCGGTGTACCACGCACCGCCGGCACTGATTGCACCGATGGCCACAACAATTCCTAGAAGCACGCCTGCTGATTTATTCATGAAGAACCCGATCAATGTCCGTTGTTGAAAGTGTGGTCGTCTTCCCTGAACCCATGACGGGTTGCGGTCACGACTGCGCTGAAAGTGGGAGGGAGATTAGCATTTGCGCCACAGGGCGGCCCATGGATTAAAGGTGAAAGAGTGTCTATGGGAGGCTGCCAGCAAGGGTCGAGAGTTTCGGTGATCATCCGATCGCCATCGCGAGCAGGCTCGCTCCCACAGGGGAATGCATTTCAAATGTGGGAGCGAGCCTGCTCGCGATGGCGTCAGTCCCGCCAACACCGGATCAGGAATACTGGACCTCGATCTCATCAAGCTGATGATCAAAGCTTTTCAGCCGCGCAGTCCACGTATACACCAGCACTTCAAAATCCCGATTGATCACCGCCCCGCCGGTCACTTCCGAACGCGGGTCGCAGAAGTCCAGTTGATAGCGCTCACGGGCCATGGCGGTGGCGACATCGGACAGCTCTCGGGCATTGTTGAGCCAGTGCCACCCCTCGTCGGCGATTTGCTTGTCCAGCGCCAGGCATTGTTTTTTCAAGGTTTCGAGGCTTTTTTCCAGCGGCGTGCCAGTGAGTTCGCCCATGACTTCCTGGAACGTGCGCCCCGGTTGCCAGTAACTGCCCCAGAAATATCGGTCGAACACCGTTTCGACGCGACGCAACGCCACCTTGGTGTCCCAGATCAGCACCAACGTTTTGCCTTGTTCGAGTTGTCTTTTCTTGATGCGCTGGCCCTGCAGCGAGGCCCAGGCGACCACCACGATGGCCATCACGGCGATCAATGCCGCCGCGCTGTCGAGGAATATCAGCGCCTTGTCGAGCTGGTGGGCCAGCATGACGCCGTAGAAATAGGTGGCCGACAGCAAAACCAATGCTGCAATGGCGCACCAGAAGCCGGGAGCATAAGGGTTTTTCATTATTAGATCCCCATGACCAACGCAAGCCTTGATCGATGGGTTCGCCGCGCGTACCCATTAAATCAAAGCATAGCAACGGCCTCAGGGTTTGCCGGGTTGTGACCCTTGCGTTCGTCCGCTTTCCCAGCCGCCACCCAAAGCAAGGAACAAATCGATCTGGTTCATGGCGACTTGGGTGTTGGCCGAGGCCAGTTGCGCCCGGACGTCGGTGTAGGTGCGGGTGGCTTGCAGGTCGGCCAGAAACGACGCCCGGCCGGCCTGGAAGAAGCGGTGGGTCTGGTCTGCCGCCAGTTGCGCCGATTGCTCGGCGTCAGCCAACGCATCGCGACGCTGAAGCTGCGCGGAATACTGCGCCAGGCCAGTCTGAGTCTCGCGGATGGCGTTGAGCACCACCCCATCGAAATGCGCCAGCGCGCCCTGGGTCGCGGCTTCGGCCTCACGGATTCGCGCGCGGGAGCCGTTGGACGGCACAGTCCAGCTCAGCAGCGGGCCGAAGCCCCAACGATTGGTCGCCGGTTTGCCGAGGTTTTCCAGAATTCCGACCGTGCCAACGGTCGCGCCGATGCTGATGTCCGGGTACAACTCGCCGGTTGCAATGCCGATGCCGGCGGTTGCGGCCGCCAATCTGCGCTCGGCCTGCCGCACGTCGGGTCGACGCTTGAGCAGCGTGGCGCCGTCACCCACCGGCAACAATTGCGCAATCTTCGGCAGCTCGGCGCAGTCAGAGGTGCCCGCCGGCAATTGCTCGACCGGTTTGGCCAGCAGCATCGACAAGCGGAACAACCCGGCCTGACGCGCCGCTTCATAGCGTGGCAATTCGGCGCGCAAGGATTTGAATTGGGTTTGTGAACGGGTGACCTGGGTCTCATCGCCGCGCCCGGCATCGCGCAGGCGCTGGGTCAGCGTGGTGCTCTGGGCTTGCAGGTCGAGGGAATGCTGAGCAATCTCCCGCTCTTCGTTGGCCGCACAGACCTGGGTATAAGCCCGCACCACATCGGCCACCAAGGTGATGCGCGCGGTGTCCGCTGCCGCCTGAGTCGCATCGGCATTGGCTTTGGCCGCTTCGATGCCCCGCTGCAAGGTGCCGAACAGGTCGAACTGATAGGACGTGGTGATGCCGATATCACCGACGTTGGCCACCGGCACTTTATCCGCCAGCAAGAACGCTTCGCCGGACTCCTGCAAACGCTGGGCGCCAGCTTTCACGCCGCCGCTCCAACCACCCGCCGCCTGCGCTTCGTCGACTTGAGCGCGAGCCCGCGAAAGATTCGCCGCCGCCACCCGCAAATCGGTGTTGGAAGCCATGGCCTGCTGCACCAATTGGTCCAGTCGCGGGTCCTGATACAGCCGCCACCAATCGCTGGGCACCGGTGCCGAGACGACATTCTTGCCGTTCACCGCCAGGTCGCCCTGAAAGTCGTCACGGTGCACGGCGGCCTCGTCCGGCAAATGATAATCCGGCCCGACCACCTGACAGGCCGACAGCAGCAGCCCTAACCCGGCCACCGCCAAACCCGAGGCCCTGCTCATTGCGCCGGCTCCCGGGTTTGATCGTCGATGATCGACACCGTGGCCGTACGGCCGGCAATCATGCGGAAGTCCGCCGGCACGTCGTCGAAGGCGATTCGTACCGGGATCCGCTGGGCCAGCCGCACCCAGCTGAACGCCGGATTGACGTTGGGCAACAGGTTGCTGCCGCTGCTGCGATCGCGGTCTTCGATGCCGGCGACAATACTTTCCACGTGCCCGCGCAGCCGAGCGCGGTCGCCGACAACCCGAATATCGACGCCTTGGCCGACATGAATGCCATCCAGCTTGGTCTCTTCGAAATAACCATCGATGTGGAAGGAATTACTGTCCACCACCGACAACACCGGCCGCCCGGCAGTAACGAACTCCTGGGAACGCGGCGCACGGTCGTTGACGTAACCATCCACCGGGCTGCGGATCAGCGAGCGGTCGAGGTTGAGCTGGGCGCTGTCCACCGTCACCTGCGCTTCCATCAACGCCACTTCGGCGCGGGCCACACGGGACTGGCTTTCCTCCAGTTGTTCGGCCGGGACCAGATTGCCGAGGCCACGGTTACGCTTGGCCTCGCGTTGAGCCTGGGCGAGGGTTTCCTGGCGATCGGCGACAGCGGCTTTGGCCTGACGCAGGGCCAGTTTGAAACGGTCCTGATCGATGCTGAACAGCACCTGGCCGCGTTTCACCCATTGGTTGTCGCGCACTTCCACTTGCTGAATCAGCCCCGATACGTCCGGGGCGATCTGCACAATGTCGGCGCGGATGTGGCCGTCCCGGGTCCAGGGCGCGAACATGTAATACATGACCATGCGCCAGACCACGACAACGGCGAAGGTCACGATCAACAGCGTCAGGACCACGCGGCCGAGAGTCAAAAAAGGTTTTTTCATGTCATCAGGTATCGACTGAGTGAGTCCACGGCGCCGAGGAGCAAGGCGTAGAGACCCACGTTGAACAATGCCCGGTGCCAGACCAGACGGTAAAAGTGCAGGCGCGTCAGCAACCCGTGCACCAACAGGTACAACACGTAGGTAATGCCCATCAGCACCAGCAGCGTGGGCAGGAACACCCCGCTGATATCCAGATCACCGATCATAAAGGCGCTCCATCGATGCCATGGGGAAGCGGTTCTTCAAGCTCGCCCGCGCCGACGAATTCCACACCCGGCAGCAAGGCCAGGCGCAAGCCGCTCAGGGCGTGCAGCAAATGCAGACGGGCGCCCTCATCACACTCGGGGTCGAGGGCGCGACGGGTGCGGTCGAGGGTCATCAGCAACGGGCTCGGGGCTGGCAAGCGTTCGCCCGCCTTGAGGCACGCCTTGAAGTACTCGCCGACTTCGTCCACCACTTGCTGCAGCAGCACTTGCGGCACGCCCGCCACACGCGGCGTATAGGCCAGAAGGTCGAGCAGATTCAACGCCACGCGTACTTCCCGCAGGGCGATCCCGGTGTCCTGGCCGGTCATGGCCAGCCGCGGCAAGTGCTGCATCAGGCGATCGAGGATCTGCACGCCCAACTGCCGGTGTTCGGCCAGCGTGGCTGGCTCGGTCAGGCTGACGATGTCACGCCAGCTGAAACGGGTCAGGCGCTTGGCCGCCAGTTCCGCGCCGAATGGCCGGGCGATCAGGGTCCAGATGAACGCGAACAGCAAGCCCATGGGCCCGGCCAGATTGGAGTTGGCGAAGCTGAGGAAATCCGCGTCGTAGGCCCCCTGAATGCTGATGAAGGACGACGTGTTGACGATGGTCAGCAACATGCCCAGGTAGAAACGCGGCTGCACCGTCAGGGTGCCGACGCAGATGAACGGGATGGCGAATGCCAGCACCAGCATCGGAAAGTCATGCAGGTTCGGCAGGATCAGAAACAGATAAAGGCTGGCGAACAGCACCGACATCGCGGTCCAGAAAAAGAACCGGTAGATTTGCGGCGCCGGGTCGTCCATCGAAGCGAAAAAACTGCACGCCACCGCCGCCAAAATCACCGCGCTGCCGCCGTCGGTCCAGCCGAGCAGAATCCACAGCACCGAGGCGACAATAATGGCGGAGACCGTGGACGCGGCCGAGTAGAGCATCAACCCACGGTCGAGAAACGGCGACAACCGACCGAGGCGCCAGTGCCGATACACCGCACGCCAACTCTCCTGGCTCTCGCACTGAATGGCGTATTGCAGGCTGCGGCAGTCTTGCCACAGATCGATCCATTCGCCGAGCCGATACAGGGCGTTGGAGAACAACAACTGCTTGCGATCATCCAGCGCCTCGGCACTCGGTTGCAGCGCTTCGAGCTGGTTTTTCAGGGCCTGCCAGCGGTCGAGATCAGCATCTTTGTGGTCGAGCCATTCGGTGGTCGCGGTCAGCAGTGGCGCGAACTTATCCACAAGCTCGGGCGTGCGTCGCTCGAGGGCGTAAAGCGCGTCGTCGAGGGCGTCGATCACCGGCAACAGATGGATCA
The DNA here is from genome assembly GCF_019956555.1 of Pseudomonas sp. A-RE-19. Lineage (GTDB taxonomy): Bacteria > Pseudomonadota > Gammaproteobacteria > Pseudomonadales > Pseudomonadaceae > Aquipseudomonas. The sequence goes on along the minus strand of NZ_JAHBDQ010000013.1, from coordinate 14,887 downwards.
TTCGCCCGCGCAGTTCCTTGGTATTACGCACCGTCTGCGGTCGCGCGCCCTCGTGGGGCAACTGGCCGATCATCAATTCCAGGCTGTTGAAGTTCGCCACCATCGATGAACGCAGGGCGCTGACTTCCTCCGGCAGCACGTTACGGCTGAGGAAGCGCAGGCTGTAGGTCGAGGCATCGGCAAACCATTTGTTCACCGAATCGTTGAACACCGGCGCCAGCCGCCGTGGCCAGAACATCGCGCCGACCACTGCCGCACAGGCGATACCGAGAAAGATCTCTTCGGTGCGCGCCTCGGCCACATCCCACACCGCCAGCGGATTATCCACCACCGGCAGGGCGATCAGCGGCAAGGTGTAACCGGCGAGCATCAAGGCGTAGCTGTTGGCGGTGCGCAAGTGCAAGGACAGGAACAGCAGAATCCCGGTCCACAGTGCGATGACCACCACCAGCACATAAGGGCTCTGCACAAACATCGGCACGAAAAAAACCGCTGCCGCCGCGCCGAGCAAAGTGCCAACGGCGCGGTACAACGCCTTGGCGCTGGTGGGGCCTACGAACGGGCTGGAAACGATGTACACCGTCGCCATCGCCCAATACGGACGGGGCATTTGCATTAGCATGGCGATGTACAACGCGATCATCGATGCCGCGAACGTGCGCACACCATAGAACCAGTCCCGCGCCGGGGGGACGCCGGTGAAAAATCCGCTCAAGGGTGCGCCACCGCTGGATGATTGGCCGCTTCGAAAGCTCTCAGTACCCGCAGTGCCGCTTCCAGATCACTCGGGGCGATCCCTTCGAGCACTTCATGGCGCAAACGCACCAATTCGACTTCGACCGCCTGCACCAGCTCGCGACCGGTCTCGGTCAGGCTCAGACACTTGGCGCGGCGGTCATGGACGTCTTCGGTGCGGCAGACGTAACCGGCATGGCACAGCTGATCCAGCAAACGCACCAGAGACGGACTCTCCATCCCCGCCGCTTGCGCGACCGTCACCTGCCGCACACCCTCGCCCAAACGCCCGATCATCAACAACGGAACGGCGCAGGCTTCGGAGATTCCATAGTTGACCAGCGTGGTCTGGCAGATCTTGCGCCAATGCCTGGCGGCCACCACCATGGAGCTGCTGATGTTCATCTGGAGAGCGGCGAGGTTTTTTGGCATGGGGGAATGCACATACTGTTAGTTTGCTAACTATCAATATGGCATTGGAGGGGAAAGTTGGTCAAGTTTTGAAACAATTCGCAGGCTGGCAAATGTGTTTTCACAGGTCCTCAAGACTGATTGGTTCGCCAGTTTCCTGATTGCGAGCGCGTATGAGAGTTGCAAGATCGACATCATCCAGGCGGTCCAGCATCGCTTCATAGAGATCCGCCGAAACCAGATACGCCCTGATTCGATTGTTATCCACTACCGCGACTGGCGCGGCTTGTGTATCCCGCAAGACAGCACCGACGTTTTTAGCAACCTCGGAGATGCTGATGATTCTTTCGGCCAAAACATACTGCATGGGTCAGTCTCATCTTTGGATTTGTCGCCATGGAAGCTACTTCAACCAAGTTAATAAGACCCAGAAGAAACCTGTGACGAGGTTTTTCGTTTACACCCCCCGCCCCTTCCTCAGCATTACATCCAGCTGATCCACCACCTCCGCCCAATCCGCATCATCCAGAATCTCCTCACGCAGCAGCTCTGCCTGGCTCTCGCTCCAGAAGAACGCGTCCGCCAGGTGCAGTTCGGGTTTGAGCGGTGAATGGGTCGCGATGAATTTATCAATGCTTTCGGCGTCATCGGGCAGGCCGAGTTGTTTGAACAAGGACGAGAGACTGTGGGTAGGGGATTCCATGTCGGGTTCCTTTGTTTGATTGGGCGACAGTGTCGCGGCCATTCGCGGGCAAGCCTCGCTCCTACAGGGGCGAGGTTTGCCCGCGATGACGGCGGTTATGTCGATGCTATGCCGACAGACTCAACTCACACACCTCGGCATGCGGCACCATTTTCAAGAATTCCGGCACGCTCATGTGTACCAGGTTGTTGTGGTTGCCGGCTTCGAGGTAGATGTCTTGCTGCCGGGTCAGCAGTGGGTCGATGACCATGTCCAGCCCGTAGGATTCGCCCAGTGCAGGCACGGCGCCGCGTTCGCAGTCGTCGAACAGGTGCGGCAGGTTGCTCTCCCGGGTGACTTGCCATTCATTGCTGCCACGAACTTTGCTCAGGTCCAGGTGACGGCTGGCAGGCAGCACGGCCATTAAATAGTGACCGTGATGGTCGTCAAGGATGACCGATTTGGCGACCCGTTCGGCAGGGATGCCCGCCAGCCGAGCCGTTTCAAGGCTACTGGCCGAGTGCGGGTGGGAAACGATGTCATATTCGCAGTGCGCCTTTTCCAGGCTGTTCTGCACGGTTTTTGCCATACGCATGATGCACCTCGGTATCCGCAGCAATGAATCGCGGACGATGGTTAGCTTTTTTGTCTCCCTTAAAAGTCTAGGCCCACTGGCGGGGAGCGGCTGGAAATCCGCCCGTCGGACGCTGTCGACAACGGGTCAAAATTCATACAGCTGCAGCCTCAACTAGACTTGTATACAGGGCCATGAACGGCTCGCGGACGGACGACTCTCCCGGAGGGTCAAGTGAACATTCGTTGCTGTGCAATTGCCTTGCTGTTGGCCCTGAGCGGGCCGGTTTTCGCAGCGGACACCGTTGTAGTGCTGGTTCCCGACCCCATCGGGATCTGGCTGATCACCTTTGGCATCGCATTTATGATCGCCGAGGCGGCCTTGCCCAATTTCGGCGTGGTCGGTTTGGGCGGGATTGTGATGTTCGTAATCGGCGCGGTAATTCTGACCAATACCCAAGTGCCTGTTCCCTTGATCATCGGCTTGGGGCTGCTCAGCGCACTGCTGCTGATTTTCCTGCTGATCCGCGCCTTGAAAACCCGACCGCGCCGCAACTTCAGCGGCGATGCCGAATTGCTGGGCAGCGTGACACCGATAACGTCGTTGCAGGCTGGTAATGCTTATATCGGCTGGGTGCACCTGCAAGGCGAACAATGGCAAGTAATGAGCGCGACGCCGCTGCAACCGGGACAGCAGGTCCGGGTGGTGGCACGCAAGGGTCTACTGCTGAAAGTGGCCGCGGCTGACGCGGCGCCGGGTGGAGAATAGTCATGGGCCTGCAACTGGGTTTTGCCGCGCTGCTGTTATTGATGATTGCACTGGCGGGGTCGACCTTCCGCATCCTGCGCGAATACGAACGCGGCGTGGTGTTCCAGCTCGGACGCTTCTGGCAGGTCAAGGGGCCAGGCCTGATCCTGCTGATTCCGGCGGTTCAACAAATGGTTCGTGTCGACCTGCGGACCGTGGTGCTCGACATACCGCCGCAAGACGTGATCACCCGCGACAACGTCTCGGTCAAGGTCAATGCGGTGCTGTATTTCCGCGTGCTCGATCCGCAAAAGGCGATCATTCAGGTCGAAGACTTTCTCATGGCCACCAGCCAACTGGCCCAGACCACGTTGCGGGCGGTGCTCGGTAAACATGAACTCGATGAATTGCTGGCCGAACGGGAGCGGCTGAACGTCGACGTCCAGCAAGTGCTCGATGCTCAAACCGATGCCTGGGGCATCAAGGTGGCCACCGTCGAGATCAAGCACGTGGACCTCAACGAATCGATGATTCGCGCCATCGCCAAACAGGCCGAGGCCGAACGGGAACGTCGGGCCAAGGTGATCCACGCCGAAGGCGAATTGCAGGCCTCGGAGAAACTCATGCAGGCGGCCGAAATGCTCGGCCGCCAGCCAGGGGCCATGCAGTTACGTTACATGCAGACGCTGAGTTCGATTGCCGGGGACAAGAGTTCGACCATCGTCTTTCCGCTGCCGATCGAATTGCTCAAGGGGATGGCGGATTTGTCGTCAAAACCCTGAGGCATTAATCTGCCGGCCCAAAAGATCGCAGCCTTCGGCAGCGCCTACAAAAGCTCGGGGTATACCTGTAGGCGCTGCCGAAGGCTGCGATCTTTTTCCAATGCCTCATAAGGCTCCCGCGCCCAGTGTTCCACCCGATCACGAAGCAGCATCGTGGCTTCACGACGTTTGTCATCGCTATCGTCGATAAACACCTGCGACGGCTGCTTGGCATGTTGCCCCACCGCTGCAAACACCTGCCTGCGCTGCTCGATATCCAACGCAAAGAACGCGGCCAACCGCCCTGCCATGGCCTGCGGCAGTTCGCTGTAATTCACCGCCAGGCCGCCAAGTGCCTGGCATTGCGCCAATCCTGACGCCAGCAACCGCCCCAATCGTCGCGCGATGAAATCCTCACGGCTACTGAACGCAAACTCGTCATCCAACACGCTCGCCCCAATCATCCCCGGCACCATGTGCATGCCCGGACGACGCAGATGCGAGACAGCGATTTCCAGCGGATCGCGATAAAGAAACAACCACGGCGTTTCAGGAAAACACTCGTGCAATAACGGCAGTTCACCGATGTTCCAGGCATCGAGTTTGATCACCAGTCGTTGCTCCACGCCGAGCCGACGTTGCCCGTAGGCAGACAGCAACCCTTTGATGGCGTCATGGCGCTCGACGGCGGGTAAATCACTGCGCAGCAACGCATCCAGCGGCGGTGGCTCGCTGATGACGATGTGGTTGTCGAGTTGTGCCAGCATCTGGCTGATCAGGGTCGAGCCGCAGCGGGAGGCGTGAAAGATAAAGGCGCTCGGCATCAGCCCGGGGCTGCAAATCTGCCAGTCGGTGAGGACCGACAATGAGGTTTTCCGGCGAAACGCCTGATTGAACGGCAGCCGTAGCGCATCGTCCACCGCATCACGAAAAAACGGCTGATGCAGTCGCGTGTCACCAAACCAGCACCAGTCGACTTGCCACTGCCCGGCCTCTTGCCACACGCGGATCGGCAACCAGCCTTCGAGGTTCAGGCGCTCCATTGCTCATTCCATTGGCGACGACCGTCGCGCATCGCTGCGCGCAGGTCTTCGCGGGTGAACGCAAGTCCGCGCTCGGCGGCCAGCTCCAGGGTACGGGCGATAAAGGCTTCGTTGTCCTGCACACCCTGCAAGGACTTGCACAGCTGCGGATCGCTGGCCACCAACGCCTGGAACTGCGCAAAAGTGTCCTGACCGGGTTTCGGCAACGGTGTGGTTGCCAGTCCGTCGATAATCGCCTGCTCGAGCCAGGCACCGGGCCGGCAGTCGAGCACCAGATGAATCCGTGCCCGGGTATCGCGGTTGTCCACGCGATGGGGCCGCGACAGGTCGAGAAACCAGCATTCGCCAGCAGCCAGCGGCATGCGCTGGCCGTCCAGCAGAAAGTCCACTTGGGGTGGGCTGAGCAGCGGGATATGCAGGCGCAAATCAGCGTCCGGTTCACCCAGGTCATAGTCGCGATGTTCGTGGATGCGTCCGCCCGGACCGAGCCGCAGCAGACGCGCGCAGACGATTTCCAGCGACAGATCCCGCAGCCCTTGCTGCCATCGAACATCTCGCAGCCAGGGCGCACGCAAAAGAGGCTCACCGCGACCGGGCGCCAGTTCAGTCAAGGCATCGGCCGCGGAAATCAGCGCCACGCCACTCCAGTCGCCCGCGTAGTAAGCGCTATTGAAGTGACCGTGCCAGTCGTCCTCGCCAATGGCCGCCAGCGCCTGCAGCAGCAACGGTAAATCCACCGCCGCCGGCAACCGGGAGAAGGCCGGCCGACTCATCGTTTCGGCAGTACCGCGCATTCGCCGAGCCAGGTCAGCAAACGGTCGAGACAGGCCTCGACCGACTGCGCGCCCGTGTCGAGCACCAGCGAGGCACACGGCGGTGGTTCGTAAGGCGCGGAGACACCGGTAAACCCCGCCAACTCACCCCGTCGCGCCCGGGCGTAATGACCTTTGGGATCACGCTGTTCACATACCGCCAACGAGGCGCTGCACCAGACTTCGCGGTAATCCTCGCCCAACCGCCGGGCGAACAATTCGCGCAACTCCACCAAGGGCGCGATCATCGCGAGGATGACAATCTGCCCGTTCTCGACCAACAGCGCCGCGAGTTCGCTGGCGCGGCGGATGTTTTCCAGGCGATCGCTGTCGGTAAACCCCAGATCGCGATTGAGCCCCACCCGCAGTCCATCACCATCGAGCACCACACTCTGCACACCGTGCTCGAACAACTCGGCGTGCAGTGCCTGGGCCAAGGTCGACTTGCCCGCGGCCGGTAGACCGGTCAGCAGAATCGCCGTGCCGCGATGGCCGTTGCGGGCCTCGCGTTGGGCGCGGCTGATGCTGGCCGTCGGCGCCAGCAGGTTATCGGGCCGGGGCATGGGTCACCGGCACTGAGATGTCGCCCGCCGCCCACGCCTCTTCGCGATTGGCCAGGGCCGTGGCGATGGACTGGACTTCGGTCGATTGCACTTCGTCCGGCAGCGGATCGAGACCGGCGCTGGCGAAGATTTGCCCGTAAGCATTGCGCAGATCGGCGTAGGACAGGTCGCGACGCAGATCAGCCTGCAACGTGTTCAGTTCGCCCTGGATCAGGTCCAGTTCGCCCAATCCAGCCGCCTGATAGCGGTTGCGCAGTTGGCCGACGATTTGCCCGTCGATGTTCGACAATTGCTGATTGGTCTTGAACTGCCGCATCGCCTCGCGATAGTTAGCGTTGGCCACGTAGAGCTGCGCCAGTACCGCAATCGACATCGCCTGTCGGCGCGCCGTGGCGACTTCTTCGCCGGCCTTGGCCACGTCGATCGCGGCCGGTGCGGAAATCACGTTGAACAGGTTCCAGGTGACCTTCACACCATAGTCAGCCCAACCCTGCTCCACCAAAAACGAGTTGCTGTCGTAATGCCCGCCAGCGGAAAACTCCAGCCCCGGCAGCAGGCGCAGCATGGCTTTTCGGGTTTCGGCGGCGCTGATGCGGGTCTGGTAATCCTGCTCACGCAACTCTGGCCGGCTGGTCAGGGCTTCCTGTTCCAGGCTGGCGAGGTCGATTTTGAGCTCAGGGATGACGTAATCGTCCTGGGTCGCCAGTTTCAGGTCGGTGCCCATCGGCAGATTGATCAGGGTGGCCAGTTCGGTTTTCGCCAGCGACAACGCCCGGCGCTGTTCTTCCAGTTGACGGGTCGCTTCGATCAGTGAGCGTTGATAACCCAACGACTGAATCGGATCGCCAATACGCTGCTCGCTCATGCTCTGGCTATTGCCCCGCGCGGCTTCGACCCGGGCCATGAGGCTGTCGATCTGTTTGAGCAAACGTTCGGCGGCCATGGCTCGCCAATAGGCCGAGCGTACGTCCTGAACGATGGTGTTGATCACCTTGCGCCGACGCTCCTGAACGATCAGCCGCTGATCGCCCTGCTGCTTGGCGCTGATGTAACTGACACCAAAATCGAGCACGTTCCAGACCATGGTCAGGTCCGCCACGTCACGGTCGCGGTCCTGGGAGGTCGACGGTTCCAGAGACTGGGTGCCGGTGCGCACACTCTGGCTACTGGAGGCGTTGACGTTGTTACGCCCCACGTATCCGGCATCGAGCGCCATGCGCGGCAGCATGTCGAAACTGGCGAGGTCGAGTTGGCGCTTGGCCAGGGCCTCTTCCATGATCTTGAGCCGGCCTTCAAGGTTGTATTTCACCGCGCGGGCCATCGCCTGGTGCAGCGTCAACGGGCCACTGAGGGGCTCCTGCCCCTTGTACATGTTTTGCAGATCGCTTCTGGCGCGCTGTTGGCTGACGCTGCGTTCGATCGGTTCACTGGTGACTGCACATCCGCTGATCGCCAGCGCCAGCAGGCTGGCGCCGAACAACTTCTGTCTTCTTTTCATCCTTGGATTGCCCCCGGGTGCCGCACTGCTTTAAAGGTTTTTTCAGGCCTGCATTTCGTTGATGCCGACCTGGCGCAAAGCCGCGGCCAGGCTTTCCACCTGCCGCTGCTCGGTGTCTTTGAATTGTTGTAATTGCTGGCCAAGACTCGGTGCGCCAAACACACCGCGCAGCCCTTGGGACGCATCCCCGGTCTTGATCGAATGACTGCCGAAGGTGCTCAGCGAATTCCCCTCGCTGCTGGTGTCTTGATTGAACAGATTCGTCAGCGTGCTGGTGCTGAAGACCCCGCCATCGCCCCCGCCAAAACCGAGGAAGCCGTGGCCTGAGCCATCGCCACCGTTTTCACTGCTGCCAAATACCTGCGCAATAAAGCTGGGCGTCAGCGCCCCATGGTTCATGAAAATGTCGCCCAGAGGCCGAATCCCGTTGCCGATCACCCGTTGTTCAAACAGCGGGGTAAAGGTCAGTGGCGAGCCGAGATCGCCAGTGGGCGGAGTGAAGATGATCGGTTGCAATGGCACGTTGGGCAGATCGGGCACGGTGACAGGGTCCGTGGTCCGGAATTCCGGATCCGGCGGCACCACGACAATCGGCGATGACGGTGCGACGACCGTATTGATCGCATAGCTGTTCGATAGGCTGACACCACTGCCCGCGTTGCCCGCCGAATCGCTGACACCGGTGACGCTCAGGCTGATCGCATTGTTGCCACTGCTGACATTGGCGTTCGGCGTCAGGGTCGCGGTCCAGGTTTTACCGCCGTCGCTGCTGCTCAGACTGGACAGCGTGCCGTTCGCCACGCTGATGTCGGACAGGTCGAAACCACTCACCGCTTCGTTGAACGTGAAGGTCACCAATGAGGTCTGACCCACGCCCAGGTTCGGGTTGGCAACCACCACCGTGGCGGTTGGTCGTTCGCCATCGATGACGTAGTTGTTGGATACGGCGACGCTGGCGCCTGTGTTGCCCGCCAGGTCCGTCACATTACTGGTGTCCAGCGCAATGAAGTTGCTCGGGTCGGTGATGCCCGTCGTTGGCGTGAAGGTCGCGGTCCAGGTTTTGCCACCATCGCTGCTGGCCAGGTTGGTCAGCTCGCCATTGGTGACGCTCAGGTCCGACAAATCGAAGTCGCTGACCGCCTCGTTGAAGGTGAACGTCACCAGCGTCGTCTGGCCGATGCCCAGGTTCGGGTTGGCAACCACGATGGTGGCGGTCGGGCGGGTCGCATCAAGTGCGTAGTTATTGGAAATGGCGATGCTGCTGCCGGCATTGCCCGCAACGTCGAGCACATTGCCGGTGTCGAGCAGGATCAGGTTGGTCGCATCGTTAAGGCTCGCGGTCGGCGTGAGCGTGGCGGTCCAGGTCACACCACCGTCGCTGCTGGCCAGGGCGGACAGCACACCATTGGCGACGCTGAGGTCCGACAGGTCGAAACCGGTCACCGCTTCGCTGAAGGTAATGGTCACCGTGGTGGTTTCGCCAATGCCCAGCTTATTGTCCGCCACCACAATGGTCGCGGTCGGGCGAACGGTGTCGATCGCGTAGTTGTTGGAGTCGGTCACACCGACACCGCTGTTGCCCGACGCGTTGGTCACACCGCTGTTGTCCAGGCTGATCAGGTTGGTGGTGTCCGTCACGCTGACCGCAGGGGTGAAGGTCGCGGTCCAGGTCACGCCGCCATCGCTGGATGAAACGCTGCTGAGAGTGCCGTTGGCTACCGTCAGGTCGGCGTTGTCAAAACCGCTGACCGCCGAACTGAACGTGATGGTGACCAACGAGGTTTCACCGACCTTGAGGGCGTTGTCGGCCACCACGATGGTGGCCGTCGGCACCTCGGTTTCCACCACATAGTTGGCCGAGTTGGTGGTGCCCGCCCCGGCATTGCCGGCCACATCAGTCACACCGGTATTGGCCAGGGTGATGATGTTAGTGGCGTCGGTAATCCCGATAGTCGGGGTGAAGGTCGCGGTCCAGGTGATGCCGCCGTCGCTGCTGCTCACCGCGCTTAACGTGCCGTTGGCGATACTCAAGTCACTGTTGTCGAAACCCGTTACCGCCTCGCTGAAGGTGATGGTCACCAGCGCGGTTTCCCCCGGTTTCAGGGTCGTGTCGTTCAACACGATGGTGGCGGTCGGACGTTGGCTGTCGATGGCGTAGTTATTGGAATCGGTGGTACCGGCGCCCGTGTTGCCGGCTCCATCGATCACTCCGGTGTTGTCCAGGGTAATCAGGTTGGTCGAATCGGTGACGCTCGCCGTCGGTGTCAGGGTTGCGGTATAGGTGATGTTATCGCTGGTGCTCAGATTGCTCAGGGTACCGTTGCCCACCGTCAGGTCGGCTGTAGTAAAACCGGTCACCGCCTCGGAGAACGTGATGGTCACCACCGATGTTTGGCCCACCGCCAGCGCCGCATCAGCGACCACGATAGTGGCTGTCGGGCGCTGGGTGTCGATGGCGTAGTTGTTGGAATCGGTGGTGCCGCTACCGGCGTTGCCCGAGCCGTTTTGCACACCGCTGTTGTCCAGGGTGATCAGATTGGTCGTGTCAGTGATGCTGGCAGTCGGAGTGAAGGTGGCGGTCCAGGTGATGCCGCCGTCACTGCTGCTGACCGAGGTCAACGTGCCGTTGGCAATGGTCAGGTCGGCATTGGAGAAACCGCTGACGGCTTCGCTGAAGGTGATGGTCACCAGCGACGTTTCACCGACGCTCAATGCGTTATCGGCGACGACGATAGTGGCCGTCGGCAACACCGTATCGATGGTGTAGTTGCCGGAGTTGGTGGTGCCGCTGCCGGCGTTGCCGGCCACATCGGTCACACCGGTATTGGCCAGGGTAATGATGTTGCTCGAGTCATTCACGCCGACGGTTGGCGTGAAGGTCGCGGTCCAGGTGATGCCGCCGTCGCTGCTGCTCACCGAGGTCAAGGTGCCGTTGGCGACGCTCAGGTCGGCGTTGGTGAAACCGCTCACCGCCTCGGAGAAGGTGATGGTCACCAGCGAGGTTTCGCCCGCACTCAGGGTCGCGTCTGCCAGGACAATGGTCGCGGTGGGCCGGACTGTGTCAATGGCATAGTTGTTGGAATCGGTGGTGCCACTGCCGGCATTGCCCGCCAGGTCGGCCACGCCCGTGTTATCCAGGGTGATCAGGTTGGTCGCGTCGGTGATGCTCGCGGAGGGCGTGAAGGTCGCGGTCCAGGTGATGCCGCCGTCGCTGCTGCTGACAGAGGTCAAGGTGCCATTGGTAATGGTCAGATCCGCGTTGGTGAAACCGCTCACCGCTTCACTGAAGGTGATGGTCACCAGAGAGGTTTCGCCGATTCTCAGCGCCGTGTCCGCCACCACAATGGTGGCCGTCGGGCGCACGGTGTCGATGGCATAGTTGTTGGAATCGGTGGTGCCGCTGCCCACGTTACCAGTGGCGGAAGCCTGCACGCCGGTGTTGTCCAGGGTGATCAGGTTGGTCGTGTCGGTGATGCTGGCCGTCGGGGTGAAGGTGGCGGTCCAGGTGATGCCGCCGTCACTGCTGCTCACCGAGGTCAACGTGCCGTTGGCAATGGTCAGGTCGGCGTTGGTGAAACCGCTCACGGCCTGGTTGAAGGTGATGGTCACCAGTGACGTTTCACCGATTTTCAAAGCGTTGTCGGCCACGACAATCGTCGCGGTCGGCGGGGCGGTGTCGATGGCGTAGTTGCCCGAAGAACTGATCCCGCTGCCGGTATTGCCCGCCACATCGGCCACGCCGGTGTTGGCCAGGCTGATGACGTTGGTCGCGCTGACGATGCCTGCTGTCGGCGTGAACGTTGCGGTCCAGGTGATGCCGCCGTCACTGCTGCTCACCGAGGTCAAGGTGCCGTTGGCGACGCTCAGGTCGGCGTTGGTGAAACCGGTCACCGCCTCGGAGAAGGTGATGGTCACCAGCGAGGTTTCGCCCGCCGTCAATGCCGTATCGGCCAGTACGATGGTGGCCGTTGGGCGTAGCGTATCAATGGCGTAGTTGTTGGAATCGGTGGTGCCGCTGCCGGCGTTGCCCGCCAGGTCGGCCACGCCCGTGTTGTCCAGGGTGATCAGGTTGGTGGTGTCGGAAATGCTCGCGGAAGGTGTGAACGTCGCGGTCCAGGTGATCCCGCCGTCGCTGCTGCTCACCGAGGTCAAGGTGCCGTTGTTGATGGTCAGGTCGGCGTTGGTGAAACCGCTCACTGCTTCGGAGAAGGTGATCGTGACCAGAGAGGTTTCGCCGATTCTCAGCGCCGTGTCCGCCACCACAATGGTGGCCGTCGGGCGCACGGTGTCGATGGCATAGTTGTTGGAATCGGTGGTGCCGCTGCCCACGTTACCAGTGGCGGAAGCCTGCACGCCGGTGTTGTCCAGGGTGATCAGGTTGGTCGTGTCGGTGATGCTCGCCGTCGGGGTGAAGGTGGCGGTCCAGGTGATGCCGCCGTCACTGCTGCTGACCGACGTCAACGTGCCGTTGGCAATGGTCAGGTCGGCGTTGGTGAAACCGCTCACGGCCTGGTTGAAGGTGATGGTCACCAGTGACGTTTCACCGATTTTCAAAGCGTTGTCGGCCACGACAATCGTCGCGGTCGGCGGGGCGGTGTCGATGGCGTAGTTGCCCGAAGAACTGATCCCGCTGCCGGTATTGCCCGCCAGATCGGCCACGCCGGTGTTGGCCAGGCTGATGACGTTGGTCGCGCTGACGATGCCTGCTGTCGGCGTGAACGTTGCGGTCCAGGTGATGCCGCCGTCACTGCTGCTCACCGAGGTCAAGGTGCCGTTGGCGACGCTCAGGTCAGCGTTGGTGAAACCGGTCACCGCCTCGGAGAAGGTGATGGTCACCAGCGAGGTTTCGCCCGCCGTCAATGCCGTATCGGCCAGTACGATGGTGGCCGTTGGGCGTAGCGTGTCGATGGCGTAGTTGTTGGAATCGGTGGTGCCGCTGCCGGCGTTGCCCGCCAGGTCGGCCACGCCCGTGTTGTCCAGGGTGATCAGGTTGGTGGTGTCGTTGATACTCGCGGAAGGGGTGAAGGTGGCGGTCCAGGTGACGCCGCCGTCGCTGCTGCTGACCGAGGTCAATGTGCCGTTGGTGATGGTCAGGTCGGCGTTGGTGAAACCGCTCACTGCTTCGGAGAAGGTGATCGTGACCAGAGAGGTTTCGCCGATTCTCAGCGCCGTGTCCGCCACCACAATGGTGGCCGTCGGGCGCACGGTGTCGATGGCGTAGTTGTTGGAATCGGTGGTGCCGCTGCCGGCGTTGCCCACCAGATCGCTGACCCCGGTATTGTCCAGGGTGATCAGGTTGGTCGTGTCGGAAATGCTGGCGGTCGGAGTAAAGGTCGCCGTCCAGGTGATGCCACCGTCACTGCTGCTCACTGAAGTCAACGTACCGTTGGCAATCGTCAGGTCGGCATTGGTGAAACCGCTTACCGCTTCGGAGAAAGTGATGGTCACCAGTGAGGTTTCACCGATTTTCAGCGCATTGTCCGCCACCACGATGGTCGCGGTCGGACGGAGTGTATCGATGACATAGTTGTTGGAATCAGTAATGCCGCTGCCGAGGTTACCCGCCAGGTCGCTGACCCCGGTGTTATTCAGAGTGATCAGGTTGGTCGAGTCGTTGACGCTCGCGGAGGGCGTGAACGTCGCGGTCCAGGTGATGCCGCCATCGCTGCTGCTCACCGAGGTCAACGTGCCGTTGGCGATGGTCAGGTCGGCGTTGGTGAAACCGCTCACCGCCTCGGAGAAGGTGATGGTCACCAGTGAGGTTTCGCCCGCTGTCAGGGCAGCATCTGCCAGGACAATGGTCGCGGTGGGGCGGACTGTGTCAATGGCGTAGTTGTTGGAATCGGTGGTGCCGCTGCCGGCATTGCCCGCCAGATCGCTGACCCCGGTGTTGTCCAGGGTGATCAGGTTGGTCGCATCGGTGATGCTGGCGGTCGGGGTGAAGGTCCCCGTCCAGGTGATGCCGCCATCGCTGCTGCTCACCGAGGTCAAGGTGCCGTTGGCAATGGTCAGGTCGGCATTGGTGAGTCCGCTGACCGCTTCGTTGAAGGTGATGGTCACCAGCGACGTTTCGCCGACCTTGAGGGCCGTGTCGGTAAACACAATGCTGGCGGTTGGTCGTGCCGTATCGACGGTGTAGTTATTGGAGTTGGTGGTACCGACGCCGGCGGTGCCCAGAAGGTTTATCACCCCGGTGTTGTCCAGAGTGATGACGTTGCTCGTATCGGAAATACTGGCAGTTGGCGTGAACGTTGCCGTCCAGGTGATGCCGCCATCGCCGCTGGTTACCGCCGTCAAGGTGCCGTTGGCGATGGTCAGGTCCGCATTGGTGAAACCGGTCACGACCTCGGAGAAGGTGATGGTCACCAAGGACGTTTCGCCGATGCTCAGTGTGGTGTCGGCGACCACAATGGTCGCGGTCGGCGGCGGCGAATACGCGGTATTGAGCACACCGCCATCGTTATAGATTGTCGCGACGGAGGTCGGCGAAGTGCCGGTCGTACCCCCGCCCAGCGCAGGACCACCGGCACCACTGCCCGCGGCATTACCGGCCAGGGCCGCGAAGTTGGCTGCCGTGATCAACAGCGTGCCTTTGTTCCAGATCGCACCGACGCCCCGGCCGCCCACGCCGCCATTGCTGGCATTGCTGCCATAGCCACCACCACCGCCGCCGCCACCGCCGGCGCCAATGTTGTTGCTGATGGTCGACGTGCCGACGATGGTTATGGTGCCGCTGCTGGCGTTGTAGATCCCGCCCACCGCGTTGCCGCCAGCGCCACCCACCTTGTCCCAACCGGCCCCGCCGCCACCACCGCCAATGGAAATCGTGCCATTGGTGGCCGTCGCACCGTTACCGCCATTGCTGTAATAGGCAACGCCTATGCCGCCAGCACCGCCAGTGGTGGTACCGCCGCGACCGCCCATGTGGACGGCGTCATAACCGCCACCGTAACCACCGACACCGCCGCCGCCCGCCTGGCCGCCCAAGGTGCCGGTACCCGGCCCTGCCGAACCGCCATGCCCGCCGCCCTGGCCGCCCAAGCCGCCGCCACCACCACCGC
>NZ_JAHBDQ010000012.1 GCF_019956555.1 Pseudomonas sp. A-RE-19 | reverse complement strand
ACCCCACGTAGGAGCTGCCGAGTGAAACGAGGCTGCGATCTTTTGACGTTGATTTTCAAGATCAAAAGATCGCAGCCTCGTTTCACTCGACAGCTCCTACAGTCATCCGTGTCAGATGAGCATTCGGTGTCAGACGTGAGATTGATCGTTCTCACGCTCCCGCGTGGGAATGCCGCCAGGGACGCTCCGCGTTCCGCTTTTGAATGTTTAACGGGTGTGTCAGAGCTCAGACCTTTCCCACGCAATTTTCAGGTTGTCGGTCGGAAGTGGGCCTTTTAGTCTTTGGCTCTCGCTGCCAAACCAGCGAGCAGGTGTGGAAACCTGACCCTTAAGTAGTTGCACTGCATCACCACCGTAGTCGTTGCCGACGTCTTCTTTCGTCTGCAAACTGCGTCATGGCGGCTGTGCGTGGGCAGACTTCGGTCTGGCCGGGTGCCTACTTACCGGTTTTCCACCCTGCGTACAGCTGCCACCTTTTTGTCGTGTGGAAACGACAAATGGATGGCTCCCACTCGCAAGTAGGAGTTTTTATATGGATAAGTTAATCCCGGACCCACCCTTCAACACCACCACCCCCAACGCCGAAGCCTCGCGCACCGAAGAATTGCTCAAAGACCGCGAAGCCATAAAACGCGCCCTCGACTACTACCTCGACCCCCCGCCGCCATACACCGAAAAGCCCCGTCGCCCCAGCACGATGTTCATGGTCGCCCCGGGGGCCGACACCGAAAGCCTGCTGGCCTACGCCTACGAATCGTTGGCCTCGGCGAGTGTCCTGGTCAGCGATTTCGCCAACGCTCTGATCGGCCCGCAGCGCCATACGGCGATGGCGATTCAGCAGATCATCATGGTGGCGGAATTGGCGGTGAACCGGGCGTTGGATAACGTTGATCCGGCGTAGAGCGCGTTATCGTTCTTCGCGGGCAAGTCGGATCGCCGCACCGCTCGCTCCTACGGGACTTGGTTGTACACAACATTTATGTACGCCCCAGAACCCTGTAGGAGCGAGGCTTGCCCGCGAAGGCGGCGGATCAGTCACTACAAAACTGACTGACCCGCCACCGCATCAAGGCATCAACACTTCAATCGCCCCATCCGCCGTCATGCTGACCTGGCTGGTGCCCGCTTCAACCTCGGGCGTCACTGGCGCCGAATCCATGGCCGCCGCTTTCATCATCATCGGTCCGCGCATGTACGGCTGTGGATAACCATTGCTGTTGAGGTTCAGGTTGACGATTTTGTAGCTCTTGCCACCCAGGGCGTCGGTGGCCAGTTGGGCGCGGGCCTTGAAGGCGGTCACGGCTTCTTTGAGCAGGGCGTCTTCGCTGGCTTTGCGGGTCGGGGTGGCGATGGCGAAGTCCATGCCGCCCATTTTCAGGTCGGTAAGCAGTTCGCCGGTGAGCTTGGAGAGGGCGGCGAAGTCCGAGCTTTCCAGGCGCAGTTCGGCGCGTTCACGCCAGCCGGTGATTTTCTGGCCTTTGGTGTCGTAGATCGGGTAGCTGTTGCGGCTGCCCTGACGCAGGGTGATGTCCTTGACCTGTTTGGCCTGGGCCAGCGCTTTGTTCATGGTGGTGCTGACGTCGGCGGCGAGTTTGGCCGGGTCGGTGTTTTGCTCTTCGGTGTAGAGGGTCACGATCATCAGGTCGCGGGCCACTTCCTGGCTGACTTCGGCGCGCAGGGAGATCTGGTTGTAATGCAGTTCGTCGACGGCCAGGGCCGGGAGGCTGGCGACGGTGCCAACGCTTAAGGCAAGAAGGGCGGCGCTGCGGCGCAATGTGTGCATGAAAAGCTCCTTGGACGGGGCGCAGGGGTTAGGGTCCGATCCTGCATGAAACCATCAGACTCTAGCTTCAATGGTCCGGTTCGCACAGTTACAACTTCTATACAGATGGCTCTATTCACAGTGGAAACAGGGGTACCTGTTAGTTCTGACAGTAGAAATATCTCGCAGCTTGATTGAGCATGATTGCAAGCCCACCGCAAAAGCCTTCACCGGCCAAAGCGGTCGGCTTCAACAACGTGCAAATCTGAATAAGGAAATAATCATGACCCCTGAAGAAAAACAGGAAGCAAGGCAAGCTGGCTATGACGTTGTGCAAGTTGCCGGGTACGGTGACGCATGGTGGTGGCAGATTCAGAAAGATGGAACGCTCATTGGGGGGAAGTACGGAGAAGCGGATGAGGCGTGGAGGCAAGTTGGTAACTACTTGCTTCCGCCCGAACTGAGGTTCTAATTAGTGTTGTAGAACCGCAAATCATCAGCCAGGATCTGCAGATCGCAGCAGTGAACGAAATCCTGCATGAGCAGGGCTGACGGATCTGATAAACCGGCGATCACGCATGGGTAGCCGGTTTTTTTTGCTTGTCATATCACCGCATAGACACCTCAATCGCTTCATCCGCTGCCATGCTCACCTTGCTCGTCCCTGCTCCTGTTTTTCAGGTGTGACGGTTCCTTTGGACGCAGCTTCCATCTTTATTTGCGGTCTCATACAGGTTTGTGGATAACCGGTGTTGCCGGTGGCTTTCAGACGCTGCGGGGTCAATGCCATGTGGCCGTTTGCCGCACTTTTGCCTGCCAGCCCCCGTGCTTGGTTATACTCCATGCGATCCGCCTGGAGCGCTCATCAGGAGAGCTCATGCTCGCCCCCGTTCAAATCACTTCCGCCACTCGCCAGAACCTCTGGCGGCTCACGTTCATCCGCACGTTGGTGCTGGCCGCTCAGGCCGGTTCCGTAGGCCTGGCCTACTGGTTAGACCTGCTGCCGTTACCCTGGCTGCAATTGGCGATCACCCTCGGTTTTTCCATGGTGCTCTGCGCGCTGACCGCGATTCGCCTGCGCACGTCATGGCCGGTGACCGAGCTCGAATACGCCGTGCAACTGGCCTGCGACCTGTTTATCCACAGTGCCTTGCTGTATTTCTCCGGCGGTTCGACCAACCCGTTCGTTTCTTATTATCTGGTGCCGCTGACCATCGCTGCCGTGACGCTGCCGTGGCGCTATTCGGTGATTCTGTCGGGTATCGCGTTGGCGCTTTATACGTTGCTGCTGGCGCGGTTTTACCCGCTGGAAACGTTCCCGATCGCCCGGGAGAACCTGCAGATCTACGGCATGTGGCTGAGCTTTGCCCTGGCCGCAGCGGTCATCACGTTTTTCGCTGCCCGCATGGCTGAAGAGCTGCGTCGTCAGGAAGAACTGCGTGCCATTCGTCGCGAAGAAGGCCTGCGCGATCAGCAATTGCTGGCCGTTGCGACCCAGGCTGCCGGCGCCGCCCATGAACTGGGCACGCCGCTGGCGACCATGAGCGTGTTGCTCAAGGAAATGCGTCAGGACCACCCCGACCCGCTGTTGCAGGACGATTTGAGCGTGCTGCAGGATCAGGTCAAACTCTGCAAAGAAACCTTGCAGCAGTTGGTGCGGGCGGCGGAGGCCAATCGCCGCTTGGCGGTGGAAATGCAGGACGTCACCGACTGGCTCGACGAAGCCCTGAACCGCTGGCACCTGATGCGCCCGGAAGCCAGTTACCGCTTCCAGCGTCTGGGCCAGGGGACCGTGCCGCGCATGGCGCCACCGCCGGACCTGACCCAAGCCCTGCTAAATTTGCTGAACAACGCCGCCGATGCTTGCCCTGAAGGCTTGCAAGTGACCCTGGACTGGAATGCCGAAGATTTGACCATCAGCATTCGCGACCATGGCGCCGGTGTGCCACTGGCCATTGCCGAGCAGATTGGCAAACCATTTTTTACCACCAAGGGCAAAGGTTTCGGCCTGGGCCTGTTTTTGAGCAAGGCCAGCGTGACACGCGCCGGCGGCTCAGTGAAACTCTACAGTCATGAGGAAGGTGGCACGCTTACCGAGCTGCGCCTGCCCCGTGTCGCCCGAGGAGACGAACATGAGTGACGAGATCCAAGTTGAAGGCGAAGAACTGCCGCATTTGCTGCTGGTAGACGACGACGCAACCTTCACCCGCGTGATGGCCCGCGCCATGGCCCGCCGTGGTTTTCGCGTCAGTACCGCAGGTTCCGCCGAAGAAGGCCTGATCATCGCCCAGGCCGACATCCCGGATTACGCTGCCCTTGATCTGAAAATGGACGGCGATTCGGGCTTGGTGTTGCTGCCCAAACTGCTGGAACTCGACCCGGAAATGCGCGTGGTGATTCTCACCGGCTACTCGAGCATTGCCACCGCTGTCGAGGCGATCAAGCGCGGCGCCTGCAATTACCTGTGCAAACCGGCGGACGCCGATGACGTGTTGGCCGCGTTGCTCTCCGAGCACGCCGACCTCGACACCCTGGTGCCGGAAAACCCGATGTCCGTGGACCGACTCCAGTGGGAGCACATCCAGCGCGTACTGACCGAGCACGAAGGCAACATCTCCGCCACCGCCCGTGCCTTGGGCATGCACCGCCGTACGCTGCAGCGCAAACTGCAAAAGCGTCCGGTCCGTCGCTGAACCGGCGCTGAACAATTGTTGTCACACCTCGTTACAATCCGAGCCGTTCATTTATGATCGGCTCGCGTGTGTTCTTTTCTTTATCGAGCCTTATCCATGAATCAGAACGCTGAATATTCCGCGGTCAACGATGCTGTGCGCGGGCAGTTTTTTCGCAAAGTCTGGGCGATGACCATCCCTTACTGGCGCAGTGAGGAGAAGGGCAAGGCCTGGACATTGCTGATCGCGGTGATCGCGCTGTCGTTGTTCAGCGTGGCGATTTCGGTGTGGATCAACAGTTGGTACAAGGATTTCTACAACGCCCTGCAGAAGAAGGACGAAGCGGCGTTCTGGCAATTGATTTTGTATTTCTGCGGCATCGCCGCCGTGGCGATTCTCGGCGCGGTGTATCGGCTTTATCTGACCCAGATGCTGACGATTCGCTGGCGCGCCTGGCTCACCGAAAAGCACTTCGCCCGTTGGCTAGGCGACAAGAATTACTACCAGCTGGAGCAAGGCGGTTATACCGATAACCCGGACCAGCGGATTTCCGAAGACCTCAACAAGTTCACCACCAATACCCTGGGCCTGGGCCTGGGTTTGATCCGTAACATCGTCAGCCTGGTGTCGTTCTCGATCATTTTGTGGGGCGTGTCGGGCAGCATCGAAGTGCTTGGCTTCACGATTCCCGGCTACATGTTCTGGTGTGCGCTGGTTTATGCCATCGTCGGCAGCTGGCTCACGCATTTGATCGGTCGTCGCCTGATCGGCCTCAACAACAACCAGCAACGTTTCGAAGCCGACCTGCGTTTCTCCATGGTGCGGGTCCGCGAGAACGCCGAAAGCATTGCGCTGTACAACGGCGAGCCCAATGAGAACCGTCGTCTGAGTGACCGCTTCGGTATGGTCTGGCACAACTTCTGGGACATCATGAAAGTGTCCAAGCGCCTGACTTTTTTCACTTCCGGTTATGCCCAGATCGCAATCATCTTCCCGTTCATGGTGGCGGCACCGCGTTACTTCGCCGGCAAGATCGAACTCGGTGAGCTGATGCAAATCAACTCCGCATTCGGCAACGTCCAGGAGAACTTCAGTTGGTTCATCAGCGCATACCAGGACCTCGCCGAGTGGCGCGCCACCTGTGATCGTCTGCTGAGTTTCCGTCAGGCCATGACCGACAATGAAGAGCGTGCACCGGCCATCGACGTACAGAATCAGGGCTCGGCATTGAGGGTGCATAACCTTGGCCTCGACCTCGCTGATGGTCGTCATTTGCTGACCAACGCCGACATGACAGTGGAGGACGGCGAGCGCGTCATGCTCAGCGGTCGTTCCGGCAGCGGCAAATCGACCTTGTTGCGGGCGATGGGGCACCTTTGGCCGACTGGCCACGGCAGCATCCGCCTTCCGACGGGGCGTTATCTGTTCCTGCCGCAAAAGCCGTATCTGCCGATTGGCACCTTGCGCGAGACGCTGAGTTATCCACAGCCGGGCGACACCTACCCGCACGAGCGCTACGTCCATGTGCTGGAAACCTGCCGCTTGCCGCACCTGGTTTCGCGTCTGGATGAAGCCAATCACTGGCAGCGCATGCTTTCGCCGGGCGAGCAACAACGTCTGGCCTTCGCCCGAGCGCTGCTTTATGCGCCGCAATGGCTGTACATGGATGAAGCGACTTCGGCGATGGATGAAGAAGATGAGGCGTCGCTGTATCAGGCGTTGATCGATCAATTGCCGGGGCTGAGCATTGTCAGCGTCGGGCATCGCAGCAGCCTGAAGCGTTTCCATCCACGGCATGTGCGTATCGAGAATGGCCACTTGGTGGACCAGACCGTGACCGCGTGAATACCGTAGATCCCTGTGGGAGCGAGCCTGCTCGCGATGAACGATAACGCGGTTATTCAGACGAACCGAGTCGAGGCCATCGCGAGCAGGCTCGCTCCCACAGGGGCCAGTGTTTTCTGACGGTGATCGTACAACTCGCATGCGCTATGATGCGGTTTCAGCCGTAACTTCCGAGACAGACGTTCACCATGGAAAACCCGATCGACGCACCTCGCCTCCCTCGCAAGCGCCGCAGCCTCGCTCAGGAACTGGTGACGGTGCTGTCCGAGCAGATCCGCGACGGTCACCTCAAGCGCGGCGACAAGTTGCCCACCGAGTCGGCGATCATGGAGGCCCATGGCGTCAGCCGCACCGTGGTGCGCGAAGCGATTTCCCGTTTGCAGGCCGCCGGGCAAGTTGAAACCCGTCACGGCATCGGCACCTTCGTGCTCGACACGCCGAGCCCGAGCGGTTTCCGGATCGACCCGGCCACCGTGGTCACGTTGCGGGATGTACTGGCAATTCTGGAGCTGCGCATCAGTCTGGAAGTGGAGTCCGCCGGCCTTGCCGCGCAACGCCGCAGCCCTGAGCAGTTGGCCGCGATGCGCGCCGCTCTCGATGCACTGAACGAAAGCGCCGCCCATGCCAGTGACGCCGTGGCTTCGGACTTTGCCTTCCATCTCGAAATCGCGTTGTCCACCGGCAACCGCTATTTCACCGACATCATGACCCACCTGGGCACCAGCATCATTCCGCGCACGCGTCTGAACTCCGCGCGCCTGGCCCACGACGATCAGCAGCACTACATGAGTCGCCTGAGCCGCGAACACGAAGAGATTTACGACGCGATTGCCCGCCAGGATTCCGATGCGGCGAGGGCGGCCATGCGGTTGCATCTGACGAATAGCCGCGAGCGGTTGCGCCAGGCCCATGAAGAGGCGCAGGCGCAGCGGGGATAGGTTTGCAGGTTGGGGGATTTGTTGCCTGACAGATAGCCATCGCGAGCAGGCTCGCTCCCACAGGGCTTTGTGTCGATCACAATAGTGCGATTCCACACAGATCCAATGTGGGAGCGAGCCTGCTCGCGATGAGGTCAGTGGCCTTCCTGAAATATGTCAGCCAGTCCTCAAAATCGAACGATCCACCCTCACCGCCAACTCAACAGCCCCAGGTTTGGCATCGAAAACCGCATGCCCGCGCTCATCCACAAGCGCCCGGGCAATCGGCAAGCCTTTCGACAGCAGTTCCAGCGGCGCACCTTTCAGCGATTGGCCCGAAGCCAGTTCCAGTTTCAATTTGATAGTCATCAGTGATCTCCTTATCAGGCATTGGCCGCTGAATTCAGCACGCCGGTTGGTTGGTAGTCCTTGAGTAGCAAATAAGTGCTCCAGCCCCACCAATCGTCCACGGTGGCGGTGTCGTTCAAGTTATTGACGTCCTTGCGCCGCAATACCTTGTTGCCCTCGACTTTGAACAGCGCCGAGAAATTGCCGGCCGGTTTCAGTACCGCTTGCAGGTCAGGCAGCTTTTTCAAAGCAGCAAAGTCGCCGGCCGACGGGGCGATGCCACTGAGGTACGTCGCGAACACTTCATCCGCAGACACCTGAACCGCTTGATTCACCTGTGCGCGATTGGCGCTGTCGATGGCATCGAAGTAGCGCTTGTCGCCGTAGGCGTGCCAGCGATCGCCGTTGCCGTTGCTCACATTGAGCCCGAACTTGCTGTCTTCGTCGTGCATGAAGCGGGTAATCAATGAACCGAGATCGCTCGGCGTAACCGCCGCCGCCAACTGTTTGCGCGGTACTCGCAGGTGACCGGCGGAAAACAGGTCAGTCAGGTAGTGATCGGCAAAAGCGTTCATCGCATAGGCCAGTTTCAACTGATTCTCGTCGCCGCTGTTGTGGGCCAGCATCGCCTGTTGCAGCGCTGCGGTATGGCCGGCGATGTAGGCGAGCAGCGCCCATTCGGCAAAGTGGTCGGCATTGTTGGCGGCGAGCTTCAGATAACGCCCAAAAGGGAACAACGCCGAGACCAGACTGCCTCCGCCGGTGATCTTGTTCCACTCTTCCGACAACGTATCACCCAAGGCGTCATAAGCCTCATGAGGCTGTTTGCCGTCCTTGATCGCTTGGTTGACGGCGGCGATTTCCTTTTGCATGACGCCGAGGATCAGCTTGGCTTCGGCATTAGAGGCGGGCAGTACGGCCAGGGAATTGAAAGCGTTGGTAAAACGCTGAATTCGATCTACCGGTGTTGCGCCTTCGCTGATTGGTTGATCGGGAACACCATAGAAATCCCCCCCCAGCGCAACGATCTGGCCATAGGTCAGCGCTAGCCCATTGGGTAGATGCAGCTCCACCTGCGAAGCGGGGATAGCCGGCGAATCCTTGACGAATCGCAGCAGGGTGCTGTCACCGATGGCGGTATGTTCACCCCCCTCGAATCTCAGCGGCGGCTTGCTTTTCAGGGCTTTTTTCGGTGGCGTCGGTAGCACGCCAGGTGAGTCATTCTTGTGCGTGTGAGGGTTGCCTGTATGCAGTTTCAGAACGTCGCCATCGCCGGAAATGGCGATGCCGTGCCGGGTAAAAAGATCATCCAGATTGGCAATGACCTCTAGGGCCTTTTCCTTCGGTTGTGCGTGTAGACCTGACATTTCTAGCTCCTTGATATGTCGTAGGTAGAATCAAATATAACTGTATGGATATACAGTTATCCGAAGCGTAGATGAGAAACTTCCTACGTCAAGGAATTACTTTTTCCGACGCAAATGTTGAGGCCAGCGATGAAATGCAGTTGACGGTTGTATTTTAAGTTGTACGATGACCTACAACTTCGGCGAAGGCTGAACGGTTTTCTCACACAACGTTGCTACCAGGGTGTTCGAATAATGAATCCACAAGAACTGAAGTCCATCCTCTCTTCCGGCCTGCTGTCGTTCCCGGTTACCGACTTCAATGCTCAGGGCGATTTCCATCGCGCGGGCTACATCAAACGTCTCGAATGGCTGGCCCCATACGGCGCCTCGGCATTGTTCGCCGCGGGCGGCACCGGTGAGTTCTTCTCTCTGGCGGCCAGCGAATATTCGGAAATCATCAAGACTGCCGTTGATACCTGCGCCACCAGCGTGCCGATTCTTGCCGGCGTAGGCGGCGCCACCCGCCAGGCCATCGAATACGCTCAGGAAGCCGAGCGTCTGGGCGCCAAAGGCCTGTTATTGCTGCCGCACTACCTCACCGAAGCCAGCCAGGACGGCGTGGCCGCCCACGTTGAAGCGGTATGCAAATCGGTGAACATCGGCGTGGTGGTGTACAACCGCAACGTCTGCCGCCTGACCGCTCCATTGCTGGAACGACTGGCCGAGCGCTGCCCGAACCTGATCGGTTACAAGGATGGCCTGGGCGATATCGAGTTGATGGTGTCGATCCGTCGCCGCCTCGGTGATCGCTTCAGCTACCTGGGCGGTTTGCCGACCGCTGAAGTCTACGCCGCGGCCTACAAGGCTTTGGGCGTACCGGTCTACTCGTCGGCGGTGTTCAACTTCATCCCGAAAACCGCGATGGATTTCTACCACGCCATCGCCCGCGACGATCACGCCACGGTTGGCAAAATCATCGACGACTTCTTCCTGCCGTACCTGGACATCCGTAATCGCAAGGCCGGTTACGCGGTGAGCATCGTCAAGGCCGGGGCGAAGATTGCCGGTTTCGACGCAGGCCCCGTACGTGCACCGCTGACCGATCTGACGGGCGAAGAGTACGAAATGCTCGCCGCGCTGATCGACAAGCAAGGTGCGCAGTAACACATCCGATTAAGTAAGGCCGCTGAGCAATCAGCGGCCTTTTGCGTGAGGAGATTTCAAAGTGGCAGATGCAAAGCGTTTTGATAACTACATCAACGGCGAATGGGTGGCGGGCAGTGATTACTGCGCCAACATCAACCCGTCCGAGCTGAGCGATACCCTCGGCGACTATGCCAAGGCTGATCTGGCTCAGGTCCATGCCGCCATCGACGCCGCTCGCGCCGCGTTCCCCGCCTGGTCCACTTCCGGCATTCAGGCACGTCACGATTCTCTCGATAAAGTCGGCACTGAAATCCTCGCCCGTCGCGAAGAGCTCGGCACCTTGCTGGCTAGGGAAGAGGGCAAAACCCTGCCCGAAGCCATCGGCGAAGTGACCCGCGCCGGTAATATCTTCAAGTTCTTCGCCGGCGAATGCCTGCGCCTGTCCGGTGATTACTTGCCGTCGGTGCGTCCGGGCGTCAACGTCGAAGTCACTCGCGAAGCGCTCGGAGTGGTCGGCCTGATCACCCCATGGAACTTCCCGATTGCGATCCCGGCCTGGAAAATCGCTCCGGCCCTGGCTTATGGCAACTGCGTCGTGCTGAAACCGGCCGACCTGGTGCCGGGCTGCGCCTGGGCGCTGGCCGAAATCATCTCCCGCGCCGGTTTCCCGGCCGGCGTGTTCAACCTGGTGATGGGTAGCGGTCGTGTGGTTGGCGATGCGCTGGTGCAGAGCCCGAAAGTCGACGGCATCAGCTTCACCGGCTCCGTGGGCGTGGGCCGGCAGATCGCTGTCAGCTGCGTGTCGCGCCAGGCCAAGGTCCAGCTGGAAATGGGCGGCAAGAACCCGCAGATCATTCTCGACGACGCCGATCTCAAGCAAGCGGTCGAGCTGTCGGTACAGAGCGCGTTCTACTCCACGGGTCAGCGCTGCACCGCGTCGAGCCGCTTCATCGTCACCGCTGGCATCCACGACAATTTCGTCGAAGCCATGGCCGAGCGCATGAAGTCGATCAAGGTTGGTCACGCGTTGAAGTCCGGCACCGACATTGGTCCGGTGGTTTCGCAGGCTCAGCTTGAACAGGACCTGAAGTACATCGACATCGGCCAGTCCGAAGGTGCGCGTCTGGTCAGTGGCGGGGGATTGGTGACGTGTGACACCGAAGGTTACTTCCTCGCGCCGACGCTGTTTGCCGACAGTGAAGCCGCGATGCGCATCAGCCGCGAAGAGATCTTCGGCCCGGTGGCCAATATCGTTCGCGTCGCCGATTACGACGCTGCGCTGGCCATGGCCAATGACACTGAGTTCGGCCTGTCGGCGGGCATCGCCACCACATCGCTGAAGTACGCCAATCACTTCAAACGCCACTCCCAGGCCGGGATGGTGATGGTCAACCTGCCGACCGCCGGTGTGGATTACCACGTTCCGTTCGGTGGGCGTAAAGGTTCATCCTATGGATCACGTGAGCAAGGTCGCTATGCGCAAGAGTTTTACACGGTCGTGAAGACCAGCTACATCGGCTCCTGACAGGAAACACCGCGGTATCGGTATCGATACCGCAACCCTCGTGGGACTGTAGGAGCTGTCGAGTGAAACGAGGCTGCGATCTTTGTTTTTCAAGATCAAAAGATCGCAGCCTCGTTTCACTCGACAGCTCCTACAGTCCGACAGCCCTGCAGGGAACGCAACAGTTTCACCCGCGCATAAAAATAATCAGTGGGAGTACATCTACAATGCAATCGACCAAGCCGACTCACGTCCGCTATTTGATCCTGCTCATGCTGTTTCTGGTGACCACGATCAACTACGCCGACCGGGCCACCATCGCAATCGCCGGCTCCAGCCTGCAAAAAGACCTCGGCATCGACGCGGTCACCCTCGGTTATATCTTCTCCGCATTCGGTTGGGCCTACGTGGCCGGGCAAATTCCCGGTGGCTGGCTGCTGGACCGTTTCGGTTCGAAAAAAGTCTATGCCCTGAGCATCTTCACCTGGTCGCTGTTCACCGTGCTGCAAGGCTATGTCGGTGAATTCGGACTTTCCACCGCCGTCGTCGCGCTGTTCATGCTGCGCTTTCTGGTGGGCCTGGCTGAAGCGCCATCCTTTCCGGGCAACGCGCGTATTGTGGCGGCCTGGTTCCCGACCGCTGAACGCGGCACTGCCTCGGCGATCTTCAACTCGGCGCAATACTTCGCCACCGTATTGTTTGCACCGCTGATGGGCTGGATCGTTTACGCCTTCGGCTGGCAGCACGTGTTCATCGTCATGGGCGTGATCGGTGTCATCTTCTCGGGGATCTGGCTGAAGGTTATCCACAGCCCGCGTCAGCACCCGATGATCAATGACGCCGAGTTCAAACACATCGCCGACAACGGCGGCATGGTCGACATGGACCAGGACAAAGGCAAGGGCAAAAAGGTCGACGGTCCGAAGTGGGACTACATCCGCCAATTGCTGACCAACCGCATGATGCTCGGCGTGTATCTGGGCCAGTACTGCATCAACGGCATCACTTACTTCTTCCTGACCTGGTTCCCGGTGTACCTGGTGCAAGAACGCGGCATGACCATCCTCAAGGCCGGTTTCATTGCCTCGTTGCCGGCGATCTGCGGCTTTATTGGTGGTGTGCTCGGCGGCGTGATTTCCGACTATCTGCTGCGCAAGGGGCATTCCCTGACCTTTGCCCGCAAGGCGCCGATCATTGCCGGTTTGCTGGTTTCCAGCAGCATCGTGGCCTGCAACTACGTGGACATCGAATGGATGGTCGTCGGCTTCATGGCCCTGGCATTCTTCGGCAAAGGCGTGGGCGCATTGGGCTGGGCGGTGGTGTCCGACACCTCGCCGAAACAGATCGCCGGTTTGAGTGGCGGCCTGTTCAACATGTTCGGCAACATCGCCTCGATCACCACCCCGATTGTCATCGGCTACATCATCAGCTCCACCGGCTCGTTCAAATGGGCGCTGGTGTTCGTCGGTTGCAACGCGCTGGTAGCCGTCTTCAGCTATCTGGTGATCGTTGGTCCGATCAAACGTGTGGTACTCAAAGAGCCGCCAGTCAGCGGTCCTGAAGCCAACAATAAGTTATCGCAAGCGCATTCCTGAGGAGCGGCGTCATGCAGTTGATTGAACATTCCGACTCGCCGCGCTACATCCGCCTGCACGAGCGGGACAATGTGGTGATCGTGGTCAATGATCAGGGCGTGCCGGCCGGCACTGAATTCCCCGATGGCCTGGTGACCGTGGATTTTGTGCCCCAGAGCCACAAGGTCACCCTCGAAGATATTCCCGAGGGTGGCCAGGTGATTCGTTACGGTCAGACGATCGGCTACGCGTTGCAGCCGATTCCTCGCGGCAGTTGGGTCAAGGAAGATCAACTGCGCATGCCGGCCGCGCCGCCGCTGGACAGCTTGCCACTGTCCACCGAAGTGCCGGCTGCGCAGGCACCGCTGGAAGGCTTCACCTTCGAGGGTTATCGCAACGTCGACGGCACCGTCGGCACGCGCAACATTCTCGGTATCACCACCACCGTACAGTGCGTCACCGGGGTGCTGGACCATGCGGTGAAACGCATCAAGGACGAGTTGCTGCCCAAGTACCCGAACGTCGACGACGTGGTGGCGCTGACCCACAGTTACGGCTGTGGCGTGGCGATCACCGCCACCGACGCGTACATCCCGATCCGCACCGTGCGCAATCTGGCGCGCAACCCGAACCTGGGTGGCGAAGCGCTGGTGATCAGTCTGGGCTGCGAGAAATTGCAGGCCGGGCAGGTGATGCACGAGAACGACAGTTCGGTGGATTTGAGCGAGCCGTGGCTGTATCGCTTGCAGGATTCCAGCCACGGTTTCACCGAGATGATCGAGCAGATCATGGCGTTGGCTGAAACCCGTCTGAAGAAGCTCGATCTGCGCCGTCGGGAAACCGTGCCGGCGTCCGAACTGATCCTCGGCATGCAGTGCGGCGGCAGCGATGCGTTCTCCGGGATCACCGCGAACCCGGCCCTGGGCTATGCCTCGGACCTGTTGCTGCGGGCCGGTGCGACGGTGATGTTTTCCGAAGTCACTGAAGTGCGTGATGCGATTTACCTGCTGACGTCCCGGGCCGAAACCGAGGAAGTCGCTCAGGAGCTGGTGCGGGAAATGGACTGGTACGACCGTTACCTGGCCAAGGGCGAAGCGGATCGCAGCGCCAATACCACGCCGGGAAACAAGAAGGGCGGGTTGTCGAACATTGTCGAGAAGTCCCTGGGCTCGATCGTCAAATCCGGCAGCAGCGCGATCAACGGGGTGCTCGGCCCTGGCGAGCGATTCAAGCGCAAAGGGCTGATTTTCTGCGCGACCCCGGCCAGTGATTTTGTCTGCGGGACGTTGCAGTTGGCGGCAGGGATGAACCTGCATGTGTTCACCACCGGGCGGGGCACGCCTTATGGGTTGGCGATGGCGCCGGTGGTGAAGGTGTCGACCCGCACAGAACTGGCGCAGCGCTGGCCGGACCTGATCGACATCGATGCCGGGCGGATCGCCACCGGGCGGGCGTCGATCGAGGAGCTGGGTTGGGAGTTGTTCCACTACTATCTGGACGTGGCCAGCGGCAAGCAACAGACGTGGGCGGAGCGGCATAAGCTGCATAACGACATCACGTTGTTCAACCCGGCGCCGATAACCTGATACCGCGTTATCGTTCATCGCGAGCAGGCTCGCTCCCACATTTGTCCAGTGTCGAACACAAAATCTGTGTAAGAAGAAGATCCACTGTGGGAGCGAGCCTGCTCGCGATGGCGGTCTACCTGACGCCGATGTCCTCGGTGGCTTATCATTAGCCCCCTAACGACGCCCACCCAAGGTTCTCCCGGCATGCTGGCTATTTTCCTCGAAACCCTGAATATCACCGCGCCGGTGTTTGCCATGCTGTTTCTGGGGGCGCTGCTCAAGCGCATCGACTGGATCAACGACAACTTCATTCATACCGCGTCGGCCCTGGTGTTCAACGTCACCATGCCGGCGTTGCTGTTTCTGGGCATCTTGCATGCCGACTTGCACGCCGCGCTGCAACCAGCACTGCTGATCTATTTCTCGGTCGCGACCCTGATGGGCTTTGCGATTGCCTGGGGCTGGGCGATCTGGAAATGCCCGCGCGAAGACCGAGGCATCTACACCCAAGGCGCGTTTCGCGGCAACAACGGCGTTATCGGTCTGGCCCTGGCGGCGAGTATGTACGGCGACTACGGAATTTCCCTCGGGGCGATTCTCGCGGCGCTGGTGATCCTGTTCTACAACACGCTCTCGACCATCGTGCTCGCGGTCTACAGCCCGGTGATCAAGTCCGATCCGTGGAGCATCTGCAAGAGCGTGATGATGAACCCCTTGATCATCAGCGTGTTTACGGCGGCGCCATTTGCCTATTTCAAAATCGGTTTGCCGGGGTGGCTGGAGACCTCCGGCCAGTACCTGGCGCAAACCACTTTGCCGTTGGCGTTGATCTGCATCGGCGGCACGTTATCGCTGGCGGCGATGCGTAAAAGCGGCACGCTGGCGCTGAGTTCCAGCCTGGTGAAGATGATCGGCCTGCCGGTGCTGGCGACGCTGGGTGCCTGGCTCTGGGGCTTTCGCGGGGCGGAGTTGGGGATTCTGTTTCTGTACTTCGGCAGCCCGACCGCCGCGGCCAGTTTCGTCATGGCCCGGCAGGCCAATGGCAATCATGAACTGGCGGCGGCGATCATCGTGATTACCACGCTGATGGCGGCGGTCACCACCAACGTCGGGATCTTTTTGTTGCAGTGGGGTGGGTGGATTTAACCGAAGGTTTTGCGATGTTCTTAAAGGCCTCATCGCGAGCAGGCTCGCTCCCACAGGGGGATGCGTTCCAACTGTGGGAGCGAGCCTGCTCGCGATAGCAATCTGTCTAACACCAAAGGTGTCCGGTTGTTACTCCGGCTTCTGGTAGGTATCAATCACTTCCTGCGCCGCCCGAAACGCATCGATCGCCGCCGGCACGCCGGCATACACCGCACAATGCAGCAGCGCCTCGCGGATCTCTTCCACGGTGCAGCCGTTGTTCAGCGCTCCGCGCACATGGCCCTTCAATTCTTGCGGGCACTTCAACGCGGTCAGCGCGGCGAGGGTGATCAGGCTGCGGGTTTTCAGCGGCAAACCTTCGCGATTCCACACACCGCCCCACGCGTGTTCGTTGACGAAATCCTGCAACGGCTGGGTGAACTCGGTGGCATTGCCCAAGGCGCGGTCGACGAAAGCGTCGCCCATCACTTGGCGGCGGACTTCAACCCCAGCCTTTTTATCAGTGCTCATGGCAATTCCCTCTTGTGGTGTTGGCGACGCCAGGCGCGCAGCGACGTGAACAGCAAAAACGCCATCAGCGCCGGCAGGACGAAAAACAGCATCAGGTGTTCAAGCTTGCCGGCCAACGGCATGCCGGTGGTGAACGACACCACATGCAGCCCATAGGCCAGGTACAAACCCAAAAACAGCAGACCTTCGGCGCGAGTCACCCGGTAGCCGGAATAGAACACTGGCATGCACAGCACCGCGACACCAAGCATCACCGGCAGGTCGAAATCCAGGGCGTTCGGCGAGACCGACAGCGGCGACGGCGCGATCAATGCAGTCAGCCCGAGCACGCCCAAGAGGTTGAACAGATTGCTGCCGATCACGTTGCCCACCGCGATATCCCGCTGGCCGCGCAACGCGGCGATCAACGAGGTGGCCAGCTCCGGCAGGGAGGTGCTGACGGCGACGATGGTCAAGCCGATGATCCGCTCCGACAACCCCAGATCGGTGGCGACCGCCACCGCGGCGCCGAGTAGCAAGTGCCCGGCGAACACCAGCATCGCCAACCCGGCGACGATCATCAGCAGACTGCTGAACCACGGTGCCTGTGGCGCTTCATGATCCCCCGATGGTGGACGGGCCGAGTGCCGCGACTGACGCAACAGCAAGCCCAGGTACAGCACCAGCGCGGCCAGCAGAATCATGCCGTCGGCCCGGTTCAGCTCTTCGTTCCACGCCAGTACGAACACCAGCAGGCTGGCGCCGATCATCAGCGGAATATCCAGGCGCACCAATTGCCGTGAAACCCGCAGCGGAATAATCAGCGCCGAGAGCCCGAGGGTGACGAGGATGTTGAAGATACTGCTGCCAATCACACTGCCGACGGCGATGTCGGCGTTTTGCGCCAGGGTGGCTTGCAAGCTGACCGCCATCTGCGGCGCGCTGCTGCCGAGGGCCACGATGGTCAGGCCGATGATCAGCGGCCGCACCTGCAGTCGCGCGGCCAGGCGCACGGCGGCGCGCACCATCAGTTCGGCGCCGGCGATCAGTAAAAACAGACCGCTGAACAATTCAATCACGCTGATCAGGGGTAAATCGGCCAGTCCGAAAATAGTCAGCGCTCCGTCAGTCAGTCGTCGAGGGCTTGCACGCGAACCTGTGCGGTGCCACTGCGCAGCATGCCTAACTGTTCGGCCGCTTCACGTGACACGTCGATCAGGCGCCCACGAGAGTATGGCCCGCGGTCGTTGATGCGCACCACGCAGGACCTGTCGTTATTCAGGTTGGTAATCTTCACCCGGGTGCCGAACGGCAACTGGCGATGGGCGGCGGTCAGGCCGTGCTGGTTGAAACGCTCGCCGCTGGCGGTGCGTTTGCCATGGTGTTTGGCGCCGTAATACGAAGCTACGCCGGTCTTGTCGTAGCCGTGTGGATCGATGGTATCCGTACTGGCACAACCGGCCAGCAGAGAGAGCAGGGCGCAGGCACTAAGCAGACGCTTCATAAAAGATATCCCGAATACAAATGTGGGAGCGGGCTTGCTCGCGAATGCATTCTGACAGTCAACCTTGTGTTGAGTGCCAAACCGCTTTCGCGAGCAAGCCCGCTCCCACAGGGAATGGAGCCAGTATTTTAGTGCTGGCTCCATTCCGGTCAGCCTTCGAGCTTGCTTTTAAGCAGTTCGTTGACCTGTTGCGGGTTGGCCTTGCCTTTGGAGGCTTTCATGGCCTGGCCGACGAAGAAGCCGAACATCTTGCCGCGTTTGGCTTCATCTGCCGCGCGGTATTGTTCGACCTGTTCGGCGTTGGCCGCGAGCATTTCGTCCAGCACCGCCGAGATTGCGCCGGTGTCGGTCACTTGCTTGAGGCCGCGCTTGTCGATGATCTCGTCCGCGCTGCCTTCGCCGTTGGCCATGGCTTCAAAGACCACCTTGGCGATTTTGCCGGAGATGGTGTTGTCCTTGATGCGCTGCAGCATGCCGCCCAGTTGCTCGGCCGAAACCGGCGACTGGTCGATGTCCAGGCCTTGCTTGTTCAACAGGCTGCCCAGTTCAACCATGACCCAGTTGGCCGCCAGTTTGGCGTCGCCGCCGATGCTCGCGACTTTCTCGAAGTAATCGGCTTGTTCGCGGCTGGTGGCCAGGACGCTGGCGTCGTAGACCGACAGACCGAACTGTTCCTGGAAACGCTCGCGTTTCTGCGGTGGCAGTTCCGGCAGGGTGGCGCGTACGTCGTCGAGGAACGAGTCCTCGATGACCACCGGCAGCAGGTCCGGATCGGGGAAGTAACGGTAGTCGTTGGCTTCCTCTTTGCTGCGCATCGGACGGGTTTCGTCCTTGTTCGGATCGTACAGACGGGTCTGCTGGATCACCTTGCCGCCGTCTTCGATCAGCTCGATCTGACGTTGCACTTCGGTGTTGATCGCCTTCTCGATGAAGCGGAACGAGTTGACGTTCTTGATCTCGCAGCGTGTACCGAATTCAACCTGGCCCTTTGGACGAATCGACACGTTGCAGTCGCAACGCAGCGAGCCTTCGGCCATGTTGCCGTCGCAGATGCCCAGGTAACGCACCAGCGCATGGACCGCCTTGACGTAAGCCACGGCTTCCTTGGCACTGCGCATGTCCGGCTCGGAAACGATTTCCAGCAACGGCGTGCCGGCACGGTTCAGGTCGATGCCGGTGGCACCGTTGAACTCTTCGTGCAGGCTTTTACCGGCGTCTTCTTCCAGGTGCGCGCGGGTAATACCGACGCGTTTGACGGTGCCGTCTTCCAGGGCGATGTCCAGGTGGCCCTTGCCGACGATCGGCAATTCCATCTGGCTGATCTGGTAGCCCTTGGGCAGGTCCGGGTAGAAATAGTTTTTACGGGCGAACACGTTGTGCTGGCCGATCTCGGCATCGATGGCCAGGCCGAACATCACCGCCATGCGCACCGCTTCCTGGTTCAGCACCGGCAGTACGCCGGGCATGCCGAGGTCAACCAGGCTGGCCTGGGTGTTCGGCTCGGAACCGAAGGTGGTGGAACTACCGGAAAAGATTTTCGACCGGGTGGTGAGCTGGGTATGAATCTCCAGCCCGATCACGACTTCCCATTGCATGTGTTTCTCCTCAGAAGCCGGTTGGGGTGCGGGTGTGCCAGTCAGTGTTTTGCTGATACTGATGGGCAACGTTCAACAGGCGACCTTCCTGGAAATACGGGGCGAGCAACTGCACGCCGACCGGCAGGCCATCGACAAAACCTGCAGGCATGGACAAGCCCGGCAGACCGGCGAGGTTGGCGGTGATGGTGTAGACATCTTCCAGGTACTCAGAGACCGGGTCGTTGTTCTTGGCGCCGAGCTTCCAGGCCGGGTTAGGCGTGGTGGGGCCGAGGATGATGTCGACCTCATTGAAGGCTGCCATGAAGTCGTTCTTGATCAGGCGACGGATCTTCTGGGCCTTCAGGTAGTAGGCGTCGTAGTAACCGGCCGACAGCGCATAGGCGCCGACCATGATCCGGCGCTGCACTTCCGGGCCGAAACCTTCGCCACGGGAACGCTTGTACAGGTCTTCCAGGTTTTTCGGGTCTTCGCAGCGATAGCCGAAACGCACACCGTCGAAGCGCGACAGGTTGGAGGACGCTTCTGCCGGAGCGATCACGTAGTACGCAGGAATCGCGTGCTGCATGTTTGGCAGGCTGATTTCCTTGACCACGGCACCGAGCTTTTTCAGC
Source organism: Pseudomonas sp. A-RE-19 (assembly GCF_019956555.1). Lineage (GTDB taxonomy): Bacteria > Pseudomonadota > Gammaproteobacteria > Pseudomonadales > Pseudomonadaceae > Aquipseudomonas. The sequence continues at coordinate 130,727 of NZ_JAHBDQ010000012.1, read as the reverse complement.
TCTTCAACGCTGGCCATGACCAGATCAGCGATGCGCGGGTCGAGACCGGCGCTGAAGTATTCCTTCGGCACGCCGATGCGCAGGCCTTGCAGCGAACCGTTGAGGCCGGCGCTGTAATCAGGCACGGGCTCGTCGATGCTGGTGGAGTCCTGCGGGTCGAAACCGGCCATGCCTTGCAGCAGGATCGCGCAGTCTTCGGCGGTGCGAGCGAGCGGGCCTCCCTGATCGAGGCTGGACGCGTAAGCGATCATGCCCCAGCGCGAAACACGACCGTACGTCGGTTTCAGGCCGGTGAGGTTGGTAAAGGCTGCCGGTTGTCGGATCGAACCGCCAGTGTCGGTGGCCGTCGCTGCTGGCAACAGACGAGCGGCTACCGCGGCAGCCGAACCGCCGGACGAGCCGCCCGGAACGCATTCCAGGTTCCACGGGTTTTTCACCGCGCCGTAGTAACTCGACTCGTTGGCCGACCCCATGGCGAATTCGTCCATGTTGGTCTTGCCCAGGGTCACGGCCCCGGCAGCAGCCAGTTTGGCGACCACGGTGGCATCGTATGGCGCCTTGAAGTTGTCGAGCATCTTCGAGCCGCAGCTGGTGCGGATGCCCTGGGTGCAGAACAGGTCTTTGTGCGCGATCGGCGCGCCGAGCAGGGCGCCGCTCTCACCATTGGCCCGACGTGCGTCAGCGGCTTTCGCCTGCTGCAGCGCCAGGTCTTCGGTGAGGCTGATGAAACTGTTGAGCTGCGGGTCGAGCTGGGCGATGCGCGCCAGCAGGACTTTGGTCAGCTCTTCGGAAGAAAACTTTTTATCGGCGAGTCCGCGGGCGATCTCGGCCAGAGTCAATTGATGCATTGCAGGCTCTTTCCCTTTAGTCGATGACTTTCGGAACCAGATACAGGCCGTTTTCGACCGCTGGTGCGATGGACTGATAGGCCTCGCGATGATTGGTTTCGGTCACGACGTCTGCACGCAGGCGCTGGCTGGCTTCCAGTGGGTGGGCCAGCGGCTCGATACCGTCGGTATTGACCGCTTGCATTTCGTCGACCAGCCCGAGAATGCTGTTCAGGGCCGAAGTGATGTGTGGAAGATCGGCATCATTGAGGCCAAGGCAGGCCAAATGAGCGATTTTTTCCACGTCGGAGCGTTCAAGCGCCATGGGAATCTCCAGTGGAAAACAGAACGGACGGCGTCCGTGTGTTAGATTGTCGGAACACTACCGCATTTCTACGGTCTCAAGGCCGCGATTGTGGGGCTTGGTGCACAGAAAAGCGGCCAATTTAACATATTGGCGCCTTGCCCAAAATCCCTGTCGTTGTTAGAGTTTGCCGCACTTTTTTACCCACGCGTTGCCTAGGGTCCCTTTCCCATGTTCAAGAAACTGCGTGGCATGTTTTCCAGCGATCTTTCCATTGACCTGGGCACTGCCAACACCCTTATTTACGTGCGCGAGCGCGGTATCGTCCTGAATGAGCCCTCCGTTGTGGCTATTCGGACACACGGTAACCAGAAAAGTGTCGTGGCTGTCGGCACCGAGGCCAAGCGCATGCTCGGTCGTACGCCGGGCAACATTGCTGCCATTCGTCCGATGAAGGACGGCGTGATCGCCGACTTCAGCGTGTGCGAAAAGATGCTGCAATACTTTATCAACAAGGTTCATGAAAACAGCTTTCTGCAGCCTAGCCCTCGTGTGCTGATCTGCGTTCCATGCAAATCCACCCAGGTTGAGCGTCGTGCCATCCGTGAATCGGCCCTCGGTGCCGGTGCCCGGGAAGTGTTCCTGATCGAAGAGCCAATGGCTGCTGCGATCGGTGCCGGCCTGCCGGTTGAAGAAGCGCGCGGTTCGATGGTGGTCGATATCGGTGGCGGTACCACTGAAATCGCGCTGATCTCCCTCAACGGTGTGGTTTATGCTGAATCCGTACGGGTTGGCGGCGACCGCTTCGACGAAGCGATCATCACCTACGTGCGTCGCAACTACGGCAGCCTGATCGGCGAATCCACCGCCGAGCGCATCAAACAGGAAATCGGTACGGCCTACCCGGGCGGCGAAGTTCGTGAAGTCGACGTTCGTGGCCGTAACCTGGCCGAAGGCGTTCCACGCGCATTCACCCTGAACTCCAACGAAGTGCTGGAAGCTCTGCAAGAGTCCCTGGCCACCATCGTTCAGGCTGTGAAAAGTGCGCTGGAGCAGTCTCCTCCGGAACTGGCTTCCGATATCGCCGAACGTGGCCTGGTGCTGACCGGTGGTGGCGCTCTGCTGCGCGACCTCGACAAGTTGCTGGCCCAGGAAACCGGTCTGCCGGTGATCGTCGCCGAAGATCCGCTGACCTGTGTTGCTCGCGGCGGTGGCCGTGCATTGGAAATGATGGATAAACACACCATGGATCTGCTTTCCAGCGAATAAGTCGCCGGATCGCCTCTATGCTGTTGAGCGCGCAGGCGGCACTTTGCAGTGCTGCCTGTTGGCGTTTATCTTCTGTCAGTCTGCATCCAGGCCGGTTTGATGCCGTATGAATAAAGAACACATTTGCCTGGGAGGAGCGGCTTATTAAACCGCTTTTCACCAAAGGCCCCTCATTGGGCGTGCGCGTATTAGTGCTGGTCGTGCTATCGGTCGCGCTGATGGTGGTCGATGCCCGCTTCACACTGCTCAAGCCAGTGCGTAGCCAGATGTCGCTGGTGCTGATGCAGTCTTACTGGATCACCGACCTGCCGCAGCGGCTATGGCAAGGTGTGGCCAGCCAATTCGGCAGCCGGACCGAACTGGTCGCCGAAAACGAAAAGCTCAAAACCGAAAACCTGCTGTTGCAGGGGCGCATGCAAAAGCTTGCTGCCCTCACTGAGCAGAACGTTCGGCTGCGCGAGTTGCTCAACTCTTCCGCGCTGGTCAACGAAAAGGTCGAAGTGGCCGAGTTGATCGGCATGGACCCCAACCCCTTTACCCATCGCATCATCATCAATAAAGGTGAGCGCGACGGTGTGATCCTCGGTCAGCCGGTACTCGATGCCCGCGGCTTGATGGGGCAGGTGGTGGAGTTGATGCCGTACACCTCTCGCGTACTGTTGCTGACCGACACCACCCACAGCATTCCGGTGCAGGTGAACCGTAACGGTCTGCGGGCGATTGCCAGCGGCACCGGTAACCCGGAACGCCTTGAACTGCGTCATGTTGCCGATACCGCCGACATCAAGGAAGGTGATCTGCTGGTCAGCTCCGGCCTGGGTCAGCGTTTCCCGGCGGGTTACCCGGTGGCGACGGTCAGGGAAGTGATCCACGATTCCGGTCAGCCATTTGCCATCGTCCGTGCGGTGCCGACCGCCGCGTTGAACCGCAGCCGTTATCTGCTGCTGGTATTCAGTGACGGCCGCACCGCCGAGGAGCGCGCCAACGAAGCTGCCCAGGCTCAGGAAGCGCTGGACCAGCATGGCGGTGGGCCGATCATTCCAGCGACCGTGCCGAAACCGGCCGCGTCGATGGTGCCCGCTGCTCCTGCTCCAGCTCCAGCTGCTCCGGCTGTTGCACCTGCCGCCGCGACCCCGGCCAAACCTGCCGCTGCTCATTCTGCTGGCAAGCCACCCGCCGCTGCACCGGCGGCCGCCAAACCCGCTGCCGTGAAGCCTGCTGCCAAACCGCCTGTCTCCGCGCCGGCCACCACTGGGGGAAGAGAATAATGGGCGGTGCAACTTCCTCCCGAAACGGCTGGATAGTTTGGTTGACCTTTGCCATCGGCATGCTGCTCAGCGTTTCGCCGCTGCCGCAATTCATGGAAATCCTGCGTCCGCTGTGGCTGGCTTTGTTGTTGGCCTTCTGGGCCTTGGCCATGCCACAGAAAGTCGGCATGGTGACCGCCTGGTGCCTGGGGCTGGCCGAAGACGTGCTGTATGGCACGTTGCTGGGCCAGAACGCGTTGATCCTCACGCTCATTACGTTCCTGGTGCTGTCGTTGCAACAGCGCCTGCGCATGTTCCCGATGTGGCAACAGAGCCTGGTGATCCTGGTGATCTTCGGCCTGGCCCAACTGGTTCAATTGTGGCTGAGCGCCCTGACCGGCAATCGTCAGCCAACCCTGGCACTGGTGTTGCCGGCACTGGTCAGTGCATTGCTCTGGCCGTGGATCAGCTACGGTTTGCGCGGTTTGCGTCGACGCTACAAAATCAATTAATTCGGTCAGGCATGAGCCCACACCGGTGCCCTGTCTCGCCAAAAAGGAACAGTATTCGTGAGACAGGGCACTGGACAGGGAGATGTCTTGATGAAGCAGCTGTACCTCGCCTCAGGTTCGCCGCGTCGGCGTGAACTGCTCACGCAGATCGGCGTGCCGTTCTCCGCCATCAGCGCGGACATCGATGAAACCCCTTTACCTGAAGAATCCCCGTCGGCTTATGTCGAGCGTCTGGCGCGCGGCAAGGCCGAGGCCGGGCACGGGATGGTCGTGTCTGACGCGGATTTCTGCGTGCTGGGCGCCGATACTGCCGTGGTGCTGGACGGGAAAATTCTCGGCAAGCCGGTGGACGAAGCCGACGCATGCGCCATGCTTATGCTGTTGTCTGGCTGTGAGCATGAAGTGCTGACAGCGATTGCAGTGCGCGATGGCGAGCGCTGTGAGTCTATGGTGGTGCGCAGTCTGGTGCGTTTTCGCACCATCGGACGCGACGAAGCGGCGGCCTACTGGGCCAGCGGCGAACCCCGGGACAAGGCTGGCGGTTACGGGATTCAAGGACTGGGCGCGGTGTTCGTCGCCGGGCTCAATGGCAGTTACTCGGCGGTAGTCGGACTGCCGTTGTGCGAAACCTGCGAGCTGCTCGGCCATTTCGGCATACCCTGTTGGCAAACCCTTAACGCGCGCTGAGCGCCGTACTGACAAGATGCGGCCATTATCGTGAACATGCCTGAACGAGACCCTGCCATGAGTGAAGAGATCCTGATCAACATCACGCCGATGGAATCGCGCGTGGCGGTGGTTGAAAACGGTGTCCTGCAAGAGGTCCATGTAGAGCGTACGCAAAAGCGCGGGATCGTCGGTAACATCTATAAAGGCAAGGTCGTGAGGGTATTGCCGGGCATGCAGGCGGCCTTCGTCGATATCGGTCTGGACCGCGCCGCCTTTATTCATGCCTCGGAAATTTCCCTGCGCGAAGGCCCGGCGGTGGAGAGCATCAGCGCGCTGGTCCACGAAGGTCAGAGCCTGGTGGTGCAAGTCACCAAGGACCCGATCGGCTCCAAAGGCGCACGCCTGACGACGCAATTGTCGATTCCGTCGCGCTATCTGGTGTACATGCCGCGCACTGCCCACGTCGGCATTTCTTTGAAGATCGAAGACGAAGCCGAGCGTGAACGCCTCAAGCAGGTGGTCACCGACTGCGTGGCCAAAGAAGGCATCAAGGAAGCCGGCGGTTTTATTTTGCGTACCGCAGCCGAAGGGGCCGGGGCCGATGAAATCCTCATGGACATCCGCTACCTGCGCAGGCTCTGGGACCAGATCAGTGCCCAGATCAAAACCATCAATGCCCCGAGCGTGATCTACGAAGACCTCGGCCTGGCGCTGCGTACCTTGCGCGACCTGGTGAGCCCGAAGATCGAGAAGATCCGCATCGACTCCCGGGAAACCTTCCAGAAAACCACGCAATTCGTCGCCGAACTGATGCCGGAAATCGCCGACCGCCTGGAGCATTACCCTGGCGAACGACCGATTTTCGACCTGTATGGTGTCGAAGATGAAATTCAGAAAGCCCTGGAACGCAAGGTGCCACTCAAGTCCGGTGGTTATCTGGTGGTCGATCCGGCGGAAGCCATGAGCACCATCGACGTCAACACCGGGGCCTTCGTCGGTCATCGCAACCTCGAAGAAACCATCTTCAAGACCAACCTCGAAGCCGCCACCGCCATTGCCCGCCAGCTGCGTCTGCGCAACCTGGGCGGGATCATCATCATCGACTTCATCGACATGGAAGACGAAGAGCATCAGCGTCAGGTGTTGCGTACCCTCGAGAAGCAACTGGAACGCGATCACGCCAAGACCAACATTATCGGCATCACCGAGTTGGGCCTGGTGCAGATGACCCGCAAGCGCACCCGCGAAAGTCTTGAGCAGGTGCTGTGCGAACCGTGCAGCAGTTGCCAGGGTCGCGGCAAGCTCAAGACCCCGGAAACCGTGTGCTACGAGATCTTCCGCGAAATCCTGCGTGAGGCCCGGGCTTATCAGGCCGAAGGCTATCGGGTGCTGGCGAATCAGAAAGTGGTCGACCGCTTGCTCGATGAAGAGTCGGGCAACGTCGCCGAGCTCGAGGGCTTTATCGGGCGCACCATTCGGTTTCAGGTGGAAACCATGTATTCCCAGGAACAATACGACGTGGTGCTGCTCTGAATCGTTTCAAATCCACTAGAACGGCTGGCCTCAGCTTTTTGCAGTATTTTTGCCATGGGAGCCAACTGACATGGACCGTCTGACACGCATTTTGGGCGCACTGACCCGCTGGGGGCTGGGCCTGTGCGCGTTGGTTTTGGTGCTGATGGCGCTGTTCGTCAGCCTCGGTCGGGAACTGACGCCGCTGGTGGCCGAGTACCGTGCCGAGGTCGAAGCCAAAGCCAGCGATGCCTTGGGCATGCCGCTGCGTATTGGCGCGCTGGAAGGTAAATGGAGTGGCCTCGCGCCGGTTCTGCTGGCCCATGACGTTATGGTCGGCGAGGGTTCCAATGCCCTGCGCCTGGACCAGGTGCGCGCGGTGCCGGATTTGTGGGCCAGCCTGCTGGCTCGCGACGTGCGCATCGCACATCTGGAACTCAGCGGCCTGAAGGTCAGCCTCAAGGAAGGCGACGACGGTCATTGGGTGCTGGAAGGTTTACCGGTGCGCCAGGATCAACCGCTGGACCCGGAGCAGTTGCTCAATCACATGCAACGGGTTCAGCAGTTGTCGGTACTCGACAGCCAGGTGACCTTGCAGCCTCTGGAGCAGCAACCGCTGACCCTGACGTACGTCGGCTTGACCCTGAAAACCGGAGTGTCGCGTCAGCGCCTCGACGCCCGTCTGACCCTGCCCGATGGTCAGCCGGTGGCGATGAGTGTGCGTACCCGTTTGCGCGCAGCCCAGTGGGAGGACGGCGAGGTGGACGCCTACTTGAGCCTGCCGCAAAGCGATTGGTCGAAATGGTTGCCCGAGCGCCTGACTCAGCAATGGAATTTCTCCGAGATCAAGGCCGGTGGCGAATTCTGGGTGAACTGGAGCGAGGGCGCCCTGCAACGCGCCGCGATCCGTTTGAACGCACCGCAACTCAAGGGTGGCTACGCCGAGCGGGCGCCGATCCAGATCAACAATCTGGCGCTTAACGGGTATTTCCAGCGCAGTTCCACCGGTGTCATGGTGACCCTGGACTCTCTGGCCATGAACCTGGGCGATACCCGCTGGGAATCGAAACTGCAATTCCAACAACGCGTGGCGACTGATGAGTCGCAAGAGCTCTTGCATTTGCAAGCCGACCGCCTCGATCTCACGCCGCTCACCCCGTTGCTGAACGCCTTGGGGCCGCTTCCGGAAGGTGTCGCCACGGCAGTCCAGCGCCTCAAGGTGACCGGGGTGTTGCGTAACGTGCTGGTCGACATCCGCCCCGAGGCGACCGATGACAGTAAATTCAGCTTCGCCGCCAATCTGGATCGGGTCGGCTTCGACGCTTATCACGGTGCACCGGCGGCGCGAAATGTCAGCGGTAGCATCAGTGGCGACCTTGGGCAGGGCGAGTTGCGCATGGACAGCAAGGATTTTTCCCTGCACCTGGACCCGATTTTCGCCAAGCCATGGCAATACCTTCAGGCCAACGCCCGGTTGACCTGGAAACTCGATAAGGAAGGCTTCACCCTGATTGCGCCGTATCTGAAGGTGCTGGGCGAAGAGGGCAAGATTGCCGGCGACTTCCTGATTCGCCTGCATTTTGATCACACCCAGGAAGATTACATGGACCTGCGGGTCGGCCTGGTCGACGGCGACGGTCGCTACACTGCCAAATACCTGCCGCAAATGTTGAGCCCGGCGCTGGACGAATGGCTGCGCACGGCGATTCTCAAAGGCGCGGTGGACGAAGGCTTCTTCCAGTACCAGGGTTCGCTGAACCATGGCGCGGCCGAAACGGCTCGCAGCATCAGCCTGTTTTTCAAGGTTCACGATGCCGAACTGGCGTTTCAGCCGGGCTGGCCGCACGTCAGCAAGGTCAGCGGCGATGTGTTTATCGAAGACAGCGGCGTGCGGATTCTGGCCAGCAAGGGCCAATTGCTCGACACCCAGGTCAGCGATGTCTACGTCAATATTCCCCATGTGCCTGCCGGGCAGAGCACGCATCTGTTCCTCGACGGCGGGTTCGCTGGCGGGTTGGGCGATGGCCTGAAGATATTGCAGGAAGCGCCGATCGGCACCGCGGACACCTTCGCCGGTTGGGAAGGCGAGGGGGATCTGCAAGGCAAGGTCAAACTCGATATCCCGCTGGTCAAAGGCGAGAAGCCGAAAATCCTCGTCGATTTCAAGACCGACAAGGCCCGTTTGAAGCTCAGCGAGCCCACCCTGGAGCTGACGCAACTCAAGGGTGATTTCCGTTTCGACATCACCAAGGGGCTGAGCGGGCAAAAAATCACGGCGCGCGCGTTCGACAAGCCAGTGAGCGCGCAGATCTTCGCCGAAGGCAGCCCGGGCAAGCTCAACACTCGGGTGGCCGCATCGGGTGAGGTCGAGGTCAAGAAACTCACCGAATGGCTGAACGTCACTCAGCCGTTGCCGGTTTCCGGTGTAGTCCCTTATCAGTTGCAGCTGAACCTTAATGGTGCCGACAGCCAATTGATGGTCAGTTCCAACCTCAAAGGCGTGGCGGTGGATTTGCCGGCGCCGTTCGGCATGGCGGCCGATGTCGGGCGCGACACGGTGTTCCGCATGACCCTGCAAGGACCTGAGCGACGTTACTGGGTCAATTACGGTGAACTGGCGAATTTCACGTTCGCGGCACCGACCGGCAATTTCGCCGACGGTCGCGGTGAGTTGTTGCTCGGCGGCGGCAATGCCATGTTGCCAGGTGCCAAAGGCCTGCGAGTGCGCGGTGAGCTTTCCGAACTCGATATCGCCCCCTGGCAGGATCTGGTGAGCAAGTATGCCGGCCAGGATCCGGGCGGCAGCGCCAAGCAATTGCTCAGTGGCGCGGATTTGAAGATTGGCAAACTCAGTGGTTTGGGCAATACCCTCGATCAGGCGTCGGTGCAGTTGACACGCAAGCCAGCCGCGTGGGCCCTGCAACTCGACAGTCAGCAGGCCAAGGGCAGCGTCGGTATCCCCGATACGAAAGCCGCACCGATTGCGGTCAATTTGCAATACGTGCGTTTGCCGGCGCCGGACCCGACGGTGCTGGCCGACGAGAATTCCCCGGATCCACTGGCTACCGTGGACCCGACGAAGATCCCGGCGCTGGATATCACCATCAATCAGCTGTTCCAGGGCCAGGATCTGGTGGGCGCCTGGCGCTTGAAAGTCCGTCCGACCGGCAAGGGCATTGCGCTCAATACCCTGGACCTGGGCCTCAAGGGCATCCTCTTGCAAGGCAGCGGTGGTTGGGAAGGCACGCCGGGTAATTCCACCAGTTGGTACAAGGGCCGGATCAGTGGCAAGAACCTCTCCGACGTGCTCAAGGGCTGGGGATTTGCGCCAAGCGTCACCAGCGAAGAATTCCATATGGATGTCGACGGTCGCTGGCCGGGGTCGCCGGCATGGCTGGCGACCAAACGCTTCTCGGGCAGCCTCGATGCTTCATTGAATAAAGGTCAGTTCGTTGACGTTGAGGGCAGCGCTCAGGCATTGCGCGTGTTTGGTCTGCTCAATTTCAACTCCATCGGCCGCCGCTTGCGCCTGGACTTTTCCGACCTGTTTGGCAAAGGCTTGAGTTATGACCGGGTCAAAGGCCTGCTGGTCGCGACCAACGGTGTGTATGTGACCCGCGAACCGATCGTGCTGACCGGTCCGTCGAGCAACCTGGAGCTCAATGGCACCATGGACATGGTCGCCGATCAGGTTGATGCCAAGTTGCTGGTGACCTTACCGGTGACCAACAACCTGCCAATTGCCGCGCTGATCGTCGGTGCACCGGCTGTCGGCGGGGCGCTGTTTCTGATCGACAAGCTGATCGGTGACCGCGTGGCACGCTTCGCCAGCGTCAAGTACACCGTCAAAGGCCCATGGAAAGATCCCAAAATCACCTATGACAAGCCTTTTTGAATTTTTTTGAAAAAGCACTCTTGGGGGCTATGGAGTAGCATGTTTCCATGCGACGCCGCTTACCCCTGCAGGAGCTGCCGCAGGCTGCGATCTTTTGACTTTAAAGATCAAGGTCAAAAGATCGCAGCCTCGTTTCACTCCGCAGCTCCTGCAGGTATGCGTAGATTTCACATAGGGAACAGGCCATGTCCGTAGCGGTAATTCAAATGGTCAGCCAGAGCGACGTGCTGGCCAATCTGGCCCAGGCCCGTCGTCTGCTCGAACAGGCGGCGACCGGCGGCGCGCGACTTGCCGTGCTGCCGGAAAACTTCGCCGCCATGGGCCGTCGCGACATTGCCGACATCGGCCGCGCCGAGGCCTTGGGCGAAGGCCCGATCCTGCCGTGGTTGAAACAGACCGCCCGCGACCTCAAGTTATGGATAGTGGCCGGCACATTGCCGTTGCCGCCGGTGGATCAACCGACGGCCAAGGTGCATGCGTGCTCGTTGCTGGTGAATGACTTGGGCGAAACCGTTGCACGGTATGACAAGCTGCACCTGTTCGACGTGGATGTGGCGGACAATCGCGGGCGTTATCGCGAATCCGATGACTATGCTTATGGCAGTGGCGTGGTGGTTGCCGACACGCCCGTCGGTCGAGTCGGCCTGACGGTTTGTTACGATTTACGATTTCCGGAGCTCTATAGCGAATTGCGTGCAGCCGGCGCGGAATTGATTACCGCACCGTCGGCCTTTACCGCGGTGACCGGCGCGGCCCATTGGGACGTGCTGATTCGCGCGCGGGCCATCGAAACTCAGTGTTACGTACTCGCGGCCGCCCAGGGCGGGACGCATCCGGGGCCACGAGAAACCTTTGGTCATGCCGCGATTGTCGACCCATGGGGGCGTGTGCTGGCGCAACAGGATCAAGGCGAAGCCGTGCTGCTGGCCGAACGCGACAGCAGCGAACAGGCGTCCATCAGGGCGCGGATGCCGGTGTCCACTCACCGGCGATTTTTCTCGCAGGGCGCCCAGCGACCTGCATCAGAACGACGAATTTAAGGCGTAAAGCATATGAGCGAGTTGTTGTCCTCCGTCAGTGAACACCTCCTGGCACCCGGCGGCGTAACGATCGAGAGCCTGCAAGGTGTGCTCGGCGATCTGGCCGGCCCGGGCATCGATGCCGCCGACCTGTATTTCCAGGGGCAGATTTCCGAGTCCTGGGCGCTGGAAGACGGGATCGTCAAGGAAGGCAGCTTCAACCTCGACCAGGGTGTCGGCGTGCGTGCGCAATCGGGTGAAAAAACCGGTTTCGCCTACAGCAATGCGATCACCCTCGAAGCCTTGGGCGCGGCCGCCCGTGCGGCCCGTTCGATCTCCCGGGCCGGACAGAACGGCACTGTGCAGGCGTTCACCACCCAGGATGTTGCCCAATTGTATGGGCCGGATAATCCGCTGGAAGTGATGACCCGTGCCGAGAAAGTCGAGCTGCTCAAGCGTATCGACGTGGCGACCCGTGCTCTCGACCCGCGTATCCAGCAAGTCACCGTGAGCATGGCCGGGGTCTGGGAACGGATTCTGATCGCCTCCACCGACGGTGGACTGGCGGCGGATGTGCGACCGCTGGTGCGTTTCAACGTCAGCGTGATTGTCGAGCAGAATGGCCGTCGTGAGCGCGGCGGTCATGGCGGTGGCGGTCGTACCGATTACCGCTATTTCCTCAGCGACGACCGCGCCATGGGCTATGCCCGCGAAGCGTTGCGTCAGGCGCTGGTGAATCTGGAAGCCATCCCGGCCCCGGCCGGTACGTTGCCGGTGGTGTTGGGTTCGGGTTGGTCCGGCGTGTTGCTGCACGAAGCCGTCGGTCATGGCCTGGAAGGCGATTTCAACCGCAAGGGCAGTTCGGCCTACAGCGGGCGCATGGGCGAGATGGTTGCATCGAAGCTCTGCACCATCGTCGATGACGGCACCCTCGCCGGGCGCCGTGGTTCGCTGAGCGTCGACGACGAAGGCACGCCGACCGAGTGCACCACGCTGATCGAAAACGGCGTGCTCAAAGGTTATATGCAGGACAAGCTCAACGCGCGCCTGATGGGCGTGGCCCGCACCGGTAACGGTCGTCGCGAATCCTACGCGCACCTGCCGATGCCGCGCATGACCAACACTTACATGCTCGGTGGCGAAAGCGACCCGGCGGAAATCATCGCTTCGGTGAAAAAAGGCATCTACTGCGCCAACCTCGGTGGCGGTCAGGTGGACATCACCAGCGGCAAGTTCGTGTTCTCCACCAGCGAGGCGTACCTGATCGAAGACGGCAAGATTACTGCCCCGGTCAAAGGCGCTACGTTGATCGGCAACGGGCCGGAAGCCATGAGTAAGGTGTCGATGGTCGGTAACGATCTGGCGCTGGACAGCGGTGTGGGGACGTGCGGCAAGGATGGGCAGTCGGTGCCGGTGGGTGTCGGCCAGCCAACGCTGAAAATCGATGCGATCACTGTGGGTGGCACAGGCGCATAAGGATGTACACAATCCTTGTAGGAGCTGCCGCAGACTGCGATCTTTTGATTCTGTTTTTAAGAAACAAGATCAAAAGATCGCAGTCTGCGGCAGCTCCTACAGGGATAGGCGTTACTCAGCGCAAACCGCGTTGAGTCTCGTCCAGCTCACGGATGTACTTGAATATTTTACGGCTCGAAGCCGGTGGCTTGTTGGTCGCCAGTTCGTGCTGGGCCTGACGGATCAGGGAGCGCAATTGCTGACGATCAGCTTCCGGGTAGTCGAGCACGAACTTCTCCAGGACTGCATCGTCGCCCGCGATCAAGCGATCGCGCCAGCGTTCCAGGCCATGGAAACGTTCGTTGTATTGCCGAGTGGAGGCATCCAGTTGATCGAGCAGAGTCAGAATGGCGTCAGTGTCCTGATCGCGCATCAGTTTGCCAATGAACATAAGGTGCCGTTTACGCGCGATATTCGCGGTGTGCTTGGGCGCATCGCCCAGAGCCCGGCGCAAAGCGTCGGTCAAGGGCAGTTTTGCCAGCAAGTCAGGCTTGAGCGTTGTAAGGCGTTCGCCGAGGTCAACCAGAGCATGCAGCTCGCGTTTAACCTGGGATTTGCTTTTTTCTCCCGTATCGAGGGAGTCGTCGTAAGAATCAACCATGGTGGCCGTCCGCAAAGAAACGCCGCCATGATAACCAGTCGGGGGCCGCTTGTCCGGCCCGGTCGCTCGAAGGCCCCAGCCGAAAGCAGAATTTGAGTGGAGAACAGCATGAGTGCAGTTGAAAGCGTCGGCCCACAAGCGTTGCCGGCACTGCAAGAGCAAGTCGAGCAGATCATCGCTGAAGCCAAGCGCCAGGGCGCCAGTGCCTGTGAAGTAGCGGTGTCGCTGGAGCAGGGCCTGTCGACCACGGTGCGTCAGCGGGAAGTCGAAACCGTTGAGTTCAATCGCGACCAGGGCTTTGGCATCACCTTGTATGTGGGACAGCGCAAAGGCTCTGCCAGCACCTCGGCCAGCGGTTCGGAAGCGATTCGCGAAACCGTCGCCGCCGCGCTGGCCATTGCCAAACACACCTCCGAAGACGAAGCCTCGGGCCTGGCGGACGCCGCGTTGATGGCCAAGGACCTGCAGGATTTCGACCTGTTCCATCAATGGGACATTACCCCGGAGCGAGCCATCGAGCAGGCCCTGGCCTGTGAAGCGGCGGCGTTTGCCACCGACAGCCGGATCAAGAACGCCGACGGCACCACCCTCAGTACTCACCAGGGCTGCCGGGTTTACGGCAACAGTCACGGATTTATCGGCGGTTACGCGTCGACCCGTCACAGCCTCAGCTGCGTGATGATCGCCGAAGCCGATGGCCAGATGCAGCGTGATTACTGGTATGACGTAAACCGTCAGGGCAATTTACTGGCCGACCCGCAGAGCATCGGTCAGCGTGCCGCGCAGCGGGCGGCGAGTCGTCTGGGCGCCCGCCCGGTGCCAACCTGTGAAGTGCCGGTACTGTTTTCCGCGGAATTGGCCGGCGGTCTGTTCAGCAGCTTCCTGGGAGCGATTTCCGGGGGGAACCTGTACCGCAAATCATCGTTCCTCGAAGGCACGCTGGGTCAACGGTTGTTCCCTGAGTGGTTGACGCTTGATGAGCGCCCGCACTTGATGCGCGGCCTGGGCAGCTCGGCGTTCGATGGTGACGGTCTGGCAACGTATGCCAAGCCTTTCGTTGAAAACGGCCAATTGGTTTCTTACGTGCTGGGTACTTACTCCGGTCGCAAACTAGGCATGCCGAGCACCGCCAACGCCGGTGGCGTGCACAACCTGTTCGTCACCCACGGCGATGAAGATCAGGCAGCCTTGCTGCGTCGCATGGGTCGCGGCCTGCTGGTCACCGAACTGATGGGGCAGGGCCTGAACATGGTCACCGGGGATTACTCCCGTGGTGCGGCGGGTTTCTGGGTCGAGAATGGCGAAATCCAGTTCGCGGTCCAGGAAGTGACCATCGCCGGCAACATGCGCGACATGTTCAAGCAGATCGTGGCGGTCGGTAATGACCTGGAATTGCGCAGCAACATTCGCACCGGTTCGGTGTTGATCGAACGGATGACCGTGGCGGGTAGCTAACCTGCGACCGCTGCACAAAAAAAAGGCGCGCCATCTATTGGATGGCGCGCCTTTTTTATTGGATACAACGCAGATGCGCCGCCATGGTCACGACTAACTGGCCAGCCTTGGGCTGATGATCGGGTTTTGTCTGATGCTGGTGATGGATACGGCGCTTGCTTGAGAAAAAGGATCGCAGCCTTCGGCAGCTCCTACAGGTGTACGCAATCCCATGTAGGAGCTGCCGAAGGCTGCGATCTTTTGATGTTTATTCGCCTTCGTCGAAGTAGTTGTTAATCAGCTTCACCAGTGCATCCAGCGCTTCCTGTTCCTGTTCGCCTTCGGTACTCAGGTGGATTTTGGTGCCTTTGCCAGCGGCCAGCATCATCATGGCCATGATGCTTTTGCCGTCGACCGCGGATTCTGGCGTGCGTCCTACCCTGATCGTGCAATCCTTGAACTGACCGGCGACTCCGACAAATTTGGCAGACGCGCGGGCATGCAGGCCGAGCTTGTTGATGATTTCGATTTCCAGAGCAGGCATCGCGATGTGAATCCTTTAGCTGAGGTCGCGGTGGCGAACCTGGACGTTCTTCAGGGTTTTTTGCAGGACCTGACCCAGACGTTCGGTCAGATAGACGGAGCGGTGATGCCCGCCCGTGCAGCCAATGGCAATGGTGACATAGGCGCGGTTGCTGGCGGCAAAGCGGGGCAGCCACTTGAGCAAGTAGGAGGAAATGTCCTGGAACATCTCTTCGACGTCCGGTTGTGCGGCCAGGTACTCGGCCACCGGTTGATCGAGCCCGGATTGAGCGCGCAGCTCCGGTTTCCAGTAAGGGTTGGGCAGGCAGCGCACGTCGAACACCAGATCGGCGTCCACCGGCATGCCACGCTTGAACCCGAAAGATTCGACCAGAAACGCAGTGCCGGGCTCTGGCTGATTCAGCAGGCGCAGCTTGATGGTATCGCGTAGCTGATACAGGTTCAGATTGGTGGTGTTGACCTTCAGATCGGCCAGATCGGCAATCGGCCCCAGCAGGTTTGTTTCATCCTGTATCGCCTCCGCCAGCGAGCGATTGGCGCTGCTCAGCGGGTGACGACGACGGGTTTCCGAAAAGCGTTTGAGCAAGGTCTCTTCGTCGGCGTCCAGATACAGCACATCGCACTGGATATGCCGGCTGCGGACTTCTTCCAGAAGTTCGGGAAACCGTGTCAGGTGACTTGGCAAATTGCGCGCATCGATGGACACGGCCACCAATGGTTGTGCCAGTTCGGTGTGAATCAGCGCGCGCTCGGCCAGTTCCGGCAGCAAGCCGGCAGGCAGGTTGTCGATGCAGTAGTAGCCGTTGTCCTCGAGAACATCGAGGGCGGTACTTTTACCTGAGCCGGAGCGGCCACTGACGATGATCAGGCGCATGATTAGTGACCGTTTTGCTCGTTCAGGACAACCTGATACAAGGCTTCGTTGCTCGGGGCGCTACGCAGTTTTTCGCGCACTTCCTTGCGATCAAGCATGCTGGCAATCTGGCGCAGCAGTTCCAGGTGCGCATCGGTGGCGGCTTCCGGGACCAGCAGCACGAACAGCAGGTCAACCGGGGCGCCATCAATGGCGTCGAAATCGATGGGTGCATCCAGGTGCATCAAGGCACTGATAGGCGAGTGACAACCCTTGAGGCGGCAGTGGGGGATGGCGATGCCGTTGCCAAAACCGGTGGAACCGAGTTTTTCACGGGCAATCAAAGCCTCGAAGACATCTTGCATCTCCAGATCCGGCACTTCGCGGGCGATCAGGTTGGCAATTTGCTCGAGGGCTTTCTTTTTACTGCCGCCCGGCACGTTCACGAGGGAACGGCCGGGGGTCAGGATGCTTTCAAGTCGGATCATGGGTTGGGAGTGTTAACGACCGGTCGCGCCCTGGAGGAGGCTTTGGGTCTTTTCCTTATGCTTTTTGAGTTGTTTATCCAGCTTGTCGGTCAGTGCGTCGATCGCCGCGTACATATCGGTATGCTCCGCGTTAGCGACCACTTCATTGCCGGGAATATGCAGCGTGGCTTCGATTTTCTGCTTGAGCTTTTCGACCGTCATCGTGACTTGCACATTGGTGATCTTGTCGAAATGCCTCTCTAATCGTTCGAGTTTTTCGCCGATGTAGGTGCGAAGAGGTTCGGTCACTTCCAGTTGGTGTCCACTGATGTTGACTTGCATACAGCTTCTCCTTCGTTGCCAGTGCATAAAGCGGCAGGCAGAAATGCCTGCCACTGGAACGCTGTGGCGTGGCTCTACATCAACCGCTTGCGTTCGCTCGAAGGCGCGATCCCGAGGGATTCGCGGTACTTGGCGACGGTGCGGCGAGCCACCTGAATGCCTTGTGCCTCCAGTAAACCAGCGATCTTGCTGTCACTCAACGGCTTTTTCTGATTTTCCGCGGCAACCAGTTTTTTGATGATCGCGCGGATCGCCGTGGACGAGCATTCACCGCCTTCGGAGGTACTTACGTGGCTGGAGAAAAAGTATTTCAGTTCATAGATGCCCCGTGGGGTATGCATGAATTTTTGCGTGGTCACCCGTGAAATCGTCGATTCATGCATGCCTACCGCTTCGGCGATGTCGTGCAACACCAACGGCTTCATGGCTTCGTCGCCGTACTCCAGAAAACCGCGCTGATGCTCGACGATCTGGGTGGCCACCTTCATCAGGGTTTCGTTGCGGCTTTGCAGGCTTTTGATGAACCAGCGCGCCTCCTGCAGCTGATTGCGCATGAAGGTGTTATCGGCACTGGTATCGGCGCGACGTACGAAACCGGCGTACTGGGCGTTGACCCGCAAACGTGGCACCGACTCCTGGTTCAATTCCACCAGCCAGCGCTCGTTGTCCTTGCGTACGATCACATCGGGCACGACGTATTCGGCTTCAGCGGACTCGATCTGCGAGCCCGGGCGCGGGTTGAGGCTCTGGACCAGTTCGATGACCTGGCGCAGTTCATCTTCCTTGAGCTTCATACGGCGCATCAGCTGGCTGTAATCACGGCTGCCAAGCAGGTCGATGTAATCGGTGACCAGGCGCTTGGCCTCGACCAGCCAAGGGGTCTTGGCGGGCAGCTGACGCAGTTGCAGCAACAGGCATTCACCGAGATTGCGAGCGCCGATGCCAGCGGGTTCGAATTGCTGGATGCGGTGCAGGACGGCTTCGATCTCGTCCAGCTCGATGTCCAGCTCCGGATCGAAGGCTTCGAGGATTTCCTCAAGGGTTTCGTCCAGGTAGCCCTGATTGTTGATGCAGTCGATCAGGGTCACGGCGATCAAGCGATCGGTGTCGGACATCGGCGCCAGGTTCAGTTGCCAGAGCAAATGGCTTTGCAGGCTTTCACCGGCCGATGTGCGAGTGGTGAAATCCCATTCGTCGTCATCGTTGCTTGGCAGGCTGCTGGCGCTGGTCTGGTAGACGTCTTCCCAGGCCGTGTCGACGGGCAATTCGTTGGGGATGCGCTCGTTCCAGTCGCCTTCCTCGAGGTTGTCCACCGTCGGAGCGGTTTCCTGGTAGGAGGGTTCCTGAATGTCGGCGTTGGGTTTCTGTTCGGCGTTGTCGGCCAAGGGGTCGGCGTTATCGAAGTCGTCGCCTTCTTCCTGGCGTTCGAGCATCGGATTGGACTCCAGGGCCTCCTGGATTTCCTGTTGCAGGTCCAGGGTCGACAATTGGAGCAGGCGGATAGCCTGTTGCAGCTGCGGTGTCATCGTCAGCTGCTGGCCCATTCTCAAGACTAGCGATGGTTTCATGGCAGGGGCTTAACACCTTATTCGCCGGCGCACATGCGCCATCCACTACAGGGCGCCGAAGCGCCAAACATAAGCAAATTATATGCCTGAAACTGAAGTGTTTGCCTAGAGCGCTGTAACAATAAAAAACTATTGATTTTTTATTGAAACGAGCGCCTGGGCAATTGGCCAGACACCTCAGTGCTTACAGGCGGAACTCATGGCCCAGATACACTTCCTTGACCAGTTCGTTGGCCAGGATGGTGGCGGAGTCACCTTCGGCGATCAGCTGGCCATCGTTGACGATGTAGGCGGTTTCGCAGATATCGAGGGTTTCACGGACGTTGTGGTCCGTGATCAGCACGCCAATGCCCTTGGCCTTGAGGTGATGGATGATCTGCTTGATGTCGCCCACCGAAATCGGGTCCACGCCGGCGAAGGGTTCGTCGAGGAGGATGAATTTCGGGTTGGTGGCCAGTGCCCGGGCGATTTCCACGCGGCGACGCTCACCGCCGGACAGACTCATGCCGAGGTTGTCGC
The DNA here is from genome assembly GCF_019956555.1 of Pseudomonas sp. A-RE-19. Lineage (GTDB taxonomy): Bacteria > Pseudomonadota > Gammaproteobacteria > Pseudomonadales > Pseudomonadaceae > Aquipseudomonas. The sequence goes on along the minus strand of NZ_JAHBDQ010000012.1, from coordinate 111,631 downwards.
GGATGTGGTGGATGTGGAATTCCTGCAGCAGGCTTTCCAGCTCTTTGCGGCGACCGGCCTTGTCGAGTTCCTTGCGGGTCTCGAGAATGGCCATGATGTTATCGGCCACCGACAGCTTGCGGAAAATCGACGCTTCTTGTGGAAGATAGCCGATACCGGCCTTCGCACGACCATGCATCGGCTGGTGGCTGACGTCCAGGTCGTCGATCAGTACGCGACCCTGATCGGCCTGTACCAGGCCGACGATCATGTAGAAGCAGGTAGTCTTGCCGGCGCCGTTAGGGCCCAGCAGGCCGACGATTTGACCGCTGTCGATCGACAGGCTGACGTCACGCACGACCTGGCGGCTCTTGTAGCTCTTGGCCAGATGCTGAGCTTTCAGAGTTGCCATTACTGGGCCTTTTGCTCGTCGGTTTTCTTCTTCGGCTGGATCACCATGTCGATGCGTGGGCGCGACTCAGTGACCTTGTTGCCTGTCGCACGGCCCGCGCTCGCGAGCTTCTTGATCGTGTCGTAGACGATTTTCTCGCCTTGGGTGGTGTTGTTGTCCTTGTCGACGACTTTTGCCTTGTCGATCAGCACGACGCGGTTTTGCGCGGCGTGGTACTGGATGGTCACACCCCAGCCCTGAACAGGCTTGGTGTCGCCAGCGGTCTGCAGTTGTTCGAAGTAGGCGAGGTTGCCCACCGAAGTCACCACGTCGATGTCGCCGGCAGGCGTACGGGTGATGGTCACGGTGTTGCCCTTAACGATCATCGAGCCCTGAGTGATGATCACGTCACCTTTATAGGTGGCAATGCCATTCTTGTCGTCCAGCTGGGCGTCGTCGGCCTGGATGCGGATAGGCTGCGCTTGATCGGTCGGCAGTGCCCAGGCGCTCACGCTTCCCAGTGCTGCGCCCAGACTGAGCAAAATAGGGAGGGTTTTAACGAGCCTCATACTGTCCTCTTACGTTAGATAGCAGGTGTATCCTGCTTTCTTTCAAGTACGCTTTCATTCCGTTGCCTGTCGATACACCGCCAGCGCCGTCGATTCTAACGGGTTGCTCGGTCTGCGCATATTGCTGCTGCGGGAACACTGTCATACGGGTGGTGGTAATCAGGGTTTTACGGTTTTTTTCGTCGAAACGCGTGATACGTACCGAGTCAATCAGTTCGACCTGAGTGCCATCCGGGTTGACTTCGCCGCGTTCGCTCTGGACGTGCCAGGGGAATTCGGTGCCACGGAACATGTTCAGGTCTGGATTGCTCAGCAACGTCACTTCCGTCGCTTTCAGGTGTTCGACCTTGTCGGACGTCATTTCGTACTGCAACTTGCCATCCGGCAGGTACTGCACGCTGTGGGCGTTGATGGCGTAATAGTCGATCGCGCTTTCATCGACCTTGACCACTGGCTTGTCGAGGAAGCGTTCCGGGCTGATGTTCCAGTAGCCAACCGCCGCAAAAATCGCTGCGATGCAACCGAACATCAGGATGTTGCGAATTTTTTTGCTCAGCATGATGGGCTCACAGGTACGCAGCATTAGCCGCATCGAGGCGGCCCTGGGCGCGCAGGATCAATTCACAGAATTCGCGAGCGGCACCCTCGCCACCGCGGGCCTGGGTGATGCCGTGGGCGTGTTCGCGCACGAAACTGGCAGCGCTGGCCACCGCCATGCCAAGGCCGACGCGGCGAATCACCGGCAGGTCTGGCAGGTCGTCGCCAAGGTAGGCCACTTGTTCATAGCTCAGATTGAGCTGGGCAAGAAGTTCGTCGAGCACCACCAGCTTGTCTTCGCGACCCTGATAAAGGTGTGGAATACCCAGATTCTTCGCTCGCCGCTCAACCACCGGGGTCTTGCGACCGCTGATGATAGCGGTCTGCACACCGGCTGCCATCAACATCTTGATGCCCTGGCCGTCGAGGGTGTTGAAAGTCTTGAATTCGCTGCCGTCTTCGAGGAAGTACAGGCGCCCGTCGGTCAGCACGCCGTCGACGTCGAACACCGCCAGTTTGATCTGTTTGCCGCGTTGCAGCAGGTCCGTGCTCATTACATTACTCCCGCACGCAGCAAATCGTGCATGTTCAAGGCGCCGACCGGACGATCTTCGCTGTCGACCACTACCAGCGCGTTGATCTTGTGGTCTTCCATGATTTTCAGTGCCTCGGCGGCGAGCATCTCGGCGCGGGCGGTCTTGCCGTGGGCGGTCATGACCTGATCGATGGTGGCGCTGTGGATGTCAATGGTGCGGTCCAGGGTGCGACGCAGATCGCCGTCGGTGAAGATTCCGGCGAGTTTACCGTCCGCTTCCAGTATCACGGTCATGCCCAGGCCCTTGCGGGTCATTTCCATCAACGCGTCCTTGAGCAGGGTGCCGCGCTGAACCTGCGGCAGCTCTTGCCCGGCGTGCATGACGTTTTCCACTTTCAGCAGCAGGCGTCGGCCCAGTGCGCCACCGGGATGGGAAAAGGCGAAGTCTTCAGCGGTAAAACCACGGGCTTCCAGCAGCGCCACTGCCAGGGCGTCGCCCATGACCAGGGCGGCGGTGGTCGACGAGGTCGGCGCCAGGTTCAGCGGGCAGGCTTCGTGCTCGACGTGAACATTGAGATTGACCTCGGCAGCCTTGGCCAGCGCTGAATCGGGATTGCCGGTGATGCTGATCAATTTAATGCCCAGACGCTTGATCAGTGGCAGCAGGGTGACGATTTCATTGGTGGAGCCAGAGTTTGACAGTGCCAGGATGATGTCGTCGCGAGTGATCATGCCCATGTCGCCATGGCTGGCCTCGGCCGGATGCACGAAGAACGCCGTGGTGCCGGTGCTGGCCAGGGTGGCGGCAATCTTGTTGCCGATGTGCCCCGATTTGCCCATGCCGACCACGACCACGCGGCCTTTGCTGGCCAGAATCATCTCGCAAGCGCGTACGAAATCTGCGTCGATATGGGGCAACAAGCCTTGTACGGCTTCCAGTTCGAGGCGAATGGTGCGTTGTGCAGATTGAATCAGGTCGCTGGATTGGCTCATGTCAGAAATCGTATAGCCTGATGAAAAGGCGGCGATTATAGCGGTAATGATCAAAACCCTCACGCAAGTTCGTCGCGGTTTGTCATTCCCTGTTACCGAATCCCTCTATATAGATGATTTCAGGCGATCATGTTGCTGAACATGCCCGGCTTGGGCCTTGGGCGCTTGGCCTTTGCAGTGATATAGTTCGCCGCCAGTTCGGCCTGCCCGGGGAGGTATGTGCTTTCGCGAGAAAGCCAGGCGTCCGAGTGAGAGGCTGCATCGCAAGGAGTTTAGATGAGTGCCGATAACGCCTACGCGGTCGAGCTGAAGGGACTGACCTTCAAGCGCGGTGCGCGCAGCATTTTCAATAACGTCGATATCCGCATACCACGCGGCAAGGTCACCGGCATCATGGGGCCTTCCGGGTGTGGCAAGACCACGCTGTTGCGGCTGATAGGCGCACAATTGCGCCCCACCAGCGGCGAAGTCTGGGTCAATGGACAGAACCTGCCGACGTTGTCGCGCAGCGATCTGTTCGATGCGCGCAAACAAATGGGCGTGCTGTTTCAGAGCGGCGCACTGTTCACCGATCTTGATGTGTTCGAGAACGTCGCCTTTCCGCTGCGTGTTCATACCGGGCTGCCGGAAGAAATGATCCGCGACATTGTCCTGCTCAAATTGCAGGCCGTGGGCTTGCGTGGCGCCATCGACCTGATGCCTGACGAATTGTCCGGCGGCATGAAGCGTCGTGTCGCGCTGGCCCGGGCAATTGCTCTTGATCCGCAAATCCTCATGTACGACGAACCCTTTGTCGGGCAGGACCCGATCGCCATGGGCGTGCTGGTGCGCCTGATCCGCCTGCTCAATGATGCGCTGGGCATTACCAGCATCGTGGTTTCCCACGACCTGGCCGAGACCGCGAGCATCGCCGATCACCTCATTGTGGTGGGCGACGGGCAAGTGTTGGGCCAGGGCTCGCCCAAGGATTTGATGAAATCGGACGAGCCACGTATTCGTCAATTCTTGACAGGCGAACCCGACGGCCCGGTCGCATACCACTTTCCAGCGCCGGATTACCGCGCAGATCTTCTGGGGAAGCGCTGATGCGCAAGATTTCACTGATAGAAAGAGTGCGCCGGTTCGGCCGCGCCGGCATCGATGTGCTGGAGGTGTTCGGCCGTTCGGCGCTGTTCCTGTTTCATGCCTTGCTCGGTCGTGGCGGCATCGGCGGCGGTTTTGGCCTGCTGGTCAAACAACTGCACTCGGTGGGCGTGATGTCCCTGGTGATCATCGTGGTCTCCGGGGTATTCATCGGCATGGTGCTGGCACTGCAGGGCTTCAACATCCTGTCCAGCTACGGTTCGGAGCAGGCAGTCGGGCAGATGGTTGCGCTGACGCTGTTGCGTGAACTGGGTCCGGTGGTCACGGCTTTGCTGTTCGCCGGGCGCGCGGGGTCGGCGCTGACCGCCGAAATCGGCAACATGAAGTCCACCGAACAGTTGTCCAGCCTGGAAATGATCGGGGTCGACCCGCTCAAGTACATCATTGCCCCGCGGCTGTGGGCCGGTTTCATTTCCCTGCCGGTGCTGGCAATGATTTTCAGCGTGGTGGGCATCTGGGGCGGTTCGTGGGTGGCCGTCGACTGGCTGGGTGTCTATGACGGCTCTTACTGGTCGAACATGCAAAACAGCGTGACGTTTGTCGACGATGTGCTCAACGGTATTATCAAGAGCGTCGTTTTTGCCTTCGTCGTGACCTGGATCGCCGTATTCCAAGGCTATGACTGCGAGCCCACTTCCGAGGGGATCAGTCGTGCCACTACCAAGACCGTGGTGTATGCCTCATTGGCTGTACTCGGCCTGGACTTTATTCTGACCGCCTTGATGTTTGGAGATTTCTGATGCAAAACCGCACCCTGGAAATCGGTGTCGGCCTTTTCTTGCTGGCTGGCATCCTGGCTTTGTTGTTGCTTGCGTTACGGGTCAGTGGTCTGTCCCCAAGCACAACCACCGATACTTATAAACTTTATGCATATTTCGATAATATCGCCGGTTTGACGGTCAGAGCTAAAGTGACCATGGCCGGTGTGACCATCGGCAAGGTCACGGCGATCGATCTGGATCGTGACAGCTTCACCGGCCGGGTGACCATGCAACTGGAAAAGCGCGTAGATAACCTGCCGACTGATTCCACTGCATCTATCCTGACGGCTGGCCTGTTGGGCGAGAAGTACATCGGTATCAGCGTGGGCGGGGAACAAGCCCTGCTCAAGGATGGTGGAACCATCCATGACACCCAGTCGTCGCTGGTGCTCGAAGACCTGATCGGTAAATTCTTGCTCAATACCGTTAGCAAAGACGCCAAATGAGGAATTTTTAAATGATCTCTACCTTGCGAAGTGGCCTGTTGGTATTACTCGCGGCATTGCCGTTGATGGCTAACGCGGTGGCGGCACCTTCGGCGCATGATCTGGTTCAGGACACTACGACCCGGATGCTTGCCGACCTGTCGGCCAATAAAGAGAAGTACAAGCAGGATCCACAAGACTTTTATACGGCGCTGAACACCATCGTCGGACCTGTGGTGGATGCCGAGGGCATTTCCAAAAGCATCATGACGGTCAAGTATTCGCGCAAAGCCACGCCCGAGCAGATGCAGACCTTTCAGGAAAACTTCAAGAAAGGCCTGTTCCAGTTTTACGGTAACGCCTTGCTTGAGTACAACAACCAGGGCATCACCGTTGAACCTGCCAAGGATGAGTCGGGAGACCGCACAAGCGTTGGCATGACGGTCAAAGGCAGTAGCGGCGCGATCTATCCTGTGTCCTACACACTGGAGAAGATCAACGGCGAGTGGAAACTGCGCAACGTGATCATCAACGGCATCAACATTGGCAAGCTGTTCCGCGATCAGTTCGCTGACGCGATGCAGCGCAATGGCAATGATCTGCAAAAGACCATCGATGGTTGGGCCGGTGAAGTCGCCAAGGCCAAGGAAGTTGCAAAAACCCAGGAAACCACTGGGCAATCTACCGAGAAGCAAACCCAATGAGTGAGTCGGCCATTCGCATGAGCGAATCCGGCGAGTTGCTGCTCAGCGGCGTGCTGGATTACCGCACAGGCCCGAACCTGCGCAAGCAGGGGCAGGCACTGATCAAGTCCAGTAAGGCGGCGGCGCTGGTGGTCGATTGCTCCGCAGTGGAGAAGTCCAGCAGCGTCGGCTTGTCGCTGCTGCTATGTTTCATGCGCGATGCCCAGGCGGCCAGCAAGGCCCTGAGCATTCGTGCGATGCCCGAAGACATGCGCGAAATCGCTCAGGTCAGCGAACTGACCGAGCTGTTGGCGCATCCCTGAACCGCATCTATAAAGAAGCCCCCCGTCAGAGTCCTGCTTCGCGGGGTTCGCAGGCGCGGGGCTTTTTTGTATGATGTCCGACCCGCGCGCACAGGGCGCCGATTGAGGTTGAGCATGCAGGCCAACGAAGTAAAGAGCTTCCTTGAAGGAAAGCTGTCCGATTCTCTGTCACAAGTGCAGGTAGAAGTTGAGGGCGAAGGCTGCAACTTTCAGCTGAACGTGATTAGCGATGAACTGGCGGCGTTGAGCCCGGTGAAGCGTCAGCAGCAGATCTATGCCCATTTGAACCCATGGATCACCGATGGCAGCATCCATGCGGTCACTATGAAATTTTTCAGCAGCGCGGCCTGGGCCGAGCGCACCTGAGCCCAAGGGCGTCGAGATTCTTATGGATAAATTGATTATTACCGGTGGCGTTCGTCTTGATGGCGAAATCCGCATCTCCGGGGCAAAGAACTCTGCCCTGCCGATCCTGGCTGCAACCCTGCTGTGCGATGGCCCGGTTACCGTTGCCAACCTGCCGCACCTGCACGACATCACCACCATGATCGAGCTGTTCGGTCGTATGGGCATCGAGCCGGTGATCGACGAGAAGCTCAGCGTCGAAATCGACCCGCGCACCATCAAGACCCTGATCGCGCCGTACGAACTGGTGAAAACCATGCGTGCCTCGATCCTGGTGCTGGGCCCGATGGTTGCCCGTTTCGGTGAAGCCGAAGTTGCACTGCCTGGCGGTTGCGCCATCGGTTCGCGTCCGGTCGACCTGCACATCCGTGGCCTCGAAGCCATGGGTGCGGTCATCGACGTCGAAGGCGGCTACATCAAAGCCAAGGCCCCTGAGGGTGGCCTGCGCGGTGCGCACTTCTTCTTCGACACCGTCAGCGTGACCGGTACCGAGAACATCATGATGGCCGCTGCTCTGGCCAAGGGTCGCAGCGTCCTGCAAAACGCCGCTCGCGAGCCTGAAGTCATCGACCTGGCGAACTTCCTGAACGCCATGGGCGCCAAGATCACTGGCGCCGGCACCGATACCATCACCATCGATGGCGTCGAGCGTCTGCACCCAACCACTTACAAGGTGATGCCTGACCGTATCGAGACCGGCACCTACCTGGTGGCGGCGGCGGTAACCGGCGGGCGTGTGAAGGTCAAGGACACTGATCCGACCATCCTCGAAGCCGTCCTGGAAAAGCTTCGCGAATCGGGTGCCGAAATCACCTGCGGTGAAGACTGGATCGAGCTGAACATGCACGGCAAGCGGCCGAAAGCCGTCAACGTGCGGACCGCTCCGTACCCGGCGTTCCCGACTGACATGCAGGCGCAGTTCATCTCCCTCAACGCCATTGCCGAAGGTACCGGTGCGGTGATCGAGACGATCTTCGAAAACCGTTTCATGCACGTTTACGAACTGCACCGCATGGGCGCTCACATCCAGGTCGAAGGCAACACCGCCATCGTTACCGGCATCGAAAAGCTCAAGGGCGCGCCAGTAATGGCCACCGACCTGCGTGCTTCGGCCAGCCTGGTGATCTCGGCGCTGATCGCCGAAGGCGACACCCTGATCGACCGCATCTACCACATCGACCGTGGTTACGAGTGCATCGAAGAGAAACTGCAGATGCTCGGCGCGAAGATCCGCCGCGTACCGGGCTAGTTTCTGCTGCATGGGCACAGGGACGTGCCCGTTGAATTGTTCAGAGTCGAGCCTGTTTCAGGCTCGATGTGTGTCCGGCGCCGTTTGCGACCGGGCATGAGTACCTTGATAAGGACTGACGTTTCCCATGTTGACCATCGCACTGTCCAAGGGCCGCATCCTTGACGACACCCTGCCGCTTCTGGCTGAAGCGGGCATCGTGCCGACCGAGAATCCGGACAAGAGCCGCAAGCTGATCATCCCCACGACCCAGGCCGATGTGCGCCTGCTGATCGTGCGCGCCACCGATGTGCCGACTTATGTCGAGCATGGTGCCGCGGACCTCGGCGTCGCCGGTAAAGATGTGCTGATGGAATATGGCGGCCAGGGTCTGTACGAGCCTCTGGATCTGCGAATTGCCCTCTGCAAGCTGATGACCGCCGGCCGTGTCGGCGATGTCGAGCCCAAGGGCCGTCTGCGGGTGGCGACCAAATTCGTCAACGTCGCCAAGCGTTACTACGCCGAGCAGGGCCGCCAGGTCGACATCATCAAGCTCTACGGCTCGATGGAGCTGGCGCCGCTGATCGGTCTGGCGGACAAGATCATCGACGTGGTCGACACCGGTAACACCCTGCGTGCCAATGGCCTGGAACCCCAGGATTTCATTGCCGACATCAGCTCCCGGCTGATCGTCAACAAAGCTTCGATGAAAATGCAACACGCCCGTATCCAGGCGTTGATCGACACCCTGCGCAAGGCAGTGGAGTCTCGACACCGCGGCTGATTTACCCGCGCGACCTTGAGTCGCGCCGTCTATCCGCCTCATAGCCAGAATTCTCAGGTGCCCAAGCGGATCGAATGTTAGCTTCGGGCGCCTGAGTTTTTGCCAATCCTATGAGGCTCTCGCTATGACCGCACCGACTGCAATTCGCCGACTCAACGCTGCTGACCCGGATTTCGCACATCATCTGGATCATCTGCTGAGCTGGGAAAGTGTGTCTGACGACTCGGTCAATCAGCGGGTGCTGGACATCATTAAAGCCGTGCGCGAGCGTGGCGACGCGGCGTTGGTGGAATTCACCCAGAAGTTCGACGGCCTGCAAGTGGCATCCATGGCAGACTTGATCCTGCCGCGCGAACGTCTGGAACTGGCTCTGACCCGCATCACCGTGCCTCAGCGCGAAGCCCTGGAAAAAGCCGCGGCCCGTGTGCGCAGCTACCACGAAAAACAGAAGCAGGATTCCTGGAGCTACACCGAAGCTGACGGCACGGTGTTGGGCCAGAAGGTCACGCCACTGGATCGCGCCGGCCTGTACGTGCCGGGCGGCAAGGCGTCGTACCCGTCCTCGGTGCTGATGAACGCGATTCCGGCCAAGGTGGCGGGCGTGACCGAAGTGGTCATGGTCGTGCCGACTCCGCGCGGTGAAATCAATGAACTGGTGCTGGCCGCGGCCTGCATCGCCGGCGTCGATCGAGTGTTCACCATCGGCGGCGCCCAGGCCGTTGCGGCGCTGGCTTACGGTACCGAAAGTGTGCCGAAGGTCGACAAGGTTGTTGGCCCTGGCAACATCTATGTCGCCACCGCCAAGCGTCACGTGTTTGGTCAGGTCGGTATCGACATGATTGCCGGCCCGTCGGAGATCCTCGTGGTGTGCGACGGCCAGACCGATCCGGACTGGATCGCCATGGACCTGTTCTCCCAGGCCGAGCACGATGAAGACGCCCAGGCGATTCTGGTCAGCCCCGACGCCGAGTTCCTCGACAAGGTCGCTGCGAGTATCGCCAAACTGCTGCCAACCATGGAGCGCGCCGAGATCATCGAAACCTCGATAAATGGTCGTGGTGCGCTGATCAAGGTTCGCGACATGGAACAAGCCATCGAAGTGGCCAACCGCATTGCACCAGAACACCTGGAGTTGTCGGTCGCCGACCCGCAGGCCTGGTTGCCACAGATCCGCCACGCCGGTGCGATCTTCATGGGCCGCCACACGTCCGAAGCGCTGGGTGATTACTGTGCCGGTCCGAACCACGTATTGCCGACGTCCGGCACCGCGCGCTTCTCTTCGCCGCTGGGTGTTTACGACTTCCAGAAACGTTCGTCGATCATCTTCTGCTCCGAGCAGGGTGCCTCCGAACTGGGCAAAACTGCCTCCGTGCTGGCCCGTGGCGAGTCGCTGACCGCTCACGCGCGGAGCGCCGAATACCGCATCGTTGACGAAGACTTTTTTCAAGGGCAGGGCAACTGAACATGAGTAAATTCTGGAGTCCCTTCGTCAAGAATCTGGTGCCTTACGTGCCGGGTGAGCAGCCAAAGCTGGCGAAACTGGTGAAGCTCAACACCAACGAAAACCCGTACGGTCCATCGCCTAAAGCCTTGGCGGCGATGCAAACCGAGTTGAACGACAATCTGCGTCTGTACCCGGACCCGAACGGCGATGTGCTCAAGCAAGCCGTTGCCAAATACTACGGCGTGCAAAGCAATCAGGTATTTCTCGGCAACGGTTCCGATGAAGTCCTGGCGCACATTTTCCACGGTCTGCTGCAACACGATCAGCCGTTGCTGTTCCCGGATATCAGCTACAGCTTCTACCCGGTTTACTGCGGGTTGTACGGCATCGCATTCGACGCGGTGCCGCTGGATGAACAGTTCCAGATCAACCCGGCGGACTACGCCAAGCCGAACGGCGGGATCATCTTCCCAAACCCGAACGCGCCGACCGGTTGCCTGCTGGCACTGGAAGTCGTGGAGCAGATCCTCAAGGCCAGTCCGGATTCGGTGGTTGTGGTGGATGAGGCGTACATCGATTTTGGCGGTGAAACGGCGATCACTCTGGTGGACCGTTATCCGAACCTGTTGGTGACTCAGACCCTGTCCAAGTCCCGTTCGCTGGCGGGTCTGCGTGTCGGCCTGGCGGTGGGGCATCCGGACCTGATCGAGGCGCTGGAGCGGATCAAGAACAGCTTCAACTCCTACCCGCTGGATCGTCTGGCGATTGTGGGGGCTGCGGCGGCGTTCGAGGATCGCGAGTATTTCGACAAGACCTGCCGGTTGGTCATCGAGAGCCGCGAGAAGGTGGTCGCTCAGCTGGAGGCGAAGGGCTTTGAGGTGTTGCCATCGGCGGCGAACTTCATTTTCGCCCGTCACCCGACGCACGATGCAGCAGGGCTCGCGGCGAAGTTGCGCGAGCAGGGCGTTATTGTTCGGCACTTCAAGCAGGAGCGGATTGCCCAGTTCCTGCGGATTTCGATTGGCACGCCGGAGCAGAATCAGGCGTTGATTGATGGGTTGGGTGATTTGTAACCTGCCGATTAAAAATGCAGCTCCCGACTTATGGGGCGGGTGCTGCATCACTTCCTAACGAAGTTCGTTCTTTGTTTTCTCGACGGTCATCGAGCGACCAAAGTATGTACCTTCAGGAAGTTTAAAAATTACTTATGGGAGTTGACTTCTATTGAAAAAGTACCCGTGACATATTTTTTGTCCTCTAAGGTTCCCGTGAAGTTTCCTTTAACTCCTAGCCTGAAGTTTGGGGTTTTCACTTTCATTGTTCCGCTTACGAATTTTTGTAATGTTCCTTCATGACTTTCGCTCCATTCATAAGGGAACTTTCCATCGGGATATACATACTCGAATTCCCCATCCTGATCTTGTTGGCCTGGGGTGCTCACTAAAATAAAGTCCTCACCAAAATTACCGATAATTGTCACTCCCTTGAAGCTGGTAAAGAGATAGAACACATTCGCGGTTGAGCGTACTGTGCCGTCAGAAGATTCGACGGTCATATGCCCAGTAGCAGGCGGTATGTGAGTTTTCATTGTAGCTAATTCCTTTTTTGGCTATAAGTTAATGTCCAGCTGCCAAAAAAGCCTAAGCTTATATTTCTTTATTGAGTACTGTCATAAATACTAGTGCTCTATATCTTTTTGGAATCAATTGTTTTTCAAGTTCTGCGAAATACGAATATGTCTCGCAGGTTTGGCGCCTGGCTTTCAGCCACTTGAGCCATTACCGAGATGACATTACTGTTCATTCCCACGCGGAGTGTGGGAATGATTATGGGGATGTGTGGGGCGAGCCTGCTTAACCGTCAACGATGATGTGGAATGTTACGGCCTCATCGCGAGTAGGCTCGCTCCCGCAGGGAGAGTCTCGGCTATCTACTCTTCTTCTTTTTCCTTGATCGGCGCAGGCGGCGGACGCAAACCGATTTCTGCCGTGAGCTTGAGCTCCTTGCCGTTGCGCATCACCTGAATCGTGACCTTGTCGGTCGGCTTGATGCGTGCCACCTGGTTCATTGATTTGCGACCATCGCCAGCCGGTTCGCCATCAATGCTGAGGATCACATCGCCCAGTTGCAGGCCGGCCTTCTGCGCCGGGCCGTCACGGAAAATCCCCGCGACTACAATCCCCGGCCGTCCCGACAGACCAAACGATTCCGCCAGTTCCTGACTCAACGGTTGCACTTCGATGCCGAGCCAGCCGCGAATCACCTGGCCGTGTTCGATGATCGACTTCATCACTTCCATCGCCAGTTTGACCGGGATCGCGAAACCGATGCCCTGAGAACCGCCGGACTTGGAGAAGATCGCTGTGTTGATGCCGGTCAGGTTGCCGTTGGCGTCCACCAGCGCACCGCCAGAGTTGCCGGGGTTGATCGCGGCGTCGGTCTGGATGAAATCTTCGTAGTTGTTCAGCCCGAGCTGATTGCGCCCCGTGGCGCTGATGATGCCCATGGTCACGGTTTGGCCGACGCCGAACGGGTTGCCGATGGCCAGGGCCACGTCGCCAATACGGATATTGTCGGAACGGCCGACGGTGATCGACGGCAGGTTTTTCAGGTCGATCTTCAACACCGCGAGGTCGGTTTCCGGGTCGCTGCCGATGACCCGGGCCAGGGTTTCACGGCCATCCTTGAGCGCCACCACGATCTGGTCAGCACCGCTGGTCACATGGTTGTTGGTCAGCAGGTAACCTTCCGGGCTCATGATTACGCCCGAACCGAGGCTCGACTCCATGCGCTTCTGCTTGGGCGAGTTGTCGCCGAAGAAGCGGCGGAACTGCGGATCTTCGAACAGCGGATGGCTGGGCTTGTTGACCACTTTGGTGGTGTACAGGTTGACCACCGACGGCGCGGCCGTGGTCACCGCATCGGCATAGGACACTGGGCCCTGCTGCAGACCGATGGTTTGTGGGGCTTGCTGCAGATTGACGTCCAGGCTCGGTAACCCGACCCATTGCGGGTAACGCTGAATAATCAATAAAGCGATAAGCACGCCGGCCAACAGCGGCCAGCCGGAAAAACGCAGCGCCTTGAGCATTAAGCACGTCCTACAGAGGTTGCAGGCGGTGTGAGACCGCCCATAATGTCGCGCATTATACGAGGCCGCGCGCGCCTCTGAACGGGATATTTAGGAGTCTTTTATGGCCGTCGCCCTGAGCACCCTGGTCGAAGAAGCCGACCGCTACCTGGCAAGTGCGAAGATCGCCGATTACTGCCCCAATGGTTTGCAGGTTGAGGGACGGCCGCAAGTGATGCGCATCGTCAGCGGCGTCACCGCCAGCCAGGCGTTGCTGGACGCTGCGGTGGAGGCCCAGGCCGATCTGGTGCTGGTGCATCACGGCTATTTCTGGAAAGGCGAGAACCCGTGCATCACCGGCATGAAGCAACGCCGGTTGAAAACCCTGCTCAAGCACGATATCAGCCTGCTGTCTTATCACTTGCCGCTGGACCTGCACCCGGAAGTCGGCAACAACGTGCAGCTTGCCCGGCAACTGGATATTACTGTTGAAGGCCCGCTGGATCCGGACAATCTGAAAATCGTTGGCCTGGTCGGCTCGTTGAGCGAACCGATGACCCCTCGCGATTTCGCCCGCCGCGTGCAGGAAGTCATGGGGCGCGAGCCATTGCTGATCGAAGGCAGCGAGATGATTCGTCGGGTCGGCTGGTGCACCGGTGGCGGCCAGGGTTACATTGATCAGGCGGTGTTGGCCGGCGTCGATCTGTACCTCAGCGGCGAGGCCTCCGAGCAGACGTTCCACAGCGCCCGGGAAAACGACATCAGCTTCATCGCCGCCGGCCACCATGCCACCGAACGTTATGGGGTGCAGGCGTTGGGCGATTACCTGGCACGACGTTTCGCCCTCGAGCACATCTTCATCGATTGCCCGAATCCGATTTGATTTCAGAACTGAATGGGGTTGCCCTGTAGGAGCGAGGCTTGCCCGCGAAGAACGATAACTCGGTATCCCTGATGCACCGCGTAATCGTTCTTCGCGGGCAAGCCTCGCTCCTACAGAGCCCCAAACGGGGGGGTATATTCATATACCCTTTCGATCTAGCCAGCGTCCTGATTAGAAGGAGGCGCTGTGCTAGGATTCCCCGCTCGAACACGGCCCGCAGGCCGTCCATAAGATCGTTTTCGTGAGTAGCCATGGTCGACAAACTGACGCATCTGAAACAGCTGGAGGCCGAAAGCATCCACATCATCCGCGAGGTCGCCGCCGAGTTCGATAACCCGGTGATGCTGTACTCCGTCGGTAAAGACTCCGCCGTGATGCTGCACCTGGCACGCAAGGCATTCTTCCCGGGCAAACTTCCGTTTCCGGTGATGCATGTCGACACCCAGTGGAAGTTCAAGGAAATGTACGCGTTCCGCGACCGCATGGTCGAAGAGCTCGGCCTTGACCTGCTGGTGCACGTCAATCCCGAGGGTGTTGCGCAGGGGATCAACCCGCTCACCCACGGCAGTGCCAAGCACACCGACATCATGAAAACCGAAGGCCTCAAACAGGCCCTCGACAAGTACGGCTTCGATGCGGCCTTCGGTGGCGCCCGTCGCGACGAAGAGAAGTCCCGGGCCAAAGAGCGCGTGTATTCCTTCCGTGACACCAAGCACCGCTGGGACCCGAAAAACCAGCGCCCGGAGTTGTGGAACGTCTATAACGGCAAGGTCAACAAGGGCGAATCGATCCGCGTGTTCCCGTTGTCGAACTGGACCGAGCTGGACATCTGGCAGTACATCTACCTCGAAGGCATCCCGATCGTGCCGCTGTATTTCGCCGCCGAGCGCGACGTTATCGAGATGAATGGCACCTGGATCATGATCGACGACGAGCGCCTGCTCAATCACCTGAGCGACGAAGACAAGGCGCGCATCGTCAAGAAGAAGGTCCGTTTCCGTACGCTGGGCGACTACCCGTTGACCGGTGCGGTCGAGTCCGAGGCCACCAGCCTGACCGACATCATTCAGGAAATGCTCCTGACGCGAACTTCCGAACGCCAGGGCCGGGTCATCGATCACGATGGCGCAGGTTCCATGGAAGAAAAGAAACGTCAGGGTTATTTCTAAGGGGTTGTCATGTCGCACGCATCTGATTTGATCAGCGAGGACATCCTCGCCTATCTGGGCCAGCACGAACGCAAGGAAATGCTGCGCTTTCTTACCTGTGGCAACGTCGACGACGGCAAGAGCACCCTGATCGGGCGTCTGCTGCACGACTCCAAAATGATCTACGAAGATCATCTGGAAGCCATCACCCGCGACTCGAAAAAGGTCGGCACCACCGGCGAAGACATCGACCTGGCGTTGCTGGTCGACGGCTTGCAGGCCGAGCGTGAGCAGGGCATCACCATCGATGTCGCCTACCGCTATTTCTCTACCGCCAAGCGCAAATTCATCATCGCCGATACCCCCGGCCATGAGCAGTACACCCGCAACATGGCCACCGGTGCATCCACCTGTGACCTGGCGATCATTCTGGTCGATGCCCGTTACGGCGTGCAGACCCAGACCCGTCGCCACAGCTTCATTGCCTCGTTGCTGGGCATCAAGCACATCGTTGTCGCCATCAACAAGATGGACCTCAACGGCTTCGACGAAAGCGTGTTCGAGTCGATCAAGGCCGATTACCTGAAGTTCGCCGAAGGCATCGCGTTCAAGCCGACCACCATGGCCTTCGTGCCGATGTCGGCGCTGAAAGGCGACAACGTGGTGAACAAGTCCGAGCGCTCGCCGTGGTACACCGGCCAGTCGCTGATGGAGATTCTGGAAACCGTCGAAATCGCCAATGACCGCAACTACACCGACCTGCGTTTCCCGGTGCAGTACGTCAATCGTCCGAACCTGAACTTCCGTGGTTTCGCCGGCACCCTGGCCAGCGGCATCGTGCACAAGGGCGACGAAGTCGTTGTGTTGCCGTCGGGCAAGAGCAGCCGTGTGAAATCCATTGTCACCTTCGAAGGTGAGCTGGAGCATGCAGGTCCTGGTCAAGCCGTGACGCTGACCATGGAAGACGAAATCGACATCTCCCGCGGTGACTTGCTGGTGCATGCCGACAACCAGCCGCAAGTGACCGACGCCTTCGACGCCATGCTGGTGTGGATGGCCGAAGAACCGATGCTGCCGGGCAAGAAATACGACATCAAGCGCGCCACGACTTACGTGCCGGGTTCGATCACCAGCATCGTCAATCGCGTGGACGTGAACACGTTGGCCGAAGGGCCGGCCAGTTCGCTGCAGTTGAACGAGATCGGTCGGGTCAAGATCAGCCTCGACGCGGCCATCGCGCTGGACGGTTACGACAGCAACCGCACCACCGGTTCGTTCATCGTCATTGATCGACTGACCAACGGCACGGTCGCGGCGGGCATGATCATCGCCCAGCCGTTGAGCCATGGCACCAGCACCCACCACGGCAAACTGGCTCACGTGGCTACCGAAGAACGTGCCCAGCGCTTCGGTCAGCAACCGGCCACCGTGTTGTTCAGCGGCCTGTCGGGCGCTGGTAAAAGCACCCTGGCGTACGCGGTTGAACGCAAGCTGTTCGATATGGGCCGCGCGGTGTTTGTACTCGATGGCCAGAACCTGCGTCACGACCTGAACAAAGGTCTGCCACAGGATCGCGCCGGGCGTACCGAGAATTGGCGTCGTGCGGCGCACGTTGCGCGTCAGTTCAACGAAGCCGGTCTGTTGACCCTGGCTGCATTCGTTGCGCCGAGCGCTGAAGGTCGCGAGCAGGCCAAGGACCTGATCGGCAAGGAGCGTCTGCTGACGGTCTACGTCCAGGCCTCGCCGACGGTCTGCGCCGAGCGTGATCCGCAAGGTCTGTACGCCGCGGGTGGCGACAACATCCCGGGCGAATCCTTCCCGTACGACGTGCCGCTGAATGCCGATCTGGTGATCGACACCCAGTCGCTGTCGCTGGAAGAAAGCGTCAAGCAAGTGCTCGATCTGCTGCGTAAGCGTGGCGCGATCTAAGCGTTAGCTGCAAATAAAAAACCCGCAGATGAGTGATCGTCTGCGGGTTTTTTTATGTTCTTGAGATCGCCATCGCGGGCAAGCCCGCGATGGCGCCGGTACAGGCACCTCAAACCTTGGCGGTGTACTCGCGGTGCATCTGCCCCAGCAGCGCATCCTTGTCATTCCACAGCTGATTGATCCAGCCCTGAAACTCCAGGCGATACGCACCATCCTGGTCGTAGTTCTTGCCGACGAACTGCTGTGGAATTTTCAGTTCCTGAAAGTGCACCACCACATCCCCAACATTCCCGCAAAGCAAATCCCAGTAACCTGGACGCCCGGCCGGATAGTGAATGGTCACGTTGACGATGGCCTCCAGCTGGTCGCCCATGGCATCCAGCACGAAGGCAATACCGCCCGCTTTTGGTTTGAGCAGGTAGCGGAACGGTGAACTCTGCTGTGCGTGCTTGCCCTCGGTGAAGCGCGTGCCTTCGACGAAGTTGAAAATCCCCACCGGGTTATTGCGGAACTTGTCGCACGTCTTGCGGGTAGTCTCCAGGTCCTTGCCTTTCTTCTCCGGGTACTTTTCCAGGTAGGTCTTGGAGTAACGTTTCATGAACGGAAAGCCCAGCGCCCACCACGCCAGACCGATCACCGGGACCCAGATCAGTTGCTGCTTGAGGAAGAACTTCAGCGGGCGGATTCGCCGGTTGAGCACGTACTGCAACACCATGATGTCGACCCAGCTCTGGTGGTTGCTGGTGATCAGGTACGAGTGCTGATAGTCCAGGCCTTCCAGCCCGCTGAGCTGCCAGCGTGTATGCCCGAGCAGGTCCATCCAGGCCTTGTTGTTGCTGATCCAGGTTTCGTGGATGTGGCTCATCAGCCAGTCGGTGAAACGCTGGGCGGCGGGGAAGGGCAGCAGCAGTTTGAAGATCGCCACCACGAACAGCGGGGTGCAGCAGACAATCGTGTTCAGCGCCAACAGCAGCGAGGCGATCAGGCCGCGCACGGGGGCAGGTAGAAAATCCAGCATTTAAACATCCATAGGTCGGTTGGCGGCCTGGATCGCGGTCAACGCGATGGTGTAGACGATGTCATCGACTTGCGCGCCGCGCGGCAGGTCATTCACCGGCTTGCGCAAGCCTTGCAGCATCGGCCCGAGGCTGACGCAGTCGGCGCTGCGCTGCACGGCTTTGTGGGTGGTGTTGCCGGTATTCAGGTCGGGGAACACGAACACCGTGGCACGACCGGCCACCTGACTGTTCGGCGCCAGTTGCCGGGCCACGGTTTCGTTGGCGGCGGCGTCGTACTGCAACGGGCCGTCGATCAACAACGAGTGTTGCTGTTCGTGGGCGAGCAATGTGGCCTCGCGAACCTTTTCGACTTCTTCGCCGCTGGCCGATTCACCACTGGAATAGCTGATCATAGCCACCCGTGGCGTGATGCCGAACGCCGCCGCCGAATCGGCGCTTTGCAACGCGATCTCGGCCAGTTCGCTGGCGCTCGGGTGCGGGTTCATCACGCAGTCGCCGTAAACCAGCACTTCTTCCGGAAACAGCATGAAGAACACCGACGACACGAGGGTGCAGCCCGGCGCGGTCTTGATCAGTTGCAGGGCGGGGCGGATGGTGTTGGCGGTGGAGTGAATGACTCCGGACACCAGTCCGTCGACTTCATCCAGCGCCAGCATCATGGTGCCGATTACCACGGTGTCTTCCAGTTGCTGCTCGGCCATGGGGGCATTGAGGCTTTTGCTTTTGCGCAGGGCGACCATCGGCTCGACGTAACGCTCGCGGATCAGGTCCGGGTCGAGGATTTCCAGCCCCGGCGGCAACTCGATGCCTTGGGCGCGGGCCACGGCTTCGACGTCTTCCGGTTTGGCCAGCAACACACAACGGGCAATGCCCCGCGCCTGACAGATCGCCGCAGCTTGCACGGTCAACGGCTCGCTGCCTTCAGGCAACACGATGCGCTTGTTGGCGGACTGGGCGCGCTGGATCAGTTGATAGCGGAACACTGCAGGCGACAGGCGCATTTCCCGTGGTGTGCCACAGCGCTGGTGCAGCCAGTTGGCGTCGAGATGGCTGGCGACGAAATCGGTGATGATCTCTGCACGTTCGCGGTCATCGATCGGGATTTCCTTGTTCAAACTGTTCAACTGGTTGGCCGTTTCGTAGGAACCGGTGCTCACCGACAACACCGGCAAACCGGCCTGCAAGGCGCCACGGCACAGGTCCATGATGCGCGGGTCTGGCAGGGTGTCGCTGGTCAGCAACAGGCCGGCCAGGGGCACGCCATTCATCGCCGCGAGGCTGACCGCAAGGATGATGTCGTCGCGATCGCCAGGGGTCACCACCAGCACGCCGGGCTTGAGCAGCTCCACGGTGTTGCGTACGGTGCGGGCGCAAATGATGATTTTGGTCATGCGCCGGGTTTCGTAGTCGCCAGCGTTGAGCACTTGAGCGCTCATCAGATCGGCCACGTCGCGGGTGCGCGGCGCGTTCAGTTCCGGTTGGAACGGGATGCAGCCGAGCAAGCGGAAATCGCCACTGCGCAGCAACGGCGAGTGTTCCTTCAAGCGCGAGGCGAAGGCCTCCATGCTTTCGTCGGTTTTGACCTTGTTGAGGATCACGCCAAGGACTTTCGGGTCTTTCGGCCCGCCGAACAATTGCGCCTGCAACTCCACCCGGCCGGACAATTCGGTCAGCACTTCGTTTTCCGGTGCGGAGACCAGAATCACATCGGCGTCCAGGCTCTTGGCCAAGTGCAGGTTGACCCGCGCCGCGTAACTGGCGCTACGAGTCGGGACCATGCCTTCGACGATCAGCACATCCTTGCCGATGGCGGCCTGCTGATAAAGGGTGATGATTTCTTCGAGCAACTCATCCAGCTGACCGTCACCGAGCATCCGCTCGACATGGGCCAGGCCCAACGGTTGAGGTGGTTTCAAACCGTGGGTGCGGGCCACCAGTTCGGTGGAGCGTTCAGGGCCCGTGTCGCCCGGGTGCGGCTGGGCAATCGGCTTGAAGAAGCCGACTTTGAGGCCGGCCCGCTCGAGGGTACGCACCAGCCCGAGGCTGATGGAGGTCAGACCCACACCAAAATCGGTGGGCGCGATAAAAAAAGTTTGCATGCGGATTCTCTAAGGGAGCATGGCAGTGGCGATCCTCTATAACTGACGATCTGCCCAAATCAGTCGCCAAGGTTAGCGCTAACCGAGCCTTTTGCGCACCAACCGCAATCAAAGGGCTGACCTATTTTTTCATTACGCAGTGCAGGGTCCAGGACCCAGGCCCGGGATTGCCAGGGGGGCTGGTGCCGCAGGTGTTGGGTATGGCCGCAGGAAAGCTCGGCCACCCAGTGGCCATCCTCGTCCTGATGAAAGCCGGTAACGATCGAAGCTTTCGTCGCAACCCGTCTGTCCGGGTTGTGTTCGCTTTCGGGCGATTGCTTCGCTAAACTTGGACATTCATCTTTCTTATGCAAAAGGTCTCGCCCCATGCTGATCGCCGCCAATAAGGCTGTCTCCATCGACTATACCCTGACCAACGACGCTGGTGAGGTCATCGACAGCTCCGCCGGCGGCGCGCCGCTGGTCTACCTGCAAGGCGCAGGTAACATCATCCCGGGCCTGGAAAAGGCACTGGAAGGCAAGAAAGTCGGTGATGAACTGACTGTCGCCGTAGAACCAGAAGATGCTTACGGCGAATACGCTGCCGAACTGGTCAGCACCCTGAGCCGCAGCATGTTCGAAGGCGTCGACGAACTGGAAGTGGGCATGCAGTTCCACGCTTCCGCTCCGGATGGCCAGATGCAGATCGTCACCATTCGCGATCTGGACGGCGACGATGTCACTGTCGACGGCAACCACCCGTTGGCCGGTCAGCGCCTGAATTTCCAGGTCAAGATCATCGACATCCGTGATGCCAGCCAGGAAGAAATCGCTCATGGTCACGTCCATGGCGAAGGTGGCCATCATCACTGATTTTCTGCGCTAAGCTTTCGAGATCTGGAGAGGCGCCCGAGGGCGCCTTTTTAGTCCGCGGCTGTCCTTGATGGCACCGCCAAGTGGCTGTTTTGAGAAGAACACAGGAATTTGGAGTTCGTCATGAGTGCTTTTCACGACCTTAAACTGACAGCCCTGGATGGTCAGGAGCTACCTCTGGCGCCCTTCAAGGGGCGTGTCGTGCTGGTGGTCAACGTCGCCTCCAAATGTGGTTTGACCCCACAGTACGCGGCGCTGGAAAACCTTTACCAGCAATACAAGGACAAGGGTTTCAGTGTGCTGGGCCTGCCGTGCAACCAGTTTGCCGGCCAGGAACCGGGCACCGAGCGGGAGATCCAGGAGTTCTGCAGCCTCAACTATGGCGTGACCTTTCCGTTGTCCAGCAAGCTGGAAGTCAACGGTCATGAGCGTCATCAGTTGTACCGTCTGCTGGCGGGCGAGGGTGCGGAGTTCCCGGGTGACATCACCTGGAACTTCGAGAAATTCTTGTTGGGCAAGGACGGTCGCGTGCTGGCGCGTTTCTCGCCGCGTACGGCGCCGGATGATCCGATCGTTGTTCATGCGATTGAAAAAGCGCTGAGCTGAAAATCAAATTCA
This sequence comes from Pseudomonas sp. A-RE-19, assembly GCF_019956555.1. Lineage (GTDB taxonomy): Bacteria > Pseudomonadota > Gammaproteobacteria > Pseudomonadales > Pseudomonadaceae > Aquipseudomonas. Next base: position 89,813 of record NZ_JAHBDQ010000012.1, on the reverse strand, counting down.
AAATCAAAAGATCGCAGCCTTCGGCAGCTCCTACGCGCCTGTGGGCGCCGCCGAAGGCTGCGATCTTTTCGTTTCTAATCCTTAATCACCTAAATCAATAGTGCTGTTCAAGCCTTGCGACTCTCCATATTATCGCCGTCATAAAGTCTATGTCCCGTGGAGCGTCCAATGCCTGTCAAAGCCCTGTTCAAGCCTTTTCACCTCGGCGCCCTTGAACTGCCGACCCGCGTCGTCATGGCGCCGATGACCCGCTCCTTTTCGCCGGGCGGCGTGCCCAATTCCAAAGTGATCGAGTACTACCGTCGTCGCGCCGCTGCCGGGGTGGGCCTGATCATTACCGAAGGCACCACCGTCGGTCACAAGGCTTCCAACGGCTACCCGAACGTGCCGCACTTCTACGGTGAAGCGGCATTGGCCGGCTGGAAGAAAGTCGTCGACGCAGTGCATGCCGAGGGTGGCAGGATCGTTCCGCAACTGTGGCATGTGGGCAGCGTGCGCCGCATCGGCACCGAGCCGGATGCCAGCGTGCCGGGTTATGGTCCGTCGGAAAAATTGAAGGACGGTCAGGTCGTGGTTCACGGCATGACCAAGGACGATATCCGGGACGTGATTGCCGCGTTCGCCCAAGCCGCCAAAGACGCCCAGAGCATCGGCATGGACGGCGTGGAAATCCATGGTGCCCACGGTTATCTGGTGGACCAGTTTTTCTGGGAAGGCAGCAACCAGCGCACTGACGAATACGGTGGCAGCCTGGCCAATCGCTCTCGCTTTGCCATCGAACTGATTCAGGCCGTGCGTGCAGCGGTCGGCGAGGGTTTCCCGATCATCTTCCGTTTCTCCCAATGGAAACAGCAGGACTACACCGCGCGACTGGTGCAGACGCCAGAGGCGTTGGGTGAATTCCTCAAGCCGTTGTCCGACGCCGGCGTGGACATTTTCCACTGCTCGACGCGGCGTTTCTGGGAGCCGGAGTTCGACGGTTCCGAACTGAACCTGGCGGGCTGGACCCGCAAGCTCACCGGCAAACCGACCATCACCGTGGGCAGCGTTGGCCTGGACGGCGAATTCCTGCAGTTCATGGTCAACACCGACAAGATCGCCCAACCGGCCAGTCTGGAAAAACTGCTGGAGCGTTTGAACAACGATGAGTTCGATCTGGTGGCTGTGGGCCGTGCGTTGCTGGTGGACCCGGACTGGGCGCAGAAAGTGCGCGACGGTCGTGAAGAAGACATCCTGCCGTTCAGCCGTGAGGCGTTGATGACGCTGGTTTAAGCGGCGACCAGACTGACGCCTTCGCGAGCAAGCCCGCTCCCACATTCGACCGCATTTCTCTGAGAGAACTCAGTCACCTGTGGGAGCGGGCTTGCTCGCGAAGGCGGACTCAATGTCATTAAGGATTCAGGGCAATGTCTGAGCATCAGGAATCACCTGCTCCCCAACACAAGCCCCCCGTAATTGCCGCTCGAACTGCTCGATGATCGCCGCCCAGCCCTGACGGCTCGCATGTTGGCGCGCATTAAGGCGCACGCAACGCAAGGTTTCGCGCTCCTCCAGCAGCCAACGTGCCGCATCGCAGAACGCCTCTTCATCCCCGGGCATTGCCAGCACGCCGTTGTAGCCATGACGAATATGCTGAGCCGCCGCCGCCTGATCGTACGCCACCACTCCCAGCCCCGAGGCCAAGGCCTCAAGCACCACATTGCCGAAGGTTTCGGTCAGGCTTGGAAACAAAAACACATCCCCCGACGCGTAATGACTGGCCAAAGCTTCGCCGCGTTGTGAGCCGCAGAAAATCGCCTCGGGCAATTCCTTCTCCAGCGTCTCTCTTTGCGGACCGTCACCGACCACAATCAACTTCATTTTTCGTTGTGGATAAGTCACTTTCAGTGCGTCGAAACACCGCTTGAGCAAGCCAAGATTTTTCTCTGGCGCCAGGCGTCCTACATGAATGAGGGCGATATCACCGTCGGCCAAGCCCCATTGCTCACGCAGCGGTTTCAGCGTTTTGGCCGGATGAAACAACTGACTGTCGACACCTCGAGAGAGCAATGCCAGGCGCTCGAAACTGCGGCGCTCCAGCTCCAGTCGCTGGCTGACGCTGGGCACGAGGGTCAGGGTCGAGCGATTGTGAAACCAGCGCAGGTAGTGGGTCAGCAAACGCGTCAGTAACCCGAGCCCGTATTGGCTGGAATACTGCTGAAAGTTGGTGTGAAAGCCGCTGACCACCGAAATCCCCAAGCGACGAGCCGCGCGCAACGCGGACAACCCCAGCGGCCCTTCCGTGGCGATGTAGAGCACATCCGGGCGGTGGCGTTTCCAGCGCCGCAACAGCTTGTGCATTGATGACTGGCCCCATTGCAGGCCGGGGTAACCCGGCAGTGGCCAGCCCCGGCACAACAATAACTCATCGTTGCTGCCTATCAGCTCGTCACAGCCCTGACGTGGCCGCACCAGTTCGACCTGATGCCCACGCGCGCACAGACCGTCGAACAAGCGGCCAAGGGTATTGGCCACGCCGTTGATTTCCGGTGGGAAGGTCTCGGTGATCAGGGTGATATGCAGAGCTGTCGTCATGGCCTCAGCGTAGGCTGAGGTCATGTCTTCATTGTGACGGCTGGGTGATGGATTTATGACGAAGCTAACGGCGTGCCGGCACCAGATTTTCCGCGCCACGTTCCCGCACCCAGAACAACGTCGCCCCAGCCACGGCCGCCGGCATCATCAGAATATTGACCACCGGAATCAGCAGCACCAGATAAACACTGCCGCCGAAACTCATGCTCTGCCAGCGCTTCTGCCGCAGCCAGGCGAGCATTTCGTTCCAGCCCAGTTTGTGGTTGTCCGCCGGGTAGTCGATGTACTGGATCGCCATCATCCACACCCCGAACAGCAGCCACAGCGGCGCGGCGATGATGTTGACCACCGGGATGAACGACAGGATGAACAGCCCGATGGCCCTGGGCAGGAAGTAGCCGAGTTTGCGCATTTCCCGGGTGAGGGTGCGCGGGATCATGGCGATCAGTTCGCCCCAGCTGAAGGTCGGGAAGTCGTCGGTGCCGCGCACCACCACTTCGACTTTCTCCGCGAGGAAGCCATTGAATGGCGCGGCGATAACGTTGGCCAGCATGGTGAAGGTGAAGAACACCATCAGCACCACTAATACGACAAAAATCGGCCAGAGCACGTAGCTCAGAAAGCTCAGCCAATCGGGCAGGGATGGCATCAGCGAATCGACCCACAAACTGAACTGATGGCCAGCCAGATAGATCAATCCGACGAACAGCACCAGGTTGATCGCCAGCGGCAACAACACGAACAAGCGCAGGCTTGGGCTCAGGACCAGCTTGAGGCCCTCGCGCAGGTATTGCGGGCCAGACAGAACAGGGGCGGGCATAACGTGCTCCGAGCAAAAGGTAAACGCGCCGACCTTACCGGCTTTGCCTGACGGGCGAAAGCGCGGTAGCAGCATCGACATTAACTGTAACAAAGGCGTCTATATATTCACGGCTACGGCATAGAGACCGCCTATGAGCTGGATTGTTAAACCGTATTTCCTTAATCTTCGCCCCCTCGATACGCTGCACCCATTCTTTTTACAGGACTGTCGAGCCCAAGCCTTCCCCAAGTGCTTTCAACGGTCCTTTTTTATTCCCGCCGGCAATCCGGCGTTCCGTGCCCAGTGTTTCGGGCCGGTCAACAGGAGCAGGTCATGTCTGAAGTTCGTCATTCGCGAGTGATTATTCTCGGTTCCGGCCCTGCCGGTTACAGCGCCGCTGTCTATGCCGCCCGTGCCAACCTCAAGCCACTGCTGATCACTGGCATGCAGGCTGGCGGTCAACTGACCACCACCACCGAAGTCGACAACTGGCCGGGCGACGTCCACGGCCTGACCGGCCCGGCGCTGATGGAGCGGATGAAAGAGCACGCCGAGCGTTTTGAAACCGAGATCGTGTTTGATCACATCAATGCCGTGGACTTCGCTGCCAAGCCATACACCTTGATTGGCGACAGCGCGACTTACACCTGCGACGCTCTGATCATCGCCACTGGCGCCAGCGCCCGTTACCTGGGCCTGCCATCGGAAGAAACGTTCATGGGCAAAGGCGTTTCGGCCTGCGCGACCTGCGACGGTTTCTTCTATCGCAACAAGCCTGTGGCTGTGGTGGGTGGTGGTAACACTGCTGTGGAAGAAGCCCTGTATCTGGCCAACATCGCCAGCACCGTAACCCTGATCCACCGTCGCGAAACGTTCCGCGCCGAGAAGATCCTGATCGACAAGCTCAATGCCCGGGTTGCCGAAGGCAAGATCATCCTGAAGCTGAACTCGACCCTGGACGAAGTGCTGGGCGACAACATGGGCGTGACCGGTGCTCGCCTGAAGAACAACGATGGCAGCTTCGACGAGCTGAAAGTCGACGGCGTGTTCATCGCCATCGGCCACACCCCGAACACTTCGTTGTTCGAAGGTCAGCTGACGTTGAAAGACGGCTACCTGGTTGTGCAGGGCGGCCGTGATGGCAACGCCACCGCCACCAGTGTCGAAGGTATTTTTGCCGCCGGTGACGTGGCTGACCACGTTTACCGTCAGGCCATTACCTCGGCCGGTGCCGGTTGCATGGCGGCACTGGATGCCGAGCGCTACCTCGATGATCTGCAGAACGCTTGATTCTGATTCTGTAGAAAGCAAAAAACCGGCTTCGGCCGGTTTTTTTGTGCTCACGATTTATTGCCGATCAAAGTATCTGTGGGAGCGAGCCTGCTCGCGATAGCGGTGTATCAGTCACATCAAGATTGAATGGTAAATCGCTATCGCGAGCAGGCTCGCTCTCACATGGACTGTGTGGACTTTGGGATCAGGCCAACTTCTTCAGGCACGCCTCAAGGATATCCAGCCCTTCCTCCAGCACTGCGGCCTCAGTGGTCAATGGCGCCAGCAGCCGAATGATATGGCGCGACTTGCCGCTGGGCATCAGCAGCAAGCCCGAATCTCGCGCCAGGGCCAGTAGCTGCGTCAGTTGTGCCGAGGCAGGTGTGCCGTCGGCGTTGATCAGCTCGATGCCGCGCATTGCACCGACGCCGGTCAAGCGGCCCAGATAGGGTGACAGTTCGCGGGCTCGCCAGGATTCATAACGGCTGACAATCGCTTCTTCCTGTTGCGTGCCCCAGGCGTGCAGGTGTGCATCACTCATTTCGTCCAGTGTCGCCAACGCGGCGGCGCAGGCGATGGGGTTACCCGAATAGGTGCCGCCCAATCCGCCCTTGGGCAAGTTATCGAGCAGCGACTTGCGCCCGACCACCGCACCCAACGGCACGCCGCCGGCAATGCTTTTGCCCAGCAGGATCAGGTCCGGCTCAATGCCCAGTCGCGAGAATGCAAACCGCTGGCCGGTACGGCCGAAGCCGGACTGGATTTCATCGGCGATCAGCAGGATGCCTTTGTCATCACAGAAACGTCGTAGCGCCTGGGCAAACTCCACGTCCATCGCCAGGAAGCCCGCTTCGCCCTGCACCGGTTCGAGGATAAAACAGGCCACGTCATCAACGTCGATCTCGACGCTGAACAGACGGTCCATGGCTTTCAGGGTCTCGGCACAGGTCACGCCGTTGTCTTTGCTGGGGAAGGGCAGATGAAACACCGGCCCCGGCAGCACACCGACTTTCTGTTTGTAGGGCGCGACTTTGCCGTTGAGGTTCAGAGTGGCGAGTGTGCGACCGTGGAAGGCACCGTCGAAGGCGATGACTGCCGTGCGACCGGTGGCGCCACGGACGACCTTCAGGGCGTTTTCCGCCGCTTCCGCGCCGCTGTTGGTGAGCATGCCGCTGACCGGATAGTCCACCGGAATAAACGCCGTCAGGCGATCCATCAGTTCGATGTAGGGCGCATGCGGGGCGGCGTTGAACGCGTAGTGGGTCAGGCGGGTGGCCTGTTCGCGAATGGCCTCGACGATGCGCGGATGGCAATGGCCGAGGTTCAGCACGCCGATCCCACCGACAAAATCGATGTAGCGTTTGCCGTCGGTGTCCCAGACCTCGGCATTTTTGCCGTGGCTGAGCGTGACGGGATGAACGATGTTGATCGACCGACTGATGTTTTCGCTGCTCATGGATACCGGACTCAGAAGAAGGGATGCTTCTTTTTATCTAAGCCGTGAGCAGTGGTACCCGGCAAACGAAATAAAGTTGCCGGGTCAATCTTAAAAGTCGGGATGTGCCGCTAATACCTGTAGGAGCACGGCTTGCCGGCGATGGCGTCCTTGAGATCGCCTTCGCCGGCAAGCCGTGCTCCTACAAAAAGCTTTTAGCGGCGAGTCAGCGGCTGCTGCGCGAACTTCACACCCGCCAACCCATGGGCAATCAGCGCGCGGATATTGCCGTGGTCGCTGCCTTCAGGCGTGGCCACCACCGAACGGTAATGCTCGCCGAACGCCAACAGTGCTTCCTCATCGCTCAGACCTTCCAGCAATGCCAGACCCAAGGTCTTGCACGAACCTTCGTTCTGCCCTGCCGCGTTTTCCACGCCGCCGTTATTGAACGACTGGGGCTGATAGTCGTAACCGGCGGCAATGAACGCCAAGGTGTCGGCGAAAGCATGTTCGCCGCTCTTGAGGCTGGCGCGCAGGGTGTTCAAATTACTCATTGGGTTTTCCTTTGGCGAACGCCGCTTGTTGTTCGGCGCTGGCTTCTTTCTGGTATTGGGCTTTCCACTCGGCGTACGGCATGCCGTAAACCACTTCGCGGGCTTCGTCGAGGCTGACGTCGATCTGGCGTTCGTCGGCGGCGGCCTTGTACCACTTGGACAGGCAGTTACGGCAGAAACCCGAGAGGTTCATCAGGTCGATGTTCTGCACGTCCTTGCGGCTGTCCAGGTGGGCAACCAGCCGGCGAAAGGCGGCGGCTTCAAGTTCCAGGCGTTGTTGATCGTTCATGATGGGCTCTGTGCAATCAAATCGTGGCGCGGATGATAAAAGCCTGGCGAGCGATGCGCCAGACGCGGTCAGCGGCTCGCGGCCAGGGTAATCGATACCGACTCGGCGAAGCGCAAGGCATGGGGTTTGTCGACTTCGACTTCGGCGTACAGCACCGACTCGTTGGCCATGATCAGGTCCAGCAATTCCTGGGTCAGGCGCTCGAGCAGGGCGAAGCGATTGCCCTCCACGTGGGCGATGATCGCCTTGGTGATGGTGCGGTAATTCAATGCGTGATCGATATCGTTGTCACGTACCGCATCCTGGGCGGCGTACAGAATGGTGAGGTTGATCAGCACATCCTGCTTGTTGAGGATTTCATCCTCGTTGATCCCGATGAAAGTTCGCAAACACAGGTCCTTGACCCGGATGCGTGCCATTCCTGGTTGAAGTTGTGGCATTGCTACTTGCTCCGTCCAATCAATTGCAGGAACTCCTGGCGGGTGTTGCTCGACTCGCGGAAGGCGCCGAGCATCACCGAGGTGTTCATGGTCGAATTCTGTTTTTCGACGCCGCGCATCATCATGCACATGTGCTGGGCTTCGATGACCACCGCGACACCGGCGGCGTCGGTCACTTGCTGCACGGCGTCGGCGATTTGCCGGGTGAGGTTTTCCTGGATTTGCAGTCGGCGGGCGAACATGTCCACAAGCCGCGCAATCTTCGACAGGCCCAGCACCTTGCCTGTCGGAATATAAGCCACATGAGCCTTGCCGATGAAGGGCAGCATGTGATGTTCACAGAGCGAGTACAGCTCGATGTTGTCGACAATGATCATTTCATCGTTGTCTGAGGCAAACAGCGCGCCGTTGACGATTTCGTCGACACTTTGCTCGTAACCATGACACAGGTATTGCATCGCCTTGGCGGCGCGCACCGGGGTGTCTTGCAGTCCTTCGCGGTCGGGGTTTTCCCCGAGGCCGATGAGGATCTCGCGATAGCTCTGGGACAGGGTGTTCTGGGGCAGGAATAACGTCATGGGACATCCTCGCGGGAGCGGCTTATTTGACGTGCCGTCCGCCGTTGACGGTCAGGGTCGTGCCGGTGACATAAGGGTTGTCGAGCAAATAGCGCAGGCTCCGGTAGATCACTTCGCTGCCGGGCTCGATGCCCAGTGCCGATTTGGCCAGAACCCTGGCGCGGTACGCCGCGTCGTCGTCGGGATTGAACAGTAGCAGGGCTGGGGCGATACCGTTGACCTTGATGTCGGGCGCGTATTTCGCGGCAAAGGACAGGGTCAGGCTGTCGAGCCCGGCTTTGCTGGCGCAGTAGCCGACATGCTTGCTGCTGCCCTTGCGGGTCACGTCATCGCTGATGTGCACGATGTCGGCGGGGCTCGAGCGTTTGAGCAAGTCGGCACAGTTCAGGTTGATCAGGTAGGGCGCCAGCATGTGCACGCTGAACATGCGGGTGAAGGCTGCGGCTTCGGTGCCCGGGGTTTCGGCCAGCCATTCGGAGGCGTTATGGACAATCGCCCGCAAACGGTCGGTGTGGTTTTTCAGTTCGCCGATGAACGCAAGGATTCCGGCCTCGCTGGAAAAATCCGCAAACACCGCGATCGCCCCCAGATCGCGCAGGGCTTGCACGCCAGGGCGTTCGCTGCGGTAGCTGAAAATCACCGGATGGCCGTCTTCGAGCAAACGCTGCGCACAGTGCAGGCCGACACGCTGGCCGGCACCGGTGATGAGAATGGGGGCTGCGGAGGAGGTCATGAATGGCTCGCGTCGCGGTTAGAGCAAAACTATACCAGCGACGGGAGTTGTTCACCTATGTCCTGTAGGCGCGAGGCTTGCCCGCGAAGGGAACGACTCGGTCTATCTGTCAAACCGCGTCATCGTTCTTCGCGGGCAAGCGTCGCTCCTACAGGGGTTACTGATTTTGGGTGGTGGGTGCTGCGGGCAACGGACGCGCAGAGGCAGTGTGCAGCCAGCCGGCCAGCAGGTGGGTCGACAGCGGGATGAAGAAGTAAACCATCAACGGCGTCAGGCACAGGGTGCTGACGAACACTCGGGTCAGCAACCCTGTCTCAGCCAGTAGCGGCCCCAGAACAAAATTGAACAGCAGGGACACCGGAAAAAACGCCAGCCAGATGGCCACAGCCTGTTTCCAGCGTGGCGGACGTTGGCCGATCGCGCCGAACCAGCCGTCAATGCCGCTGACCCGATGCTCCGAAGGGTGGGCAAACAGATCACTGCCGCGTCCCAGCCAGGCAGTACGCGACGCGGAATGCTCCCAGGCGTGTAACGTCTGCTCGTCGGCGAAGCGGAAGATAATCTGGAATTCGTCATCATCGGGTGGCGGAGCCAGCACGCCGGAGCCGAGATAACCGGGGAAGTCGGTGGCCAGTTGTTCGCCTTCGCGCAACCAGGTGATCAGATCCTGATAACGTCCATCGGCGACGCGACGCGCAACCATCAGCGTGACGGGTGAGGTAGACATTGTGTATCTCCACTTGATTAACGCGTCGCTCCGGGTAGGAGCTTCGCCAGACACAGCGCCGGGGTAGTGGGCTGCGTCTTGGGACAAGCAAGGATTATTCCTGATTCTATCTGGGACGTCAGTGCTAATTAGTTCAACGAAGTGTTGAATGCTACCGGGGCATGAGAGTTAGAATGTAACCAAACATATACATGGACGATCCTGTGCTGACAGACCTTGCACCTGACTTGCCCCTCAGCACCTCCCTGATTCGAGAAGACCTGTTTCCGATTCGTGAGGTGGCGCGTCTGACGGGGGTCAACCCGGTCACGCTGCGCGCCTGGGAGCGACGGTACGGTCTGATACAGCCCACGCGCACCGAAAGTGGGCATCGTTTGTATTCGTTGACCGATATCGAGCGGGTTCGCAGCATCGTTGGCTGGATCGAGCGCGGTGTTGCAGTCAGCAAGGTCGGCAAGATACTGGCCAAGACCGAACCGCTCAAGGTGCTGGTGCAGACCACTGCCAACGAACTCGTTCAGGCTGACTACGACCAATGGCAGCAGCAGGTCAAGGCGGCGGTGAGTGTTTTTGACGAAGTTCAGCTGGAGCAAGTCTACGGTCAGATTTTTTCCAGTTACCCGCTGACGGTGGTGTTTCAGGACATTCTGATTCCGATCTGGAGGCTACTGCTACAACGCCATGAAGCGTTCGGTCAGACCAGCGAGTGGCTTTTTCTGGATGGTTTTCTGCGTTCTCGAGTGTTGCAACGCCTGCTGCTGGTACGTGTCATGCAACCGCGACGAGTGGTTGTCTGCACCCTGGCCGATCAATGTCGTGAACTCGATGTACTGGTCACGGCGCTGTATCTGAGCAGCGTCGATTCGGCTATTCAGCTGTTGGCGATCGGTCAGCCCTTCGACGAGTTGATCCTGGTCTGCGAGAAGATCAAGCCCAAGGCACTGGTGCTGGTTTCCAATCAAGCACCGGCCGCCGAACTGCCTCGACGTTTGAATCGTCTGGCCATGAGCCTGGATTGTCAGGTGTTGCTGGCTGGGGATGCATCGGACCTGGCACAGGAGAGCCTGGCCGGATCGTCGATCGGTTGCCTGGGAAACGAGGGAGTGTTAATGCGCCAGCGTCTGAAACAGTTCCTGGCGGGGAATCTGGATACCTGAGATTCAGATATGCAGTGCGGGATGGGTCAGGCGATGTTGCTGAAGAATGTACTGACGCAGACGTTCGGTTTCATCCTTGTCACTCTGGCTCAACTCATAGGCGTAGAAACCCTGCTCGGTTTCGCGCTCGAAGGTGCCGCGCAACGCAATTCGTTCATAGCCTGACGGGCTGAACCACAGCGCGAAATGTTTTGGTGCCTTGGTCTTGTTACGAACTTCCAGCAAGACCCCTTTGAACGATATTTCATGCACCCACATCGTGCCGGGTTGGCCTTTGGCATTTTCCAGCGCCACGGGTTCTTCGAGCGCCAGACGCCATGGCCGAATCATCGGCCCGTCTTCATAAATGCTGGGGACACCGAGGCGCAGATGCATCGCATGGAATTCATCTTCCACCAGGTGCAGTGGAAAGGTCATTTGCTGATTTTCGAAATTGGCCTGGATGGTGACTTGCTCATGAGCGGCCAGACGTGTGAGCAAGTCACGAATCTGCGAACCGCCGTTGACGAGCAGGCTCGACGTTGCATCCCGCACATTGAGTTGCGGGTTGTGCTGCATGTTCTGGATAAAATCCAGCTCATCCTGGGTCAAGAGTGCATCGCGCTGCATGATTTGCTCGAAAGGAATAATTACAAAGTCATCGGTGATTGTAGTAAATGACCGTTAATTCGCAGATTGGTTTTTGCCGTTCGTCGTTTTGAATGCAATAAGTTCAGCCTGCACCTCGGCCAATTGCGCTTCCAGCTGCGCGACTCGTAGTTGCGCCTTGACCTGAGCCGTGACGTCTTTCTGCACACCGACAAAATAGGTCTGGCCGTCGTGCGGGTTTTTTACCGTGGAAAGCGATAGCTCGTTCCAGAATGGCGTGCCGTCCTTGCGGTAATTCCTGAGGATTTCCCGGCAGGAGCCGCCATTGCTCAGCGCCTGGCGAATTAACGTCAGGGCTGCCTGATCCCTGTCTCCCGCCTGCAAAAAACGGCAATCCTGATAGAGGATTTCTTCGCTGGTGTAGCCCGTCAGGCGTTCGAACGCCGGGTTGACGTAAATCAGGATGTTGTCCTGCTCGCCTTCCTTTTCGGCAATCACGATGCCGTCGTTGGAGGCGTTGATCACCATTTGCAGCAGTTGGGCATTGATCATCGCAGCGTCCTTTGCGTGTTGATTGATGCGCTGCATTCTAAAAGATCAATGAAGGCGGTGCTGTTAATATCTCGATCTTTTACTCAGCTTCAGGATCAGATTGATGAAAGTCGCCATCCTTTCCGGCTCGGTGTACGGCACGGCTGAAGAAGTCGCCCGTCACGCTGCAAGCATTTTGAACGCCGCCGGTTTTGAAACCTGGCACAACCCGCGTGCGACACTCGCCGATGTTCAGGCCTTTGGCCCCGAAGCATTTCTGGCGGTGACCTCAACCACCGGCATGGGCGAGTTGCCGGACAATCTGCAGCCGTTGTATTTCGCCATTCGCGACCAGTTGCCGGCGGCCTGGCGTGGTTTGCCGGGTGCGGTGATCGGTTTGGGCGACGCCAGTTATGGCGATACGTTCTGCGGCGGCGGTGAGCAAATGCGTGAACTGTTTGGCGAACTGGGCGTGCGCGAAGTGCTGCCGATGCTGCGCCTGGACGCCAGCGAAAGCGTGACGCCGGAAACCGACGCCGAGCCTTGGCTGGCGGAACTGGTCAACGTTTTGCGGGGCTGACCGGCCGCTCACGCCTTTATTGGCAGCGATGCTTTGACATGGATCCAGGCTCACCCGCGCACTGACTCGCTCGGCCATCAAGCTGGCTGCCAATGCAACTACACGAAGTCAGGGGGCTGACTAGACTGTTGTAACGTCAGTAAAACAATAAGAACCGAGAAAAATAAAAAACAGAGGTCTTGCCGTGAGCGTTACTCCCGTTCAATCGCCACAGAGTGTAAAAGACCAGGTCAGTGCCGCCGAGTGGCAGACCCGCGTCGACCTGGCTGCCTGTTATCGACTGGTCGCGCTGCACGGTTGGGACGACCTGATCTTCACGCATATTTCGGCGAAGGTGCCGGGCACTGAAGATTTTCTGATCAACCCGTTCGGGCTGATGTTCCATGAAATCACTGCGTCAAGCCTGGTCAAGGTCGATCAAGCCGGCAACAAGTTGATGGACAGTCCCTACGAGATCAACCCGGCGGGTTACACCATTCACAGCGCCGTGCATGAAGCCCGCCATGACGTCGTGTGTGTGCTGCACACCCATACGGCGGCGGGGGTGGCGGTTTCAGCGCAGAAGCAGGGCATCTTGCCTATCAGTCAGCAGTCCTTGTTCGTCTTGTCGAGCCTGGCTTATCACGCCTACGAAGGCGTTGCGCTGAACCATGAAGAGAAGGCGCGGCTGCAAGCCGATCTTGGAGAAAACAACTTCCTGATGCTGCACAACCACGGTCTGCTGACCTGTGGCGGCACCATCGCCGACACGTTCCTGATGATGTTCACCTTCCAGCGCGCCTGCGAGATTCAGGTGCTGGCGCAGAACGGTGGCGCAGAACTGATCGCCATCGAACCGCAGATTCTGGCGGGTGCCAAGGCGATGATTGCCGGTGTCACCAAAAGTGCTCAAGGCATGGGTGGCGCGCTGGCCTGGCCGGCGCTGCTGCGCAAACTCGATAAACAAGACCCGGGTTATAAACTCTAAATGGCACTCGCCGAGATCCCGTTGTGTGTCTGGCGCAAACGCGGCCAGACCTTCATATTTCGCGGTCAGACCATCCGCTATTGGACAGCGGGGCAGGGCGAGCCGCTGTTGCTGATTCATGGCTTCCCGACCGCCAGTTGGGACTGGCATTACCTGTGGCAGCCGCTGGCGCAGCGCTATCGGGTGATTGCCTGTGACATGCTCGGTTTCGGCGATTCGGCCAAGCCGGTGAATCATGACTACAGCCTGCTGGAACAGGCCGATTTGCAACAAGCGTTACTGGCGCATCTCAATGTTGAGCAACCGCTGCATGTGTTGGCACACGATTATGGCGACAGCGTGGCCCAGGAACTGTTGGCCCGGCACTACGAAGCGCGTATTCACGTCGCCAGTTGCGTGTTCCTCAATGGCGGTCTGTTTCCCGAAACCCATCGCCCGGTGTTGATACAGAAACTGCTGCTCAGCCCCTTGGGCTGGGTGATCGGGCGAGCCTTTAACCGTGATGGTCTGGTAAAGAGTTTCCAGCAAATCTTCGGTCCGCAGACCCGGCCCACGGAAAGTGAACTGGATGATTTCTGGAGCCTGGTCGACAGCAATCACGGGCAACGGATCATGCACAAGTTGATCAGCTATATCCCGCAGCGGCGTGTCCAGCGTGAGCGCTGGGTCGGTGCCATGCAGCGCGGCGAAGTGCCGCTGCGAGTCATCGATGGCGAGGTCGACCCGGTTTCCGGCGCGCACATGGTGGCGCGCTATCGGCAACTGATTCCCGCTCCGGACACCGTCCTGCTGCACGAGATTGGCCACTACCCACAGATCGAAGCGCCGGCGCAGGTGCTCGAGCACTATCTGGAATTCCGTGATCGACTGGTGTCCCCGCCGCTCAAAGTGGCGTGTTCCTGACTATCCCGCTGTCTTATTGCGCACCATTCAGCTTTACCCGTGTTTATTGTGACCGGCAGCTCCGTGCCTGACACTCGGCTCCATTGTTCCCTGGCCTGCTGGAGTTCTCCATGAATGAGTCTGTGCGCTTCGAAAATAAAGTGGTGATCGTCACCGGTGCGGGCGGCGGCTTGGGGCGGGCGCATGCGTTGCTGTTCGCCAGACAGGGCGCCAAAGTGCTGGTCAATGATCTCGGCGGCTCGGCTCAAGGTGAAGGCGCCAACGCTTCGGCGGCCGATCGCGTGGTGGCGGAAATTCGTGAAGCGGGCGGTACCGCCGAGGCGAACCATGACTCCGTCACCGACGGTGACAAAATCGTCCAGAATGCCCTCGACACATTCGGCCGTGTCGATGTTGTGGTGAACAACGCCGGCATTCTGCGGGACAAGACCTTTCACAAAATGGACGACAGCGACTGGGACCTGGTTTACCGCGTCCACGTCGAGGGCGCCTACAAGGTCACCCGCGCCGCCTGGCCACACCTGCGCGAGCAAAACTATGGTCGTGTGATTTTCACCGCGTCGACCTCGGGTATTTACGGCAACTTCGGCCAGTCCAATTACGGCATGGCCAAACTCGGTCTCTATGGCCTGACCCGCACACTGGCCATCGAAGGCCGCAAACACAACATCCTGGTCAACGCCATCGCCCCGACCGGTGGCACCCGCATGACCGAAGGCCTGATCCCGCCGCAAGTGTTCGAACAACTCAAACCGGAACTGGTCAGCCCGCTGGTGGTGTACCTGGCCAGCGAGCATTGCCAGGAAACGTCCGGGCTGTTCGAAGTGGGTGGCGGCTGGATGGGCAAGGTGCGCTGGGAGCGCAGCCTGGGCGCCGGGTTTGATCCGCGGGTGGGGTTCTCACCGGAAGATGTCGCGGCACATTGGCAGCAGATTTGTGATTTCGAAGGCGCGGCGCATCCGAAGGACAATATTGAGGCGTTGAAGGAAATGATGGAGAACTTGCAGAAGTATTCCATCTGATTGCGCGACATCCTGCCATCTGCCCCGTGAAGACTTTCCCCTAAAACCTTTCGCCCATAAAAAAGGCCGCTGCAAACGCAGCGGCCAAAGCAAGACGTGGATCAAGGAGCAATAGATCAACGTCAGTGAACACGGGGCGATGAGTCGAAAAATACGCTTCAAATCATCTGGATGCTGTTGCCGATGGGGCATGTCTATCATCCCCATCGCTTCGTGCTTTCGGCCGTTTGCCGTGAAAGCCCGGCAAGAATAAGGCCTTGAGTACAAAGGAAAAATAGCGATTCCAGACATGCACTGTTGCAGGCTGAGCAACAGTCTCGGGTTGACCCCTGCAGCAGCCTTCGGCAGCAGCTACACCCCCCGGCTTCAGCCTGTCCCATGCGTTGCATTGATAACCCCCCATCCAGCTCATCCATGCCCCGCGCAAACCCCCGTCCCATGCGGGCATTCATCCTTTAGAGGTACACCACGAATACCTCCTTGGTGCGCTTATCGCTCTCTGCGTGCGGCAGTAGGGTGGGGCCTTCTGTCACTCACCGGGGAAGACGCATGACAAAAACAACAATGCGCGCCATCTTCAAACCGCAGGCGCTGGCCGCTGCGGTGGCCTTGGGTTGCTGTGCCCAGGCGCAGGCTGTTTCATTCAACATCGGCGAAATCGAGGGGCAGTTCGATTCTTCGTTGTCCGTCGGCGCGAGCTGGGGCATGCGCGATGCCGACAAGTCTCTGGTGGGCACCGTCAACGGCGGCACCGGCCAGTCTTCGACCGGTGATGACGGACGCCTGAACTTCAAGAAAGGCGAGACCTTTTCCAAGATCTTCAAAGGCATCCACGACCTCGAATTGAAGTACGGCGACACCGGTGTGTTCGTCCGTGGCAAGTACTGGTACGACTTCGAACTGAAGGACGAAGACCGCGAGTTCAAGCAGATCAGCGACAACGGTCGCAAAGAGGGCGCCAAGTCTTCGGGCGCGCAGATCCTCGATGCGTTTATCTATCACAACTATTCGATTGCCGATCTGCCGGGCACCGTGCGTGCCGGCAAGCAGGTGGTCAGCTGGGGTGAAAGTACCTTCATCGGCAACTCGATCAACAGCATCAACCCGGTCGACGTTTCCGCGTTCCGGCGTCCTGGCGCGGAGATCAAGGAAGGCCTGATTCCGGTGAACATGTTGTTCGCCTCCCAGGGCCTGACCGATCAGCTCACGGTGGAAGGCTTCTACCAACTGGAGTGGGATCAGACCGTTCTCGACAACTGCGGCACCTTTTTCGGCGTCGATGTGGCGGCGGATGGCTGCAACACCGGTTACACCGTCGGCAGCCCGGCGATTGCCCCGTTGGCGCCACTGGCGGCAGCCTTTGGCCAACCTATCCAGGTCACCCGTGAGGGTGTGATCGTGCCCCGTGGTGGCGACCGTGATGCACGGGACTCGGGGCAATGGGGCACGGCCTTGCGCTGGCTCGGTGACGACACCGAATACGGCCTCTACTTCATGAACTACCACAGTCGCACACCGACCGTCGGCACCACCACCGCCGGGTTGTCGACGCTGGCCAGCCTGCCGGGCATGGTCAGCACCGCCAACCGTCTGGCGCCGGGCAGCGGTTCGGGTCTGGCCCAAAGCGTGATGCTCGGGCGCGGCCAGTACTACCTCGAATACCCGGAAGACATTCGCCTGTACGGTGCGAGTTTCTCCACCACCCTGCCCACCGGTACGGCGTGGACTGGCGAAATCAGCTACCGGCCCAACGCTCCGGTGCAGGTCAACACCAACGACCTGACCCTGGCATTGCTTAACCCGATCGCCGGCGGCGCCGCATCGCCCGTCGCGACCCGGCCAGGTGCCGACAACACCGGTTACCGCCGCAAGGAAATCACCCAGGTGCAAAGCACCCTGACGCACTTCTTCGATCAGGTGCTGGGCGCCCAGCGCTTGACCCTGGTCGGTGAAGCAGCTGTGGTGCGGGTCGGTGGTCTGGAGTCGAAAACCAAACTGCGTTATGGCCGTGACTCGGTCTACGGCCAGTATGGTTTCGGTGGCGACACCGACGGCTTCGTCACCTCAACGTCCTGGGGCTACCGCGCCCGGGCGATCCTCGACTACGCCAACGTGATTGGCGGGATCAACCTCAAACCCAACCTGTCCTGGTCCCATGACGTCAGCGGTTACGGCCCCAACGGCCTGTTCAACGAAGGCGCCAAGGCCATCAGCGTCGGCGTCGATGCCGACTACCGCAACACCTATACCGCGAGCTTGAGTTACACCGACTTTTTCGGCGGGGACTACAACACCCTGACTGACCGCGACTTCGTGGCCTTGAGCTTCGGCGTGAACTTCTGATCTGGCTGAGAAGGATGATTTAAATGCGCAAGATGATTCTGCAATGCGGCGCCCTGGCCCTGAGCCTGCTGGCGGCCAACGTGATGGCGGCGGTCTCGCCGCAAGAAGCCGAAAAGCTCGGCACCACACTCACGCCGCTGGGCGCCGAGAAGGCCGGCAACGCCGATGGCTCGATCCCGGCGTGGACCGGCGGCATCCCGAAAAACGCCGGCGCCGTCGACAGCAAAGGCTTCCTCGCCGACCCGTTCGCCAGTGAAAAACCACTGTTCACCATCACCGCCGCGACGGTCGACAAGTACAAGGACAAGCTCTCGGATGGCCAGGTGGCGATGTTCAAGCGCTACCCGCAAACCTACAAGATCCCGGTCTACCCGACCCACCGCACCGTGGCCGTGCCGCCGGAAATCTACGAGTCGGCCAAGCGCAGCGCGCTGAATGTGAACAGCATCAACGACGGTAACGGCTTGGCCAATTTCACCGGCAATCGCTATTACGCATTCCCGATTCCGAAGAATGGCGTTGAGGTGCTGTGGAACCACATCACCCGTTACCACGGCGGCAACCTGCGACGCATCATTACCCAGGTGACCCCGCAAACCAACGGCAGCTACACACCGATCCGTTTCGAGGAAGAGATCGCCGTACCGCAACTGATGAAGGACCTGGACCCGGAAAAAGCCGCCAACGTGCTGACCTTCTTCAAGCAGTCGGTGACCGCGCCGGCGCGGTTGGCGGGCAACGTATTGTTGGTGCACGAAACCCTCGACCAGGTGAAAGAGCCGCGTCTGGCGTGGATCTACAATGCCGGTCAGCGCCGGGTCCGTCGCGCGCCGCAAGTGGCCTATGACGGGCCGGGCACCGCTGCCGATGGTCTGCGCACGTCGGATAACTTCGACATGTTCTCCGGTGCGCCGGATCGCTACGACTGGAAACTGATCGGCAAAAAGGAAATGTACATTCCCTACAACAGCTACAAACTCGACTCGCCAAGCCTCAAGTACGATGACGTGGTGAAAGCCGGGCACATCAACCAGGACCTGACCCGTTACGAGTTGCACCGGGTCTGGGAAGTGGTCGGCACGGTCAAGCCGAGCGAGCGACACATCTACGCCAAACGCCACATGTACCTCGACGAAGACAGCTGGCAAGTGGCGTTGGTGGATCACTACGACGGTCGCGGTCAACTGTGGCGAGTGGCTGAAGGTCACGCTCAGTATTACTACGATCACCAGACGCCGGCCTACACCCTCGAGGCGCTCTACGACATCATTGCCGGCCGATACATTGCCCTGGGAATGAAGAACGAAGAGAAGCACAGCTTCGAATTCGGCTTCGATGCCAAGGCTGCCGACTACACCCCGTCGGCCTTGCGCACCGAGGGTGTTCGGTAAGGGTTTTGATACATGGGCAGCACGAGAGGCGACCCGCGGGTCGCCTTTTTTATGGGCGCCAATCAGCGTCCTGAATACTTCTCAACAAGCGGGTTGGAGAGGGCTAGGGTGGCCGGACAATTATAAAAAGGCACGCCGCAATGACCGCCATGACTCCGTGTCTGGACCGTTCTGGATTCCTGCCCCGTCTGTCCTCTCATCACCTGTCGCGGGCTCGCTTGAGTGAGCCGTTACTGGCTTCCACGGCACGGGTCAAATTGCTCTGCGCTCCGGCTGGCAGTGGCAAGAGTTCGCTGCTCGCCGAGTGCCTGTTGCAGGCACCCAGCCAGTGCCGGGTGCATTGGCTGCCCTTGTCTGGCGTGGCGTCGAGCGCGGCTGATTTTCGTCAGCGCCTGGCAGAGACGTTGGGGCTGGCCTCCTCGGACGAAGCCGGGTTGCTTGGGTATCTCGCCCGATTGCAGACACCGACCTGGCTGTTTCTCGACGACTATTGCCGCCTCCCGAACCCGGAACTGGACCAGCTTCTGGATCGCGTGCTGACAATCGGCAGTCCGATGCTCACCTGGTGGATAGGCGCTCGTCGCCGACCGCAATGCAACTGGCCAAGGTTGCTGCTCGATGACGAGTTGTACGACTGCGAAAGCGCTTCGCTGGCGTTCACTTCAGGTGAGGTCGAGCAGATAGTGCAGCCCTGGGTACCGGAGCAGGCCAGTAAGGTGGCCAGTCGGATCATCCAGCGCACCGGCGGCTGGTGTGCCGGTGTGCGGATTGCATTGCTGCAAAAGTGCGACTGGTCGCGTCAGGACAAACCCATGGGACGGGCGGACACCTTGCTCGATTACCTGGAGCATGAATTATTCAGCTCGCTGACGCCTGAGTTGAGTGAGGTTTGGCGCGTGCTGGCCCACTTGCCACGCTTCAATGCCCGGCTGTGCGATCACCTGTTTGGAACGGGGGAGGGCGCGCAGTACCTGAAGACATTGCAAGTGCTGGGCTGCTTTATCGAACCTTGGCGGGACTCCACCGACTGGCTGCAGATTTTCACCCCGTTCACTCAGTTGTTGCGCGATGAGCCATGGCCGGCAGGACGCTCCTGGCATCGCCGTGCCTGCCAATGGTTCTGTGCCGAACAGGATTGGAAGTTGGCCTTCGAACAGGCATTGCTGGCCGAGGAATACGAAGTGGCGGTCAGCCTGTTGCAGCACTTCAGTTTCGAGCAGTTGTTCGAAGAGCAGACGGTGGTGCTGTTGCTGCGTTTGCATGAGCAGCAAGGCGAGGAACTGACGTTGGGCAGTCCGCAGTTGGTCGGATTGCTGACAGCCGCTCTGTTGTTCGCCGGACGTTTTGAACAAGCGACCCTGTGCATCGCTCATTTGGCGAATTTCACCCCTCAACCCTCGGCGGTACTCCAGCGTCAATTGATTGGACGCTGGCAGTCTCTGCAGGGTTGGTTACTGCATTTGCAAGGGCAAATGGAGACTTCACGCGCGCACTTTCTTGAAGCCTTGAGCGCGCTCGATCCCCAATGCTGGACGGCGCGGCTGATGTGTTTGTCGGGGCTGACGCAACAAGCCTTGCTAAGGGGCGAACTCGACGTGGCGCATGCCCATAACCGCGAGGCTTTGTGCCTGGCGCGGGGACAAGGTTCGCTGGTGTTCGAGGGGTTGATGGAACTCGATCATGCACAATTGCTGGAACAACGGGGCGCGGCGATGCGGGCCGAAAGTCTGCTCTGCAACATTGATGAATTGCTCCGTCAGCGCTCGGATCCACCGACACCGCTGCTGGGGCGAATTGCGTTGCGCCGAGGGCGGTTGGCCTTGTGCCAGGGCGCAGACGAGCGCGCTGCCGAGTTCTTTCAGGCAGGCTTGGACGATTGCTTGCGCAACCACGACAAGCGCGTGCTGTATGGGTTTCTCGGTCAGGCGCAACTGGCTGCAAACAAGGGTGATTACGCCCAGGCGTTTGTCCGGTTGCGCGACGCAGAACGTTTGATGCAACAACGGCACATCCCCGACACCGTCTACCGCAGCGCTCTGTTGCAAGTCAGCAGCCATTTCTGGTTGCAACAAGGTCGCCCGGAATTGGCGCATGAGGCATTGAGCCGAGTGCTCAAGCACTACCGGGGACCTGGGGCGCGGCAAGCACCACCGGCGACCCTGGAATTGATTCCGCGGATCGAGTACTTGTTGATACTGGCCGAGGTTCAGAGCGGGCAGGCCAATGCCCAGGCGCTGGCCTCTCTTCAGTCATTGTTGGCGCATGCCCGGGAACATGGGATGCATGCGCTCAATACCGAACTGCAATTGGCCATGGCCGAAGTGCTATGGCTCAGTGGCGACACCCTGCAGGCCACTGAGGTATTGCGTGAAGGCCTGCGCATGGTCGCTCGTTTTCAGGGGCATCAGGTGTTGCACGAGTTACGCCTGCGTCAGGCGCCATTGCTCGAGGCATTGACCGGGTTGGGGGCGCCCGCTGGAAGTGATGTCACCCCGCAACAGTCCAATCCACTGAGTCAGCGTGAACTGGAAGTGCTGAAGTTGATTGCCCTCGGTAATTCCAATCAGCAGATTGCCGAGACGCTGTTCATTTCATTACATACGGTGAAAACCCATGCCCGACGAATACATGGAAAGTTGGGGGTCGAGCGCAGAACCCAGGCGGTAGCCAAAGCCAAGTTGTTGGGACTGTGGGGCTAACGTGTAAGACGTGGCTAGCGACTGGCGTCTTCGCTCTGATAACCCATCCGCCAACTCACGGCCCGGGTCGCCGCCAGCAAACGCTGCGCCGCCGGGCCGTTTTCATCGGCATGGAATAACGAGGTCGGGCCGACGATGGTCATCACCGCCGCCACCTGGCCGACCGCATTGAACACCGGTGCCGACAACGCATCCACGCCGGGCATCAGCAAACCGTGAACATGGTGCAGGCCGCGTTCGCGAATCTGCTCGCACAATGTGGCGTAGGTTTGCTCATCAGCCAATGGATGAACGTCGGTGGCGCGGACCTCGAGATCGCGCAACTCATCGGTTTCGCGGTGAGGCAAATAGGCACTGAACACCAGCCCTGTCGACGAACTGAGCAAGGGTAAAACCGATCCCAATTGCGTGACCACCGTCACCGCCCGCACCGCCGGTTCGATGTGCACCACCGTCGCGCCCTGATTGCCCCACACCGCCAGAAAGCAGGTTTCGTTCAGTTCATCACGCAACTCGGCCAAGGGCAGGGCGGCGACTTTCAGCACGTCCATACTGTTCAGGGCAGCCAGACCGACCCGAAGCGCTTCACGACCGAGGCCGTAATGGTTGGTGGCGGTGTTCTGCTCAGCAAAACCGCTGGCGATCAATGCCTGCAAATAGCGGTGAACCTTGCTCGCCGGCATCTGCACGTGTTCGGCCAGGCGCGACAACGAGGTCGAGGGCGACAGTTCGGCAAGCGCCTTGAGGATGTCGGTGCCGACCTCGGCCGAGCGGACTTTCTGTTTACCGTTGCTTTCGCTGGTCATGAGGCGGTGTGATCCCGGGACGAATGGGCGTCTTTATAGCTTGACGGTCAATACCAATCAAATTACGTTATGCGTAATTGAATTACGATAAAAATAACCCGGCATGTCTGGACCTCTTCAGCAGAGCGACAGGCCATTGCCCACTCCCCGTTCAGGAGGCTCCATGAACCTCGATTCAACGGCGCCAGCGCTGGCTTACCAGTCAGGCTTTGGCAACGAATTCAGCAGCGAAGCGTTGCCCGGCGCACTGCCCGTCGGCCAGAACTCCCCACAAAAAGCGCCTTACGGCCTGTACACCGAATTGTTCTCCGGTACGGCCTTCACCATGCCTCGCAGCGAAGCGCGGCGGACCTGGATGTACCGCATTCAGCCGTCGGCCAATCACCCGGCATTCGTGAAGCTGGATCGGCAACTGGCCGGCGGCCCATTGGGTGACGTCACCCCCAATCGCCTGCGCTGGAACCCCTTGGACATCCCGACCGAGCCCACCGATTTCATCGACGGGCTGGTGAGCATGGCCGCCAATTCGGGCGCGGAAAAACCGTCCGGGATCAGCATCTATAACTACAGCGCCAACCGTTCCATGGAACGGGTGTTTTTCAACGCTGACGGCGAACTGCTGCTGGTGCCGGAACTGGGGCGCCTGCGCATCGCCACCGAACTGGGCGTGCTGGAGCTGGAGCCGCTGGAAATCGCCGTCCTGCCTCGCGGGTTGAAATTCCGTGTCGAACTGCTTGATCCGCAAGCCCGCGGCTACATGGCCGAAAACCACGGCGCGCCATTGCGCCTGCCGGATCTGGGGCCGATTGGCAGCAACGGCCTGGCCAACGCTCGCGACTTCCTGACGCCAGTGGCCCATTACGAACACCTCAAGCAACCGACCACCCTGGTACAGAAATTCCTCGGCCAGTTGTGGGGTTGCGAACTTGATCATTCGCCACTGAACGTGGTCGCCTGGCACGGCAATAACGTGCCGTACAAATATGACCTGCGCCGTTTCAACACCATCGGCACGGTCAGTTTCGATCACCCGGACCCATCGATTTTCACCGTCCTGACCTCGCCGACCAGCGTGCACGGTCTGGCTAACCTCGACTTCGTGATCTTCCCGCCACGCTGGATGGTGGCCGAGAAGACGTTCCGTCCGCCGTGGTTCCACCGCAACCTGATGAATGAATACATGGGCCTGATCCAGGGCGAATACGATGCCAAGGCCGAAGGTTTCGTGCCTGGCGGCGCCTCGTTGCACAGCTGCATGAGCGCCCACGGCCCCGACGGCGAGACCTGCACCAAGGCGATCAACGCGGAACTGGCCCCGGCTAAAATCGACAACACCATGGCCTTCATGTTCGAGACCAGCCAGGTGTTGCGCCCGAGCCGATTCGCTCTGGATTGCCCGCAACTGCAAAACAATTACGACGCCTGCTGGGCCACGTTGCCCACCACTTTCGACCCGACCCGGAGATAACCCATGACGCAGACTTCCATCACTCGTAGCTGGGTTGCCTCCGCCAACGGCCACGGGGATTTTCCGCTGCAAAACCTGCCATTGGGCGTGTTCAGCGTGAAGGGCTCCGCGCCGCGCGCTGGCGTGGCGATCGGCGAGCATATCTTTGATCTGGAAGCGGCATTGGAGGCCGGGCTGTTCGAGGGTGCTGCGCGCACCGCCGTAGAAGCCACCCGTGGCGGTCAGTTGAATGCGTTCTTCGAATTGGGCCGCGATGCTCGCGTCGCCCTGCGCGAACGTCTGCTGGAACTGTTTGCCGAAGGCAGCACCCTGCACGGCAAGATCGAAGCCCAAGGCGCAAAACTGCTGCCGCTGGCGGCGGATTGCGAAATGCACCTGCCGGCGAAGATCAACGACTACACCGATTTCTATGTCGGCATCGAGCACGCGCAGAATGTCGGCAAACTGTTCCGCCCGGATAACCCGTTGCTGCCGAACTACAAGTACGTGCCGATCGGTTACCACGGTCGTGCCTCGACCATTCGCCCGTCCGGCACTGGTGTGCGTCGGCCGAAAGGCCAGACCCTGCCGGCCGGCCAGACCGAGCCGGTTTTCGGCCCGTGCGCACGTCTGGACTACGAACTGGAATTGGGTATCTGGATTGGTCCGGGCAATGAGATGGGCGACTCCATCGCCATCGGTGACGCCGCTGATCACATCGCCGGTTTCTGCCTGCTCAACGACTGGTCGGCACGGGATATCCAGGCTTGGGAATACCAGCCGCTGGGGCCGTTTTTGTCCAAGAGTTTCATCACCAGCATCTCGCCATGGGTGGTGACGGCCGAAGCGCTGGAGCCGTTTCGTCGTGCCCAGCCTGCGCGCCCAGAAGGCGATCCGCAGCCGTTGCCATACCTGTTCGACAAACGCGATCAGGCTGCCGGCGCCTTCGATATCGAACTGGAAGTGCTGCTGCTGACCGAAGCGATGCGCGAGCAAAATCTGCCGGCCCAGCGCTTGACCCTGAGTAACACCCAACACATGTACTGGACTGTCGCGCAGATGGTGGCTCACCACAGTGTTAACGGCTGCCAGCTGCAGGCCGGTGATCTGTTCGGTTCGGGCACCTTGTCGGGACCGGAAAACGGTCAGTTCGGCAGCCTGCTGGAAATCACCGAGGGCGGTAAAAAGCCGATCGAACTGGCGTCGGGCGAGGTGCGTAAATTCCTCGAGGATGGCGATGAAATCATCCTGCGCGCGCGTTGCAGCCGCGAGGGTTTTGCTTCCATCGGTTTTGGTGAATGCCGCGGCAAAGTATTGCCGGCACGTTGAGAGGGTCGGGTCATGGAACTCTATACCTACTACCGTTCGACCTCGTCATACCGGGTACGTATCGCGCTGGCGCTCAAGGGGCTGGATTACCAGGCGCTGCCGATCAACCTGATCGCGCCGCAAGGTGGCGAACATCGGCAACCGGCGTATCTGGGCATCAACCCCCAAGGTCGGGTGCCTGCCTTGCGCACCGACGAAGGCGAATTGCTGATCCAGTCACCGGCGATCATCGAGTATCTGGAGGAACGTTATCCACAGGTGCCGTTGCTCTCGAAAGACCTCGCCGCCCGCGCCCATGAGCGTGGCGTGGCGGCGGTGATCGGTTGCGATGTTCACCCGCTGCACAACGTCAGCGTGCTCAATAAATTGCGGCAATTGGGGCACGACGAGCCGCAGGTGGTTGAGTGGATCGGTCACTGGATCAGCCAAGGCTTGGCGACGGTGGAGCAATTGATCGGCGATGCCGGTTATTGCTTTGGCGATCAACCGGGGCTGGCGGACGTCTATTTGATCCCGCAGTTGTATGCGGCCGAGCGCTTCAATATTTCACTGCAAGCCTACCCGCGAATTCGTCGAGTGGCGGCGCTGGCGGCGACACATCCAGCATTCTTCCAGGCCCATCCGTCGAATCAGCCCGATACCCCATAACGAGGTAGCAAATGCCACAACCGTTCGGTCAGGCGAATCCGCTGGATCGGATCTGGCCCTGCAGGAGCGAGGCTTGCCCGCGAAGAACGATAACGCGGTGTTCCTGATGGACCGAGGCGCCTGGTTCGCCGGCAAGCCTGGCTCCTACAAGGAACAGTGATTAGTGGACGATCGAATTGGGCGGCAGGTGCCCTAATCGCTCGCTCAGGCGAATCCGCTGGATCGGATCTGGCCCTGTAGGAGCGAGGCTTGCCCGCGAAGAACGATAACGCGGTGTTCCTGATGGACCGAGGCGCCTGGTTCGCCGGCAAGCCTGGCTCCTACAAGGAACGGTGATTAGTGGACGATCGAATTGGGCGGGCAGGTGCCCTAATCGCTCGGTCAGGCGAATTCGCTGGATCGGATCTGGCCCTGTAGGCGCGAGGCTTGCCCGCGAAGAACGATAACGCGGTGTTCCTGATGGACCGAGGCGCCTGGTTCGCCGGCAAGCCTGGCTCCTACAAGGAACAGTGATTAGTGGACGATCGAATTGGGCGGCAGGTGCCCTAATCGTTCGGTCAGGCGAATTCGCTGGATCGGATCGTCGCTGAGCAGCAGCGCGTGTTCCAGGTCAAAACGCTCGGCATTCGGGCAGTCCAGCCGTTGATAGAGGCTGGCTCGTGCCAGGTAATCGGACGCGCTGGCGTTACCCAGTTCCAGCACGCGCTCGGCGTCGACCAAGGCGTCGATGTAGTCATCGTTCGTCAGGTACAACTGGCGCAGGTTGCGTGACAGCCGTTGCAGCATCTGCCCCGGTTCGGCGGTCTGCAAATGCTCGGCGCTGAGCTTCATGTTCGGGCCGTACTGGCGTTGCAACAATTCACGGCAATCATTGGGGTACAACCGGCGACCGCCGCACGGATCGAGCAGATGATCGTCTCCCGGTACCCGCAGCAGGAAATGCCCGGGGAAGTTGACCCCGACCATGGGGATCTCCAGCCTTCTGGCCAGTTCCAGCGCAATCAGCCCCAGCACCAGCGGCTGCCCCCGCCGACGTTCCAGCACTTTATGGAGCAACGCCACTTGCGGGCGCAAGGGCGTGGAATCGTCCTGAGCGAAGCCCAGATCATTCATGCGTCGCAACAACGGTTGCGCCAATTCATTCACCGGCAGCATCGGCAATCCGTAGCTGACCCGCTGTTGCAGGTCCGTGAAATCTGCCAGCACGGCCTCGGGATTCAGCTCTTTATCATGTTCGGCGGCAATCCACAGCGCCGCCTCGAACAGCGCGGGCGGCGATCGTTGCAGACAGTCGAAAAAGCATTGGCGCGGGGTCATCAAAATCTCCGGGGAATGCCTCGTTTTAGCCCCGTCCCGCGTTTTCGTCCAGTGCCGCACACAGGCAGTAACAGGTTATGTCAAAAAGCCTTTAAAGCAGCGTCGCTTATTCCGGTGCGCTTCTGCAATTTTTGTGCGCAAGCCTATACTGGCGACTACAAGAAGTGATTCGGGAGCCTTACGATGTTCGCTCTCATGCAAAGCACTCGCCTTGAATCGCTGCACCTGAGCGTCGACCCCGTCACCGGGTTGAAGGCGGTGATCGCCATCCATAACAGCCGTCTGGGACCTGCCCTGGGCGGGTGCCGTTATCTTGCCTATCCCACCGACGAATCCGCGATCGAGGATGCTGTGCGCCTTGCCCGGGGCATGAGTTACAAGGCAGCCCTGGCCGGTCTGGCCCAGGGCGGTGGCGTTGCGGTGATTATTCGCCCGCTCCATGTGGCCGATCGCGCCGCACTGTTCGAAGCCTTCGGGCGTTGCATCAACGAACTCGATGGTCGCTACATCACCGCCATCGACGCCGGCACCTCAGTGGCGGACATGGATTGCATCGCCCAACAGACTCAATTCGTCACCAGCACCACCGCCGCGGGCGACCCTGCACCCCACGCGGCCATGGGCGTGTTCGCCGGCATCCGCAGCACCGCCATGGCGCGATTGGGCAGCGATAATCTCGAAGGCCTGCGCATCGCCATTCAAGGCTTGGGCAACGTCGGTTATGCGTTGGCCGAACAGCTGCATGCCGCCGGTGCCGAACTGTTGGTCAGCGACATCGATCACGGCAAGGTGCAACTGGCCATGGAGCAACTGGGCGCTCATCCGATTGCCAATGACGCGTTGCTCAGCACGCCATGCGACATACTCGCGCCCTGCGGCCTGGGCGGTGTGCTCAACACCAACAGTGTGTCGCAACTGCGCTGCGCGGCGGTCGCAGGTTCGGCCAACAACCAATTGATCCATCTGGAAATCGCCGATCAGCTGGAACGCCGGGGCATTTTGTATGCGCCCGATTACGTGATCAATGCTGGCGGGCTGATCTACGTGTCGCTCAAACACCGTGGCGAAGAGCTGACGACCATCACCGCGCACCTGTCGAAAATCAGTTCACGGCTGACCGAAGTCTTCGCCCATGCCCAGGCGGAAAAACGTTCCCCGGCTCGGGTGGCGGATGAGTTGGCGGAGAAAGTGTTGTACCGGTGACGTTGTACGGGTGAAACGTTTGAATCGATAAAGGAGTGAGCGCCTATCCGGCCAACTTGCTCCCCAAGCCCCGCGCCATAAGCGTGGGGCCTGACCACCGCACGCCGACCCCGCGTGCCAGGAGCCCTGTGATGCTTCACAAGGTCGAGCTGCCTTACACTCGATTTTTATCCCCTGACGGCCAGCTGCTTGGCAATCTTCCTTCTTGGGCCGACGACTTCAATCTGCTGACGCGCCTGTATCGGCAGATGGTCCTGACCCGTCTTTTCGATCAGAAAGCGGTCGCCCTGCAACGGACCGGACGCATCGGCACCTACGCGCCGACCCTGGGCCAGGAAGCCATTGGCGTCGCGATCGGCAGCCTGATGCACGCCGAAGATGTGCTGATTCCGTATTACCGCGACACCGCCGTGCAGTTGATGCGCGGCGTGCGCATGGAAGAAATTCTGCTGTATTGGGGCGGCGATGAGCGTGGCAGCGACTTTGCCGACCCGGCAGTGGCCGAGGATTTCCCGATCTGTGTGCCGATTGCCACTCAAGCCCTGCATGCCTGCGGCGTTGCCAGCGCCTTCAAGATCCGCGGCGAGCATCGGGTCGCGGTCACCACTTGCGGCGACGGCGGGACCAGTAAAGGTGACTTCCTCGAAGCGCTCAATGTTGCCGGTGCCTGGCAGTTGCCGGTGGTGTTTGTGGTCAACAACAACCAATGGGCGATCTCGGTGCCGCGCCGAATCCAGTGCGGTGCACCCACCCTGGCGCAGAAAGCCATTGGGGCCGGCTTCCACGGTGAACAGGTCGACGGCAACGACATGCTCGCCGTTTACGACCGCGTGCAAGCGGCACTCGAACGGGCGCGCCACGGTAAAGGCCCGGTGTTGCTCGAATGCCTGAGCTATCGCCTCGGCGATCACACCACCGCCGACGATGCCACGCGCTATCGGCCGGCGGAGGAGGTCAAGCAGGCCTGGCTCGAAGAACCGATCAAACGCCTGCAACGCTTTATGGCCGGGCAGGGGGTGTGGGATGAAAGCCGCGAGCAGGCGCTGATCAGTGAATGTCAGGGCCTGGTGCAGCAGGCTGTGGATAACTTCGACGCGGCGGGCATGCAGGCACCCGAATCGGTCATCGATTATGTGTACGCGCAGTGGCCGCACGCCTTGGCCGAACAGCGCGAAGAGTTTCTCGAACGGGTGGCGCGCCGAACGGGAGGTTCGGGCCATGAGTAACGGTAAGGTGACGCTGCTGGAAGCGGTGAATCTGGCGTTGCATCGGGCCATGAGCGAAGACGAAAACGTCATCGTCCTCGGTGAAGACGTCGGGGTGAACGGTGGCGTGTTTCGCGCCACGCTGGGATTGCGCGACAGCTTTGGCTTCAAGCGAGTGATTGACACGCCGCTGGCCGAAACCATGCTCGGCGGGCTGGTGGTGGGCATGGCGGCCCAAGGCCTGAAACCGGTGGTGGAAATTCAATTCATGGGCTTCATCTACGCCACCATGGAGCACTTGGTGTCCCACGCCAGTCGCATGCGTAACCGCACGCGGGGGCGGATCACTTGCCCGATGGTGATGCGCTCGCCGATGGGCGCGGGTATTCGTGCGCCAGAGCATCACAGCGAAAGCACTGAAGCCCTGTTCGCGCATATCCCGGGGCTGCGGGTGGTGATCCCGTCCTCGCCGGCCCGGGCCTATGGCTTGTTGCTCGCGGCCATCGACGACCCGGACCCGGTAATATTTCTCGAACCGACCCGACTCTATCGAATGAACCCGCAACCGCTGCTGGATGACGGCAAGCGTCTGCCGCTGGACAGCTGTTTCACCCTGCGCGAAGGCAGCGACATCACCTTGATCAGTTGGGGCGCCAGCGTGATGGAAACCCTGCAAGCCGCCACGCAACTGGCCGAACAGGGGATTTCTGCGGAAGTGATCGATGTTGCCAGCATCAAACCGCTGGACCTCGACACGATGGAAGCCTCGGTGCGCAAGACCGGTCGCTGCGTCATCGTGCATGAAGCGCCACGCTCTTGCGGTGTCGGCGCGGAAATCGCCGCCAGTCTCTACGAGCGAGTGTTGCTGGAATTGCAGGCACCGATCCAGCGAGTGACCGCGCCGGACATCCCGCCGCCGTTGTATCGACTGGAATCGCTGTACATCCCCAGCGTCGAAGACATTCTTCATGCCTGCGATACCGTCCTGTTGCACCACCCCTGAAGAGACGCCTGAGGCCGAGGAGGTTGCGATGAAATATTTCAAACTGCCGGATCTGGGCGAAGGTTTGCAGGAGGCGGAAATTGTCCGCTGGCACGTCAAGGTCGGCGACAGCGTCAAGGCCGACCAACTGTTGGTGTCCGTGGAAACCGCCAAGGCGCTGGTGGACATCCCCGCGCCCTATGACGGCGTAGTGGCAAAAACTTTCGGTGGCGAGGGCGACATCCTTCACGTTGGCGAACCACTGCTCGGTTACGAAGGTGAAGCGGATGCGGGCACCGTGGTGGGACGGCTTGAGGGCGGCGGCACGAATCAGGAGGATGCATTTTTTATCGGCGCTGCGCCGTCGACCCGCGAACACCTGGCAAGCCGTGCCACGCCGGCAGTGCGTCAACTGGCTCGGCAGCTCGGCATTGAACTGAGCGCATTGGTCGGCTCCGGCCAGGACGGTCTGATCACCCGTAGCGATGTGGAAAACGCGGCCGAGGCGGAACGTGAGCGTTTTGGTGGCGAGAAACTGCGCGGTGTGCGACGCAGCATGGCGCTGAACATGGCCCGGTCCCATGCCGAAGTGGTCCCGGTGACGATTTTCGGCGACGCCGACCTGCATCGCTGGGGACAGGCGCGAGAACCGCTGATTCGTCTGGCCAAGGCCATGGCGGCGGCCTGTGCCATCGAGCCGGTACTCAACAGCGCCTTCAACGGTAAAACCTTTTCACTTAAACAACACGAACGGCTCGACCTGGGCATTGCCGTGGACACCCCGGACGGCTTGTTCGTGCCGGTGCTGCGCGATGTCGGCAATCGCACGTCAGAGGATTTGAAAGAGGGCGTCATGCGCCTGCGGGCCGATGTGCAGGCACGCTCGATCCCGCCTAAGGAAATGATGGGCGCCACCCTGACCCTGTCGAACTTTGGCACCTTGTTCGGTCGCTACGCCAACCCGGTGGTGGTGCCACCGCAAGTGGCGATCCTTGCCGCCGGCGCGATTCACGATGAACCGGTGGCGGTCGAGGGCGCGGTGGTGGTGCACCCGATTCTGCCGCTGTCCCTGACGTTTGATCACCGTGTAGTCACCGGAGGCGAGGCGGCGCGGTTCTTCAAAGCGTTGGTCGAAGCGTTGGAACAACCTGAGGCTTAAATTTTCCACGGGCATGAAAAAGGCCCTGAGCCATTTGACTCAGGGCCTATTCAATTCGGGCATTGCTTACTTTGGCGTCTTGGCGGCTTTGGCTGGCTTGGTCGGCTCAGCGCCCGCGGCTTCAACAGGTGCAGCGACTTCAACAGGTTCAGCGACTTCAGCGGGTACATTGAGCAATTCGGACAGCGCGTCCGGCTGGCTCTTGAACGCCTTGGCGAACACATCGCGGTTTTTCGCCATGTAGATCCCGGCTTCTTCCACTTGCTGTTCGGTCAGGGACGGAACGGCTTTTTGCAACACTTCGGCCAGCAATTCGGCCAGTTCGAGCATTTTGTCATGACGGTCAGCTTCGGCTTTATCCATGAACAAGCGCTCCAGATCTCGGCTGCTGCGGTATACCACTTCGACGGCCATTCACCACCTCACATGCCTTCACATTAGTTGTCTGTTTCGACTACTGTATTTATATACAGCGAAAAGGATAAGCGAATCCCTGCGCTTTGGGTAGTGGCTTTTTAATGTAGACCGTAATCGGTGTTTGTCAGGTGAACCGTGGCGCTCCCATCGCGAGCAGGCTCGCTCCCACAAGAGATCTGCGGCGTTCACAAAACCATTGTGGGAGCGAGCCTGCTCGCGATGGGGGCCGTCCAGACACCACAAAAGTGTCCAGTAGCAGCCCATTGCCATCTCACCCAACAGCCTCTGGCCTTTTTTCTGCATGCAGAACAACCGTCACGTCCAACCCGCATCATCCGCTCGAACCGAGCTAAGGAACAATCAAAGTGAAAATCAACTGGGCCGAAAACCTGCGGCAGAACGTGCATCAACTGGCCGAATCCCTGGGCAACCTGTTCGTCGAGACCTTCCACTATCTGGCACTGTTCGCCATCGGTGCCGTGACCGCGTGGGCAGCGGTGATGGAATTCTTGCAGATGATCGAGGCGGGGCACATCAAGATCGATGACATCTTGCTGCTGTTCATCTACCTCGAACTGGGGGCGATGGTCGGGATTTACTTCAAGACCAACCACATGCCGGTGCGCTTCCTGATCTATGTGGCGATCACTGCGCTGACGCGGCTGCTGATCTCCAACGTCTCGCACCACAATCCGCCGGACCTGGGGATCATCTACCTGTGCGGCGGGATTCTGCTGCTGGCGTTTGCGATTCTGGTGGTGCGTTATGCGTCGTCGCAATTTCCTTCGGTGAAGATCGAACACCCACAGCGCAAGATCGGTGTGGGTTCCGGTGAGCATCCCGAAGTGGAGAAGGGCGAGCTTTAAAGCCCCACGGAAGGTCGGGGCCGGGATTTGACCAGTGGCGGCGGCGGGTTACGGTTGTCGCCGTCGGTCATGGCTTCGAGGATGGACACGGCGCTGTGGCCCTGTTCGATGGCGATACCGAACTGAATGCTTTGCACCAGGCGTTTGAGGCGTTTGGGGTCATTGCGCTGTTCGGCGCTGATCATCCGCTTGGCCACCACGCGGCCACTTTTGGACAGGGTCAGCATGATGCTGCCGTCCAGACCCTGAATGCTCAGGTTGATCTGATAATCCGGTGCAAAGGCATCGGTAATGAGCTGAAAGGGGTTGTCCATGATGCGTCACCGCCTGATTGAACGTGCAGTTGTTGACCGGCCATGATCGGGATTAGTTCGCAACACCAGACCATCGGCCATTCCTTAGCCATATCGCCATCATCGCTTTTCGTAGGAGCTGCCGAAGGCTGCGATCTTTTGATCTTGATGTTCGGTGAAGGCGCTGAAGATCAAAAGATCGCAGCCTGCGGCTGCGCCTACAGAGGCATAGCAAGGTGCATGCCGGAAAAATTGTCGAACAATGATCACGGCAAAAAGAAGGCGGGCACCCTGGCCCGCCTGCTTTTTGCCTGCCCGTTTCAGGGCATGAATGAATAGATGATCGCAGACAGTGCAATCAGACCGATCAGTACCACAAACACGTTCGAAGCCTGACCCGAGTACTGGCGCAAGGCCGGCACGCGGCGGATGGCGTACATCGGCATCAGGAACAACAGGCACGCGATGATCGGCCCGCCGAGGGTTTCGATCATGCCCAGGATGCTCGGATTGAAGGTCGCCACGGCCCAGCAGCTGAGGATCATGAACAGCGCGGTGATGCGGTTCAGCCAGCTGGCGGACATGACGCGACCACGGCCACGCAGGCTCTTCACAATCAGGCCCTGAAAGCCTTCGCTGGCGCCGATGTAATGGCCGAGGAAGGATTTGGTGATCGCCACCAGCGCAATCAACGGCGCCGCGTAAGCGATGACCGGCGTCTGGAAGTGGTTGGCCAGGTACGACAGGATCGAAATGTTTTGCGCCTTCGCCGCGGCCAAATCAGCCGGGGACAGCGCCAGCACGCAGCTGAAGCAGAAGAACATCACCGTGACGACCATCATGGCGTGAGCGATCGCGAGAATGCCGCTGCTTTTGCGTTCGGCTTGTTCGCCGTAACGCTGTTTCTGATCGACGGCGAAGGCGGAGATGATCGGCGAATGGTTGAACGAGAACACCATCACCGGGATCGCCAGCCACAAGGTCTTGAAGAACAGCGGCAGCGGCATGCCTTCACTGGCGGTGGCGAAGAATGCGCCGTTCCAGTTTGGAATCAGACTGACACCGAGCAACAGCAACGCCGCAACGAACGGATAAACCAGCACACTCATGAATTTGACGATGACGCCCTGACCGCAACGGACGATGGCCATCAAGCCGAGAATCAACCCCAGCGACAGAATCGCCCGAGGAGGAGGCGTCATGTGCAACTGGTGCTCCATGAGGCTGCTCAGGGTGTTGGTCAGCGCTACGCTGTACACCAGCAGAATCGGGAAGATCGCGAAGAAATACAGCAGCGTGATCAGCTTGCCGGCACCGATGCCGAAGTGTTCTTCCACCACGTCGGTGATGTCCCCGGAACGTCCGGACAACACGAAACGCGTCAGGCCACGGTGGGCGAAGAAGGTCATCGGAAACGCCAGCACCGCCAGGAGCAGCAGCGGCCAGAAACCACCGACACCGGCGTTGATCGGCAGAAACAACGTGCCGGCGCCAATCGCCGTGCCGTAGAGGCCAAGCATCCAGGTGGTGTCGTGTTTGCTCCAGCCTTTGTGGGATATTTCGCTATTACGGGTCAGGTCTACAGCAGGATTATCGGCAGCAGGTGTACGTACATCGGTCATCGTTTTTGCCTCGTTATTATTCTTGCTCGGGCTCACGTGTTGCAGACGGTCAGGGAATGCTCCTCAGCACTCCACCCAGCTCACCGCCAGGCCGCCCCGTGAAGTTTCTTTGTATTTGTCATGCATATCGGCACCGGTATCGCGCATGGTGCGGATTACCCGGTCCAGGGAAATGAAGTGTTTGCCGTCGCCGCGCAGGGCCATTTGCGTGGCGTTGATCGCTTTCACGGCGGCAATTGCATTGCGCTCGATGCAGGGCACCTGCACCAGACCGCCAACCGGGTCGCAGGTCAGGCCGAGGTTGTGCTCCAGGCCGATTTCGGCGGCGTTTTCCAGTTGCTCGGGAGTCGCTCCGAGCACGTCCGCCAAACCGGCGGCGGCCATGGCGCAGGCGGAACCGACTTCACCCTGGCAGCCGACTTCGGCGCCGGAGATCGAGGCGTTTTTCTTGCAGAGAATGCCTACAGCGGCAGCGCCCAAAAAGAACGCCACGACGTCATCGTCCGACGCGTCCGGGTTGAATTTCATGTAGTAGTGCAGCACGGCGGGAATGATCCCTGCCGCCCCGTTTGTAGGCGCGGTGACCATCCGTCCGCCAGCCGCGTTTTCTTCGTTCACGGCGAGGGCGAACAGGTTGACCCACTCCATGGCCGACAGGGTGGAGCTGATGACATTCGGCTTACCAATTTCCAGCAGGCTGCGGTGCAATTTCGCGGCGCGGCGCGGCACATTCAGACCGCCGGGCAGGATGCCTTCGTGACGCAAACCTTGCTCGACGCACTCGCGCATCACCGACCAGATATGCAGCAGCCCCTGGCGGATCTCGGCATCACTGCGCCAGGCCCGTTCGTTGGCCATCATCAGCTCGGAAACCCGCAAACCGTGTTGGTTGCAGAGCTTGAGCAATTCGGCGGCGCTGGAGAAATCGTAGGGCAGCACCACATCGCTGGCCGGGGCAATGCCCGACTCGGCTTCGGTTGCTTCGATGATGAAACCACCCCCCACCGAGTAGTACGTTTGCTCGAACAATTCACCGGTTTCGCCGAAGGCTGTCAGA
The DNA here is from genome assembly GCF_019956555.1 of Pseudomonas sp. A-RE-19. Classification (GTDB taxonomy): domain Bacteria; phylum Pseudomonadota; class Gammaproteobacteria; order Pseudomonadales; family Pseudomonadaceae; genus Aquipseudomonas. The sequence goes on along the minus strand of NZ_JAHBDQ010000012.1, from coordinate 53,877 downwards.
GACATGGCGTTGGGGTGGTAGGGCAGGCTCGCGTCCAGCAGCAGGAGATCGCGCTGCCAGTTGAAGGCAATGGTCGATTTGCCTGCCAGACTCAGTTCGCCGGTTTCACGCAAGGTCTGGATTCGGCTGTCGATTGAGTTGGGATCAATGCTGTCTGGCCATTCGCCCATCAGGCCCATGACGCAGGCACGGTCGGTCGCGTGGCCGACGCCGGTGGCCGAAAGGGAGCCATAGAGTCGGATTTCTACCCGCCGTACGTCGGGCAGTAAATGTTGCTCAATCAGGGCTTGGGCGAAGGTTGCGGCGGCGCGCATTGGGCCGACGGTGTGGGAGCTGGACGGACCGATACCGACTTTGAAGAGATCGAAAACACTGATAGCCATGCTAAAGCCTATACAAGCAATGGAAGAGGAATCGCTGCCATTTTTTGTAGGACAAGCGCAAGGTCGGCGATACTGCCAACCTCGGTACTACATGACCAACGAAACTTCCTAAGACAGCCTTTAGCAGGACTAAACAATGAGTCGCCAATTGCACGCCCAGACCTATGTCTGGCTGCACGTGTTTTCTTGTGCCGCGCGGCACTTGTCCTTCACCCGATGTGCTGAAGAGCTGCACATCACACCGGGTGCGGTCAGTCAGCAAATTCGGCAACTGGAAGAGCGGCTGGGTTTTCGCCTGTTTCATCGTCGCGCCCGGGGCGTGGAGTTGAGCGCCGAAGGCCAGCGACTGGCCATCACCGTCAACGAGGCATACGGCAGCATCGACGCAGAATTGCGACGATTGGACGCCGGAATGATCAGCGGGATTTTGCGGCTGCGCTCGATTCCGTCGTTCCTGAGCAAATGGCTGACCCCGCGACTGCCCCGTTTGCAGCAGCGCTTCCCGGACATTCAATTGCGCCTGGTGGCCGAGGACAGCAGCGTGCCCCTGCACGAGGGCGACTTCGACTTGGCCATCGACCTGAACGACGGCAGTTATCCCGGATTGTTATCCACAGCCTTGTTGGACGAGCAGATCTTTCCGGTATGTGCCCCGAGCCTGTTGCGCGCAAGGCCGCCACTGCACGGCCCGGCAGACCTGGTGCATTTTCCGTTGCTGCATGACATCACCGCCTGGCGCGGCAGTTATGAGTACGCGGAATGGGAGTTCTACCTCAACGCTATCGGCTTCGAGGGCGCGGATGTGCGGCGCGGGCATACCTTCAATCGTAATCACCTGACCATCGAAGCGGCGATTGCCGGGATGGGCGTGGCGATTGCGCGGCGAACGCTGCTCAACGATGAACTGGAGCGCGGGACATTGATCGTGCCGTTTGGCCTGGCGGTGCCGAATCACAAGCGTTACGTGCTGCTCTATGCGCCGGGTGCGCTGAGCCATCCGGGCGTACGCGCGGTGCATGACTGGCTGGTGGAAGAGGCGGGGATATTTCGTAGTCTGCATCCGCTGGCGGAGCAGCAGATGTGAGCAATTATGACAAAAGAACGAGGCGACCCAACTCCCGACCTTAACAGCGCTTTTGCCTGTTGTCCGGCTTTTTTTGCGAATCAATATTTATCTTTTTTTAGGGGTTGAAATGTTCTGCGCGGACACCGATTGTGTAACCAAGAGGTCACGGTGATGACGCCCAAGGGCTAGCTGACCGGCCTCTCGCGAGCTAGCTGAAATAAGGGATGAACTATGCAAATCCAAGTCAATAGCGATAACCATATTCAAAGCAGCATCCGACTGGAGGAGTGGGTACGTACTACCATTGAGAGCACGCTCGAACGTTATGAGGAGGACCTGACCCGCGTCGAGGTCCATCTGCGGGACGAGAACGGCGACAAGCCTGGTCCCCACGATATGCGCTGCCAGCTGGAAGCGCGGCCAAAAGGCCACCAACCGATTTCTGTCACTCATAAAGCTGACTCCCTGGAACTGGCGATCGACGGGGCAGCCGAAAAACTCGAACATGCGCTGGAACACTTGTTCGGCAAACTGCGAGGTAAACCACGTGCTGCTGTAGTGCCGTTCGAAAGGCCAACTGCCGATGCGCTGCTGGAAGACGAGTTTCTCGAGAACGAACAGGCTGCGCAAAACGGCTGAAGCCTGATTCACTTTTTACCTTTCCACTTCTCTCCACCTAAAAAACGGGCCTGCTTATGCAGGCCCGTTCTTGTTTCAGCATCCATCGGTGCCCACCATCAGGCTCGTCAACCGGGCCGAACGCATGCTCCTGTAGGAGCTGCCGAAGGCTGCGATCTTTTGATCTCGCTTTACCGCAAAAACGCCTGCCGATATTCCCCGGGCGTGCCACCCAAAGCCTGGCGAAACCGATTGGTGAAATGACTCGCACTGGCAAACCCACAGGCCAACGCAATATCCCCCAACGGCTGCGACGTCCCGCGCAATAACTCCCGCGCGCGGCTCAGTCGCCGGGCCAACACATACTGATGCGGCGGTAAGCCGAAGGTCTCACGGAACATGCGCGCAAAGTGGTATTCCGACAGCGCGCACAATGCCGCCAACTGCCCGAGGCTGATCGCTTCAGCCAACTGATGGTCGATGAATTCCACCAGCTGGCGCCGTTGATGCGCCGCCAATCCACCCTTGAGGCGCAGGCCCTGACGCACGCCGACCTGGCTGAGCAGGGCATGGCTGAGCATTTCGTGCGCCAGACTGCTGGTGAGCAGGCGTTCGCCCGGTTCGTCCCAGTTGAGGGCGATCAACTGCCGAAAGTGCCGGGCTTGCTGCGGGTCTTCGAGGAACGTGCGCTCACGCAACTGCAATTCCCGCGGCTCGCGATCCAGCAACGTGACGCAACCAAGGGCAAATTGTTCGGGACTGAAATACAGGTGGGCCAGGCGAATGTTGCCGTTGATGACCCAGCCAGATTGATGGTCGGCCGGCAGAATGCACAGCTTGTCCGGGCCGCCCTTGGTGCCGGGCTGGTCGCGGCGAAAGGTGCCGGTGCCGCCGGCGATGTAGCACGACAGCGTGTGATGGCTCGGCGCTTCGTAGTCCTGGGCGTCGTGGTGGTTGCTCCACAAAGCTGCAGCCAAGCCGTCACCGAGCTCGGCGCTGTGCTCCAGGCGAGCATTGGGCGAGCGGTTGAGGGCTTGAAAGACTTGCAGGGTATCGAGTGACACGAGTGCGGCCATGATCGGTTCTCTCCAACGCTTTGCATCCTACTCCGTAGACGTTGGCCTGCCAGCCCGCGGGCCGACAAAAGCGCAAGTTTATGCAAGTGCAAAAAGGTTTCGCGCCGGACACTGAAGGCCTATTCAGGAGTCTTCGCCATGAACCTTTCGTTGTATCTGCTCACCGTGCTGATCTGGGGCACCACCTGGATCGCCTTGAAATGGCAACTGGGCGTGGTGGCCATTCCAGTGTCGATCGTCTATCGCTTCGGCCTGGCCGCACTGATGCTGTTCGTGATGTTGCTGCTCAGCCGGCGCCTGCAACCGATGAACCGTCGTGGGCATCTGATTTGCCTGGCGCAGGGCTTGTGCCTGTTCTGCATCAATTTCATGTGCTTCCTCACCGCCAGCCAGTGGATCCCCAGCGGTCTGGTCGCCGTGGTGTTTTCCACCGCCACCTTGTGGAACGCCTTCAATGCACGGGTGTTTTTCGGCCAGAAAATTGCCCGTAACGTGCTGCTGGGCGGCGCGTTGGGCTTGCTGGGGCTTGGCCTGTTGTTCTGGCCGGAGCTGGCGGGTCATACCGCCAGCCCGGAAACCTTGCTCGGGTTGGGTCTGGCGTTGCTCGGCACCTTGTGCTTCTCGGCCGGCAACATGCTGTCGAGTCTGCAGCAGAAGGCGGGCTTGAAACCCTTGACCACCAATGCCTGGGGCATGGCTTATGGCGCGGCGATGTTGTCGGTGTGGTGCCTGGTCAAAGGCATCCCGTTCGACATGGAATGGAATGCCCGCTATATCGGCTCGTTGCTGTACCTGGTGATTCCGGGCTCGGTCATCGGTTTCACCGCCTACCTGACGCTGGTCGGGCGCATGGGGCCGGAGCGGGCAGCGTATTGCACGGTGTTGTTCCCGGTGGTGGCGCTGAATGTGTCGGCGTTTGTCGAAGGCTATCAATGGACGGCGCCGGCACTGGTGGGGCTGGTGCTGGTGATGTTGGGGAATGTGTTGGTGTTCCGTAAACCGAAGGCGCCGATGGTGCAGGGGAATGGCAAACTGGCGTGAAGTACCCTGTTGATCGAGCACTTAGTCACTCAGCGCTCGATCCTGATGGCCATATAAATCAGTAACGGCAATATAAAGTCGACAATGTGCCGGGCCCAGTCCTTGGCGTTCCAGGTTTGCGACTCGTCCATGTTGAACCATTCGACACCGACGACTTGAAGGCAAATGTAATAAACGAATATGGCGATTAATAATCCGATAATCGAAAACTTCTTCGCCTCGTGAAAGGCGTCGGCAGAAGCCTCTCTATTTCGGTAAAGATGATAGGTTCCCAACAGACAAAATCCGGTATAGAGAACTTCCAGGGTGATGATGAACCAGTAGATTCTATGGTGGAGCATGGGCGAGGTAATCGCTCGGTAGCTCAGGTTCGGATTGTCACGGGTGGTGTCCATGCTGAGAATATGGCCCACATACTCATAGTTGGATGCGTAGTCGGTAAAGTTGCTGTACATCACCATCAGGCCAAAAAAACTGATATAGGCCATCAATATGATTTTGCTGTATCTGATGAGTTGGTCGGTTGTCGACGAGTTCAAGGCTTTTGCTCTCCATAACTAAGTCCCGTGAGGGTTGTGTAAGTAATGGAGAGTCTATAGTGCGGATCAGTTTTACGACGACGGACTGAATTGCAAAGTATGTAGAGCGCGGGCAGGCGTTTGAAGTGCCTGCCCGTTTTAGTTAGCCTTTCCACACTTGCGGATTCACCAGATCCTGCGGCCGTTCACCCAGCAAGGCGCTGCGCAAGTTGGCCAAGGCACGGTTGGCCATGGCTTCACGGGTTTCGTGGGTCGCCGAGCCGATGTGCGGCAAGGTCACGGCGTTTTTCAGCTGGAACAATGGCGATTCGGCCAACGGTTCTTTCTCGTAGACGTCCAGCCCGGCACCGCGAATCCGGTTGTTTTGCAGTGCTTCGATCAGCGCCGGTTCGTCCACGACCGGGCCGCGTGCGATGTTCACCAGAATGGCGCTCGGTTTCATCAGCGCCAATTCGCGGTGGCTGATCAAGTGCCTGGTCTTTTCGCTGAGCGGCACCACCAGGCAGACGAAGTCGGCTTCGGCCAGCAGTTGATCGAGCGTGCGGAACTGCGCACCGAGCTCCTGTTCCAGTTCGGTCTTGCGGCTGTTACCGCTGTAGATAATTGGCATGTTGAAGCCCAGGCGACCGCGACGGGCAATGGCCGCGCCGATGTTGCCCATGCCGACAATCCCTAAGGTTTTGCCATGCACATCGCTACCGAACAACGGCGCGCCGACGGTGGCTTGCCATTGACCGGCCTTGGTCCAGGCATCCAGCTCGGCAACGCGGCGGGCACTGCTCATGAGCAAGGCAAAGGCCAGGTCGGCGGTGCTTTCGGTGAGGACGTCGGGGGTGTTGGTGAGCATGATCCCGCGTTCGTTGAAGTAGGCGAGGTCGTAGTTGTCGTAGCCGACCGAGACGCTGGAGACCACTTCAAGTTTTGCGGCATTTTCCAGTTGCGCGCGACCGAGTTTGCGGCCAACGCCGATCAGGCCGTGGGCGTGGGGCAGGGCTTCGTTGAACTGGGCGTTGATGTCGCCGTTTTTCGGGTTCGGCACGACCACGTCGAAGTCTTGTTGCAGGCGTTCGATCATGGGCGGGGTGATGCGGCTGAAAGCGAGGACGGTTTTTTTCATTGGAAGCGGCTCGTCGGGCTTGGAGAATGCCAAGCACGCTAACATTCTTCCCGGACATTATGCGAGCGCTCGGATTGCCGGGTGTAGGCCATCCAAAACGGTAGGAGCGAGGCTTGCCCGCGAAGGCGGTGTGTCAGGCAAATTAAATGTTGAATGTTAGAAAGTCTTCGCGGGCAAGCCTCGCTCCTACAGGGGATTAGCTGTGAGGCGCGGGTTTTGGTACGTTGAGGTTATCCAGCATCCGGTTCACCGTCAGCTCGGCCAGCATGACGATCTGTTGAATTGCCATCACCGTGTGCCGATGCGGGCCTTCCAGATAGCCCGCAAAATCACTCGCCATCACACTGGCCTGGGCCAACGACTCACAGGTATGGGCCAACAAGTCTTCATCTTTGATATTCGGCGCAACCATGAACATCGTGCTCGGCTTGCGGGTAGCGGGTGATTTGAGGGCCTCGGGATTGAGGTAGTGGTCGAGCGCCCGTTCAGCGGCATCGTTGAGTTTTTTGGAATTGGGGGATTCGTAGGGGGAAACGTCGTCGGTTTCCGGGGGATTCGGTGTTTCTTTAATCATGGAAATTACTCTATGACAGGATTAATAGAGCTGCCATTTTCGTTTCCAAGCGAAAGGGTGGCAGCCATGCGCGGTCTGGAAAACCGGAAATCCCATCAAACCCGGCAGACCCGAAGGTCTCCCGCGCACAGCCGCCATAACAAGGAATTGCGTGCAGAAAAAAGCGCCGCAGTATGCCATGTGCTGTGATGGGAATATCAGGTTTCCAAGCCTGGTCACTGATTTGGCAGCGACCCCCAAAGCCTACCCACTTCGCTTCCGACGCAACAACCGTCAAAACTTGTCGGAAATGTCCCTGAATCTCGGCGATTTGTAGGACCGTCTGTAGCTCAATTCGCCACCCGAACCCCACCCAAACTCCCACTCAACTCATACGCCGCCAATTCCGCCTGATGCGCCGCCAATATCTCCGGCAACGAGCCGCGCAAGTACTCCACCCACGTCTTGATCTTCGCATCCAGATACTGCCGCGACGGGTAGATCGCATACAGATTCAGTTCCTGGGAGCGGTAATTCGGCATCACCCGCACCAGCGTGCCGTTGCGCAGCCCTTCAATGGCCGCATACACCGGCAAAACGCCGACCCCCATGCCACTGGTGATCGCAGTCTTCATCGCGTCAGCGGAGTTCACCAAAAACGGCGAGCTATTAATGGTGACCATTTCCTGGCCATCGGGGCCGTCGAAGGCCCACTTCTCCAGCGGGATCACCGGGCTTACCAGGCGCAAGCACATATGGTTCAGCAAATCGCTGGGTTTCTGCGCACAGCCGTTGGCTTTCACATAGGCCGGCGATGCGCAAACGATGCTGTAGGTGATGCCCAGGCGTTGGGAGACGAAGCCCGAGTCCGGCAGTTCGCTGGCGAGCACGATGGACACGTCGTAGCCCTCGTCGAGCAGATCCGGCACGCGGTTGGCCATGGTCAGGTCGAAGGTCACGTCCGGGTGGGTTTTGCGGTAGCGGGCGATGGCGTCGATCACGAAGTGCTGACCGATACCGGTCATGGTGTGCACCTTGAGTTGCCCGGCCGGGCGCGCGTGGGCGTCGCTGGCTTCGGCTTCGGCTTCTTCGACGTAGGCCAGGATCTGCTCGCAGCGCAATAAGTAGCGCTTGCCGGCTTCGGTCAAGGCGATACGGCGGGTGGTGCGGTTAAGCAGACGGGTTTGCAGGTGGGCTTCCAGGTTGGAGACCGCGCGCGAGACGTTGGCCGTGGTGGTGTCGAGTTGCACGGCGGCGGCGGTGAAGCTGCCGGCTTCGGCCACGTAACTGAAGGCGCGCATGTTTTGCAAAGTGTCCATGGGGTGCTCTCGGGTGCGATGGCAAATTGTGACACGAAGTTTCAGTGTCTGAGACCCCGACTAAGGGATTATCGCGTTAACGGTAACAAAGATTCACAGGATTCCCGGCTTATCGCCAACAGAGCCCACCCCTAGAATTGCGCCCACCTATGCAGGAGCTGCCGCAGGCTGCGATCTTTTGATCTTCGCTTTTAACAGCAACATCAAAAGATCGCAGCCTGCGGCAGCTGCTACAGGGGATCTCCCTCATCTCAGGAAATCGCAGCAGTGCCGCGTCGCATCAACAGAGCGCTCAAGACGCTCAGTGTTTTGGCTTTAACCCTGGCAATCAGCGGCTGCATCGGAACCGCAGGTATTGCCCCACAGGGCAAGGCACTGGAGGCTGGTTCACTGGCCACCGATGAAGCCATTCAGAACGCCGCTCAGGATGCTCACTGGCCGACCGCCCACTGGTGGCAAGCCTACGGCGACCCGCAACTGAACCGCTGGATCGACCTCGCCCTGCAAGGCAGCCCGAGCATGGCCATGGCCGCCGCGCGAGTGCGTCAGGCCCGGTCCATGGCTGGCGTTGCCGAGTCCGCCGAATCGTTGCAGATCAACGGCCAATCCACCCTCAAGCGCCACAACTGGCCCACCGATCAGTTCTACGGCCCCGGCGAGTTGGCCAACACCACCACCTGGGACAACAACGCCGCACTGGGCTTCAGCTATGCCCTGGACCTCTGGGGTCGCGAAAGCAACGCCACCGAACGCGCCGTGGACATGGCCCACATGAGCGCCGCCGAAGCACGGCAAGCCCAGCTCGAATTGCAGAACAACATCGTGCGCACCTACATCGAGCTCTCGTTGCATTACGCGCAGCGGGACATCGTCGCGGCCACGTTGAAGCAGCAACAGCAAATCCTCGACCTTGCACACAAACGTCTGGATGGCGGCATCGGCACGCATTTCGAAGTCAGTCAGGCCGAAACACCGCTACCGGAAACCCATCGGCAAATTGATGCGCTGGACGAAGAAATCGCCCTCAGCCGTAACCAGCTCGCAGCCTTGGCCGGTAAAGGGCCGGGGGAGGGCGCGCAGTTGCAACGGCCGACACTGTCGCTGGGCGCGGCGCTGAAGTTGCCATCGTCGCTGCCGGCGCAATTGCTGGGTCAACGCCCGGACGTGGTTGCCAGTCGCTGGCAAGTCGCAGCTCAGGCGCGAGGTATCGATGTCGCCCACGCCGGTTTCTACCCCAACGTCGATCTGGTTGGCAGTCTCGGCTACATGGCCACCGGCGGTGGGGCGCTGGAGTTTTTGACTGGCAAGAAGCTCAACTACAGCGTCGGCCCGGCGATTTCATTGCCGATCTTCGATGGCGGCCGTTTGCGTTCGGAGCTGGGCGAAGCCTCGGCGGGTTACGACATTGCCGTGGCCAGGTACAACCAGACGCTCGTCAACGCGCTGAAGAACATCTCCGATCAGTTGATCCGCCGCGAGTCGATGGACAAGCAGCAGGCCTTCGCCGCCGAGTCGGTGGCCACGGCGCAGAAGACCTACGACATCGCGATGATCGCGTATCAGCGCGGGCTCACCGATTACCTCAACGTGCTCAATGCGCAGACGTTGCTGTTCAAGCAGCAACAGGTGCAACAACAGGTTCAGGCCGCACGCTTGAGTGCTCACGCGGAGTTGGTGACTGCTTTGGGCGGAGGCCTCGGCGCTGGCAACGACGTACCGAATGCCGAGAAAACCCAGCCCCCGAAAACCCCGGTTCTTTTGCGTTGAACACAAAACCTGTGGGAGCGAGCCTGCTCGCGATAGCGGTGTGTCAGTCGACATCAATGTTGAATGTGACATCGCCATCGCGAGCAGGCTCGCTCCCACAGGTTCTGCGTCTTAACCGAATCTCAATGAGCAGAATTTCATGACTCCCTTGCCCGCACCTTTGCGCTGGCTGTATTCCCTTGAATGGCGCCGGGGGTTCTTCGACTGGGCACGCAGCGACGGCGTGAGCTGGGTGTACATTTTCAAGGTGCTGTTCGCCGCGTTCCTGACCCTGTGGCTGGCCATGCGTCTGGAGTTGCCGCAACCGCGCACCGCGATGATCACCGTGTTCATCGTCATGCAACCGCAAAGCGGCCAGGTGTTCGCCAAGAGTTTCTATCGCTTCCTCGGCACGTTGGCCGGGTCGGTGGTCATGGTCGCCCTGATTGCCTTGTTTGCGCAGAACACCGAACTGTTCCTCGGCTCGCTGGCGATCTGGGTCGGCCTCTGCTCGGCCGGCGCGGCGCGTTATCGCAACTTCCGCGCCTACGGATTTGTGCTCGCCGGTTATACGGCGGCGATGGTCGGATTGCCTGCCCTGGCTCACCCGGATGGCGCGTTCATGGCGGCAGTCTGGCGCGTATTGGAAATCTCCCTGGGGATTCTCTGCTCGACACTGGTCAGCGCCGCGATCCTGCCGCAAACCGCCAGCGCCGCGATGCGCAATGCCTTGTATCAGCGCTTCGGCGTGTTTGCCTTGTTTGTCACCGATGGCTTGCGTGGCCGCAGTCAGCGCGAGGCATTTGAAGCGAGCAACGTACGCTTTATCGCTGAAGCGGTGGGGCTGGAAGGCTTGCGCAGCGTCACGGTGTTCGAAGACCCGCACATGCGTCGGCGTAATGGGCGGCTCAGTCGCTTGAACAGTGAGTTCATGGGCATTACCACGCGCTTCAATGCCCTGCATCAGTTACTCGAACGCCTGCGCAGCGGCGGCACCGATCATGTTGTCGCGGCGATCAAACCGGGGTTGCAGGACTTGGCCGAAGTGCTCGATGGTTTCAGCGGTCGCGCCTTGACCAGCCCCGACGCCGCACGCCTGGCCACCGCGTTGGCGACCTATAAGCAACACTTGCCGGCGCGCGTGCGCAGCCTGCGGACGTCCTTTCAGGAGAGTGATCCGAGCGACGCCGATCAGCTGGATTTTCACACGGCCTACGAGCTGCTTTATCGCTTCGTCGACGACCTGCACAGTTATGCACAGACTCATGCGTCCCTGGCCGATCACAGCCACGAACGGGAACGCTGGGACGAGCCCTTCACCCCGCAAACCAACTGGCTGGCCTCGGCGGCGTCGGGCATTCGCGCCGCGTTCATCCTGGTGGTGCTCGGCAGTTATTGGGTCGCCACCGCGTGGCCGAGCGGGGCGACCATGACCCTGATCGCTGCCGCCACCGTCGGTCTTTCAGCGGCGACACCGAACCCCAAACGCATGGCGTTTCAGATGGCCTGCGGGACGTTGCTCGGGGCGCTGATCGGCTTCGTCGAGATGTTTTTCATCTTCCCCTTGATCGATGGTTTTCCGTTGCTTTGCGTCATGCTGGCGCCGGTGATCGTGCTTGGATCGTTCCTCACGTCACGGCCGCAATATGCCGGGGTTGGCCTGGGATTGCTGATCTTCTTCAGCACCGGTTCGGTGCCGGACAACCTCACCGTTTACAACCCTTACGCCTTCATCAACGACTACATCGCCATGATCATGGGCATGCTGGTGTGCGCGGCGGCCGGGGCGATCATTCTGCCGCCCAACAGCCGCTGGTTGTGGCGGCGCCTGGAGCAGGATTTGCGCGGGCAAGTGGTGTATGCCATCAGCGGCAGACTCAAGGGTCTGGCGTCGAGTTTCGAAAGTCGCACCCGCGATCTTTTGCATCAGGCTTACGGTCTGGCAGCGGGACAGCCGCAGGTGCAACGGGACTTGCTGCGCTGGATGTTCGTGGTGCTGGAAGTCGGCCACGCGATCATCGAGTTGCGCAAGGAACAGGCGATTCTGCCGGTGCACCCGGCGTATGCCGAATCTCAGCCGTGGCGCCAGTCAATCCGGGTGATGGGGCGTTCGCTGGTGCGGCTGTTTCTGCAACCGAGCCAGAGCAATCTGGAGCGTGCATTGGTTGCGGTCGACCATGCGATCGGCCGCGTGCAAGCCACCGACGAACCCTTCGCGCCACACTTCGACACCTCCGCCTTGCGCCGGGTGAAGAGCTACCTGCACTTCATCCGCACCTCGCTGCTCGACCCGCAATCACCGCTGGCATCGATCGCCACTGCCAAGCGCCAAGGACTTGAACATGCCTCGTGAAATCGCCTTCCACGGCGTGTACATGCCGACCATGACCCTGATGTTTTTCATTGCGGCGGCGCTGGCCTGGGGCCTTGACCGGTGCTTGTCCGGGTTCGATCTGTACCGCTTCTTCTGGCACCCGGCGCTGCTGCGCCTGAGCCTGTTTACCTGTCTGTTCGGCGCCCTGGCGCTGACTGTTTACCGTTGACTCTCTATTTCTGAAGAAGGCCCTGATGAAAAAGCTTTTCAGCCTGCTCGCGACCCTGTTGGTGTTGGCCCTCGCCCTGTGGATCGGTCGGACCCTGTGGGTGCATTACATGGACACGCCCTGGACCCGTGACGGCCGGGTGCGCGCCGACATCATCAACGTCGCCGCCGACGTCACCGGTGAGGTAGTGGACGTGCCGGTGCGCGACAACCAATTGGTGAAAAAGGGCGACCTGCTGCTGCGCATCGACCCCGAGCACTACCGCATCGCGGTGAAACAGGCGCAGTCGCTGGTGGCCTCGCGCAAAGCGACGTGGGAGATGCGCAAGGTCAACGCCCATCGTCGTGCCGACCTCGACAGCCTGGTGGTCTCCAGGGAAAACCGTGACGACGCCAGCAACATTGCCGACTCGGCCCTGGCCGATTACCAGCATGCCCAGGCCCAACTGGAAGCCGCCGAACTGAACCTCAAACGCACCGAAGTGCGCGCGGCGGTGGACGGTTATGTGACCAACCTGAACGTGCATCGCGGCGACTACGCGCGTATTGGCGAAGCGAAAATGGCCGTGGTCGACATGAACTCGTTCTGGGTTTATGGCTTCTTCGAAGAAACCAAACTGCCCCATGTGCGCGTGGGCGATAAAGCCGACATGCAATTGATGAGCGGCGAAGTGCTCAAGGGCCATGTGGAAAGCATTTCTCGCGGAATCTATGACCGCGACAACCCGGAGAGCCGTGAGCTGATCGCCGATGTAAATCCGACCTTCAACTGGGTGCGTCTGGCGCAGCGGGTGCCGGTGCGGATTCACATTGATGAAGTGCCGGAGGGCGTGCTGTTGGCGGCGGGGATTACTTGCACGGTGGTGGTTAACTAACCGTTAGACCGGGTCGCGTCCATCGCGAGCAGGCTCGCTCCCACACTGATCGAGTGTGGACGCTGATTCGGTGAACCACGCAAATCCCCTGTGGGAGCGAGCCTGCTCGCGATGGACGCGACTCGATCTCACCCCTTGCAAAACGTCTCATGCAAATGCCGCCAAATCACCTTGCCATCGGCCTGTTTCTCAAACACCACCGAGGATCGCCGATCAGAATGCAGCCCGGTCGCATCGGTCTGCTGCTCGCGGTAACTCACCACTGCGCCACCGTCGTACAGCGCGACACCTCGCAACTCGCTGAGCACAATCCTGAACCCGAGCTTCTTCCCGCCTGCCAGTAGAAACAATTCATTCAACGCCTCGAAATCCAGCACCCGGCCCAACGGCGAGACCATGGAAAACTGCGGCGAAAAACGCGTCAGCAATTGCTCAAGCTCGGACTCGTCTCGCTCCTCGGCCAACCATTGTTCGATGGCTATGTGGGCCTGGATCACTTCGTCAAAGTATTCGGTGTAGTCGGTCATGCGTTTTCCTGAAAGTCTGAAATATCTGTTCTGATGCGAACGCGTCGACCCGGTATCAGAGCTGCCCGCGCAACCCGAACCGCTTCATCAGCCCCGATTCCAGCAGCCCCTTGGGCAACAATCCCGCCATCAACGGCAACGCCCGGCTGCCATTGCCCAGGCGAACCAGACGCGGTGTTTTGCTTTGCTGCACAGCCTTGAGCAACCCGGTGGCAAATTCACTGGCCGGCGTCGGCTTGTCCTGAGAAGCCTTGGCCCGTGCACGAATACCTTCACGCAGCGGCCACCACGGCGATTGCTCGGTGATCAGTTGCTCCGCTTCATGGCCGGCATTCTTGGCGAAACTGGACGCGATAGCCCCCGGCTGAACTTCCATGACCCGCACGCCGAACGGTGCCAGTTCCATGCGCAACGCATCGCTCAAGGCATGCACCGCGGCTTTCGAAGCACAGTAAGCACCGGCAAACGGTGTGACCAGAACCCCGGAAACGCTGCCGATGTTCACCACCAGGCCCCTGGCGCGACGCAGCACCGGGAACATCGCGCGAGTCACGCCGACGATTGCAAACACGTTGGTTTCGAACTGGCGCTGCATGGCCGGCACACCGCCGTCGAGCAGGGGGCCCATGGCGCCATAGCCGGCGTTGTTGATCAGCACATCAAGGCCGCCGCGTTGTTGATTGATCCGCTCGCTCAGTTGTTCAAGGGCCGGGCCATCGTTAACGTCCAGTTGCACGGCGGTGAAACCGGCGGTGGTCAGGGCCGCCACGTCTTCAGCCTTGCGGGCGCTGGCCCAGACTTCGTAACCGGCACTTTTGAAGGTTTCGGCGAGCGCGCGGCCAATGCCGCTGGAGCAACCGGTAATCAACGCAACGGGCATGGCGCGGTCCTTGTGCAAAAAAAGAAGAGGATCAGTCAGAGAAACTACCCTGCAAATGCTCGGCGCGAAACTCCAGCGTTTGCGGGCGATAACCGGGGCGCAGGGGCGGCATTGGCAAGCAATCTTCCCAGCTGGCGCCGGCCTGCAGTTCGCCGGGGCCGCGATAGCGCGGCGCGGCGTATTGATTGTCGGCCAGATTGACCGTATCGCCCGGTGCATAAGCGGCGACGCGCCAGCGCAGTTCGGTCAGCGGCACGTCGTTGCCGTTGTTCATCGTCAGCTTCAAGGGGCGATCCGCCGGGCAGTGCTCCGGGGCATAGACGATCCGCAGTTCAAGGCGCGCCAGTTGCTTGACCTCGCGGTTGTCCAGCCAGATCACCCACGTCACCACCAGGCCCAATCCGACGGCGGCGGCCATGGAAACCGGCACGGCCTTGGCCGGATAGCGCAGCAGCAGGATCAGCCAGGTGATGACCAGCAGGACGCCGATGAACATGTTTGAACGCTCCTTGAACTCATAACCACCATCCTACCGAAGGGGCGCAGGAAAGGACATTCGTGGCGCAAGATCGATGGCCGTTGGTCGGCACTGTCATTTCTGATAGTAGCCAGGTCTTTCCACGAACGGTTAGATGATCGCTGCGGAACAAGGACGCCACCGGCATGCAGGTCTTGACGATGGGGATGCACCACAAAACACCCAGATTATCTGTTGTCGACCCGCGTGGCTTAGTCATCCGTTCGGTTGATTATTGGCGTGCCGTCGAAAAAGACCCTGTTCAGGCACGCATCAATCGCACTGCCCATGATGCTGCAGGCCGCCCGGTAAAACAGTGGGATCCGCGGCTTTGGGCATTGCAGGATGAAGATCCTCTGACGCCCGCCCATTCAACGACCGTGCATTCGCTGTCCGGCAATGCGCTTTGTACTGTCAGTGTCGACGCCGGGTTGCAACTCAGCCTGCCCGGTTTGGGCGACGAGATTTTGCTGGCATGGGACAGCCGAGGCACGCGACGGGAGGTTGAATACGACGACCTGCTGCGTCCCGTGGCGGTGTTCGAGCAGGGCGCAGCTGAGCCGCGAAGGTCTGTTGAGCGCATGACCTATGGCGGTCCTGATCATGGCGAGCAGAATCAATGCGGCCAGTTGATCCGTCATGACGATCCCGCCGGAACGGTGCTGTTCGAGGCATTTTCGATCACCGGCCAATGCGTGAAGCAAGTCCGTCACTTCACCCTGGACCCTGTAGCCCCAGACTGGCCGGAGCTGGAAGCCGATCGCCAGCGGCTGCTTGAACCGGGGGCGGGGGCTGTCTCGACGTGGCGTTTCGGTCCGCTGGGCGATGTGCTGGGACAGGTCGATGCCAAGGGAAATAGTCAGGCCTTCAGCCTGACCCTTGACGGTCGCTTGCGTGAGTCGCGTCTGCAACTTCAGGGGCTGACCACCTGGCAAACGCTGGTCAGCGATATCCGCTACAACGCGCAGGGACAGGTCGAACACGAAACCGCCGGTAACGACGTACAAACCACCCTGGTTTATCGCGCTGAAGATGGCCTGTTGATGGAGCGGCGGGCACAGGATGATGCTCGAATCATCCAGCATCTGATCTACGACTATGACCGGATGGGTAATGTCTTGAGCATCGAAGACAAGGCACTGCCGGTACGTTACTTCGCCAACCAGCGTGTCGATCCGGTCAGTCGCTTTAGCTACGACAGCCTTTACCAATTAATTGAGGCTTCTGGCTGGGAGGCGGGCGGTCCCAATCAAGGGCCCGAGTCGGTCGGCCGCACCGATCCGGCGGCGGTCGGCAACTACCGCCAGACCTATTTTTACGACGAAGGCGGCAATCTGTTGAAGCTGACCCACGTTGGCGCACAAGGCCCGGGGCATGACCTGAAGGCCGCCCGCTACAGCAATCGCTGTCTGCCCTGGCGCAACGGCGTGCCGCCCACCGAAGAAGAAATCGCCGCAGCGTTCGACGCCAACGGCAATTTGCTGGAGCTGGATCAGGGGCGCTTCTTGGTGTGGGATCTACGCAATCAGTTGCACTCGGTCAGCCCGGTGGAGCGCGCCTCCGGGCTCAATGATCGAGAGTCCTATGTCTACGATGGCGGGGGTCAGCGGGTACGCCAAATCCGCTCGCTGCAGACCAATGCCCGGACCGTGGTGGCTGAAGTGCGTTACTTGCCGGGGCTGGAACTTCGTACCGACAGCGGCACCGGGGAAGTGCGGCAGGTCATCACCGCCCAGGCGGGACTCAACAGCGTGCGTGTGCTGCATTGGGAAACAGCTCCGCCGTCCGGTATTACCAACGATCAATACCGCTACAGCCTGGTTGATCACCTTAATTCCTGCACGCTGGAACTCGCCGATGACGCGCGAATGATCAGCCAGGAAATCTACTATCCCTTTGGCGAGACGGCGTGGTTTGCCGGCTCGGACATCATTGAGGCCAGGTATAAAACCGTTCGTTATTCGGGTAAGGAGCGGGATACGACGGGGCTTTATTACTATGGATTTCGTTACTACGTACCGTGGCTGCAGCGATGGATTAATCCAGACCCGGCAGGTGATACCGATGGTTTGAATCGGTACTGGATGGTCAGGAATAACCCCGCCAATTACATCGATGACGATGGGGCGGTCACACGCAAACAATTGCCCAATGGCTTGTGGACTCCGGTGATTGCCAGCGGGGCGCAGCGTGATATCCCCGGCGCCACACCGGTCAATGCCGGCAGGCGCCTGGATATGCTGCCGCTCCATTCGACACCGACCAACATAAATAAAGCATTAGCGGTGCCGGAATTTGGGCGTAGTCATATCAATACGGACTTGTTGAACCCGATGAAACTGCCGTATTCGAAGGAGGTCAGTTCGGCGCTGGCCAATACCAAGGGCGGAGCCAGTTTTATATTCTCAATGCTCAAGATGACGTTTGGCGGGACGGTCAAAGGGGAATTCAATGCGCTCAAAATTGTCGATATCGCCGCCAATGAAATACCCGATCAAGCGAATGCGGTCAGTGGGTATTGGGCTCCTCAAGGTGGCTATGTCGATGTGCCGCTCAAGCCCACCGGCACAGATCCCGAGTTTGTATTCACCCCGGGTTTCAGTGGTTGCTCGCTGACGGTCGATCAACTCAATGACAATGTGTTGCGGGTCAGGCACGTGGAAGGCGGAAAAGAAGAAGCCCAATACAACAAGTTGCCCGCTGCGGAGCATGGTTTGGGGCTCAGCGCTTCCATGGAGTTTATGGACTATGGATTTGACGCCGATGGAAACAAAAAAGTCGAATCACAGCTGACCGGGTTCGCGTTTATGAAATACGACCGAAAAAGCCAAGTCTGGAATGTTCATTACCAGAGTGTTCAGGGAGCAAGTGGTATCGCCAAGTACTCTACGGCCAAACGAGGACTGTTCGGAGGGACAAAATCCTCAGTGAATGTGTTTGAGCGTTCCAGAGTCAGGAAGACAATGGCCAAGCAAGTAGTCACGGCGGCCAGGCGCAGCCAGAAATAAAAAAGCCCCCGCCCAACCCACTGCGGATAGGGAACGCAGCGGGCTGGACGGGGGCTTCTTGTTTAACCGGTCAATCACTGTGCGATGGTTTTCACCCAGACGCCAAATTCGATCGTTTTAACCGTTGGTCGGCACTGTGGTTTCTGACAGTAGCCACGCATCCCCATGAGCGATTAGATGACCGCAGGCAAACAAGGACGCCACCGGCATGCAGGCCTTGACGATGGGAATGCACCACAAAACACCCAGATTATCTGTTGTCGACCCGCGTGGCTTAGTCATCCGTTCAGTGGACTATTGGCGTGCCGTCGAAAAAGACCCTGTTCAGGCGCGCATCAATCGCACTGCCCATGATGCTGCAGGCCGCCCGGTAAAACAGTGGGATCCGCGGCTTTGGGCATTGCAGGATGAAGATCCTCTGACGCCCGCCAATTCAACGACCGTGTATTCGCTGTCTGGCAATGCGCTTTGTACTGTCAGCGTCGACGCCGGGTTGCAACTCAGCCTGTCCGGTTTGGACGACGAGATTTTGCTGGCATGGGACAGCCGAGGTACGCGACGCGAGGTTGAATATGACGACCTGCTGCGTCCCGTGGCAGTGTTCGAGCAGGGCGCAGCTGAGCCGCGAAGGTCTGTTGAGCGCATGACCTATGGCGGTCCTGATCATGGCGAGCAGAATCAATGCGGCCAGTTGATCCGTCATGACGATCCCGCCGGAACGGTGCTGTTCGAGGCATTTTCGATCACCGGCCAATGCGCGCAGCAAGTCCGTCACTTCACCCTGGACCTTGTTGCCCCTGACTGGCCGGAGCTGGAAGCCGATCGCCAGCGGCTGCTTGAACCGGGGGCGGGGGCCGTCTCGATGTGGCGTTTCGGCCCGCTGGGCGATGTGCTGGGACAGGTCGATGCCAAGGGAAATAGTCAGGCCTTCAGCCTGACCCTTGACGGTCGCTTGCGTGAGGCGCGTCTGCAACTTCAGGGACTGACCACCTGGCAAACGCTGGTCAGCGATATCCGCTACAACGCGCAGGGACAGGTCGAACACGAAACCGCCGGTAACGACGTACAAACCACCCTGGTTTACCGAGCGGAAGACGGATTATTGATGGCGCGGCGGGCGCAGGACGCGAGTTCCCAGATGTTGCAGCATCTGATCTACGACTATGACCGGATGGGTAATGTCTTGAGCATCGAAGACAAGGCACTGCCGGTACGTTACTTCGCCAACCAGCGTGTCGATCCGGTCAGTCGCTTTAGCTACGACAGCCTTTACCAATTAATTGAGGCTTCTGGCTGGGAGGCGGGCGGTCCCAATCAAGGGCCCGAGTCGGTCGGCCGCACCGATCCGGCGGCGGTCAGCAACTACCGCCAGACCTATTTTTACGACGAAGGCGGCAATCTGTTGAAGCTGACCCACGTTGGCGCACAAGGCCCGGGGCATGACCTGCAGGCCGCCCGCTACAGCAATCGCTGTCTGCCCTGGCGCAACGGCGTGCCACCCACCGAAGAAGAAATCGCCGCAGCGTTCGACGCCAACGGCAATTTGCTGGAGCTGGATCAGGGACGGTTTCTGACCTGGGATCTGCGCAATCAGCTGCAATCGGTCAGCCCGGTGGAACGCGCCTCCGGGCTCAATGATCGGGAGTCCTATGTCTACGATGGCGGGGGGCAGCGGGTACGCAAAAGCCGCTCGCTGCAGACCAATGCCCGCACCGTGGTGGCTGAAGTGCGTTACTTGCCGGGGCTGGAACTTCGTACCGACAGCGGCACCGGGGAAGTGCGGCAGGTCATCACCGCCCAGGCGGGACTCAACAGCGTGCGTGTGCTGCATTGGGAGACCGCTCCGCCGTCCGGTATTACCAACGATCAATACCGCTACAGCCTGGTTGATCACCTTAATTCCTGCACGCTGGAACTCGCCGATGACGCGCGAATGATCAGCCAGGAAATCTACTATCCCTTTGGCGAGACGGCGTGGTTTACCGGCACTGACATGATTGAAGCGAGTTACAAAACCATTCGTTACTCGGGCAAGGAGCGGGATGCGACGGGGCTTTATTACTATGGATTTCGATATTACATGCCGTGGTTACAGCGCTGGCTCAACCCCGATCCTGCCGGAGCTGTCGATGGTCTCAACCTGTACCGGATGGTTCGAAACAATCCGGTGAGGTGGGTTGATGTAGATGGCCTCGCACCTGTTCCCGATAAGAATAAGCCCACAGTGCCCGCTCGCCCGCCAATTCCTCCACGACCGGCGTCACTTGCGCCAGCCGTAGTTAGCCCGGCTATACCACCTCGGCCCGTCCAACCTCTACAGCGTTCAGCTCAATCGAACCAGGTCTCGCAAGCCGCGGTAGTTGCGCCTAAAAGGCCGCCGCCGCCCATCGTGTTACCCACTGCGGATAAGCCAAAAGAAGCGCTTCCTTCCTATGCTGCCAGCTCACTCGCTGTGGGCTCACATCAGTTGATGCTTACTTCATCGGGCAGTGTCGTGGCCATGAGAGGGGACAATCGTTCCCCTGAGCAAATCCGTGCAGCAGGCGGTTTTTTCCCCAGGGATAACAGGGGACTCAAAATCAAACAGGAGTTCAGGCAGGCAGTGGTGGCCAAAGGAATTAACACCCAGGCCCAGGAGCACGTTAGAAACCCCGTTGCCGGTTACGTATCCACCGGCATGAATGAAGAATCAGGTGGGTATGGTGACACCAGAGCCTACCTGTACCGGATGGAAATTCCGGGTTTGAGAGAACAGGCCATTAATGATCAGACACTGGGGCTCGGGTCACCCTTCAAATTCACTCCCAAAGGAGGTCTGGATGCCCGATTGTTGATGAGTGGTGACACGCTTGATCAGTCCGAATTTGTTGCGATGATTCCACCCAGGACTGTGGAAATGACGTTTATCACCCCGATCCCGGACGCCTACATTGTCGCCTTCAGAGCAGCGGGAAGCGTTCAATGGAAGTCATTTCGGTAATGAACGTCCAAATGTAAAAAAAGCCCCCGCCCAACCCACTGCGGATAGGGAACGCAGCGAGCTGGACGGGGGCTTGTTGTTTTACTGATCGTTACTGCGCGATGGTTTTCACCGACACGCCACGCTCGATCGGGGTGGAGCGACCGTAGATATCTTCGAAGCGCTCGATATCGTCTTCGCCCAGGTAGCTGCCCGATTGCACTTCGATGATCTCGAGTGGAATCTTGCCCGGGTTGCGCAGACGGTGAACCGAGGCGATCGGGATGTAGGTCGACTGGTTTTCAGTGAGCAGGAACACGTTTTCGTCGCAGGTCACTTCAGCGGTGCCGCTGACCACGATCCAGTGTTCGGCGCGGTGGTGGTGCATCTGCAGCGACAGGCACGCGCCCGGTTT
Organism: Pseudomonas sp. A-RE-19; assembly: GCF_019956555.1. Taxonomy (GTDB): domain Bacteria; phylum Pseudomonadota; class Gammaproteobacteria; order Pseudomonadales; family Pseudomonadaceae; genus Aquipseudomonas. The sequence goes on along the minus strand of NZ_JAHBDQ010000012.1, from coordinate 32,696 downwards.
GACCGAGATGCGCTTGACCTGGAAGCGGCCGCCCATGTCCACCGAGTCGTAGGAGCCCCATGGACGATAGACTTCGCAGTGGGTCTGGGTTTCGCTGCGGCCCTGTTCGTTGAGGGTGTTGACCATCTGTTTGACGCCTTGGACCTTGTCCTTGTGGGCGATCATCATGGCGTCCTTGGTTTCGACCACCACGATGTTTTCCAGGCCAATCACCGACACCAGTTTGCCGTTGCCGTGGATCATGCAGTTTTTGCTGTCCTGGATGACCACGTCGCCTTTGGTGACGTTGCCGTTGGCGTCTTTTTCATTCACCTCCCACAACGACGACCAGCAACCGACATCGCTCCAGCCTGCGGTCAATGGCACGACGCAGGCGCGTTGGGTTTTTTCCATCACCGAGTAGTCGATGGAGTTGTCCGGGCAGCAGGCGAAGGTGGCGGGGTCGATGTCGACGGTATCGGCATCCTGCGCGCTACGTTCCAGCGTCAGTACGCAGGTGTCGTAGATGTCCGGATCGTGTTTTTTCAGCTCTTCGAGGAAGCGGCTGGCGCGGAACAGGAACATGCCGCTGTTCCAGAAGTAACCACCGGACTGGACGAATTCGGTGGCGCGTTTCACGTCGGGTTTTTCGACGAAGTGCGAGACACGGCTGACGCCTTCCGGCAGCAGGGCATCGTTGGTGGATTTGATGTAGCCGTAACCGGTTTCCGGTTTGGTCGCCGGCACGCCGAACAGCACCATCTCGCCACGCTCGGCCGCCACGGTGGCCAGGGCCAGGGCGCGTTGCAGGGCTTTCTGGTCTTCCAGCACGTGGTCGGCCGGCAGTACCAGCATCAACTCGTCGCGACCTTCATTGACCAGCATCATCGCGGTCAGGGCCACTGCTGGCGACGTGTTGCGGCCGAAGGGTTCCATCAGCACGCGCTGCACGTCCAGGTTGCGGGCGCTCAGTTGCTCGTTGACGATGAAACGGTGTTCCTTGTTGCAGACCACGATCGGGGTGTCCATGCCTTCGAACACCAAGCGTTCCAGGGTTTGCTGGAACAGCGTTTGTTCGCCGGTCAGGGCGAGGAATTGCTTGGGGAATTGCTTACGCGAAAGCGGCCAAAGACGTGAGCCGCTACCACCTGACAAGATCACCGGAATCATGTTGTTACTCCTTTAAAATCGATTGGTTAGAGCCACGAACGTTCTGTCGTTTCACTCTTGTTCTTGTTCCGTGTCCAAAGGCTGGTCAGATCCCTCGTAGGAGCTGCCGAAGGCTGCGATCTTTTGATCTTTGGCGTTCTCAAAATCGATAAAAGATCAAAAGATCGCAGCCTTCGGCAGCTCCTACAGGGGCCCGTTTCAAGGCCCCAATGGGGTGTCAGCCTTTCGAAAAATTAATCAGCGCGTCGACACCGGGCGTTTTACCCAGACTGGCGACAGGCCGCTGCCGCTGCCGGTGACGTACAGCACCGCGGCTTCACCGCGTTCCAGGGCAACCGGTTTCACGTCGCCGACTTTGGTGGCGCCGTCGTACAGTGCCAGGCTGACTTTCACCGGGTTGATTTCACGCTCGCCACGGCTCTTGGCCGCCACGGACGGAATGACTTCGGTCTTGCCGTCGGCGGTTTTCAGGGTCAGGGCCTTGTCGCTCAGGTTCTGTACGCGCACCAGGGACTTCTGCTTGTTCTTGAACGGCGGTTCTTCGATCAGTTGCGGTGCGCCGCTGGCGTTGTTGACCAGGGTGTAATAGTGATCACCGGCCAGTTTCACCGGCAGGGTCTGGCTGCCGATCTTGGCGCTGTAATCGCCGCCCGGCATGAAGCTGAAGTCAGTGCTGGACAGCGGCGCGACTTCGTTCAGGTTGGTGGTGCCCACGGTGGCGCTGACTTCAGCGTTACCGGCGTTGTAGACCCGCACGAAGCTTGAGCCTTTTGGTGCAGTCGGACCGTAGAGCGCGGCGTCGCCACCGGCGAAGGCCTGCATCGACAACACGCTCATGCCGGCGACGAGTGCAACTGCTTTGATGGAGCGAGCGGCGAGACGGCGAGGAGTAGTAGTGAAAGTCATGGTGTACCTCTCTTTCAGTTTTGCGCCCGGTCGGGCGTCTCGGATTTAGTGTTTGCGGCTACGTTTTGCTGGTTGACGCCGGCTTGTTTAAGCTCTGCGACCCACTGCGGGTCGGCGTCACCGATTTCGTTGTTCACAGGCAGATATCGTTCAGGGAACTCCCAGATCAGCACCTGTGGCGGGCTGTTCTTGAAGGCATCGCTTTTCAGGTAGCTGAGCATCGGCAGAATCGGGCCGTGGCCGTCTTCGGCGTAATTGACCACATCGCTGTGCAGCGCTTCTTTCAGCGCGCCGACGAAGTTCCAGTTCGGGTTGGCGCTGTAGCTGGTGCCGATCAGGGCCACCGGCACTTCAGTGTTGGCGAACAGGGCGTCGTCACCGGCAGGCTGACCCTGGGCCGCCACGGTGTTGCGCTTTTGCAAGGGTTCTTGCGCCGGCATCAGGTTTTCGAACAGCGGATCCAGCGGCAGGAACAACCGCAGGTCGCCCTTGTGCGTCACCTTCTCCCCAGGTTCGGTGACGAAGTTCTGCGGTTCGCCGCTGAGCGGAGCCTTCTCGGCAATGGTTTTGGCCAGGGTCTGGGCAGCGATTTGCGCGCCTTCCGGGGTCCAGTGGGTGTCGGTGCGCAGGAACACTTGCTGACCGTCTTGCTTGCCCTTTTGCAGCGGGCCGAGCAGGTCGGGAGCGAGGATCTTGTCGGCCGCCACGCGAGCGTGGAAGTCCTGGTACAGATTGGCGTGGATGCTCGCCGGTTTCACTTCACCCAGGTGTTCCGGGTACAGACGCGTCTTGGCCGGGACAATCGCCATCACCAGTTGCACGCCTTGCTTTTTCAGGGTCTGGCGCACGCCTTCGACCAGCGCGTAGTTACCTTGCAGGTTCAACTCTTCGTTGACGACCGGGTGGAACTCTTCATCGCTGTAGAGCCACTGATCGCGACCGAGCACCACGCCCGGACGACCTTCGTTGAACAGTTTGAAATCCAGCGCGGCCCAAAGGTTGGTGCCCAGGCGCTTGATCGGGAACTCGTCGTCGTAATGAGTCTCGACGGCTTTGGTCCAGCGACCGTTGAGCACGGTCGCATCGGCGTTGGTACTGAAGCCGAAGAAGCTGCGTACCGACCACATGCCCAGGACCAGCAAAGTCACCAGGAACAGGGCGATGTAGAAGATGCGTAATGAGCGGGTCATGGTCAGATCCCTCAGAACTGGAAGTAAAGGAACGGCGAGAAGCTTTGCGCCGACAGTTTGAGAATCGATGCGATGAACAGCAGCAGCACCAGCGTGCGCATCACGTAACGTGGCCAGTCAGCGGTCCAGTAGGCCGGTTGCACAGTCGCTTCAACGCCGACGGTGTAACCCGGTTCGTGGATGCTGGCCGGGTTGTCGCCCGGTACGGCTTTGATCATTCCAGGCGTAGCCGCGGCAGGGCCATCGGCCTCGACGTTGACGGCAGGCTTGGTCTTGACCGGTGGCCGGTTGGTGTAGAAATCACGGATGCCGAAGAACGCCAGGGTGATGTAGGCCACCACCAGAGTGGCGACTTGCAGACCGGTGAGGCTGGCCTGGTTGAGTTCCGACAGCGACCATTCGCCGAAGCTGAACATCGCGCCGTACATGCGACCGGCGACGTGCAGGTTTTCCGAGCGGAAGATCACCCAGCCCATGACCACAAGCAGGAAGGTCAGCGCCCAGCGGATCGGGTTGATGCTGCGTGGCGAGGTGTTCAGGCCGAGGGCTTTTTCGATCGCCAGCCACATGCCGTGCCAGGCGCCCCAAACGATGTAGGTGATGTTCGCGCCGTGCCACAGACCACCGAGCAGCATGGTCAGGAACAGGTTGCGATAGGTCATCAGCGTGCCTTTACGGTTACCGCCGAGGGTGATGTAGAGGTAGTCACGCAGCCAAGTGGAGAGGCTGATGTGCCAGCGACGCCAGAACTCGGTGATCGACTGGCTGATGTAGGGCTGTTTGAAGTTTTCCATGAAGCGGAAACCCATCATCAAGCCCAGACCAATCGCCATGTCGCTATAGCCGGAGAAGTCGAAGTACAGCTGCGCGGTGTAGGCCAGGGCGCCGAGCCAGGCGTCGCCCGTGGTCGGGTTCTGCAAGGCGAAGCAATGGTCGGCTACCACCGCCAGGGTGTCGGCGATGAAGACCTTCTTGATGAAGCCCTGCATGAACCGCGTGGCACCTTCGGAGAACTTGTCGAGGGTGTGGGTGCGGTTGTTGAACTGGTCGGCCAGGTCACGGAAACGCAACACGGGGCCCGCGATCAGGTGCGGGAAGATCGCCACGAATGCGGCAAAGTCGATCAGGTTGCGGGTCGCCGGGGTATCACCGCGGTAGACGTCGATGATGTAGCTGATGGACTCGAAGATGTAGAACGAGATCCCGATCGGCAACAGCACGTGAGTCAGGATGAACGGCGAAAGACCGACCGAGGTCATCATCGCGTTGATGCTGTCCACGCCGAAGTTGGCGTACTTGAAGTAGCCGAGGATGCACAGATCCACCGCAACGCCGAGCAGCAGCCAGCGTTGGGCCGGTTTGCTCCGAACGCCCGCGGCGCCAACTTTCAGGCCGATCCAGTAGTTCCACAGCGTGACGGCTGCGAACAGCGCAAGGAAGTCCACACGCCACCAGGCGTAGAACACGTAGCTGGCGATCAGCAGCAGCAAGTTGCGATAGCGTTGCCCGCTCAAGTAGTACAAGCCGAGAAAGATCGGCAAGAACAGAAACAGGAACACGTTGGATGAAAATACCATCCCGATCTCTCCATGTTTAACCAACAGTCAAGGGCCAACGGCCCCCCAAACCCCCCCATGAAAAACCGGGGGGCATCACACAAAAAACTCATGCCTTGCACTGACCCTGTAGGAGCGAGGCTTGCCCGCGAAGGCCGTTATGCGGTGGAACTGATGAACCGTGTCATCGTTCTTCGCGGGCAAGCCTCGCTCCTACAGGTTTTGCGTTTGGCTCTAAGAGCCTTTGTTACCCTTTTCGTTGGCCGGGTCGTAAACCCTGGTCAAATCCCCGCCGAGGCGGAAGCTCTTGAACGGTTGCATCTTGTGCTTGCGCTCCAGCACATCCGGCGCGCAGGTGTAGAGCGAGCAGAACGGTTCGAGCCAGGCGAATTTCGAATCGATCTTGAGATCGGTCATGTCCTGGTCTTTGCCGTTCTTCTTCTCGAATTCACCCGAGTCTTTCACTCCCGCCAGCACGCGATCACCCAGGCGTTTCAAGGCACCGTTGTTTTCCTGACGCAAATCCACACCGTTGACCTGAGCGAAACTGGCGATCATCGCCAGCGGCGGCAGGGCATAGTTGTGATAGGCGAGGGCGCGTTGCTGACGCTTGAGTTCGTTGGGCAGGAAGCCTTGGGCGTCGACCTGATTGGCGCCGACCTTGTATTCCTTGACGGCCCAATCGAACAGGTCGCGGCGGTTGGTGGCGACCGACGTGGCCATCACCGACCAGGCGGCCCAGTACGAGTGGTTGTTGGTTTGTTCGAGCGGGAGGTTGTCCCAGTCGCTGACCACCTGATCGGCCATTTTGCTGAACCAGGCTTCAATCACTTGCGCCTCTTGCTGGTGGGTGGCCAGCGGATGCGAGTCAGAGAACTTCAGGCGGATATAGGACGAAGCCATGCTGCCCAACGCCCATTTGCGCATGGACTTGCCAGTGTGGTTGAAGTCCTTGGACATCAACGCATCCGCCTGAGCCCAAGCGGTCAGCCAGTTGAGCGTGCATTCCAGCTGTTCCGGGCGACCGTCACGCATGAACTGCATCACCCGCTTGCTGGTGCCGCGCTCGATCTTGGTGATGTCGGCGGTGGTGTCGCGGAAGGCTTTTTCCGATGCCTCGTTCAGGGTCGAACGGGACTTGTCGGAGCCTTCGTACTTGCTGCGAAATTGCAGGGCACCGGTGTAAGGCGTCGGCATCGCATCGCAGCCTTCGCTCTTGTCGCCGGCTTTGACTTTTTCAATCGGCGCAAAGTAACCCTGTGGCGGACGCAGCGGCGCGGCGGCCTGGGTGGCGCCGGCGAACATCGCCAACGTCAGCAGGGAGGGCGCGAGTAACTTTTTCAATGTTCGGGTTTGCATGCAGTTCATAAGAGGTAGCCTCATTGCCCGGCTTGAGCGGTACGCTGCTCGGCGCCGGAGAACACGTTGCGTTTGCAGATTTTCGCTTCGACTTTCTGTGGCGCGGCACCTGCTTCAGGGCCCTGGACTTCGACGGCCAGCAGATTCTGCGAGGCCCAGTCTTCGTCCGTGCGCAACTCGAAGGCGAAACGCCCGTCGGTATCGGAAGTTTCCGGTTTGTCGATCTTGATGTCCTCGTGGCGCCCATTCATGTACCAGAGGGTGGCGTGCAACGTTTTCACCGAGGTGTCGGCGAAGCGGATATCGACCTGGTGGCTACTGTTGCGCAGGTCCAGGTTCTTGCTGTTGACCATCAATTCGTTTTTGCCCGGCTTCAGCGTGGCGCTGCCGCTCATCTGTGCATCTTTGCCTTCGCAACCGTTGTCCAGCAGCGCCATCATCTGGCGGTAGATGGTTTCCTGGTCGAGGCGATAAAGCGGCGAGAATTCCCAGATGAGGATTTTCGGCGGTTTGGTCTGGAACTCTTCGCTGCCCAGGTACTGCAGCATCGAACCTTCCAGGCCACCGCCGGGGAATGCCACGTTGAGGATGTCGGCGCCGATGGCCTCTTCGAGGAAACCGGCGAAGTTGTAGTTCTTGCCACTGTGGCTGGTGCCGACCAGGGTGATCTCCGGATTGCCGGAATCACTGAACAGATCGCCATCGGCCGCTTCGCCTTTGGGCTCGGTGGTGAACTGATCCATGTACTGGATCGCGTAGCTGGTGCCACAGAGTTGACCCGCCATGTTGTGTAACGTTCCGGTCTTGCCCATGCGACCCGACCTATGGGTCTCGAATTCACGCTTGGGAATGTCGGCGAAGGCCGGCAATTGCTTGACCTTCTCGGCGACGATTTTCGCCGTGCGCTGGGCGCCATACGGCGTCCAGTGTTGGTCGCCGCGGAAGTAGAAGTCGTGGGCCGGCAGGGTGTCGGGCAGCGATTCGTTGGTCAGCGGCGACAGGTCCGGGACCACGTAACCCATCTGCGCGAAACGCCCGAGCATGCTCTTGTAGTTGGTCAGTGCCTTGTCAAAATCGTATTTGGCTTTTTCTTCCGGGTTCAGCTTGTTGCGGTTCACCAGACCACGGGTCGGCTGGTAAACGATGACCAGCTCCACGCCTTTGCTCTTGAACGCTTCGTGCAGTTGTTTCAGGCGTTTGTAGCCGGCGGGCGTGGTGTCGAACTCGGTGCGCAAGTCTTCTTGCGTACGGAATAGCCAGTCGCCCTGCGCCTGCACCAGCGTGGTGAAGTTCTGCTGATAGCGAGTGGTGTAGTTTTTCGGGTCGTGGGCGGCCGGGCACAGGCTGCAGCACGGCTCGGCGTTGAAGCTGGGGGCTTTGGCTTCATCGGCGCGGGCACCGGTGCTGGCGGCCAGAATGCCCGCGGTCAGGGCCGACAGGCTGAGTAATTTGATCAAGTGTGGGTGCATAAAATTATCCTCAGTCCTGCTTTTTGGTCTGGCGTTCGACAGGGTCGATCAGCACGGCTTTCTGCTGGCGCACCAGCAGGTCGAGAATTTCATCCTGGCGCTCGCCGAGAATCCCCGAGAAGCTGATGCCGCTGGTTTTGGTCGGCGCGAGCATCGACACGCGATACAGCTCCACGCTCAGCGGCGAGTCGATCGACAGCGGTCCGCTGCCATTGGCGGCCAGTTCACCGCCGACCACGATCAGCGACACCTCGGCGTCGAACGGGTCGAGCTTGATGTCCCGGTCGGTGTCGCTCAGGTCTTTGATGTGCCCGTAGACACCGGTCAAGCCGTTGGCCATCGAGATGTTTTCGTACAGGCGGATGTTCACGCTGTTACGAATACGGATGCCGTGACGCTTGTTGCTGAGCACCTTGTTGCCCCACAACAGGTTGTCGGCACTCTCGTAGAGGGTGATGCCGTCGGTGTGGTTCTTGTAGATTTCGTTGTAGGCGATCAGGTTGTTCACGCTGTTACGGTCGATCACCAGCCCCGAGAGGTGGTTGTCGTAGCTGCGGTTGTTGAAGATGAAGCTGTCGTTGACCTCACGGGAAATAATGATCCCGTGCTTCTTCTTGGTCCCGAACACCGTGTTGTCGGCAATGATCAGACCGTGGGAACGGTCGTGGGGGTCGATGCCGTACACGATGTTGTCTTTGTAGGTGTTGCCCTTGACCACGAAGTCGCGGGTTTCATAGCAGTAAAAGCCGTACCACATGTCCGAGAACTCGGAGCCGACGATCCAGCCGGTCGGTTCAGGGCGCTTGAGCACCTTGGCCATGTTTGGCGTGTACTGGGAAATACTCACGCCGTAGGACTTACTGTTGGCGTAACCGAAACTGGCGATCTTGCTATTGGCGATATAGGTCTCGGTGCCACCCCAGGACAACAGGAACGGACGGAATTCCTTGGGCGACTGGAAGGCCGCCGGACCGTTTGCCTTCTCGCTCCAGCCAGTGATTTTGGTATCGCGCACAAACAGCTGGCCGTCGTTGACCAGGAACGAACCGGCCTCCTGGGACAGGCGCAGTTCCTGGGTCTGCTTGTCGATTTCCAGGATGCCGTGTTTGCCCACCACGATCGGCAACTTCGCCAGGAACACGCCCGGCGAGGTTTCGCTCAAGTACTGCTTGGGCAGCTTCTTGGTCAGATCCTTGAGGTTCATGTAGCCGTCGTCGACGAAGATCGCCTGCGGGATGCCATGCTGACGCACCACCCACTCGGCCATCTTGTTGTCGCCGCCAATGAAGTCCTTCAGGGCGTCTTCCTGCATCATCCGGCGCACACTGATTTTGCCAGGCTTGGTGCGTACGATTTTCGCCGCGATGGCTTCAGCGGTGTAGCCAGAAGTGTCCGGCAGTTTCGGCTTGGCCAGGTCCAGCGGCGCGGTTGGCGCGCTGCTGACGGTGTAGGTCTTGGCCTGTTGCAGTCCCTTGGCTACGGTCGCCGATTTGCCCTGTTGCGCAGGCTGGACCGGTTCGACGGTGGCGAAGGCTGCTGCGCTGGCCAGCAGCATCGCGCCGGCCAGCAGGCTGATCGAGCCTTTCTTGGCACTGTTCATGTCGGGCACTCCCTTCGCGGTTTGCATCAGAAGCGCCAGATCACGTCGATAAACGCACGGTGCATGTACGAGTCGACTTCTTTGCCGTACGCATCGCCGGGCTTGAACACACCGCCACGGAACCGCACCAGCGCCGAAGGCTCATCGATCGACTGGCTCAACGCCGCCGGCAGCAGGCCTTGCTTGAAGTACTTGGTGACCACCACGTCCATTTCCTGACCGAGGTCCTTGTTGCCATCTTCCAGCGGCAGGGAAGTGCTGGAGAGGATTGCGCCGGTCGCGTCGTCGGTGTTGTTCTCGACGGCGTTGATGCCGTTGCTGCCCACTGGCTTGTTGCCGTCGACGCGCCAGAACTTGTGGTAGATCACACTGGCGTCGTATTCGTCGTTGAGCATCCACGAGCCGAACAGGGTAGCGGTCTGCATGTTGTTCATTTCGCCACGGAAGGCTTCGCCGAAACGGTGAACACGTGAGCGCGTACCGGTGTAGTTCGAGCGGTTGCTTTCCAGGCCGTTCTGTTCGTACTCGGCGCTGGCGCGGGCATAGGCTGCACCGACTTGCCACTGCGGATCGAGGCGCAGGCGCACACCCACGTCGGTGGCCCAACCGTTCAGGTCTTCGCCACGCTTGGCTTCTGCCGGGCGCGTGCCATCGGCGTTCAGCGGGTTGACCGTATCGGTGTCGCCGCTCATGCCGGTGATGCTGCCCCAGTAATTGACGGTGTTGGTGTTGCGCCAGTTGTAGGCATCGCTGTCGGCGGTCAGGCCGAGCCAGCTGATGTCGCCGTTCTGTTTTTTATCCAGGGTATCGCCGGCCACGCCTGGCTCCGGGTAGTCGAGCTTGCCGTCATCGTGGGTGTGATGACCGCGAATGCCGACCCAGTTACCCGGCGACCACTGATACGCCGCATCGGCGTAGGTGTGCAGGCGATCCTTGTCCTTGGGCGACAGTTCTTTCAAGTCGGTGCGGTATTCGCTGAAGCGTTCGGCGATACCGACGTTGGCGCGCAACAGGGTGGTGTCGAAGGTCCAGTTGAGGGCTTCGATGTTGGTGTCGCGCCATTGGCCGTCGTCGTTGCGCAGGCGTTGGCGACCGAACTTGAGCATCTCGCCAGGGTAGGGCGTAAGGCCGCTGTAGCCGACCCAGAATTCGCGCATCGCCAGGTAGTTTTTCTTGGTTTTGCGATCACCGTTGTCGGTGGTCTGGGTACCGCTGTTGTCGGACTGTTGCAGGGTGTCCGTTTCGATGATGTCGGTGGACGTCACGGCCTGGCCCATGGCGTAGGCGCTCCACGCGCCGCTTTCGCCATATACCCATGGGCGCAGGTCGAGGCCGACGCCGTTAACGTCGCCGCCGCTGGCAGTGCCCAGGTCACGGTCGTCTTCGGACTGGCCGGTAACTTTGACTTCGAGGCCGAAGTTCTTGTCTTCGGTCAGGGCCGCCAGGGTCGGGCACGACCACAGCAGGGCGAATGTCAGGCCAATACCGGCCTGCACGAATGGATTGAGTTTCATAGGGATTCCTCGCCGTCTTCTTCTTGCAGGGCGTGCAGTTCCAGCGTGTCCGGACTCACGGTGCTACGCATGGCTTGCTCTTGTTTGAGCAGGCGTTGGGCCTCGGCCAGCCGGTCAGGCGGCAGTTGCGCTTCGATTGTTTGCGCAAGCTCATTGGCTTGCGGGGTGTCTTGAGCCTTGGCCAATTGGCTGAAGACGTAAGCATTAACCGGGTCGGGCCGTGTGCCCTTGCCTTGGGAGAACAGTTGGGCGATGGCGAAATCGGCGCTGTTCTGGCCGTTGCGCGCAGCGGTCAGCAGGTGATCCAGGGCTTTCTGCGGATAGACCTTGCCCAGGTAACCGCGACGGTAAATCTGGCCGAGGTAGTAATCGGCGGCGACTTCCCTGCCGACGGCTTTCTGGAAGTGCTCTTCGGCGACCTTGGCGTCGACCGGCACCATTTTGCCTTCGTAGTAGAGCTTGCCCAGCAACAGTTCGGCACGCGGTTGGTCGGCGGCGCGGCCGTTGTCCAGGTACTTCATCATGGTGTCGACGTCGCCCAGTTCAGGGAAGTCGTAGAGCAGTTGTGCCAGGCTGACCCAGGACGCCGGATAGCCAGGGGCGATACCTTCGAGCAGCGACTGAGCGGTTTTCTCGTCGGTCTTGCCCAGGCTTGCATCGCCCAGTACGCGGGCCACGCTGTCCACTCGCTGCGCGGAAACCGTGCCGCGGCTGTGAGCGGCCTGCATCTGCTTGATCAGCTCGGCCTGTTGTTCCGGCTGGCCGCGTTTCTGATAGACCGTGGCCAGTTCGACGTAGCAGATGTCGGTGGTGTTCAACTCCGCTTTGCAGATTTTTTCCACATCATTCAGATGCTGGTCGTAAGTGCCTTGGGTGCGGTAGAGCAGCACCTGGGCCAGACCCGCTTCCGGTTTGCCTTCGGCGCGCCATTGGCTGATCTGCTTCTGTGCGTCGATGTTCGGAAAGCTGTGAGGGAACTGCAGGTACAGCATCGCCAACGGGATCAGGATGTTGCGTTCACCATTGGCCGAAGCTTTCTTCAACAGCGCTTCGGCTTCGTGGTGTTCGGCTTCGGTGGCGCCGGGTTTGGCCACCAGCAAGCGACCCAGGCGAGCCTGAGCCCGTGGCGAGACGCTGGCCGCGGCGCGGTAAGTCGCCTCGGCCTTTTTGATCTGCTCCGGGTCGCGGCTGTCGACCTGAAGATCGGCCAGGCCGACCTGGGCTTCGCTGTAGCCCAGGTCTGCCAGTTGCTGGTAGTTCTGCGCCGCCACCGTGGTGTCGCCGCGCTTGAGGGCTTCATTGGCCAGACGCTGGTCGGGCAGGCCGGCGCAACCGGCCAGGCTCACGGCCAATGCAACGGCACACAGTGATCCCATGTGGGAGCGGGCTTGCTCGCGATGCAGGCGGCTCGGTGCATCAGACAGACCGCGCTGATCCCATCGCGAGCAGGCTCGCTCCCACAGGGTGTGCGGTGTTCTGAGGAAATGTGGAGTCATCACAGGCATGTCCTCGACTTAAAGACCGGCGGCCATGGCTTTGTTGATCAGCCAGTTCAGGTTCGGGCCACGGGTGCTGTTCACTTCCGCTGGGCGGCCGGCGAGGGCGCTGTCCAGTGGCTCGTCAGGTTTGATCAGCACGCGAATGTCGGACGACAGGTCGGCGCTTTTCAGGCTCGTGCTGCTGACAATCTTGCCGGTACGGGTTTGCTCTTCGCCGGCGATCTGGAAGCTGACCGAAGTGCCTGGACGCACATCGCCGAACTGGCGATAGGAGAAGCGGGCTTCAACGTTGGCTTCGGTGTTGCGCGGCACCAGTTGGAAGATCACGTCGCCTTTGCTGGCGTATTGACCGTTAGCCACCAGTTGCTGGGCCACGGTGCAATCGCACGGCGACGTCAGGGTGCCGGTCATTTGCTTGCCGAACAGTTCTTCAACCTTGGACGGTTGCAGTTGGTCTTCGTCCAGATGGCCCTTGAGCACGTCGAGCATGCTGGTGCTGAAGGTCGCCAGCGGTGCGCCTTTGGCGGCAACGCCGTCAGACTTGATCAGGCTCTGCACGGTGCCGTCGCGGGGCATGGTGATGTTCATGCCTTGCACGCTGACCAGACCGGCCTGGGCGTGGCTGACGAAGTACATGCCGTACACCGATTTGAAAATGAAACCGAACGCCACCAGGCCGATCACGAAGATACCGGCGCTGAAGGTCACCGCTTTCAGACGGGCGAACGGCGTCATGCCGTGGCCGCCGTCCTTGACCTTGCGTGCCTTGGTGAAGTTGTCGCGCTGCAGGGTCGCGAGCATTTCACCGACGCTGACGATGTCGCCGGCCAGGTGCGAGGTGATCAGGTGGCGCAGGGTGGAAATGTCCCGGGGTTCCAGGTTCTGGAACTGGCAACCGGTGCGACCGGTCTGGCGATCGACGGAGCGGATTTGCAATTCCACGTCCATGGCCAGGCCGAGGTTGTCGATGACGAATTGCAGGCGGGCCTTGTGCACATCACCGACCTTCAGCGGCAGCTGACCGGCGTTGAACGCCAGGCCACCCGCGGAAAGGTCGATGACCCGGGCTTCGATCGGGGTCCGGTCAGGACCGAAGAAACGCAGCTTGGCCGGGATTTTCACACGGGCGTGTTGGCGCTGGGCTTCGGATTCATGCACTACGTTGGAGTTGACGGCGGTATTCATATGGGCGATTTCCTAGTTAATTCAGGCGAGTTCGGTCAGACCATCATCAGCAGCACGGCGACAAAAATGCTGCCGGCGGAGAAGGTCATGGTCCGAGACGACCAGGTGTTGAACCAACGTTGAAAGCTGGCGAGATCACGGGTCAATTTGGTGTCCTGGCGGGTCCAGGATTGTTGGTCCAGGCGGAAGAACACGTAGATCTTCACCAGCGCACCGACGATCTGGTTGTAATAAAGAATCGCCGGGTAAGCCGGGCCGATCCGGTGACCGGAGCAGGACAGCAGCACGGTCAGGATCAGGCGGGTAATGCCGATCCACAGCAGGTAAACCAGGATGAACGCAGTGCCGTACTTGAAGGTGGCGATGAGCGCCACGGTCAGGCCCAGCAAGGAGGTCCACATCGACACGCGCTGATCGAACAGCACCACCGAGGTGAACAGACCGAGACGTTTCAGGCCCAGGCCCAGGGCGCGGGAGTTCTGCCGCAGGTTGTTGCCGTACCAGCGGAACATCAGTTTGCGACTGGCCTTGATGAAGCTCTTTTCCGGCGGGTGTTCCACGGTATGGATCGCGGCATCCGGCACATAGAACGTGTCGTAGCCCAGGCGCATCAGGCTGAACCAGCTCGACTTGTCGTCACCGGTCAGGAACTTGAAACGACCCAGGCGCCAGTGTTGCAGCGAGTCGCTTTCCACGTCGGCGATGAAGTCCGGGTCGGTCACCACGGTGGCGCGGAATACCGACATCCGGCCAGTCATGGTCAGCACGCGCTTGGACAGGGCCATGGAGCACATGTTGATGTGGCGCTGGGCGAATCGCAGTTTGTGCCATTCGCTCATGATGTAGCCGCCGCGCACTTCGCAGAACTCGTTGGTGGTCAGGCCGCCGACATTGCCGAACAGCTGGAACCACGGCACGGTCTTGAGCACGACGCCTTCGGCCAGCACGGTGTCGCCATCGATCACGGCAACCACGGCGCGGTCGTCCGGCAGGTGGCGCGAGATGGCGCGGAAACCATAGGCCAGGCCATCGCGCTTGCCGGTGCCGGGAATGCGCACGAAGTCGAGCTTGACCCGTGACGGTGGGTTCATGCGTTTCCAGAGGCTCTTGACCAGCAGCTCATCGGACATTTCCACGATGGAGCACACCACGGTGGTCGGCAGGCCGCAGTCGATGGCCTCGCGGATCACCGAGCTGTAGACCTGAGCGGTGGTCAGCGCGTCGATACGGAAACTGGTGACCATCAGAAACACATGGGACGGGTCTGCCGCTTTACCCAGCTTGCGCACTTTGCGCCGCAGGTGCGGGTAGACCACGTACAGAAACAGCATGCCGCGCAGAAAGTGCGTGGCACCCATCGAGTAGCGCCAGATACCGACGATACCGATCAGGAAGATGAAGTCCTTCGACTCGGAGTCGAACGTGGACGGAGGCAACGCCAGGGCGATGCCCATCAGTAAACTTAGGTAAAACAGCCAACCGGCGGCCTGAAGTAGGCCGTGCTTTAGCCTGTGCATAATCTGCATCCGTCTCGATCTCGGGCGAGCCTGTGGGGTGGCCCGATGGGGTTAAGGCAGGCAAAAAAGCCAAGTTGATCTCATCGGACTGTAGGAGCGAGGCTTGCCCGCGAAGGCGGCGTACCTGACACATCACGTCGTCTGGTTCTCCGGCAAGCCTGGCTCCTACAGGGGGCTGTGTGTTACCAGCAGATGCCTTCAGTCCGGCCACTCACGCTGGTGGCTTTGGACATGAAGCCGACCAGATCGACCACTTGCTTGCCGTGTGGAGCTTCCTGCGCCAGGGCGCGGAATTTCTCGTCACGGTTGCCGAGGATGATCACGTCGGCGCTGTTGATCACGTCGTCGAAGTCGGAGTTGAGCAAGGACGAGACGTGAGGGATCTTTGACTCGATGTAATCCTTGTTCGCGCCGTGGACGCGGGCATATTCGACGTTGCTGTCGTAGATGCTCAGGTCGTAGCCCTTGCCGATCAGCATTTCCGCCAGATCAACCAGCGGGCTTTCGCGCAGGTCGTCGGTGCCGGCCTTGAAGCTCAGACCCAGCAGGGCGACTTTGCGTTTGTCGTGGCTGGAGACGATGTCGAACGCGTTCTGCACCTGGGACTCGTTACTGCGCATCAGCGAGTTGAGCAACGGTGCTTCCACGTCCAGCGAACCGGCACGGTAGGTCAGCGCGCGGACGTCTTTCGGCAGGCAGGAGCCGCCGAATGCGAAGCCTGGGCGCATGTAGTACTGGGACAGGTTCAGTGTCTTGTCCTGGCAGACCACTTCCATCACTTCGCGACCGTCGACGCCGACGGCCTTGGCGATGTTGCCGATCTCGTTGGCGAAGGTCACCTTGGTGGCGTGCCACACGTTGCAGGTGTACTTGATCATCTCGGCAACGGCGATGTCCTTGCGGATGATCGGCGCGTCGAGCTCTTCGTACAGCGACTGCAGAACGTCGCCCGAGGCCTTGTCGAACTCACCGATAACGGTCATCGGCGGCAGGTCGTAGTCGGCGATCGCGGTGCTTTCACGCAGGAACTCAGGGTTGACCGCCACGCCGAAGTCGACGCCGGCTTTCTTGCCGGAGCAGTCTTCGAGGATCGGGATCACCACGTTAGCCACGGTGCCCGGCAGTACGGTGCTGCGAACCACGATGGTGTGGCGGGTGGTCTTGTCACGCAGGACAAAACCGATCTCGCGGCACACGGCTTCGATGTAGTTCAGTTCCAGGTCGCCGTTTTTCTTGCTCGGCGTACCGACGCAGATCATCGACAGGTCGGTGTCGCGAATCGCCTCGGCGAAGTTCGTCGTGCCGCGCAATTTGCCCGTCTCGATACCCTTCTGCAGAAGTTCGCCCAGACCCGGTTCAACGATCGGCGATTTGCCGGCGTTGATCATATCGATTTTGTCTTTGGCAACATCGACGCCAACGACGTCATGGCCCCGTGCAGACAGGCAACCGGCACATACTGCGCCGACGTAACCCAAACCAAATATGCTGATGCGCATCGCAATTACCTCTGTGTTTATCAAGCCATTACATGGCCGGAGTTAATGGTGTTCAGCGGTCATAGTGCACTCGGAAGTGCGACTTAAAGTCGCCACAATGCCGTGTGCAGGCATACTAAGTTCCGAGTGTCTAAATAAGTGCACTCAAGATGTGCGCAACCAGGCCTTATTGTTATGACTTGCCCTGTTATGCAGCCGATCCTCTATTCAGAAGACATTCGTGCAAAGGTCTTGCGCGCTCGATGCCAGGCCCGAAAGCCAGTAAATCAAGCGGTTGGGTGCTCGGGTGAGCACGTTTATAGGGGCGCAGCCGTGGCCTTGTAGGGGATAGTAATGGTGCGTTATCTCCTGTCCTTCATGTGTTGCCCAAATAAGGGATCAGTAAGCCCAATTAAGTATGACAACTTGGCTACATGGATCATCTTGTCTGTGTAAGTTATCTCGCACAATCGCCGAGAGAATCGTTACCGGTGGTATGAGCGGCGCATTTGGACATAGTTCCAGTCCACCCATCGCGAATTCTGAAATTTCTTGAAATATTGAAAAAGATGGCACTGCTTTCATATTGATAGCACTTGCCGTTTGGCCCTTTATATATGGGGTAATTACTGCATTGGGTACTTTTTTGCCACTACGGATAAAATTTTTCGGTGCCACTACTGAAAAAAATGATCAATGTCGAGTGAAACTAAAGTTAGAAAATGAACTGATGGTTTTTTGGCGCCAATAAAGCGGCGAAAGGGTGGGAAATTTTTGGGGATAAAAGAAGCGGCGCACGACTCAGTCATCGATGTCGTGCGCTGAATGAGTGCAGGTGTATTTACTCCGGTGCGTGATCGCGCAGGAACACCAGATTGTCCGGTTTAGACTGCTCGGCGCTGTAGCGATAACCCTGAACGTCGAATTGCTTAAGGGCGACCGGGTCGTTGATGCGCTCTTCAATGACGAAGCGGCTCATCATCCCCCGGGCTTTTTTCGCGTAGAAGCTGATGATTTTGTATTGGCCGTTCTTCAGGTCCTTGAATTCGGTATTGATGATGCGCGCGTTCAAGGCATTGCGTTTGACCGCCGAGAAGTACTCGTTGGAGGCCAGGTTCAGCAACACATCATCGCCTTGATCGGCCAAGGCTTCGTTCAGCCATTCACTGATCCGCGTACCCCAGAAGGCATACAGGTCTTTGCCTCGAGCATTGGTCAGTTTGGTACCCATCTCCAGCCGATAAGGCTGCATCAAGTCCAGTGGGCGCAGCAGGCCGTACAGGCCAGAGAGCATGCGCAGGTGCTGTTGGGCGTAATCGAAGTCGGCTTCGCTGAAAGTTTGTGCGTTCAGACCGGTGTACACATCGCCCTTGAATGCCAGCAACGCCTGCTTGGCGTTGGCAGGGGTGAAGGCCGGAGTCCAGCTGCCGAACCGCGCGGCATTGAGGCCGCCGATCTTGTCGGAGACATGCATCAGCTCGCTGATTTGCGCCGGCGTGAGGTCACGCAGTTGCAGGATCAGTTCCTGGGAGTGGTCGAGGTATTGCGGCTGAGTGAAGCGCTGGGTCGCCGGCGGTGTTTCGTAATCGAGGGTCTTGGCGGGGGAAATCACCATCAGCATGAAGTCGTCTCCTTTAATCGTGGGGGCGATTCTAGGGGGTTGTCTGTGTTGACTCCAGCTATCAAGTCCATAGGTGATCGGTGGTGTACACAACCTGTAGGAGCGAGGCTTGCCCGCGAAGGCGGTGTATCAGTCGGCATCATCGGTAACTGATACACCGCCTTCGCGGGCAAGCCTCGCTCCTACAGGAGATCGGCGCAGGAATTTGAACGCGATCGGCTATAGTGCCGCGCGGGTTTTGTTATGGAGACATCCCATTGCGTATCGTTTTTCTATTCGCCACGTGGCTATTGAGCTTTGGTGCCATGGCGGCGCCGGGCGATGTGGCGACACTGGATCGCAGCACCTGGCCTGAACAGCTCAGCAACCCGACGCTGTTTGACGTTGCCTCGCGGGCCGAAATCCTCATGTTCGCTCGCGTTTTGCTGGCCAGTGAATCGCTGGATCAAGCGAGCCTGGCTCAACACCTGGGCCTGCGAACCCTCAACCTGGAGTCGGTCAACCAGCTGCGCCAGCGCATGTGGCAGCGTTTGCTGACCAGCTACAACTTCGCCCAGCAGAGCTGCGATCAGGATGCTTCCTTCTGTTTTCTGGTCGAAGACATGGCCACCTTGCGTGAGCAAGCGGCCAAGTTTCAGGTCAGCGACGACAGCTACTACATCAAGTGGGCCGAGCCGAGCCGGCTCTTCCACACCCAGTACCTGGACGAGCAGTTGCGCAAAGCCGCGCTGTTTCCGCAGACCAGCAGCGAAGTCGATCGTTTTGGCGACTATGAGCGCAACGGCGATGCCATGAATGATCGCCTGTTCCTGCTGACGTTCGACAGTGGCGCCAATGCCGCGCCAGATAACACGGCCTGGGTCACGGAGTCCCTGCGCAAGTCGAACATGAGCGCGACCTTCTTCGTCCTCGGCAAGGACATCCAGGCCCGTCTGGCCGAACGTTCGGTGGCCAGCCTGCAAGCGACCTATTCGCAGCAGTGCGTTGGCGTGCAAGGCTGGGAGTTCCGCTCCCACAGCCACTGGCAAGACTGGCAGGATTCGGTGCGGCGCAGCATCGAGCTGGTCAAAAGCAAATTGCCGGAGAATTACGTGCCGCTGTTCCGCCCGCCCGATGGCCAGCGTCGGTCCGACGCTGAAGGCTTCTTCAAGTCTCAGGGTTTGCAGGTGGCGTTATGGGATATCGATGCCCAGGATGGCGCCGGCAAGCTCAAGGGCAACCAGAGTGCACAGCGGGTGTTGACCCTGATGCTGCTGTGGCGGCACGGGGTGATCAACTTCAACGTCAAGCAGGATGGCGTGAAAACGGCGATGCCCTGGCTCGTCACGCAAACGGCGCAAAGCGGGATCGGTTGGGAAGACTGTCGGGACGCGTTTCGCTGAAACGATAAAAGCCCGGAATCATTGGGGCTGGGGAAGTTTTTGGAGGGATTTCGATGCAGGCGGACTTCCGACTTTAACGGGGTAGTGGCAGTCCGCCAAGTGCTATTGGTCATTCTGAAAAATAAACTTCAAAAAAACGTCAAAGTGCTTTTTTCTGTCACATGTTTTGGAGTATTACGAAGACAGACCGCCGAAACCTGCAACACAGGTGGCGTCTTCCAAGACCCTACTTGTTCGCAGTTCACTTGAATCCTCGCAGGTGAATTCGGTGGCCACTTCGAGGCGCAGCACTGTCATGGTATTGCGTCGACTGGCTCCCACAAAGGTGACCGAGTATGGATGATCACGGACGTAGCTCTTCTTCCAACCAGCCAATCCTTTATGTACTCGATACCAACGTATTGATTCACGATCCAAACGCCCTGCTTAATTTCGAAGAACACCACGTCGCCATCCCGATGACCGTGCTTGAAGAGCTGGACAAGCTCAAGAGCGGGCATCACAGCGTTGCCGCGGAATGCCGCCAGGCGATTCGCCTGATCGACAAGACCCTGGGCGAAGCCAGCCCCGAAGATGTCGAACTCGGCGTACCGATCCAGCGTGGCAAGAGTGGGCCCAAGGGCTTGCTGTCAATTCTGATGAGCAAGCGTGCCGAGCCGAACATCATTCTGCCCGAGCATCTGAACGACAACATCATCATCAACCAGTTGATCGACCTGCGCGCGCGCGATGCAAAACTGCCCGTGGTGCTGGTCACAAAAGACATCAACATGCGCCTCAAGGCTCGGGCCTGCGGGATTGCGGCCGAGGATTACAGCACTGACCAACTGGTCGATGACGTGTCGCTGCTGCCCAACGGTTACCACAACATGACGGGGTCGTTCTGGGACCGTGTGAGCAAAGTCGAAACCCGTCAGGATCACGGCCGAACCTGGCATCAGGTGCAACTGACCGACAACCTGCCGGCCGTGCACATCAACGAGTTCATCATCGACGAACAGGGTTTTGTCGGCTGGATCAAGGAGATCGCGCAAGACAAACTACTGATTCTCGACCTGCATCAGGAACCCCTGTTGCACCAGGAAGCCTGGGGCCTGAAACCGCGTGACATCTATCAGAGCCTGGCGTTGTACGCCTTGCTCGATCCGGATATCCACCTGGTCAATCTGTCGGGTGCTGCCGGTTCGGGTAAAACCATCCTGGCCCTGGCGGCGGCCATTGAGCAGACCATGGTCAGCAAACGCTACCGACGCATCATCGCTACCCGTAGCGTGCAGGGCCTGGACCAGGAAATCGGCTTCCTGCCCGGCACCGAAGCGGAAAAAATGGAGCCTTGGCTGGGTGCCATCACCGACAACCTCGAAGCCTTGCACATGGATGATGAAAACACCCATGGCAGTGTCGACTACATCCTCAGCAAAGTGCCGTTGCAGTTCAAATCCCTCAACTACATTCGAGGTCGCAGCTTCCAGCAGAGCCTGATCCTGATCGATGAATGCCAGAACCTCACGCCGCACCAGATGAAAACCATCATCACCCGGGCTGGCGCCGGTTCCAAAGTGGTGTGCCTGGGCAACCTGGCGCAGATCGACACCCCTTACCTGTCCGCGACCAGTTCCGGGCTGACCTATCTGACCGAGCGCTTCAAGGACTTCCCCAACGGTGTGCACATCACCCTGCAAGGGGTGCCCCGTTCGATTCTGGCCGAATACGCCGAGTCGCATCTGTAACCCTCAGCAAAACCGGGCGGCCTAATGGTCGCCCGGTTTTTTTATGCTCGACGAAATCCCCATTTGTCTGCCGGACGAAAATCTCTGTAGGAGCTGCCGAAGGCTGCGATCTTTTGATTTTCGCCATTAAAAGCAAGATCAAAAGATCGCAGCCTTCGGCAGCTCCTACATGGGGTACACGGTAGTCTGATAATCAAACGTGCGGACAATTGACCCACAGGTTTACAATCGGTGCTCCTGATCAGGAGTAACCCTGTGCTGACTCATCTCGATTCCCAAGGTCGCGCCAATATGGTCGACGTCACCGAAAAAACCGTGACATTCCGTGAGGCGACGGCCCAAGCGCTGGTGCGCATGCTGCCCGAAACCCTGAAGATGATCGTCAGCGGCGGCCATCCCAAGGGTGACGTGTTCGCTGTGGCGCGGATTGCCGGCATCCAGGCGGCGAAAAAAACCAGTGATCTGATTCCTCTGTGCCATCCGTTGATGCTTACCGGCGTCAAGGTCGAACTCAATGCCGAAGGCGACGATACCGTGCGCATCGTGGCGTGCTGCAAGTTGTCCGGGCAGACCGGCGTCGAGATGGAGGCGCTGACCGCCGCCAGCGTTGCAGCGTTGACCATTTATGACATGTGCAAGGCCGTGGATCGCGGCATGACCATCGAGAGTGTGCGGCTGCTGGAGAAGCTCGGCGGCAAGAGCGGTCATTTTCAGGCGGATCAACCATGAACGTTACCGTGAAGTTTTTCGCCCGCTACCGTGAAGCACTTGGCGTGGACTCGGTGAAGATTGAAGGTGATTTCGCCACGGTCGACGATGTACGCGCGCTGCTGGCCCAGCGTGACGGCGCCGAGGTGCTGAGCGAGCAAAACCTGATGTGCGCCCGCAACGAAGACCTCTGTCAGCTCGACGAACCGGTGAGCGATGGCGATGAAGTGGCGTTTTTTCCGACTGTGACCGGAGGCTGAGCCATGGCGATTCGCGTGCAATCCACAGCGTTCGACCCCGGCGCCGAAGTCAACGCCATGCATGCGGCCAATGTGGGCGTTGGCGCGGTGGTGAGTTTTGTCGGTTACGTGCGCGACTTCAATGACGGCCTCGACGTCGCCGGGATGTTTCTGGAGCACTACCCGGGCATGACCGAAAAAGCCCTGGGCAAGATTGCCACGGAGGCCGAGCAGCGCTGGCCCCTGCTCAAGCTGGAAGTACTGCACCGCATCGGCGCTCTGGAACCGGGCGAACCGATCGTCTTTGTCGGCGCCGCCAGCGCTCACCGACAGGCAGCATTCGATGCCTGTGCCTTTGTCATGGACTACCTGAAAACCCGCGCGCCGTTCTGGAAAAAGGAAAACACCCGTGACGGGCCGCGTTGGGTGGAAGGGCGCGACAGCGATCATGCGGCGGCGGATCGCTGGAAGCAGTAGTTCCTCTAGCGCTTTCGAGTACGTCTTCGCGGGCAAGCCTCGCTCCTACAGGGGGCGGAACGACACAAAACCTGTAGGAGCGAGGCTTGCCCGCGAAGAGGCCTTCCGCTTCAGCCGATAACTCCCTGACTCACCACCCGACCATCGGCCAGTCCAACCCTGTTCGCCTGATTGACGACTAATACATAAAAGTCCAGTATGGAATTATAAGTACAAAACGGCGCTTCCCCCGTTTCAGTTTTTTCTTCTGTCTTGCCAAACCAACAACAACCCGCGAGAGAACGAATATGAAGAAACTCCCCCTCATCACCGGTCTGGCCTTGAGCCTGTTGGCGTGCAGTAGCTTATTTGCCGCCGAGAAAAACCTGCGCATTGGTATTGAAGCGGCCTATCCGCCGTTCGCGTCCAAAACCGACAAAGGCGAAATTGTCGGTTTCGACTACGACATCGGCAATGCCCTGTGCGCGCAGATGAAGGTCAAATGCACCTGGGTCGAAGGTGAGTTCGATGGTCTGATTCCTTCGCTGAAAGTGAAGAAAATCGACATGGCGCTGTCGTCCATGACCATCAATGAAGACCGTAAGAAGTCGGTGGATTTCACCCACAAGTACTACTTCACCTCATCGCGTCTGGTGATGAAGCAAGGCGCGGTAGTGGATGACCAGTACGCCAGCCTCAAGGGCAAGACTATCGGCGTACAGCGCGCAACCACCACTGACCGTTATGCCACCGAGGTTTTTGAGCCGAAGGGCATTAACGTCAAGCGTTACGGCAACAACGAAGAGATCTACATGGATCTGGCAGCCGGTCGCCTCGATGCGATTTTTGCCGACACCATCCCGTTGAGTGACTTCCTGTCGATGCCTCGTGGCGCCGGTTACGCCTTTGTCGGGCCGGAGCTCAAGGATCCGAAATACGTGGGCGAAGGCGCCGGGATTGCGGTGCGCAAGGGCAACGCCGAGTTGGTCAGCGAACTGAACACAGCCATCGATGGCATTCGCGCCAGTGGCGAATATCAGAAAATTTCAGATAAGTACTTCAAGTCCGACATCTACGGCGATTGATCGATCGCCATCGCGAGCAGGCTCGCTCCCACATTAGTCTTGCGGCATGCAGGTCCATTGTGGGAGCGGGCTTGCTCGCGAAGGGGCCTTGGCAGACAGCACACATCTCAGCGCTCAGCCCTTCAATTCCTTCAAATGCTTGTACACCGTCGCCCGCCCCATGTTCAGCACATTGGCCACATAGTTGGAGGCGCTTTTGCCTTTGAAGGCGCCTTCGGCGTGCAGCGCCAGCACCAGTTCGCGTTTGTGGTCGCGGGTCAGCACGTTCAGGCTCAACTGACGCTCGCGCAGCCAGGCGTGCAGGAACGTGTTGATCCGTTCCTGCCAGTCATCGCGAAACAGTGAGTCCGGTTGCGGGATCAGCTTGGTCGGCGACAGGAACAAATCCAGCGCCGCTTTCGCGTTCTCGAACAGCGAAATATTCAGGTTGATGCACAGCACCGCCATCGGGTGGCCGTCGCTGTCACGCAGCACGCTGCTGAGGCTACGAATCTTCTGGCCGTCCCAGTTGAGTTTTTCGTAGGGCCCGATGTTTCGTTCGCTGACCTCTTCGCTGAGCATGTCTTCCAGCGACGAGTCGTCACCGATTTCCCTTTTGGACAGATTGTTGGCGATGTAATCGACCTTCTGTGTGCGCAGGTCATGCAGCACCACCTCGGCGTGAGGAAAGAACAACGTGGCGATCGCATCGGCAATCGCGCGGTAGTTATCCATGGAGGCGTTGTCCAGGGCCGAGTCTTTTTCAGGTGCGTTCATACAGTGGAGCTCCAGGCAGCGTCAGCGCCCCGTTAAAAAAGGGGCGCTGGAAGTTTGCCGCAATCGTGTGGGCGAGTCACCTGAGGGCGAAGATCAGCCCAGGCGGGCAGGGGAGAGCATCTCAGTGTCCAGACCGAAACGGCTGAGCTGTTCGGGCAAGGCTTCACCGCGTACCAGTGCGGCACTGGCCTGGCCCATGGCCGGAGAGGTCTGGATACCATAGCCGCCTTGCGCAGCAACCCAGAACAACCCCGGCACGTGCTGGTCGAAGCCGGACAGCAAATCCCCGTCGCGCACGAAACTGCGCAGGCCGGCCCAGGTGCGGGTCGGGCGGCGGATGGTCAGGGTGGTGGCTTCTTCGATCTGGTAAATGCCCATGGCGATGTCCAACTCTTCCGGCTGCACATCATGTGGTTCAACCGGGTCGGCGTTGGCCGGTGAGCCGAGGAACATGCCGGCGTCGGGCTTCATATAGAAGGATTCATCGAGGCTGACCAGCATTGGCCAGTCATGGATATCCAGGCCCTCGGGGCCGGCGAAGATAAAGGCTGCCCGGCGTTTGGGTTGCAAGCCCAGCGGGCGGGCGCCGGCCAGCTCGCCAACCTTGTCGGCCCAGGCACCGGCGGCATTGATGATGATCGGGGCCCTGAAAGTCTGACCATGGGTTTGAGCCTGCCACAGCCCTTCGGCATCACGGGTCAGGCTCAGCACTTCGCTGTCGGTATGCACTTCACCTTTATTGCGTCGGATTCCGCGCAGATAGCCCTGATGCAGGGCATCGGTATCGATGTCACTGGCGGTCGGGTCGTAAATCGCGCCATGGACTTTTTCCCGGCGCAGAATCGGCAGGCGTGCGCAGGCTTCGTCGGCACTGAGCAGTTGCATCTCGGGCACTGTGGCTTTAGCGCTCAGGTATTGATTGTTCAGCTCGACCGGGTCGCCAGTGAAGTCGACGGTCATCTCGCCGCGCGGGGTCAGCAACGGGTGTTCACAGAAACCGGCAGGCGGCGCATCGAAGAAATCCCGGCTGGCCTGAGTCAATGCCCGAACCTGGGGTGTGCCGTAGGCGGCGCTGTACAACGCCGCCGAGCGTCCGGTGGAGTGATAGGCCGGATGGGATTCGCGCTCGAGCACAATCACCCGCCCGTGCTGCGACAGCCAGAAACCGGTGGAAGCGCCGGCAATCCCGCCGCCGATGATGATGAAATCTGCCTGGCTCATGAACGTCTCCTGAAAGGGCGCAATGCCAATATTATCGATGGCCCTCCTGTAGGAGCTGTCGAGTGAAACGAGGCTGCGATCTTTTGACTTTGCTTTTAAAGGCAAGATCAAAAGATCGCAGCCTCGTTTCACTCGACAGCTCCTACAGGGGCGTGGTGTTAGTGCTGTAGGCGGTAAAGGGCATTGGCCAGAGCGATATCTTCCAGGCCCAGGCCGATGGAGCGGAAGAACACAGGGCGGTCGTACTCGGGGCGCTGCACTTTTTCGCTGAGCAAGTCGGGCAGGTCGCCGATAATCGCGTCCTTGTCCCAGCCATGCTGTTCGCCGGCGATCAGCATCTCACCGGCCGAGCCTGGGGTGGTCTGACGATAGTCACAGAACACCTGCATGTCATGGAGACTCTGCGGCGGCACTTCGTGGGCGCGCGGGGCGTTGGTGCTGATGGAGGTGATCAGCGCCGGTTTGCTCAAATTTGACGGGTCAATCACCGGTCCTGCGGACGAGGTGCAAAGCATGATCACGTCGGCGTCCTGGATCGCGGCTTCGCAACTGTCGACGAGAGTCAGCCGTGGATCGAGGCTTTTGAGCGGTGCCAGCGCTTCGGGGTCCTTGCCGCTCAGGCTCGGTGAGTAGAGGCTGATGCTTTGCCAGTCTCGCAGGTCCTTGACGTAGTGCAGGTGCGCCTGGGCCACTTTGCCACTGCCGATGATCGCCAGGCGTTTCGCCTTCAGCGGTGCGAGGGCATCAACGGCCACCGCCGTGGTCGCGGCCGTGCGAGCGGTGGTCAGTTCACCGGCATCACAAAGCAACAGCGGCTGGCCAGTCTGCATCGACATCAACAGTGTCCACGCCGTCACCAGCGGGCCTTGCTCGCGCACGATGTAAGGCGACGTCTTGACGCCATATACCCCGTCTTCGGCCAGCACACCCAGGTAGTTGATGAAGTCCCCGGCACCCTTCGGGAATTCCACCCACTGTTGCGCCGGCTGCACGGCTTGCCCGGCGGCCAGGTCGCGGAACAGCTTGCGCAGGATCTGCGGCACGTCGACTTGCGCCAGCAGTTCGCGGGCCTGGGATTGGGTGATCACGTAAGGCGTGCTGGGCATGGTCGGCTCCGGGCGCTGAAAGTAAACTAATTTGTCCATTATGGACTTTTAGTTGTGTCGAGCAAGCGCCTGTTGAAAAAAACCGGACGAAAAAAAAGCGCAGTCCGTTTCCGGCTGCGCCTTTTTCTGAACGGCCCGAGTTACGGGCGCTTGCGCTCAACCGCTCGCAGCAGATGCGTCGGTGGCGTTTCACAGCTGATCTTGCGACCCAGCAGCGCCTCGATGGACGGTAGCTGGTAGGAGTCGTCTTCACCGGCAAAACTGATGGACACGCCATCGGCGCCAGCACGGCCGGTACGGCCGATGCGGTGCACGTAGTCGTCCGGGACTTCCGGCAGGGTGAAGTTGATCACGTGGCTGATGCCGTCGATATGAATGCCGCGGCCGGCAACATCAGTGGCCACCAGCACGCGGATCTTGCCTTCGCGGAAACCTTCCAGGGTCTTGATGCGCTTGTGCTGCGGCACATCGCCAGACAGTTGCGCCGCGTTGACGCCATCGCGCACCAGGCGTTCCTCGATGCGCCGCACTTCGTCCTTGCGGTTGGCGAAGACCATCACCCGCTCCCAGCCGTTATCGTTGACCAGGTTGTAGAGCAGTTTGTACTTGTCGGCACCGGCCACCGCATAGATGTGTTGCTCGACGTTTTCGCTGGCCACGTTCTGCGACTCGATCTCGACGATCGACGGGTCGGTGGTCCATTGCTTGGCCAGATTCATCACGTCTTCGGTGAAGGTTGCGGAGAACAGCAGCGTCTGGCGCTCGTTCTTCGGCGGAGTCTGGCGAATGATCTGACGCACTTGCGGGATGAAACCCATGTCGAGCATCCGGTCGGCTTCGTCCAGTACCATCACTTCGACCATGTCCAGGTGCACGTCACCGCGCTGGTTGAAGTCGAGCAAGCGGCCCGGAGTGGCCACGAGAATGTCGCAGTGACGGGCTTCGAGGTGCTTGAGTTGCTTGTCGAAGTCCATGCCGCCGACAAACGTCATGACGTTGAGGCCGGTGTACTTGGTCAGGTCGGCTGCGTCTTTGGCGATCTGCACCACCAGTTCCCGGGTCGGGGCGATGATCAGTGCCCGCGGTTCACCCATGTAGCGTTCTTTGGGCGGCGGGGTTTGCAGCAGCTGAGTGATGATCGAAATCAGGAAGGCGGCGGTTTTGCCGGTGCCGGTCTGGGCGCGGCCGATGGCGTCTTTGCCCGCAAGGGTGAAGCCAAGCACCTGTGCCTGGATTGGCGTGCAATACGGAAAGCCCAGGTCCTGAATGGCATGCATCAGTTCGGGGGCGAGTTTGAAATCGTGGAAGCGGGTCTTGCCTTCCTGGGGTTCAACGACGAAGTCTTCGAGTTTCC
This sequence comes from Pseudomonas sp. A-RE-19, assembly GCF_019956555.1. Taxonomy (GTDB): domain Bacteria; phylum Pseudomonadota; class Gammaproteobacteria; order Pseudomonadales; family Pseudomonadaceae; genus Aquipseudomonas. The sequence goes on along the minus strand of NZ_JAHBDQ010000012.1, from coordinate 4,616 downwards.
AGGGGATAACCGGCGCCTTGGGCTTGGGTTCGCGACGTGGTTTGGCTGGTTTCGGGGCTTCGCTGCGCGGCTGTTCAGTGGCAATGGCCGGGGCAGAGGGGGCGGTCGGTGCGTTCACCGGCTCGTGTTTCGGTGCCGCTATGGTGGCGGTCCTGCCAGGCTGATTACCGTCGGTGCGGTGGCTGGGAGTATGAGAAGGAGCGCTGGAGACTGGCGCGAGCTGCTCAGTCTCGCTTTTACCGAACATTTTCTTGAGTGCTTTGAGCACGGTCATCTCATCAATTGGTTAAGGAATATACGCCGGCCAGTGTAATGCAAGAATCAGGCGCGGCGTAGTGGGATGGATCAATGGGTAGCTTTTAGCGCAAACGCTCGGCGAGCCAGACGCCGATGTCACGAATTTCTTCGGGTAACACTTCGTGGCCCATTGGGTATTCCTGCCATGTCACGGTGACACCACGCTGCTTTAAATACTCGTAAGCGGTTCGCCCCATGGAGTTTTGAACCACGTCATCGTACTGGCCGTGCAACGACAGCACCGGAATGCGCTGCTGGCTGGCGGAAAGCTCCAGTCCATCGCTGAAGGTCGGGGCGTAAGTCGAGAGGGCAAGCACGCCGCCCAGCGGTCCCTGCCACTTCAGAAACGCCGTGTGCAACACCACGGCGCCGCCTTGGGAAAAGCCGGCAAGAAAGATCCGCGAGGCGTCTATTCCGCCGGCCTTCTGTTCTTCGATCAAGTCAAAGACCCGTTGCGCGGACGCTTCCAGCTGCTCGCGGTTGATCGCGCGCGCCGGGCTCATGGCCAATATGTCGTACCAGCTTGGCATCTCGTAGCCACCATTAATGGTGACGGCACGAGTCGGGGCCTGGGGCAAAACGAAACGGGTAGTGAGCAGGCTTTCCTGTAGCGCTTCGGCCACCGGCAAAAAGTCGTAGCGGTCGGCGCCCAGCCCGTGCAGCCAGATAACGCAGGCATCTGCGGGCTTGACGGGTTGAAGAATCAAGGGCTCGGTCATGGCTGCTCCATATTTGTGCATGCGTACTCATTTAAGTGCGAGGTTCGAGTGCGCAACAGGTTGATCAGTTAAGAAGATGTCGCAAGGCTGAAAGTTTTGCTATTGACCTGTCGCTGAATCGCTTTAGCGAGCGGTCTGGTACGGGCTTTGCTATAGGGAAGCCTGTGCAACCAATCTCATGCCTGGCGGTAACACTATCAGTGTACGGCTGGTCGTGGGATAGCAAAGAATCCGGTGATGGATGTTCGCCTGTGGCCGCTACGGGCTTCGCGAACGTGAAAGGGCTACCGCCCGTTCGGCCGATTGGTGAGAAGGGAGTTGTCCATGATGTGGATTTTCTCCTACTAGACTCATAGCGACGGTCCTTACGTCGGTTGACCCTAAAAAAAGCCAACACGGGTCAGCAACGCCTCAAAAGGGTGCGACAGGGCTCAAGCTCCGACACAACAAGAGCAAAACTGGAGGTTTGAATGAAGTTATTGAAATCCACCCTGGCCATCGTGACTGCAGCCGCAGTGCTCGGTGTCAGCGGGTTCGCTCAGGCGGGTGCAACCCTGGATGCAGTGCAGAAGAAAGGTTTCGTACAGTGCGGTGTGAGTGACGGTTTGCCGGGCTTCTCGGTTCCGGACTCTACCGGCAAGATCGTGGGTATCGATGCTGACTTCTGCCGCGCTGTGGCTGCTGCAGTATTGGGCGACGCGACCAAGGTCAAATTCAGCCAGTTGAATGCCAAGGAGCGTTTCACTGCTCTGCAATCCGGCGAAATCGACGTGCTGTCGCGCAACTCCACCATGACCAGTTCCCGTGACGCGGGCATGGGCCTGAAGTTTCCTGGCTTCATTACCTATTACGACGGCGTGGGCTTCCTGGCCAACAGTAAGCTGGGCGTGAAGAGTGCCAAGGAACTGGATGGCGCGACCATCTGTATTCAAGCCGGTACCACCACCGAGCTGAACGTGTCCGACTACTTCCGTGCCAACAACCTGAAGTACACCCCGATCACCTTCGACACCTCCGATGAAAGCGCCAAGTCGCTGGAATCCGGTCGTTGCGACGTGCTGACCTCCGACAAGTCCCAGCTGTATGCACAGCGCAGCAAACTGGCCTCGCCGAAAGATTACGTTGTTCTGCCGGAAACCATCTCCAAAGAACCTCTGGGGCCGGTCGTACGTAACGGCGACGATGAGTGGCTGGCAATCGTTCGTTGGGTTGGCTACGCGATGCTCAACGCCGAAGAGGCTGGTATCACGTCGAAAAACGTCGAGGCTGAAGCCAAGTCGACCAAGAACCCGGACGTTGCCCGTCTGCTGGGTGGCGACGGTGAATACGGCAAGGATCTGAAACTGCCGAAAGACTGGGTGGTTAAAATCGTCAAGCAAGTCGGTAACTACGGCGAAGTCTTCGATAAAAACCTCGGCAAGAGCACTCCGCTGGAAATCGACCGTGGCTTGAACGCCCTGTGGACCAACGGCGGCATTCAATACGCACCACCAGTGCGCTGATGGTTCTATCACCCGGTGGGCCAACCACCGGGTGATGTTCTGTTCCATTATTTGCGGGGCACTTCATGCAAAATTCAATCGGCGCACCAAAGCAGAGGCTTAGCCTCAGCGATCCGCGAGTGCGTGCGTGGCTGTTTCAGATCATCACGGTTATCGCAGTCGTTGCAATGGGTTGGTACCTGTTCAACAACACTCAAACCAACCTGCAACACCGGGGCATTACCTCCGGTTTCAGTTTTCTGGAGCGCAGTGCCGGTTTCGGCATCGCGCAACACCTCATCGACTACACCGAATCGGACAGTTATGCCCGGGTGTTTGTCATCGGCCTGCTCAATACCCTGCTGGTGACCTTCATCGGCGTGATCCTGGCGACGATCCTCGGTTTCATCGTCGGTGTGTCACGGCTGTCGCAAAACTGGATTATCAGCAAGCTGGCGACCGTCTACGTCGAGGTCTTTCGTAACATTCCACCGCTGTTGCAAATCCTGTTCTGGTACTTCGCGGTCTTCCTGACCATGCCAGGGCCGCGCGCCAGCCATAACTTCGGCGACACCTTCTTTGTCAGCAGCCGCGGCCTGAATATGCCGGCAGCGTTGATGGCGGACGGTTTCTGGCCGTTTATGATCAGCATTGTCGTGGCCATCGTCGCCATCGTGCTGATGTGCCGCTGGGCCAACAAGCGCTTCGAAGCGACCGGCGTGCCGTTCCACAAGTTCTGGACCGGCCTGGCGCTGTTCCTGGTGATCCCGGCACTGTGTGCATTGCTCTTCGGCGCACCGCTGCACTGGGAATTGCCAAAGCTGCAAGGCTTCAACTTCGTGGGTGGCTGGGTACTGATCCCGGAACTGCTGGCGCTGACCCTGGCCCTGACGGTGTACACCGCGGCGTTCATCGCCGAGATCGTGCGTTCGGGCATCAAGTCGGTCAGCCACGGCCAGACCGAAGCGGCCCGCTCGTTGGGATTGCGTAACGGTCCGACCCTGCGCAAGGTGATCATCCCGCAAGCCCTGCGCGTGATCATTCCGCCGCTGACCAGCCAATACCTGAACCTGGCGAAAAACTCCTCGCTGGCGGCCGGTATCGGTTATCCGGAAATGGTCTCGTTGTTTGCCGGTACGGTGTTGAACCAGACCGGGCAGGCGATCGAAGTCATTGCCATCACCATGAGCGTGTACCTGGCGATCAGTATCAGCATTTCCCTGCTGATGAACTGGTACAACAAGCGCATTGCGCTGATCGAGCGGTAAGGAAGAGCGCATGACGACTCATACTTTCAAACCCGACATGCCACCACCGAGCAGCAGCATCGGTGTCGTGGCATGGATGCGGGCGCACATGTTCTCCAGCTGGATCAATACCCTGCTGACGCTGTTCGCGTTCTATCTGATTTACCTGATAGTTCCGCCTCTCGTGAGCTGGGCGATTCTCGATGCCAATTGGGTCGGTACCACACGCGCCGACTGCACCAAGGCGGGTGCCTGCTGGGTGTTCATCGAGCAGCGTTTCGGCCAGTTCATGTATGGCTACTACCCGACAGAACTGCGCTGGCGCGTGGACCTGACCGTGTGGCTGGCGGTTATCGGTGTTGCGCCGTTGTTCATCTCGCGCTTCCCGCGTAAAGCGGTGTACGGGCTGAGCTTTCTGGTGCTGTACCCGATCATTGCCTACTTCCTGCTGCATGGCGGCCTCTTCGGCCTGACCACCGTGGCGACCAGCCAGTGGGGCGGCTTGATGCTGACCCTGGTGATCGCCACCGTGGGTATCGCCGGCGCATTGCCGCTGGGTATCGTTCTGGCCCTGGGCCGGCGGTCGAACATGCCGGCGATTCGCGTGGTCTGCGTGACCTTCATCGAGTTCTGGCGCGGCGTGCCGTTGATTACGGTGCTGTTCATGTCTTCGGTGATGTTGCCGTTGTTCCTGCCTGAAGGCATGAACTTCGACAAACTGTTGCGGGCGCTGATCGGCGTGATCCTGTTCCAGTCGGCCTATGTGGCCGAAGTGGTACGTGGCGGTCTGCAAGCGATCCCTAAAGGTCAGTACGAAGCGGCAGCGGCGATGGGCCTCGGTTACTGGCGCAGCATGGGCCTGGTGATTCTGC